>JAPZUE010000057.1 GCA_027533385.1 Rhizobium sp. | reverse complement strand
CCTGCGCAAAGCGGCAGAGCGCACCGTAACCGGCCTTTGGGACAGGATCGGGAAACTACTCGACCTCGTCGAGCCTCAGGAGGCCCGAAACTTCTTCACATCATGCGGATACGATCCAGCATGAGGGGGAAACGCTCTAGGTGCGCGGCAATCCGGACATGCCCCGGCAGACGCGCCGGAGGGGTCCGGCGCGGGCATAGTTCTCGAAAACGCCATCTGGCGGGAGTCAAAAATCTGCCGCCATCGAGACAAAAGACGATTGGAACGCTCGCAATCCAATGCGCGGGTTGTAATTTCCGTCACCGCACTTTGTTGCAAGCCATGATAGTTTCGCTTGCTAATTGGGGAGCGGCGAAACAATGGACGCAGTACGGGCGCGGCTGGATGATCAGGCTTACGAGGATGCCATCCGGTATTGCGCAAACAGCATTCTGCCGATGCATTTCGGCGAGAAGCTGATCAACAAGATCTTCGGTCGCAACCTCCAATCCCACGCGGCCGGGCTGCTTGCGGTCATGCATTGCGAAGCAGAGCTGGGTCTCGGGGAACGTCCGACACTGACACGGATCCAGGCCGAGATGGGTCGGTCGAGAACCCTTTCCAGCTTCTTCGCCCTGCTCAGGTTTGCGCGCTTCATCGAAGCCGTCGATCACGGGGGAGACCGCAGGGCGAAATTGCTCTTGGCAAAGGCTCCGCTTCTCGACGGGTTGAAGACCTGGCTCTCTCATCACATGACCTGTGCTGAAGTGGCGGGACTTCTGCCGACCGGCACGACCCATCGGCTGAAGAATGACGAGGAATTCTCTCTCCGTTACATCGCGGCAGCGCGCCTGATGTTCGACCGGGTCAGAAGCCATCTGGCCAAAGGTGAGGACGCCTGGTCCTGGTTCGACGGCTTCGACTGCGGCGACAGGATGGCTCTCGCGCTGCTAAGGGCACATTACGAACATTCGGGCGAGCAAGAGGCACGCTGGTTTCTGCTGGAGACGCGTCAGCTCTCTGAACGCCTGGGCATTTCCCATTCGCATGTGCGCAACGTCTTGAACGGCGCGGAGGCGCGCGGCTTCATACGCCAGGACCGACGGACACATCAGATCGCCCTCACCCAGAAGATGCTCGAGGATATCAGGTATTTTCACCTCTCCTTCTGGGGCTGGGTTGCCGAGACTGCCGATCAAGCGACAAGCGATCGGCAAACCGCCGCCTGACAGTGTCGCTGCAGTCACGAAACTGCATGCGGGTCTTGCGGCTTTGCCGCGCCGCACAATAGGATCTGCCTCACATCAAGACTCAAGGGGATCTTATGGACGCAACGCATGACACGAGCCAGCTTGAAATGGTGGTCCTGATGACCCCCGACATGGCGAATTTCTCCGGCAAGGTCCATGGGGGCGCCCTGCTCAATCTGCTCGACCGCGTGGCCTATTCCTGTGCCTCGCGATACTCACAGCAGTATGCGGTGACCCTTTCGGTCGATCAGGTCGTCTTCCGCCAGCCGATCCATGTCGGTGAACTCGTGACCTTCCGGGCCTCGATCAATCATGCGGGGCGCACCTCGATGGAAATCGGCATAAGGGTGGAGGCCGAAAACATCCGGACCGGGGAACGGCGCCACACCAATTCCTGCTATTTCACCATGGTCGCCGTGGATGCCGAGGGCAAACCGACTGCCGTTCCTTCCTATGAGCCGAAATCCGAAGTCCGCAAGCGGCGGCAGCGCGCCGCCGAGACCCGCCGCGCACTGCGTCTGGAATTCGAAGCGCGCTTCAAGGAGGCGAGCCAGATGGCGGATGGAGATCGGGCACACGGCTGAATCCCATCCTGCCCGTTCAGGTCAGGCGCTCACGGACTGATAGGCACGGCGGAAATAGACGAGGGCCTCTTCGCGATCACCGGCGCGAACATCAACGACACGGCACATCAGGATAAAGTGCGTGCCAACCTCGACCGTTTCGGTCACTTCGCAATCGAATGAGACGAGGGCATCGTCGAGCAACGGTGCACCCGTCCGGCCGGATGTCCAGCGGGCGGCAGCAAAGCGGTCTTCCATGGGCGTCTTGCCGCCAAAGAGCGAGGATACCGCTTCATGGCCCGGTGCCAGCGCGTTGACGGATACCACCCTGTTTTCCATGACGGCCGGGGCAGCCGAGCTTGCCCTGTTGAGGCAGACGAGCAGCGTCGGCGGGTCGTCGGTAACGCTGGTGACGGCGGTTGCCGTGAAGCCTGCTCGCCCCGACGGCCCGTCGGTTGCGATCAGGTTCACGGCGGCGGCAAGCGACGCCATACCGTTGCGATAGGTTTCACGCGTCACCGGCGGCAGTGGCGCCCTGGCGCTCGGCGGGGCGCGATGAAGCTCTGTCATGACGGATCCTTCTCGTGAGGTTCGAACCAAGCCTTGGAGCCAAGCGATTGTCGTCGTTAAGTCAGAATTCCCGCAGATTGTCGCGCAGCAGTTCGTGAGCGTACGACGTACGGGCGAGGCCGCGCTTCTGCAGCGCCGGCACCAGACCGTCCGCCACTTCCGTGAGGTAACGCCGGGACACACGAAGCACCGGAGTGGTGATGAGGAAACCGTCGCCGCCGACTGCGTCCATGACCTCACCCATGCGCTCGGCCACCTGGTCCGGCGTGCCGATCAATTCTACGGAGGAGACAAGGCCGCCGCCGCCGGAAACGACGAGCTCGCGCAGTGTCTTGCCACTGCCCCATTGCTGGAACTTGTCGAGGGAACCAGACTCGCCGTTGGTCACCAGCTTTTCCGGCAGCGGCTTGTCGAGATCGAACTTTGAGAAATCGATTTCGGTGATGGCCGAGATCGACGCCAGCGTATCGGTGATGAAATAGTCGGAGGAGACAAGGCGCTTGTACTTTTCCTGCGCCTCGAATTCCGTCTCGCCGAGCGTCGGCGTGACGCAGAAGAGCACCTTGATCTCGTCGGGATCGCGGCCGACCTTTGCCGCACGGGCGCGGATATCGTCGCGGAAGGCTTTCATCTCCGCCACGCCTGAGGCTACCGAGATGATCGAATCGGCAAAGCGCGCGGCAAAGTCGCGGCCACGCGGCGAGGCGCCGGCCTGGACATAGATCGGTCGATGCTGCGGCGATGGCACCGTGTTGAGCGGCCCGCGCACCTGGTAGTGTTTGCCGACGTGATCGATCGTCCGGACCTTGGACGGGTCGACATAGATCCCCTTCTCCCTGTCGAGGACGACGGCGTCCTTGTCCCAGCTGTCGAAGAGCTTGTTGACGACCTCCATATACTCTTCCGCCATCTCGTAGCGCGTTTCGCGCAACGGCAGCTTGTCCATGTTGAAGTTCTTCGCCGCCAGATCCTCGGCGCTGGTGACGATGTTCCAGCCGAAACGGCCGCGGGTCAGGCTGTCGATGGTCGAGCAAAGACGGGCGAGCAGGAATGGCGGATAGGCCATGGTCGACATGGTCGCGACGACGCCGAGCCGCGACGTGGCCATGCCCATGGCGGTCGCAAGCGGCGCCGGATCGTGCTTTGGCACCATCATCGCGTTCTTCAGCGCGAAATCCCGCGAGCCGCCATAGGTCTGCGGCACCATAAGCTTGTCTTCGATCATGATGTAATCGAAGCAGGCGCGCTCCAGGGTCTGCGCCATCTCGATGTAGAAGCGCCCGTCCCAAGGATAGCCGCCCTGCCCGAAGGGTTCGCGCCATTCGTCGGGCGTGAAATTCATGAACCAGGCGAGGTGCATCTTCTTGGCCATGGGAAGGCTCTCCTTTGTCAGCGGGCAGTCTGGAGTGGGATGATCTTGGAACGGGTGAGTTCGAAGCGGGCGGAATCGCGCACGATCCTGGGCTTGGCTTCGAAGTCGGAGATGATGCCGGCGCCGTAGCGCTCCGGCGCCTGCGGGTCCTTACGATGCTTGTCGATGGCAATCACACGTGTTCCGAGTTCGAAGGCCTCGCCCATGTCATGGGTGACCATGACGATCGTCATCTGCCGCTCGCTCCAGAGCTCGCGGATCAGCACATGCATGCTCTTGCGGGTTACAGGATCGAGCGCGCCGAAGGGTTCATCGAGCAGCAGCACCTTGGGCTGCATGATCAGCGCCTGGGCAATGGCCAGTCGCTGTTGCATGCCGCCGGAGAGCTGCTGGGGATATTTGTCGACCGCGTCTTTCAGCCCGACACGTTCCAGCAAGGTGTGCGCACGCTCGAGCAGTGCCTTGCGTCTTGAACCGTAGAGCTTGCCGAGAAAGGCCGAGCTACGCCATTCGGGGCCGAGCATGACATTGCCGAGCACCGTCTTGTGCGGGAAGACCGAGTAACGCTGGAAGACGACGCCGCGATCCTCCGTCGGTTCGCCGGCAATGGGTTGGCCGTCGATGCGGATCTCGCCACGTGTCGGCACCTCCTGGCTGAGCAGCAGGCGCAGCAGCGTCGTCTTGCCCACACCGCTCGGGCCGACGATCGACAGGAATTCGTGATCCTTCAAAGTCAGGCTGACATTCTCGAGGATGATGGCGTCGCCATACTCCTTCCAAACCTTATCGAAGACGATCTCTACCATCTCAGCCCTCCTTCAAGACGGACCAGGGGAAGAGCCAGGCCGAGAGTTTGCGAAGGGCTAGATCGACAAGAAAGGCGAGGAGCGTGATCCAGATGACGTAGGGAAGGATGATATCCATCGCGAGATAGCGACGAACGAGAAAGATGCGGTAGCCCAGTCCGCCTTCGGCGGTGATCGCTTCGGCGGCAATGACGAAGAGCCAGGTTGCGCCAAGCGAGAGACGCACCGCGTTGATCAGGCCCGGCATGATCTGGGGCAGGACGACATGGATCAGCATGTGCCAGGTGGAGCCGCCGAGCGTCTGGGCCTTGATGATCTGCTCACGCGGGATGGCATCGACCCGCAGCACGACGTCGCGCATCAGGAAGGGGGCAACGCCGAAGACGATCAGCACGATCTTCGAGACTTCGCCGAGACCGAAGAGGATGAAGAGGATCGGCAGAACGGCGAGTGGCGGCACCAGGGAGATCGCAGCCAGCACCGGATCGAAGGTGGCCCTGAGCTGCGGGATAAAGCCGATCGGTGTTCCCAAGACGAGGCCCATCAGGGCGGAGAGGCCAAGGCCGACAAAAAGGCGCCAGAGGCTGAGATAGGTATCCCACCAGAAGAGAAGCGCACCGGTCGCACGATCCTGCTCGAACATCATCCGTTGCATCGCAGCGATGAACGAGGAAACCCCGGGCATCAGCTTGCCTGTGGGATTGACCGAGAGACGGGCCTCGGACGCCAGGAGATAGGCGACCGCAATCAGGATGAAGGGCAGGATGCCGAGGAAGAGACGCTGGCCTCGGGACGGGGGGTAGTTGATGATCCGCTTCATGGTTCGTCCCCTTTCCCGTTCCCAGGCCTTTCGAGTTCAGAGCCCGCCGTCTGCGCCGAGCTTGGCGTAGGAAGCGTCAATCCTCAGCTTGATGTTGGCGGGATCACCGAGCACGGTGCCGTCGGCGAGTTCGATCCCGATCGCATCGACCGACGTGGCGCCTTGGCCGAAGAGGCCTCGGTCGAAGGAGAACTTGCGAATGTCATCCATGATGGTGCCGGTCTTGGGATCGGTGAGGAAAGCTGCGGCTTCGGCCGGCGTGTAGAAGAAGAAGGTCGTGTCGATCTGGGTTTGCAGGCCTGCCTGATCGGTGCCAAGTGCCGAGGCCATGTACTCGTTGACCGGCTTGGCTGCGTCACCGCCTGCCTTCATCGCCGCAAGCGCTTCATACCAGGCGCCGGTCAGCGCCTTGCCGAAGGCGGGATTGTCCTTGAGGACCTCAGTATTGCCGATGAAAACGTCCATGATTTCGCCCGGGATCTTGGAGCTGTCGAAGAGCACCTTGCTCTCCTTGGACCCGGCCAGCATATCGGCCGACATGGGCTTCCAGGCCGCAGCGTTCTGGATGTCCGGGTTGGCGAGATAGGCTGCGGCGATATCGGCATCCGAGATGTTGACCGTCTTCACCTCGCCGACGCCACTCAAGCCGTTGAGGACCAGGGCGCGGTTCAGCAGATAATGGGAGACGCTGTATTCGACGAGATAGACTTCCTTGTCCTTGAGATCAGCGACCGAGGTTGCCGATTTCGACATCAGGACGTCATTTCCGTTGGAGTAGTCGGTGATCAGGAAAATCGACGTATCGATGCCACCCGCGGCCGGCATGGTGAGCGCGTCCATGCCGGCAACGCCGACGGCATCGAGCTCACCGGCGATGAACTGGTTGATGGAGCCGACATAGTCGTTGACGGCCATCATCTCGATCTCGATGCCGTATTTGTCGGCCCACTTCTTCAGGATGCCGCTTTCCTTCATGTAACCCATCGGCATGAAGCCGATATAGATCGAGTACCCCACCTTGAAGCTCGTTTTCGCTTCCGCTGCAGCCGGCAGGACCGATGCGGCCAATAGCGTGGTGGACAGGATGATGGACCGGGCAATGGCACGAATTGAGCACTTCATCGGCTTGTCTCCAGATCGGATCGCGGGGCTGATTGCGCTTAACTAAGCAAGCGTTTAATAGCTTCGCAAGCGCAAAAATGACGAAGATCAAATTTTGGGCAAACGAAATCAGTGATTTAGCGAGAAACCTGTTTTTTGGGCGCCAATCAATGCTGCATTGCACATAATCCAGTCAGAGATTTTGCACTGGCATTGTCCTGAAAGTGGCGGTAACGGCTCCGGAACAACCTGACGAGGACATCAAGAGTTTGGGCAAGGTGGCACGACAGAGGCTGGACCCGGAACGGCGGATGGAACTCATCCTCGACGCCACGCTCGGGCTGGTGGGCACATCGCATTTCAGTGTCGTGACCATGCGGGACATCGCGCTCGCCTGCGACGTCAATGTGGCGCTTCTCTACCACTACTTTGCCAGCAAGGATCAGTTGATCCGCGCGGTGCTCGCCCGCGCGCTCGGGCAGGTCACCGGAGACTATGAGCTGAGGCGACATGCCCATCAGGACGACTTTCTCGGCGATATCGGCGCGTGGTTTGCCACCCATGCGGCGATGGCGCCGACCATGATGTCGAGGATGGTCAAGCTGATGTCGGACCAGGCCGCCCAACCCGTGCGGGATCCCGAGCTCGACACACTCGTCCAGGGCTTCTACAGCTTCGAGCGAACACTGATCGTATCTACACTTGAAGCCGGCATGACATCCGAGCGCTTTCGCAAAGTCTCACCTGCGAAACTTGCACGCTTCATCGGGCTGCATCTGGACGGGATCTTCCATGCCGCAGAAAGCCGTGGCGAGGTTTGCATCGCGGACGATATTGCCGAGCTCCGGGATCTGTTGATCACGCAGCTGCGCCCCTGAACGTTAGAACAACTAGATCCGGGAAAAGGCCGCAAGCACGGTGCGTTCGGACTGCAGCAGATAGGCTTCCAGAGCTGCGGCTGCACCTTTCGGGTCCCCCGCTTCCAGCTTCTGCAGAATTTCCGCATTCATCTCGACATAGGGAGCATGGAGCAGTTCGGGCTCCTTGAGGAGACCGAAGCTCAAGCGCAGTTCGGCTGCGATCTGGGCATAGAAGCCGTTCAGGCGCTGGCTGTCGGCCAGATCGACGATCGCCGCATGGAACTTCATGTTCTCGCTGCCGACTGCCGTCCAGTCGTTGCGATCGCGGGCCAATCGAGCGGCGTCGACCGACGCGCGCATACGCGCTACGGCGGGATGATTGGGATAGGCGTTGGCGAGCGCCTGGCCCTCCACGATGCGTCTTACCCGGTAGATGTCGATGATCGAGGCCATGCTGGGGGTCGCGACGAAGACGCCACGGTTCGGCTCGTGCTGGAGAAGGCCGTCCTTGGTGAGCAGGCGGAACGCCTCGCGCAGAGAGTTGCGGGAGACATCGAAGTCAGCACTCAGGGCGGCTTCTGACAGACGCTGGCCTGGCTTCAATTCACCGCTGATCAACCTGTCGCGAATTGCTTCCGCCAGGCGCGGAGCCAAGGCTGCAGTGGTATCCGTGTCTGCCATCAGTTTCCCCAGTTGGCCGGTCAAGCCGGCACATCATCTCGGACCGCGCACCGACAGGGCGTCAGCAAGCTGCCCGCCGCTTTATCATCCAAGCGCGGAATCGCAGCAAGAAGTGGAGCAGAAAGCGACCAAAAATTGTTCCAGCTGCGCGGATATCCGCCCAACCGTGCATCATTCTGCTCATTTCAGAGTCAGAAAGTAGAACGATAAAATAAAATCGTTGAACAATATTGACAGAATTGTGAAACCACGCGAGGCTGACCTCGCAGGTGAACAACAAGCCCCGCGCCAAGCCGGGACAGGTCAACCGAGAGGGAAACATGGAACAGACTTCGACCACGGCCGGTGAGGCCGCACCCGGTGGCATGTCCGCCAAGACGCGGCGCGCCGCGCTGACTGCCGCAATCTTCCTGATGGCGACGTCCGCCATCGGACCGGGCTTCATCACCCAGACAGCAACCTTCACCACCAAGCTTGGCGCGGCCTTCGCCTTCGCGATCCTCGCCTCGATCCTGATCGACTTCGTGGTGCAGTTGAACATCTGGCGGATCGTGACGCTGACGAAGATGCGCGCCTCCGACATCGCCAATGCGGCCATCCCCGGCACCGGCTACCTGCTCGCGGTCCTCGTGATTGTCGGTGGTCTTTTCTTCAACATCGGAAATATCGGCGGCACCGGCCTCGGCATCAACGCCATGGTCGGGCTCGACCCGAAATGGGGTGGCGCAATCAGCGCGCTGATCTCGATCGGCATCTTCCTGTCGCATCGCGCCGGTGTGGCGATCGACCGGCTGATCGTGGTGGCCGGTATCGCGATGATCATTCTGACGCTCTATGTGGTGATCGTCTCGCAGCCGCCGGTGGGTGATGCTCTCTTCCAGACCTTCATTCCGTCGACCATCGACTTCGCGACAATAACCACGATCGTCGGCGGCACGGTGGGTGGCTACATCACCTATTCGGGTGCGCATCGCCTGCTCGACAAGGGCACGGTCGGCATCGAGAACCTCAGCGCCGTCAACCGCGCAGCCCTCTCCGGCATCGCGGTGACCGGTGTCATGCGCTACGTGCTCTTCCTGGCGATCCTCGGCGTTGTCGCGAGCGGTGTCGTCATCGACGTTTCAGGCAAGGGTGCCAACCCGGCAGCGCAGGCCTTCCAGGCGGCTGCCGGTGACGTTGGTCTTCGCATCTTCGGTGCGGTGCTCTGGTTTGCGGCGATCACCTCGGTTATCGGGGCTGCCTATACCTCGGTGTCGTTCATTACCGTGTTCAAGCCTGACATCTCCGAGCGTGGCCGCAACATCGCGACCGTGATCTTCATCGCCGTTTCGCTGTTCTTCTACGTGATCATCACGACGCCGCCGGCGCAGATGCTGGTCTTCGTCGGCGGTCTGAACGGCCTTATCCTGCCGATCGGTCTGTCGATCTTCATCTATGCGGCCTGGGCGCGCTCCGACCTGATGGGTGGCTATCGCTATCCGCGCTGGCTGTTGATCCTGGGGGCGCTCACTTGCGCGCTGACCTGGTACATGGGCTACAAGTCGATCGGACCGATCTTCGCGCTGCTGTCGGCGGCTTGAGTAAGACGACTAGGGAGGAAGGCATGACTGCTATCGATCTGAACAGCGATCTCGGCGAAAGCTACGGCGCCTGGGCCATGGGCGACGACGAGGCGATGCTTTCCATCGTCTCCAGCGCCAATGTAGCCTGCGGTTTTCATGCCGGCGATCCTGTCGGCATCCTGAAGACCGTCAAGGCTGCCGTAGAGCGCGGCGTTTCGATCGGGGCGCATGTCTCCTATCCCGACCGCGTCGGCTTTGGCCGGCGCGACATGGATGTCACATCGGCGGAACTGACCGCCGATGTGATCTACCAGATCGGCGCGCTGAAGGGCGTTGCGGCGGCTGCCGGCGTCAGCGTCGGCTATGTGAAGCCGCATGGCGCGCTCTATAACCGGATCGCCCATGATCCGAAACAGGGTCAGGCTGTCATCGACGGCATCCGGGCTATCGATCCGAAGCTGGTCATGATGGGGCTCGCCGGTTCACCAATTCTGGACCTCGCCCGCGCCTCTGGCCTGAAGGTCGTCGCTGAGGCCTTCGCCGATCGCGCCTATACGCCCTCGGGTGCGCTTGTCTCCCGCCGGGAGCCGGGTGCCGTACTCCATGATACCGGGCTGATCGCCCGGCGCATGCTGCAGCTTGCCCATGAGGGTACGATCGAGGCGATCGATGGCTCGACCATCAAGATCGAGGCTCAGTCCATCTGTGTCCATGGCGACAGCCCCGGTGCCATCGCGATCGCGCGGGAAATCCGGCAGGCTTTCGAGAAGGACGGGATTGCAGTGCGATCCTTCCTCAAAAGACACGCCTGAGGCTCAGATGCGTTTTCTCCCCGTCAGTCTGACTGTCCTGATCGTCGAATTGAAAGATCTCGACGAAACACTCGCGCTCTTTGCCTCGCTGGAAGCCGAACCGGTGGATGGCATCGTCGATATCGTCCCGGCCGCGCGGACGCTGATGATCCGGTTTCGACCAGAGGTGCTGACAGCGGAAGGCCTGGCTGGGGTGATCAGCACCCGTGATCTTTCGGCGAAGATTGCGCCGTCCGATATGCTGGTCGAGATCCCCGTTATCTATGATGGCGAAGACCTGCACGACGTTGCAGAATTGACCGGTCTGTCCGTGAGGGAGGTGATCAAGCGGCATACGGGCAGTGAATTCACGGTGGCCTTTTGCGGCTTTGCGCCGGGTTTCGGCTATCTGGTCGGGGGCGATCCCGTGCTGCAGGTGCCGCGCCGGCAGAGCCCCCGGACCAAGATCCCAGCAGGCTCCGTGGCACTCGCAGGTGCCTTTTCCGGCGTCTATCCGCAGGCGAGCCCCGGTGGCTGGCAGATCATCGGCACAACGCCGCTCAAGATGTGGGACCTGACGCGCGATCCGCCCGCGCTGTTCCAGCCGGGATACCGGGTGCGGTTCTTCGATCTTGCCAAGCGGCCGCAGAGCGTGGTTGTGCCCGGTCGGGCAGAACCGACCTCCACCGGCACCGCTGCATCTCGTGCCGCCACGACGATCACGGTCACCGCCGCCCCGATGCCGGCGCTGGCACAGGATCTCGGCCGTTTCGGCCAGGCAGGACAGGGCGTCTCCTCCTCAGGCGCCCTTGACCAGGGGGCCTTCCGGGCTGCGAACCGGATCGTCGGCAATCCCTTGGAAGCGGCCTGCCTGGAGATCACGCTCGGTGGTTTCGCCTTCGAGGTTTCTGGGCCGACCGTGATGGCCCTGACGGGTGCCCCCTGCCCCATCTCGGTTCGCAACAAGGAGGGTCGGAGCATCGTCGCCGAAGGATATCAGCCGATTTCACTGGAAGCGGGAGACACGGTTTCCCTCGGTTTCGCGGCGCGCGGCGCCCGCAGCTATCTCGCCTTTCGCGGTGGCCTCGATGTCGCACCGGTTCTCGGCAGCGCCTCGACGGATACGCTTGCCGTCGTCGGGCCGGAGCCGGTCGGCGTCGGCGCGGTGCTTGCCATTGGCAAGGGGGAGCACCGCCTTTCGCCGGTGTCGCTGACCGAGAGCCCTGCCTTTATCTGTCCGGCACCGGGCGAAATCGTGACGCTCGATGTCGTCATGGGTCCCCGCAGCGACTGGTTCACCGAGCGGGGGATCGAAACGCTGTCGAGCCAGGTCTACGAGGTGACCCCGCAATCGAACCGGGTCGGGATCCGGCTCTCCGGTCCGGAGGCCCTTGAGCGCAAGGACAAGGCCGAGCTTCCCAGCGAAGGCACAGCGACGGGCGCGATCCAGGTTCCGCATAGCGGGCAGCCCGTGCTCTTCCTCGCCGATCATCCGCTCACCGGCGGCTACCCGGTCATCGGCACGGTTGCCGAATACCATCTCGATCTTGCCGGCCAGATCCCGGTGAATGCGAAAATCCAATTCCGGCCGATCACGCGTTTCGCCGAGATCGTGCCCGACCGGGCGTGATCCGCATCGCAACGATGGCAGGCCAAGAGAGACAGTGAGGAGACCCCGATGAAGAAAGTGCTGATCGCCAATCGCGGCGAAATCGCCGTGCGCATCATCCGCGCCTGCCGCGACTATGGGCTTCAATCCGTCGCAGTCTATGCCGATCCGGATCTGGATGCGCTGTTCGTCAAGTTGGCAGACGAGGCCTACGGGCTCGGCGGCAGCCGTCCCGCAGAGACCTATCTCGACATCCAGAAGCTCATCGAGATTGCCCGCCGGTCCGGCGCGGACGCCGTGCATCCCGGCTATGGTTTCCTGTCCGAACGGGCGGAATTCGCCCGCGCCGTGCAGGAGGCAGGCCTTACCTGGATCGGGCCCGATCCGCATGTGATCGAGGCGCTCGGCGACAAGGTCGAGGCGCGGCGTATCGCACTTTCGGTCGGCGCACCGCTGGTCGCCGGCAGCGATGGTCCGGTCGAGACAGCAGAGGAGGTCGTTGCGTTCGCCAAGCAGTACGGCTTGCCCGTTGCGATCAAGGCTGCGCATGGCGGTGGCGGACGTGGCCTGAAGGTCGCCTGGAAGATGGACGAGGTCGCCGAACTCTATCACTCCGCCGTGCGCGAGGCGCAGGCCGCGTTCGGTCGGGGCGAATGTTTCCTCGAACGCTTCCTTGATCGACCGCGTCATATCGAGGCGCAGGTTCTCGCGGACAAGCATGGCAATGTGTTGGTGCTCGGCACGCGCGACTGTTCGCTGCAGCGGCGCAATCAGAAGCTCGTCGAAGAGGCGCCGGCCCCTTTCCTAAGCGATGCGCAGCGGCAGGCGATCCACGACGCGGCGAAGAAGATCTGCGCGGCAGCGGGTTACTCCGGTGCCGGCACCGTCGAATTCCTGCTCGGTGTCGACGGGACGATCTCGTTCCTTGAGGTCAACACCCGTCTGCAGGTCGAGCACCCGGTGACCGAAGAAACGACCGGGATCGATCTCGTCGTCGAGCAGTTCCGGATTGCTGAGGGTAAGGCACTAGACGTTCTGGAGACCCCTGCCCCGCGCGGTCACTCGATCGAGTTCCGCATCAATGCCGAGGACCCCGGCCGGGGCTTCCTGCCGACGCCGGGCGCAATCACGCGCTTCGATCCGCCATCCGGTCCAGGCGTGCGCCTCGATACGGGCGTTACCACCGGCTCGACCGTTCCGGGGACCTTCGATTCCCTGATGGCAAAGCTGATTGTCACAGGCGCAACCCGTGAGCAGGCGCTTGCCCGGGCGCGACGCGCCTTGGCAGAATTTGCGATTGAGGGTGTTGCGACGGTCCTGCCTTTCCATCGTGCCGCAATGGAGAGCCGCGACTTTACCGGTGAAGATGGTTTCCGCGTTCACACCCGCTGGATCGAGACAGATTTTGCCGAGACACTGGCGTTGGCCGCCCGACCCGAGCCGCTTCCAGACACCTCGCTGATCCGCACCCATGTCGAAATCGACGGCAAGCGCCATGAACTGGGCATTCCTGCGGCGCTGCTGTCTGGTCTTGGCAGTGCCGCTTCTGGCGTTGCTGGCGGGCATGGACAGACAGCCGACAAATCGGAGGATGTCTCCAGCATTACCGCGCCGATCTCGGGAACACTTCAGGCGTTCAAAATCGAGGATGGATCCGAGGTGCAGGCGGGTGACCTGATCGCGGTGATGGAAGCGATGAAAATGGAAACGCAGATTGTGGCTTCCCGCTCGGGGCAAGTGAAGCTGATTGTGGAAGCCGGGTCCTATATCCAGGCTGGCGCACTTGTCGCCCGATTCGAGTCCTGATCAAAACAGATAACGCCCGCGACATGCACGGGCGCTCTGATCGACAGTTTGCTTTACCTCAGCGCTTGTAGGCGCCGAGACCGGGGCGGTAGGTCTTGTCGTCGAGGAACTGCTTCAGGCCCTCGGCGCGACCGTTGCTCTTGTCGAGGAAAAGCATCTGCTCGAGCTTGGCATAGATGTAATCGTCGGCCTGCTCCCAGGGCATGTTGCGCACGCGCTTGAACGTGTCCTTCGCCGCCTTGAGGACGACAGGGTTCTTTTCAAGCAGGCTCGCGCACAGTGCACGGACGCGGGTTTCGAGATCGGCCAGCGGCACGGACTCGTTGACCAGGCCCATTTCGCGGGCCTTCTGGCCGCCGAAGGTCTCGCCGGTCATGATGTAGTAGAGCGAGTCCCTGTGGTTCATGACTTCGGCCACGGCACGCGTGACATTGCCGCCCGGGAGGATGCCCCAGTTGATTTCAGAGAGGCCGAAGGTTGCCTCATCAGCGGCGATCGCGAGGTCGCAGGAGACCAGCGGGGTGAAGGCGCCGCCGAAGCACCAGCCGTTGACCATGGCAATGGTCGGCTTTTCGAAATACATCAGGCGGTTCCACCAGCCACCGGACTGACGACGGCTCTTCAGAACTGCGGCGCGACCCTTGCCGTCGTTCTCACGGAAGTATTCCTTCAAGTCCATGCCGGCCGACCAGGATTGGCCGGCGCCGCGCAGGACGAGAACACCGCAACGATCGTCGGCTTCCAGTTCGTCGAGCACCTCAAGCATGCGGATATTCAGCGTCGGGCTCATGGCGTTGCGCTTTTCCGGCCGGTTCAGCGTGACGAAGGCAATCCCGTTGTCGAACTCGACGAGAACCGGATCTGGCGTGGCATTGGTGTCGGACATGATTGGCTCCTTGAGGTATTTCGTTGGGGCGTTGGTGCCCATTCATTGGCGTTCAGTGCGATGCATGGGTCTGGCGCAGAATGTGTTTCTGCGCCTTGCCGGATGCCGTTCGCGGAATCTGGTCGAGGAAGACGATGCGGGCGGGCCGCTTGTTGGATGCAAGGCGTTCGGCACAATGAGCGATGATTTCGTCTGCCGACGGGGCCTCCGCATGCGCCACGATAAAGGCGACGCCGCATTCTCCCCATTTCGGATCGGGAAGTCCGAGCACGGCGACGTCCCGCACCTTGGGATGGGCACCAATGACGGCCTCTATCTCGGCCGGGAACACGTTCTCACCACCGGAGATATACATGTCTTTCAGGCGATCCGGGACGTGGATCACACCGCCTTCCGCCCGACGCCCGAGATCTCCGGTGCGATACCACTCACCGACAAAAGCGCGTGCGGTCTCGGCAGGCTTTTTCCAGTAACCCGGGGTCACGGACGGTCCCTTGACCCAGATTTCACCGACCTCACCATCTGGCACGTCCTGGCCGTCTTCACCAACGAGCCGGACTGCGAGAAGCGGGGCGGGAAAGCCGACGCTGCCGGGATGGCGCGCAACTGCATCACGATCCAAAGGCATGTGGATCGAGGTGCCGGCCTCGCTCATGCCATATCCGTTGACGAGGGGAATGCCGTCATCAAGGAAGGTCTGGATCAAGGCAGGCGAGAGCGGCGCTCCACCGATGAAGATCGCCTGCAGTGCCTTGAGCGCCGTGGGATCCCAGGAGAGCGACTGTCTGAGGGCTGCGGCCATCTGCGGAACGGCGAAATAGTGCGTGATGCCGAGCGCGGGATCGCCGAGCACGGATAGAGTCCGATCCGGGAGAAACCGGTCGGAAATGATCAGGCGCCCGCCCATCATCAAGGTCGTACGAGCGATGGCGACCAGACCGATCGTATGAAAGAAGGGAAGATCACAAAGGGCTACCGAGCGGCCCGTGACCTCGCCGACGAGCGAAAAGTTGATCGCAGATGCAAAGGCGTTTCGGCGGGTGATGACGACACCCTTGGGGCTTCCCGTGGTGCCCGAGGTGTAGAGCATGATGCAGGGTGCATGATCATCGAGCGCGACCGGCTCTGCCTCTGGCGCCGTGGCGACCATCTCGGCCCAACCATTTTCGCTTTCAACACCGATCGTCTTCGGCAGCGCCGCGCCCATATCGGCAACGACAGCTGCGAACTCGGCATCGTGCAGCAGCAGAGACGGTTCGCAATCGGCCAGGATCTGGACGAGTTCGGCAGCGCCCAGGCGCCAGTTGAGCGGGACGAACACCAGACCTGCCCGCTGACAGGCCAGGCAGAGAACCAGTTGCTCGATGGAATTGCGCCCGAGAAAGGCAATCCGCTGCGCCTCAAGCCGATTGCCGACCATTTCGCGAAGGCGATAGGCAGCGCGCCCGACGGCGGCATTGAGCGATGCATAGGTCTCGCTGCGTCCTGTCACGACCTCGTACACCGCCTGCCGTTCGGGCGCGACCAGAGCGCGATAGATGACGGGATCATCCGTCTCCAATCCAACGGCTCCCTTGTCTGCCAAAGCCGGCCGGAATTCAGGCTGCATTCTGATCCTCCCTATCGCCACCCTGACAGGGCCTCCATAGCGAATTGTATGTTACGCATACTAATTGTCCGGAAGGCGTTTGACAAGCGGTAATTTGACTGTTCCAGTCGAAGTGATCATGAATGATTCCACAGCGTTGGTGCCGCATGAATGGAAGAGGAGCCATGACCTTACATAACGACCTGAAGCCGGCAAATGACGACGAGGTCTTCGAAGTTGGCTCCCCCTTACGCACGGGCCGTCTCGACGACATTCTCGGCTTCCACCTGAGGATGGCAAATGTCGCCATCTACCAGGATTATTCGGCAGCGATGGGAGACATCGGGCTGACGCAAAAGCAGTTCGCCGTCTTGGAACTGATCGCCGCCAATCCGAGGGTAAGCCAGATCGATATCGCCAACCAGCTCAGCATGGACAGGGCGACGATGATGGCGCTTGTGAACCGCCTTGAAAGCCGTGACCTTCTGGAGCGGCAACCTTCCCCGGTTGATCGGCGACGTCAAGAACTGCTGCTGACCGAGGCCGGCGCGGAAATCCTGAAGCAGGCGCGCAGCATTCAAGAGCAGCACGAGCTGCGCTTTACCTCCCGTTTTTCCCCGCAAGAACTTGAGGATTTCATCCGCGGGCTGAAACGCATCTATGCGGACATCGTCCCGGGGGGCACGCAGATCGACTGATCGGCAAGGGCACATCTGGAAACAAAACGGCCGCCCTGAAGGCGGCCGTCTCATTTCTAGGTTTAGAAGGGATAATGCTGGTTCGGATCCTCGATCGTGATCCAGCGCAGCTCGGTGAACTCGGAGATTGCCGCCTTGCCACCGAAGCGGCCGTAACCGCTGCCCTTGACGCCGCCGAACGGCATCTGCGGCTCGTCGAAGACGGTGGGGCCGTTGATGTGGCAAATGCCGGATTCAATGCGTGCGGCGACCGCCAGGGCGCGGCGAATGTCGCGGCTGAAGACTGCGCCAGAAAGACCGTATTCGGTATCGTTGGCGACTCGGATCGCTTCTTCCTCACCGCTGACCCGGATGATCGGCTTGACCGGGCCGAAGCTCTCTTCCGTGTACATGCGCATGTCGGGCGTTACCTGATCGAGCAGGGTTGCTTCGACAACACTGCCCTCGCGCTTGCCGCCGGCCACGAGCTTGGCGCCCTTGGAGACGGCATCCGCAATCAACTCATCCATCTTCTTGGCCGATTCCAGGCTGATCAGCGAGCCGAGAACCACGTGGCCCTTGGGGTCACCGGCCGGCAGCTTCGAAGCCTTGGCAGCGAGCTTGGCGACGAACTCGTCAGCGATCTTCTCGTCGACGATGATGCGCTCGGTCGACATGCAGATCTGGCCCATGTTGGCAAAGGCGCCGAAGGCAGCTGCATTGACGGCAGCGTCGATGTCGGCGTCGTCGAGAATAACCAGCGGGGCCTTGCCGCCGAGCTCAAGCAGAGCCGGCTTCAGATGGCGGCCGCAAAGCTCGCCGATGATCTTGCCGACCTTGGTGGAGCCCGTGAAGTTGACCCGCTTGACCGCCGGATTGGTGATCAGGGCCTCGACGATCTTGCCAGCATCTTCCGGGGCATTGGTGATGACGCTGATCGCGCCGGTCGGCAGACCTGCCTCAACCAGGCACTGGGCGATGAGGCGGTGCGTGGCGGGGCACTGTTCGGAGGCCTTCAGGATGACTGTGTTGCCGCAGGCGAGCGGCATAGCAACCGCACGGGTGCCGAGAATGATCGGCGCATTCCAGGGTGCGATACCGAGGCAGACACCGACGGCCTGGCGGATGCCCATCGACAGCGAACCCGGCTTGTTGGACGGGATGACTTCGCCGGAGATCTGGGTGGTCATCGAGGCGGCCTCGCGCAGCATGCTGGCAGCGACCATGACGTTGAAAGCGCCCCAATGGCCTGTGGCACCGGTTTCGGCGACCACGAGCTCGGAGAACTCCGCCGTCTTCGATTCCATGATCTCCGCAGCCTTCAACAGGATCTTCCGGCGCTCGCCGGGGCCCGTCTTCGACCAGGCCGGGAAGGCCGCAGCGGCGGAATCAACGGCGGCCTTGGCATCGTCGAGGCTTGCGGCCGAAGCCGTGGTGGCCACTTCCTGGGTGAAAGGATTGATGCGGTTGAAAGTCCGTCCGCCGGTGGCCGCCTTTTCGGCGCCATTGATCAGCAGGGATACGTGCATGTTCATGGGTTAGTCTCCTCCACAATGTTCGCGTTCGACTTCAGATCCCGCGCGGTGCTCCGCCTGTTGCCCTGCTCCGGTCTCTGAGGATCCGTCGGCAGGCCGATCTGGTCATGGGATACGCCTCCGTCACCCCATATTTTGTAAGTCTAGCAAACAAATATTTTTTCACAAGACCCAACCTGTCGAGTCAGTAGGGCAAGCCGACATAGTTCTCGGCCATGGCAGTGGATGCGGCTCGGGAATGGGTGAGATAGTCGAGTTCCGCTTCCTGGATCTTCTGGCCGAAGTCTCCCGTGTCGGGGAAGCGATGCAACAGCGTGGTCATCGACCAGGAGAAGCGAACCGCCTTCCAGACACGTTTCAAGGCGCGCTCGGAATAGGCGTCCAGACCGGCGTTGGATTTCTCTCCGTAATGCTCCAGCAGTCCGGAGATGAGGTAGTGCACATCGGACGCCGCCAGATTGAGGCCCTTGGCACCTGTCGGCGGCACGATATGGGCTGCATCACCGACCAGGAACAGCCTGCCGAAGCGCATCGGCTCGGCAACGAAGGAGCGCAGCGGCGCAATGGATTTTTCAAAGCTCGGGCCTGTGACCATGGCCTCGGCGTGATGGGCCGGGAGACGACGGCGGATCTCATCCCAGAACCTATCATCCGACCACATCTCGACCTTGTCATCCAGCGCGCACTGCACGTAGTAACGGCTTCTCGTCTCCGAGCGCATCGAGCACAGTGCAAAGCCTCGCGGATGGTTGGCGTAGATCAGTTCGTGATCAACCGGCGGAACGTCGGCGAGAATGCCGAGCCAGCCAAAGGGATAGATCTTCTCGAAGGTCTTGATCGCGCCTTCCGGAACCGCCTTGCGGCTTGCGCCATGGAAGCCGTCACAACCGGCGATGAAGTCACAGTCGATCCGCTGGCTCACCCCATCCTTCTCGAAGATGACAAAGGGATGCTCGCCTTCAAAACCGGAGGGCACGACATTGACCGCGTCATAGATCGTAACGCCGCCGTCGCGCTCGCGCCGCTCGATCAGATCGCGCGTCAGCTCCGTCTGACCATAGACCATCACCCGCTTTCCACCGGTGAGATCGAAGAGATCGATGCGATGCTCGCGGCCATCGAAGGCGAGTGCAAAACCATTATGGGGCAGCCCCTCGCGATGCAGGCGCTCTCCGACCCCGGCGCGATCAACAAGGCCAACCGTGCCTTCTTCGAGGACACCGGCGCGGACACGGGCGAGGATGTGGTCCTTGCCGACGCGATCGACGATGATGTTGTCGATACCGGCATTGGTGAGAAGTTGACCGAGCAACAGGCCAGACGGGCCCGATCCGATGATGACGACCTTGGTCCGCATGCTTTCCTCCCGCGACACATCCAACTTGTCTTTGGGCAAATCTGGCGGCGTTGGGCGCTCTCAACAATGGACGTATCGCGTCTTTTGTTGCACAAATCGAACATGACGAAGCGCAAAGACAGATTGAAAAACCTGATCCCGACCTATGAGCTTTATGGCGAGGAGGACCCGGCCGGATCACGTTTTTGGGTGCACTGCGAAACGATTCCGGCGCGTAGCGCGCTTCATCACTGGGAAATCGGTCTGCACAGGCATGAAAGCTACTTTCAGATCCTGTTGGTGACCGGCGGCTCCGGGGATGCGATCTTCGATCAGGAGATTGCTCGTTTCGAACCGGTATCCATCGTGACTGTACCGCCGGGCGTCGGGCATGGTTTCCGCTTTTCCTCCGATATCGACGGCTATGTCTTCACCTTCCTCGCCAGCCGACTGCCGGTGCGCCCGGGGGAGCCGAATGCGCTCGGAGAATTTCTGTCCATCCCGCGCGTGACAAGGCTCTTGGCAGAGGAGCAAGAAGCGACGCTGATCCTCGCACATCTTCAGCGCGTGGCAGAGGAATGGCAGGGGCGGCTGACGGGCCGTACGGTGTTGATGGAAACGGGGCTTGCCGCATCGCTCGTGCTGACGGCCCGTTACGCAGCGCAAGGACAGACGGAGACGGAGGCAACCGACGACAACGACCGCCGGGTGGAAGCCTTCTCCGCGCTGCTGCACAGGGAGGTCAGAAACCATCGACCGGCTTCGTTCTATGCCGATCAGCTCGGGATCACACCGACGCATCTCAATCGTGTCCTAAAGGCGAGGACCGGTTTCGGCACGCAGGAGCTCGTGGCCAGGCGCCTGATAGAGGAAACGCAGCGCGAGCTACTTTTCACGCCGGGGAGCATCAAGGAAGTCGCCTTCAGGCTCGGCTTTTCCGATCCTGCCTATTTTTCCCGTTTCTTCAGCCGCCAAACGGGCATGACGCCGGGCAACTGGCGCGAGGCAGAGCAGCGGCGGCTCGGATCGCGTCAGGAACGTTCGTAACGGCTTACCGCGCGCTGAAGAGATCGATCAGGACCTGGCGCATACCGTCCATCGGCCATTCGCGGGTCTGCCCGGCGGGCACCATGCCCGACAGGAAGCCCTCGCGCTCGAAACGCGCGACAAGTTCCCTGTCTGCGGAGACGACATGGATCGGAACGGCGCGGGATGCATTCGGCCCGGTGATGATGGCGGCCGGCTGGTGGTCACCGAGAATGACAAAAACCGTGTCCTTGCCGAAACGGGCCATGTAGCTGCCGAGGGTTTCCAGCGCGTAGTCGACTGTCTGGATGTATTGGCGGCGCACACGCTCCGGATCGGCCCAGACCACAGAGGGAGGATCACCGCTTTCCGCCTGGGCGTTGAAGATCGATCCATCGCCGACGGCATCCCAGTCGACAAGCCGCGCGACAGGCGTCCAGGGGGCATGGCTTGAGATCAGTGCGACCTCCGCCATCACCCTCTCACCTGCGGAGCGAGCCGGCGTCCGGCCCAACCGTTCGAAGGCCGCGAGCGTATACTGGTCCGGCATGGTCACCCAGTTGAACGGCTTGCCGCGATAATCCAGATCGGCAGCCGCAAGAACCTGATCGTATCCGTAATAGGCGCTTTCCGGCCAATCCATGGTAATCGCCGGCATAGCCGCGATGCTTTTCCATCCGGCCTCGGCAAAGAGGCGGTTGAGGCTCGGCTGGCTGCTGATCATCAGCCGGTCGTAGCGCGCCTGGCTGTCGATCCAGAGACCGGACAGGAGGGTGCCATGGGCAAGCCAGCTCAATCCGCCCACCGTCGGCGAGGTCACCCAGGCACTCGCCGAGGCTAGCCCCGTCCCCGCTATCTCTGCCTCGACACGCTTGAGGCGGGGCAGCGTCGTCGCCGCGTAGCGTGGATCCTCTATCGCCGAGCGACCGTAGGATTCGACGAATATCAGGACGAAATCCTTGTTTTCGAGCCGGCTGAACAGCCCGGCTCCGCTGCGGGGGCCTTCCCCCTTTGCCAGATCGGCCTCAAAAACGTGCATGTCCTCGACGGAGCGGATGACGAGCGCCAGTCTGTTGCTGAGATAGGACGGCATGCTCGCCTCGACGCGCGGCGTGCCGAAAAGAACGGCCAGGCCGCCAACAACCGTCAGAACTGTCAGTCCGAGCACCAGCCAGGAGCGGCCCGGGCGCGGGGTGTCCGCGAGCCAGCGGGCTGCCTTGAGAAACAGGAAGAGTACCAGGAACAGCCCAAGCAGGACCACGACGATACCGGCCATTGCAGCAAGCGTTCCAATGGTGCCCGACATCAGGTTCCAGCCATCGGCCAGCATCTTCACATCGAGATAGGGATTGAACGGTCGCTGGAAGGCGGCCTGCGTGCCGATATCGGCGAGCTTCAGGAAGAGGATCAGCAGCAGCAGCAAAGCGGATAGGAGACCGACGGGCCTTCTCAAGGCGTTGGGCACGACCAGCAAGACAAGCATCAACAGGGGCCATTCGAGCGGCAGCCGGGCAAAGGCCGAGACGCCGATGGCATCAGGATGATCCGGCAGTGTGAAGGCGAACCAGGCGACCAGGGTGACGATCAGCGCACCCGTCCAGGGCCGCAGAATGCCTGCTTTACGCTCCATATGATCGCCCCTGTTCTGCAAATCCATGTCCGTCGCATGCGAAAGGTTGTAGACTCATCCAAGTCTGGAGACGCGATTTCTGCGTATTGATCTGCAAACCTGTGTCCATCCTGATTGGAAGTCCCGCCGCTTGCCCATTCTTCGCCTCATCGCTCCCCTCGCGCTGATCGGTCTTCTGGCGCTTCTTTTGTCCAGGACGGATTTCGACGCACTCGGATCGGCATTTTCGCAGGTTTCGGTCGGTCATGTGATCGCCGGCCTGCTCTTGGTTCAGGTGCAGATCGTTGTCTCGGCGCTGCGCTGGCGGTTCACTGCGGTGCGGCTCGGCGAGCCGTTTTCGCCCTCCGTCGCGGTTGCGGAGTATTACGTGGCCAGTTTCCTGAACCAGAGCCTGCCCGGTGGCATGGCCGGTGATGCGATCCGCGCGATGCGCATGCGCAACGCCGGAAAGGGCGGCTGGAAAGGGCCGGCCAAGGCTGTCGTGTTCGAGCGGCTCTCGGGCCAGATGGCTTTCTTCCTGCTCGCCATCCTCGGGCTGTTTGCCTGGCCCTTCGTGCTGGGCGGTGAGGACGCAGGACGTCTGGCTCTGCAGATCGCCATAGGGGCGGTCGTTCTCGCGGTCGTGGTCGCTGGAGGCTTGCTCGCTTCCAGACGTCGCTCCTGGTTTGGCGGCTTCAAACAGGATGTTGCCAAGGCATTTATCGAGCGTGGTGCAGCTTTCACCCAGGCGGGGATGAGCCTGCTGATCGTCGCAAGCTATGTCGCCACCTTCTTCGTCGCGAGCCATGCGGTGGGTACGCCCCTGCCCTGGATCGCGGGGCTGACCATCATTCCGCTCTGCCTGGTCGCGATGCTGATCCCGGCCGGTCTCGGTGGTTGGGGCACCCGAGAAGCGGCAGCGATGGCGCTCTGGCCACTGATCGGGGCGACGTCTACCGAGGGGCTTGCCGCCAGTCTCGTCTATGGCGGCATGTCGCTGGCGGGTGCGCTGCCGGGTCTCGCCCTGATCTCGCGCGAGGCGATCCGTGGCAGGCCACGCCGCGCCTGACCCCGCGATCATTGCACCTCGATCCGGGCATAGACATCGCCGGATTGGGCATCGGCCGGCATTTGGGAGAGCTCGACCAGGAGTTCGTCCGCAGATTTCCAGCGGTCCCAGACGAAGCGATGCTGTTCGCCCACGACGCGATTGAAGCGGTAACCACCAAGTCCCATCAGCCGGTCGATCGCATTGGACGCGACCGACGGCATGGCGGGGATGTATTCGAAGGCTACCAGCGGGATGGGCTTGCTGAGGCCGTAGAGAATTTCCGCCTCCGCGCCCTCGACATCGATCTTGCAAAAGGTCGGCATGCCGTATTTCGAGATCAGATGGTCCAGCGTCACCATGCGCACCGTCACCTTGCGGTCCCAGACCACCTGCGAGAAGCCCTTGCTTTGTTTGACCGTCTCGACGAAGCGGCTCGAAATGCTGGTCACCGTCGGGTGACGGCTCGAGATCAGAAGGTCGATTTCACCCGCCGAGCGTCCAACGGCGACCCGTTCGAAACCTTTCAAACGATCCAGAAACCGGCTCTCGATGAAATCCGCAAAGGCCGGCTGCGGCTCGACGGCGACGACGTCGGCGCCGAGATCGAGCAGGGTGCGGCTTCGGCTGCCGACATGGGCACCGATGTCGAAGACCAGATCGCCGGGCTTGACGATCGAAGCATAGAAGCGCCGCAACGCGGTGCGCCGCCATGGCTGCCCATAATAGACAACAAGCGATCGGGCGAGACCGAAGGACGTGGAGAGGCGTTCTGCAAAACCACTCATGGCGAGACCGGCTGGCGCAGGAGATACATGACGTCCACCGTGAAGGAGTAGACCAGTGCCAGAAGCGCCACGGCGGCGATCAGCGTCGAATAGGGCGGGGTGACAAAGGGAATGATGATCAGGCAGAGTGCTGAAATCTGCAAGACGCAAACCAGTTTGCGCCGGAAGGACGGAAACAGCTCGCCGTTGAGGCGCGGGAGCAGCCAGCCGGCCGCCACGAAGCCATAGCGCATCAGGCCGATCAGCAGAACCCACAGACCTGCCTTCTCCAGAAAGGCCGCAGCCAGAGACAGGACAAGGATCAGAAGGGCATCCACTTCCATGTCGAAGCGGGCGCCGAGGGGCGATTCATGGCCGTAGGTGCGGGCGAGGTAGCCATCAACCCCGTCAAGCGCCAGCGCGATCAACACCACCCCGACGAGGGTCCATAGTGCGACGTCTGCGGCCCCAAGGCTATCGAACCATAGCACCGTCGCACCGGTCAGGCTGACCAGACAGGCGCGAAATGCCGTGACGAGATTGGCAGGGCCAAACTTGCGATGCGGATGATCCGGCAAGGCATAGACAACGAGCGCGAACATCAACGCGAGCGAAAGGATGACGGAGGCAACGAAATCCCAACCGAGCGGCAGCTGGAAAGAGACCACAAGCGCCACCACCGAGGTGCCGACGAGGAGGCCTGACAGTCCCGACAGCGTGTCGGCCAACAGGCCGGGGCGCTGCCGCAGTCGGGACGACCAGTCGGCGGGCATATTTGACCAACGCCGACCAAAATCATCGCCGCCAAGCCGTTCAGGCTCGCTCGCCATCGCGTCTACCTCCCTGCCCGCTTTCGAGCTTACTCTGCAGCGACCAGCGTTTCCAGATCCAGCATATGGCCGGCACGCAGGGTCTTGGTGCGCAGATAGTTCTCGTTTTCCGCCGTAACGCGGCCAGTGACCGCCGCACGCGCCTCAACCTCAATGCCGCCGAGCTTGAGGCCTGCGATCTTCGTCGGATTGTTGGTATAAACCGCAACCTTGGAGATCTCGAGATGGCGCAACATGGCCACGGCCGCCTCGTAGCGGCGGTGATCCTCGGCAAGACCCAGTTCCGCATCGGCATCGATCGTGTCGAGACCGAGATGCTGGTAGCCATAGGCACGCATCTTGGCGCCGATGCCGGTGCCACGGCCTTCCTGGTCGAGATAGAGAAGCACGCCGCCACCGGCCTGCTTCAGAAGCGTAAGACCGTTGCGCAGCTGGTCACCGCAATCGCACTTCAGCGATCCACAGAGGTCGCCGGTGATGCAGGACGAGTGAATGCGGATCGGAACGGTTTTCGTCACGTCGGGCTTGCCGACGACGATCGCGACCTGATCCTTCTGGGCCAATCCACCACGGAAGACGACGAAATCGGCATCTCCAAGATCCTTCAGCGGCACGCGGGTGCGCACCACCTTGTCGAAGCGCTGACGGGCGATGTCGGCGCCTTTCAGGCGGGTCGAGGCGATTTCGCAGCATGCGTCGAAGCGGTCCGCGATCGGGGTCACATCGGCGAGCACCATGGCCGGAAGCAGGAGCGCCAGGCGCGCCAGTTCTGCCGACTGGGAGGCCAGCGCATCCGCAGGCTGCCAAATCGCGGGCTTTTCGGCGCCGAGTGCGTAAGCGAGACGCGACGCATTATCGAAGGAGACGCCTGCAAGAGGGGTAATCACGTCACGCTCGACACCAATGCCAAGCCGCCCGGCCCGAGGCGCGGTCAGCAGGAGGTTATGGCGGTTGTCGGTGGCCTCGGCGAATTGATCAAACAGCGACGGAGCGACACAGTCGAGCGCCAACACCGCGAGCTTTCGTTCTCCCTGCGTGACCACGACGGGGCGACCATAGCGCAGCTCGGCTACGGCGCGTTCAACTTCGATTGCGGCGGATGAGAACTGGAAAGCGGACTGGCTGGACTTTGTCATGAGGCGTACTCTCCCTATCAGTGGCAACCATTACGCCGGAGTTCCGGCTATGGTTTGCGGACTTGTCATAAATTTATTTTGATGACGTCCACGGAACAAAATGCCTTCTTTCGCAATACGTTCCATCGTGAGTGAAGATTTAGGGCGGGGGCCACGCAGTTTGAAGCTCGACAGGGATGAACAGACCGTATCCGGCGCGGAGACCGCTTCCGCGCTTTGGTTCGAAGCTCGGGAAATCTGCCGGATACGGCAGGAAAGGCTTGCCGTTCCGGCGGAAAACGAGGTGCTGGTGCGGGCCCTCTATAGCGGCATCAGCCGCGGAACGGAGGCACTGATCTTCAGGGGGCAGGTGCCCGAGAGCGAATTCGAGCGCATGCGCGGACCTCACATGGAAGGGTCCTTTCCCTTCCCGGTCAAATACGGCTATGCCGCCGTCGGCAAGGTCGAAGCGGGTCCCTCCGGGCTCATCGGCCAGATGGTCTTCGCGCTTCATCCGCATCAGGATCGTTTCGTTCTGCCTGCCGCTCAGGTGATCCCCCTGCCGGAAAATCTGCCCCCTCGTCGAGGCGTGCTCGCCGCCAACATGGAGACGGCGCTCAACATCACCTGGGATGCGGGCATTCAACCGGGCGATCGGGTCGCCGTCTTCGGCGCCGGCGTGGTTGGAGCGCTGGTTGCCTATCTCTCATCACGCATCGTCGGCACCGAGACGGTACTGATTGATCAGGACCCGACACGCCAGAGCCTTGCCGCAGACCTCGGTATTTCGTTTGCCGAACCTGGGTCACTAGAGGGCGAATTCGACGTGCTTGTGAACGCGACCGCGTCGGGGGCGGCGTTGGCAAAGGCGATCGACCATGCCGGGCTCGAAGCGCGCATCGTCGAGGCCAGCTGGTACGGCGACCGACAGATCAGCGTGCCGCTCGGCGGTGCCTTTCATTCCCGGCGTCTGTCTCTCGTCAGCTCCCAGGTCGGCGGCATTCCATCCCCCCGCCGGGCGCGCTGGAGCTATGGTCGACGCATGGCAAAAGCGCTCGACCTGCTTCTGGACGTTCGCCTCGACCGCCTTATCTCCGGTGAGACGACATTTTCTGAACTGCCCGACGCTTACGCACGTATCCTGAGCACGCCCGCCACGCTCTGCCATCGCATCCGCTACTGACGAAAGAGATCTCATGTTTGCAGTTGAAGTTCGAGACCACATCATGATTGCCCATAGCCTGCCGCGCCCCGTGTTCGGACCGGCGCAGGGCATGCATGGAGCAACCTTCGTCGTGGACGCCGCCTTCTTCACCAAGGATGTCGACGAGGACGGGCTGGCCGTGGATATCGGTGCGGCAACGACGGTGCTTTCCGAGGTGCTGAAGCCGCTCAACTATCAGAACCTCGATGAACTCGATGTGTTCAAAGGTAAGGTGAGCACGACAGAGGTGATCGCCAAGCACATCTTCGACCAGCTGGCACAGGCCGTTTCCGACAAGCGTCTTGGCCCTGGCAGCCACCGGATCTGCCGCCTGAAGGTCACCCTGCACGAGTCGCATGCGGCCCGCGGCTGGTACGAGGCCGATCTTTGAGCCGTTCGCTGGTTTTCGCCTATCCTGGCGATCTTTCGCTGAAGACCGGGGGCTATGGGTACGACCGCAAGGTCATCGACGGCCTTCGATCGCTCGGGTGGCAGGTCAGGCTTTTGCCGTTGGGTGATGGCTTTCCGGCTCCCTCGAAGGCGACACTGCAGCGTGCAAACGAGGTCCTTTCCGCACTGCCGGATCGGACGCTCGTGTTGATCGACGGACTGGCCTTCGGGGTGCTCGATGCCTGGGTCGGTGCAAATGCCGACCGACTGCGGATCGTGGCCCTTGTCCACCATCCGCTCGCGCTCGAGACGGGGCTCTCCGCAGACGAGCAGGAGTGGTTGCGCAAAAGCGAGCGGCTGGCGCTCGAAGGGGCACGGCATGTGCTCGTGACATCGCCAATGACAGCCCGCGAGCTGGCCCAGAATTATGCGGTCTCGTCTTCGGCCATCACCGTGGCTTTGCCGGGCACCGAAAGGTCGCGCCATACTCGCAACACCGGCGAAATCCCGCGCATCCTTTCCGTCGGAACTCTGTCGCGCCGGAAGGGTCATGATGTGCTGCTGGCAGCGCTCAAATCCATCGAAGACCTGGAGTGGCAGGCCGTCATCATCGGCAGCAAGACACTCGATCCGTCGACGGCTGCAGCGCTAGCCCGTCAGGTCGAGGCGCTGGAGCTGACGGGGCGCGTCGACTTGCTGGGCGAGGTGGACGACCCCAGAGACTTCTACGCCTCATCCGACATCTTCGCGCTTGCAAGCCGCTATGAAGGGTATGGCATGGTGTTTGCGGAGGCGCTTTCCTTCGGCCTGCCGATCGTCGCTTGCCACGCCGGAGCCGTTCCCGACGTCGTGCCGGACGACGCAGGCATGCTGGTCCCGGTCGACGACAGCAAAGCCTTTGCAGATGCCCTGCGCCGGCTTCTAACCGACGCTGACGAGCGTCAGGCCCGGGCTGCAGCCGCACGGCGCGCGGGCGAGGCGCTGCCGGAGTGGTCCGATACGGCCAAGATCATTTCAAACACACTGGATGGTATCGCATGAGTGGCTTCGACAAGGATTGGCTGGCACTTCGCGAACCGGTCGACATGCGCGCAAGGGCCATGCCGCTCGTGCAGCAGCTGGCTGGCATCCTGGATAAGAGCGACCGCCCTGTCGTCCTCGATATCGGCTGCGGGACCGGCTCCACGTTTCGCAGTCTGTCGAACCATCTGCCTGCCGGCGTGCGCTGGCACCTGCTGGATTATGACCCGCTGCTTCTCGCGGAGGCAGAGCGACGGATTGGCAAGGTTGCTGATGTCACATTCCGGCAATTCGATCTGAACGCGATCGAGAGCCTCGACCTCTCAGAGGTCGACGTGGTCACGGCGTCTGCGCTTTTCGATCTCTGCTCGGCGGCCTTCTGCGACAGGTTCACCCATAGCCTGTCGGCAAGCAGCACAGGTCTCTACGCAGCACTCAATTATGACGGTGTGATGGAATGGTCGATCGTCCATCCGCTCGATCAGCAGGTTGCCGCCGATTTCAATCGTCACCAGCATTACGACAAGGGGTTCGGACCAGCGCTCGGCCCCGATGCCACAGAACATCTGCGCCAGCGCTTTGCGTCAGCCGGCTATGATATCGCGATCGCCAGCAGTCCATGGATCATGGGCCCCGAGGATGGCGATCTACAAATGGCATTCCTGGATGGGCTTCGGCGGCCGCTTTCAGAGATCGGCTCGCTGACCGAGCATGAGATCCAGGCCTGGTTGGAGTTTCGACTGGACAAGATCAGCGAGAGCGGCAGCTCATGCGTGGTCGGCCACACGGACATTCTCGCCCTGCCCCGCTTTTGAAGCGACCTTGTTGCGCAGATCGCAGTCGAAAACGATGTCGCTGCCAAGGGTATAGACGCGGGCTGCCGGCCTGTGGGCGCTCGAAAGCCGTTCGATCGGCGGTAGGGTGATGCCGGTCGGTCCGGAGCCGATGATCAGCGGAGCAATCGAAACGTGAAGCCTGTCGACGAGATCAGCTTCGATGAAGCGCGCAATGGTCCTGGCACCACCTTCGACCAGTATGCGATGAAGGCCACGCGATGCCAGCGCGTCGAGGATTTCCTGCGGGTCGAGGCCGCTCGTGTTGTGACGGACCCTGACAACATCGGCATCGTAGGGCTTTTCCGGCGTGTCATGTCCCTGCACCAGAATGACCGGCGCACCACCGTCGCGGAATAGCCGCTCCTCGCCCGTCAGTTCGGCGCGACAGTCGATGACCACACGAACGGGGTTCGGTCCTTTGACGGCACGCACAGAGAGCCTCGGATCATCGCATTTGACAGTTCCGACCCCAACGATGACAGCTTCCACCAGGGCACGGCAGCGATGGAGATGGGCGATACCCTCCGGTCCGGAGATGTCGCGTGCATCACCGGAGGGCGTTGCGACTCGACCGTCGAGGGATTGCCCCACCTGGGCAAGGACGAACTGGCGATCGGCCGATGCGATCGGAGCGTAAAGCGCCATCACGGGGTCAGCGTCATCCAGGACGACGGGGCTCTTGTTGCCACGCATGGCAAGGAGGCGCGCCCACAGCTGATCCGTCATGTCGATGTTACGCATTCTATCAAGCCCTGAAGATTACAAAATTCGGTAGAGCGTGCGGTCACGGCGGATCACGTGGTGGAAGATGACCGCCGCGAAATGCAACGCAAAGAGACCCAAAAGGATCCATGCGCTCCAGGTGTGAATTGCCGAAAGCGTGAAGGCGATATCCGGCGACTTGCCGATCGGGCTCCAGACCGTAAAGAGACCGAACAATTTCAGCGGAAAGCCATGCGCATTGGTGGCAAGGAAGCCGGACACAGGCATGATGATCAGGAAGAGATAGAGAAGGCCGTGCACCGCATGGGCCACAGTCTTTTCGAGCGGGGGCGCCTCGACCAAGGGCGCGCGACTTGTAAGTCTGGCACCGATACGCAGCAGCATCAGCCAGAGCACCAGGAAGCCCAGGCTTTCATGGATCAGATAGAAGTCCAGCTTCACGTCATCCTTGACGAAGCCGATCATCTGGCCGAGCGGCCATGTCATCAGAACAAGGATTGCAATCAGCCAGTGAAGAATGCGCAGCGAGCCCGCATAGCGCTCGCCTTCGCCCGTCGATTTTGCACCGTTCATCCGATCACGCTCCGATCCCAGACCGTTTGTGCCCACGACCTCCTCGTCTGCAGCACATCAGTCACCCGACACATAGGATGTGTCGGTTTGACGACAATGTAAACGAAGGATGACGGCCTGCAGATCAGGTCACACTGTGGTGATCAGAGCGTTGGGGGCGCCTTCTGGAAAAAGACGTAGGAGCCTTTGGCAACCTTGAAGATATCGCAGTTGCGGCGGATCTTGCGTTCACCTTCCAGGCGGAAGACACCAAGCGAGCCGGAGAAGCCATCCGGGGACATGATCCGCTCCGGAGCGAAGGCGACCTCACCATAGCGACCGGCAAGCCCAATCGCCATCGCCATGGCATCAAATCCATAGCCCGCATGGGCGGAAGCGGGCATGCCGTAGCTGGACATGTAACGGCTTCCGATGCGCGCCTGGACGTTCTGGTCGTAACGACAGACAATACTGCCCGTCAGCTTCGCCTCGTTCAGGTCCTGTGGTGTCAGGACAGCACTTGCGACAACCTTGCGCCCCGGGCGTGGGGGCTTGGCGGCGTCGGTCTTTCTCAACAGTTCGCCGGGCGCCTTGATGCCGGGCATCAAGACAACCATGTCCGCCTTGCTCCAAGATGTCAGACCGCGCGCCGGCACCGCGCCGCCCGCAACTTCGATGATCGGCTCAACCTTGCCGCCAAAAGCCTTGATCTGCTGCGCAATGCGCTCTGCCTGTGCTTTTTCAGCAGGCGAAGATGCGAGGATAATCGCATGTGTCGCGCCTTCAGCCATGGCAAAGGAAGCGCCTTCGATAAGGCTGTCGGCAGGGCTCGACAGGAAGGGATAGACGTTTTGGGGAAGGACGGCTTCATTCGTCTGAAACGCGATCATCGGGACCTGCAAGCCACCAAGACCGCGCTGGATCGCCTCGAACTCCGCGCCCCGTGCCGTCGTGATGATCAGGGACACCTGCTCGCGCGCCAGCGTCTTTGCTGCAGCCTCAATCGCCTCCGGCTTTTCCGTCGCCTCCAGCATTGTGAGCCGCACGACGTCGGAGCCCAGCGTATTGACGGCCAAGGCGGCGCCATCCCGGAATTCGGTATCGGCCTGCCGGCTCGGCTGATCCGCCCGGCGAACGCCGAGATAGGCGACCTTCACCGAACCCGAGCCCAAAGTCTGGTTATAGAGACCCGCGTCGCTGACTGTGGTAGCGGCTGGAGCTGCGCCAGCTCCGCCCGCAGGCTTGAAGTCATCGGTCTGGCACGAAGAAAGGCCCGCAAGCAACAGAGCCAAAGCTCCGGCACGCAATAAGCTCCGGGTGGTGTGTTCTGATACGACCATGATGCAGCTTAAGTCTCGCTCCCAATCCGTCGGCGAACCGTAAGCACTGGCACACGGCGAAGCAAGGGGAAGAGTGTTCCATATCTGGGCAGATTGTAATCATGGTAACCGCTGCAGCCGTGCTGCTTTACGCAATCGGCGGATGTGCGGGTGCGCCAATCCCCTTGGGCGATCGGGGCGACGGCAATGCAAGGTTAACGAAATATGACGATCACGCAAAGGATTTGAGTATAATATATCTCGCGAAATTCAAAGTATAGAAGTCATGTATCCGAACCAATAATTCAAACAACGGCGCTATTCTCCAAGCAACAATCGGAGAATAGCGATGTTCAAAAAGAAAAATAACATAATCGCAGTCTCGGCTCTCGCAGCAGCCACCATGGTGCCTTCGGGCGCAACGGCAACGCCGCTTATGCCGCAAACCCTATCCTCCTACTCGACGGTGGCGCAGACACTTGTGCTGGGCATGAGTCCCGTGGTGGCCTCGCTGGGAGCAAATCTCGTCGGAAACTTCGAGAGACAGTGGCAAGAAGCCGCACGCCTGCTTGCACAGCCGGCGCCCACGGAAACCGTCGCCTTCATTCCGAATGCCAAGGAGCTTTCGACGGGGGCCGTTACCAAGCCCCAGAAAAACCTGGCGCCGAAGGCTGGCGGAACACAGACGGACGATGTCTTCGGCTCCATCGCCATTCCCTTCAAGAAGCTCGGTGCACTGAAGAAGGCGGCCCCAACCTTTGCCGAGATCGCGAAGGGCACGGCGCTCAAATGCGGCGGCGTGAACTGCTTCGATACGGATGCCGTTGTGCAGCGGACAGCCGTCGGCGGCGGCATGTCGTCGGTGCGTGACAAGCTCAACCTCGTCAATCACGAGATCAATCGACGGATCAAGTATCGCAAAGATGTCGACAGTCACGGTCGGCTCGACCAATGGTCGTCTCCTTCCCAGACGCTCGCCTCCGGGTATGGCGACTGTGAGGATTATGCCCTGCTGAAAATGGCGGTGCTCGAGGCCCAGGGAATCTCGCTTCAGGACATGACCCTCGTCATTCTCTACGACAAGAAGCGGCACTTCTATCACGCCGTGCTTTCCGTCGAGATTCAGGGAACGCACTATATCCTGGACAACATGCGCGATCAGGTTCTCGCAGACAGTCGCCTGCCCGACTACCAGCCGCTGTTTTCTATTTCGAATGGACGCGGCTTCCTGCATGGCACCCGCACCAAGGGCAAGGCCATGGCGATGAAGAGCTTCGACAGCATAGCACCGGGAGAAGGCGGGGAGCTCTAACCAGAGCCCTCGCTCTGGCGAGGCTCCGCGTCAGCCGCGGACGACGTAGCCGATGACCATCTGCTTCTGATGGCTCGGCGCCATCGCGAGGTTCATCTGGCCGCTCAATTGCTTTCCAGCACAGGTGGCGGTGAAGCCGGTAGTGATCATCTTCCCCTTGGTCGACAGACCCTGGAGCGCTTCATCAACCTGCATGTCGAGGACGAAGCGGAAGCCTGCCGAAAGCTGTGCGATGTTCCCGAGCACGAGGCGCTGCTTCAGCATCGTCATGAAGGGCTCGTTGAAGAACTGGATCTTCTTGTCGCGGGTCAGAACAATGGCCGGTGTAGGGCAGGCCTGGATCAGCGCGTTCAGGTTTTCCAGCGAGTAGGTGTTTTCCATCAGCGCCAGCCGACGCCACATCCAGCGGAACGCCACGACGCGCAGCATGGAGGCGAGATTCCCGTTCTCGCCGACCTGGGCTGCCGCCTGGTCGACGATGTCACCCATCGACTGGCGCGAACCGCCAATGAGCCAGGCCAGACCGTCCCAATAGACGCTTTCCAGCCGAATGCCCCTGCGCGTCCCTCCCCTGCCGAGAATTGCGCGGAACTTTGGCTCCGCATCGTTTTCCTCGACGTGCCGCATCGCAGCCGGGCTAAGATCCGCCTGCTCGAAAACTCCCGACTGGCGATCGGGGAGCGCCATGGGTCACCGTTCGGTCAGGGCGACGGATTGCGCCTTGTTGATCGGCTTCATGAGATAACTGAGGATGGTCTTGCGGCCCGTCATGATTTCCGCCGTGGCGACCATACCCGGAATGATCGGATAGGACTTTCCGTCGCGGACCAGTTCGGACTTATCCGTCTTCACCTGAACCAGGTAAAAGGTCTCGCCCTTGTCCTTGTCGACGATGCTGTCGGCGGAAACGTTCGTCACCTCGCCTTCCAGGCCACCGAAGATCGAGAAGTCATAGGCGGAGACTTTGACAATCGCCTTTTGACCACGGGTCACAAACGCCACGTCGCGCGGGGAGATCTTTGCTTCCACCAAGAGCGTGTCTGCCGTCGGAACGATGCCGGCGACAACCGTGCCCGGATCTACGTAAGCACCAATCGTATTGACCTCGAGGGTGTTGACGATGCCGTCTACTGGCGAGCGGATGTCCGTCCGGCTGACGCGATCGGTGGCGCCACGGATCGTTTCGTCGATGACGGAAAGCTCGGCCAGGGTCTGTGCCTTTTCAGTCAGCGCCTGCTGACGCAGCTGCAAGGCAAGTTCCTCGACCTGAAGCCGCGCCTCTTCGACCGCGCCCCGAAGGCGTTCCAGGCTCTCCTGGTAAACCGTGATCTGGCCCCGCTGATCGGTTAGCTCCCGCTCGAGCGCGATCAATTCCGTCTGAGCTACAAGACCGCGCTTGGCGAGCGGACTCATCAGGTCGAATTGGCGGGTGGACTGGGCAATGTTCTGTTCGAGACGAACGATATTGGCCTGGGCTTCACTCAGTTCGTTCTCGCGCTGGCGCACCCGCTCGCGCAGAACGCCCGCCTTGTTCAGGTAGGCAGCCTTGTTTGCGGCAAACAGGCGCTCTTCGTTCTCGCAAACCTGGACAGCGACCTCTTGCACTTCCTGCGGGCAAACGAATTCGACGTCGTAGGAGCCAGTCTCTTCCAGCGCCAGACGCGCGATCTTCGCACCGAGTGCACGCGCCTTGGCGACAGACTCGCCCAGCGACGCTTCCGTCATCGTGTTGTTGAGCTGGACAATCAGCTCCCCGCGACGGACCACCTGTCCAACCTGGACGGCGATCGTCTCGACGACGCCGGCTTCGGAAGACTGCACGATCTGCGTCTTGGAGACGGGGATCACCTTACCTTCGCCGCGGGCGATCTCGTCAATTTCGGCGATGGCAGCCCAGGCCAGAAAGATGACAATCAAGGCCGCCACGAGCGCGACTATCATCCGCGCCATGAATGGCGGGGTATCTGCGACAGGGCGGCTCATGGCTTCACACCCTTCTTCTGCATGGCTTCGATAACCTGCTTCTTTGGTCCATCGGCAACCACCCGCCCCTTGTCGAGGACAATCAGACGGTCAACGATATCCAGCATGGTGAAGCGATGGGTCGCAACCAACAAAGTCGTGTTCTTGTCGAAGGCGGTCGACAGGCGATTGATCAGATGGCGCTCGCTCGCCAGGTCCATCGCGCCCGAAGGCTCATCCAGGAAGACGATCTTCGGCTTTGTCAGCAGGAGGCGCGCAATCGTCATGGCCTGCTTCTGGCCGCTGGACAGGTTGGAGCCGCGTTCACCGACCGGCATGTCGAAGCCACGCGGATGGCGTGAGACGAATTCCTCGACGCCGGTCATGCGGGCCACTTCCAGCAATTCTTCATCCGTCGCATCGGCCCGACCGATCAGGAGGTTCTCCTTGACGGTTCCCGAGAACAGGTCGGAGGATTGGCCAGCCACCGCGACGGCGGAGCGGACTTCAGACATGTGATACTGGCGAATGTCGACGCCATCGATCAGCACACGCCCCTCTGTGGGAACGAAGAGGCCGTCGAGCAGGCGTCCGAGCGTGGTCTTGCCCGATCCGATGCGGCCGATAATGCCCACCCGCTCACCGGGCGCAACGGTCAACGACAGCTTGTTGATGACGGGGTTATCGGTCCCGGGATACTGAAAGCTGACATCCTGGAAGCTGAAGCCACCTTCCTTGATCTCCCGGTTGACGAAGCCGACGGTCGACGGGCGATCCTCCGGCTGCTCCATCACCTGGTCAAGAATTCGCAGCGACAGAGTGGCCTGGCGGAAGCGGGCGAGCGTCATGGCAATCTGACCCAGCGGAGCTCCGGCGCGGCTCGCCAGCATCACGGTTGCAACGATCGCGCCCATGGCAAGACGCCCCTCGGAGAACTCGTAAGTGCCAGCAATCACGATCAACACCCCGACGATCTGCTGAATCAGTGTCGTCAGGTTGATCGCATTCGTCGAGATATGCTTGATCTCTTCGCTGGTCCGGCTCGAATGCTTCATCAGCTCCTGCCAGCGGCGCAGCATAGTCGCTTCGGCGCGCAGGCTCTTCAACGTTTCGATGGTCGAGATCGTCTCAATGAGCAATGACTGGCGCTTCGACGCCTCGTTTGCGGCAGCCGCCATGCGATGGCCGATCTGGGCCTGGGCGCGAAGACCGATAGCAACGGACAGGATCAAGGCGATCGCCGGAATGATCGCGAGCCAGCCGGATATCAGATAGATCACGATGAGGAAGATGAACACGAAGGCCGTGTCGATCATCAGGCCGATGGTGTTCGACGTGAAGAACTCGCGGACGAATTCGTATTGCATGACGCGGTTGGCGTATTCGCCCGTGGACATGGGGCGAGAGGCCAGCGTCGTGTTCAAGACCTTGTCGAAGATCATCTGCGACAGTCGCAGGTCGGCATTGCGGCCGGCATGATCGATCAGGGCGGCTCGCGCTTCCTTCAGCAGGTAGTCGAAGAGATAGGCCAGCATGATACCGACCGCGAGAACCCAAAGGGTCGGGATCGCCTTGTTCGGCAGAACCCGGTCATAGACGTTCATCGTGAAGAGCGGCGAGGCCAGCGCGATCAGGTTGATGAACAAGGCCGCCACGATGACGCGCAGATAGGTGCGCCAATAGGGCATGAGCGCCCTGACCAGCCAATGACGTTGCTCAATCTCGTCTGCGCTGCCAATCAGCGCTTCTTCGGTGTCGTTCCGGTAATAGAGCGTGAAGCCGAATGCAAACTCCGGCCCCAGCGCCAGGAGCTCCTGATGCGTCAGACGCGCAGAGGTGGCACCCTCCCGAATGTCGAGGGTATAGATCCCGTCCTCGGTGACTTCGAGCAGCGGCAGCGTACCGCCGTCCTTCAAAACGACGATGGCGGGACAATCGAAATCATTTTCGCGAATGGCGCGTTCGCCTACTCGGACAACCTGAAGCCCAATGCGCTCGGCGACATGTTCGACGTCGTCAAGCTCAAGAGATTCAACGATTTCATCCGGCAGGCCAGAGAACAATACGGTGTCCGAACTGGGACGACCGTAAAACGTCGCCACAGCCTTGAAGGACGCACGAAAGCTCAGGCGGGCACGAGTGCCCGCCGGTTCGATCAACGAATTTAACATTTCATCCTATCGGATGGGCGTTTACTGGAGCGGCGCCAGGAGGTCCATCGGAATACCCGCCTTTTGCCGCGAATCCCGCTCGACATATGCCCCATTCGGGGTCGTCTTCACGGTAAACTCGTTGCGCGCATAAGCATCGGTCTGGTTGACCGGCTTGACGTTCATGGTCTTCAGCAGCGAGCCGGAAGCCGCCAGGATCTTGTACTCGGCGAAAAGAGCCGCGACACGGGCCGTTTCGGCGACGATGCTGGTGTTGAAGCGCGTGTTCTGCGCATCAAGAACGTCGAGCAGAGAGCGCTGACCGATCTTGAACTGCTCGCTGTAAGACGAAACCAGCTGAGCGTTCTGCGACGACTGCGAATTCAGGATCTGCGAGAGTTCGCCACGGCTGCTGCGCTCGTTCCAAGCGGAACGCACCGACTCTTCGATTTCGCGATGCACCTGATCCGATGCGTAACGCTGCTCGCTCGCGCGGCGGATCTGCTCCTGCTCACGGGCCTGATCGATACCGCCGCGATAGAGGTTCCAACGGGCAACCAGACGAACCTGGACATCGTTGGTGTTGCCCTGGCTGGAGCCGACGTCGTTGCCAACGCTGGCACGACCTTCAAGGTCAAGCGTCGGAGCGTAATTCGACCGGGCCGCACGGACGGCAGCGTCGGCTGCATCTATGTCAGCGCGTGCGGAGTAGATGCGCGGATTGTTCGACTTCGCGGTGGCGATTGCATCCTGCAGCGTGCGCGGGATGAACTTGGCAACCGAACCCGGCACCTTGGCATTGGTGATCGGCTCGCCGACCGTCTTCAGGAAACGGATCTTGGTCAGCTCGAGCTCTTCCTGAGCTTCGCGCAGGCGAGCCTGCGCGGCAGCAAGGCGCTCGCGACCCTGAACGGCGTCAACTTCGGTCAGCGCGCCACCGGAGATACCCTGGTTGATGTCAGCAAGAATTCCATTGTGGAAGGACACGTTCTGCTGGGCCACACCGACGATCTTGGTCTGCAGGATGTATTCCAGGTAGTCCTGAACGACCTGCAGAGCCACCGTTTCCGAACGCTCGAGAACGCGGAAGGAGGCACCATCGACACGCGAAGCCTGTTGATCCACCTGCGCACGGCGACCACCGCCATCCAGCAGACGCTGCGTGACGGTCAAACCGACTTCGGAGGAATTAAAAGTCTCGTAGTCTCGCGTCAGCGTCCCCGTGCTGTTGTTCGAGAGGCGGCGCTTTCCCACGCTTGCCTCAAGATCAACCGACGGGAGGTAGAGACCGCGCGCCTGGCGCAGCTCAAACTCGACCGCCTCACGGTTTTCGACCGCCTGCGAGATCTGCGGGTTCGTCGTCAGCGCCTTTTGAATGGCTTCCTGCAACGACATTGCGCTTGCGGGCGCCACCGCCGCGAAGGCGAAGGCTGCCGAGGTGTACAAGGTCGCGAATAAAGTCTTTTTGGTAAACAACGGAGTGCCCCTGCCCAAATCTTCCATGGCCGACGTTATATACCGGTGAAAACGCCGGTGGGAAGCCGATTCACACTGTCCAAAAGATGCACCCAATTTTGATCTGTTGAAAAGAATTCCGAATACGGAGCCAAAAATCGAAACAGAATACTCAAAAGCTCGCAATCGAGCGCAAATGCTTAACAAGCACGGCCGATTTATCGAATCATTTTGCGAACCGCGGGAGTTAACCCTACAATAAGATTCGATGATTTCTTCATTCAAACAGGTTCATTTCCAGGGGAACTGTCTCCCAGCGGCAACAGGACTCACTTATCCAATAGAGGAGATGGGTGAAACTGATCAGATTATCCTGGCCGCATGCGAATCGCGGTCAAATTTGGGGGCCGCAAATTTCCAAGCAGAAACAAGCCGGAGGATATTTTTATTTCTACTAATTCTAAGATGAAAACGGCCTGTAACGCCGCTTCTCGCGAGAGATCAACATTCAAAGCGACTTCGTGAGCTGAATTTTTCATTTCAGAATCGCGCACCGTCACAAGATTATACAAGTCCTTAACGACCGATACCACGTGTCGATGATCGACATGGAATCGACTTGCGGCGGCTTGCTGCAGGCTTTTGCCGTTGCCGGGGCGCATTACCTCCGCCTGAGCAAGGCCGGGCACATCGCACCCAGCCAGTGACCGCCACAGGCTGCCCAGAAGTTCACGGCCATTCAGACCTGGCTGGTCTGATTTCAGTCTTCCGCAAAGATCGGATCGTTGACGAAAGGTCCGCCCTGATAGATGGCAATGGCGTCGCCCGACTTCGGCTTCGAGACGGCAGCATCGATCTCGGCGCGGAAGCGTTCGGCATTGTCCTTGGGATGCCAACCCAGATAGGAGACGTGGGAATTGTCCCACCAGCGGGTATCATTGTTCGAGCAGCCCCAGATGACCGGGCAGCCGAGGCGCGGCGCGCGGAAGATGCATTCGATCATCGACAGAAAGTCATCATAGCTCATCCATGTGGAGAGCATGCGGTGGTTCTTGGGCTTCTCCATGCAGCTTCCGATGCGGACCAGAGCCGTCTCCTGCCCGAACTTTTCGAAATACATCCGGGCAAGCGCCTCGCCGAAACATTTGGAGACACCATAGAGGCCATCGGGGCGCAGGGGCGCCTCATGATCGAGATACTCGTCCTGCCGATAGAAGCCGATCGTATGGTTGGAACTGGCAAAAAGGATACGCGGCATGCCGTTCGCGCGCGCTGCCTCGTATAGATTATAGAGGCCCAGCAGATTGGCATTCATGATCTTGGAGAACTTGTCCTCGACGGAGATCCCACCGAGATGGATGATCCCGTCGCAGCCCTCGACCAGGCTGTCGACGGCTGCCCGATCGCCGAGATCGCAGATGACAGTCTCCTCATGCGCCGCAGCCGGCCCCAGATCCACGATGTCCGAGACCCTGACGATGTCTGCGAGCCCCTTCAGACGCCCGCGCATTGCACTGCCCAATCCACCGGCAGCTCCCGTCAGCAAAAGTCTCTTCACGCCATGCTCCTCCCTGATCTGATTTGTAAACTTATCATACAGGTTGCCCGAACCGGGTCAATATCGTAAAGCTTGGGAGCGAATGGCTGACAAAACCCGACCTATGAGTGATGATAGGTCGAGGGATTCCAGAAGGGCGGGGAAGCACGAATGGCATTACAAGTGCGAAGCGAAGCGGGCTCAGGGACCCTTGTGCAGAAACTCGGCGACACGCTGCGCAGAGCGATTGGCGCCGGTCAGTTTCCTCCCGGCAGCAAATTGCCCAGCGAAGCGCAACTGTCCGAAGCGCATGGCGTATCGAGAACGGTGGTGCGCGAGGCGATCGCCTCCTTGCGCGCCGATCGTCTTGTCGAGGCACGACAGGGCGCAGGCGTTTTCGTCCTCGCCGCACAGGAAGCGGCCCCGGCGCCACTGCTGATCGGCAGTGTGGATCCCGCCCGCGTGTCCTCGATGATCGAGCTTCTGGAGCTCAGGACCGCCGTCGAGGTGGAGGCCGCCGGCCTTGCAGCCCTGCGCCGCTCACCGGCCCAGGAGGAGGTCATCCTGGAGCGCCATTTCGCAGTTCGGGCATGCCTTGAGGCAGGACAATCCACGACTGACGCCGATTTTGCCCTGCACATCGCCATCGCCGAGGCCACGAACAATCCCCGCTTTCGGGAATTTCTGGCCATGATCGGCAAGAATGTCATCCCGCGCGCCGCCCTGCGCGACGAGGACAGCGAGGAGGACCAGTCCGCCTATCTCCGCCTTATCGATGCCGAGCATGCCGACATTGTCGAGGCGATTTCGCAGGGCGACGAGGAGGCTGCGCGCGACGCCATGCGCCGGCATTTGCGGGGCAGCCAGGCTCGATACAGGGCACTTCTGCGAGAGCAGCGCCAACCTGTACGATAACATTTGACATAGGCGTCTTTAATACGTATGACAACTTGGCCGGAGGAGGCCAAGAGAGGACATTCGATTATGACGCCGCAAGACATAAAGGCCGCGCTTGGCGCTGGCCTGCTCTCCTTCCCTGTCACGCATTTCGACGATGACGGGAATTTCAAGTCCGACAGCTATGCCGAACATGTGCAGTGGCTTTCGGGTTTCGAAGCGCCGGTGCTTTTCGCAGCCGGTGGCACCGGGGAGTTCTTCTCGCTGACACCATCGGAAGTCCCACGTGTGGTGGCTGCTGCCAAGGAAGCAGCCGGCAAGACAGCCATCGTCTCCGGTTGCGGCTACGGAACCGAAGTCGCGGTGGAAATCGCGAGATCCGTCGAGAAGGTTGGTGCCGATGGCATTCTGCTTCTGCCGCACTACCTCATCGACGCGCCGCAGGAGGGCATGTACCACCACGTCAAGCGCATCTGCCAGTCCGTCGGCATCGGCGTCATGGTTTACAACCGGGACAATTCGGTTCTCGGCGTGGAAACCCTGCAGCGGCTCTGCGACGAATGCCCCAATCTGATTGGCTTCAAGGACGGTACCGGTGATATCGGTCAGGTTCGCCAGATCACAGCGACCATGGGCGATCGGCTGACCTATCTCGGCGGCATGCCGACGGCCGAACTCTTCGCGGAGGCCTATCTCGGGGCCGGGTTCACGACTTACTCGTCCGCCGTCTTCAATTTCGTGCCGGGTCTTGCCGTCGAATTCTACAAGGCCCTGCGAGCTGGTGAACGCGCGCGCTGCGAGACCATTCTCAAGGACTTCTTCTATCCGTTCATGGCCATCCGCAACCGCCGCAAGGGCTATGCGGTCTCGGCGATCAAGGCGGGTGTCCGTCTTCAGGGCTTTGCCGCGGGCAAGGTTCGCGCGCCGCTCGATGATCTGACGGCGGAAGAGGAAGAAATGCTCGCCAAGCTCATTTCTCCCTGGAAGCGCTGAGCGAGAGGCGCCCAAGATGAAGATCGCAGAGGTCCGCACCCATCTTCTCGAGCACAGGCTGGCCGTGCCGTTTCAAAGCGCCTCCATGCGCTTTGACCGGCGGGCGCATGTGCTGGTGGAAATCGTCTGCGACAACGGACTGACGGGCTGGGGCGAATGCCTTGGCCCGGCACGCCCGAATGCGGCCGTGGTTGCAGCCTATCGCAACTGGCTGATCGGCATGAACCCGCTGGAGACCGAGAAGATCTGGGCGGTGCTGTACAACGCGCTGCGCGATCAGGGCCAGCGCGGACTGACATTGACTGCACTCTCCGGCATCGACATCGCGCTCTGGGACATCAAGGGCAAGCATTACGGTACATCCGTTTCGATGCTGCTTGGCGGGCGTTTCCGCGAAAGTGTGAAGGCCTATGCCACCGGCAGCTTCAAGCGTGATGGCGTCGACCGTGTCGAAGACAATGCCAACGACATCGCGCTCTACCGCTCCCAGGGCTTCCATGCTTCGAAGATCAAGGTCGGTTTCGGCATCGAAGAAGATCTGCGGGTCATACGCGCTGCACGCGACGCTGCCGGTTCCGAAATGCGCCTGATGGCGGATGCCAATCATGGCTACGGCGTCCTGGAAGCCGTGGAATTCGGTCGACGTGCTGCCGAATACGGCATCGACTGGTTCGAGGAGCCTGTCGTGCCGGAACAGCTTGCAGCCTATCGGGAAGTGCGCGCCAAACAGCCGATCCCGGTTGCGGGTGGCGAGACCTGGCATAGTCGCTGGGGCATGAAGGAGCCGATCGAGAGCCGGGCAATCGACATCGTGCAACCGGATCTCGCCGGCGTCGGTGGCTTCAGCGAGGCCAAGCGCGTGGCGGATCTCGCCGCGCTGTTTGGTGTGCGTGTGGTTCCGCATGTCTGGGGAACCGCCGTCCATATCGCCGCGGCGCTGCAGTTCATCGCCGCAATGGTGCCGGATCCGGTGCGGGTCAATCCGATCGAGCCAATCCTGGAGTTCGATCGAACGGACAATCCCTTCCGCCAGGCCGTCATCCAGACCCCGCTAGAGCACGAAAACGGTGTGGTGGCCATTCCCAATGCGCCCGGCCTCGGGATCGAGATCAATCGGGATGCCCTGAAGGAATTCAAGATGAAGGACGAGGCATGAGCTTGATCCGCACTCTTTCCGGCCGCAAGCCAGCGATCACCCTTCCGAAGGGCGCGATCGATACGCAGATGCATGCCTACCTGCCCGCCTTTCCGGCGGTTGCGGGCGGGCCAGGGCTTCCGGCAGGTGATCTGCCGACGCCGGAGCAATACCGCAAGTTCATGGACTGGATCGGGATCGACCGGCTCATCGTCACGCAGGGCATGGCGCATCAACTCGACAATGCCAATCTGATTGCCTGCCTTGAATATTTCGGCGACATCGCCTGGGGTATCGCCGCTGTCGATGCGACGACCAGCGAAGCGGAACTCGACCGTCTTTCTGCCGCCCGCGTTCGCGGCGCACGCATCATGAACCTGCCCGGTGGCGCGGCCAATCTGACAAAGCTCGAGGAAGTAGATGCGATTGCCGCCAGCCGTGACTGGATGATCGCCATCCAGTTCGATGGCAGCGACATCCTCGACTACGAGGAGCGGCTCTCGAAACTGAAATCGCGCTGGGTGCTCGACCATCACGGCAAGTTCTTCTGCGGCGTCACGCTCGACAGCCCGCAGGTTCAGGCCACCAAGCGGCTGATCGATGGCGGCCGCTGCTGGTTCAAGTTCGCCGGCGCCTATGAATCTTCAAAGACCGGCGGTCCGGACTTTGCCGATGTCGCAGCCGTTGCCCGCTCGATTGCAGCCCATGCGCCCGAGCGGATCGTCTGGGGCTCCAACTGGCCACACAATCTCGCGCGCACGCAGGCCGATTATCCTGACGACGCAGCGCTGACCGACACCGTTCTCGGCTGGCTGCCCGATGAAGCCGCACGCCATCTGGCACTCGTGGAGAACCCGCAAGAACTTTTCGGCATCGGCCCCTAGGGCCGGTTGTCGAACTGCAATCCGCCAGAACGGGAGGTTCTGGCGGCTCAATCAAAGAGGAGGACGACCAATGAAGACTGCCGCAATGCTCAGCCTCGCGATGGGGCTCTCCCTCGGCGCAGGTGCTGCCTTCGCCCAGGAAATCACCCTGCGCTCCGCCGACATCCACCCGGATGGCTATCCGACGGTTGAAGCCGTCAAGTTCATGGGTGAACTGGTCTCGCAGAAGACCAACGGCCGGATCAAGATCCAGGTGATGAACAACTCCGCGCTTGGCAGCGAAAAGGACACGATCGAACAGACCCGCTTCGGCGTCATCGACATGAACCGCGTCAACAGCGCGCCGTTCAACAACCTGGTTCCCGAAACCGTCGTTTTCGGCCTGCCCTTCCTGTTCCGTGACACCGCACACATGCACAAGGTGGTCGACGGCGAGATCGGTGACGAGGTACTGGCCGCCTTCGAACCGCATGGCCTGATCGGGCTCGCCTTCTATGATTCCGGCGCCCGCTCCTTCTACTCTACCAAGAAGCCGATCGAGAGCCTTGCCGATCTCAAGGGCATGAAGGTCCGCGTCCAGCAGTCGGATCTCTGGATCGCGATGATGGAAGCCTTCGGCGCCAACCCGACGCCCATGCCGTTCGGTGAAGTCTACTCGTCGCTCGAAACCGGCGTCGTGGATGCAGCCGAAAACAACTGGCCGTCATACGAATCCTCGCGCCACTTCGAAGTGGCCAAGAGCTACACGCTCACCCAGCACTCGCTGACGCCTGAAATCCTCGTCATCTCCAAGGTTACCTGGGACAAGCTGACGCCGGAAGACCAGAAGATCATTCGCGAATCCGCGAAGGAGTCGGTCGGCAAGATGCGTGAGCTGTGGCAGGCCCGTGAAAAGGCGGCTGAAGAAAAGGTCCGGGCCTCCGGCGTCAACGTCATCACGCCGAACAAGGACGAGTTCGTTGCCGCGATGCAGCCGGTCTACGACAAGTTCATCACCGATCCGAAGATGAAGGAACTCGTCGAGCGCGTGCGCGCCGTCAAGTGATCCGACGACGACCCGGCCGTATCGACGATCCGGCCGGGTCAGCTTTCTGTTTCTGGATTTCGGAGGGATCCATGCTCAGCTTCATGCGAGCCATAAGGCCGACGCTCGGGCTTCTCAGCCAGTTCTGCCTGTATTTTTCCGGGGTCGGCCTGGTTGCCATGACCCTCATCATCGGATGGCAGATCTTCGGTCGCTACGTTCTCAACAACACACCGGCCTGGTCGGAGCCTCTGTCGCTGCAACTCATGTCATGGTTCATCCTGCTTGGATCTGCCGTGGGCGTGCGCGAAAGTGTCCATCTCGGTCTTGATCTCGTGCGCCACGGGGCTTCAGCACGCGTGCAGAAGCTGATGGATCTGCTGAGCCTCGGGCTGATCGCTATCTTTGGCGTCGCGATGACCTATTACGGCACGCTGCTTGCGGCCGGAACCTGGACCGCGAGCATTCCCGTCCTTGGCTGGCCAGGCGGCGTCGACTACCTGCCGCTGGTGGTCGGGGGCGCCGTCATCGCCATCTTCGCGCTGGAGCGTTTCGTCGATGTGTCCATCGGGGAAGACGTTGCGGCTTCCGTCGTCGCGCAGGAGGCCGCGTAATGGCTTACACCGTCCTTTTCGGCACATTCACTTTGCTCATGCTGATCGGCATGCCGATCGCCTTCTGCCTCGGCATCGCTTCACTGGCGACCGTGGTCTATCTCGGGCTGCCTCCGATTGTCGTGTTTCAGCAGATCAATTCGGGCATGAATGTCTTCGCCATGATGGCGATCCCCTTCTTCATCTTCGCTGGCGACCTGATGGTTCGCGGCGGCATCGCCGAGCGTCTGATCCGGTTCGCCGCCGGCCTCGTCGGGCATCTGCGCGGTGGTCTGGGACAGGTGAACATTCTCGCCTGCACCTTTTTCGGCGGCATTTCGGGCTCGGCAGTAGCCGACGCGTCGGCGGTCGGTGGACTGATGGTTCCCCAGATGGCCGCCCGTGGTTACGACCGCGATTATGCCGTCAATGTCACCGTGAACGCCGCGATCATTGCACTGCTGATCCCGCCGTCGCACAACATGATCCTCTACTCGATCGCTGCGGGCGGGACCGTCTCGGTGGCGGATCTCTTCACCGCCGGGATCATGCCGGGCCTGCTGCTAGCAGCAGCTCTCATGGTGACGGCCTACATCGTTGCCCGTCGCAAGGGCTATCCCGCCGAGCCTTTCCCCGGCTTCGCCAAGGTCGGCATCTACCTGCTCGCCGCCCTGCCCGGCATCATGCTGATCGGCATCATCTTCGCCGGTGTGCGCTCCGGTGTCTTCACCGCAACCGAGAGCTCCTGCATCGCCGTTCTCTATGCCTTCCTCGTCGCGCTGTTTGTCTACAAGGAACTGAACTGGCACGGTTTCATCGAGGCGGTTCTTGGGGCCGTGCGCACAACCGCCATGGTTCTGCTCGTGATCGGGACTGCCGCGTCGTTCGGCTGGCTGATGTCCTATCTCCAGGTCCAGCAGTTGATGGTCGTCGCCATGGGCGCCGTCTCGGACAACCCGATCATCATCCTGCTGATGATCAACATCATCCTGCTGGTCCTCGGTACCTTCATGGACATGGCGCCGATGGTCATCATCTCGACGCCGATCTTCCTGCCGGTGGTCACCGCTTTCGGCATCGATCCCGTGCATTTCGGCATCTTGATGATCCTTAATGCCGGGATTGGTCTGAACACGCCACCGGTGGGCACCGTTCTCTTCGTCGGTTGCGCCGTCGGCAAGATCACCATCCGCGAAGCCATGCGGACGATCTGGCCCTTCTTCGGCGCAAGTGTTGCCGTGCTCATGGCCGTCACCTTCATCCCCGAGATCTCTCTCTGGCTGCCAAGTCTGTTCAAGTGATCCTCTGTCCTCCCTGGAGAGGATCCTCTGGCAGGGGCTTCGGCCCCTGCTTTTTTTTTGCAGGATGACACTTTGCACAATGTTTAGCGCCATCTTGCTAAATAGGTCGCGCAAAGTGACAGATTATCTGCATTTCGATTAGCCTTGACCTTCGCTACACTTCGTCCATCGTCGATTTCAACCGGTGGATCATGACAGCGCCAGCCCCTTCGGACAAAGCCCTCGTGCCCTTCGTCAGTGTCGAGAACATGATGCGGCTCGTGCATCATATCGGCATAGAGCGGGTGCTGACCGAGCTCACCGACGTGATCGAGGCCGATTTCAAGCGCTGGGAACTTTTCGACAAGACACCGCGCGTCGCCTCCCACTCCCGCGAAGGCGTCATCGAACTGATGCCGACCTCGGACGGCGAGATCTATTCGTTCAAATACGTCAATGGCCATCCGAAGAACATGGCCGAGGGACTTCAGACCGTGACGGCCTTTGGCCTGCTTGCCGATGTCTCGACCGGCTATCCGGTGCTTCTGACCGAGATGACCCTGCTGACTGCGCTCCGCACGGCCGCAACTTCGGCGATGGCCGCGCGTCACCTGGCGCCGAAGGGTGCCACGACCATGGCGATGATCGGCAATGGTGCCCAGGCTGAATTTCAGGCGCTGGCGATGAAGGCCGTGCTTGGGATCACCCATGTCAGGCTCTTCGACATCGATCCAAAAGCGACCGAGAAGACACGGCGCAACCTCGAAGGCTCGGGCCTGGATGTGACGGCCTGCGGAACCTCGCAATCCGCGATCGAAGGCGCTCAGATCATCACCACCTGTACCGCCGACAAGCAGTATGCGACGATCCTGACCGACAACATGGTCGGGGCCGGGGTGCATATCAACGCGATCGGCGGTGACTGCCCGGGCAAGACGGAACTGCATCGTGACATCCTCTCGCGCGCCGATACCTTCGTGGAGTATCCACCGCAGACGCGGATTGAAGGCGAGATCCAGCAGATGCCAGCGGACTACCCGGTGACCGAACTCTGGCAGGTCGTCACCGGCCAGGCCGCAGGCCGCCGGGATGAAAAGCAGATCACCCTGTTTGACAGCGTGGGTTTTGCGATCGAGGATTTTTCGGCACTCCGCTATGTGCGCGACCGGGTTGTCGGCACGGCGTTTTACCAATCCGTCGACCTGATCGCAGATCCCGACGATCCGCGCGACCTGTTCGGCATGCTGCAGCGGGCGAAGGGCTGAGCGGCTGCAGGATACCATTAGAATTTAAGCGAACTTAAATGTTTGGTACCTAATCGTCTTCGGGTGGCGGAGGAGCATGCCCGAATGGATGAAGTCGAACGCCTGCACATACTCGATCAGTACGGTATCCTTGACACGCCGCATGAAGAGCCATTCGAGAGGATCGCCGCCCTTGCGCGCCTGATCTTCGACACGCCAATCGCGCTGATTTCGCTGATTGACGATAGACGCCAGTGGTTCAAGTCGAATATCGGCCTCGACATTCGCGAAACACCGCGCGAGCAGGCCTTCTGCAACGAGACAATTCGCAGCGACGATGTTCTGGTGATTTCCAACGCCGAGCGCGACATACGGACAGCGCGCAACCCTCTTGTGACAGGCAACCCCTATATACGCTTTTATGCCGGCGCCCCGCTGGTCACGCCCGAGAAAGCGCGGCTCGGCTCACTTTGCGTCATCGATCGGGAACCCCGGCAGTTCGACGAACGGCAGAAAGCCATCCTTCAATCCCTTGCCGGCCTCGTCATGAAGGAAATGGAGCTTCGGCGGCAGACCGACCACGACTGGCTCACCGGCGCCACGTCGCGTGCAGCTTTCCAGGCGACAGCGCAACGTCTGGTCGAAGGAAAGGGTCCTCCGTCCATCGGTCTTATCAGCTTCGATATCGACCACTTCAAGCAGATCAATGATCGGTTCGGCCATTTGGCAGGCGATCGCGTTCTGGTCGATGTGGTCGACATATGCCGAACCGTCTTGCGTGACTGCGATGTGCTCTCGCGGCTGGGAGGTGAAGAGTTTGCCATTCTTCTTCCTGGTGCGACGCAGGCATCCGCCGTCAGCATCGCCGAACGCCTGCGGCAGGCTGTTGCGACCTGTCATCATGCGGAAATCGATCGATCGGTCACCGCAAGTTTCGGAATTACCATGCTGGAGCCAAGCGATCAGGGTCTGGCAGACGCCTTGCGTCGGGCCGACGCCGCTCTCTATCGCTCCAAGGCGACCGGGCGAAACCGGGTCTCCTGTTCATGGACATCGCCTCAAGCGGCTTCGAGCCAGGACCGCATTGCCCGCACGCGGACATAACACGGATAGGGCCTACAGACCGAAGATCGAGATCAGCAAGACCTCAGAAGGATGTCTTCCGATTCGTCGCGCTCCATGTCGAGAACGCGCTTTGCGAGATCAAAGCTGAAGCCCTGTCGTGCGAAGGATGAGATTTCCTTCGTCCAGCGCGCTTGATCGGCGTCCACATCCGGACGCCGGAAAGGACCAAACCCCTTCTTGCGCGCATAGACGATGGCTGCGCGCAGATCGTCGGCGTCGAGCAGCACGGATGCCACGATGCTCTTATCGACCCCCTTTTCGGCGAGCTTGCGGGCAATGGCTCGCTTCGATCGCCCACTGCGGGCCGCAGAATTTGCCCGAATCTCGGCATAGTTCTGATCGTCGAGCGCCTTCATGCTGCGGCCGAAGGCCAGGGCCGCCTCCGCCAGCGCATTGACCTGTGCCTCGCTGATCTCGTCGAATTTGCTGCGCGCCTTGCGCTTGATCGCGTCCGAGAGCTCCCGCTCCGTCATCATGCGCTTGGCAAGCCGGTAAGCGGCAGAGTTTTTCGCCCAGGCAAGCATGCGCGGTGTCGGCTGGTTCTCGTTGGTTTCAGCGGAAGCGTCCATACCTCCGTCTCCCAACTTCAAGTGAGATCGTCAACTGGCAAGCGGTGACGTCCAGAACCGTCAATGTGACCTCAGCCAGTCCGCGAGCTCGGCCTCGGCGCGCTCAAGGGCGCTATAGTTCAAGAGCTTGCGGAGGAGCGCCACGGTCACGGCGCGGGCGCGCAGGTTGAAGCGCCCTTCGTCCGGTTCATCGGTCGCCATCTGATAGACGCCAAGCTTCTCGTAGAGTTGCTGAAGCCGGTTCTGGACGCTGCGCAGCGACAGGCCGCGGCGGCGGGCAATGGTGCGATCGGTCAGGCCAAGCGCGATGTCCACCAGGATTTCGTATTCGCTGTCGCTGAAGCCCCGGACCTGGCCAAGGCTCTTCTGCTGCATGCCCCGCACTTCGCGGTCGATCACACATTGCGCCTCGACGAAAATGCTTCGGAGCGCAAGCTTCAGCCGCTCGTCGGAAGCCGATTTCAGGACATAACCATAGGCGGCACCATCTGGCACGATGCGGGAAACGCCGCGCACATAGGCCTCATCGGAATAATTCGACCAGAAGAGAATGCGGGTATCGGGCCGCTCCTTCCAGATCGTACGCGCTGCCTCGATGCCGTTTCTGGCATTCATCTGCAGGTCCATGACGATATGGGCGGACTTGTGCTCGCGGGCCATCTTTTCACCATCGGCCCCATTTTCCGCCTCCAGCACGTCCCTGCATTCCGGCAATGCTGAACAGACCGCCTCCAGCAGATAGGAGCGATGCAGGGGATCATCCTCCACGATCAGAACCTTCATCCCTGGTCTCCCCTGCTCTTCATCGTCTGTGCCGGCAGCGGCAGCTGGACCCGCACCGTCGTTCCCTCGCCCTCGCGATTGGCTCCGATCGTGAATTTGGCCGAGATCAGCCGCGCCCGCGTCATCATGTTGTCGATACCGCCACCCTCGCCTCTGGCTCCACGCGTAAGCCCGCGACCGTCGTCGGTGACCTCGATGATCACGGCCGTGCCGCTGGCTCGCAGTCGCACATCAAGGCTTGCCGCATGGGCATGCCTGACGGCGTTGTTGATCGCCTCCTGAGTGATCCGGAACAGCGCGATGCGGACGGTCTGGTCGACGAGATCGATCGCACCTTCTGTCTCGTCGATCAGACGCCAGGAGAGCGCCGCCCCCTGGTCACGGACGGCACGGTCGAGGTGGTTTTCGATGGCATGGGCGAAACCGAAGAGCTGCAGAACCGCAGGTTTTGCCTCCTCGATGATCTCGCGCAGGTTCTGCATGCACTGCTGCAGGCTGCGAGCGACCGGCTCCAGCATTTCACCGCTCAGGTCCTTTTCCTGCATCATGCGGTCAAGCCGGCGCGACAGCCGGGTCAGATCGGCCAATGTCTGATCGTGCAGGTCCATGCCGATGCGCTGGCGCTCGCTTTCGAGCGCTTCCGTCAGGTTCAGCGCACCCAGCCGCAATCCTTCCTCGCGTGCCCGCGCCTCGGCCTCGATGATCGCCGACTGCTTGGCCTGCTCGGCAGCCCGAAGCGCGAAGAAATACGGTGATAGAAGGTCGGCGATCGACTGGGCGTTTTCGACATCCTGGGACGAGTAGAAATCCACCTGATGGGAGGAGCAGCTCAGCGCGCCGATGACCTCGCCGCCAACCTTGAGAGGGACATGGATACGGCTGCGCAGATTATGCTCGAAGATCGGGCGTGTGAAGGGTGTGTCGCAATGGTAGCGCGTTTCCTGCTGGGCGTCGGGTGTCAGCAGAAAATCCATCTCTCCCCAGAGCAGTGTCCGGATCGGGCTGCTCGCCACAGGCGCGGGAGCGGTCTGGCCCCAGAATGTGTCGAGGCCGGTTTCATACGCCGTGTGGTACAGGCCATTGACCATCATGATGCAAACGTCGAGATGGTCATGCGGCACGATATGCGATACCTCGACGCCGACGGCCTTGATGGCGGATCGGAAATCGAGCTGGCCGGCCAGAAGCCGGGATATGCCGAGATAATGATCGAGCAGGGCCGGCGGCGCGATCTTGAGCATTGTCATCCTCCCGCGCGGCCACTCCCCTGACCGCGCTCCCTCTCATAACACATGCCGCTCTCGTCGTCGTCTTGCGAGATCCCGCAAGTTCTTGCGTAGATCCCGCAAACGTCCTGCCGTCCCGAACCTGTACAGCCTCTGCCATTCCCTCCATCCTACCCCTGCCGAGAAGAGGAACTCGGCGGGGAGTTCAGACCGGGGGACACCCGGCTGTTTGGAGGAAATCGGCGACACGCGCGCCGGACAACAGGGAGTGAGATCATGAAGACCAGCAAGTACCTTCTGGCGAGCGCGGCACTGTGCCTTCTCGTCACATCCATGCCCGCATTGGCCGACACCTCGGGCAAGAAGATCGCCCTTTCGAACAACTATGCCGGCAACTCCTGGCGTCAGGCCATGCTGACCAGCTGGGAAAAGGTGACCGGCGAGGCCGTCAAGGCCGGACAGGTCGCAGCAGCCGACGCCTTCACCACCGCCGAAAACCAGGCGACCGAACAGGCAGCCCAGATCCAGAACATGATCCTGCAGGGCTATGACGCGATCGTGCTGAATGCCGCATCGCCGACCGCGCTCAATGGTGCCGTCAAGGAAGCCTGTGACGCCGGCATCATCGTCGTCTCATTCGACGGCATCGTCACCGAACCCTGCGCCTGGCGCATCGCCGTCGACTTCAAGGAAATGGGCCGCAGCCAGGTCGAATATCTCTCCGGCAAACTGCCGCAGGGCGGCAACCTGCTCGAAATCCGCGGCCTTGCCGGCGTCTTCGTCGATGACGAGATCTCGGCCGGCATCCATGAAGGCGTGAAACAGTTCCCGCAGTTCAAGATCGTCGGCTCCGTGCATGGCGACTGGGCGCAGGACGTGGCCCAGAAGGCCGTGGCCGGCATCCTGCCAAGCCTGCCGGAACTGGTCGGTGTCGTGACCCAGGGTGGCGACGGCTATGGTGCCGCCCAGGCGATTGCGGCAGCCAACCGTCCGATGCCCGTGATCGTCATGGGCAATCGCGAGGACGAGCTGAAGTGGTGGAAGGAGCAGAAGGACGCAAACGGCTACGAGACGATGTCTGTTTCGATTGCGCCCGGCGTGTCCACGCTTGCCTTCTGGGTCGCCCAGCAGATCCTCGACGGCAAGGAAGTCAAGAAGGACCTCGTCGTGCCCTTCCTGCGCATCGACCAGGACAACCTGGAAGCCAACCTGGCCAACACCCAGGCCGGCGGTGTCGCCAATGTCGAGTATTCGCTTGAAGACGCCCAGAAGGTGATCGCTTCCGCCAAGTGATCGACACGAAACCTCCCCGGACCGTCCGGCCTTCGGGCCGGGCGGGATGGGGAACCGTTGGCGCATGAATGAGAGAGTTGTTCCGCATGAATGCCATGCTCGATAAGGGCGATGGGCGACCCGTCGTCAGCGTTAGCGATGTGAGAGTGAGTTTCGGTGCGGTGAAGGCGCTCGACGGCGTCACGCTGGAGATTAGCGCGGGAGAATGCGTCGGCCTGGTCGGCCACAATGGCGCCGGCAAATCGACCATCGTCAACGTGATCAACGGCGGGCTCACCCCGCATGAGGGAAGCATACGCTTCGGCCATGGCGCGGCTGGCCAGGGTATCAAGGCGGCGCGGGACGCGGGTATCCGCTGCGTCTTCCAGGAACTGTCGCTCTGCCCGAACCTGACCATCGTGGAAAATACCCGCGTCATGCATCGTAGCCTGAAGGGCTGGGGCTGGCGTAAGCGGGGTGCAACTCTGATCGAAAGCAAGCTCGCGGAAATCTTTCCTGGCCATTCGATCGATTGCCACGAGGCCGTCGGCAATCTCACCATCGCCGAACGCCAGATGGTCGAGATCGCGATCACCTTCTGCGAGATCGGCAGTCCCGTCCGCCTCGTCATTCTGGACGAGCCGACGTCGTCGCTCGATGCGCGGCTTGCCGAGCAACTGCTCGCCTATGTCGAGCGCTTTGTCCGCGATGGTGGCTCGATCCTCTTCATCTCCCATATTCTCGGCGAGATACTGTCTGTCTCCAGCCGCATCGTCGTCATGAAGGACGGCAAAGTGGTGGCGCAACGCCCTGCCGACGAGTTCTCCGAACATGGATTGATCGAGTCCATGGGCAGCGTCTTCAAGGCGCGGCAAGCCCGCGTTCATCAGCAGACGTCGACCGCGACGAGCGTGCTCTCCGCTCCGCCGGTGCGCGGACGCGGGCTGCCCTTCCAGGCAATGAAGGGCGAAATCGTCGGCTTCGCCGGTCTCGGCGGACACGGGCAGACGGACATGCTGGTCGGCTTGTTCGAGGCAAAGACCGGCAACTGGCTGCGCGCTGACAGTCCCGAAGTCGCCTTCGTCGCTGGTGACCGGGCAGTAAACGGCACCTTCACGCTCTGGAGCATCCTGCGGAACCTTAGCATCGGAATCCTGCCGGACCTGTCGCGGCTGCAGACCCTGGACTTCGCCCGCGAGGAAGCACTCGGCCAGACATGGAAGGACCGGATCGGCATCCGCACCCCCGACATGGACAACCCGATCCTGTCGCTCTCGGGCGGAAACCAGCAGAAGGTTCTCTTCGCCCGGGCGCTTGCGAGCCGCGCGCCCGTGGTTCTGATGGACGACCCTATGCGCGGGGTCGACTTCGGCACGAAGCAGGAGGTCTATGCGATCCTGCGCCAAGAGGCAGACGCCGGGCGGACCTTCGTTTGGTACTCGACCGAGATGGACGAGGTCTGCCTCTGCGACCGCGTCTATGTCTTCAACAACGGCAGCATCGTTGCCGAACTGAAGGGTGACGACGTGACGGAAGAAAACATCCTGTCTGCCTCCTTCCAGGAGGCCGCATGACGAAGTTCTTCTCTTCCGAAGGTCTGCGCCTGCTGATCCCCGCCCTGTCGCTGGTCGGACTGCTCGCCGCCGTTTTCTACCTGCAGCCACGGGCGATGAGCTACACGGGGCTCAACCTGCTGTTCAACCTGGCGGTGCCGATTGCGCTCGCGACGATCGCCCAGATGCTGATCATGACGGTCAACGACCTTGATCTGTCGATGGGTACCTTCGTCAGCTTCGTCGCCTGCGTGACGGCAACCTTCCTGCAGTCGTCTCCGCTGCTGGGTGTCCTCATTCTGATGGCAGCAATCGGTGTCTACGCCCTGATCGGCGTGATGATCCACCTCCGGGACCTGCCCTCGATCGTGGTGACACTCGGCATGAGCTTTGTCTGGGGCGGACTTGCGGTTCTGATCTTGCCGGCACCCGGCGGTGAGGCGCCCGGCTGGATCCGTGCGATCATGACGGTCAAGCCACCACTGCTGCCCATGGCGATCGTCGCCAGCATCCTGATCGCCGTTGTCAGCCACTATGTCATCATGCGCTCGTCCTTCGGTGTCGTCTTGCGTGGGGTGGGCGGCAATAGCCGCTCCGTCGCCCGGGCCGGATGGTCGATCGTCGGGGCACGGGCCGCCGTCTATGGCCTTGCCGGCTTCTTCGCGGTGCTCGCCGGCATGGCGCTGGTGGGGCTGGCCACCTCCGCGGACGCCAATATCGCGCTGCGCTACACGCTGCTCTCGATCGCCGGCGTCATTCTCGGCGGCGGGGAATTCGTCGGCGGTCGCGTTTCGCCGATCGGTGCCGTGATCGGTGCGCTGACCCTCACGCTGGCAGGCTCGTTCCTCTCCTTCCTCAGGATCTCGCCGGACTGGCAGATCGGGGCACAGGGTGCGATCCTGATCCTGGTGCTGACGCTACGTCTTCTGCTCAATCGCGCCGAAGGCCGGAAGGGCAAGTCATGACCCAGGCACTCTCCACACTCTTCTCCCGGACGTGGATCTGGTCCTTCATCGCAGCAGCCAGCGTCTTCCTTGTCACCATAGTCTTCACCGGCGGAGCAAGCACGGTCGGGCTCGCTCAGGCGGCGCTCACCTTCGGGGCCTTCTCGGTGCTGGTCGGTCTCGGGCAAATGCTGGTGATCACGCTCGGCCCTGGCAATATCGACCTCTCGGTTCCCGCCAACATGACACTTTCAGCGACCGTCTCGCTGAAAGTGATGAATGTCGAAAACAGCATGATCCTGACGGGGCTGCTGGTTGCCATCGCCATCGGCATTGCGATCGGGATTGGCAATTACGCGCTCATCAAGCTCCTCCGCATCCCGCCGATCATTGCGACCCTGTCGATGAGCTTCATCGTGCAGTCGACGGCGATCTGGACGAACCGGGGCTTGCGCATCAAGCCGCCAAGCTGGCTTGCCGACTTCACCACCTCGTCCACGGCAGGCGTGCCGAATGTCGCGCTCGTCGCCTTGGTGCTCTCCGTCATCGTCTGGTACGTCATCAACCGCACGGTCTATGGTCGCTCCATCGCTGCGATTGGCCAGAGCATTCGTGCCGCCCGCATGGCCGGCATTCCGATCGACGGTACACGGCTCGTCACCTACCTGCTCTGCGCCGTGCTCGCCTCGCTCTGCGGCTATCTGCTTGCCAGTTTCTCCGGCGGTGCGGCGCTCAACATGGGCACGGAATATCTGCTCATGTCGATTGCCGTCGTCGTCATCGGCGGCACCGCGGTTGCTGGTGGAAACTCGAATGTTCCGGGGATATGGGGCGCCTCGCTCTTCATGTTCCTTGTCGTTTCGATGCTGAACACCTACGGCTTTGGCGCAGGCATTCGCCTCATTCTCACCGGTCTCATCATCATCGCCGTCATCATGCTGCCGACCACGCGCAGCGGCGGCAAAACCTGAAGCACTGCCAGGATCGTCCCATGGAAAACCCGCATTACGAGATCCGCGACCCCCGCTTCCGCGACCTGCTCGTGTCCAGTGCTGCCCTGGATGAGCTTTACACCAGCTGCCGATGGGCCGAGGGTCCCGTCTGGTTCAATGATGGCGGCTATCTGCTGTTCAGCGATATTCCGAACGAGCGCGTGCTGCGCTGGATCGAAGGCGTGGGAACCTCCGTCTATCGCGCACCGTCGCAATTCATCAACGGCAATACCCGTGACCGGGAGGGTCGGCTCGTTTCCTGCGAGCATGGCGAGCGCCGCGTCATCCGCACCGAGATCGACGGGACGATCACCACGCTTGCCGAACGCTACCAGGGCAAGCGGCTGAACTCTCCCAATGACGTGGTGGTGAAATCAGACGGCAGCGTCTGGTTCAGCGATCCGTCCTACGGCATCCTCTCCGACTACGAGGGCTACAAGGCCGAGGAGGAACAAGCGAGCCGCAATGTCTACCGGCTCGATCCCAACACCGGTGAACTCACCGTCGCGGTCGACGATTTTCTGCAGCCGAACGGGCTCTGCTTCTCGCCCGACGAGCGCCTGCTCTACGTCGCCGATTCCGGCGCCAGCCACAAGCCGGATGCGCCACGGCATATCCGTGTCTTCGATGTCATCGATGGCAAACGACTGACCAATGGGCGGGTCTTTGCCCATATCGACAAGGGAATTCCCGACGGCATGCGGACGGATGTCGACGGAAACCTCTGGTCGAGCGCTGCCGACGGCGTGCACTGCTTCCATCCCGACGGCACGCTGCTTGGCAAGATCCTGGTGCCGCAGGCGGTCGCCAACCTGACCTTCGGCGGGCCACGCCGGAACCGCCTGTTCATCACGGCGTCGACATCGCTCTATGCGATCTACACCGCAACACGGGGGGCTCAGGTGCCCTGAGGGGAGCTCAGCTGAACAGTTACGGTGCGCTTGTTGCCCAGTCTTCGACGCGAAGCCCCGGGACACGGTCGAATTCCCGACGGTTGTTGGTCACGATGATCAGCCCACGCGAGCGGGCGTGACCCGCGATCATCTGATCATAAGGGCCAATCGGTGTGCCGGACTTCGCCAATTCCGCTCGCAACTGGCCTGTGTGGCTGGCGGCGATCTCATCGTATGGGAGAACATCGAGGCGGGCTGCGAAACCTTCGACGACAGCCAGATTGCGCTCCGGTGAGGCGGATTTCTCTGCCCCGTAAATCAGCTCCATCAGGCTAACAGCGCTGATGCACATCTGACCGTGATGCCGGTTGAACACCTCGCGCATATAGGCGGGACGGTTCTTCACCGTGAAGATGCAGATGTTCGTATCGAGCATGTATTTGAGCATCAGAGCGCTTCCCGCTCCTGCTCTCCTGGCTGTTCGCGATCGGTCATGTAGTCATGGGTCGCCGCCTCGCCCTGGAACCAGCTGTCCCAGATCTCGCCCGCCGGCGCGATGATCCGGGTCCGTCCCACGGCGACAATGTCGACGCGCTTCACATCATCCGGCAAGGCGACCGCCTTCGGCAGGCGGATGGCCTGGCTGCGATTGCTCTGAAACACGGCACCCTTTTCCATATCCCGACATCCTCGCCATATACCACGGACATATGCCACGGACATATACCACGGACATATACCACGGACATATACCACGGACATATCCCACGGACATATCCCACGGACATATCCCACGGACATATCCCACGGACATATCCCACGGACATATCCCACGGACATATCCCACGGACATATCCCACGGACATATCC
>JAPZUE010000041.1 GCA_027533385.1 Rhizobium sp. | reverse complement strand
ACCATAGGTGGCGCAGGTCGAGGAGAAGACGAAGTTGCGGATATCGGCTTCGCTGAGCGCCTGCAGGAGGCTGAGCGTGCCCGATACGTTGACGTCGTAGAAGTGCTCCGGCTCCTTGAAGGACTGGCCGACCTCGATCAGGCCGGCGAAATGCATCGCGGCCTTTGGCTGGTATTTGGCCAGCACTTCCTTCAGCCGGGCCTTGTCCCGGATGTCGCCCTGTTCGGCCGGACCCCATTTGACGAATTCCGGATGGCCCGAGGTGAAGTTGTCATAGACCACAGGCAGATAGCCGCGCTCCGAGAGGGCAAGGCAGGTGTGGGAGCCGATATAGCCGGCGCCGCCAACGACGAGGATGGGTGTGGCAGTCATGGTCATTCTCGCGTCAGAGCGGGGCATGCACGAAGGCCGGCATGGCTGCCTGTTCCTTCGACTTGGCCAGGAAGAGGCGGGCGGTGTCGAGCGCCTCGCGGATCGTCACATCCATGTCGAGATAGCGATAGGTCGCCAGGCGACCGACGAAGGTGACAGCCTTTTCCTCATTGGCGCGGGCGACGTAGTCGGCGAGCTGTGCCTTCTCCTCGACCAGACGGATCGGGTAGTAGGGGATGTCGTTCTCGCCGCAGGCGCGGGAGAATTCGCGGTAGCAGACCGAGCCCTCGTGGCTTTCCCAGGGTGAGAAATGCTTGTGCTCGGTGATGCGGGTAAAGGGCACCGACGCATCGCCGTAGTTCATCACCGCGCAGCCCTGATAGTCGCCCTGATAGGTGAAGCGCTCGAAATCCAGCGTTCGGTAGCCGAGACGGCCGAACTCGTAGGCGAAGTAACCATCAAGCGGGCCGGAATAGAAGAGGTGGGCATAATCATGCGGGGCGCGGGGGTCGAAATGCTGCCCGAGCGTCACCTTGATCTTCGGGTGGTCGAAGATCTTTTCGATCATGTCGGTATAGCCGTTTTCCGGCATGCCCTGGAATTTGTGGAAGAAGTAGTTGTCGTCGTAGTTGAAGCGCACGGGCAGGCGCTTCAGGATCGAGGCCGGCAGGTCGGTCGGCGAGCAGCCCCACTGCTTCTCGGTGTAGCCCTTGAAGAAGGCCTCGTAGAGGTCGCGACCGACGAAGCGTAGCGCCTGCTCCTCGAATGTCTGGGGATCGGTGATGGTCTTGTCGGCCTGTTCCTCGATGAAGGCGCGGGCCTCGTCGGGGCGGAAGGTCTTGCCGAAGAACTGGTTGATCGTGTGCAGGTTGACCGGCAGGGAATAGACCTGGCCCTGGCTCGTGGTCTTCACCCGGTTCTTGTAGGGCAGGAAGGTCTGGTAGCTGTTGACGTAGTCCCATACTTCAGCGTCATCCGTATGGAAGATGTGCGGGCCGTAGATATGCACCATGACGCCGGTGTCGGCGTCGCGCTCGGTGTGGCAGTTGCCGCCGATATGGGAACGGCTGTCGAAAACCTCGACCTCGAAGCCCGCTTCTGCCAGTTCACGCGCAATAACGGCGCCCGAGAGACCTGCGCCGACGATCCCGATTTTCTGACCCTGTGCCATCAGGTGGATGTTCCTCGATTTATGGGGCGGGTGCGGTTCCAGCCGAAGGCCTGCCGCTCCTCGCCCTGTTGTGGAAGGCCGGCGGGTGCCCGCCGGCCGATGGGATGTGCTTCAGAGCGCGAGCTTCTCACGCATCAAGGCATCATAGGCCGCGATCAGGCGGTTGACGTCGACGCCCTGTTCCTGCGGGCCAAAGCTCAGATGGCTGACCGTGAAGTCCGAGTAGATGCATGTCGGGCGTCCAAGGAATGCAGGCAGGTCTACCGTCAGCATCTTTTCGTCGTCGCCCTTTGCAAGCGCCATGTGCTGTATGTCGCGGCCGAGCCAGGCGATGAAGTTGATCGACTGGCGCTCCTGCCAATCGACGACCTTCGAGGGCAGCGGGAATTCCTTGTTCGGCGAGGCAAGGAAGAAGTCGTGCAGCAGGTTGGCCTTGTCCGGATCGGTCCAGAGGGTGCCACCGAAGCCGCCCGGCGGACGTTCGAAATGGCCGAGAGACGCGGGGAGTGCGCCGGAAACCTGCTGGAAATAGGCGCAGACACCGTTGTTCACGACATTGGCCGAGGTCACGAAATAATGTGGGTTCTTGCGGCGATGGTCGATGAAGCCGGCAAGACCGTCGAGATCCATGTAGACGATGTCGTCGTCGCATTTCAGGAAGAGCGCATCGGCGAAATCGGGGAGCCGCTTGGCGTAGTATTGATAGGCCTGGAAATACGGCATCTGCTCGCCGGGATTGCCGATATAGCGGCGCACCGGTTCGTTGACATGGCAAAGCTCCAGCGTTCCGCCCCAGCCGCCGCGGACCATGATATCGGCACCTTCTGGAAGGTGCATGTCCTGCCATTGGCCGAGCACAACGCCGTTCACCGCCATTTCCGGCACGCCGGCTTCGTCGATCGACAGAATGAGCTCGTTGTTGCGGCCCGGCGACAGAACGCTCGGTGTCAGCTTTGCCCAGGTTACCGTCGCGTCACTGCGGTCGGGATCGGCCATCCGATCACGGGCCACCTTGCGGACGACGGACTGCTGATTGTTCCATCCGCCGACGACGACTTCGTAGAATGTGCTGGGGTCATGCTTCGGCAGGATGCCGACATGCAGGTCGTTGGTGATCTTGGCCTCCAGCCGCAGCGGGGAGCGGCGCGATGCTGCGCCACAGGCCTGATAGCCGACGGCGTCGCCCATGTAGCGAACAGGACCAAACTCGCGGGTGACCCACCGATGATCGTCTGCAGATCGCGTGAAATCCCAGACATGCCACTCGTCGATCTGACCCTCCGCCATGGCCGCACGGACATAGCGGGTGAGAATTTCCATGCGGGCCTCGCGGCCGGCGAATGTTACAAGAATTACAGGCGCCACACGTGTCTCCCAGCCCGGTTTTCAGTCTGCGCTATGTCGATCAAACGGTCTTCGACGGCCAAAGGCGCGTGTCGACCGGTACCGGATGGAAGGCGTCCCAGGCGGTAATCTTGTCGGTGTAGCGCTTGCGGTAGGTGGCCTCGTCCTCGAACTCGACCTCCTTCGTCATTACTTCCGAGCCGATCTCGTAATACATGTCCATGTTGGAGAGATCGGGGGTCGGGGTTTCGCCACGTTCGCGTTCGCCCTGCATCTGCCAGTACAGCTCTTCCAGACGACGGACCAGACGCGGGATGTCGCGAAGCGCGCAGGTGTCGCGCTGGGCCTGCAGAGAGGCACGGATCCGTGCAAGCTCCGTCCGGTCCTTCGCCAGGGCGACCGCCTTGCGGGTATAGTCGTCCGGGTTGGCGCAGATCAGCTCGGGGATGCCGGCAGACTTGACGATGCTGCTGCAGAAGCGCGAGGCGAAGCTCTTGCCGGGAACAGTAAGCACCGGGAGACCCATTGTGATGGCATCCGATGCCGTCGAATGAGCGCCATAGGGGAAGGTGTCGAGGAAGAGATCAGCGATGGCGATGCGGGCGAGGTGGTTGGGGTTGGGCGCCTTGGGCGCGAAGTAGAGGCGCGCCGGGTCGACGCCGGCCGAGGCCGCCAGATCGCGCAGGCGCTGATTGACGGCGTCCGAGCCGCCGAGCAGCCACAGGATGCTGCCGGGTGTTGCGGTGAGGATCGCCATCCAGCGGGCAAACACGGCCGCAGTGATCTTCTGCATGCCGTTGAAGCAGGCGAAGACGAAAGCATCTTCCGGCAGGCCGGCTTCCGTGCGGGTCGGCCGAGGGCCGATCACACGCTTGCGGTCGACCGGCTGGTTGCAGGGAATGTAGAGGACCTTCTCGGTGTAGTATAGTTCATTGCCCGGAGGGATGATCTGTTCATCGGCGATGATATACTGATGGACAGGGCTCGCCATGGTTCCGGGGTAACCGCAGAAGTTCACGATCACAGGGGCAGGGCGGTAGGAGAAGATCTTGGTGCGGGCGAGCTTGGTATAGCCATTGACGTCGATCAACACGTCGATCTCGTCGGCCATGATCAGCTTTGCGGCATCGAGATCCGACATGGCGGTGATGTCGCGCCAAACATCGATGACGGCCTTCATGCGGGTCTGGGTCGCATCATTGGTGCGCGGCTCGCCAATGTAATAGGCGTAGACCTCGACCGACGACTTGTCGTGCAGTTCCAGGACCTCGCTGAGCGCGAAGCCGACGGCGTGGTCGCGCAGGTCCGACGAGACATAGCCGATCCGCAGGCGCTGGCCTGTGCCGACCTTCTTGCGCGGAACGGGCTTGTTCAGGTGGGCGGCATCCGGACGTCCGGCGAGCATCTTGAAGTAGCGATAGGCCTTGGCCATCTGGTAGATCGGGTCGTCGGCGTAACAGGCCAGCGGCAGAGGCGAGATCGAATCGAGCATCTGACGATGGGTCACATATTCCGAAGACTGGACCACCGGCCACTTGCACTGATGCTGGCGTACCGAAATCCAGTGCTGGCCCGCCTCCGGCTTGTCGGGGCGCAGTTCGATCGCCTGCCAGAGGGCCTGCTCGGCATCCTCGTAGAGGCCGGCACCCTCCATAACGCGGCCGATATGCTGGAGCGCCATCAGGCGATGCACGGACTTGTCGGGGGTAATCTCAGCCGTCGCGTCGACATAGCTGCGCCACTGCTGGATTGCGAGTGCACCCAGGCCTGCATCTTCATAGTTGCGGCCGAGATTGATGTGAGCCTGGCCCATCATCGGCGACGCCTTCAGGGCAGCCTTCAGAGCGTTGATGGCACCGGCGGTGTCGCCGAGTTGCTTGAGTGTCACGGAGTAATTGAAGAGGGCGAGATGCAGAAGCGGGCTCTGTTCATTGAAGGCCGTCCAGACCTTGTAGAGCTCCGCGGAAAGGGCTGACTGCCCTGCGGCGCCCCACTGCTCTGCAAGCTTGAGTACTTCCAGGAGGGAAAGCTTCTGGCGCCGCGCCTGATCCAGTGCGGTTGCGAGTTGAGCGTTCTGCTCCGGGGCGAATGCTGTATGTATCACCATCGACATCACATCTGTTGCTGGCCGTGAGGGCCAAGTTTCGTTCCCGCGCAACGGCGTCTGAGTTACACCTATTCGCCCTAGCTTGCTTTGGGCTTGCGTTGCTGTGGTGGAATGTCTTGGCAGTTTCCTGGTGCATGCTGTCTGGAATTGGTTTTTCCAAGAAGAGGTGACGGCGATATTCAGCAACAAAAAAGCATCTTTTATTTCCGGGCTTTTCCGTTAATACAAAATTAGAGACTGATCCCTAATCATTCGAGGGAGAATCGTCCCATCCTGCGTGTTCGCTAGCGGTGGATGGGGCTCGGAGCGTATCCGGATCGGGATGCGCTTCCAGTACGGTGTGGGAAGCAGATTCACCTCTGCAGCATGATGCCCTCTCCAACGCCAGGCTCGGTCGAGCCATGTTCCAACCCAAGATATTCGTCCGCAAGGACAGCGCATGAGGCCGGTTCGTCCGGTCGAATTGCGTCAATCGGCCACTGAGGGCGCAGGATGCTCCCGAGGTCGTGACGGAGAGGCACAGGGGGTGCCCCCCGCGACCGGTGGCAAGAGGAATGTAACGGCCAACCGCAAACGTTAAAGGCGCGCGTCATATGACTTCGATTATCTCATCCTTGACCGTCAATCAGATCAGGTCACTGGCGACCTCTGTGATCGCCTCGTTCACAAGTTCGGACGTCGCGGCGTTGACCACCGCACAGGTGGCCGCACTCTCCTCGGCTCAGGTCTCGGCGTTCCAGACCGACGACTTCGACGGTCTGAGCTCCAACCAGCTGAGCTCCATCTCCAGCACGGCGGTTCGTGGCCTGACCCTCGATCAGCTCTCCGTCATCGACAGCGCCAAGATGTCTGGCCTCAACAGCCGCATTCTTGGCGTTCTGACGTCTGATCAGGTCGCCGCTCTCTCGTCTGACCAGTTCAACGCGCTGAGCACCTCGCAGCTGAACTCGCTCGGAAGCCTCGCCCTTGCCGGTCTCGAAACCGATGACATCGCGACGCTGACCTCCACGGAACTGGGTTCGCTCAGCACGCGCGCTCTTGCCGGTCTTTCTTCCGCCAACTTTGCGGCCCTGACCTCGACCCAGCTCTCCGGCCTGACCACCGGCCAGGTCGCCTCGCTTTCGACCACTGTCATCGCCAACCTGACCTCCGATCAGATCGACGGTCTGTCGTCCACACAGCTTTCGGCGCTGACGTCCAGCCAGGTTCGGGTCCTGACGACCGATGCAATCGCATCGCTCTCGACCTCGCAGGTTGCCTCGCTCGGTAGCCGCACGATTTCCGTCCTGAGTTCCGCTCAGGTCGCAGCAATGACCACCGAGCAGGTGGATGTTCTCACCACTGCCCAGCTCGCTTCGCTGACCAGCGCAAACATTGTCGGTCTCGGCACCGACGATCTCGATCAGCTGTCGTCTGACGGCGTCGCTGCACTGGCCTCCAGAGCCCTGACCGCTCTGTCGACCGAAGCCTTCGCTTCGCTTGACTCCGCTCAGCTTGCTGGCCTGAACTCGGCCAAGATCGCCGTCCTGACCACCGCCCAGATCGCTGCCCTGACGTCCGATCAGGCCGATGGCCTGACCACGGCGCAGCTCGCAGGTCTGACAAGCTCTCAGGCCATTGCCCTTAGCACCGACACGCTGGCTTCGCTGTCCAGCGATCAGGTTGCCGGGCTTTCTACCCGCGTCATCGGCACGCTGACATCGGCCAAGATTGCGGCCATGACGAGCGAGCAGATCGGTGCCTTCTCGACCAGCCAGATTGCGGCGCTCACCTCGGCTGCCGTTGTCGGCCTTGAGACCGAAGATATCGCGACCTTCCTGTCGACTGACCTTACTGCGCTCAGCTCCCGCGCACTTGCTGCATTGTCGACCGACAACATCGCGACCCTCACCTCTACTCAGCTTGCGGGTCTGACGACCGGCCAGGTCGCGCTTCTGACGACGGCCCAGGTTGCAGTCCTCGACAGCGATCAGATCGATGGTCTTTCGACCGGCCAGATCGCAGCCCTGAGCTCCACGCAGATCGTAGCTCTCGGAAGCGACAGTGTCGCATCGCTCTCCACGTCCCAGGTGGCCGCCCTTAGCAGCCGCGCCGTGGGCGCACTGACCACGGTTCAGCTCGAAGCAATGACGAGCGATCAGATCGAGGCTCTGTCGTCTGCCCAGATCGCTGCCTTGTCCTCCAGCGACATCGCAGTGCTGTCGACCGAAGACCTGAACGCCTTCTCCACCGCTGAAATCGCAACGCTGACCTCGTCCGCGGTGATCGGTATCTCCTCCGACAAGATCGGTTCGCTCACCACTGACCGTATCGCTGCACTGAACACCCGCGCAGTTGCCGCACTCAGCAGCGCCCAGGTTGCCGGCATGACCTCTGACCAGGTTGGAGCGCTCTCGACCGGCCAGTTGGGCGCCCTGACGTCGGCGGCGGTCCGCGCTCTGGAAACGGACGACATTGCCACCTTCAACTCGGCTGATATCGCTGCTCTGCAGTCTCGCTCGCTGGCCGCGATCTCCACCGCTGGCTTCGCAAGCCTGACCTCGGCGCAGGTGATCGGTCTCACCACCGCTCAGCTCGCTGCGCTCTCGACTGCCCTTATCGGTAGCCTCACCAGCGACCAGGTCGATGGCCTGACGACGACTCAGATCGCCACGCTTTCCTCTGCACAGGTCGCTGTCCTGACGACGGATGCAATTGCCTCCCTCGATAGCACGCAGATCGGTGCGATCAGCAGCCGCGCCATCGCTTCGCTCCGGTCCGACCAGCTGAACGTTCTGACTTCGGCCCAGTTTGGTGGCCTTACGACCTCGCAGCTCGCAGGCCTGACCTCGGCAGCCATTCGTGGCCTGAACTCGGATGCCATCGGCACGCTGAGCTCGACAGAAGTCGCCGTCCTCAGCTCGCGCGCCGTCGCCGCTCTCTCAACCGACAACATCGCCCTGCTCGACAGTGCCCAGATGTCCGGTCTGACAACCGCCCAGCTTGCGGCGCTCAGCACGGCGCAGATGGCGGTCCTCGACAGCGATCAGCTGGATGGCCTCTCCACTGCATCGGTTGCTGTGCTCTCCAGCGGCCAGGTTCTGGCTCTGAATTCTGACGCACTGGCATCGCTCTCGACTGATCAGGTCATTGCCCTGAACAGCCGTGCGATTGCCGCCTTCGGTTCTACCCAGATCGCTGCAATGTCCTCCGCCCAGATTGGCGCGATGACGACCGGCCAGCTGGCAGCCCTCACCAGCGCCGCTATTGCCGGCCTTGAGACCGAGGACGTCGACGCCTTCACCTCCACCGACCTTGCAGCCCTGTCCTCTCGCGCCGTTGCTGCTCTCTCGACCACCAACATCGCGGCTCTGGACAGCGCCCAGCTTGCAGGTCTGACGAGCACGCAGGTCACCGCTCTGACGACTGCCCAGGTTGCAACTCTGGTCAGCGACCAGCTTGACGGTCTGACCACGGCTCTGGTTGCCATGCTCTCCAGCTCGCAGGTCAACGCTCTGACCTCGGATGCGATCGCATCGCTCTCGACTGATCAGGTCATCGCCCTCAACACCCGTGCCATTGCCGCCCTTGGCTCTGCACAGGTTGCTGCGATGTCCTCCGCTCAGATCGGCGCTATGACGACGGGTCAGCTGGCAGCCCTCAGCAGCGCAGCGGTCGCCGGTCTCGAGACCGAGGATGTGGATGCCTTCACCTCCACCGATCTCGCAGCCATCTCCTCGCGTACCATTGCTGCTCTCTCGACCGCCAATGTCGCGGCTCTCGACAGCGCCCAGCTCGCTGGTATGACGACCGGTCAGGTCACCGCTCTGACGACTGCCCAGATAGCTACACTGGTCAGCGACCAGCTCGACGGTCTGACCACGGCTCTGGTGGCCATGCTCTCCAGCTCGCAGGTCAACGCCCTGACCTCGGATGCGATTTCATCGCTCTCCACTGACCAGGTTATCGCTCTGAACACCCGTGCCGTCGCCGCCCTTGGCTCCGCACAGGTCGCCGCGATGACTTCGGCCCAGATCGGGGCCATGACGACCGGCCAGCTTGCAGCCCTGACGACCGCAGCGGTCGCAGGTCTGGAAACTGACGACATCGACGCCTTCACCTCCACGGATCTGGCCGCTCTGTCCTCGCGGGCCATTGCGGTCCTGTCCACCGCCAACATCGCAGCCCTCGACTCGACGCAGCTTGGTGGTCTGACCACCGCCCAGGTTGCCTCGCTGACGACCACACAGCTTGCGACCCTCAACAGTGACCAGCTGGATGGTCTGAGCACGACACAGGCGGCAACGCTGAGCTCGGCACAGATCGTGGCGCTGACGACCGACAGCATCGCTTCGCTCTCGACGGATCAGGTCAACGCCCTGAACTCCCGTGCAGTGGGCGCTCTGACCACCGATCAGCTGGCGGCCATGACGTCCACCCAGATCGGCGCACTCAACACCTCGCAGATTGCGAGCCTGAGCTCCAGCGACCTGGCGGCACTGGCCTCTGAGGATATCGCAACCTTCACCACTGCTGAAATCGCCGTGATCTCGTCGGCTGCCATCACCGGTATCGCTACCGATGCGATGAACGCCCTCAGCACGGATCAGGTGGCCGCAATCAACAGCCGCTCCATCAGCACCCTGACGTCGGCGCAGATCGAGGCACTCGGAAGCGCCCAGATTGGAGCCCTGTCCACGGCTCAGCTCTCGCAGCTGAGCTCGGCAGCGGCCCGCGGCCTGGGAACTGAGGACGTCTCCACCTTCAACTCCGCCGACATTGCAGCCCTGCAGAGCCGTGTACTGGGTGCGATGAGCACCGATAACATCGCCTCTCTGACCTCCGCACAGGTTGCTGGCCTGACGACGGCCCAGATCGCATCGCTCTCCACCGCTCAGGTGGCCGTGTTGACCTCTGATGCCATCGTCGGACTGAGCAGCGCGCAGGTTGCCGGCCTGAACTCCAGCCAGGTCGCCGCTCTGACGACCGATACACTGGCAGCCCTGACCTCGACCCAGTTGCCGGGCCTGTCGACGGGCGGCATCGCGAACCTGACCTCTGCTCAGATCGGGGCCATGACGTCGAGCCAGTTCGACTACCTGACCACGGCGCAGATCGGAGCCATCAGCTCGCTCGGCATCGCTGGTCTGGAAACCGAGGATGTTGCGACCTTCTCGTCTGCTGATGTTGCTGCCATCAACTTCCGTGCACTGTCGGCCATGTCGACCGACAACTTCGCGGCTCTGGCTTCGAACCAGCTCTCCGGACTGTCGACAACCCAGGTGGCCTTCATCACCACCGCCCAGATCGGTGTTCTCACCAGTGACGACATCGATGGTCTGACCACCTTGCAGGTCAGCGCGCTGAGCAGCACGCAGATCGCGGCAATGTCGACCGACAATCTGGCTTCGTTCTCGACTGACCAAATCGCAGCACTCCGGACCGCCGTGTTCGCTTCGCTGACCTCGACCCAGGTCACCGCACTGACCTCTCAGCAGGTCGGTGTCCTGACCAGCACCCAGCTCGCTGCACTGAGCTCGGCTGCAATCGCAGGTCTCGAAACCGAGGATATGGCAACATTCTCCTCGGCTGAACTCGGAGCCCTGGCTACCCGGACGCTCGCAGCGCTCTCGACAACCAACTTCGCCGAACTGACCTCGGCGCAGCTGGTCGGTCTGACCACCAGCCAGGTGGCCTCGCTGACGACTGCCCAGATCAACACGCTCGACTCTGACCAGATCGACGGCCTGACGACCGCTCAGGTGGCCGCTCTGACTTCGGCACAGGCCGTCAGCCTGACGACAGACAGTGTTGCGAGCCTGTCGACCGGCCAGGTCACCGCGCTCACCACCCGGGCAATCGGGGCCATGACGACCGACCAGCTGGTCGCCATGTCGAGTGCACAGATCGAAGCTCTCAGCGCAAGCCAGATCGCAGTGTTGAACTCTGCCGCGATCAGTGCACTGGAAAGCGAAGATCTGGGTGGGTTCTCGACCGCCGACATTGCTGCAATCACCACTGCTGCCATCGCTGGTCTGTCGACCGACGACATCACCAACATGAACAGCAACCAGTTGCTGGCCTTCACGACGGCACAGATCGCAGCGCTGGACAGCGACCAGGTCGCGGCTATCGTCGCAGCCTACCAGCAGATCTAAGAACGGAGGGGGCATTCTGCCCCAACCGGCTTCCGAACAGTTACGAGAACCCCGCCCTTGTCGGCGGGGTTCTTCGTTTCTGGGGCATGACATCAACTGCTGCAGACACCTCCCGTGGCCCCACGCCTTGTGGCATGGACTACCCTCCGCGATGATAGGCAAATGTCATCATTGGTGACGCCAGTACCTGCATCGGGGCAGGGGACAGGGCACTGGTTGGCATGGGTTGAAGCGTTGAACAAGAAAACCCCGCCAACCTTGCGGCTGGCGGGGTTTGCTTTTCGGAGCTTTATCCGGTGCCCTACACTTGGCAGCCTGTCAGGCGCGCACCTTCGCAGCGTCGCGTGCCAGTGCTTCTGCCGTCGCGGTCCGTCGATACCACATGGTGATCATGGAGGATGTGATGACGATAAACAGGCTGTAGAGGATCGGAATGAACAGGACCTCCTGTTGCTGGGTGCCAGTGAAGGTCAAGGTCACGATCAAAACTGCCAGCGGTCCGTTCTGGATCCCGGTCTCGAGGCTGATGGTTCGGGAGCGATTGCTGTCCTGTCGCAGTGCTCGGGCGAGCCAGTAACCGAGCAACATGCCTGTCAGGCCGATGCCTATGGCTGCCAGATAGACTGGCACCGGGGTTTCCAGGAGCATCATGTAATTGCGGGGAACCCAGGAACCGATCAGGAAGAGGATAACGACCACGCCGAGCAGCGAACCGATCATCTCGATTGTGGCGCCGACATTGGCGTTCATCTTCCGGATCACCATACCGAGAACGGTGGGGACGATCAGTACGACGAGGACCTGGGCGACGTTGCTTGCGGGGATGACATAGTCGCCACCAAGGCCCGCCAGTCCACTGTAGAAGCTGATGAGAACCGGAACCGTCACGACGGCAACCAGGGTCGATACGGTTGTCATCATGATCGAAAGGGCCAGTACGCCCTTCGAGAAGTAAGTGAAGATATTGCTGGTTGTGCCGCCGGGCATGCAGCCTATCACGATCAGACCGGCGGCCATGGCTGGCGGCAGGCCGAGGATTACGGCCAGGGCGTAGCCCAGGAAGGGCATGATCATGTACTGGCATAGAAGGCCTACGAGAATGCCCTTCGGCTTTCTGAAGGCGAGCAGAAAATCGCGCCAGGTCATGGAGGCGCCCATGCCCAGCATGATGACCATCATCATGATCCCGAGCAGGGTTGTTTCAAGTTCCGTCAACATGGTATCCGCCCTCGCTCACTTCTTGAATTCTTGGACAACTTCGGCCTTCAGATCCTTGCGCAGGATCTTGCCGATCGGTGTCTTGGGCAGCGATTCGCGGAATATGACCGATTTCGGTACCTTGTAGTCGCTGAGCAGGGTCTTGCAGTGGCTGCGGATGTCCTCCTCCGTCAGATCTCCCTCGAAATCGGGATTCCTCACCACGTAGGCGCGCACCGCCTCGCCGGTCTTTGAGTCTGGAATGGCAACGACGGCTGCTTCCAGGACGGCGTCCATCTTGGCGAGCGCATCCTCGACTTCGTTCGGATAGACGTTGAAGCCCGAAACCAGGACCAGGTCCTTCTTGCGGTCGACGATCTTCATGTAGCCGTCGGCATCCATCACGGCGATGTCGCCGGTGGCGAACCAGCCGTTCTGCAGCGAGGCTGCCGTTTCCTCCGGTCGCTGCCAGTAGCCGAGCATGACCTGTCGGCCGCGTACGGTCAGTTCGCCCGGTTCGCCCACCGGCACCGGCTTGCCATCGGCGTCGACGAGGACCACGTCGCAACCGGGGACGGGGATGCCGATGCTGCCGGGTCTGCCCCGGTCGTCGAAGGGGTTGAAGCTGACGAGCGGCGAGGTTTCGCTGAGGCCATAGCCCTCGGCAATCGGTGTCCCGGTCATCACGCGCCAGCGTAGCGCGACCGCCTCGTGCAGCGCCGTGCCGCCAGCGATCGCCGCCTTGAGCTTCTTCGGCGGGTAGGCGGCGAACCATTCCTCGTTCATCAGGCCGTTGAACAGCGTGTTGACCCCGGTGATCCAGGTGATTGGATAGTTCTCGATCGCCCGCTGCAGGTTCTGGACCGGACGCGGCGAGGGGATCAGGATGTTGCGTGCCCCGAGCTCGAAGAAGGTCATCAGGTTCGCGGTGAAGGCGAAGATGTGATAGAGCGGCAGCGCAGTCAGCACGAGATCCTCGCGCGCCATGACACCACCGGCTACCGCGCGCACCTGATCGAGATTGGTCAGGATATTGCCATGGGTTAGCATCGCGCCCTTGGCGACGCCCGTGGTGCCGCCGGTATACTGCAGCAGGGCGAGGTCATCGGGACCGGAGGCCGCCCACATCGACTTGACGTCAGCCTTGTGGGCCCGGCCCTTGGTGAGCGCTTCCTTGATCCTCACGACGGGGACCGACAGCGTCGGCACCGGCGGCAGGGTCTTGGCCCAGACCTTCTGGACGCCGCGAATGATGATTTCCGGAAGCTTGGGGAAAAATTCGGGAACGCCTGCGAGCACGACCGTCTTGATCCCGGTCTTCGGCACCACCTCGCTCAGCTTGTCGGCGAACATGTCGACGATGACGAGCGCCTTTGCGCCGGAATCGTTGAACTGGTGGATCATTTCGCTCGGTGTGTAGAGCGGGTTGGTATTGACGAGAACGCAGCCGGCCTTGAACACGCCGAAGGCAACAACCGGATAGGGCAGGCCGTTCGGCAGCTGGACGGCCACTCGATCGCCCGCGCGCAGACCGCAATCATGATGCAGGAAGGCGGCAAAGGCATCGGACATCTCGCCGATCTGCGCATAGGTCAGGCTGCCGTTCATGCCGTTCGGTACGACACAGGTGAAAGCCTTGCGCGTGCCGTTCTCGGCACAGGAGCGGTCCACGAGGTCGGCGATGCTGCGATAGCGCAACTCACCCAGATCCTGCGGAATTCCTGTGCCATAGGCCGCCAGCCACGGTCGTGGCGGCGTGAAGATGTGTTCCATATCTATTCCCCCCAAGGGCGCTCTTCGGCGCTTACTGGTTCAGGGCGGGGCGCAATGGCGATCCCGGTCCCTTCAACACGCCAAGGATGGAATTGTCTTCCGTCAAAGTCCAGCGATTTCGAGGGCTTGGCAGGCCGCGAATGCGGCGCGGCGCGATCTTCGACCGCGAAATCCCATCACGTCCGCGTTATCAAAAGAGACCGGCCAGACGAAAGTCGATGCGAGCATCGATTGCCGGATGGATGTTATGCAGCTTTTGAGAGAGTGGCGCACCCGACAGGATTCGAACCTGTGACCTTTGGAATCGGAATCCAACACTCTATCCAGCTGAGCTACGGGTGCTTCCGACGGCGACATGACTCGCCGTTCCAGATGCGGTCATAGCGCAGTCGCTCGTGCGCTTCAATCCGAAAAACCGCGCGGGACTGAAGCTAAATGAGGCGAGCTTTTCATGGTTCTGAGCGAAATGGTCGAAAGCTGATCAAATGCTCGCATAACGAGATCCCTTCTCCGGCAAAAACTGAGTCAAATGAACGAAGAGCGCTCAAAATCTCATTTTCCAACCAAAAGGGATGCCGTTGTGCCCTTGTGGCATCGGTGTAAACCGTTAGTATCATTATGGGAGGGTCGTTGTTGCGGGCACGGCCGTCTTTAAGGGGCATCAATGACGATGGCGGGGCAATGCCGGAACTTACCATGGATGAATTCGTACCCAACGCGTCCAAACTGGACTTCTCGGTTATGGATGACGCAGTCGGGTATCGGTTGAGGCGGGCACAGCTTGCCGTTTTTCAGCATTTCAATGAAGCATTTTCGTCGAAAGGACTTCGTCCGACAGATTTTGCCGTGCTGCTTCTTCTGACCAACAATCAGGGTTCCAAACAGAGCGAAGTGGCCGAAGCGCTCGGCATCCAGCGGGCGAATTTCGTTGCCATCGTCGATGGTCTTGAAAACAAAGGCTTCATCGAGCGTCGCAAGTCGGAGACAGACCGCCGGGTACAGTCGCTCTACATGACGCCGGCCGGAGAGGCCTATCTCGAAGAGCTGATGCCGATCTGGCTCGACCACGAGCAATGGGTGTTGGACCAGCTCGGCGGTGTTGCCGAACGCGATACGGTCAACAAGCTTCTGAAGCGTCTCTACGACTGAGCTTCATCTCCCGATACCCAGATCGAACCGGTTGATGGCTTCGTCGATCAGCCGGTTTGCGATCTTCATGCGAACAGTCGCGGCCTCGCGGTAGTCTTCGGCGACCCGGTCTGGATGATTGTCGCGGGCGAAGTTGCGGCGACGCTCCTGCAGGCGGTCGCGATCGTCGGTTGGAGTCAGGCCAAGATCCTCGGCGACCTCTTCCGGCGACAGGCGCTCTAGCCAGATCGGTGGCGGGGGCGGGGCGGGCGGTTCAGGCTCGCTCGGTGCCGTTTCCACCGTCATCAGGGAGAGATAGGCGTCCAGGCGCGGATCGGATGCGGTGTCGGATGGCGGCTGAACCGGAGCGGGGACATCGGGCACAAAGCTCGTCGAAAGCCCGTTGATCCGGAAGGCCGGCTCGTCCGCCGGGCCCTGTTCTTCGGCCTCCGCGTCGAGCCGATCGACAACGGACTGGAAGAGCGACTTTCCAAACAGCATGCGCGCCAAAACCTCCGCTGCGGCCGGGTCTGGCCGCGCTCTAGTGCATTTCCGGTGAAAACGGGATCGCCTGAAATGCTCTATCTATTTGTTTTTACGCAGTCCGGACGCAAAACCGCTTACGTACTTTTGCTGGACCTGCTCTCACGGCACAAGACCATGCAGACGTGGTGTGGAGCTTGCGGCGCGCTTGCCAGTGTTCTCGCCGAGGACGGTCTCAGCTTTGCGACTGGCTCTGGCTTTGGGTCTGCTCGACGACAAGCTTCACAGTCAGATCTTCTCCGGCGATGCCGATCCGCATGCCGGATACCGGTGCAGCATCGGGATAGCTGAGGCCGGTCGCGATCCGGACATAGCGGGCATCGGGGCAGTGCTTGTTGGCTGCATCAAAGCCGACCCAGCCGAGGCCCGGCAGATGCACCTCGGCCCAGGCATGCGTCGCGACCTGCTCGACCCGGTCATCCATCAGCAGGTAGCCGGAGACGTAGCGTGCCGGCAGGCTCATGCTGCGTGCGGCCGCGATGAAGGCATGGGCGTGGTCCTGGCAGACGCCGCGACCGGCTTCCAGCGCCTGCTCGGCGGTGGTTTCAGTGCCTGTTGTTCCCGGCTCGTAGGCGATCTGGGCGTTCAGCTTGCCCATCAGATCGTGCATCTTGGCCAGTTCATTGTCGCCCGTCAGGCTGCGAACCAGTTCGCGGGTCAGCTTGCCCGGCTTGGTGAGCGGTGTTTCGCGCAGATAGAGCCAGAGCGGCACATAGCCCTGATGCGGACCGAAAACGCCGGCGCGGTCCTCCGTCTCTATCTCTCCCGAGGCGACGATGTGGACGCTGTGGCTGTTCCCCTCGGTCGACACGAGATGGGTATGGTTGCCGAACTGGTCGTTGAAGCCCGCTTCGACGGTCGCGCCATCAACGGCGATGTTCCAGGACAGGACCTTCTGGCCCGGGCCGTCCAGCGGGCAGAGCCTGAGCCGCTGCAGGGAATACTGGACCGGATCGTCATAGCGATATTCGGTGGTGTGGGTGATCTTGAGACGCATGCTCGATCCTGCTCAGCTGTAAAACCGGTAGCCCTCGGTAATCTCACTGCCCAGCTTGTTGTTGTGGGCGATGAAATTGTCGAGGAAGTCGTGCAGGCCCTGATCCATGATCTGGTCGATCGAAGTGGATTTCAGGCTGGCGAGCACGGTATCGGCGGTCTCATGGGCGGCGAGCCGCTGGCCATAGTCCTTGCCGATATAGCCGAGGTTGGAGACGATCTTTTCGTAGCAATAGGCGAGCGAGCGCGGCATCTGACCGTTGAGGATCAGGAAGTCGGCAATGTTCGCGGCCTTGTATTCCCCGTCATAGACCCAGCGATAGGAGCGGTGGGCGGAGACCGAACGCAGGATCGATTCCCACTGCATGTTGTCGAGCGAGGAGCCGACATGGGTGATCGCCGGCAGCAGCACGTAGTATTTCACATCGAGAATACGGCTCGTATTGTCAGCGCGCTCGATGAAGGTGCCGATGCGGGCGAAATTGTAGATCTCGTTTCTGAGCATCGAGCCGTGGAAGGCACCGCGGATCAGGCCGGCCCGGCGCTTCACCGTGTCGATGACCTCCGGCAGGTCGGCCGACTTCAGCTTGCGGGCGAGCATCTGCTTGAGCTCGATCCAGCATTCGTTGGTGGCTTCCCAGGTTTCACGGGTCAGCGCCGTGCGCACCATGCGGGCATTGTTGCGGCCCGCGTCGATGCAGGACATGACGCTCGAGGGATTGGCGGTATCGCGCAGCAGGAAGTCGATCGCGTCTGCGGCAGTCACCTTGTCCTGACGCTCAGCAAACAGGCTGCGGACATCCGCACTCTGCAGCACCGCATCCCAGTCGTCGTCCGAGGCGCCGGTACGGGTCAGCGACATTCTTAGCCCCGCATCCACGAGGCGGGCGATGTTTTCGGCTCTCTCGATGTAACGGAACATCCAGTAGAGGCCGTTGGCAGTTCTTCCGAGCATGACCATATCAGTCCTCCAGTACCCAGGTGTCCTTGGTGCCGCCGCCCTGGCTGGAATTGACCACGAGCGAGCCCTGCTTCAGGGCCACGCGGGTCAAGCCGCCGGGGATGATCTGCACCTTGTCGGAGACGAGGACATAGGGACGAAGGTCGACGTGGCGGGGTGCGATCCCCTTGTTGACGAGGATCGGAACCGTCGACAGCGACAGCGTCGGCTGGGCTATGTAGTTGGAGGGGCGTGCCTTCAGCTTGTCGGCAAAATCGGCGCGTTCTTTCTTGGTGGCCGTCGGGCCAACCAGCATGCCATAGCCGCCGGAGCCGTGGACTTCCTTGACCACGAGTTCTTCGAGGTGCTCGAGCACGTATTTCAGGCTGTCGGCCTCCGAACAGCGCCAGGTCGGCACGTTCTCGAGGATCGCCTTGCGGCCGGTGTAGAATTCGACGATTTCCGGCATGTAGCTGTAGATCGCCTTGTCGTCGGAAATCCCGGTGCCGGGTGCATTGGCAATCGTGATGTTGCCGGCGCGGTAGACATCCATGATGCCGGGAATGCCGAGCGCCGAATCGGGCCGGAAGGTCAAGGGATCGAGGAAGTCGTCGTCGACGCGGCGGTAGAGCACGTCGATCGCCTCATAGCCGCGCGTGGTGCGCATCTTCACCTTGCCGTCGATGACGCGCAGGTCCGAACCCTCGACGAGTTCCACGCCCATCATGTCGGCGAGGAAGGAGTGCTCGTAGTAGGCCGAGTTATAGATGCCGGGGGTCAAGACCGCGACGCGCGGCTTGCCCTTGCAGCCGGGGGGCGCAAGAGACGCGAGCGACTGGCGCAGCAGATAGGGGTAGTCCTCGACGCGCTGCACCTTGTTGAGCTGGAAGAGCTCCGGGAACATCTGCATCATGGTTTCCCGGTTCTCCAGCATGTAGGAGACGCCGGAAGGCGTGCGGGCATTGTCTTCCAGCACGTAGAACTGATCTTCGCCGGTGCGGACAATGTCGGTGCCGACAATGTGCGTATAGACGCCGCCCGGTGGGCGAAAACCGATCATCTCGGGCAGGAAGGCGACGTTCTTCTCGATCAGTTCGCGGGGAATGCGGCCGGCCTTGATGATTTCCTGTTTGTGGTAGATGTCGTCGAGGAAAGCATTGAGGGCGAGCACGCGCTGTTCGATGCCCTGGGCGAGCTTTCGCCATTCACGGCCGGAAATGATGCGCGGGATGATGTCGAAGGGTATGAGCTTTTCGGAGCTGTCGGCATGGCCATAGACGGCGAAGGTAATGCCGGTTTTCCGGAAGATGTTTTCCGCGTCTCGCGACTTGGCCAGAAGCCTTGCCGGGTCCTGGCTGGAATACCAATCGAAGTAGTTCTGGTAAGGTCCGCGCGGATCGTTGTCCGCAGTCATCATTTCATCAAATGCCAATGGCGCCATCCCCTTTTTTGGTCATTTGAATACAACCATTTGGCCAATGCAAGGTCGTTCACAGCTTCTGTCCGTATAATTAGCGAATGCCTGATATGATGGAAAATCGAGCATTCGCGCAAAGTCTGTGCAAAATTGTGCGAGGTTTCCGGTTTGGTCGCGCGCTACTCCCGCGCGATTTGACATATCGTGAAATTCGACGGCAAGGCCACGGATCTGCGTGCTGAAAAAATGAGCATGTCTCCGGTGGGATTTTTTGCGCAGGCTCCGTTGAATGGAATTCACGGCTGTCTGCAGCAAAACTCTTTTGACCGCAGGACGGCTGAGGGGTAACGAAACACTGGGCCGGCCGTCCCGATCCGGCCAAGGAAAGACCCCTCTCCATGACGCTTGCCAGGCTTGCGCCCGTCCTTTTCGTTCTGCTCTGGTCAACCGGATGGATCTCGGCGAAATACGCCACCTTCTTTGCCGACCCGCTGACCTTCCTTGTCGTCCGCTATGGGACGGCGGTTGTTCTGTTCTACATCGTCTGCCGGATTGGCGGCGTCTCGTGGCCGACGGACCGGACCGGCTGGATGCATGCCATCGTCTCAGGCATGTTCCTGCACGGGCTCTATCTCGGGATGGTCTGGTGGGCGATCGGGCAGGGGGTGCCGGCCGCGCTGTCGGGAATCATTGCCGGCCTGCAGCCGTTGATGACCGGAGTTGCCGCCGCCTTTCTGATCGGCGAGAGCCTCAGCCGCAGCCAGCGGGCGGGGCTTGTCATCGGCTTCCTCGGCGTTGCGATCGCGGTTCTGCCGAAGGTGATCGTCATCGACGCTTCGACCATTCCGGCCTATGCGGTTGTGGTCAACGTGGTGGCCATGGCCTGCGTGACCGCCGGGACGCTTTATCAGAAGCGCTTCGTGCGCGAGGGTGATCTGAGGGCGGTTGCCACGCTGCAATATGTCGGCGCGCTGATCGTTACCATCCCGGCGGCGCTGGCGCTCGAAAACCTCCGGGTCGACTGGAGCCTCGGCTTCTTCGCCACGCTCGCCTGGTCGGTCATCGGCATCTCGATGGGCGCGATTGCCCTCTTGCTTTATCTCATCCGGCGCGGGGATGTCTCGAAGGCCGCGTCGCTGATCTATCTCGTGCCGCCGCTGGCCGCGCTCGAAGCGGCGATCGCCTTCGGGGAGGAGCTGACGGTTCCGATGATGGTCGGCACCTGTGTGGTCATGGTCGGCGTCTATCTGACCAACCGCAAGACGGTCTCGGCGCCGGAGTAATCGGCTTCATCTCCATCATAAGAAAAATGGCGCGGTGGGAGCCGCGCCATCTTCGAACTTGATTCGGCTTTAAGCCTCAGGCCTCGCGGCGACGACCGCCGGCGGTGCCGGAGCGGGCCGGACGACCCTGGCTTTGGCCGGAGCGATTGCCGCCATTGCCGTTGGCATTGCGGTTCTGACCGCCGCCATTGCCACCCTTGCGGTGACCCGGCTTGCCAGCCGGACGACCGTCGGCCTTGGCGCCGCCTTCCGACTTGCCACGGCCCTGACCACCCTGGTGGTTGCGGTTGTTGCCGCCGCCGCCTGCACCGCCACGGCGCTGCGGACGGACCGGGCGCTGCAGGTTTGCCGGCGGTTCGCCGGAGGCGACCGGGATGTCGATGCCCATCAGCTTTTCGATGTCGCGCAGCAGACGGCCCTCGTCCGGACCGCAGAAGGCGATCGCGATGCCTTCACGGCCGGCACGCGCGGTGCGGCCGATGCGGTGAATATAGGCGTCCGGCACTTCCGGCAGGTCGTAGTTGAAGACGTGGCTGACGGCCGGGATGTCGATACCGCGGGCGGCAACGTCGGTGGCGATCAGCGTCTTGATCTGTCCGTCACGGAAACCCTTCAAGGCACGCTCGCGCTGGCCCTGGCTCTTGTTGCCATGGATCGAGGCGACCGAGTAGCCGGTGATTTCGAGATGCTTCATCAGCTTCTCGGCACCATGCTTGGTGCGCAGGAAGACGATGGAGCGACCATCCGGGTTGTCGTTGAGGATCTTCTTCAACAGTTCCGTCTTGGCGTTCTGGCCAGCCAGGAAGTGTACGTGCTGCTCGACCTTGTCGGCGGCCTTGCCGGGCGGGCTGACTTCCACCTTGGCCGGGTTCGTCAGGAACTGAGCGGCGAGATCGGCGATCGACGACGGCATGGTGGCCGAGAAGAGCAGGGTCTGGCGCTTCGGCGGTACCATCTTCGAGATCTTGCGCAGATCATGGATGAAGCCGAGGTCGAGCATCTGGTCGGCTTCGTCGAGAACGAGATGGCTGACATTGCGGAGCGTCACGGCATTGCGCTCGATCAGATCGAGCAGGCGGCCGGGGGTGGCAACGAGGATGTCCGCGCCGGACAGGAGCTGCATCTGCTGCTTGCCGATCGAGGCGCCGCCGACGACCTGGATGATCTTGAGCGGGAGCTTCTGGTTGAAGGCGCGCAGATTGTCGCCGATCTGGTTCACCAGCTCGCGGGTCGGTGCGAGGATCAGAACGCGGGTCGAGCGGGACTGCGGACGGGCTTCGCTCGCCATCAGCGCTTCGATGATCGGCAGGCCGAAGGCGGCCGTCTTGCCGGTGCCGGTCTGGGCGAGACCAATCAGGTCGCGGCCTTCCATGACGATCGGGATCGCCTGGGCCTGAATGGGGGTTGGGGTTTCAAAGCCGAGATGGCCGAGGGTCTTCACGATTTTCTTGGACAGTCCAAGGTCTTCGAACGTGGTCAAAGCATATGCCTTTCGGGGGCGCCAAAAACCATTCGACCGGGTCGCGGATATGCGAACCGGTTGGCATTGGCGTCAAGAACCCCGCGTGATTTGGGAACTTGTAAGTTGGAAAAACTTTCCAGCGCATCGGCGATGATGATCGCCGCATTCTCTTCGCGCCTTGCCTTCTTCGCGTCTCAGATGTCGCTGGGCTCGCTCACGCGGCGGCCGGAAGGTGAAAGCTGAGTTGCAAATGGGCGCATTTGCTCCGGAAGTCAAGGGAATGTTTTGCAGTGCGGTAAACCGGTGGTTCTCCCCGGCCCGCAAACCCGGCAGATGGAACCGTGTCGGCTGGGGCGGCTTGATGGGTATTCGGCCCAACGTCGGCGCTCTTCATCCGGCGGTTTTCTCCGGCATCGCGAGCAGGAAGTCGGCGACTGCGGCCGAGGCGCCGTTCAGAAGAACCTCGATCCTGTGGCGACCCGGATGATAAACCCTGGTGGTGATCGGGCGGAAGGCGTGCCGGCGCTCGACGATATGTGTTGCGCCCGGTGCCAGTTGCAGGCTCTTGCCCTTGAAGACTTTCGGCGAAAGGGACCCATCCTTCTTCTGGTGATGGATGGCATAGTCGATCAGCACCGAAACGCTGTTCTCGCTTCCGTTTTCGAGGTGGATGCTGAAGGTCAGCTCACCAGGGAAGACTATCTCCGTCTGCGACACGGCGAGCGTGGCGGTCACGTCGCGCACTGGGGCATAGCCGAAATTGGCCAGTGCCTTGGCATGGCCTTTCTTCACCAGCGTGCGCGAGGCGTGTTTCAGAAGCCAGAGGCGTTCCTTCGTTGCCTGCTGTCGATGACGCTCGACGAAATCCGCGACCAGATCGGGATGGTCCTTGGCAATGTCGTTCAGGCTGTTGGCGACCGAGCGGCGGACGTAATCCTCGCCGTCGTCGATCAGCGCTTCCAGGATCGGCAGAAGGGGAGCGGGATCCTTGACCAATGCCGGCAGGCGCATGGCCCAGGGCAGGCGGGGGCGGGTGCCTTCGCTCGCGAGCCGGCGAACATGGTGGTTCGGGTCATCAACCCAGCGGGAGATGATCGCAAGCGCCTTGTCCTGTTCATCGGCAATGAAAGGGCGGATGCCGAATTCGCCGGTGAAGTGCGGCGTCAGGGACTTCAGGAGGTTCAGCGAGACCTCCAGATGTCCGCGTCCATGGGCTGCGACATACTGGTTGAAGGAGAGGAGCGCCCAGCCGTTGAGGCCCGGATGTTCCGGCTTCGGCAGGCAGTCCTGCAGGATCGTGACCGCTTTCGTGAAGTCCTTTGGCAGATGGCGGGTGAGTGCGTCTGCGATGCACTGGCCTCGCTGCATGAGTTCGAGCGCGTCTATCTCAGCAAGAACCTCGGCGAGGAAGCGGTCGCGGTCGAAGGGTGGCCAGGCGCGCGCCACGGCATTTGCCGTGTCGCGAACTGTCTGAGGGCCGATCAGATGTTTCAAGGGTTCGGCCATGGCGGATCAGATGATGCCTTGTGTTTCAAAGTGCTGCATCAGGGTAACACCGGTGATCGCTGCCATGTAGGGGGCGAAGGCGGGGTCGGCCTGAACCTTGGCGGCCGCCGCATCTGCGCTGTCTCTATCGGCCCATTCGACCAGGTCGGCGATCATGTCGCCCTGTTCGACTGACGTCAGGGCCCGCCATGAGACGAAACCGGGATAGGTTTTCACGGCATCCATCGCCGCGCGGCGCGCATTTTCGGCTGCCGGCTTGTCGGCGACGGTGCAAATGGCAAGTTCCAGGATGGTGTTGGTCGTCATGTCGCTCTCCCTGTGTTGAACAGGCTTGACCTAACACGTCCCAACTGACAGCCTTCTGGCCATAATCTTCATGGAGGCTTCCATGCGTCCCGCCGATCGCCTGTTCCGGATCATCCAGCTGATGCGCGCCACCGGGCGCGCGATGACGGCGGCGGAAATCGGCGAGAAGATGGAGGTCGCGCCGCGCACCATCTATCGCGACATGGATCATCTGATCGCCTCCGGCGCGCCGATCGAGGGCGAGCGTGGCGTTGGCTATATGCTGCGCGAGGCGTTTGACGCGCCGCCTCTGACCTTCACCTTCGAGCAGCTGGAAGCGCTTGCCTTTGGACTTCGGGCGGTCGAGATGCTCGGCGATCCCAGGCTCGGGCAGGCGGCACGGGAAGCGAAGGACAAGATGGTCGGCATGTTGCCGCGCGAGCATGCGGAGCGCTTGCTATCCGCGCCCATTCACGCCTTCCGTTCGTCGGCCCAGCCTGAGGTGCCCGACTGTCTCGGCGACGTGCGCTCAGCCCTGTCGTCCTCCCGCAAGGTCTGGATCGCCTATCATTCGCTGCCCGGCGAGCGCAGCCAGCGCGTCGTCTGGCCGCTGGGGCTTGCAGCCTTTGGCGCCATCTGGGTGATGACGGCCTGGTGCGAGATGCGCCAGGGGTTTCGCGACTTCCGTCTCGATCGGGTCGAGGACTGGAAAGTGATGCAGGATCGCTTCGAGCCGGCACCGCATCAGACTTATCAGGCGTATCTGAAGCAACTGTCGTAACGGATCAGAAATCCGTCGCAACCCCGCCTTCCGCCTTGCGTTTCGCCACGAAGGCGTCGAGTTCTTCCTCGACACCAGGATCGATCGGCGGACGCTCGTAGCTCGCCAGCTTCTCCTTGAAGATGCGGTTGGCGTGGTCGTAGGTGGTCGGTCGTCCGGCCTCGGTCCAGGTCTCGAAATTGCGCCAGTCGGAGAGGATCGGCGAATAAAAGGCCGTCTCGTAGCGGGCGAGCGTGTGGGCCGTGCCGAAGAAATGGCCGCCGGGGCCGACTTCGCGGACGGCGTCGAGGGCCAGCGCATCCGGGGTAACGTCGAGCGGCGTCAGGAATTCGGCGACCATCTGCAGCATGTCGACATCGAGGATGAATTTTTCGAAGGAGGCCGTCAGACCGCCTTCGCTCCAGCCGGCGGAATGCATGATGAAATTGCCGCCACCCTGCGTCAGTGCCCAGAGAGAGAAGGCGCTCTCGTAAGCTGCCTGAGCGTCGAGCGTGTTGGCGGCATTGGTGTTCGACGTGCGGTAGGGGATGCCGTAGCGGCGGGCGAGCTGGCCACCGACGATGACTGCCTTCATGTATTCCGGCGTGCCGAAGGCCGGCGCGCCGGTCTTCATGTCGACATTCGAGGTGAAGCCGCCATAGACGACCGGGGCGCCGCGCTTGACCATCTGGGTGAAGGCGATGCCGCAGAGCGCTTCGGCATTCTGCTGCACGACGGCGCCGGCGATGGTGACCGGGGCCATGGCGCCGGCCAGCGTGAAGGGCGTCATGACGACGACCTGACCGCGCGAGGACATTTCGATGATGCCCTGGAGCATCGGGCCGTCGAGGCGCAGCGGCGAGGAGGAATTGATGATGGTGAAGAGCGAGGGCTCGTTTTCCATCTGCTCCATCGAGACACCACGACCGATGCGGGCGATCTCGATGGCGTCGAGATTGCGCTGCTTGCCGAGCGAATAGCAGTGGAAGACCTTGTCGGTCAGCTTCACCATGTCGGACAGGCAGTCGAGGTGGCGCACCGAGGCATGGATGTCGATCGGCTCGACCGGATAGCCGCCGGTCGTGTGGATCACGTCATAGCACTGGGCGAGCTTCACCAGCTTGCGGAAGTCTTCCTGGTTGCCGGCGCGGCGGCCGCCCTCGCGATCGGCGACGAAGGGTGCAGAGGCGATCTGGGCGAAGACGAGGTTGTTGCCGCCCATCTTGACGTTGCGCTCGGTATTGCGGGCGAACATCTGGAATTCGCGGGGGGCGGACGCGATCATCTCGGTGATCAGGCCACGGTCGAAGCGCACGCGTTCGGAGCCTTCGGTCACGTCTGCGCCATGCGCCTTCATGATTTCGCGCGCCTGCGGCAGCATGATGTCCATGCCGATTTCTTCGAGAATGGTCAGCGACGCATTGTGGATGTCGTCGAGTGCCTGAGGGTCAAGCAGCTCGGTCTTGGCAAGGCGGTTGACGAGATTGCGATACTTGCCGGCCGCACCCGTGCGGCTGCGATCGCCGCCTCGGCCACCGGTCCGTCTGCGGCGTTCACCACCGGTGGAAGAGGTTTCAGTCTCGGACAAGGCGGGGGTGCTAATGTCGCTCATGGTCGATCCATTGTGTCAATCTCGACATCAAGTCTCGCAGGTTCGCAAGCCAAAAGGCATTGCCGTTTGCGACGAAAAACCGGCTCATCTGGAACAGTGGCCCGCCATGCCGGTCGAAGCGCGCGCGAATGCTCTTCCGCATTCGCTGTTGGAACATACAATTCTGTCTCGCTTACCCGCTGTTTACCAAAACAAGTCAATGATCGCGGAGTGAACAGAACGTTGATCCGGGGAAGCGCCTTGCTCGAGCTAGTCCGCGACAAGATTGCCGCGCTCGACCTGCCTTCCTATGTGAAGGACAGCGAGCTTCGCTATGTCGTCGTCAACGCTGCCTTCGCACGGCTTCACAATCTCTCCATCGAAAGCTTCATCAATCGCCACGACCGTGAAATCTTCGGGCTCGACCCGGACGGTCTGCGTGACGATCGGGAGCGGCGCGTTCTGGTCTTTGGCGAGGAGGAGGCTCTGCATCTCAGACCGGATCCCACCGGGCCAGTCCGTGTGCTGCATATCGAGCGCTTCTTCGACGATGATGACCGCATCTATCTCTTCGGCTTCATGGACGATGCTGTCGAGATGTCTCCCGCTCGCACGGGCGCCTCGACGCTTCCTTCTGCGGCGCTGTTTCAGGCGGTGCTCGAGCAGTATCCAATCGCCACGTTCGTGCGTGATTCCAATCACCGTCTGCTTTTTGCCAATAGCGCCTATGCCGACATCGTTGGCCGTCCGATAGAGGATTTGATCGGGCGCACGGAAGAAGAGACATTCCCGGTCCTCGGGCGCTCCTATCACGCGTGCAACCAGAGGGTCCTCGAACGCGGGGTGACGGAGGAAAGCCAGGAGACCTTCATCTCCGCCGATGGCAACCGTATTCCGGTCCTCAATCGCACCGGCGCGGTGACGGGCAGTGATGGTGCAGTTTACATCGTCGGTTCCATCACGGATCTGTCGCCGCTTCGCCAGGAGCAGCAAAAGCTTCAGGCCGTTCGCGAGGAATCCGAGGCGCTGCAGGTGCAGTTGCAGAGCCTGATGGCTTCGCTTCCCGTCGGCATCATCGTCCTAGATCCTGACCTTTCCATATCCTTCGCCAATCCGGCGGCGGTCGCCATGCTGGAATTTGGCCCCTCCTTGCGGCTGGAGGGTCTGCCCTATCGGGACTTCCTGACGCATGCCATGGTTCGCAGCATGCCGAACCTCACGCCGGACGAACTGGCCGACCGCGTGAACTATCGCATCGAGCAGGTCGTCAGTCTTGTCGAAGGCCCCCTGATTGACATCAAGACGCCATCGGGACGTGCGCTTGCCGGTGGCAGTCGTCGGCTTGAGGGCGGGCAGATCCTGCTCACCTATACCGACGTCTCTGACATGTTCCAGCGCGAGGAGGAAACGCTTCTCTACCGCGCGGCGCTCGAGCAGATGCCGGTGCCGGTCTTCATCCGCGATCCCGATCGCAAAATGATCTATGTGAACAAGGCCTATGAAGAGCTTCATGGCCAGCGCCGCGAAGACCTCTATGGGTTGACGGAGGAAGAGCTCTGGCCGGAAAGCGGCGCGATCATGAAGGAGGAGAACCTCCGGATCTTCGCGACCGGCGAGATGATCGAGAAAAACCGCGACATCGTCGTGCGCGATGGCCACGAAATCTCCGTGATCACCCGGCTCAGCCGGATCACCACATCGCAAAACAAGTATTATCTTGTCGGCTCGGTCAACGACGTCTCCGAGCTTCGCAAAGGACAGGAAGCGCTGGTCTCTGCGCAGGCGCGGGCTGAAGCGCTGTATGACGACATGGTCGCGATGCTGCAGCTCATGCCCGTCGGCGTTGTCATTCTCGGGTCGGACTACATGGTCGAGTTCGCCAACGAGAAATGCCGCGAAATCTGGCAGTGGCCCGATGACCTGCCGCTACAGGACCTACCGTTCCGCACCTATTGCGAACAGAATGTGACCCGTGGCTGGTCCTGGCCCGATGTCGAGTTCGAAGAGGGATACCGCCGCCGCATTGCCCAGTTCGATGCGCTGGAAGGCTCGCATGTCACGGAACTTGCCTATGCCGACGGCAAGTTTGTCCTGGCAACCATCACCCGCCTGCAAGATCGCAAGATCCTGCTCACCTATTCGGATCTTAGCGAAATGCGGGCGCGCGAACGGGAGATCGACAAGGCGCAGCAGCAGCTCGAACGGCTCGGGGGCTTTGTGCAGGAATCCATGCGGATGATGACGCAGGGCCTGATGATGATCGAGAAGGGGCGGATTACGGAGGTCAATCCCTCGTTCAGCGCGATCCTCGATCTGCCCAAGACGCTGGTCACGACGGGAGAAAGCTGGCGGCCGATCTTCGAATACTGTGCTGCGCGCGGCGATTTCGGCGCCGAGGCGCATATGATCCTGCAGCAGTGGCAATCGGCGCTGCAAAGCGCAAACGGCATCTCGACCAATTTCCTGGTCAATGGAAAGACCTGGGTCAAGCTGGAGGCGACCTTCGGAGGCGATCGCAGCTGCGTGGTCGTGCTCACCGATTTCACCGAACTGAAGGCCCGCGAAGCCGAACTCGAGGTGCTGCTGGCCCGCGCGGAAGCCGCCGACAAGGCGAAGTCCGATTTCCTGGCGAATATGAGCCACGAGATCCGCACGCCGATGAACGGCGTGCTCGGCATGGCCGAACTGTTGTCGAAATCGGAGCTGGATACGCGCCAGAAGACCTTCGTCGACATCATGGTCAAGTCCGGCAATGCGCTGCTGACGATCATCAACGATATCCTGGATTTCTCGAAGATCGATGCCGGCCAGCTGAAGCTCAGAAAGTCGCCCTTCGATCCGGTCGAGGCGATCGAGGATGTCGCGACGCTGCTCTCTGCCGCCGCCGCCGAAAAGGACATCGAACTCGTCGTGTCCGGCGACCAGAAGGTGATGCATACTTTCATGGGCGATCCGGGACGCTTCCGGCAGATCGTCACCAATCTGCTCGGCAATGCGATCAAGTTTACCGAGAAGGGCCACGTGCATGTCGAGGTGTCGGCAGTGCCGGTCTCGGAAGGTCAGGCCCTCCTCAAGCTGCGGATCGAGGACACAGGCATCGGCATACCGCCGGAAATGCAGGCGAAGATCTTCGAAAAGTTCTCGCAGGTGGATACGTTCTCGACCCGGCGGCATGAGGGCACGGGGCTCGGGCTCGCCATCACTGCCGGTCTGGTGCGGCTGTTCGGTGGCAAGCTCAGTGTCGAATCCGTCGTTGGCTCCGGCTCCGCCTTCACAGTGGAACTGCCGCTCGCCGTTGTCGCAGAGCGCCGCCGCCAGAGGGAATTGCCGGCGACGGTCAAGGATGCCCGCGTTCTCGTCATCGACGACAACGCCGTCAATCGGCGTATCATCAGCGAACAGTTGAAAATGTGGGGTTTTGACGGGCTCGCGGTCCCCGATGGCCCGGCGGGTCTCGACATCCTGTCTGCGGCGCATGCCGAGGGACTTGCGATCGATGTTGTCGTCATCGACTACCAGATGCCTGACATGAACGGCATCGACGTGGCGCGCGCCATCCGCGACGATCACCGGTTCGACGACATCGCGCTCGTCTTCCTGACCTCGATGGACATGGTGGGCGACGACCGGCTGTTCGAGAGCCTGAAGATCCAGGCCCATCTGATGAAGCCGGCACGCGCCAATGTCCTGCGCGGGGCGATCATCGACGTGGTGCGGACCGCCCGCGTCCATGGCGTCAATTCGGCACGCCTCAAGCCCTTCCCGGCGGGGGCGCCCTTCCAGCCTGCGGCTACGCCGCAGCCGCAGCCACAAATGGTTGAAGCACCGATCCTACCCCCGGCAGCAGAGGATGACGGTGCGCTTCGGGTGCTGATCGCAGAGGACAATCCCGTCAACCAGATCGTCTTCCGGCAGATCCTTACGGGTAGCGGGATTGCATATCGCATCGTCGGCAATGGCGAAGAGGCCGTCCAGGCCTGGCGCAGCGAGCCGCCGGACCTGATCCTGATGGATGTCTCCATGCCTGTTATGAACGGTCATCAGGCGACGAACCTGATCCGCAGCGAAGAGGTGTTGCGCGGCGGCTACCGCATCCCGATCATCGGGGTGACCGCGCATGCTCTCGACAGCGACCACGACGCCTGCCTGGCGGCCGGCATGGACGACTATCTGTCGAAACCGATTTCGCCCGAACTCCTGATGCGCAAGATCGAGGAATGGAGCGGAAGGCCGCTTGCCGCGCTGGCTGGCGCCGAGCGCTGATCAGCCCGCCGGCTTGATGCCGCAGAGCATTTCCCGTTTTCCGGCAAAGCCCGGACGCCGCTCTACGGCAAAACCGGCGGCAATCAGATTGCGGCGAACGAAGCCGGCTGCGGCATAGGTCGCGAAGCTCCCGCCCTCAACCGTTGTGTCGTGCACCCGCTGCATCAGCTCCGCCGACCACATGGCGCTGTTGCGCGACGGCGCGAAGCCGTCGAGGAACCAGGCGTCGAAGGTGAGCGGGCTTGCGGAGAGGTTCTTAAAGGCGTCACCGCAGACGACGGACAGCCGTGTCTGTTCGTCGAGATCGATCGTCACCACACCTGAGGGTTCTGCCGGCCAGCGGGCCACAAGAGCCTTGCGCTCCGCATCGATCTCCGGCCAGCGGGACAAGGCGCGGTCGATTTCCTCTGCCTGCATGGGAAAAAGCTCGAAGGAGACGAAATGCAGGTGCGCACCGGGACGGCGGTGGGTCTTCCACTGCCGCCAGGTTTCGCAGGCGTTCAAGCCCGTCCCGAAGCCGAGTTCGCCTATGGTGAAATCCTCGGTATGCTGCCAGCGTTCCGGCAGGCCATTGCCGGCGAGGAAGACATGGCCGCATTCCAGCCGGCCATCCGTCTGGCAATAAAAATGATCGCCAAAGGCGGGGGAAAAGGGCATATCGCCGTCATGCCAGGTGAGCGGTGCCTGGGTGTCGCCGGTGCCTGGCGGATAATTCGAATGGGTCATGGTCATGTCCGATAAATCGGTAGCGATGTCAGGTCAATTGCGGGCGGACCTCGTCATTGTCGGGGGCGGCATCATGGGCCTCTGGGCGGCGCTGAAGGCCGAGCGCCGGGGCATCGACACGATCCTCATCGAGGCCGAGCGCACCGGCAGCGGGGCCAGCGGCGGCCTGCTCGGCGCCTTGATGGCGCATATGCCGGATCGCTGGAACGAGAAGAAGCAGCTGCAATTCGATGGGCTCCTGTCGCTGGAAGCGGAGATCGCAGCACTCGAAGCCGAAACCGGCCTGTCTGCCGGTTATCGGCGCTGCGGGCGGCTGATCCCCCTGCCGAAAGCCCATTTGAGGCCCATCGCCGAGCGCCATTCCCTGGAGGCCGAGACGAACTGGTGCCAGCAGGGCCGCGCCTTTGCCTGGACTGTGCTCGACGAGAGCCCGTTTGCCGATTGGCCATCGGCCGAGTTCAGCGCGGCCGGGCTGGTGCATGATCGGTTTGCAGGACGGGTGTCGCCGCGCGCGCTCACCGCGACGCTCCGGGCACGGCTGGAGCAGGCCGGCCGTGTGCGCCTTGTCGAAGGGGCGGCTGCAGGTCGCATCGATCCGCTGGCAAACCGGCTTGAACTGGCGGATGGAACGTCGATCGGCTTTGGCTTGCTTCTGGTGGCTGCCGGTGTCGGCTCGTTTCCCTTGCTGGAAACGCTCGGGCCAGCCTTGGCAAAGCCGCTGGGGCGGGGCGTCAAAGGGCAGGCGGCCCTGATGAAGGTCGATCTGCCGGATGCGCTGCCGCTTCTCTATCTCGACGGGCTCTATGTGGTGCCGCATGAAGGCGGCCATGTCGCGATCGGCAGCACCAGCGAGAACCGCTATGACGAACCCTTCTCCACCGACGGGCAGCTCGACGCCCTGATTGCCGAGGCCCGGCAGCTCGCGCCGGTTCTGCGTGAAGCGGAGGTCGTTGAACGCTGGGCCGGCCTGCGACCCAAGGCGATCGATCGGGATCCGATGGTCGGCCCTCATCCTGTCTATCCCCAGATCCACGCGCTGACCGGCGGCTTCAAGGTGAGCTTCGGCATCGCCCATCTCCTCGCCGATGCCGCGCTCGATCTGATCGTGGGGCAGAGGCTGCGTTTGCCTCACAGCTTTACGCCCACCCATCACATTTCGGTGGCTGCAGATCGGGCAGGCGGTGAGGAATTTACCGAAATACCCTGAAAACAAAGGGATACTCACGATTGAGGGGCGAGAAATAAGGGCGCGCGCTTCGTGATACTGTCATGCAAATCACCTATCCACCGGGTTGTAACGGCAACTGCTAAAGTTCCGTCGCGAGCCAGTGCGAGGTGCTCGACATGCGTTATGCCATCTGCTTTACGCCGCCCGCCCGCGATCCGCTTGGCGATGCCGCTGCGCGTTGGCTTGGCCGCAACGTGTTCTCCGGCGAGGCGGAGGAGCATCCGGGGCTGAAAGGACTCGGCGTGCATGAGATTGCCTTCCATACGGCGCTTCCCCGTCGCTTCGGCTTTCATGCGACCTTCAAGGCACCCTTCCGTTTGAGCGAGGGCTCGAGCGAAGCCGTGTTGCTGCGTGAGCTCATGCATTTCGCCGGCCGTATGGAGCCCGTCGTGTTGCATGGCCTATCGGTGGGCCGGATCGGCGACGTCTTCGGGCTCATCCTGCAGCGGCCTTGCCCGGAGGTCGATCATCTCGCCGCCTCGGTCGTGCAGGCATTCGACGGTTTTCGCGCGCCGCTCTCGGAAGCGGAGATCGAACGGCGCAATCCCGAGCGGCTTTCGGCACCGCAATTCAGCAATCTCAACCGCTGGGGCCACCCCTATGTCATGGACGAATTTCGTTTCCACATGACGCTGACAGGGCCGCTTCTGGCGCGCGATTTCCCGCGAATCGAAGCGGCGCTTAAGGCGCATTTCGATCCGGTGCTGGCCGAGCCTGTTGTGGTGACCAATCTCGCGCTGTTTGTCGAGCCGGAGCGTGGCGCGCCGTTTACCGTGCATTCGCTGCATCCGCTCGGACAGGTTTCCAGCCGGAAGATTGCCTGACCTGTTTGCGCTGCAGCAAATCGAGCGTTTTCCATCTCGACAGGTGCCGCCCTCGCCAATAGCCTCGCGTCAAAACACGAGAGGTGAACCCATGTCGACTGCGCCCTATCCCCGCGACCTCATCGGCTACGGCCGTGACATTCCCGATCCGAAGTGGCCAGGCGATGCGCGGATCGCGGTGCAGTTCGTGGTGAATTACGAGGAGGGCGGGGAGAGCTGCATTCTCGATGGCGACCCGGCCTCGGAATGCCTGCTGTCGGAAATCGTCGGCGCCCAGCCTTGGCCCGGCCAGCGCAATCTCAACATGGAATCGATCTACGAATATGGCTCGCGCGCCGGTTTCTGGCGGCTCTGGCGGATGTTCACCGAACGCAAGGTGCCAGTGACCGTCTACGGTGTGACGCTTGCCATGGCGCGCAACCCGGAGGCCGTTGCCGCCATGAAGGAAGCCGACTGGGAGATCGCCAGCCACGGCTATCGCTGGCTCGAATACAAGGATTTTCCCGAAGAGGTCGAGCGTCAGCACATTCAAGAGGCCGTGCGCTTGCACAAGGAACTGACCGGCTCGCATCCGCTCGGCATGTATCAGGGCAAGCCATCGATGAACACGCTGCGCCTCGTCATGGAGGAGGGCGGTTTCCTATATTCCTCCGACAATTATTCCGACGACCTGCCGTTCTGGGTGCCGGATCTCGACGGCAAGCCCTTCCTGGTCATCCCCTATACGCTCGAGACCAATGACATGCGTTTTGCGACGCCGCAGGGCTTCAATTCCGGCGACCAGTTCTTCACCTATTTGAAGGACGCCTTCGACGTGCTTTACGAGGAGGGCAAAAACGGCAGCCCGAAGATGATGTCCGTCGGCCTGCACTGCCGCCTCGTTGGGCGACCGGGAAGGGCTGCGGCGCTGGCGCGGTTCATCGATTATGTGACTGCTCATGAGAAGGTCTGGGTGCCCAAGCGCATCGAGATCGCCGAGCACTGGCACAAGTATCACAAGGCGGCGTGGTGATGTCTTCTTGAAGGGGTATAGCGCGCATGCTATATAGCGTGCATGTTATGGCACGTGGAAACCCACAGTGAAGCAGATGCCGAGATTCTGGCTTTGCCGCCAGGACTTCAGGCCCGCGTCGTTCGGTTGCTGGAAGCTGTCGAGCGTCTGGGGCTGGAACAGCTCCGCGAACCTCACGTCAAGCATCTCGAAGGAAAGCTCTGGGAGCTGAGGGCGAAGTCCGCCGAGGGATTGCCCGAGGAATCTATGTGACCATGACAGGCCGAAGAGTGGTTGTCTTGCATGTCTTTCAGAAGAAGACGCAGAAGACACCGCAGCGCGCACTCGAACTGGCGAGAGCGAGATTGCAGGAGATACAGAGATGACGAAGCTTGCTGATCTGAAAAAGACGCTCATGCAGAACGACGAATTTCGGGCTGAGTATGAGAAGGCCGATGCCGAATTCCAGATCGTCGAGGCCTTGGTTCGTGCTCGTACAGAGGGCAATATCTCTCAGGCCGAACTCGCCAAGCGCATGGGGACGACGCAGTCGGCAGTCGCACGGCTGGAAGGCGGCGGTGTGTCGCCATCTTTGGCGACTCTCCGGCGGTATGCGGCGGCGGCCGGCCTCAAGCTTGAGATCAATCTGGTTCCCGCGGAGTAGATCCTATCCGGTACATAATCGGAGAAGATCACCTTGATACATCTTCCATTGCGATGACTCCTCTGCAACCAGAGTCATCACCGCTTGTGATCAGTATCGTATGTGAGGCGAAGCCCGCGTCCGTAATAATTGCTCGCGTCCCGGTCGGCACGATGCATGCGAGGAGTCGCATGAGCAACATTGGATTTGTGCGGTGGACCCCCGCATCTACTAGCTTGATCGCTTCACTATGTGCATCGCTATCATTCCAGACGAAGACGTTTTCGGAACCACTCCGGCCGAGAACTACTTCTGCGGCCTCCGCCTGATTCGCCAAAATCATAACCGCTACAAAAACTGCGAGCCTCATGCCAACCTCCCTGATCCTTATCAGAGATTGCATTTTGGTTTCGGTACTTGCAACCTCCAACTTTCTGTTTCTTCCAGCAACCAGTCCCGCAAGATTGCGGCAGGCTCGGACAGGTTCGTGCCTGACAGCAGCCAATAGGCCTTGTCCTCGTCGGCGGCTTCCTCGAACAGCACGGTCAGCGTGCCTTTTTCAAGGTGGTCGGTGATCAGGGCTGTGGGGCAGAGGCCGATGCCGAGGCCCGAGAGGACCGAACTGACCAGCAGGTTGAAATCGGCATAGAGCGGTCCTGCGGGTGTCGGGCCCTCGATCCCGCGTGCCGCCAGCCAGCTTTGCCAGGCGGCCTCGGTCGCGTCGTGCAGCAGGTCCTGTTTCAGGAGGTCGGCGGGCGTGGTGATCGGCCCGTGCCGCTCCAGATGGGCGGGCGCACAGGTGGGCCGGGTGGCGGCGTCGAGAATGCGGTCCGCCCGCCCCGGCGGTCGGGACCCGTGTCCGATCAGCAGGTCTGCGCCGGCTTCATCCGGGGTCAACGCTCCGAGTGGATAGACGATCGAGACCTGGATATCGGGATATGCTGCGCGGAAACGGGGCAGGCGGGGGCCGAGCCAGTGGGTGACGACCGAGGGCATGCAGGCAAGGCTCGCACGCACGACAGACTTTCTCGCAGACAGCAGCTCGACGGCGCGGGCGATGTGGCCGAGGCCTTCCGAGCAAGCGCCGCCGAGTTCGCGTCCATCGGCGGTGAGGCGCACGCCACGCGGCCGGCGTTCGAAGAGGGCAAGGCCCAGCCAGTCTTCCAGCGCTTTCACATGCTGGCTGACGGCCGCTGCCGTCATGCCGAGTTCGGTTGCGGCCTGCAGGAAGCTCTCGCGGCGGGCGGCGGCCTCGAAGGCTCGGAGTGTGGGCAGCGGTGGCAGTCTCATCCCTTCTTGACTAAGTCAGACTTGGCCATGGGGCAAGAAGAGAGGCTGTTGTCATGAAAGCGGCTGTCGGGCACCTTGTGGCTTCCATCCTGATGCCGTGCACCGGAGCCTCCCATGTCCCCCTTCAACGCCAACATCCCCGTTCCCGCCGATGCGGCTGCCCGCCGGGCTGTAAAACCCGTCGTCTGCTATCCGGTCGAGTCGTTGAAAGTGCCCGACATGGGCATTCTGGAGAGGGCGCGGGCGGTGATGGAGAAGGTCGATGAGGTGATCGTGCCGCCGCGCGAGGGCAATACCTTCGAGGTTCCCAAGGGGCATTTCTTCCGCATCGTCAGCGTGGAGGGGCCGCAGGTCGGCGATCTCAACCTCTGGAATGCCAACGACCTCTCCGAGCGCTTCTTTTCGGGCAAGACGCGGGCGCTGCATGCGACGCATGTCACCACCGGCAACCGCCTCTGGAGCAACCTGCCGTCGCTGCGTCCCATGGCGACGATCAGCCATGACACACTCGGCTGGTATGGTTTCGATGAATTCGGTGGCGGCGTGCATGATGTCATCGGTACGCGCTGCGATCCCTATACCAACCGGCTGCTCTCCGGCGGTGACTATCATCATTGCTGCCATTCGAACCTCTGCCGTGCGCTGGCCCATAACCAGGGCATCGACATCAAGGCCGCCGAGCCGCATGTGCATGACGTGTTGAATGTCTTCATGTGCACCGGTTTTACCCGCGACACCCAGCAGTATTTCATGAAGGCAAGCCCGGTTCGCCCCGGGGATTTCCTGGAGATGTTCGCGGAGATCGATCTGCTCGGTGCGCTCTCGGCCTGCCCCGGTGGCGATTGCAGCACGAGCCACTCGAGCGATGTGGCGAAGTGTTATCCGTTGATGGTGGAAATCTACCGGCCGGATATGGCTCTGCTTGCGGATTGGCCGTTTCCGGAGCGGAATGGGTATCAGTTGCAGGTGTGATACCGTAAAGGGCCTGGCAGGAAGGGCTGAGAATGTGAGGCCGTCATGCTCGGGCTTGTCCCGAGCATCTGCGACGTTTCAATTGCAGTCGACCTCAGTAGATCCTCGGCACAAGGCCGAGGATGACGTTGCGTTTGAGGGTAGGCCTCTCAAAAAAAGGGCCCGACATCGCTGCCGGGCCCTTCTCATTTCCGTCTTCTCAGCTCAGGCCTTGTCGAGGCTCGCGATGTCGATGACGAAGCGGTAGCGCACATCGCTCTTGATGACGCGCTCATAGGCTTCGTTGACCTGAGCGATGTCGATGATCTCGATCTCAGGCGTGATGTTGTGCTTGCCGCAGAAGTCGAGCATCTCCTGCGTTTCCTTGATCGAGCCGATCGAGGAGCCGGCGAGCGAGCGGCGGCCCATGACCAGCGAGAAGGCATGGACCGGAACCGGGTTTTCCGGCAGGCCGACCAGAACCAGCGCGCCGTCGATCTTCAAGAGGTTCAGATAGGCGTTCCAGTCGATCTCGGTGCCGACAGTGCAGATGATCAGGTCGAAGGTGCCGGCAAGCTTCTTGAAGGTCTCCTTGTCGGCGGTGGCGTAGTAATCCTTGGCGCCGAAGGCGATGCCGTCGTCCTTCTTCGACAGGCTCTGGCTGAGAACGGTGATATCGGCGCCGAGGGCTGCGCCGATCTTCACGCCCATATGGCCAAGCCCGCCCATGCCGACGATGGCCACCTTCTTACCGGGGCCGGCCTTCCAGTGCACGAGCGGCGAATAGAGCGTGATGCCGGCGCAGAGCAGGGGGGCTGCCTTGTCGAGCGGCAGGTTGTCCGGAATGGAGAGCACATAGCCTTCCTTCACGGTGATGGTGTTCGAATAGCCGCCATAGGTCGGCGTCACGCCATCGGCCTCGAAGCCGTTATAGGTCGGCACGACGCCCGGCATATACTGTTCGAGATCGACATTGCGGCTCTCGCAATGGACGCAGCTGTCGACGAAACAGCCGACGCCGACGCGGTCGCCGACCTTGAACTGCGTGACCTTCGAGCCGACTGCGGTGACCACGCCGGCAATCTCGTGGCCCGGCACCATGGGGTAGGTGGAGTTGCCCCATTCGTTGCGCGCCTGGTGGATGTCGGAGTGGCAGATGCCGGAAAACTTGATGTCGATCACCACGTCGTCGTCATTCGGCTCGCGACGTTCGAAGGTGAAGGGAACCAATGGCTTGGAGGCATCCGTTGCGGCATAGCCTTTGGCAATCGGCATGGGGAATTCCTTTCTGGGAAATCGCGGAAGTGCAGTTCCATAGATAGACCGACCGGCCATGTCCGCAAGGTGGTGTGCCCTCGCGTTTGGGCGAAAATGATTGTCGCTGCCGGAAACTCGACAAGCCTCCGGGCCTCGGCTAATCCTTGATGCAAATCGCTTCGCGGCCCGGCCGCAGGCATCTTCCCCTGTCTCGCTCCCGTCGGACGAGACCTCGCTTCTAAATGGACAAACGAATGGACAGAGCGGACTTCGTTCAGCGTTTCGGCGGCGTGTTCGAGCATTCGCCCTTCATTGCCGAGCGCGCCTTTGATGCCGGCATCATCGAGGAGCCACTCACCGCACGTGACGTGCATGACGGGATGGCGGCGATCTTCCGCACGGCGAGCCAGGATGAGCGGCTCGGCGTGCTCCGGGCGCATCCCGATCTGGCGGGCAAGCTTGCGATTGCGGGCGAGCTGACCGAAGACAGCAAGCGCGAACAGGCCGGTGCCGGGCTGGACCGGCTCTCGGCTGAGGAGCATGCCCGCTTTACGGCGCTGAACACGGCCTATGTCGAAAAATTCGGCTTTCCCTTCATCATTGCGGTCAAGGGGCTGACCAAGGACGACATTCTCGCCGCCTTCGAAACGCGGATTTCAAACAGCCGCGATGAGGAATTCGACACCGCCTGCCAGCAGGTGGAAAAAATCGCCAGGCTTCGCCTCGAAAGCCTGCTTCCGGAGACACACTGACATGCTTGAGACCTCGACCGTCGTTCTGCCGGATTTCGCCGCCGGTGCCGTCAACCTTGCCTCTGCGCGCCTCGGGGCGACCGGCATCTTCTCGACCGACGAGTTCTTTGCGCCGCTGTCGCGCATGCTGAACGACGATCCGGCGACCTTCGACCCGGATCTCTATGACGACAACGGCAAATACATGGATGGCTGGGAAAGCCGCCGCAAACGCGTGCCGGGGCATGACTACGCCGTCATCCGGCTTGCCATGCCGGGCCGCATCTTCGGCTTCGACGTCGATACGCGCTTCTTCACCGGCAATTATCCGCCGCATTGCTCGATCGAGGCGGCCCATGTCGAGAGCGGCGATCCGACCGATGCGACGGTCTGGACGGAGCTCGTGACGAAGTCTCCGCTGGGTGCCTCGGCGCAGCATTTCTTCAATAATGCCGATACCTCAAAGGTCTGGACGCATCTTCGCCTGCATATCTATCCTGATGGCGGTGTGGCGCGTCTGCGCGTCTATGGCGCGGCGCATTTCGACTGGTCGAAGGTCGGTGAAGCCCAAGAGATCGATCTCGCCTATATCTTCCATGGCGCAAAATCGCTCGCCTGGTCGGATGCCCATTACGGCCATCCCGACAAGATCCTGTCGCCCGGTCGCGGCACCAATATGGGTGATGGCTGGGAAACCAAGCGCCGCCGTGGTCCAGGCCATGACTGGGCGATCATCCGGCTCGGCCATGCCGGCGTCATCAACCGGGTGCTGATCGACACGCATTTCTACAAGGGCAATTACCCCGATACCTGCGAGCTGCTCGGCGCTTACCTGCCTGACGCAGGCGACACCTTCAACGAAGCAGAGATTTCAGCCTCCGAACAGTGGAAGCCGATCCTGACCCGGCAGAAGATGCAGATGGATGCCGAGCATTTCTATGAAGGGGATCAGGTGCAGAAGATCGGCCCGGTGACGCATGTGCGGATTGCCATGCATCCGGATGGCGGCGTGATGCGCCTGCGCCTCTTCGGGACGAAAGCATAAGCTGTTTGTGTTGACGCAATTCCGGACGCAAAACCGGTTACCACTTGTGCTGGAATTGCTCTGAAAACGAAAAGAGCGGGCTTGGGCCCGCTCATCGCATATCAGGCCGTCCGCAAAGCGGGCGGCTTTTTATCTGCCTTTATGGCGTTTACTGCTTCGGCGCCCGTTCGGCTTCGCGGATCGCTTCCTCGTGATACCAGCTTGCCGAACCGCTCTCATAGATCACGGGTTTCGGCGTCTGGCGCTCACGCATGGCTTTCAGCCGGGCCAGGTCACGCACCGGGAATTCGTAGATCTTCGCCGATTCCCGAACCATGTTCGTTGTCATGCTACTGCCTCTCGTTTCCACCGAGTGTTGTCTCGATGTTCCATGCTTACCACGTCTGAAACTGAAATGCACATGAAAAGTGCAATTTGCCTATTTTGTGGGCAATATTGATGCAGAAAAAGTGATGAATTTAAAATCATCACAGCGCTTTCGTGATCTTTGGTGTGCAGACAACACCTGACACGCGCCTCTGGTTCCGCAAGTATGAGCTCAATCTGTTAAAGAAAGCCCTTTGATTGCCGGGTTTCAGGCTTTCGCCTGCGACAAAATGGTCGCTTTCTCGTGATTGCGGGCAAACTGGCACAGTTCCTGCTTTTTCTTGTCCGACTCCCGGGCGAACCGGAGAATCACCCCTCTGTTGCGCATGAATGGCGCGAGACTGAAGAGAGAGCACCATGACCAAGTTTAAGCTCGAGTATATCTGGCTCGATGGCTACAAGCCGGTAGCAAACCTGCGTGGCAAGACGCAGATCAAGGAATTCGACAGCTTCCCGACCCTGGAACAGCTGCCGCTCTGGGGCTTTGACGGCTCCTCGACGATGCAGGCCGAAGGCCACTCGTCGGACTGCGTGCTGAAGCCGGTCGCCATCTATCCCGACCCGGCCCGCACCAACGGCGCTCTCGTCATGTGCGAAGTCATGATGCCGGATGGCGTCACGCCGCATCCGTCGAACAGCCGTGCGACCATCCTCGACGACGAAGGCGCCTGGTTCGGTTTCGAACAGGAATACTTCTTCTACGAAAATGGCCGTCCGCTGGGCTTCCCGGAGCAGGGCTACCCGGCTCCGCAGGGCCCGTACTACACCGGCGTCGGCTACAAGAATGTCGGCTCCATCGCTCGCGAAATCGTCGAAGAGCATCTCGACCTCTGCCTCGAAGCCGGCATCAACCACGAAGGCATCAATGCCGAAGTGGCCAAGGGCCAGTGGGAATTCCAGGTATTCGGTAAGGGCTCCAAGAAGGCCGCTGACCAGATCTGGATCGCACGCTACCTGCTGCTGCGTCTCTGCGAAAAGTACGGCATCGACGTCGAATTCCACTGCAAGCCGCTCGGCGACACCGACTGGAACGGCTCGGGCATGCACTGCAACTTCTCCACCACCTTCATGCGCGAAGTTGGCGGCAAGGAGTACTTCGAAGCGCTCATGGCAGCCTTTGCGAAGAACTGGAAGGAGCACATCGACGTCTACGGTCCGGACAACCACCTGCGCCTGACCGGCAAGCACGAGACGGCTCCGTGGAACAAGTTCTCCTACGGCGTTGCTGACCGTGGTGCCTCGATCCGCGTTCCGCACTCCTTCGTCAACAACGGCTACAAGGGCTACCTCGAAGACCGCCGCCCGAACTCCCAGGGCGACCCCTATGCGATCGCTTCGCGCGTCCTGTCGACGATCGCCGAAGTCTCGACGGCCGACTACGCCAAGTCTGCCGCCTGATTTCAGGGCCAGGTCTCATGAATGCAGCGCCGGTGGCAACACCGGCGCTGTTTTCGTTTTGTCTGGTGGTCTGCTCCGGTTTGACGGAGCCTGTGCCGACAACAGAGGGGACTTGCAAAAATCACCTGCGCTATATAGTTAGTTAGTCTAACTATATAGGTTGGTTGTGATGGATCTGGAAGAATGTCTGCGCTGCCTGCAATGGCATATGTGGTTCCGGTGGAGGGAAGAGTCCCGCAAAAGTGGGTCCATGGACCTGACGGCCACGGAACTCGACTACCTCTATCTGGTGATTGCTGCCGAAAAGCCGCTGCGGCTTGCGGATCTGGCAGAGCAGATGCGTGTCAGTCGTGCTTCCGCATCCGTCATGGTCCGGAAGCTGCATCTTAGCGGATATCTCAACAAGCTTTCCGACAGTGCCGACGGACGATCGGTGCTCTTGACGCCGACGGAAAAATGCAGCGCGCTGGTCGCTGAAGAGAAATCGATCTATGCCGAGACAGCGGAGCGCATTTCTCGCGCACTGGACCCCGACGAACTCGAAGACCTTGAGCGGCTGCTGAAGAAGGCGCGCGGCAGTCTTGAATGTTCCCAGACGTGACGACACATTTCCCATGACCCCCAGCTTTCTGACTGAACTGAAGGATATCGCGCGTCTGGCCGTTCCCATCGTGGTCGGCCTCAGCACTGGAGCCGTGATTACGGTGACGGATTCCCTGATGATCGCGCCGCTTGGTCATGTGCCCCTGGCTGCGGTCGGACTTGCAGGCGCCGTGGCGACCGTGATGCTGGCTGCGGTCTACGGCTTTCTTTCCGTCATCTCCGTTCGCATCGGCAATGCCTTCGGCGCGCGCCAGGGGCGCCGGGTGGCGGCCGTACTGCGGGTCGGTCTGGCGCTGGGCGCCGTGGCGGGCGTTGGCGCGGCCCTGATCATGAGTGCCTCGCTGCTTCTCATGCCCTATTTCGGGCAACCGGAAGACGTGCTTTCAGAGGTCACGGCCTATTGGCATCTCATCGCTGCCTTCCTCATTCCCTATTCCATCCTCACCGTTTTCAAATCGGCCTTCGAAGCCATTGATCGTCCCTGGATCGGGGTGAGTTTCGGCGCGCTTGCCTGTCTCCTGAACATCCCTCTCAACTACTGCCTGATCTATGGGATCGGACCTTTGCCGGCTCTCGGCCTGGCTGGCGCCGGGATCGCATCGCTGGTTGCCGAGAGCATCGCCTTGTTGGCGGCCTTCGCCTATTGGCGCTGGTCGCTGTCGACCCTGCGGTTGCGGGCGAGAGGTGATCGGTCGACGGTTCAAACCGGAGAACTCGTGCGCGAGGGCGCGCCGCTCGGCGTGATGTATGTGGCCGAGACGGCTGCCATGGCTGTGGCGACGATGTTGATCGGTCTGTTCGGATCGATTGCGCTGGCCGCCAATCAGGTGGCGCTGTCGGTCGGAGCGCTGCTTTATATGGTGCCGCTCGGGGTCGCTGGAGCCGTGGCAATCCGCGTCGCCCAGGCCGCTGGAGCAAACCGCCTCGATCGGGTGCGCAGGATGACGTTTGCCGCCCTCGGGATGGCGACGGTCTGGCTGGTGGGCGCGGCGCTGCTGCTTGGCCTCTACGGTGCCGAAATCGCGGCGCTGATTTCGTCTGATCCCGCCGTCATCGACCTGGCTGCGGCGTTGTTCTTCGTCTTCGCGCTCAGCCAGGTCGTGGACGGGCTTCAATCGACCCTTGTGGGGGCCTTGCGTGGCCTGTCCGATACGGCCATTCCCTCGGTGATCTCGATCCTCGCTTATTGGCCGGTCGCCATCCCGCTCGGCTGGGCACTCGCGTTCCCGCTGGGTATGGGCCCGCAAGGCGTCTGGCTCGGCTTCGTTTCGGCTCTGGCGCTTGCCGCGATCGCTCTGCTCTGGAGATTCAACAGGCTCACGCGCTTGCCCGGTTGACGCAGAGACGGCAGGCCCTGATCCGGATGCTGGTTAAGGCGGACGCTGATTGTCCCCGAAACCGTCATGCGGCCGCGTGCTCGTCTCGTACCAAGGCTTATTCCGCTTGCGCATCCGTCGGCTGACGACCGAAACATTCGCGCCTTTCGGCGAGGTCATCGAGGCCGATCCCTCGATCAGGCGGCTGATCTGTGGCGGACGACGGAACGCATCCAAGCGCCGCTTTCGTATTGGTGGTGTAAGCCTCACTCTTTCTCGCCTTTCGCGTTTGCTCTATCATGTCGGTCAAGGAGATCGGTCATGCGTCCGTCAGAGGTCCTGGAGAAAAACAGGCAGGTGATCCGCGAGGTGACGGCACGTCACAAGGCGACGAACCCGCGTGTCTTCGGGTCGGTGGCGCGAGGCGAGGACGGGCCGGACAGCGACCTCGACATTCTCGTGGACGGCTTGCCGGGAATGACGCTTTTCGATCTGGGTGGACTGCAGGCCGAGATGGAGGATCTGTTGCCGTGCCCGGTCGATGTTGTAACCGCGGATGGTCTCAAGGCGCGTATGCGTGACCGGATCCTTGCTGAGGCGATCGCCATATGACCCCCGAAGAGCGGCTGCTCGACAACCTCATCGATATGGAGGAAGCAGCCATCGAAGCCATCGGGTTCCTCGACGGTGTCAGTTTCGAAGCGTTCGAGAACGAGCTCCTGCGCCAACGCGCGGTTGCCATGACCTTCGTGCTGATCGCGGCGGCAGCCGCCCGTATCCAGGCGCGTTTCCCGGATATCGCGTCGGAGCAACCAGAGATCGCCTGGGCCCAAATGCGTGGGCTGCGCAATCTTGTGGTCCACCAATATGACCGGCTGGATTGGCGGCAGGTATGGGATACGGTGCAGCGTGATCTTCCGAAGCTGGTTCGCCAGATCGACCAGCTTCGCCATCCGCATGTCCAGGGAGAATGACCCCTTTGCCCATCGACCTTCCCATCCGTCCGCTGACGGCCGAAACATTTGCGCCGTTCGGCGAGGTGATCGAGGCCGAACCCTCGACCATGCGGCTGATCAATGGCGGCACGACGGAACGCTTTCACGCGCTGTTTTCGCCCGAGGTGACGGGCGAGGGGGCGCGGGTGATCGTCAACATTTTTCGCGGCCAGCCGCGCGCCTTCCCTTATGAAATCGGCATGATGGAGCGCCATCCCTTCGGCAGCCAGAGCTTTTCGCCGTTGTCGGGTCGGCCCTTCCTTGTCGCGGTGTCCCCCGATGAGGACGGAAGACCAGGGCAGCCGCAGGTGTTTCTTGCCAGCCCGCATCAGGGCGTGAACTATCGGCGCAATACCTGGCATCATCCACTGATGGCCATCGGCGACGTCAGCGATTTCCTGGTTGTCGATCGCGACGGACCCGGCAACAATCTCGAAGAATTCTTCTTCGATACCCCCTTCGTGATTCGGGAGCCCCAGATATGACCGGCCTCACCACCCATGTGCTCGACACGGCACTCGGCAAGCCCGCCCAGGGCCTGCGCATCCAGCTGATGCGGATGACTGGTGAGGAGGCGGAGCTGATCAAGACCGTCTTCACCAATGACGACGGGCGTGTCGATGGCGGGCCGATGCTGATCGGCGAGGAATTCCAGGTCGGGCAATACGAGCTGCTCTTCCATGCCGGCGATTATCTCAAGACCAAGGGTTTTGCGCTGACCGACCCGCCCTTTCTCGATGTCATCCCGATCCGATTCGGGATTTCTGACACCACGGCGCATTATCACGTGCCGCTGCTTCTCTCGCCCTACGGCTATTCGACCTATCGGGGCAGCTGATGCGCTTTGCCGCCATTGCCGATATTCATGGCAATGCCGCAGCACTTGAGGCGGTGCTTGCCGATATCGCGGCGCAGGGCATTCAAACAGGCGATATCGTCAATCTCGGCGATTGCCTGTCCGGCCCGCTCGAAGCCGGACGGACGGCCGATATCCTCGTGCCGCTGCGGCTGGTCACCGTGCGCGGCAATCACGATCGCTATCTGATCGAACATGCTAGCGGCGACATGCATGAATGGGAGGCGGATGCCTTCAGCCAGCTGACAGCCCGGCATCTCGACTGGCTGCGCGCGCTGCCCTTCGATGCCGTCTTCCGCGATGTCGCCTATCTCTGCCATGCGCGGCCGCAGGATGACGGCACCTACTGGCTCGAACAGGTGACGCCGGAGGGGCGTGTCGTGCTGCGCGACCAATCGGAGATCGAGGCCTGGGCCCAGGGCATCGCCCAGCCGCTGATCCTCTGCGGCCATACCCATCTGCCGCGGGCCGTCCGCCTTTCCGATGGCAGGCTGATCGTCAATCCCGGCAGCGTTGGCTGCCCGGCCTATGACGATGATGCGCCCGTCTATCACAAGGTCGAAGCGGGCAGCCCGCTTGCATCCTACGCGATCCTGGAGAAGACGGATGCCGGCTGGTCGGTCAGCTTCCGGCTCGTGCCCTATGATCACATGGCGCAGTCGCGGCTTGCCGAACGCAATGGCCGTCCCAGCTGGACGACCGGCCTTGCGACCGGCCGTCTGGGCTGATCATCACTCAAAGACGGCGCACACCGAGCACCCGTGCGGGATCATAGGCCTTGATCGAGACGGCGTCGTCCTGGTTGCCGCCGAGCAGGAGCCACCGGTCTCCGTCATAGCCGACAAAGAAGCCGACATGGCCCTCTGTACCGTCAACGGATCCGCGCCAAAGAATGACGACGTCGCCGCGTTCTGGCGCTCCCTGGACGGGTCTGCCCCATGTGAGCCAGGATCGAGCATTGGCGCGGCCAGAGCCCTTCTGGCCGATATCTGCAAAGCAGAAGTTCATGAAGTAGGAGCACCAGGGAACCTCACCATCGTCCGGTGTCGGCTGTCCGCTTGCGAGTGTCTGATAGTAGAGGGCGATCCGAGGATTGGTGCTACCACCCGGAACCTCTCGCACCTGCAGCGCCAACTCCCGATAGGCAACCTCGATGGCCTGCTGCCCCGCGACAGGGAGGAGATCCCTATCGCCCGCCACGAGTGCGAGATAGTCTGCTCGCACATAGCCGTCCGGGCGGCCGTCCCCCTCAACATCCACCTGGATCCAGTCGCCACTGCGTCGTAGGCCGTAAAGGCGGGTTTCTGGTGCCAGCGGGCGGATGATGGGAAAGTCGAGCGAGGGGCCGCCGCGCAGATTGAGGCTGCCGTGGCTTGAGACCTGAAAGAGCGTCCGACTGCCATCCGTGTCTTCCGGCTGCCGTCTGGTCACGACGGTCGATGGCAACGGCAGCGTGAACTGGCCGAAGTTAGGGCGACCGGGCGGCGTGATGTTGCTGTCGCAATCCAGGCCGTCGATCTTTACGCCGATCGCGTCCTGGTAGAGGTTCCACTCCGCGCCCTTGAGATAATCACGGCTGCCCGACCAGCCGAGCGGGCGGGCGAGCCACACCTGATCCACGAGACCTTTCGATCTCAGATGGCCTGCGACGCGGCCCGAGCCATAGACTCCGACCTTGTATCCTCTTGACTGCAGACTGCCGCCCATCTGCTCGAAATAGTGCGAGATCACCGCGAGGTCGGCTGCGGCAACAAAATCATGATCCACGGCGACATAGATTGTGCTGTCGAGGGGTTGGCCGACATCGCCGGCACATTTGAGCGCGGCCTCGGCGTCTTTTTCCGCCCAGTCGCCGGTGAAGTCCGTGATCAGGCGATGGTTCTGCTGGAACACCACCGCAATCGACATGCCGGCTTCGACGATCGCCTCGGCTTCGGGTCTGGTGAGACGTTTGTCTGGAAAGGTCTGGCTGTTTTGTCGGTTGTAGTAGCGGATGATGCAGCGAATGCCGAGCGCAGCCAACTGGTGCGCCCGGGCTCTCACGCTGTAGGGCGTGTCAATGATGGTCCTTGTCATAATCGGGTCCCCCGCGAAATCATTTCGCGGGAAAAGAGTACTCTCCATACAGTACAAGTATACCGAGTGTCCCGCCTGATGTTGCTTATCCGCAATTGCATCGGGTTGCAGCTGCCACAGGATGGTTCAGAACGGGCTCTCGGCAATGATCGTCTTGTCGATATCGGCGAGCTGGCGCTTTCCGCAGAGCGCCATGGTGACGTCCATCTCCTTGGCGATGATTTCCAGCGCCTTGGTCACGCCCTGTTTGCCCATGGCGCCGAGCCCATAGAGGAAGGGGCGGCCGATATAGGTGCCCTTGGCGCCCAGCGCCACGGCCTTCAGCACGTCCTGGCCGGAGCGGATGCCGCCATCCATATGGATCTCGATCTTGTGGCCGACGGCATCGACGATTTTCGGCAGCATGGATATCGAGGAATGCGCGCCGTCGAGCTGGCGTCCGCCGTGGTTTGAGACGACGATGGCATCAGCCCCGGTTTTCGCCGCCATCCGGGCATCTTCGACGTCGAGGATGCCCTTGATGATCAGCTTGCCACCCCATTGCTTCCTGATCCACTCGACATCCTTCCAGGACAATTTCGGATCGAACTGCTCCGCCGTCCAGGAATGCAGCGAGGAAAGATCGGTGACGTTCTTGGCGTGGCCGTGGATGTTGCGGAAGGTGCGGCGGTTGGTCTGCAGCATGTTCCAGCACCAGCGCGGGCGGATCGCCATCTGGTAGAGATGCTTCGGCGTCAGCTTCGGCGGGGCGGCGAGGCTGTTGCGGATATCCTTGTGGCGCTGGCCGAGCAGCTGGAGGTCGGCGGTCAAGACGAGGGCCGAGCACTTGGCGGCCTTGGCGCGCTCGATCAGGTTCACGACGAAATCGCGGTCGCGCATGACATAGAGCTGGAACCAGAAGGGGCGGGTGGTGACCGAGGCGACATCCTCGATCGAGCAGATGCTCATGGTCGACAGCGTGAAGGGCACGCCGAACTCCTCCGCAGCCTTGGCTGCGAGCATCTCGCCATCGGCATGCTGCATGCCGGTGAGGCCGGTCGGCGCCAGCGCCACGGGCATCTTCACCTTCTCGCCGACCATGGTCGTTTCAAGCGTGCGGCCGCTCATGTCGACAAGCACGCGCTGGCGCAGCTTGATCCTGGCAAAGTCGCTCTCGTTCGCCCGGTAGGTGCTCTCGGTATAGGAGCCGCTATCGGCATAATCGAAGAAGAGTTTGGGCACGCGCTTGCGTGCCAGCGTCTTCAGATCGGAAATTTCAAGGATCGGCCCCATGTGGTCTCTCTCCGCCAATGTCTTTGTTTCGGCATAACATGCCATTTGGTCGGCTGTGAACAGGAGACAGGAGAAGAGGTAAGATAATTTTACCTCTTGGATCCTTCAGAAGTGTTCTCCCGAGCGGAACGGGCCGACGCGCATGCCGGCGGCAATCAGATAGGCGGTGGACCAGCCGATCAGCAGGAAGCCGTTGACACCTTCGAGGGCGGCAAACATGCGCCATTCGGGATGGGGCACGACGTCGCCATACCCGACGGTCGAGAAGGTGATGGTTGAGAAGTAGAGGGCGGTCTCGAAATCATCGACCACGCCGATCAGGCTATAGGCGGCGGCCCAGAGCCAGACCTCGGCCGTCAACACGGCAAAGACGCCGATGACGACCGTGTTCATGGCGAGCAGCCGGCTGCGATGGCCATGCAGGCGGATGCGGTCAGTGACCCAGCTCATAACATGGGTCACGCCCATCAGGCCGAAGGTGTGGATGACCACCGTCAGCGAGATCATCAGTGTGCCGAGGGCGAGGTTGGTGGCCAGCATGATGCATCCTCCTCCGGATGACTGTCGTTCAGCGAAGGTCCTTGCGGATCATGAATTTCAGGCCCGACCAGACATCGGTGACGGCGCAGACTTTCACGTCGACCAGGCCAGTCGGCAGGAAGACGGTGCGGAGCACGTCCTCGGTGATTGAGGTCGGGACTTTCGAGGCCTTTTTCGGCCAGGAGATCCACAGCATGCCTGACGGTTTCAGCATGGATTTCAGGCGTGACGCGTGGTCTTCGAGGCGGGCGCGATCCGTCTCGAAGACATGGATATAGTCGAGCTCCCTGCCATGAGCCTCGGCGATGTTTCCGACGCAGCACGCCAAGGGCAGATCGTCGACAAGATGGGCGAGATCGTCGGGCAGATTGATGAAGAGGGCGGCAAGCTCCGGCTTCAATCCGAGCTTTTTCGGAAGGGGGGTGCCGGAATAGCCACTGTCACTCATCATGGCCCAAATCTTTCCCGAGGTTTGCAGCGTCGGCACCGTTCAGTGTCGCAAAGGGGCGACGCGACGTGGAGCATCATCGGGTTCTGGCCGGTGTGTCAATGCGCGCTTTGTCATCGGTTTTTTGCGGAGCGGCCATAGGCTCATGACGGTTAGAAGAGAGTCGTGATGTTGAAGCTGCCACGGAATTGGGTCTTGACCGCCGTTTTGCTCACCTGGGGCCTTGCCGTGGCTGCGAGACCGTCAAATGCGGTCATTCTCGATGGCGACCCGGTGCCGACATGCCCTCCGGGCGAAGTGTTCGACAGCGGCGCGGGGCAGTGCGCGACTGATGTGACGCGATTAAATGATGCCGACCTGATGGCCAATGCCAAACGCCTGATTGACGGGGAGCGCTTCGAGGAGGCGCGGGCCCTGCTTGATGCCGTGAGACACAAGAACTCCGCCCGCTATTTCAACTATCGCGGCTTCGTCACCCGCAAGCTCGGCGATCCCGAGGGTTCGCTGGTTTTCTATCGGCGCGCGCTGGTCCTCGATCCCCATTATGCCGAGGCACGGGAATATCTTGGCGAGGCCTATCTGATGCTCGGTCGGATCGCGGAGGCCGAAGGAGAACTGGCGCAGATCGCGCGCATCTGCGGTGTCCAATGCGAGCCCTATCAGGAACTGAGCGAAGCCCTGGCAGAGGTGAAAGGGCCGATAAGGGCCCGTCGCCAGTGCCGGATGCCCGTCAATTTACAGGTTTCGAGGCCTTGCCCGCCACATAGGTCTCGACCACGGAACGATCATCGCCCAGCGTCTGCAGCAGGAAGAGCTCTTCGGCGAGCGAGGTGACCGTTTCCATGCGCAGCCGCATGGCCGGGGTCGCAGCCGCATTCAGCACGACGATATCGGCATCGGTGCCTTCGCCCAGCGTGCCGATCCGGTCCGCGAGGTCGAGCGCGACCGCATTGCCGAGCGTCATGTGGTAGAAGCTTTCGAGCGGGTTCATCCGCTCGCCGAGCAATTGCTGGATCTTGTAGGCCTCGTCCATGGTCTTCAGCATGGAATAGCTGGAGCCGCCGCCGATATCGGTTGCAACAGCGACGGTCACGGGCTTCTCGCGACGCTTGATCGCTTTCAGCGGGAAGAGGCCGGAGCCTAGGAAGAGGTTCGAGGTCGGGCAGTGGACCGCGACAGCACCACTCTCCGCCATGGCATCCGCCTCGCGATCCGACAGATGGATCGCATGGCCGAAGAGCGCCTTTTTCCTGAGCAGGCCATAGCGGGCATAGATGTCGGTATAATCAGTGGCGTCGGGATAGAGCTCGCAGGTGTAGCGGATCTCATCGTGGTTCTCAGACAGATGCGTCTGGATATGCAGATCCGGGAATTCTTCCGCCAGCTTCTGCGTCATCGCCATCTGCTCAGGGGTGGACGTGATGGCAAAGCGCGGGGTGATGGCGACGTGGTTGCGGCCCTTGCCATGCCATTGCTCGATGACGGCGCGGGTTTCGTCGTAGCCCAGTTGCGGCGTGTCGAGCAGGCCCTGGGGCGCGTTGCGATCCATCATCACCTTGCCGCCGATCATCAGCGTGCCGCGCTTCAGGCTTTCGGCAAAGAAAGCATCGGCGGAGGCCTTGTGCACCGAGCAATAGGCCACCGCCGTGGTCGTGCCCTGGCGCAGGAATTCGTCGAAGAACTGCGTGGCGATGCGTTCGGCATGGGCGCTTTCGACGAAGCGGCATTCCTCGGGGAAGGTGTAGGTGTTCAGCCATTCCAAGAGATTGGCGGCATAGGAGGCGATCACCTGCATCTGCGGGAAATGTACATGGCAGTCGATCAGGCCCGGCAGGATCAGATGCGGGCGGTGGTCGATCTCGGTTGTATCGGCGCCGGCCTTCGGCTTCACATCCGCGTAGGCGCCGACGGCCGCAATCCTGCCGTCGCGGACCAGCAGCGCGCCGTCCTCTTCGTAGAGATAACTCTCTCTGTCGCCGGCATGCTCGGGTGCACGGTTGAAAGAGAGGAGGCGGCCGCGGATCAGGGTCTCAATTGTCATCATTTGCCTTCGACCGTCGTCTCGTACCAGGCGACGAGCAGCTTGCGCTCTTCAGGCGAGAGATCGGTGATGTTTCCGGGCGGCATGGCATGGCTGCGGCCGGCCTGGAGATAGATTTCACGGGCATGGGCGGCGATCTCGCCGTCCGTTTCCAGCTTCACGTTCTTCGGTGCCCGCGCAATGCCTTCCCAGACGGGCTCGGCTGCGTGGCACATCGAACAGCGGCCCTGTACGACATCGCGCACGGCTTCGAAATGGCCGTTCTGGACAAAGGTCTGTTCACGCTGAGACAGGCTCGCCTGTTCCTCCTCGCCCGTGAGCACCTTCGGCACGGTCGAGAGCCACATGATGACGATGAAGAGGAGCACGGTGACCAACCAGGTCCAGGTCGGCTTGCCCTTGCGGGCATGCGTCGTGTTGAACCAGTGACGGATGGTGACGCCCATCAGGAAGACCAGGGCTGCGATGATCCAGTTGAACTCCGTGGCAAAAGCCAGCGGATAGTGGTTCGACAGCATGAAGAAGATGACGGGCAGGGTCAGGTAGTTGTTGTGCAGCGAGCGCTGCTTGGCGATCACGCCGTATTTCGGATCGGGCGTGCGGCCGGCGATCAGGTCGGCAACGACGATCTTCTGGTTCGGAATGATGATGAAGAAGACATTGGCCGACATGATGGTGGCGGTAAAAGCACCCAGATGCAGGAAAGCGGCCCGGCCGGAGAAAATCTGCGTATAGCCCCAGGCCATGGCAATCAGCACGACATAGAGAAAGGCCATCAGGCCCCAGGTGTTTTTGCCGAGCGGCGACTTGCACAAGAGGTCATAGAGGATCCAGCCGATGGCGAGCGACGCCAGCGACAGACAGATGGCCTGCCATGGCTCGATATCGAGCACCGTGCGATCAATCAGGAAGAGATCGGCGCCGCCGTAATAGACCACGGCCAGCAGCGCGAAGCCGGAGAGCCAGGTGGCATAGCTTTCCCATTTGAACCAGGTCAGATGCTCCGGCATTGAGGCGGGCGCGACCAGATATTTCTGGATATGATAGAAGCCGCCGCCATGCACCTGCCATTCCTCGCCATAGGCGCCGACGGGCAGACCGGGGCGCTTCACAAGACCGAGATCCAGCGCGATGAAATAGAAGGATGAGCCGATCCAGGCGATCGCGGTGATGACATGCAGCCAGCGGACGGCAAAGTTCAGCCATTCCCAGGCGATTGCGTATTCATACATTCCAGAATTCCTTCACATTCCCCGACCAGCCACATTGCGAAAATTTTGCCATGAAGGAAAGAGGGAGAGTGCGCTGCAACAGGGACTACTCCCATACTTTATCTCTATCTCAACGAGGACATGTTGCGCTGCTTCCATGCGCCGGACATGGCCTATTGATCGCTTGATCCGGTAGGTGCGATCCAGGGTGGCAGCGCGTCTTTCATCCATTGGCGGAAGGCCTGCACCTTGGCCGATTTGCGACGGCTTTTCGGATAGACGAGCCAATAACTCAGGTCGTCCTTCTTGAAGATGTTGACGGGCATGAACAGTCGGCCGGCCTCCAGTTCCTCGCGGTGAAGAAACGGGCTCAGCAGCGCCACGCCGTGACCGGCAATCGCGGCACTGCCTTCCAGATCCAGTGCGCCGTCGGCGTCGATCGTGATCGTGCCGGGCAGAGGTGTGTCGATGCCGTTCGACTGAAACCAGATTCCCCACCATTTGCTGCTGCCGCCGATCAGCGGCAGTTTCAGAAGATCCGCCGGGGTCGTCACGCCGCCGATTGTCTCGGCCAGCTTCGGGCTCAGCATGGGGGCATAGTGCAGTCGGAACAGTTCATGCGCCTCCACATCCGCCGGCGGTCGCTCGCCCCGCCAAATGACGACATCGGCATTGTCAGCGTGGAAATCCACCGGCTTCTCGACGCGGAGAATGCGCACGGCCAGACCAGGATGCTGAAGCTGGAAGGCGCCGATATGGCGGGCCAACCAATGGCTGGCAAAGGTCGGCGTCGAGCGGATCTCCAGAATGCCGTCCGCCTGCTGCCTGGCGTCCGCCACAGCATCCGCCATCATGCCGAGCGCTTCCGCCACCTTCGGATGCAGCCGCTCTCCCGTCTCCGTCAGGCCGATCTGGCGCGGGCGGCGCCAGAACAGTGGCTCGCCGATATGCTCCTCAAGCAGCTTGATCTGATAGCTGACCGCTGTCTGGGTCATGCCGAGCTCTTCACCGGCGCGGGTGAAACTCATGAGCCGTCCGACCGCCTCAAAGACGCGAAGGGCATTCAACGGCAGTTGGCGCGACAGCTTCATGGATCAGTTCTCTTTATCCATGCGAAGCGTAATTGAATTGGATCGCGCCGGCAACCTCAGGCATGGTCGCAGCATCGAACAAGAACGAAATCACGCAGCGTGGAGGCTTAGATGGTATCCGCGATCGGACGACTTATGCCCAATTTTGAGGGCATTCTACAGCGGCTTCGCAAGGCCGCACCACCGGGGCAAGGTGCCCGCCGCCTTGATGTCGAGGACCTTCCAGATGACCTTTGCCGGGACGTCGGGCTGGAGATGGCGGAGAATGTTTGGCGAGCGGGGGAGCGGTCCACGCGACGGCTTCTTGACCGAAGCCTTGGCGGTCCGCTCTAGAAAAATCCAATGGTTATAGATGTTTCGTAGAGTCCACTGCGAGATCGATTCACGCTTCTCAGGCAGGAAATCAATCGGGCCATGTCCCGGCCTGCCAGTCGCGCGCCGTGTGAATGACGCGCAGGATCACGAGGGTTTCTGCGGCCTTCTGCATCCTGATCGTATATGCAATGACATAGGGAAGCCCGGCGACGGATTTTTCCCACGTACCTAACACCCGCCCCGGTCGGCCGGATGGAGTTTGAGCCAGTCGCTCCGCACAGAGACGGAGCTTCCTAGCAATTTGTCGGGCGGCTTTTGGATTGTCTTTCGAGATAAAGGCAATTTGGGATTTCAAGTCATCCAGGGCTTGGCGCGACCACTGGATGCGAAGGCTCACAGGCGGGCTGCCTCTGCAGCCTCGATCACGGCGTCGAGTTCGGACATGGCGTCCTCATGATCGACGAGATCGCCCTTTTCGAGATCGACCAGTCCCTGGCGTATTGCTTCAATTGTCCTGAATTCGCGTTCCACATAGAGGGTGAGTGCCGCGTTGGCGACTTCGCCACGACTGCGTTGCGTCGCTTCGGCAAGCTCAGAAAGCTTGGCTTCGATCTCCTGGTTCAGTTCGATCGTCAGACTGGATCGTGCGGCCATGATGTCCTCATCCTTGCCGTCAGAGCATAGCCGTTTTTCTCTTCGGTGGCCACTCAGTCTGCTTTCAGCAGCACGCCCAACAGTTCCGCCGCAACGAGAGCGGCAATCACCGCCGGGCGCTTGTCCTTCACCGATCCGCCGCCGATCGGCAGCGTCAGCCGCTCCATGGAGGCGCGACCCAGGCCTTCGCGGTCCAGGAACGAGGCGAAGGTGGCGCGCTTGGTCTTCGAGCCGATCATGCCGACATAGGCGAGATCGGTGCGGGAGAGCGCTTGCCTGCCGATCAGGAAATCCAATGCATGATCATGGGTGAGGATGACGGCGGCGGCGCCGGATTTGAGCTTTGTCACCTCCGCCTCGGGCATCGCGACCCTGCGGAAGGTTATGCCAGCGGGCACGTGGCCGTCGATTTCGGGACGCGAGTCGATCAGCGTGACATTCAGCGGCAGAGGGCTCAGGGCCTGGGCCAGCGCCAGCCCGACATGGCCGGCGCCGAAGACCATGACTTCAGGAAAGGCCGCGCGTTCATCGGCCAAGCGCTGCAGGAGGGCGGTCTTGGTTGCGTCATCGAGCCTCGTGAACTGCAACAGCGTGCGTCCGCCGCAGCACTGGCCGATCTCAGGCCCCAGCGGCACATCGAGCACCGGCTCCAGCGTCTCCCCCGACATCAGCCTGCGCGCATGGCCGATCGCCATGAATTCCAGATGCCCGCCGCCGATCGTGCCCCAGAGGGTGGTTGCCGACACCAGCATCATCGTGCCGGTATCACGCGGGGTGGAGCCCTTGGTCTCGGCGACTTCGACGAGGATGGAATTCGGGTGGGCTTTGAGGAAGGCGGGGAGGGTGGTCATGCTGCAGCTTGCTCCGCCTCGTTTAGGCGTGGGTTACCCCCCTCTGCCCTGCCGGGCATCTCCCCCTCAAGGGGGGAGATCGCATTGGGCATGCATCTCTCACTCCTAAGGCTTCCCTGTGAGGAACCGCCGCAAAGTCTGGCAGGGCTTGGATGAACGGGTCCAAAGGGCAGGGCGCTTGCTGGCAATCTCCCCCCTTGAGGGGGAGATGTCACGGAGTGACAGAGGGGGGTAAATGCGAATGCATTACTCAAAGCGTCGCACTCCAATCACTCGCAGGATGTGGGTGCAGACATCGTCGAGATGCTCAAGCACATCCTCGTTCGTAAAGCGCAGGACGGTCCATCCCAGATGGGCGAGCGTCTGATCTCGAACTTGATCGCGCTCGATCCTCTGATCGAATGTGTGGCTCGGGCCATCGATTTCGACCACCAGTTTGTGCTCGGGGCAGGCGAAATCGACGATGTAGCCGGCGATCGGCACCTGCCGTCGAAACCCCAATCCCATCAGGCGATGGGCTCTCACCGTATTCCAGAAGCGCAATTCAGCCGCCGTCAGCGCTTTGCGCATCCGCCGTGCCTTCCTGCGATGGCCTTCCGGAACGGCGTGGTGCGTCATGGCCCCATCCATCACGCCCGCTTCAACCTCTCCACCGCCATCAGTACCCGCTCCGGGGTCGCCGGCGCATCAAGCCTCGGGCAAACACGGTAATCCGCGACCGAAGCAACCGCCATCGACAGTGCCTCCAGCACCGAATTTGCCAGCATGAAGGGCGGTTCGCCGACGGCCTTGGAGCGGCCGATGGTGGGCTCTGCGTTTTCCGACCAGGGAACAAGCCGCGTGTTGAAGATCTTCGGGCGATCGGAGGCGAGCGGGATCTTGTAGGTGGAGGGGGCGTGGGTGCGCAGGCGGCCCTTAGCATCCCACCAGAGTTCTTCCGTCGTCAGCCAGCCCATGCCCTGGACAAAGCCGCCTTCGATCTGGCCGATGTCGATGGCCGGGTTCAGTGACTTGCCGACATCGTGGAGAATATCGGTGCGCTCCATCAGATATTCGCCCGTCAGCGTGTCGATCGAGACTTCCGAACAGGCGGCACCATAGGCGTAGTAATAGAAGGGCGTGCCGCGACCGGCGGCGCGGTCCCAGTGGATCTTCGGCGTCTTGTAGAAACCTGCCGCCGAAAGTTGCACGCGGCCGAAATAGGCCTGTTTGGCGAAATCGCCGAAGGAGAAGATCTGCTCGCCAACGCGCACCCGGTTGGGCAGGAATTCGATTTCCGAGGCCGGAACCGCATGCTTCTCGGCGGCGAAGGCGATCAGCCTCTCCTTGATCTGGCGTGCGGCATCGAAGGCGGCCATGCCGTTGAGGTCCGAGCCAGAGGAGGCGGCGGTGGCCGAGGTGTTCGGAACCTTGGCGGTTGTCGTTGCCGTGATCTTCACCGTGTCGACATCGACCTGGAAACAATCGGCGACGACCTGGGCGACTTTCGTGTAAAGGCCCTGGCCCATTTCGGTGCCGCCGTGGTTCAGATGGATCGAGCCGTCCTGATAGATATGGACGAGCGCGCCCGCCTGGTTGAAGGCGGTCATGGTGAAGGAAATGCCGAATTTCACCGGCGTGAGCGCGATGCCCTTCCTGATGACGGGGCTGGTCCGGTTGAACTCCAGGATCTTCTGACGGCGCGCCTGGTAGTCGCAGGAGGTTTCGAGTTCCTCGACGACCTTCAGGATGATGTTGTCTTCCACCAGCTGGTGGTAGGGGGTCACATCGCGGCCCGAGCCCTTCTCGCCATAGAAATTGGCCTTTCGGACTTCAAGCGGATCCTTGCCCAGCGCATAGGCGATCTCCTCGATCACCCGTTCGGCGCCCAACATCCCTTGAGGTCCGCCGAAGCCCCGATAGGCGGTGTTGGAGACGGTGTGGGTCTTCAAGGGCTGCGAGGTCAGCTTCACATGCGGGTAGAAATAGCTGGAATCGGCATGGAAGAGAGCGCGGTCGGTGACCGGGCCGGAGAGATCGGAGGAGTAGCCGCAGCGGGCGGCGAAGTTCGCTTCAATGGCATGGATCTTTCCGTCGTCGTCGAAGGCGACGTCGAAATCCATCTTGAAGTCGTGGCGCTTGCCGGTGACGCCCATGTCCTCGTCGCGGTCGGGGCGGAACTTTACGGCGCGCTTCAGCTTCTTGGCGGCGAGTGCGGCGAGCGCTGCAAACTGATTGCCTTGCGTCTCCTTGCCACCAAAGCCGCCGCCCATGCGCCGCGTGTTGACGGTGATGGCGTTCGAGGGGATGTCGAGCACATGGCCGACGATGTGCTGGATTTCGGAAGGATGCTGGGTGGACGACCAGACGGCCACATCGTCGTCCTCGCCGGGAATGGCGAGCGCGATATGGCTTTCGAGATAGAAATGCTCCTGGCCGCCGATGCGCATCGAGCTCTGGATGCGGTGGGCCGCCTTGTCGAGTTCGGTTTCCGGTGTGCCGCGCTTCAGCGTCATACCAGGCGTGACGAGCGGTGCACCATTTTCCAGCGCGCCGTCGATATCGGTCCAGAAGGGCAGGTCGCGGTATTCGACCTTGGCCAGGCGCGCCGCCTTGCGGGCTGCGTCGCGGGTTTCGGCGATGACGGCGAAGATGGTCTGGCCGTGGAATTCGACCCTGTCCGTTGCGATCAGCGGCTCGTCGTGGCGGCCGCCGGAGGAGACGTCGTTGACGCCGGTGATGTCGGCGGCGGTCAGGACGTCGATGACGCCGGGATAGGTCTTCACCGCCGAGAGGTCCATCGACAGGATCTCCGCATGGGCGCGATCCGCCATGCCGAGCGCGCCATGCAGGAGGCCTGCGGGTTCGGGAATATCGTCGATATATTCGGCACTTCCGGCGACATGTTTGTGCGCTGAATCATGCCGGAGCGACTGGTGCATCGGCCCCTTGATGTATTTCGTCGTCTCGTAGGTCGCCTTATCCATGAAGGCCTCCGTCTTTAACAGTCGCGCCTGAAGCACCCCCCTCTGTCCTGCCGGACATCTCCCCCACAAGGGGGGAGAGTGGCGCGGGGATGCGGCGCGGCCTGACCCTCCCCTTGAGGGGGAGGGTCGGAGCGGAGCTCCGGGGTGGGGTGATGTGCGTTACATTTCCATCAATCGATGCGGCAGAACTCGTGGCCCGGGTCACCCCCACCCGCCGCTTCGCGGCGACCTCCCCCCTCAAGGGGGAGGTGGACAAGCCGCCGCCAAGGCCTGCCGAGTGGATACCCCCCTCTGTCCTGCCGGACATCTCCCCCTCAAGGGGGGAGATCGACGAGTGGCAGCCTTCCCGCCCTTCCATCAAGCTGGTGGCTGCGGCAAGTACGACCCTTGATCTGGGCGAGCGTAATCGTCTTGCCGATCTCCCCCCTTGAGGGGGAGATGCCCGGCAGGGCAGAGGGGGGTACCCGACAGCATGACGTTCGAACACCCTCCCCATCACGCCTCCTCCGTCGCAAAGCGCTGCAGTTCCTGCGGCGTGCCGGACACTTCCAGGAAAAACCGCGTCAGCAGGTTTTTCGCCGTCAGCTGGCGGTATTCCGCCGTGGCGCGCCAGTCGGTGAGCGGTTTGTAGTCGAGATCGAAGGCGTCGCGGGCGGCATCCACCGCACTCTGCGTAAAGGGCTTGCCGTAAAGCGCTGCCTCGACGGCGCGGGCGCGTTTCGGGGTGGCCGCCATGCCGCCGAAGGCGATGCGGATATGGGTGACGATACCGGCCGCATCGGTTTCGAGGTGGAAGGCGCCGCAGAGCGCCGAGATGTCCTCGTCGCGGCGCTTGGAGATCTTGTAGACGGCGACATGGCTATCCGCCTTCGGGCGGGGCACAAACAGGCTTTCGACGAATTCGCCCGGCTGGCGGTCCTGCTTGCCGTAGTCGATGAAGAAGTCCTCGAGCGGCATGGTGCGGGTGCCCGAGGCAGAGCGCAGGGTGACGGTGGCTGACAGCGCGATGAGCGCTGGCGGGCTGTCGCCGATCGGCGAGCCGTTGGCGACATTGCCGCCGATCGTTCCCATGTTGCGCACCTGCTGGCCGCCGATGCGCTCGATCAGGCGACCGAAGGCGGGGATTTCCTGGGGGAGCGCTTCGAAGGCATTGGTGTAGCTGACGCCGGCGCCGAGCGTGATGCCTTCTGATGTCACGGTGATCTTCTGCAGGTCTTGCAGATGGTTGATGAAGACGACCGGGTCGAGCACCCGCATCTGTTTGGTAACCCAGAGCCCGACATCGGTGGCACCGGCCACCACGGTTGCCTTGGGATCGGCAGCGAGCGTCTCCGCCAGACCTTCGACGCTGCCGGGCACGACGAGGCGGCGGCCATCGGGGCCCGTGATGGTGATGGTTTCGCGGGTCGAGATTTCTTCCAATCGCGCGATGATGTTGGCGCGTTCGCGTTCCAACGGGTCGAAGAGGGCGGACGGCCTGACATGGCCGACCTGTTCGGCAGCCTTGACGATCGGCTCGTAACCTGTGCAGCGACAGAGATTGCCCTGAAGCGCGCGCTCGATCTCGGCACGGCTGGGGTTCTCCGAGGTCAGCCAAAGCCCGTAAAGCGACATGACGAAGCCCGGCGTGCAGAAACCGCATTGCGAGCCATGACAGTCGACCATGGCCTGTTGCACCGGATGCAGCGTGCCATCCTTGGCCGCCAGGTGTTCGACCGTCACCACATGGGTGGCGTTCAGCGAGCCGACAAAGCGGATGCAGGCATTGACCGTTTCATAACTCAGCCGACCGCCGACGAGACGCCCGACCAGCACCGTGCAGGCACCACAATCGCCTTCCGCGCAGCCTTCCTTGGAGCCCGTCAGCCGGCGCTTCAGGCGCAGGAAGTCGAGCAGCGTCTCGGTCGGGTCGAGGCTTGCAAGGGCGACATCTTCGCCGTTCAGGATGAAACGAATGCTGGTCATGAACTGCCTTTTCCTGCGGGGCGCGTTACTGCGCGGTCCAGCCGCCGTCGATCGAAATGGAGGTGCCGGTGATCTGTCTGGCCGCGTCGCTGGCGAGGAAGATGGCGGTTGCCGCGACCTCCTCGATGGCGACGAATTCCTTCGTCGCCTGCAGGCGCAGCATCACGTCCGTCTTCACCTGTTCCTCGGAAATGCCCCGGGCCTTGGCCGTGTCGGGGATCTGCTTTTCCACGAGCGGTGTCAGCACGTAACCAGGGCAGATGGCGTTGATGGTGATACCGAATTCCGCCAGTTCCAGGGCGACAGACTTGGTAAGGCCCATGATCCCGTGCTTGGCCGCGACATAGGCCGATTTGTAGGGCGAGGCGACCAGCGCATGCGCCGAGGCGACATTGATGATGCGGCCCTTTTTCCTGGCCTTCATGCCCGGTACCGCAGCGCGGATCGTGTGGAAGGAGCTCGTCAGGTTGATTGCGATGATCTGGTCCCATTTGTCGATCGGGAAATCCTCGACCGGGGAGACATGCTGGATGCCGGCATTGTTGACGAGGACATCGACGCTGCCAAAGGTTTTTTCGGCAGTGGCGATCAGGTCGGCGATCTCGGCCGGCTTGGTCATGTCGGCGCCGTGATAGATCGCCTTTCCGCCATGGGCTTCGAGCGCCTTGCGGTTGGCTTCGATCTCGTCTGCGGGGCCGAAGCCGTTGATGACGAGATTTGCACCCTCGGCGGCAAAGGCTTTCGCGATGCCGAGCCCGATCCCGCTGGTCGATCCGGTGACGACGACGGTTCTTGCCATGCCATTCTCCCATGCTGGGGCGCTGTGTTGCGCCGCAATAGTGTGTTGAAGGTTATGCCCAAAGACCGAGCACTGGCAATCGCGATTTTGGCGCAAGACTGCTTCGCCCAAAGGCATCAATTCGCAAGCCGCACTTGCTCCGTTCGCCAGTTCGAAACAGTCCGTCACCCCGGCGCGGTTTGCGCCTGTGGTGGCAAACCTCTATCTCTGGCGCAACGATACAGCGAGAGAGACCCATGGAACTCGGACTTTACACCTTTGCCGATGTCGATCCCAATGCCGCCAACAAGGGCGCGGAAGCCAAGCGGCGCGTGGACGAGCTTCTGGCCGAGATCAAGCTCGCCGATGAGGTCGGTCTCGATGTCTTCGGCCTCGGCGAACATCACCGCCCTGACTATATGGCCTCTTCGCCCGCCACGATCCTCGCGGCTGCTGCTGTGCAGACGAAGACCATTCGGCTTACCAGCGCTGTGTCGGTTCTCTCCTCCGATGATCCCGTGCGCGTCTTTCAGCAATATGCGACGGTTGACCTGCTCTCCGGCGGGCGCACCGAGCTGATGGTCGGGCGTGGCTCCTTCATCGAGAGCTTCCCGCTGTTCGGCTATGATCTCGAAGACTATGACCTGCTGTTTGCCGAAAAGCTGCAGCTGCTGATGGAAATCCGCGAGAACGAGGTGGTCACCTGGGAAGGCCAGACCCGCAAACCGATTGAGGCGCGGGGTGTCTATCCGCGTCCGCTGCAGGATCTGCTGCCGCTCTGGATCGCGATCGGCGGCACGCCGCAGTCAGCGGCGCGTGCCGGTTATCTCGGCCTGCCGCTCGGTCTCGCCATCATCGGCGGCGAGCCGCATCGCTTTGCGCCCTTCTTCGATCTCTATCGCCAGAGTGCCGCCAAGGCCGGCGTCGATCCGTCGACGCTCAAGACCTCAATCAATGTGCATGGTTTCATCCATGACACCACGCAGTCGGCCGCCGACATCTTCTACGAGCCGCAGGCTGTCGTGATGAACCGCATCGGTCGCGAGCGTGGCTGGGGCCCGACCAACCGGGCGCAGTTCGATGCCTCGCGCGGTCCGCGCGGTGCGCTTTTCGTTGGCGACCCGGAAACGGTCGCCGAAAAGATCGTCGCCATGCATGGCATCTTCAAGAACGACCGCTTCCTCATGCAGATGGCGATCGGTCCCATGCCGCACAAGGAAATCATGCGTGGCATCGAACTCTTCGGAACAAAAGTCGCGCCGCTGGTTCGGAAAGCGTTGACGGAGACAGCGTCTGCCGCCTAAGGCAGCGCTCATCCCCGCCGTAGAGCCGTTGAAGGAATGCCATGATCGTCGAAACCGAAGAGGATCTTACGCGTCTGAAAGACATCGGGCGCATCTGCGCGACGGCGGTGAAGACGATGGCGGCAGCGCTCGAACCCGGCATCACGACGCGCGAGCTGGATCTGATCGGGCGCAAAGTGCTCGAGGAGAACGGCGCGCAGTCGGCGCCGGAGCTCTGCTACCAGTTTCCCGGTGCGACCTGCATTTCCGTCAATGAAGAGATTGCCCATGGCATTCCGGGTGATCGGGTGATCAAGGCAGGCGATCTCGTCAATATCGATGTGTCTGCCGAAAAGCTCGGCTATTTCGGCGATACCGGCTCGTCCTTCATCGTGCCCCCGGGCACGGTCAAGCTCGAACGGCTGCTGCGCGACGGAAAGCGGGCGCTCTGGGTCGGACTTAATCAGGTGAAGACCGGCCGGCCGCTCGCCGATATCGGCAATTCCATCGGCGCCTTTGCCAAAAAGAACCGCTATACGCTGATCACCAATCTCGCCAGCCACGGCGTCGGCCGCTCCCTGCATGAGGAACCGACCGAGCTTTCCACCTGGCCGGATCCGGATGAGACGCGGATGATGGAGGAGGGGCTGGTGTTTACCGTCGAGCCGTTCCTGTCGCTCGGCGGACAATGGGCCGAGGATGGCGACAAGGATGCCTGGACGCTCTTCAGCGAACCGCGCGCACCGACCGTGCAGTTCGAGCACACGATCGTGGTGACGAAGAACGGGCCACTGGTGCTGACGCTGGCGGATTAGAGTCGTCCGCCAGCGCTTGTCCTTATTGGCTGGTGAAGCCGACGGCCACGCCCTTTTTCTTGAAATAGGACTGCATCATCTTGCGGCCCTGGCGGTTCGGCTGGGCAAGCTTGGCGTTGTCGAAAATGGCTTCCTTCACGCCGTCGCGCGCCATCGCCGCCTTCAGCGCTGCGATATGGGTGTCGATCTCTTCGTTGTTGTTGTTGATCGAGGCGTAGATATTGTCGATGGCCTGCTGCAGGCTGAGATCGCTCATGGGACACTCCTGAAAGTCTGTTGACCCTCCTCTAGCGATTATTGGCGGGGAGGCAAGGTGGGGGCGCCTCGACTGTCCATTTGACAAGCTTGAGGTTGTTGGCAATCATGCCAACATGAAGGCTGATAAACAGTTTCATGAGAAGCGTGTTCTTGGTGACGGTGCGATCATCGAGATGGTGATCTGGCGATTGCCGTCGCCGGTGTTGGGAAGCATTCACCATTACAAATATCAGCTCTATTTCGGCAGGGCCGGAATACGGATTGTCGGTTTCGACAACGAGCGCGGGAAAGGTGACCATAAACACATCGATGGCGTGGAAACACCTTATGTCTTCACGACGGTCGATCAATTGGTCGCTGATTTTCTCAACGAAGTGAAAAGGAGGCTCGATCCATGAAGCGGGCAATCATCCAGATCCGCAGCGAGACCGATGAAGTAACCGCCATCGAAAGCATGGGGGCGCGCTTTGCCGCATCCTGGAAGACGTCCGGGGCAGGGGAGAAACCGCCTTTCGTCCTCACTTTCAGCTCTGCGGCACAGCTTTTTTCCGTCATTTCTCCGAAACGCTGGGAGTTGATCGAATGCCTGCAGAGGCTCGGTCCCTCCAGCATCCGGGGGCTGGCGCGGGTACTCGGTCGTGACGTGAAGCGCGTCCATGAGGATGTCTCAACCTTGATGGATTGGGGTCTCGTCGAGAGGGACGATGTTGGAAGGGTTGCCATTCCCTACGACGAAATCGAGGCAGACTTTATTCTGAAGGGGGCGGCCGCCTGACCGAATTGCTTCCGCCTGACGTCGTCGTCGGCAGCGATCCTTACAAACCCGTCATTTTCGCGGGGGTAATTCCGCCACAATTTGGCGGTGCCATTGCTGCCCGGAACCTTCTGCCCTAGGTTCCCATCGACTTTCCAGGACTTCTCCCACACGAAGGCTGCCCGCGTGTTTCATTCCTTCTTTCCCCGGCCCAAGCTGTTCTTTACTTCGGCTGCCGTCTGGACGCTTGTCTGTATTATCGTCTGGTATACCGTCGGCCCGCAGATGGGCGCCGCGATCGGTTTGCCGCCACTAGCGGAAGGCCAGCAGCCGCCTGTCGGGCTTGCGTTCTTCTTCACGCCCGACAATCTCTGGTTCTACCTCTACTTCACCATCTTCGTGCTGATCTTCGGTGGTGTCTGGCAAGTGCTGGCCAAGGATCATCCCTGGACCAACTGGTCGATCTGGGGCTCGGCCTTCATCATCTTCATCGCCTATTTCAGCGTGCAGATCTCGGTCGCGGTCAACAACTGGCGCGGCCCCTTCTTCGACCTTTTCCAGAAGGCGCTGAACGGCGATGGCACGGTGACTGCCGGCCAGCTCTACGAGTTGCAGCTGCGCTTCCTGGAAATCGGCATGGTCGGCGTGACGCTGTCCGTCCTGACCGCCTTCTTCACCAACCACTACGTCTTCCGCTGGCGTAACGCGATGAACGACTTCTATCTGTCGAAGTGGGACAAGCTGCGCCATATCGAAGGTGCCTCGCAGCGTGTGCAGGAAGACACGATGCGATTCGCCAATATTCTCGAAGGCCTGGGCGTTGCGCTGATCAACTCGGTCATGACGCTGGTCGTCTTCCTGCCGATCCTCTTCCGAATGTCGGAGAATGTCACCGAGCTGCCGATCATCGGGGCGGTGCCGCATGCCTTGTTCTGGCTGGCGATCTTCTGGTCGCTGTTCGGTACGGTGCTGTTGATGGTGGCTGGTATCAAGCTGCCGGGCCTGCAGTTCCGCAACCAGCGTGTCGAAGCCGCGTTCCGTAAGGAACTGGTCTATGGTGAAGACAATGCCGAGCGCGCCGAGCCGGTGACCGTCAAGGAGCTGTTTTCCAATGTTCGCCGCAACTATTTCCGCATGTACTGGCACTACACCTATTTCAACGTCGCGCGCTTCACCTATGGCCAGCTCGACGCGATCTTCCTGACCTTCATCCTCATCCCGACGATCGTCGCCGGCAAGATCACCATGGGTGTCTGGCAGCAGATCGCCACCGCCTTCGGTCAGGTGACGGACAGCTTCCAGTATCTCGTCAGCTACTGGTCGACGATCATCGAACTCTTGTCGATCCACAAGCGTCTCGCCGCCTTCGAAGCCGCCATCGACGGTGCGCCGCTGCCGGAGATCGACCAGCGCTATCTCGAGCGCGAGGCTGCCGAAGGCGAACTGGCGGCGGATCGGCCCTACTGAGGACGCGACGGATTGATCAAACGATAAAGGCCGCGTCGGGACGCCGACGCGGCCTTTCCCATGGTCGAAGATGTTGTCAGCCGATGTGCGCCATCGTCCCGTCGGAAAGCCCCGCATAGGCTTCCGGCTGGGTGAACAGCGAAAGACCGATCGCGACAGCGCCGATGGTCGCGGCGATGACGCAGGCAAAGGCGATGGCGAAGAGGAGGCGCTTCATGTGTTTTCCCAGACAATTTGGCCGCTTATCTCGTCTGGCGCATCAGATGTAAATGCGTCAAGCGATCACATGGCGCCGGGCGTTGCCGTCTCTCGCGTCTCAAGCATGTCGAGCGCCTCGGCATAGGTGACGCAGGCGACGTCGGGCAGGGGGCAGACTTCTGTCACCAGCCGCTCCATGGCCGTCCAGTAGGCTCCACCATTCATCTCGACGAAATGCAGGCCGATCTGCAGCGGAATGCGGTCGCCGTTATACTGCCGGTCAAAAGCGGTGCGGAAGGCCTGGTAGCTGCGCTCGGCAAATTCCTCGGCCTTGGACGGATGATCGATGCCGGCCGAATGGCGGATGAAGAGATTGTAGTCCATGGCGATGATGCGTCGGGCGCTTGGACCTTCCGCGATCAGCGGCAGGCCGAAGCGGGCAAGGCCGTCTCGTACAACGGGCAAGGCCGGGTCGTGGGTCACGATGCTGGCATCGTAGCGGAAGCCATGCTCACGCTCTGCTGCAAACAGGCTCTCGGGCGCCGAGAGATAGGGCGCGCGGAAGCCGGTGATGTCGTTCTCGACGAAATCTGCCCAGCCCTGCGGCTCGCGGTCGCCCAGCCCGTTGTCCTTCCAGGCATTCTCCAGAACCCGGTCGAAGGTGTTGAATTCCTTCAGCCAATCCGCCTTCGTCCAGTCCTTGCCGTCGAAGTGGCCACAGGTATGGCTGGCGATCTCATGGCCCTCGGTTCGCGCCTTCCAGATGTTGTCGAGCCGGGCGGCGACCTCGTCCACGCTCAAGGCAAAGCCGATGTTGGAGCGGCCCGCCTTGATGCCCGGTGCCTTGTAGTCGCCGGCGCGGGCGCGCGGGATCAGCGTCGTGCAGGAGAGGAAATAGGTGAAGCGGGCATTGGCTCGCTGACCGATCTCGCGGCTGCGGACCCAGAGCCTGACGTCATGGGCACCATCGAAGGACACCAGCAATACCTGTTTGGGGCGCTCCGGCTCCTGACCCTTTGTCGCAGGCGCCGCGCTATCCATAGCGGAGGCCGAGGTGGCAAGCGATAGGAAAAGGGCGGCGGACCAACGGAACATCAACACAAACTCGGGCTCAAATCGGGGGCACCTCCCGTCTCATTCAAATGCGGCGAAGCTTTGAACGCCCTTTAAATTCCCCGCATTGACCAGTATGCCTAGGCCCTGTTCCTCGAAAGGGCCAATCCATGACGTTTCTCATTCTCGGCATCATCCTTTTTCTCGGTGTTCACCTGCTCCGGGTCGTTGCACCCGGATTTCGTCTGTCGATGATCGACAAGTTCGGGGAGAACGGCTGGAAGGGGCTCTATTCCGTCCTCAGCCTGGTCACCCTCGTCATCCTGATCTGGGGCTATGCCACGGCGCCGGTCGTCAATCTCTGGTTCCCGCCCATGGGCATGAACCATCTGACCACGACGTTGATGCTGTTTGCGATGATCTGTCTTGTGGCCAGCCTGATCCCGGCTGGCCATATCGCGGTGAAGACCAAGCATCCCATGGTGCTTTCGGTGAAGATCTGGGCGGCCTCCCATCTTGTAGCGAATGGCGACCTTGCCTCGATGCTGCTGTTCGTCGCCTTCCTGGCCTGGGGTGTCGTCCTCAGGATCAGCTACAAGCGCCGCGAGCGCGCCGGTCTTTCCCAGCCGCGTGCCTTCGTTTCGGCCCGCTACGACGCGATTGCAGTCGTCGGCGGTATCGTGCTCTGGGCGGTCTTTGCCATGTGGCTGCACAAACTGTTGATCGGTGTTGCACCGCTTGCCATGTGACCGCTTAAGACTGTTGGCGGTTTTCCCCTTACAAGCGGGCAAAAATCGGCTAGAAGGCCGCTCACGCTTGAGAGACTGCATCGAAAGGCCGGCAGCGTCCGGGGATATCAATGGTTGACCAGAACGACAGCTTTATCCGCGAAGTGAACGAGGAGCTCCGCTCCGAGCAGGTGCGCAACGCCTGGAAGCGCTACAGCCGCCTGATCATCGGGGCTGCCGTGGTGATCGTTCTCGGCACGGCCGGCCATCGCCTGTGGACCCATTGGGATTCGACCCAGGCGTCGGATGCCGGCGACAAGTTCCTGGCGGCGCTGAACCTCGCCGACCAGGGCAAGCGCGACGAGGCGGAAGCCGCGCTGCAGGCGCTGGAGCAGGAGGGCTACGGCGCCTACGGCATTCTCGCCCGCTTCCGCGCGGCCTCGGTTCTCGCCGAGAAGGGCGACCCTGCCGGTGCCGTCACCTCGTTCAAGTCGATCGGTGACGATGCATCGATCCCGGAAGCCGTGCGCAACACGGCCAAGGTTCGGGCTGCCTGGCTTCTGGTCGACACCGGCACCTATCAGGATGTCTCTGCGCTGGTCGAAGCCATGGCGACGCCGGCCAATGCCATGCGCCATGCCGCGCGTGAGGCACTCGGACTTGCCGCCTACAAGGCCGGCGACATGGTGCGTGCCCGCGAATGGTTCGAACAGATCAGCGAAGACGCGGAAACCCCGCGCAACGTCGCCAACCGTGCCCAGATGCTGCTCGACAACATCAAGGCCTCCGGCAAGGCGCCGTAACAACGACAAGGCCTGAAAAGGCCGGAAAGCTAGCGTTCCCATGAGTTTCACAGTCGCCATCGTCGGTCGCCCGAATGTCGGCAAGTCCACGCTTTTCAACCGTCTGGTTGGCAAGAAGCTGGCGCTTGTCGACGATACCCCGGGTGTCACCCGTGACCGTCGCCCCGGCGAGGCCAAGCTCGTGGACCTGCGTTTCACCATCATCGACACCGCCGGTCTCGAAGAGGCCGGGCCGGAGACGCTCGAAGGCCGCATGCGCGCCCAGACCGAAATGGCGATCGACGAAGCGGATCTGTCGCTCTTCGTCGTCGATGCCAAGTTCGGCCTGACGCCTGTTGACCAGTCGCTCGCCGAAATGCTGCGCCGTCGCGGCAAGCCGGTGGTGCTGGTTGCCAACAAGTCGGAAGCCCGCGGCTCCGATGCCGGCTTTTACGATGCCTATACGCTGGGCCTTGGCGAGCCGGTGCCGATCTCGGCCGAACATGGCCAGGGCATGATCGATCTGCGCGATGCCATCGTCGAAGCCATCGGCGAAGAGCGCGCCTTCCCTGAACCGGATGACGAGGCGGAAACCGATGTGGTTCTGTCCCAAGGCGAGGGCGAGGAAGACGAAGACTTCGAGCCGGAATACGACGAGACCAAGCCGCTGCGCGTGGCGATCGTCGGTCGCCCGAACGCCGGCAAGTCGACCCTCATCAACCGGTTCCTCGGCGAAGACCGCCTTTTGACCGGGCCCGAGGCCGGCATCACCCGCGATTCGATCTCGGTCGAATGGGACTGGCGCGGCCGGACCATCAAGATGTTCGACACCGCCGGCATGCGCAAGAAGGCGCGTGTGCAGGAGAAGCTCGAAAAGCTCTCGGTTGCCGATACGCTGCGCGCCGTGCGTTTCGCCGAGACCGTGGTCATCGTCTTCGACGCGACGATCCCCTTCGAGAAGCAGGATCTGCAGATCGTCGACTTCGTCATCCGCGAAGGCCGTGCCGCCGTGCTCGCCTTCAACAAGTGGGATCTGGTCGAAGACCCGCAGGCGGTTCTCGCCGATCTGCGCGAAAAGACCGAGCGGCTTTTGCCGCAGGCGCGCGGCATCCGCGCCGTGCCGATCTCCGGCCAGACCGGCTATGGTCTCGACAAGCTGATGCAGAACATCGTCGATACCGACAAGGTGTGGAACAAGCGCATCTCGACGGCCAAGCTCAATCGCTGGCTGGATGCAGTCACGACCCAGCATCCGCCACCGGCCGTCTCGGGGCGTCGCCTGAAGCTCAAATACATGACGCAGGTGAAGGCCCGTCCGCCGGCCTTCATGATCTCCTGCACGCGTCCCGATGCGCTGCCGGAAAGCTATGTGCGCTATCTGACCAATGGGTTGCGTGTTGATTTCGACATGCCGGGCGTGCCGATTCGCATTCATTTCAAGGCGGGTGAGAACCCGTTCGAGCACCGCAAGAAGAAGCGCTGACCGCTGCCGCTACTCGGTTGCCGGCGTCTGATAGCCGTCCGTGTCCTGCGGGCGGATGCCGAAGCGCTGCCTCAAGCCACGCTTGCGGCGCTGCTCTTTCGCCTCCACGACATTGTCGAAGAACTGCTGTGTCGCCGCTTCCCAGGAATAGGTTTCGGCGAGACGGCGCGCGGCCTGCGGCGAGGCCTGCAAGGCGGCAATGCAGGCGATCTGCAGATCGTGGTCCAGCGCTCCCGCATGGGAGCCTGCCGGAATGATGTCGACCGGACCGGTGACCGGATAGGCCGCGACCGGAATGCCTGACGCGAGCGCTTCGAGGATCGTATTGCCGAAGGTATCGGTCTTCGACGGGAAGACGAAGACATCGGCTTGCGCATAGGCTTCCGCCAGATCGTCCCCATGCTTCATGCCGGTGAAATGCACATCCGGGTAGCGTGCCTGAAGTTCTGCCCGCGCCGGGCCGTCGCCGACCACCACCTTCGAACCCGGCAGGTCGAGATCAAGAAAGGCGGGTAGGTTCTTTTCCACGGCGACGCGGCCAACCGTCATGAAGATCGGGCGCGGGAGGCCGAAGGGCTTTTCCGATTTTTCGCGTGGGTGAAAATGCGCCGTGTCGATGCCGCGGCTCCAGAGGCAGAGGTTGTTCAGCCCTTCAGCGGCGAGTTCCCGTCGCAGGCTCTCGGTCGCCACCATGCAGGCGCCACCGCGATTGTGGAACCAGCGGACATAGGCGTAGAGCCAGGACAGCGGCACCGGCAGGCGGGCGGCGACATATTCCGGAAAACGGGTGTGATAGGTGGTTGAGAAGGGGCGTTTGTTCTTGATGCACCAGCGCCGCGCCATCAGGCCAAGCGGGCCTTCGGTCGCGATATGCATATAATCGGGCTGCTGTTCTTCGATCATCCGGCCGAGGCGGCGCGGCGTCACGAGTGACAGGCGGATTTCCGGATAGGTCGGCATGGCCATGCTGCGGAAGGGCTCGGGCGTGATCATCGAGACATCGACGCCAATCTTCGCAAGCTCGCGATTGGTGGTCTCGATCGAGCGGACGACGCCGTTCACCTGCGGGTGCCAGGCATCGGTCACGATGGTCAGTCTCGGCATGGCGCGTCCGCCCTCATCCGAACGGCCGCCGGAGCGGCGATTCTGCTTCTGAAACTCTCTTCGCCTTATGGGAGGGGAACATTACAGCTTGATGTCAGTCTTAGGACGGGCCGTTTGACATCCGCTGGCGAACCGGATTGCTTGAGGGCTGACCTGACGATTCCCGCCGAAGGACCTCCCCATGACCAAGTCTCCCGCCAAGGCCGCCCGTTCCCATTCTGCCGACTGGTGGCGGGGTGCGGTGATCTACCAGGTCTATCCGCGGTCCTTCCAGGATACCGACGGCGACGGGATCGGCGACATCAAGGGGATTATCGAGCGGCTGCCCTATATCGCCTCGCTCGGCGTGGATGCGATCTGGCTCTCGCCCTTCTTTACCTCGCCGCAGGCGGACATGGGCTATGACGTTTCCGACTACTGCAACGTCGATCCTATGTTCGGCACGCTTGCCGATTTCGATGCGATGATGAAGCAGGCGAAGCGGCTTGGTCTCAAGGTTATCATCGACCAGGTCATCTCGCATACCTCCGATCAGCATCCCTGGTTCAAGGAAAGCCGGGCAAGCCGCGACAATCCCAAGGCCGACTGGTTCGTCTGGGCGGCTGCCAAGCCGGATGGCACGGCGCCCACCAACTGGCTTTCGGTTTTCGGCGGCCCCGCCTGGGAATGGGATGGGGTGCGCAAGCAGTATTACATGCACAACTTCCTCGCCTCGCAGCCGGATCTCAACTTCCACAATCGGGAGGTTCAGGACGCCGTTCTAGAGACCGTGAAGTTCTGGCTCGATCGCGGCGTGGACGGCTTCCGGCTCGACACGGTGAACTACTATTTCCACGACAGGGAGTTACGCGACAACCCGCCCCACCAGCCCGACAGCGAGGAGGCCGGGCTCGATGCGCCCGACGTCAATCCTTATGGCATGCAGAGCCATCTCTATGACAAGACCCAACCCGAAAACATCGAGTTCCTCAAACGCTTCCGTGCCCTGCTCGACCAGTATCCGGATCGGACGACGGTCGGCGAAGTGGGGGACGGGGCGCGCTCGCTGAAGACGGTCGCGGCCTATACCTCTGATGGCGACAAGCTGCATATGTGCTATACCTTCGACCTCCTCGGGCCGGACTTCACCCCGAGCCATATCCGCCATTGCGTCGAGAGCTTTCACAAGCAGGTCCGGGATGGTTGGGTCTGCTGGGCCTTTTCCAATCACGACGTCACCCGGCATGTCAGCCGTTTCGCGCAGACCGAAGAGGAGCGGGTTGTTGTCGCCAAGCTTGCGATCTCGGTGCTTGCCACCCTGCGCGGCTCGATCTGCCTCTATCAGGGCGAGGAACTCGGTCTGCCCGAGGCGGAGCTTGCGTTTGAAGATCTGCGTGACCCCTATGGCATCCGCTTCTGGCCGGCCTTCAAGGGCCGTGACGGGTGCCGCACTCCGATGGTGTGGGAGAAGGGCAAGACGCAAGCTGGCTTTTCGACCGTGAAGCCCTGGCTGCCGGTGTCGGCAGAGCATCAGGCGCTCGCCGTCGATGCGCAGGAGACGGAGGAGGCCTCGGTGCTCGCGCATTACCGGGCCACACTTGCCTTCCGCAAGCAGCATGCAGCCCTTGTCGACGGCGACATGGAATTCCTCGCGACCAATGAGGACGTGCTGGCCTTTACCCGTTCGAAGGGCGAGGAACGGCTGTTGTTCGTCTTCAATCTGCGGCGCGGGCCGCAGGAACTGGTGCTGCCGAAGGGGCACAAGGCGCAGGACGTTCTGGACATGCCGGGGCTGGCCGGCACGCTGGTGGCGGGCGAGATCAGGCTCGGTCCGCTCGACGGGATCTGCGTGAAACTGTCATGACGCGGTTTGTCGTTCGCATGGCCGGTGAAGAGGATATCGAGGTCTGGGCGGCACTGCGCCACCAGCTCTGGCCGGAGCTCGATGTCGAGGGACACCGCGCCGAGATCCTGGAGGCTCTGATGGAGCCTGACAGGCTTGTCGCGTTCCTTTGTCTCGACTCAGCGGGGCGCGCTGTCGGGCTGGCGGAGGCCAGTATCCGCTCCGATTATGTCAATGGCTCCGAGACCTCGCCGGTCGCCTTCCTGGAAGGGATCATCGTCGATCCGGCCGTCCGCCGACAAGGCGCTGCCGCTCTTCTGGTTGCCGCCGTCGGCGACTGGGCACGTGGGCAGGGTCTCACCGAACTCGCCTCCGATGCCGAGCTTCACAACACAGTCTCGCATGCGATGCATGCCGCGCTGGGCTTCGAAGAGACCGAGCGCGTCGTGTATTTCCGAAGGCCGCTCTGATCTCTCAAATGCCTTCGTCGGGAATGTTCAGCACATGGCCACAGGCCTTGCAGTGCACTGCATCGGCATCGTGTCGCTGCAAGCCACACTGAGGGCAGGGGAATGTCACCTTGTAGGGCCTGACGATCGCCTGGGCCAAGCGCACGAAGAGCGAGATGCCGATGATCATCGTGACGATCGAGGTCAGCTTGCCGAAGGTTCCGGGAAGCGTGATGTCGCCGAAGCCCGTCGTCGTGACCGTCGCCACGGTGAAGTAGAGCGCGTCGATGAAACCGGTGCCGGCATCTTCCGCATAGAAGAAGAAGGTGTAGACGAAGCCCGTCACCAGGAAGAGAAAGACGAATAGGTTGAGGAAGGCGGTGACGACATCCGTCTGTTCCTTCAAACCCAGCCGATTGAGCATCAGCTTGAAGATCGGCCGCTGCGCCACAGCCCAGATGCGGGCGACACGCAGGAAGGCGAAGTTGAAGAGAAGATGTGGGAAGAGCAGCGTGCCGAGCACGAAGAGATCGACCCATGTCATGGGCCGCAGCAGAAAACCCTTGGTCGTGCGCGAGGCGCCCCACTGGGCCAGCATTTCAAGCGCAATCCAGGCGGCAATGGCATAGTCGAGGATCAGGTAGCTCGGCCTGTCGCGCAGATAGGGGCCGGCGAGGAAGAAGGCGATGATCGCGAGATCGATCACCATCAGCGCGAACTGGAAGCGGATGGCAGCGGTGTCGCGGCCGTAATAGAGACGGGCGAGATGCTGGCGGAGTGTTTTGGATTGTTCGGCTGAAATGCTCATGCCGTACTAAGTTATTCCGCAGCCAGAGCTGTCGACCTCGTCTGGTCTCCGCGCCCGGCAAGAAGCCCTGCTACCGAGATGTCCTCGTCGAGTGCTTCCCAATGAATGCCAGAGGAACTGAGTTCGTATTTGAATAAATCGGCAGGGGATGCCGACAAAAGCCTTGGAAACCACGCGAGCGGCACGCCCAAGACACGCCCGTCCGAAAGCGAAACCCACATGGTGGCATCGTCGAACCTGACATCAGTCGCCGAAATGTTCATGCCACGCCCTTTCGATCTCTGAACGGTTCTCGTTCACAATGCGCATGATATCAGACAGTTCCCGGCTGTTGAACCCGTTGCTCTCGGCGAGCGCAATCTGCGGTTCCAGCCAGACCTTCGCATCGTCACCAGCCCGGAAGACGTGGATGTGAACGGGTTCGCGCGGTGATCCCTCGTTCGAATAGAATAGGAAACGATATCCGTGTTTTCGAAAGACGACCGGCATGGCTTTCCTCCAGCTTTGTAACTGGACTTGATCTTGAGGCTTGCCTGCATGCGTTCAGTGCGACCGCATTCGATTTGGAATTCTTTTTCCCAACGAGATGAAATTCAGCGAGATAGACGAAAAAGGAGCGGCCTTGTCGGTATGTTCCCTGTGGAGAAGCTGGGCATTCGGCATTGTGACACGCCTCGCACTGAATTCTGCCCGGGTACACACGACGCCGCAATCCTCACCCGATCAGCTTGAACTGGTCGACATCCACCATGCCCTTGTCGGAAATCTTCAGATGCGGGATCACGGGAAGCGGCAGGAAGGCAACCTGGAGGAAGGGTTCTTCCAGAGTCGTTCCAAGGGCATAGGCGGCTTTTCTCAAGTGGTGCAGCGTGTCGCGCACGCTCTCATAGGGCTCTAAGCTCATCAGGCCGGCGACGGGGAGCGGGATTTCGCCGGTCACCTTGCCGTCCTCGACCACGACGAAACCGCCCTTGATTTCGCCCAGATGGTTGGCGGCGAGCGCCATGTCTTCCTCGGAGACGCCGACGACGCAGATATTGTGGCTGTCATGGCCGACGGTCGAGGCGATCGCGCCTTTCTTCAGGCCGAAACCCTGGACGAAGCCATTGGCATGGTTGCCGTTTTTGCCGTGCCGCTCGATGACGGCGACCTTGATCACGTCGTTTGCGAGATCGACTGCGGTCTGGTTGCCCGAGGTCGGCAGCTTGTAACGGCGGTGTTCGGTGATGATCTTGCCGGGCATCACGCCGATCACAGGTGTTTCGCCTTCCGCCACCGGCACACCGAAATCGGCAGCCTTAACGACCCTGGCCTTGACGCTGTCGAGACCGACGGGGGCGACAGTCTTGCGGGTGGCGAAGAGTTCGTCCGTCACGCGGCGACCGGCGGCAAACACCATCTCGGCCTTGCAGTTTTCCAGGCTGTCGATCACGACGAGATCGGCGCGCCAGCCCGGGGCCACCAGGCCGCGATCCCGTAGGCCAAAGGCGCGGGCCGCCGAAATCGAGGCGGCGCGGTAGACGGCGAGCGGCTCTACGCCGTGTCGAATTGCCTCGCGGATCAGATAGTCGAGATGGCCCTGTTCGGCGATGTCGAGCGGGTTGCGATCGTCGGTGCAGAGCGCAAGGAAAGGCGATAGCCGCTCGGTCAGGATCGGCATCAGGGCGTGCAGGTCTTTCGACACCGAGCCTTCGCGCACGAGGATATGCATGCCCTTGCGGATCTTCTCCAGGGCTTCGGTAGCACTTGTGCATTCGTGGTCGGTGCGGATGCGGGCGGAGAGATAGCCGTTGAGATCCCGGCCCGAGAGCAGCGGCGAATGGCCGTCGATATGGCCGTCCTGGAAGGCTTCGAGTTTTGCCATGCAGATCGGATCCTTGTGGATCACGCCCGGGAAATTCATGAATTCGGCAAGGCCGATGACCTTCGGGTGGCTGCGGAAGGGCAACAAACGTTCGATCGGCAGATCGGCGCCGGAGGTTTCCAGATGTGTAGCCGGCACGCAGGAGGAGAGCTGGACGCGAATATCCATGATCGTCTGCTCGGCCGAATCGAGAAAGAACTGGATGCCTTCGGTGCCGAGCACATTGGCGATCTCATGCGGATCGCAAATCACGGTCGTCACGCCATAGGGCAGGACGCAGCGGTCGAATTCATGCGGGGTGACCAGCGAGCTTTCGATATGCAGATGGGTGTCGATGAAGCCGGGCACGACGATCTTGCCGGTGATGTCGATCACCTCGCGGCCTTCGTAACTCTCGACGGTGCCGATGATGGTCTCGCCGCAGATGGCAATGTCTGATGCGACCAGTTCGCCGGTGACCAGATCGAAGAAGCGCCCACCTTTCAGGACGATGTCCGCCGGCTCGCGGCCTGTCCCCTGATCGATGCGGCGTTCGAGGTCGGTCATGGCGGGCTCTCCGATTCTGTTGTTCCAAGCGCATTCTACCGATTGGGAATGTCGAAGGGAAACGGAGGTGATAATCGCTTGCGCTATTCGTTCGCTTTGGTTCCCTTCACTGCCACCTCTGCCTCAAAGCGCTCATCCACCGGGACGCCAAGCGCCACTGCCAGGGCATTGGTCCGGCTTGCCATGGCAATCACCTGCAGCAGTTCCGCATGCATCTCGGGTGTCAGGCCCTTGGCCTTGGCGGAGGCGGTGTGGGAGTGGACGCAATAGGCGCAGCCGTTGGTCGCGGAAACGGCGATGTAGATCAGTTCCTTGACCAGTGGGTCGAGGGCACCCGGCGCCATCACCGTCTGCAGCCGGTCCCAGACCGCCTTCAGCTCGTCCGGATCATGGGCGAGCGCCCGCCAGAAATTGTTGACGTAGTCGGTGCCGCGTTTCGTGCGGATATCGTTGAAGACGGCGAGCGCTTGTGCGCTCGCCTCCTCATCGCTCAACAGGGGGAGAACCGCCATTTGATATGCCTTCTCAGACCAGAGCCAGAACGCGGGCCGGGCCGCCGGTGCCGCGCTTGTGCTTCGGCGCGCCGACGACGATCGTCGCGCCCTTGATCGGCAGTTCCTCCAGGTTGTTCAGGCATTCGATGCCGTAGCGACCGCCCGGCAGCCAGCTGGTGTGGACACCGAAATCGGCGGAATTGCCTGGGTCGAGCGACAGCGTGTCGACGCCGATGGCCGCCACATCCAGCGTTGCGAGCAGGTCAGTCGCCGACTTGGCAAAGCCCGGGAAGGCGAACTTGCCTTCGCCGTCATTGCGGAAGGCCGGATCGGTCACCTTCTTCGCCCAGCCGGAGCGCAATGCCACGACCGCGCCCCTGGGGATCTCGCCATTGGCGCTGATCCAGGCCTCGACATCGGCGGCCTCGATTGTTGCGTTTGCGTCGTCCTTGGCCCGGTCGGTGATGTCGATGATGGCGAGCGGCGCGACCAGCTGTTCCGGCTCGATCTGGTCGACGCTCTTGCCGTCGGCGCTGAAGTGGAAGGGGGCGTCGATATGGGTGCCCGTGTGTTCGAAGATGGTCAGCTTGTGCAGCTGGTAGCCGTTGCCGGCAAATTCCACGGCCCATTCGTATTCGATGCCCGGCTTGCCATCGAAAGTCGGGAAGGACCCGTCATAGGCATGGGTGAGGTCCACCACCTTGCTCGGGCTCTGCTGTGCCAGCACCGGCTTGGCGATCCCGCCCGTGGCGACCGCTGCCGTGGCGACGGCCATGCCCTTGAACAGCGAACGGCGCGACAGCATGCTCTGCTTTACATTTTCCATGACGCATTGATTGCACATATTCGTCCCTTTCCATGGCTCTTGACCTATTGAGAGTAGCCGAAGCGTTGGTACCGGCAAGGGGTTTAACTGGCGGAGATGGGCTTGAGCGGAGGCGAAGGCGTCTGGATGTGCCGTCTCAGTTTTCAGCCCTTGATCTCGACCGTAAACCCAAACCGCATGGCGTCTCCGGCTGCCAGCGCCACCGTATAGGGCCGCTCGACGAGCTCCGCCCTGCCGCCGGCATGGGCTGCCATGCCGTGCCAGGGTTCCACGCAGAGGAAGGGCGCGCCGGGCTTCTGCCAGAGCGCGATATTGGGCAGGTTTTCGAAACGGAATGCGAGCGACGGGCCGCCCTCTGCTGCAAAGGTCAGCCCGGTGCCGGCCCCTTCCGGGAAGATCAGCGCGTCGTTTGCAAAGAGGTCGTGACTGAGCTCCAGCCGGCCCGCCTTGAAGGGCGAGGTCGGCAGCGTCTTGCCGATCAGTCCGCCTTCGAGCTGGACGACGCCGGGTTCCGCGCCGTTGTCGAGGATTACCGCATGGGCCTTGTCCATAGCCCCCGGCAGTGGCCAGAGGAAAGCCGGGTGAAAGCCGATGCCGAAGGGCAGTGGGCCGGCGCCGGTGTTTTCGACAGTGGCCGTGACCGTCAATGTCCGGAGGTTCAGGCTGTGCTCGAGTATCAGGCGGAAGTCGAAGGGATAGACCTCGCGGGTCTCGGAGGACGAAACGAGTTCGTGGCGACAGGCGGTCGCCGTCTGCTCGGCGATGACGAATTCGCGGCGGCGGGCAATGCCGTGCTGCGCCATCGGATAGGTCTTGCCATTGACCGCCAGCAGATCGCCCGGGGCCTTGCCGACGATCGGAAAGAGGATCGGCGAGCGGCCCGTCCACCAGGCGGCATCGCCATTCCACAGCCAGTTCCGGCCATCCGCCGTCTTCAGCGACTGCATCTCGGCGCCGAGCGTCGAGACTTCTACGGCAAGCTCAGCATTGGCAATGCGAATCGTCTCGGACATGGGCGCTCCTCTGAATGGTCTTGACCATCCTAGGGCGATCACGCGGGGAGCGCGACGGGGAAATGGGCATTGCTGGCGAACCTCGTCCTTCGAGGGTCGCTGTCGCTGCAGCCTCTCCCTCGTGCTCCGATACCCCCCTCTGTCGGCTACGCCGACATCTCCCCCTCAAGGGGGGAGATTGCCGTTTGGCCATCTGCCTCCTCAAGGCAGCTGCAGGTTGGACGTTTTAACCACGGGGTTTAGTGGGCAACGCGATGCCGCGCGCCAATCTCCCCTCGAGGGGGAGATGCCCGCCCTTCGACAAGCTCAGGAGGGCAGAGGGGGGCACCACAGGCGCTGGGCAAGTCGCACCCCACAGCTCGCCACTCAGCCCTTCGCCTTGGCCACCACAGCCTCCACCGGCAGGCCCGCATCGCGCCAGGCGGTGAAGCCGCCTTCGAGATGGCAGACGTTGTCGAGGCCCATCTCAAGCGCGGTTTTCGTGGCGAGTGCCGAGCGCCAGCCGCTGGCACAGTAGAAAAGGAACAGCTTGTCCTCTGCGAAGACAGGTTTGTGATAGGGGCTTTCGGGATCGATCCAGAATTCCAGCATGCCGCGCGGGCAGGAGAAAGCTTCAGGGATCGTGCCTTCCCGTTCGCGCTCGCGCGGGTCGCGCAGATCGATGAAGAGGACGTTGTCGCGGCCATGCAGGCGGCCTGCCTCGGCCACATCGACGGCCTCGACCAAAGCCTCGGCTTCCGCCAGCAAGTCCTTGTAACCCTTCTTCATCACATCCTCCCCGCCGCGTGACCCATCTTGCGTCATGCGATCATCCTAGCGCTGTCGCGCCCGCATGTCTGCACAGGACCTCCTGCCGCATGGACGCCGTCGGCGAGTTGGCCTAGCTTGCGGGTCATGGATACTGCAACCGACGCCATTGGTCCTATCATCCTCTTTGATGCCGAATGCATCCTCTGCTCGGCCAATGCGCAGTTCGTGCTGTCCCATGACCGCAACAAACGCTTCCGCCTTGCCTCGATGCAGGGCGAGGTGGGTGCTGCCCTTTATCGCCGCTTCGGTATCGATCCGACCAATCCCGACAGCATCATCGTCGTTGATGGTGAGCATATGCTGCGCGACAGCGATGCGGTGCTTGCCATCTATGCCGGGCTTGGCTGGCCGTGGAAGGCGCTCGCGGTCTTCAAGCTGGTTCCACGTCTCATCCGCGACCCGCTCTATCTGCTGATCGCCCGAAACCGATACCGGCTCTTCGGCAAGCGCGACAGCTGCTGGCTGCCGTCACAGGAGTTTCGCGATCGGATTTTGTGAGGGTAGCTCAGCGGCCGTATCGTCGGTGCATGCCTAACCCCCCTCTGTCGGCTACGCCGACATCTCCCCCTCAAGGGGGGAGATTGCCAGCCGATTGTGTGCCTCCTGACCCGTGCTCGCTATTGCGTCTTGCATTCGGAGGCTTCGGGCAGAGGCTTGAGGGCAGTTCCTCTCCGCATTCCGATCTCCCCCCTTGAGGGGGAGATGTCCGGTAGGACAGAGGGGGGTACCACACGGCAAAAAAGTTGGCCGCAACCCGCCCTCCGCTCAAGGGGGAGGTCGCGCGGTACGCGCGGGTGGGGTGGATTAGAGCACCCGCCGCCCGGTCACCCCACCCCGGAGCTGCGCTCCGACCCTCCCCCTCAAGGGGAGGGTGGATTTCCGTACTCTGCCGCAACGAAAAAAGGCGACCCTTCCGGGCCGCCTTTCCTTTGCCTGCTATGGCGCAGCCTTACTCAGCCGAAACTGTCTTGCCGGCTTCCCACTTGTAGACGGCGAAGCTCTGGGAGGTGAGGTCGCCGGTTTCGCCATAGGTCAGCTTGCCGATGGCGGTCGGAATTTCCGAGCCGTCCTTGAGGGCTGCAGCCACGGCTTCGGCGTCATCGATGCTGCCGGCCTTGGCGATGCCGGCGGCAATGACTTCGACGGCCGCATAGGCGTTCAGCGTGAAGGCTTCGGCAGGAATGGACTTTGCGGCCAGTGCGGCAACGGCGGCCTTGCTGTCTTCGTTCTTCAAGGCGTCGGCGGCGTTGGTGAAGATCGTGCCTTCGGCAGCCGCGCCACCGATCGTGACATATTCGTTGTTCGACAGGCCGTCACCGGCTATCAGCTGGGCCTTCAGGCCGGCATCCTGCATCTGGCGCACCAGAAGGCCGGCTTCCGGGTGGTAGCCGCCGAAATAGATGACCTCGACGCCTTCGGCCTTCAGGCGGGTGACGAGCGCGCCAAAGTCCTTTTCGCCTGCCGTCAGCGAATCCTTGAAGACTTCGGTGACGCCACCGGCGTTGAGGGCTGCCTTGAAGGCATCTGCCAGGCCCTTGCCGTACTGGCCCTTGTCGTCGAGGATGGCGATCTTCTTGTCCTTAAGGCTGCCCAGCACGAACTTGGCTGCCACGTCGGCCTGCTGGTCGTCGCGACCGCAGGTGCGGAAGACAGTGGTGAGGCCGCGGGCGGTCAGATCCGGGGCGGTTGCGGTCGGGGTGACCATCAGCACGCCGTTTTCGGCGAGAACGCTGGAGGCTGGCACGGCGACGCCCGAGGTGACCGGGCCAACGACGAAACGCACGCCTTCACCGACCAGCTGGTTGGCGGCGGAAACGCCCTGCTTCGGCTCGCCGGCATCGTCGGCAATCTTCAGGCTCACCTGTTCGCCGTTGATGCCGCCCTTCTTGTTGATTTCCTCGACGGCGGTTTCCGCACCATTCTTGATCTGCGCGCCGACGGCGGCCAGCGGGCCGGTGAGCGGCGCCATCAGGCCGAGCACGATTTCGGCACGGGCAGCGGGTGCGGTGGCGATCAGCGCGGCAAGCGCTGCGCTGGCGAGAAGTTGAAATTTCATGTCCTGCTCCTAGGGTCGGCGCGACCGATCTCTGTCGGTTTTCACGCCATTCGGGTTCTTTTGTTGCTCCCCACGATCGCTTTAGACAAAAACGAAGGGCAGCAAAAGACCCGAAGCTGTGGCGTGCGATCACGCCACAGCTTTGTCAGGGGCAGTGGATTGGGTTGATGAGGCGCGTCGTCAGACGGTGAGCACGCGTCCGCCGACGCCGTCTTCCGCCTCGAAGCCGGCCTTGGCGGCTGCGGCATCCTGCTCCTTGCGCAGGGCGAGTTCGGCCATGGCAATCTGCTGGAGCTCGAAGAGATCATTGCTGATCTGGGCCCGGCGGGCAGCCAGACGCGCCTCGTCGGCGCGGGCGGCAGAGAACGCTTCCGGCTCCGGTGCGGTTCTGGCGGATGAAGTTTCAGAAGACGCGTCTTTACCGAACATACGCTTGAAAAGGTCGACCACGGAAATCCTCCCGGGACCTGGGCCCGTACAGATCGCCTCGGACCTGATGTCGGAAGCGGAAATGGTCGGGACTGCTAAAGTCGTCGGTCGTGCCCACGCGGTCATCTGCGCCGGGATCGAACGTGCGATTCCCTAGAGAATACGGGAGGAGGGTGAAGGCGACAAGCGCGGCGCCGCTCGCATGGTCAGCCTCGCGCAAGCCACGAAAAAGGCGGCCGCATGGGCCGCCTTTCCGAACCGCTCCGAGGTCTCGCCTCAGATGTTGTTCATCAGCACCTTGCGCAGCTTGTCGAAGAGCTCGTCGATCTGGGCGTGCGTGATGATCAGCGGCGGCGAGAGCGCGATGATGTCGCCGGTGGTGCGGATCAAGAGGCCGTCGTTATAGGCGTTGAGGAAGGCGTTGAAGGCGCGCTTCGTCGGTTCGCCGTCGATCGGTTTCAGTTCGATCGCGCCGATCAGGCCGAGGTTGCGGATGTCGATGACATTCGGGCAGTCCCGCAGCGAATGCAGTTTCTCTTCCCAGTAGGGTGCGATCTCGGCAGCGCGGGTCAGGAGGTTCTCGTCACGATAGGTGTCGAGCGTGCCGAGAGCGGCCGCAGAGGCGATCGGGTTGCCGGAATAGGTGTAGCCATGGAAGAACTCGATCATGTGCTCGGGTCCCTGCATGAAGGCGTCATGGATCTCGGCGGTGACGAAGACCGCACCCATCGGGATCACGCCATTGGTCAGGCCCTTGGCCGTGACCATGATATCCGGCTTCACATCGAAATACTGGGCGGCAAAGGGAGCGCCGAGGCGGCCGAAGCCGGTGATGACTTCGTCGAAGATCAGCAGGATGCCGTGCTTGGTGCAGATCTCGCGCAGGCGCTGCAGGTAGCCCTTCGGTGGGATCAGAACGCCGGTCGAACCGGAGACCGGCTCGACGATGACAGCCGCGATGGTCGAGGCGTCATGCAGCGTGACGATGCGCTCCAGCTCGTCGGCAAGATCACCGCCATGCTCAGGCATGCCCTTGGTGAAGGCGTTCTTGGCCGGCTGGTGGGTGTGCGGCAGGTGGTCGACGCCGGTCAGAAGCGTGCCGAACATCTTGCGGTTGGAGACGATGCCGCCGACCGAGATGCCACCGAAATTGACGCCGTGATAGCCGCGCTCGCGGCCAATCAGGCGGGTGCGGGACCCTTGCCCCTTCACGCGCTGATAGGCGAGCGCCACCTTCAGCGCTGTCTCGACCGATTCCGAGCCGGAATTGGTGTAGAGCACATGGGCCATATTGTCCGGGGCGAGGTCGATCAGGCGGTTCGCCAGTTCGAAGGCCTTGGGATGGCCGAGCTGGAAGGCGGGCGCATAGTCGAGTTCGCCGGCCTGCTCGCGGATCGCTTCGGTGATCAGCGGGCGGCAGTGGCCGGCGTTCACACACCAGAGGCCGGCGGTGCCGTCGAGCACCTGGCGGCCGTCATGGGTGGTGTAGTGCATGTCCTTGGCGCCGACGAAGAGGCGCGGCTCCTTCTTGTACTGGCGGTTCGCGGTGAACGGCATCCAGAAGGCGCGCAGGTCGTTCGGCGTGGAATTCAGGCGGTTAGACATCGTGTTCTCCATGGCCCTTTGCTCGCGGGCGGCCATTCTCCCTGATATCGGCTGCAAAGGCCGAAATCCGTTGATTGCGCCGTCACGTTAGCAGGGCGCGAAGCCCGGTCAAGCCACCCGCAGGGTGGCATCAACAAAGGTCATGGATCGCTGAATTCGGGTGATGGAAGGGCGCAGCTGTCGCCTGGATGCGGTGCTGTGATGTCAGCCTCAGACTGTCATGCGCAAACCCCGGCGGCGAATGCCGGCCGGGGCAATTGAAATTCGAAACGCCAGACTGTTCACACGCAGAAGCTAGTCCCGAACCGAACGCCTCCCACCGTCGATCGGCCCGCATCTGGCAGCGCTGTCATCAGGCGGCGGTCTTGCTCGCAGCCGGGGTGCAATAGATGCTTTCCAGGGTGGAGAGGATCTTGATCACCGATTCCGACGTCGAGGAGTAATAGATGGTCTGCGCGTCGCGGCGGGTCTTGACCAGCTTCTGGGCGCGAAGCTTGGAGAGGTGCTGCGACAGAGCCGACTGGCTCAGGCCAACCTGGGTCGCCAGAACACCGACCGGAACCTCACCCTCAACGAGGCTGCAGAGGATCATCAGCCGCTTCGGATTTGCCATGGCGGATAGCAAGCCGGCTGCGACAGTCGATTGTTCGGACAAAGCTTTCGTTTTCATCTTAGTTCAACTTTCCTTGGTCGATCGCCCTTGGGGGGAGTGGCAGTCGTTGAAAAATCCATCACTTAACTGGAGCCTAAACTCTACCAGCATCATCAAAATTGTATATGCCTAAATTTAAGGTACTGGGTATACTGATTTAGGTAACTCTAATAGCAATTCTTGCAAATTTGTGATGGGCGTCACAAATTCGTGCCGGATCAAAATATCCTTGTAAATCAACTCCAAACCGTGCGCATCCACCGATGTGATGCGCCAGTCGCCTTCCGGGGCGTTGTGAAATTTCATAGCGATGCGCTCCCCGAGATCGGGATGCTTACCCCCTAATTCTCGCAGTAGCTCGTCAACGCCCCCAAACAAATCATCATTGATTTTCGGGATAAGGAAGTCGTCGCTGCCCAAATGATAGGCACGGCCGAAGCCGCCATTGAGGCTTGCCCGCTCCGGCCTCAGCCTGAAGAAGCGGAAGTCGGGGAAGTCGATGTAAAGCTGCGATTTCGGATGACGGGCAAGGAAGCGGGCGCGAAGCCGGATATGCGTGTCGCTGTCGCGCTCCACGTTTTCGGCCGTGCATTGCAGCGTGAGGCGGGGATGGGCGAGCGGGTCGCCCTTTCCAGGCTCGCCCGTCAGCAGCGAAGCGCGGGGATCGGCGAGCAGGGCGGTCGTGTGGGCTGACAGGTTGGAGACGAGGATGACAGCCGCGCCGTCGCTGTCCATGCCCAGAAGGACGCGGCTGACAAAGGGAAAGCCGGTCTCCGGATCAAGCACGCCGATCGCGGCGAAGCGGGCACCGCGCAGCAAAATGCGCGCCTGACGGCGCGCATCGTCATCCGTGTCCCGAATCACCTGGGGTTTGTCGTTCATGGCCGTCTCCCGCATCGATCATTTGGCGATGCGGGGCAGGGCTTTTCACGCCTTGCGGCGGTGTTTGGTCAGACCGCTCACCACATCCTGAGCGTCGATCGTGCCGATCACGGTGCCGTTGTCAACGACCCCGATCGTGCCGGGCTGACGCGACAGGGCGTCGAGGATGTCGACCAGCGGCGTGCCCGGAGCCGTGGTGCCCGTTACCTGGCCCTGCTCGCCGGTGACCCCGGCCCGCATCACGTCGGACGCCACCAACATGTTGATCGGGTTCATGTTCTGCACGAAATCCGCAACATACTGGTTGGTCGGGTTCTGGACGATCTCCTGCGGCGTGCCGCACTGGATGATCCGGCCGCCTTCCATGATGGCGATGCGGTTGCCGATGCGGAAGGCCTCGTCGAGGTCGTGGCTGACGAACAGAATGGTCTTCTTCAGCCGCGCCTGGAACTCCAGCAACTCGTCCTGCAGGCGGGTGCGGATCAGCGGGTCGAGCGCCGAGAAGGGTTCGTCCATCAGCAGAATCGGCGCACCGGTGGCAAAGGCGCGGGCAAGGCCGACACGCTGCTGCATACCGCCGGAGAGTTCGTTGACCTTGCGGTCCGCCCATTTCGACAGGTTGACCAGTTCAAGCTGGGCCGCGACCGTCTGCTTGCGCTCGGCTTCCGGGACGCCGGCCAGTTCGAGACCGAAGCCGACATTTTCCGCCAACGTGCGCCAGGGCAGGAGGCCGAACTGCTGGAAGACCATCGAGACCGTATGCATGCGCAGATCGCGCAGCACCTGCGCGGAGGCCTTGTAGGGATCGACATAGCCGGTTTCGGTGCGGACGCTGACATTGCCGCGCACCACGGGGGCGAGCGCATTGACGGCGCGCAGAAGCGTCGACTTGCCCGATCCGGAGAGCCCCATCAGCACCAGGATCTCGCCTTCCTTGACCGCCAGCGAGGCGCCGGCCACGCCGAGCACCAGGCCGGTTGCGGCGCCGATCTCGTCGCGGGTCTTGCCCTGGTCGACGAGGTCGAGGGCGCGTTGCGGATCATCGCCGAAGACGATGTCGACATTGTCGAAGATGACGGCGTCGGTCATGAGTCTTCTCCGGGAATGCGGAAGATGCGGTCGAGGATGATCGCGAGGATAACGATGCAGAGGCCTGCCTCGAACCCGCGGGCGATGTTGACGGTGTTGAGCGCACGAACCACGGGCACGCCGAGGCCGCTTGCGCCGACGAGGGCGGCGATGACGACCATCGACAGCGAGAGCATGATGGTCTGGGTCAGGCCCGCCATGATCTGTGGCATGGCAAAGGGCAGCTCGACCTTGCGCAGCACCTGCATCGGTGTTGCGCCGAAGGCAACTGCGGCTTCCACCAGCGACGGCGGCGTGGAGATGATGCCGAGGCGTGTCAGGCGGATCGGGGCGGCGATCGCGAAGATCACGGTTGCGATCAGGCCGGGCACCATGCCGAGGCCGAAGAGGATCAGCGCCGGGATCAGGTAAACGAAGGTCGGGATCGTCTGCATCAGGTCGAGCACGGGTCGCACGGCAGCATAGAGCCAGGGGCGCCGCGCACAGGCGATGCCGATCGGCACGCCGATGACCATGCACACACCGGTCGAGGCAAGCACGAGCGCCAGTGTCTCCATCGTCTCCTTCCAGTAGCCCTGATTGTAGATCAGGATCAGGCCGAGGAAGGTGAAGACGACCACGCCGATCGAGCGGCGCATCAGCCAGGCGATCAGGGAAAACAGCGCTATCATGATCAACGGATAGAAGTCTTCGAGCGCGGTGCCCTTGAGAAAGGGCGCCTGGAGAACGAAGAGCATGGCGTTGATCGAAGCGCTCAGTATGGTCGCGATGAGGTCAAAGACAAAATCGAGATTGGCTGTCAGCCAGTCCACGAAGCTCTTGGACCAGGGCCCGATGGGCAGCTTGTAGTCTGTGAGAAATTCCATTTTCGTCCCCGAATAGCCACAGGTTCAATGCCTGGGAGGCCGCGCGACCGGTTCCCCCTCCCGGTCGCGCGGTTCCACTATCGATGGACAGGGATCAGAGACCCAGGGCCGTCTTGACGGCCGCAAGCGCGTCGCCACCGTCCTTGGTGGTCACGCCGGCAAGCCAGGGCTCGATGGCGGAAGGATTGGCCTTCAGCCATTCGGAGGCGGCTGCTTCTGCATCCTGGCCGTCGTTGAGGATCTTGCCCATGATCTCGTTCTCCATCTGGAGCGAGAACTTGAGGTTGGTCACGAACTTGCCGACATTCGGGCACTCGGTCGTGTAGCCGGCGCGGGTGTTGGTGAAGATGGTTGCGCCGCCGAAGTTCGGGCCAAAGACTTCATCGCCGCCCGACAGATAGGTCAGCTTGAAGTTGGCGTTCATCGGATGCGGTTCCCAACCGAGGAAGACGACCGGCGTGCCGTCCTTCTCTGCGCGGGCGACCTGGGCCAGCATGCCCTGTTCGGAGGATTCGACGACTTCGAACTCGCCGAGCTCGAACTTGTTGGCGTCGATCATGTCGAGGATCAGACGGTTGCCGTCATTGCCCGGCTCGATGCCGTAGATCTTGCCTTCCAGCGCATCCTTGTGCTTGGCGATGTCGGCGAAGTCCTTGATGCCGAGTTCGGCACCCTTGGCATTGGTGGCAAGCGTGTACTTCGCGCCTTCGAGGTTTGGTCCGAAGATTTCGACCGACTTGTCTTCGCGATAGGGCGCAATGTCGGCTTCCATGGTCGGCATCCAGTTGCCGAGGAAGACGTCGATGTCCTTGTTCTTCAGCGACGAGTAGGTGACCGGGACGGAGAGAACCGTGGTCGTCGGCTCGTAACCGAGAGCCTTCAGAATGACGGAGGCCGTGGCGGTGGTGGCGGTGATGTCGGTCCAGCCGACATCGGAGAAGCGGACGGTCGAGCAGCTTTCGGCCTCGGCAGCGGAAAGCGGCATCGCGGTCACCGCGAACAGCGAAACGGCGGCCACAAGTGTACGGCGACAAGAGTTGAGATACGTCATTGGCAGGCTCCCGGTTTTTATTGATGTTCCCAAGTCAACATTCAATACCGGAGAATTGCAAGGATGCCCGCGCGTTTGCGTCGCAGCACCGGCCCTGTTTGCGACCTCGATGCCTTTCTGCGCAGGCAACTCCGGTCACTCAAAAAAAGCGAATGATTTTGATGGCCGTCAAAGCATTTGATTGCGCGTCATGCGAATTGGTGCTGCCATGCGTATGCGACGCGCTGGCGCCGTTCTATGGACCAAGGAGTTTCCATGAAGCCGTCTTCCTTGCTTTTGATACTTGCGGCCGCCGCCGCTCCGCTTCCAGCATTCGCAGCTGGCGATCCGGTCGCCGGTGCCAAGACCTTCAAGGTCTGTTCCGCCTGCCACATCGCCACCGAGGCCAAGAACAAGGTCGGCCCGACCTTGCAGGGTGTCGTCGGTCGTCCGGTCGCGTCGGTTGCCGATTACAAATATTCGAAGGCCATGACTGATTTCGGCCAGGGCAAGGTCTGGGATGACGCCCTTCTGACCGAATATCTCAAGGCCCCGAAAGCCCTGGTGAAGGGGACCAAGATGGCGTTTGTCGGCCTGAAGAAGGACGATGATATCGCCAATGTCATCGCCTATCTGAAGGACCCGGCCGCAGGCGGCCAGTAAACTTCTCGCGGCTCATCAGTGCGGCAGCCGTTTCGCGGCTGTCGCATTTCTCTGTTAGCGCCTCTTGTGTGGCGGCTGAGGCCATCCATATCGGAGGTGACCGCTTCCATATTGTGCGATGCGATACTTTCCCGCACCGGGAAACCCGCTATGGTGGCAGAAAACCGGCGCGCCGCCGGAAAGAGGGACAGGGAGAAAACATGGCGACGTTACAATCCTTCGACAGCGAAATCGAGAAGACCCGCAAGATCGTGTCCGACATGCGCGGCAAGATCGAGCAATCCGGCGTTGTGCTGGATACGCTGGCCAAGAGCGATTCCAAGCTGACCGGCCAGAATTTCGATATCGAGAACGCCAGAATCTCGGATGTCCTCAACCAGCAGAAGGTGATGGAGGCGAATATTGCCGACCTGATCATCGGGCTGGAAGATGCGACCAATGTCTTCGGCGCCGAGTTCGAGAGCATGAAGAGCTTTTCCGGCATGGAAAAGTTCATCGGTATCTTTTCCAAGCAGAAGGCGCAGCGCATGCGCACCGAGCGCGTGCGCAACATGTCGCTTGCCGGCAATCTGCAGGAACTGCTCGCCAAGTCCGACAGCATTGTCGGCATCCTCAAGGAACAGAAGACGGTGCTCGAAGAGCGCTACAAGACCTCCGAGGCGAGCCTCGTGCAGGTGATTGAGCGGCGCAAGCAGACGATTGCCAATCTCGAAGAAACCCAGAAGACGATCGAGACGCTCAACCCGGCCCTGCTCGACATCGAGAACAAGATTGCAGCCTCGACCGATACCTCGGAGCGCACGGAGCTCGAAGCGGAGCGCTCGAAGCTTGCCACCGACTACAATCAGGCCCAGGCACGCGAGCAGGAACTGCTCGCCGAGAGCCAGACGCTGGAACGCTACACCTCGATGTTCCAGACCTTCGTGGATAGCCTCAACAACCAGATTGCGGCGCAGAACACGCTGATCAACAAGCTGACCATCGATACCGAGCAGCGCATCGTGCTTTACAAGGCGCTCGAGGATTCGCTGAAGACGGCTGCCCAGCAGGAAGTCGCGCACCGGATCAATACGCTTGGCTCGCAGGTCGATACGGCTGCGGAAGAAACCATGGCCGGCATCGGGGCGGCCGCCCAGCGGCATATCGGCGATCTCCTTGAACTGCATGAGAAGAACATGCTGTCGACGCAGGACATCCAGCGCCGCAAGAAGCTCGCCGACGAGGCCTTTGCCCGGCGTTTCCAGGCGGTTCTCGACAAGCACAATGCCGCCAACTACGTGAAGCCCTGAGCTTGCCGGATGCGGGAACGCGGCCTTCGGGCTGCGTTTCATGCTTACGGTGCGCTGACGCTTTGATTGGGGAGGGGCATGAACGTCGTCGATCGCAACAGTGCCGTGTCGCACTACTTTACCACCATGGCCGCGGCACTGGCCGGACTCGAACGCTTCTTCGGCCAGTCCGATCGCCGTTTCGGCGACACCGGCCCGCCGACGCTCTACATGCTGCCTTATCTCGACCGGCTGCGGAATTCCTTCACCTCCTGGCAGAACCGGATCGGCTTTTCCGGCCAGTTCAAGATCGCCAGGGCCGAGAGTGGTTTTCCGGTCTTTCAGAACGTGCTGGAACTGGAGAACGACCGGGCGGGTGCGGAGGCGCGGCTATCGACCATTCCGGCAGTTGCGAAGCTGCGCGCGGAGATGGTCGACTTCATCCTGCGGCAGAAGGAGTTTCCGGCAGCCCTGCAGCAGCAGATCGCCGAGCGGCTTTATCTCGAACAGGTGGGCGCCGGCGAGATCTTTTCTCCCTTCGTCCTGCCGACCACCGTTGCCGTCAGCGTCAATCCGCAGTCGAAACGGCCCTCCTATCTGGTGAGTTGGGCGGCCTTCGACGGTGTCAGCACGCTGCCGATGATCTATCTGGCGACGATCGAGGATTCCTCGGAGAATGTCACGAAGATCCTGGTGACCGACGACGGCAAGCTCAACGGTGACGTCGATATCCCGCTTCCGGTCGGCGGTCTGCTCAATCCGGAGCTCGCGCGCAGCTTCGACGATTTCTGCGCCAAGAACTCCGCCTTTTCGCTCACGCCGGCCACGATCGCGACCAATATGGACCGCGATTTCCCGACGCTGCATCCGAAGTCGGTGCGGCGCGTCGTGCTGGGCCCGCTCTACTCCACCGGCCTTACGGAGAATTCCGGGCGGGTGACCGAGATCCTCGACCGGGTGCGCAAGCCGGAAAACGCCTGGGTGATGACCTGGACGGTGCAGGAGGTGTTTTCCAAGCGCGAGCAGCCGGCGGTGAAGGGCTTTTTCTCCTCGACGCCGGCGACCCAGGAATTCCATATCGAGACCCATGATCTCGAAGCCGCGCGCATGGGCGTCTCGACCTATGAGAAGCATGCGCTCGTGCCGCATGATGCCTATCAGGCGCTTTATGCGGCGAACGAGGTCAAGGCGATCTTCGGCAATTTCAAGGTGCATGTGATTTCCGGAAACCAGATTGTGAGCGAGGTCTAAAGGCATGAGCGAACTGACGGCAGGGCTGACGACGCTCAGAGAAGAAGACATCGCCAAACATCTGGCGGTCGCCCAGGGACTGGTGACGCGTGTCGTCGTGCTCGACCAGGGCGAGGGCGCCTCGGGCACGCCGATTGCCGGAACCGGGCGGCGGTTCGTCTCGACCGTCTCGACGGGCTCTGTGCGCCGCACCCGCGAGATCGAACTCACGAAGACCATCCAGGCGACCGGTTCTGCCGATCCGCTTCTGACACCGGCCCAGCATACTGTGCTTTACCGCGTCAGGCGCGGCGCGCAGGTGGCGCTTGCCATATCAGATGTCTTTGCCCGGCAGAGCGAGCTCGAGCCGCTTCAGGCCCGAAACATCAGCGCGCCGCTGCAGGGCGAAGAGGCCGCCCGCTTCAAGGCGCTGCTTGCTTCCCAGGCCTATGTCGCGGCCTTTGCATTTGCCGCCTACCTCAAGTCCACGGTCGCGGGCGAGGGCGAGCAGCTGGACGGCATCCGCGAGCCGGATTTCCTCTTCGATACGCCCCAGGATGCCCTGAAGAGCATGGTCGCGGGGATCGATACGGCGGTGCAGGGGGCGGGTGACGATGCGACGCTGATCGGCCGGGTGCGTGGTCTGGCTGACCTCGCGCTTGACGGGCTTCTCACCCGCAAGGCGCGCTTTGAACATCTCGGTGTCTTCGAAAACGCCCATATCCGCGTCGATCAGGACGATTTCACGCTCGACGGTTTTGACGCGGTGCCGGGCGTAAAGTCGAAGCCGCTGTCGATGAGCTTCAAGAAGCCGGAAGAGATCATCGGCAACCACATCGCCAAGTACCAGGCGCTGAAGCTCGCCAAGATGCTGATGGCCTATGACTTCGACCGGCAGATGAACCCTTTCGTCGATCTCGGCGGCTTCCTCTTCACCTTCATCGGCGACGGCATGCCGGGTACGGGCAAGACGATCCTGATCCAGATGCTGGCGGGTCTCTTGAACGACTACTGCAAGATGGCGGGCTATGCCTTCCATTACGAGAATTTCGGCGTCGACCAGATCTCGTCCTATCAGGGCAAGTCGGGCCAGAATTGCAAAGCCTTCGTCAACAACGTGCTCAACCCGCGCGTCATCGGCTTCGGCACCATCGATGATGTCGACCAGGTGACCGCCAAGCGCTCGGACGACCGGGCCTCGGCGGGTCAGCATGAGGTGACGGCGGTGCTGATGGAAAGTTTCGCGGGTGCCTCGACGGTGGTCAGGGGCAATGCCACCTTCGGCATGTTCTCCAACTATCCCGAGAATGTCGACGATGCGCTGCGCCAGCGCGCCGGCGCCCGCTGGCTGGTCGACGGCCCCCAGACCCGAGAGGACTATATCGACATCTTCTCGCTGCTCGTCGGCAAGAACCACTCCATTCCGCTTGGCGAACACCAGCTCTTTGCCGGCCAGGAAATCAAGAAGGCCGTCAGCCGCTCCTATGGCGAGCATGACCGCCCGAAGGAAGACGGGCTCGTGGCGGTCTGGGAACGCTACGAAAAGGCCGAGGGCAAGATTGAAACTCTGGCCGATGTCGGCGCCTATCTGCATGCCATCAAGCTCGCCGAACCGCGCTTCACCGGCCGCGCCATCAAGAACATCACCGATGCGATCAAGATGCGGGCGATGGATGTCGAGCTGCCCGACGCATGGTTCGAGAAGCCTGACGCTTTCGTTCACAAGAGCTACGACGAGAAGAAGGCGATGATCGCGGAGCTGCGTGGTCCCGTGACCATGGAGATGATCTGCCAAGAGATCAACCGCTACGCCGACAGCGAATTCCGCTACGCCGACAAGTCTAATGATGCAGCCGTGACGGAGATCATCCGCCGCGAGCGCCAGCGTGAGCGCGCGATTGGCGAGATCGAGAAGATGAAGGGGGAGGGGAGTTGGTGAATTCGCTATCAGCGAATTTGGTTGTCGGGATCGGGGTTGAGGATTAGGATGTGCGGCGCGTTGTTTACAGCAAGGATGCCATTCGGACGTTGAACCGAATGCCCGCGAATGAGGCGCGGCGTATTCGGGCTAAGGTCCAGCAGTATGCCGATAACCCGGCTTCGCTGGCCAACAACGTCAAGAAGCTGCGTGACAGCCGCTATCACCGCCTTCGGATCGGTGATTGGCGGGTGATCTTTCGCGAAGACGGAACCGTCGTTGATGTTGTGCGTGTCGCCGCACGCGGTGAAGCCTATGAGGGAGAACTTTGATGACGATCGCATCATCATTCACGGCGCCGGATGGCGAAGAGATGATCGTGCTCAGCCGCAAGGACTACGAAGCGCTGATCCAGCGCATCGAGGATTTGGAAGACAGTCTCACGATTGCGGATTTCGAACGCAAGCTTGCTGCCGGCGAGGAAGAACTTATCCCTGCCGAGTATGTCAACCGCATGAGTGAAGGCGAAAGCCCGATCCGTGTCTGGCGAGATTTTCGGGGCATGGCGGCTAAGGATCTTGCCGCCGCTGCCGGAATCAGCACCGCTTATCTGTCGGAGATCGAAACCGGCAAGAAGGATGGCAGTGTCGCTACGTTGAAGGCTATCGCCGATGTCTTGAAGCTCGACCTCGATGACCTTTACTGGCGGCACGAGGACAGGAAGGTCGCAGATACCGCATGAACCGCCTCCTCGAAGCCGAGCTCATCTATGGCCGACTGCTCTCCATCCGCGAGCCGCATCTGATTACCCGCTACAACAAGGCGCTGGCTGCCTTCGGTCTGCCGGCCACCAAGCTCACCGAATTCGACATCGACATCACCGGATTTTCGCCGCAGGTGGCGCAAGAGCTTGGCGATCCCGATTATCTCGATCCGCTGAAGGTCAACCGGCGTTTCATCATTCTCACGCCCGAGCAGGACAGTCTGCCGGTCGTGCATACGAGCTTTTCCAACACCGCCGGCCTGATGCACGAGTTCTATTCGGCCAATGCGCGGGCGATCCACGCGATCACGCTGAAGGACACGCTCTATGGCGAGATCGAGGACAGTGTCTCCGAGGTGAAGACGCTTGATGACCTCTTGTCGATCAACGAGGTGAAGTTCAAGGTTCTGTCGGCGGAAGACCTGCTCGGCAAGGCGGGGCAGCTGCGGCAGCTTTGCGACGCGCTGGTGACGAGCCAGGATGCCTGGCGCGACGACGCGATGCTGGAGCGGATGGTGGCGCTCGCCAAAGAGACCGGCGACATCCGCCAGAACACGCTGGTGCCTGATAAACTCGTGTTTCGCCACGATGCCTTCTGGGCCGATCATTTCGGCGGTGTCTTCGTCTTCGTCGATGAGAAAATCACCACCGTGATCTGCGATCCCGAGGCCCCCGGTTTCCGCCGGTCGCGGCCCTGGCAGGTGAGCTACATCTCGATCGACGACACCGCTCAGGTCGCGGACTTTCTGGCGCGCACCGGCCGGCTTGAACTGCCGCGGGCCAGCTGGGTGGAAAGCTCGGGCCTGTTTGCCCATCGGCTGGAAATGGCGCTGCTGTCCGTTGCCGCAACGCTCGATCCCGTGCCGGATCTCAGCCGCATCGACGCCGTCTGGATGCAGACCTTCCTGCACCGGAATGCCAAGGCGATCGCCGAACGTGGCGTCTATCCGCTGCTGCAGGAAGCGCTGAGGACGCTTTCGCGTACCGGCAATCTGAGGATGGCGGATATCGACCCCAAGCTGCGCCTCTGGCTTGTGCGGGCCGAGCCTGATCATCCCGACCAGTGGCTGACGAACCGGCTGATCGCCCATCTAACGCCCGAGGATTTCGTCTCGCGCTTTGTCTTCGACAAGCAGGGCTTCTACCGCGCCTATGAGCGTTATCCGGAAGCCTATCGCGACTATGTTGTATCCCGCCTGTCCGACACTTATCTGAAGGACAAGGCCGCCTTCCGCAAACGCCTCTATGGACTAGGAGATGACCATGCTTGACCCGATCATCGCGTTCTTCCAACGCGTCTTTGCCGCCATTGGCCGCGGCATCGGCATGGTGGTCGCCTGGCTGCTCTGGCCGTTTCTCGCGGCGCATGGCTGGTACCGCGACCGCAGCTGGATCATCAAGGGGCCGATCCTTGCCGTGCTGGTGCTGCTCATCCTGTTCTATGGCCAGTTCCTCTATCGCACGCAGGTCTGGTACGCCTTCGACCCGGCCTTTGCCCAGGCATACAAGTTTGAGGAGCGCACGGTGCCCGCCGGTGCGGCGCTCCCGGATCAGGCTAATCGCTGCCAGGATTCGGCGGTCGTGATGATGAGTGCGGCGCTGACCGACCAGAACGTCAACCAGAACGCCTGGGTCTCGTCGACGCTCCTCTACAAGCTCGGTCTCTTCGGGCTCGACTGGGACAACACCCCGTTCATGGACAACAAGGCTTCCTTCCAGCGCGGGGTGAACCAGGTGGTGCGCCGAACCGCCATCCAGCTCGCCGACAATCTCGGCCGCGTGCGCGGCACGTCGGGCATCAACAACGATCTGCAGGATGCGCGCGGCAATATCCAGTTCGACGAGGGCACCTGGTATTTCGGCACCGACCCCTTCGGCTTCAAGACGCCGACGCCGAGCTACTACCGGGCGGCCGTGGAAAGCTGGAACCGCTTCAACACCTCGCTTGCCAATTGCGAGGCCGTCTTCGACACGCGTTCCGACAACCTGCTGCAGCTGCTCGATGGCATGGCGAGTGACCTCGGCAATACGTCCGACATCCTTCGCCGCCGTTCGGAAGAGTTCAATGCCGGCTGGTTCGATACGCGCGCCGATGACCGCTTCTGGTTCGCCTATGGGCAGCTCTATGCGCAGTACGCCATCCTGCAAGCGACCCGCGCCGATTTCGGCGACGTCATTCGCGAGCGCAACCTGACGGCCATCTGGACCGAGCTCGAGCGTCAGCTGCAGGCCTCGCTGCGGATCCAGCCGGCGATCATCTCGAACGGTCGCGAGGACGGCTGGATCATGCCGACGCATCTGGCGACCATGGGCTTCTACATCCTGCGCGTCCGCTCCAACATGGTGGAAATCCGCGCCATCCTCGATCGTTGATTTTCAAAGCATCTGAACGCCTGCCGCCGTCGAGGTGTCGGGCGTTCAAATCGGTCTCGCCCGCCGCCTTGTCCTCCCTGGAATCGGTGAGCTTGCCAGCGGCTCCGCAAAGCGCTAAAACTGCTACATGAGGTACGTACCTCATTCTGCTGTGCCCCGGAGTTCAGGTGCGCAGCCGCGGTTCGCGCAGGGAGGCGACGTGCCATGTCAACATTTGAAATCAAGCCGGAGTATCTCGTCACCGACGAGGCGGCGCTGCGCAGCCTCTATGCTCCGGCGCATGATCTCGCCGTGAAGAAAGAACGTCAGACCCTCGGGCCGAATGCGCGGGCCTTCATCCAGCGGTCGCCTTTTCTTTGCATCGGCACCCAGGGCAGGGGTGGGCGAGCCGATGTCAGCCCGCGCGGCGATGCGCCGGGCTTTGTGCGCATCCTTGATGCGGGCCGCGTTGCAATTCCAGACAGGCCAGGCAACAACCGGCTCGACACGCTCGACAACATTGTCGCCAACCCCGCCGTCGGGCTGCTCTTTCTGATCCCCGGCTATGACGAGACGCTCAGGCTCAACGGGCGTGCGTCGCTCACAACGCAGCCGGATATCCTGGCCAGCATGGCCGTCGACAACAAGGTGCCGAGGCTGGCGATCGTCGTCGATATCGATGAAGTCTTCCTGCATTGCGCGAAGGCCTTCCGGCGTTCGCATCTCTGGGACCCCGACCACAGGCAGCAGCGCAACGCTATGCCGTCACTCGTCCAGATGATTCTGGAGGATACCAGCGGCGCGCCCAGCGATCCGGAGATCATCGCGCAGATGGACGAGAACCTCGAAGCTGCCTACCGGCAGACCATGTACTGACGGCTTCTGCCTCAGCTGATGATCTTCATCCGGATCGCCTTGGCGACCAGCTGGGTGCGGTTAACGCAGTCGAGCTTGCGGATGGCATTGGTCATATAGGCATTCACGGTATGATCGGAGAGCGACAGGATCTGGCCGATTTCGAGCGAGGTCTTGCCCTGCGCCGTCCAGCGGACCACCTCAAGTTCGCGCGCCGAGAGGACGCTGGTGCTGCTCGTGGTGCGCCGGAGGCGGTCGAACACGTCGAAGGCCTGAATGCTCAGCATCGACAGTTCGTTGATTTCTGGCATGACGAGGGGGCCGCGATCACCGTCATAACGGACCACGAAACGGCTGCCGTCCACGGAGTTCATCGAGAACAAGACGCCGGAGATCAGCCGGTACTTGCGCATCAGCGCCGCAAATTCCGGCGGGCAATCAAAGCTCGGGGTGGATCCGTCCGGTCCGATCGTCCAGGCATGGTGCATGATCGAGCGGCTGATATGCGGGATCGTCGGGCAGTAGCGGAGAAATTCATGCCGATCGAATTCGCGACAATACTCGGCGGGCAGGGTGCTTTCGCGGACGATAGGGCCAATGAGCTTGTCCTGGTTTGTCGGCGCTGCCGCCAGGGTCACATAGTTGAGGCCGTATTCACGCGCTGCCCGTGACCAACTTTCCATCAATTCCGTACGGTTCTGACAACTCTCAATATCCTGGCTCAAGAGTGTCTGTCGTTCTGGCAACATTTTATCAATTTCGAAAGTTGACAACTATTGGGAAGTTTCTGACCAATATATCAGTCCGGCCGAAAAGCTAGCAGTTTTTCGGGGGATATCACCATTAATATGACTAATTTCTGACTGATGCCAATCAAAATAGCATCTGCCTGTTATATTGATCTTTATACGGGCAGAGCGGAGCCCGCCTTGACCTCTTCCATCACGGCGTAGGTGTGGGTTTCGCGCACGCCGGGCAGGGGCAGAATCACTTCCGACAGGAATTGCCGATAGGCTTCCATGCCGGCCACGCGCGCCTTGACAAGATAGTCGAAACCGCCCGCCACCATATGGCATTCCATGACGTCGTCCGAGCGCTTCACGGCGGCGGCGAAGGTGTCGAAGACATCCGCCGTCGTGCGGTCCAGCTTCACCTCGATGAACACCAGAAGGTTGCGGCCAAGCTTCTGCGGTGAGAGCATCGCCATATAGCCGGTGATGTAGCCTTCGCGCGTCAGACGGCGCACGCGTTCGGCCGTCGCGGTCGGTGATAGGTTCACCCGTTCGGCGAGTTCGATGTTGGTCAACCGCCCCTCTGCCTGCAAGGCGCGGAGGATCTTGCGGTCGAGACGGTCCAGTTCCTTGCTCATTCTCTACGAAACTCCACTCCTGTAGTGAATATGCCAGAAAAGTGACTGAAGAATAGTGGGAAATCCGGCAAATACGCAGATATGTTGCCAATAACACGGAGGTGACAATGATCAAGGCAGCCATGACAGATTTTCCGCGCTTCGAAGCCCCCTATGCCGGCGACGACGACCAGTTGATCCGCCATTTCGCCTCGCGCCTGTCGCTGTCGGAAAGCCAGAATGGCGCCATCGACCGCCGCGCCACCACCTATATCGAGGCCATCAGAGACAACTCGGGTTCGATCGGCGGCGTGGAAGATTTCCTGCGCGAATACGGGCTTTCGACCCGCGAAGGTCTGGCTCTGATGGTGCTCGCCGAAGCTCTCTTGCGCGTGCCGGATGCGCTGACCCAGGATCGCCTGATCGAGGACAAGCTGAAGGAGGGCGGCTGGAGCGAACACGAGGCGCATGGCGACAGCTGGTTCGTATCGGCCTCTGCCTGGGCGCTCGGTCTGTCTGCCCGCGTGATCCGTCCGGGCGAGACGCCTGAGGGTGTCATGCGTGGTCTCGTGAAGCGCCTCGGCCTGCCGACCGTCCGCTCGGCCACCAAGCAGGCGATGCGCTTCCTCGGCCATCACTTCGTGCTGGGTGAAACGATCAAGGACGCGCTGTCGCGTGCGGCCAAAAGCGAAGAGCGCGGTTATCGCCACTCCTTCGACATGCTGGGCGAGGGCGCCCGCACCGCCGAAGACGCCAAGCGCTACTTTCAGTCCTATGCCAGCGCCATCGAGGCGATTGGCGCGCATATGGGCAAGTTCGGCAAGAGCCAGCAGTTACCGAACCGCATGGGCATCTCGGTCAAGCTGTCGGCGCTGCATCCGCGTTATCTCGCGACCCATCGTGACCGGGTGATGCGCGAACTGGTGCCGGATCTCCTGAAGCTCGCGCAGATGGCCAAGGCGCATCAGCTCAATTTCACCGTCGATGCGGAGGAGGCCGACCGTCTCGAACTCTCGCTCGATGTGATCGCTGCCGTGTTCGCCGATCCGTCGCTCGCAGGCTGGGACGGGTTCGGGCTTGCCATCCAGGCCTATCAGAAGCGCGCGCCGCAGGTGATCGACTATATCGACAGCCTCTGCCAGCAATATGGTCGCCGCATGATGGTGCGTCTCGTCAAGGGCGCCTATTGGGATACGGAAGTGAAGCGCGCCCAGGAGCGCGGCCTTGACGACTATCCCGTCTGGACCCGCAAGCAGGCAACCGACCTGTCCTACCTGCATTGCGCGGCCAAGCTCATGGAAAAGCGCGCTCGCATCTTCCCGCAATTTGCCACCCACAATGCGCTCACCGTCTCGACGATCATCGAGCTTGCCGGTGCCGATCGCTCCGGCTTCGAATTCCAGCGGTTGCATGGTATGGGCGAGGCTCTCTATGACACGCTGCTCTCGGGCAATGACCGCATCGCCTGCCGCATCTATGCACCTGTCGGCGGCTATCGCGATCTGCTCGCCTATCTCGTTCGCCGTCTGCTCGAAAACGGCGCGAACTCGTCCTTCGTCGCTGTTGCCGGTGACAAAAACATTCCGGTCACGGCCCTTCTGGAGCGGCCGACCGAAAAGCTCGGCCTTGGCAATGGCCAGAGCGCCCGCCACAGCCAGATCCCGATGCCCTTGGGTCTTTACGGCGACCGCAAGAACAGCGCCGGCTTCGAATTCGGCCATCGTGACAATCTCGAAAGGCTGATGACGCGCCTTTCCGTTCCCTTCTCGGAGATCGCGGCCCGTCCGCTGGTGCCGGGTGCAAGCGGCGCCACCAGCGAGGAGGCCGTGTTGTCGCCCGCCGATCGTTCCCGCAAGGTCGGCACCGTGCGCAACGCGACACCCGCCGATGTCAACAGGGCCTTTGCCGCCGGTCGCCAGGGCTTTGCCCGCTGGTCGCGGCTTTCCGTCGAGGAGCGCGCAACCACCCTCGACAAGCTTGCGGACCTGCTTGAGGCCGATCGCGACCGGTTGCTTGCGCTTCTGGCGCTCGAGGCCGGCAAGACACTGGACGATGGTGTTGCCGAAATCCGCGAGGCCGTCGATTTCTGCCGCTACTACGCCGTTCAGGCCCGCAAGCAGTTCGGCGAAGCGGAAGTCATGCCCGGCCCGACCGGTGAGCTCAACCGTCTCTCCTGGCGTGGGCGCGGTGTGTTTGCCTGCATCTCGCCGTGGAATTTCCCGCTGGCGATCTTCCTCGGCCAGGTCTCGGCAGCACTTGTCGCCGGCAATGCCGTGGTCGCCAAGCCGGCACCCCAGACGCCGCTGATCGCCTTTGAAGCCGTCAAGCTCTTCCATCAGGCGGGCGTGCCCGAGGATGTGCTGATGCTGCTGCCCGGAGCCGGCGACGTCGGCGCTGCCATTGCCGCGCATCCGCAGCTTGCCGGCATCGCCTTTACCGGCTCGACGGCGACGGCCCAGGCGATCAACCGCACGCTTGCCGCCAAGAACGGCCCGATCGTGCCGCTGATTGCCGAAACCGGCGGCATGAACGCGATGATCGTCGATGCGACCGCGCTTGCCGAACAGGTGGCCGACGATGTCGTCATGTCCGCCTTCCGCTCGGCCGGCCAGCGCTGCTCGGCGCTGCGCATCCTCTATCTGCAGGAAGACATTGCCGATGGCATGCTGGAGATGATCGAGGGTGCTGCCCGCGAACTCAATCTCGGCAACCCGCTCGACATCACCACCGATATCGGCCCCGTCATCGACGAGAAGCAGAAGGCGATGCTGGAGGGCCATGTCGCCGACATGAAGCGGACCCAGAAGGTGCGTTATGCCGGCAAGGTGCCGGCGACCGGCAACTTCTTCGCTCCGCATATCATCGAGCTCGATCGTCCGGAGGCGCTGACCAGGGAAATCTTCGGTCCCGTGCTGCATGTCGTGCGCTGGAAGGCCAAGGCGCTGGACCAGGTCATCGGCTCGATTGCCGCCACCGGTTACGGCCTCACACTTGGCGTGCACAGCCGCATCGAAGCGACCATCCGCACCGTCACCGAAGCGCTCGACACGGGCAATATCTATGTGAACCGCAACATGATCGGCGCCGTCGTCGGCACGCAGCCCTTCGGTGGCTCCGGCATGTCCGGCACCGGCTTCAAGGCGGGCGGCCCGGCGTATTTGAGCCGCTTTGCGGTCGAGCAGGTGATCTCGGTGAATACGGCGGCTGCCGGCGGCAATGCCAGCCTGATTGCGATCGGCGAGGGGTGAGGGCACGTCCACCTCCCCCTTGAGGGGGGAGGTCGCCGCAAAGCGGCGGGTGGGGGTGAGCCATTCGCGAGCGCGACGTATGAGGCTTGGGGCTAGCCTCGCAGCGGTCACCCCACCCCGGAGCTTTGCTCCGACCCTCCCCCTCAAGGGGAGGGTGGCGTCTCCTCAGAGCCTGTCGGCGCTGCTCGCCTTTTTCTTGCCGTTCATCATCACCTCGAGATAGCCGAGCATCAGGGCCGAGACGACGAAGGCGAGGTGGATGATGGTCAGCCACATCAGCTTGCCATCGGTATATTGGTTGATGTTGAGGAAGACCTGCAAGAGGTGGATCGAGGAGATGGCGACGATCGAGGAGGCGACCTTGATCTTCAGGCTGCCGGAATCGAGCTTGCCAAGGAAGGAAACCTCGTCAGTGGCGTCGTCGAAACGGCTGACGAAGTTCTCGTAGCCGGAGATCATCACCATGACGATGAGGCTCGCCACCAGGGCCGCGTCGATCAGCGCCAGCATGGCGAGGATCATTTCGAAGTCCTCGTAGACGAAGACGTTCTGGGCAATCTTGAGGAACTTGTAGCCGAAGGAGACGGCATAGACGGCCAGCGCGGCAACGAGGCCCAGATAGAAGACCACCAGGATCCAGCGGCTCGACAGGATGATCTTCTCGATCAGCAATTCCAGAGATTTCATGGCGGCATCCTCTCGGCGGGCAATTGTTGCGGCGCAAATATTACATCCTGACACGCTTGGACAAGAGGGGAGTACCACAGCGGGTCGGTTTTGGGCCGATCCGCTTCGTTTTGAAAAAAGTCTGCCGCCCTGCTTGCCAGTCCCTTCGCATCGTCCGATCCTCCTGGCCAACCATAAGGGCAGGGGGAAACATGACAGTGGCATCGGATATCGACATCGCACGTGCGGCTTCCAAACGACCGATCCAGGAGATCGGCTACAAGCTCGGCATTCCCTCTGACAGCCTGATCCCTTACGGCCATGACAAGGCAAAGATTTCGGCATCCTTCATCAAGGGGCTTTCTGACCGTCCCGACGGCAAGCTGATCCTGGTGACCGCGATCAATCCGACACCGGCGGGCGAGGGCAAGACGACGACGACCGTCGGCCTTGGCGATGGCCTCAACCGGATCGGAAAGAAGGCCGTCATCTGCATTCGCGAGCCCTCGCTCGGCCCCTGTTTCGGGGTGAAGGGCGGGGCGGCCGGCGGCGGTTATGCGCAGGTCGTGCCGATGGAGGACATCAACCTCCATTTCACCGGCGATTTCCACGCGATCACCTCTGCCCACAATCTGCTCTCGGCGCTGATCGACAATCACATCTACTGGGGCAACGCGCTCAACATCGACACGCGCCGCATCACCTGGCGGCGGGTGATCGACATGAACGACCGGGCGCTGCGCCAGATCGTGACCTCGCTCGGAGGCGCGTCGAACGGTTTCCCGCGCGAGGCGGGCTTTGACATCACGGTTGCCTCGGAGGTCATGGCGATCCTCTGTCTTGCCACCGATCTCGACGACCTGGAACGCCGGCTGGGCGGGATCATCATCGGCTATCGCCGTGACAAGAGCCCGGTCTTCGCGCGGGATCTGAAGGCCGACGGCGCCATGGCCGTTCTGTTGAAGGAGGCGATGCAGCCGAACCTCGTCCAGACGCTCGAAAACAATCCGGCGCTGGTGCATGGCGGTCCCTTCGCCAATATCGCCCATGGCTGCAATTCGGTCGTGGCGACGAAGACGGCGTTGAAGCTCGGCGATTATGTCGTGACCGAAGCGGGCTTTGGGGCCGATCTCGGGGCTGAGAAATTCTTCGACATCAAGTGCCGCAAGGCGGGGCTGACCCCCTCGGCCGTGGTCATCGTTGCGACGGTCAGGGCGCTCAAGATGAATCGTGGCGTGGCGAAGGAGGATCTGTCCCGCGAGGATGTCGCTGCCGTCGAGCGCGGTGCCATCAATCTTGCCCGGCATCTGGAAAACCTCGCCAAGTTCGGTGTTCCGGCCGTCGTTGCGATCAACCATTTCACCACCGACACGGAAGAGGAAATAGCGGCGGTCAAGGCCGTTGCTGCGGGGCTTGGGGCCGAGGCCGTGCTCTGCCGCCACTGGGCGGACGGATCAGCCGGCATCGCCGCGCTTGCCGAAACCGTCGTGCGGATCGCCGGGGGCCCGTCCTCCTTCCATCCGCTCTATCCGGATGCCATGCCGCTTTTCTCCAAGATCGAGCGGATCGCCACCGAGATCTACCGGGCGGGTGAGGTGACCGCCGACAAGGCGGTGCGCGAGCAACTCGCCGACTGGGAGCGGCAGGGTTATGGCAATCTGCCGGTCTGCATGGCGAAGACCCAGTATTCCTTTTCCACCGATCCGACGCTGCGTGGCGCGCCCGAAGGGCATACGGTGCATGTGCGCGAGGTGCGCCTGTCGGCGGGCGCCGGCTTCGTCGTCGCAATCACCGGCGAGATCATGACCATGCCCGGCCTGCCAAGCGTTCCGTCATCGGAACGTATTCGGCTCAATGAGGACGGAGCAATCGAGGGCCTGTTCTAGCCCGAATTTCCACCCGGAATTTGTGATATTTTCGCCACGGTGACGGCGATCACAATTCATGATGAAAATGATCATGTTTTATATGTTGACTCAGAACATCATGTTTTATACGGCGTGATTACGGCGGGAACAACGGTCTCGCCACGTTTTTGACGCAATCCCATTCGGCCGACCCGCTTCCCGCACCGGAGGCGGGATCCCCCCTCTGCGGCCATTGAAAGGACGACACGCATGCGCTCCCGGTCCCTCCGCCCCATCCTGCTTGCCTGCACGGCACTCGCCGCGATCACATCGCTGGCGCCTGCAAAGGCCCAGACCGCAGCGACGACCACGACGAACAGCAACGAGACGCAGCTGCAGACGATCGTGGTGAAGGGCAAGCGGGTGCCGGCTGGCTCGGTGGCCGATACGCCGCTGGCGACGGAAACGACGGCGGAGGAGATTGAAGCCAAGCAGATCACGAGCATCGAAGATCTCGGTCGCGTGGCAGAGCCGGGCGTCAATTTCAATCGCTCCAACGGAGCCGTGAATATCAGAGGTCTCGAGGGCGCGCGCGTGCTCACGACCGTAGACGGCATTCCTGTGCCGTACATCTTCGACGCGACGCGTGCCGCAAGCGGGGGCGTTGACGCGTTCAACTTCGCGGCACTTTCGGCAGTTGATGTCATGCGTGGAGCCGACTCGAGCCGGGCCGGATCGGGTGCGTTGGGGGGCGTTCTAGCCCTGCGGACGCTGACGCCTGATGACCTTATCTCTGATGGTAAGGATTGGGGCGGGGTGGCCAAAACGACCTATGACAGTTCCGACAACAGCTGGGAGGGATCCGCTGCCGTTGCGAAGCGTGTGGAGAATACCTCGGTTATGTTCCAAGGATCCTACAAAAAGGGTCACGAGCGCAAAACCAATGGTACCGTTGATACCTTCGGCACCACGCGGACCATGGCTGATCCTTCCGAATACGACCAGCACAATCTCCTGTTCCGTCTGCAACAGCAGCTCGAAGGTGGGCATACGCTTGGTCTCACGGCTGAGCGTTTCCGCAAGGATCGTGTAACGGATGCCAGAAGCCTACAGAACACCACCACCTTCCGGCCTGGAAACTATACTGGCAAAAAAGACACCGATCGCGATCGCGTCTCGTTGGACTACCAGTATGAAGCCCAGTCACAGGACGCCATGATTTCCAATGCATGGGCATCCTTGTACTGGATGGATCAGCGGACCATGGACGGCTACGATGCCATCCGGCAGACCACTCCGATCGGCGCGATTGGGCGCGAGAACGACAATAACGAGAGGACGATCGGGTTTATTGGGGCGGCCCAATCTGAGCTTACGACTGGTCAGCTGAACCATACCTTCAATTATGGTCTGGACACAGCCTTTGGCGTTTCGGATCAATACTCAAGCGGTTACGACAACTGCACAACGCCGAGAACCGGAACGTGCTTGAACTTGCACACCAACCAGGCCGATTCGCCGAAAGTCGACAGCAGCAAGGTCGGACTGTTTTTTGACGACGAGATCGAGGTCGGTTCGTCGGGCGTAACTGTAACTCCAGGCTTGCGTTTTGATTGGGTAAAGCATTCGCCTGAAATGACACCCGAGTATGACCGCAATTACCTCAATCCGGCACTGCCGAACGGCTTTGAAGATGCGGGTTTGTCACCGAAGCTGCGTCTCACATATGACCTCCAGCCTGACGTGACATTTTTCGGTCAATGGGCGATGGCGTTCCGCGCGCCTACGGCGAGCGAACTCTACAGCGCGTTTGGCGGCTCAGGCACTTATCTGCGCCTTGGCAATGCCGATCTCCAATCCGAAACGAGCAATGGCTTTGAGTTCGGGGCCGATCTCGGTGACGAAGAGATGGGCGCACGTGCCTCGGTGTTCTATAATCGCTACAAGAATTTCATTGACGTCGCCTCGATCACTTCTGCGCAGGCCGCCGCACTTGGTTTCACCGGTACTTACCCTCAAGGCATGACCCGCTATTCCAATATCTCCGATGTTGAGATGTTCGGCGTAGATCTGTCAGCCCACAAGGTATTCGACAATGGTTTCCGTGTTTCGGGCGGCCTTGCCTATGTGAAGGGCAATGATCTCGATCGTGGCACCTTTATCCGTTCGGTTGCGCCACTTAAAGTCGTCGCGAGCATTGGCTACGACACTGAATTCTGGGGTGTTGGCGCCGATTTCGTAGCGGCGCAAAAGTCGAGAGCCAACGACGGTAAAGGTGCACCTAACACCAGTTACTTCAGAACTGCCGGTTACGGTGTCGTTGACCTCAACGCGTGGTGGGAGCCGGAACAGCTGAACGGCATGCGGATCACCGCCGGGGTCTATAACGTCTTTGACAAGACCTACTTCGATTACGCATCGGTCCGTACAAATTCATCGACGCAGGCACGGGACTTCTACTCCGAACCCGGCCGCACCTTCAAAATCTCCCTCACCCAGAAGTTCTGAGCGAGACGGACTCCAGTGCAGGGGCGGCGCAGCGATGCGCCGCCTTCTTTGTTTCATCGGCAGTATCGGAACCCGCCCCTCCGCGTGATCACGTCAAGATGCATGTGATCCTGATGCGTCGCGTCGCTGCCTGGCGATAAGACAGTTGTGAAATAGAGGCAGGCGATCGCGTTGAAGGCGCGCTGGAAGGCGGCTTCTGACGTACCGTCGTCCTGACGGGCGATCATCACCGGCATCTCTTCGTTCCCGAAGCGCAGGCCGGCAATGTCGATTGCGTTGCCATAGGCGTGTTCGGAGACCTTGCCGTCATCGGCGCTGTTACGGTTGCGGCAGATATAGGTCGAGGCCTGGCGGATGGCGGTGAGCTTCGGCCGGCCCGGAAAGGCAGCGTCTGCCGCCGGTCTCAGCATGTCCCGGGTCATCAGGGCGAGTTGCAGTGCCGTCTCACAGCGCAGGATACCCTTCGGTTCGAGCCGGATGCCCGGGAGCACGGTGTCCAGTTCGATCGGCTTGTCGATGCCGCATGTCTGACCATCCTCGATCCTGTCGATCTCCAGAAAGCGCGCGCCGATCGCCTTGAGCGCTCCGATGCAGGCGGCGAAGGCCTCTGGCTCTTCTTTGGCGATCTCGGAACGGTCACGCGCCGCTAAAGCATCGCTTCCCCCAAGGTCCTGGTCCTTTGCCAGATGCTCGGTTGGCGTGTGTTTCTCTGATGGGGCAGGGGGCGCCGATGAGGCGGGAGCAGCGGGTTCCTGTGCTGCCTTGTCGGTTCGCGCCGGATCTGGTTTCGCGGGAGGGACTGGCACTTTTAGCGGCTGATCCGGGTATGCTGCCGGTTCTGAGCCTGCTCTTGGCGATGGATCTTCGGCGCGAGGCGTCGGAGCGGGAACCGGTCCCAGTGTCGGCAGGCCTGCGCCGAGGATGAGCGGCAGCGCCAGCGTAAGACACCCGATCAGCATCCAGTCTTTTCGCATCCATGCACCTCCGTTTCACGGGTGGGAAACGGCGGACCGGACGCATTGTTCAATGATGGTCTGATACCAAGTGTCGATGATGGGAACCCATAGGATCGACACTTGGCATGAGAAGACCCGATCAGGTGATCGGGTCTCCCTTCCTTCCTCAGCCGGTCGCAGCGCGGCTCAGGCGGCAAGCTCCTTGGCGCCGCCGGTCCTTCCACGCATGGCCAGCGTCCTTTCTGCGTCCTCCGGCGTGTCGCGCACGCGGGAACGGCGGTTGAAGACAAATTGGCCGACAAGGCGGACGAGCTCGCTCACCTCTTCGCTCAGCGAGTGGGTGGCCGCGCTGGTTTCCTCCACCATGCCGGCATTCTGCTGCGTCAGCTGGTCCATCTGGTTGACGGCCTGGCTGATCTCCGCAAGACCGGATGCCTGTTCCTGGGCGGCATTGGCGATTGCTTCGACATCCAGGGCAATCGAGCTGATGCTCGTGGCGATTTCGCCCAGGGCCGAGCCGGTGTCGCGTACCAGAGATACCCCGCCGGCGACCTCCCGTCCGGATTGCTCGATCAGGCCGTTGATCTGCTTGGCGGCAGCGGCGGAGCGCTGCGCAAGGTCGCGCACTTCCTGGGCGACCACGGCAAAACCCTTGCCGGCCTCGCCGGCGCGGGCGGCCTCGACGCCGGCATTCAGCGCCAGAAGGTTGGTCTGGAAGGCGATCTGGTCGATCACATCGGTGATGCTGGCAATGCTCGAGGAGGCTTCCTCGATGCGCCGCATGGCCTCCACGGCATCCTGAACAACACGGGTCGATTTCTCGACACTCTGGCGGGCGTCGCGCGTCTTTTCACGGGTGCTGCTGGTGCGCGAGGCTGAGGTGCGGATATTGTTCGTCACCTCCTGCAAGGCGGCGGCTGTCTCCTCGAGCGCTGCGGCCTGCTGTTCGGTGCGTTTGGCCAGCTGGTCGGAGGATTGCTGCAAGGCACCGGCATTGCTTTCGATCTGGCGGGCCTTGTCGAGGACCTGCGACATGGTCTCCTGGAAGACCGCCAGCGACTTGTTGAAATCGTGGCGCAGCTGCTCGAATTCCGGCTGGAACGGCACGTCCAGCGTATAGCGGATGTTGAATTTCGACAGACGGTCGAGGCCGGCGCCGAGATCGCTGATGACGCGCTGGAGGTTTTCCGCCTGGGCGATCTGGCTGGCAAGGCGGGCGCTGCGCTCTTCCTCGAGCTGTGCCTGCTGCTTGCGGGCCTCGTCCTCGATCCGGATCTTTTCCAGTCCCGCCTCGCGGAACACGGCGACGGCACCCGCCATGGCGCCTATCTCATCCTTGCGGTCCGCATAGGGAACCGGCGTGTCGTAGTCGCCTTCGGCCAGCCGGTTCATGTAGGTGCCGAACTGCGCCAGCGGCAGGACTGCGCGCCGACGGAAGACATAAAGCCCCGCAACCAGCAGGATGAAGGCGGAACCCGACATGGCGGCTGTAAACAGCGTCAGGTTGCCGGCCGTGGCCAGCGCCTTTGCCTCCCGGTCGGCCATATAGTCTTCGGACAGTTTGGTGATGTCGAGGATTGCCTGTCTCTGGGTCTCGTAGGTGCCCTTCAGGCGTTTGAGGCTTCTCGACATGACGATCTTGTTCTTCGATTTCACCGCGGGGATGAAGACCTCGTTCATCTCAGTCCAGAAGGTATCTGCCGACGGCTTGATCCGGTTACGAAGCCCATTCAGGATTTCCGGCGGCAGACCGGAAAACTCCCAGCGGCGCATGGATTTGGCATAGGCCTGGCGGGCCACGATGATCCGGCGGATATTCTGCTCCGGGTTTTCCGCACCCGAGGTCGTCTCCAGCGCAATCAGGAATGGTTCCATCAGGAAGAGCGGTGGCGGCAGGATGTCGGCGATGAAGTCCTGGCCGAGATGCAGCTCGTTGGAGACTGGGCCGTTCACCTTCAGGCGATCGAAACTGTAATAGAACACGCCCAATGCGACGCCGAAACCGAGAGCGACGAAGGCCCCGAAGAGCATCAGGCTGCGAGAAATGGTGATGTTCATGCGTCTGTCCTCGTGGCGCATCCCGCGCAGTGCTTGCAACTCCTCATCGAGTTAGACAACGCTAAATCGAGATTTGCTAATTTTTATATAATTAGAATTGTTGTTGCGTCCGTTTTCAACCATACGCCGCAGCTGCAAATCCCGCTTGCGCCGGGCTGCGCCTCGGGTTATCAAAACCTCCATGAAGATCGTTTTGAAGAACATTGCTTGGTGGTGGGCACGCTAACGCGGCCTTGACCAGTCATGTCTTCAGAGGATTGACCCCAAAGCCGCCCGGAAACACTCCTGAGGCGGCTTTTTCGTATTCAAGGCCTGAGGAGAAGGGCCTCGAAGAGTGGAGAAGGACAGACATGTCGACGATTTTGCAGGAAGACGGCTCGGAAGCCTATCAGACGCGCGGCGGCGTGACCGTCACGCGCAAGCGCCGGCCAACGCCTTATTCCGATGCCATCTCCACCTATGTCGACAAGCTCGATGAGCGCCGCGGCGCAGTCTTCTCGTCCAACTACGAATATCCGGGCCGTTATACCCGCTGGGATACGGCCATCGTTGATCCGCCGCTCGGCATCTCCTCCTTCGGTCGCAAGGTCTGGATCGAAGCCTATAATGGTCGCGGCGAAGCGCTGCTGACCATGATCGCCGAGGCTCTGGCCTCCGTCGAGGATCTCGCCCTGGGGGCTCGCACTGCGACCCGGCTCGATCTCGACGTCAAGCTGCCGTCGCGCGTCTTCACCGAGGAAGAGCGCTCGAAGATCCCGACCGTCTTCACGGTTCTGCGCGCCATCACCGCGCTGTTCTACTCGGAGGAAGACAGCGCCATCGGCCTGTTCGGCGCCTTCGGCTATGATCTCGCCTTTCAGTTCGACGCCATCGACCTGAAACTCACGCGCCCGGATGACCAGCGCGACATGGTGCTCTTCCTTCCCGACGAGATCCTGGTCGTCGACCACTATTCGGCCAAGGCCTGGATCGACCGCTACGACTTCACCAAGGGCGACGTCACCACCATCGGCCAGTCGGAAGAGATCGCGCCCGAACCCTTCCAGCATACCGACACGATCCCGCCGCGCGGCGATCATCGTCCGGGCGAATATGCAGAGCTCGTTGTCAAGGCGAAGGAGAGCTTCCGCAAGGGTGACCTGTTCGAGGTCGTTCCCGGCCAGAAGTTCATGGAACGCTGCGATTCAAAGCCGTCGCAGATCTCCAAGCGGCTGAAGGAAATCAACCCGTCGCCCTATTCCTTCTTCATCAATCTCGGGAACCAGGAATATCTCGTCGGCGCTTCGCCGGAGATGTTCGTGCGTGTGAACGGTCGCCGCATCGAGACCTGCCCGATCTCCGGCACGATCAAGCGCGGCGCGGACCCGATCGAGGACTCCGCCCAGATCCTGAAGCTGCTCAACTCCAAGAAGGACGAGAGCGAGCTGACCATGTGCTCTGACGTTGACCGCAACGACAAAAGCCGCGTCTGCGAGCCGGGCTCGGTCAAGGTCATCGGTCGTCGGCAGATCGAGATGTATTCGCGTCTCATCCATACGGTGGACCATATCGAAGGTCGTCTGCGCGACGGCATGGACGCGTTCGACGGCTTCCTCAGCCATGCCTGGGCGGTCACCGTGACAGGTGCGCCGAAACTCTGGGCCATGCGTTTCATTGAGGCACATGAGAAGAGCCCGCGCGCCTGGTATGGCGGGGCGATCGGCATGGTCGGCTTCAACGGCGACATGAACACGGGTCTGACGCTGCGCACCGTGCGTATCAAGGACGGCATTGCCGAGGTGCGTGCCGGCGCGACACTTCTGAACGACAGCGACCCGCATGAAGAAGAAGCCGAAACCGAACTGAAGGCCTCTGCCATGATTGCAGCCATTCGTGATGCCAAGAGCGGCAATGATCAGTCCTCCAAACGCGGCGTGGCCCGGGTGGGCGAGGGGGTCAACATCCTGCTCGTCGACCACGAGGACTCATTTGTTCACACGCTGGCCAACTACTTCCGCCAAACGGGCGCGACCGTGAACACGGTGCGCACGCCGGTGCCGGAAGAGATCTTCGACAGCCTCAATCCGGATCTCGTGGTGCTCTCGCCCGGGCCTGGCTCTCCGACGGATTTCGACTGCAAGGCGACGATCAAGAAGGCGCGGGCGCGAAACCTGCCGATCTTCGGCGTTTGCTTAGGGCTCCAGGCGCTGGCCGAAGCCTATGGCGGCGAGCTGCGTCAGCTTGCAATCCCCATGCATGGCAAGCCGTCGCGCATCCGCGTGCTCGAACCCGGCCTCGTCTTCTCGGGGCTCGGCAAGGAAGTCACCGTCGGCCGCTACCACTCGATCTTCGCCGATCCGGCGACGCTGCACCGCGATTTCATGATCACCGCCGAAAGCGAAGACGGCACGATCATGGGCATCGAGCACACCAAGGAACCCGTCGCCGCCGTCCAGTTCCACCCGGAATCGATCATGACGCTTGGCGGCGATGCCGGCATGCGGATGATCGAGAATGTGGTCGCGCATCTGGCGAAGCGGGCGAAGGTGAAGGCGGCTTGAGGGGCTTGACGGGGCGCGGCTGAACATAGCCGCGCTTCTTCGTCTAGAGATCCTCTTGCCAATCTTCCCGTCCATGCCGAACACGGACGATCAGGACGCCCTCTTCGTCGATTAAGTAAATCACGAGATGCGCCTTGTAGCGCTGAACCCGAACTGGCGGCGTCAGTTCAGTTCTCTGCCGCGCCATCGCCGGCGTCGATGCGATGAGTTCGAATAGCTTGAACAGGCCGTCGTGATAGACACGCGCTTGCCGATTGCCCCAGCGGCGAATGCCCTGTTCGGCAATTTCGACGATGTCAGCTTCTGCTACTCGTGTCAGCCGGTAGGGCATGCTGAAGCATCGCTTACCGTTTTGCTGACAGCTTCGCGGCCTCGAATAACTGATCGGCTGTTCGGTTGCCGACGCCGCTTGCCAAGCCAGCTTCGACCGCCGTCTGCATCGCCAGGATCTTCGCCGTGCGTTCCTGATCTCGGCGGATCAGGCCCGAAACATAGTCACTCGGATCGGCATATTCGCCGCTTTCGGTCTTCCTGCTGACCCAGTCTTTCAGATCATCTGGAAGCGCGATGGTGATTTCAGACATGGTGGTCTCCAAGTCTCCGATGCCTGAAGTATCGCAAACGACAGGCGAAGCAGCAAGGTGACTTTGCGCGCGCTTGGACAGATCTGAAGCCTCTGGAGACAGCGACGCTTGATTGGCCGACTTTCACGCCGCCCTGGGCTCGATCCGCTTCAACTCGTCCTCAATCTCGCGCCGCCGCTGCATGAGGTCGTAATCGGCCTGAAGACCGAGGAAAAAGCCCTCTGAGACCCCGAAATAGCGCGACAGCCGCAGATCGGTATCGGCAGTCAGAGACCGTTTGCCGAGCACGATCTCGTTGATACGGCGGGGCGGAACATGGACCGCCCGCGCTAGAGCATTCTGGCTCAGTCCCATGGGCTTCAGGAAATCCTCAAGCAGGATATCGCCCGGATGCGGATTGGGCAGCAGTTCAGTCATGGTCGTCGACAATCCCGACATCGCTTGGTCCTCCAGCAATCCAGGTGAAGCAAATCCGCCATTGATCGTTGATACGGATGCCGTACTGCCCGAGCCTATCCCCCTTGAGTGCCTCTAGCCGGTTTCCGGGCGGGACGCGCAGGTCGTTCAACTGCCGGGCATTGTTCATCAAACGTAGTTTTCTGAGCGCCACAGCCTGTATATCCGGCGGAAGCTTTCGGCTTCGCTGGCCGGACCAGATGCGCTCGGTTTCAGCGTCCGTGAAACTCTGGGTCGTGATCGAGTATAACGCAATGCGTTATGCTCTGTCATGCTCAGGTTTGCCGTGAACTCCGACGGCATTCGCCATTTGGCCAAGGTCCGACCTTACCAAGACGTCGTCCAAACCAGACGCTCTCTCCCGACACAGAAAATACTGACATTTTTTCTCAAGATTTTTCTTCCGCCCTGAAAAATACGACCGCGGCGATCGTTTCTCCCGTGGCAGCCTGCGTCAGGAGCCGGTGTTCAGTGTCTTCAATCGTCGCGTCTTCATGCGGATCCGACAGGCGCTGACCCGGTGGAATGGCCGCATGCGCGTGCGTGCCGGCGTATGGGGCGCGTTCAGCGGATGGCGATGCGCGAAGGCCGCAGATCGTGTTTTTTGTAACAGGGGATTTTGAATGCATATGTCGAGGGGAACTCACTCCCGCAGTCTGACGACGAGACGGCGGAGCATCATCGCGGGCGTTTCGCTGCTGGCCATCTCGGCCGTTGCTGCGCATGGCCAGAGTGCCAATGGCGCAAGCAATGCGTCCGATGACGAGGATACGCGACTGGCGCCGATCGTGGTAACCGATACCGCGACGGGCCAGCCTCCGGCGACGGGAACCGTCGGGCAGCCGCCCGAAGCCTATGCCGGTGGCCAGGTCGCCAAGGGCGCCCGGCTCGGCGCGCTTGGCAACCGTTCGATCATGAAGACGCCCTTCAGCATCACCGCCTATACGGCACAGTTGATCCGCGACCAGCAGGCGCGCACCGTTGCAGACCTGACGTTGAATGATCCTTCGGTGCGCTCCGATGCGCCCACCTTCAGCGAGCGCGATTCCTTCTTCATTCGCGGCTTCTCGGTGGTCAATCTGGACGTGCTCTATGACGGCCTTCCCTATCTCGCCAATCCGCGCCGCAGCTTCCTGGAAGGTGTCGAGCGGGTCGAGGTCCTGAAGGGGCCGACCGCCTTCGTCAATGGCGGCATCGGGCGTGTCGGTGGCACCATCAATCTCGTCCCGAAGCGCGCGGGCGACGAGCCGCTGACCCGTCTCACGACGACCTATCGCAGCGACACCCAGTTCTCCAACCATGTCGATATCGCCCGTCGTTACGGTCCCGCCGGCGAGTGGGGCATTCGCGCCAACGGTTCCTACCGCTTCGGCGACACCGCGATGGATAACAACGAGATCAAGGTCGGTGTTGGCGCGCTGGGTCTGGATTACGAGGGCGAAGACGTGCGCGCCTCGCTCGACCTCAATTATTCCAACCAGAAGATCGATGCGCCGACGTCGCTGTTCAATGCTGCGGCATCCGGCATTGCCATCCCGTCGGCGCCGGATGGAAGCATCAACACGGCAAACCCCTTCGAATACCACGACAGCAGCCACAAGATGGCGGCGGCCCGGATCGAATATGACCTCTTCGACAACACGACGCTATATGCGGCCGCCGGTGCCAGCCGCTATCGCGAGGACTTCCTGACCTCCTCTTACACGATCAACAATGTCAACGGCACGGCGCTCTCCGAGCTCTCCATCCAGCCGCAGCAGATCGATGGCTATTCCGGCGAAGTCGGTGTCCGCTCCGAGTTCGATACCGGACCGGTCAACCACAAGGTCAATCTCTCGCTGCAGACGAGCCTCAACGAGAATTATCGTGGCGGCTTCGCCCCGGGCGCACTCGGCTTGCCGGCGGCCTATACCACCAATATCTACAGCCCGGTCTATCTGTCCTCCAGTGCTGTCAGTGGCCTGAATCTTCCGACGTCCGACAATCTGCCGCTGTTCGCGGACCTCCTGTCCACCAGCATCGCGTTCTCGGACACGCTCGGCTTCTTCGACGAGCGCCTGGAGGTCACACTGGGCGGACGCTATCAGGAAATGCGTCAGCGAGGATACAATACCCGCCCGGATCGCGGTGTGGTTGGCGTGCAGAACTATTTCTATGACGAGGGTCGTTTCAGCCCGGCTGTTGCCGCAAACTTCAGCCTGACCAATGACCTCTCCGTCTATGCGAACTATGTCGAGGCGCTGACGGAAGGCGCTATCGCGCCAGCGACGGCTGCCAATGCCAACGAGGTCTTCCGCCCCTTCGTCAACAAACAGAAGGAAATCGGCTTCAAATACGATCTCGGCAATGTGGCGTTCACTGCCGCTCTGTTTGAGATCCGTCAGGCGAGTGGTTACACCACGGCAGCTACGAACATCTATTCGGTCGATGGCCTGCAGGTGAACCGGGGCATCGAGCTCTCAGCCTTTGGCGAGCCGATCGACGGACTGCGTCTCCTGGGCGGTGTGACCTTCATGGATGCGGAACTCGCCCGGACGAGAAACGGAACTGCCGACGGCAAGGACGCCCCCGGTGTTCCGAAAACCGCAGTCAGCCTCTACGGCGAATATGATCTGCCGTCGGTTGAGAACCTGACGCTGACCGGACGGGTCGTCTATAGCGGCAGCACCTTCTACGATCAGGCAAACACCCAGAAGGTCGATGGCTGGACCCGCGTGGACCTCGGCGCGCGCTATAAGTTCGAGCGCGAGAACGGCAAGCCGATCGAAATCCGTGCCAATGTCGAAAACGTCTTCAACGAGAACTATTGGGCGTCCTCCGCACGTGGCTATCTGGCTGCCGGCGCGCCGAGGACGTTCATGGTGTCGGCGTCCTTCGACTTCTGATGCGGCCTCACCGACTGGATCGAGGGGCCGCAGCTTGACGCTGCGGCCCGGGTCCGGAGGGGCATAGGGAGCCGGCAGGCATGGTCGATGCGGTGACGTCTGTGCACACCCCATCTCCTGCCTTGACCTTTCCTCAACCCTTCGGCATTACCCTGCCGATCAGACTGAACCGCCCGAACGCACGGGCGGTTTTGTCGTTTTTGGCATTGCGTCTGCAATTCACTCGCATCTGCAGGGAAGAAGGCCATGGTGGCTGAAAAGAACAATCTCGTCCGGCGGCTCGCCCTGATCGGTATTCCGCTCGCCTTCGGCGTCATGGGGCTCAAAGCTCTCGCCTGGTGGGTGACGGGCTCGGTTGCGCTGCTCTCCGATGCGCTGGAATCGACCGTCAACGTGATTGCCGCTTTCCTTGCATATTTCGTCATCCGCTATGCGCAGAAGCCGGCCGACGACGATCACCCTTACGGCCATCACAAGGCCGAATACCTTTCGGCCGTTCTCGAAGGTGTTCTGATCGTGGTTGCGGCGCTCCTCATCATCCGCGAGGCAATCCCGGCGCTGCAGAACCCGACCTTGCCCGACGCGCCGTTCCTTGGCCTTGCGATCAACGGTCTTGCTGCCGTCATCAATGCCGCCTGGGCAACGCTGCTCATCCGTGTGGGGCGCAGCCACCGTTCGCCGGCGCTATCCGCCGACGGCCAGCACATCATGTCCGACGTGGTGACCTCGATCGGCGTCATCATCGGCCTCGCCCTGGTGCTGGCGACCGGCTATGCCATCCTCGATCCGGTGCTGGCCGTCCTGGTTGCTCTCAACATCATCTGGCAGGGCTGGAAGGTGATCGCGCAGTCGGTCGCCGGGCTGATGGATATTGCTGTCTCTCCCGAGGAAGACGAGGCGATCCGCCAGGCGATCAAGGAGAATTCAGAAGGCTCGCTCGGCGTGCATTACCTGCGCTCACGGCGCGCTGGGGCTGCGACCTTTGTCGCCTTCGATCTTGTCGTGCCTTCGAAAATGACCGTGCGTGACGCGCATGTGATCTGCGACCGGCTGGAAATGGCCGTGCACAAGGCGGTACCGGGTACCCGCGTCACCATCCATGTGGAACCCGAGAACGAGATGGCGCATGGCGCGGGCATCGAACTCGGGCGTTGAATGAAAGGATCCCATCATGAGCAAGACCGATACGTCGGGGCTGACCCAGCTCGGCCAGAGCGTCGAAGCGCCCACGAGCCCCGAAACCGCCGTTCTCGAACGGGTTCCCAACGGCAATGCCGGTACCGATTACGTGGTGCGCTTCACGGCGCCCGAATTCACCTCGCTCTGCCCGATGACCGGCCAGCCGGATTTCGCCCATATCGTCATCGACTATATTCCCGGTGACTGGCTGGTGGAATCGAAGTCGCTGAAACTCTTCCTGTTTTCTTTCCGCAACCATGGTGCCTTCCACGAGGATTGCTCCGTCTATATCGCCAAGCGGATCGTCGAGCTTCTCGATCCCAAGTGGCTCAGGATCGGTGCCTACTGGTATCCGCGCGGCGGTATCCCGATCGATGTCTTCTGGCAGACCGGTGAAGCGCCGAAGGGCGTTTGGTTGCCGGAGCAGGGGGTGGTGACCTATCGCGGGCGGGGCTGATTGCAGACGAGTTGCAGGCTTCGGGTGACTTCGTGCACCCGAAGCGTTAGCGTTCAGGCGTTGTACCCGCTCAGGAGGCGCCCGCATGCCGAAGTTTCTCGCCGTCTATACGATGAAGCACGAGGACTTCAAGCGTTTTCGCAGCCTCTCCAAGGCCGAGCAAGACGCGATCGATGCGCGGGGCATCCCGAAATGGCTCGAATGGGAGGAGCGCAATGCGAGCGCCATCCTCCATCGGGGCGGTATGGTCGGCAAAACGACACGCGTGACGCGGGAGGGCATCTCGCCTGCGGCCAATGCGATCTGCGGCTATCTGATCATCGAGGCGGAGACGGCAGAGGCGGCCGCCCGCCTGTTTCAGGATCACCCGCATATCACGGTCTTTCCCGGCGACGGCGTCGACATCATGCCCTTTGTCACCGAGCCGCCGGACTGATTTCAGCTGTCGATAATGGGCGCCTGTCGTCGACGATGGGCACAAGCCTGCGGCTGACTTGCCTTCAGGGTCGTGGACGCTTGCCGGTTCACCGCGCCACCTGCGCGTGTCGCGTCAGGCATATGACTAACTATTTGTTGACAATATGCCGATATTCATAAGTCTGACAAATGATCGCGGCTGATCCTTTCTGCCGCGCAGTCCTTGTTCTCGGCGGAGGAGCGCCGATGTCCGCCCAACATGTCCTCGGATTGCCCTTTGGATCCGTTTGACACGGCGGTCATCGCATTTCCGCAAGTCTTGTCCTTTGGCCCAATGAATGGGCTCTTCCCCACATATTGACGTTCGTTGTGTCAGGCGTGCCGAACAGGCGCAGTCCTTGCGAACAGAACCGACCGCCCCTTTTCAACTGGGCTGCCGGTGCTGGTTCCGCGCGCCCTGGCCCAGGTTTTGTTCGTGCCCGAAAGGAACAATCCATGTTGGAAAAGCTCACGATCAGAAGCAAGGTGCTCGTCGCCCTGCTTGTTCTGGCGATCATGTCCACCGCGACCTCCGCCTGGCTGCTTGTCAGCCTCAACTCCACCAACCAGAGTTACCAGAGCCTGCTCACTCGGGAAGCGGACCTGACGATCCTCGGTGCCCGCGCGTCCTCTGCCATCTGGACATCCGTCTCGATGTCGCTGCGTATGGCCGACATGGACCCCAATTCCGAAGCCTACAAGGGGCTGGCGGAGCGGTACGAGAAGAATTTCAAGACGGCTTTCGAGCGCTATGAACGTGTGGGCAAGGAACTCCCCAGCCGTGCAGATGCCATGAAGGAGCTGGGTGTTGTCATCAGCAACCTCAAGGCAAATCTCGACGAGATGCTTTCTGCTGCTGCAGCGGGTGACAATGCAAGGGTGAAGGAGCTTCAGGCACAGCATGAGACGCTGTTTGCAAATCTGTCTACGGTCAGTGGTAACCACAACCAGGCAATGCAGACACTTCTGACCGACGGCACGGCTGCCCTTGGTGCGGATGTTGAGGTTGCTACCTGGAAGAGCCTTGCAGGTGTCGCTGGTGGTCTGGTGATCGCCTTCGCCGTTGCCCTCTATATCTCTCAGGTCGGCATCACGCGTCCCATGCTCAGCCTGCGTGCCCGCCTCGCGGGCCTGGCCGAAGGCAATGTCGAGGATGGCATCCCGGGTCTCGACCGTTCTGACGAAATCGGCCAGATCGCCAAGGCTGCCGAGGTCTTCCGCAACAATGCCAAGGATCGCATCCGTCTCGAGCGTGAGGCGGAAGCCAATCGGAGCATGAGCGAACAGGAGCGCCTGGCGCGCCAGGAACAGACGCTGAAGGAAGCCGAAGACGTCAAATTCGCCGTCGACAATCTCGCCACCGGCCTCTCGCGTCTGTCGGATGGGGACCTGTCCTTCCGCATCGATCAGGCCTTCGTCGCATCGCTCGATGCCGTGCGCATGGACTTCAACACCTCGGCCGCCAAGCTCGAAGATGCGCTGTCGCGTATTGCCGAAAACGCCCGTGGCATCGACGCGGGCTCGCACGAGATCAAGTCGGCTGCCGATGATCTCGCCAAGCGCACCGAGCAGCAGGCCGCTGCCGTCGAGCAGACCGCGGCTGCGCTGGAGCAGATCACCACGACGGTCAAGGACAGCACCAAGCGCGCCCAGGAAGCCGGCCATCTGGTCTCCCGGACCAAGTCCGGTGCGGAGGAATCGGGCGATATCGTCCGCAAGGCCGTCGTCGCGATGCAGAAGATCGAACAGTCCTCGCAGTCGATCTCCAACATCATCGGCGTGATCGACGAGATCGCCTTCCAGACCAATCTTCTGGCGCTCAATGCCGGCGTCGAGGCCGCGCGTGCGGGTGAGGCCGGCAAGGGCTTCGCCGTCGTTGCCCAGGAAGTGCGCGAACTTGCTCAGCGTTCGGCCACGGCCGCCAAGGAAATCAAGGCGCTGATCACGACGTCGAACGAGCAGGTGCAGGAGGGCGTGGAGCTCGTCGGCCATACCGGCAAGGCGCTGGAGACCATCGTGGCCGAGGTCCAGGAAATCAACCGCCACGTCGTCGCCATTGTCGAATCGGCCCAGGAACAGTCCTCGGGCCTGCAGGAGATCAATACGGCGGTGAACCAGATGGACCAGGACACGCAGAAGAATGCGGCCATGGTCGAGGAAACCACGGCGGCGAGCTACAACCTGACCAAGGAGGTCGGGGCGCTCAACGGTCTCCTGGCGCAGTTCAAGATGGGCCAGCCCGCGCCGTCTGCAAGCCGTCCGCGCCCGGCAGCTGCCGGTGGTGCCGAGGTGCAGCGCCCGTCGCCGGCTAAGGCGCTCAGCCGCAAGCTCGCATCGGCCTTCCAGGGCAATGCCGCAGTCCGCAATGACTGGGAAGAGTTCTGAGCCGCAAAGCGGTCTTCCCGAAGGCCCGAACATGGAACGGCGCGATGACCTCGCGCCGTTTTTTCATGGTGGCTGGCTTGGACCATCCACCGATCGAGCCAAAGAAAAACCGCCATGACTTACCCGGTCGGTAAGGCATGGCGGCACTTGTCATTCAGGCGATTGCTGACCGGTCAAGGCTCAGCCGAAGGCGATAGCGGCACCGCCGGCGATGGTCGCAAGGCCGAGCATGCGGGCAACAGCCGGGCCAAGGCGGGTTACGCCGAGGCCAAGCGCAATGCCGGCACCATGCAGGGCGGCGGTTGCGATCAGGAAGCCGAGGCCGAAGGAGAGCGCACCGGCTGCACCCAGTTCACCGCCATGGGCATGGCCGTGGAAGAGGGCGAAGAGGCCAACGACGGCGGCAGAGGCTGCAACCGGCAGGCGCACGGCAGCAGCGACCAGCAGGCCGAGGCCGATCACCGAAGCGAGGATCGCCGGCTCGACAAAGGGCAGGCCGACGCCGGCCACGGCAAGGCCGAAGCCGACGGCCATCATCGATACGAACGCGGCGGGAACGGCGATAAACGCTCGGCCACCGATCTGGCTTGCCCAGACACCCACGGCGACCATGGCCAGGATGTGGTCGGCGCCGAAGAGCGGATGCGAAATTCCGGCCATCAGCGAGCCATGGGCTGCCGGATCCAGATGGGCAAAGGCAGGACCGGCCGCCAGCGTCATCAGGGCAGCGGTGAGTGAAAGGCGCTTCAACATGTTTCTATTCGTCCCTCTATTTGGTCGACTCAAGGCGGCCGTATTCGGTCCCGCCAATCGTCCCCTTAAACCATTGCCGACCCTAGCGTAAGCCGCTCGGCGCTGTCCACGACAAAGGCATGGCCGAACCTACGTCGAATGCCGGTGGTGAAGCCATGGCATCTGCGGCAGGGCGTGGCGCGAAGGGAACAGAGGCCCTTCTCATCCAATGCCAGGCAGGCGGGGCATAACCCAGCCTATTGCTTCTCCACGCCCAGCACCTCCGCGCAGCGCGACAGGCTGAAGCCGTCGCCGTCCGTGTCGTTGCTGGCGCGGATCGAGGTGATCACGCCGGATCTGTCGGTGTTGATCTGAAGCTCGCAAAACAGCTGCTGGTAGCGCGGCGGGGTGATCATTTCCGGCTCCCAGAACGGATCGCGGGTGACGACGCGCGTCTCGGTGACCACGGTATTGCCCGAGCCATCGGTGCGGGTGTCCGTCCGGACCACGACGCGATCCGGTTCCGGGCTCGAATAGGTCGGCGGGATATAGCGGGTCTTGTCGCCGCCGCGCCAGGTGTAGATCTTGCCCGATGACAGCGGGTAATCGCCGATCGGCGGGCCATAGGCGGCAAAGAAGCGTTCCACCGGCTGGCCGATCCAGCGGGATTGCAGCGCACGGTTGGCGTCTTCCGTGGTCGTGCAGGCGGTGAGGATCGCAAGGGGGATCATCAGGGCGGCAATCAGGCGGCAGAGGGTGCGCATGAAGGATCTCACAAGGGGATATCCGTTGACATTGCCCCCTTCGTAGCGCGGGCGGTCCGCCTCCTGCAAGGCGTCCCTGCGTCGCGATCCGCTCACCATCACCGAGATTTGGCATGACAGGCAAATCCGGGAGGTCGCGTGATGACGCGGTGATCCTCCGGTTCTTCCCGAGGAGGGGTGAACTGCCGAGATCCGGCTTGTCTCCACCCCGTCCGATCCCATATCTGGGGAAGCCCAACATATCTCCGGCCACCCCGGACGAGGAGTGCCTTCTTGTTTTCCTTCGACAACAGTTACGCCCGCCTGCCGCAGAGCTTTCACCGGCCGGCGCGTCCCGCCGTCGCCCGGGCGCCGCGCCTCATCCGGTTCAACCGGGCGCTTGCGGCCGAACTCGGCCTTGACGTCGAGGGGGTGAGCGAGGCGCGGCTGGCGCAGGTGCTGTCGGGGCAGGTGATCCCTGTCGGGGCGCAACCCCTGGCGCAGGCCTATGCCGGTCATCAGTTCGGGCATTTCAATCCGCAGCTCGGTGACGGACGGGCATTGCTGCTCGGCGAAGTCCTCGACCGCGAGGGCCGGCGGCGTGACATCCAGCTGAAGGGCTCAGGCCCGACAGCCTTCTCGCGCAATGGTGACGGCATGGCGGCACTCGGCCCGGTCCTGCGCGAATACATCGTCTCGGAAGCCTTTGCCGCGCTCGGCGTGCCGGCCACGCGGGCGCTTGCTGCGGTCTCGACCGGCGAGCAGGTGATCCGCGAAACGGTGCTTCCCGGCGCCGTCTTCACCCGCGTTGCGGCAAGCCATATCCGCGTCGGCACCTTCCAGTTCTTTGCCGCGCAAGGCGATGAAGAGGCCGTCAAGACGCTCGCCGACCACGTCATCGATCGGCACTATCCGGAGGCTCGCGCCTCGGACAATCCCTATCTCGCCATGCTCACGCTGGTTGCCGAACGGCAGGCGCGGCTGATTGCCCGCTGGCTGTCGATCGGCTTCATCCATGGGGTAATGAACACCGACAACATGGCGATTTCGGGCGAAACCATTGATTTCGGCCCTTGCGCCTTCCTCGACGAATACGACCCGCGCAAGGTCTTCTCCTCGATCGACCAGCGGGGGCGCTATGCCTATGCCAACCAGCCGGGCATCGGCCAGTGGAACATCGCCCGCCTTGCTGAATGCCTGCTGCCGCTGATCGATGCGGATGAAGACAAGGCGCTGGAGGCGGCGAATGGCGTGCTCAAGGCATTCGGCGACGTCTTCCAGGCGGAATGGCTCGCGCTGTTTGCGGCCAAGCTCGGGGTGGCAGGCGAGGGGGCAGATGATCGTCTTCTGGTCAGCGATTTCCTTGAACTGATGCACCAGGGCGAGGCGGATTTCACACTGACCTTCCGGGCGCTGTCGAAGGTCGCCGGCGGCGCTGATGTCGTTGTCCTGACCGAATTCTTCACCGTCCCGCAGCCCGGTCTTGCCGAGTGGCTGACCCGCTGGAGGGTCCGGATCGACGATGGCCGGCCCCCCTTTGAGCGTCAGGCCGCGATGGAAGCCGTCAATCCGGCGCTCATTCCGCGCAACCACCGCATCGAGGAAGCGATCGCGGCTGCCGTTTACAACGACTTCTCCTTCTTCCATCGCCTCGTCGATGCGCTGGCGGCACCCTATGCGGAAGACCCCGACACCGCCGACCTGCGGCTTGCTCCGAAGCCCGAGGAGCGGGTGACACGCACGTTTTGCGGAACGTGAGGGCGCCCACGAGCGGTGCTCACTGGCAGTCTGCGCCGGAGCATTCAACCAAATGATCGCGTTTGGGCTCTAGCGGCTTGTTTCTGCTAGGCTTTCGCGTGTGCGCTGCAGCATGGTCTGCAGCATGGTCTGCGGCATCAGGCGCAATTCAGCCATTTTTCGCCTTGTTTCAACCCCTGCGTTTGTATGGGGTTTCTTGTTTGCGCCCTATTTGTTTTTGCCAGCGACAAATCGTAGGGGTCCTCACATTGCGTAGCACAAAAAAAGTCTGATATGTTGGCTTTACAAGCATAACTGGAAAGAGATCGCGTCATGGCTTGGGCTTTGATGTAGAAATTCTCTAAGTTTTGCATTCTCTAATGTAAAATAAACGTATCCACTCCACGGATTCGCGTCCTGTGGCATCGTGTCTTTGTGTCTTGTTTTGAGGCTGTTGTGTAAGATGACGATAAATTCTATTTTATTTCAAAGTAATAAAATCAGAGAGCTTTCTCTGTCGCAGTCTGGAATGTGGCTTAAGGAAAAGCTCTCAGGTTCCGACTGGAGTTTCATGCTCGCAGAAGCGATCGAAATTCGCGGAAATCTCAATCAGAAGAATTTTCTTGCCGCTCTGAAGCAGCTCAGCTGCGAACTTCCACTGTTGCGATCGAGGATCCGGGAGCTGGATGGCCAGCCCTATCAGGTGTCTCTCGACAGTTACGAAAGACAATTTGAGGTTGTTGATTTTCGAGGGGGCGCCGACCCCGTTGCGACGGCGGACGCCTGGATGGATGCGGAAATCCGCAAGCCTGTCGATCTGGCGGAAGACGACCTGTGGCGGAGTGCCTTGCTGCGCCTCGATGACGAGCATTGGATCTGGTATCACGCGGCACACCACATCCTGCTCGATGGCTTTTCCGGCGGTTTGCTGGCCCACCGGGTGGCCGAGCTCTACAGCGCCCTGGAGGCCGGTCGTGCGCCCACGCCCTGTGATTTCGGCTCGCCCGATGATCTCAAGGCCTTTGAGCAGTCTTATCGTCGATCGGTGCATTTCGAGCGGGATCGCAGCTACTGGCAGGAACAGCTGAAGGGTCTGCCGGATCCGGTCACCCTGACCCGCCGCAAGATGGAGCCGGTCGGCGGATTGCTGCGCCACAGTGTCGAGGTCGAACGCTGCAAGATCGGCGCGATCGAGGCGCTCGGCCGCCAGGCGGGGGCGAGCCTGCCGCAGACCCTGATCGCGCTGGTGGCGAGCTATTACGCCAAGGCGACGGATGTCGAGGATCTGATCATCCTGACCATGGTGACGGCCCGCATCAGTGCCGACATGCGACGCATTCCGGGCATGGTCGCCAATGCCGTGCCGCTCCGGTTTCGCATTGCGCCGGAGACCACCTTCTCTGACCTCATCCGGCAGGTGACGCAGCAAATGTCGCGTGCCCTGCGCTACCAGCGCTATCGCTACGAGGACATGCGTCGCGATCTCAATCTTTCGCATCGCGACCAGCAGATCGCCTGGCTCGGCGTCAACATCGAGCCCTTCAACTATCAGCTGGATTTCAACGGTCTGCCGGCCTCGGCGCGAAACCTGTCCAACGGCACGATGACCGATCTCACCATTTTCGCCTATGACCGGGGAGACGGCGGCTCCGTGCGCTTCGACTTCGACGCCAATCCGGGGCTTTATGACCTTGAGGAACTGGTCGATCATCAGACGCGGTTCATCGGCCTGGTCGACAGTCTGGTGCGCGAGCCCGATGTTCCCCTGTCGCAACGGTCGCTGCTTCTGCCGGACGAACGGCACAAGGTGCTTTTCGACTGGAACGCGACCGGCCGGCCGGTGGAACTGGTCAGCCTGCCGGTGCTCTTTGCCCGACAGGTGGCGTTAAGCCCGCAGGCGACGGCGGTCATCTTCGGAGAAACGTCGCTGAGCTATGGCGAACTCGACCGGCAGTCCGACCTTTGGGCCGGGCATCTGCGACGGCTCGGCATCGCTTCGGGTGATCTGGTCGCGGTTGCCTTGCCGCGCTCCGAAGTGATGGTGATCATGCTGATGGCCATTCTCAAGAGTGGCGCCGCCTATCTGCCGCTCGACCCCTCCGATCGCAGTGACCGGCTTGCCGCCATCCTGGCGGAGGCAAGACCCGCCATCGTCGTGACAACCACGGCGCTGGAAAGCGAGGTGGATTTGGGGGCCGTGCCGCGTGTCTATCAGGACCTGCAGCCGGATGTGCATCCGGATCTGCCCGATATGGTGCTGCCGCCGCCTCCCGGTCCGCAGGACACCGCCTATGTCATCTTCACCTCCGGTTCGACGGGGCGCCCGAAAGGCGTGGAGATCGCCCATCGGGGCCTGAGCAACTTCCTGCTGGCGATGCAGGAGACGGTGGGGCTGACAGCGTCTGACCGGGTGCTGGCGGTGACCACGATCGCCTTCGACATTGCCGTGCTCGAGCTCTTCCTTCCGCTGACCGTTGGCGCTGTCACCGTCATTGCCACGCGTGACACGGTGCGCGAACCTCAGGCCTTGCGCCAGTTGATCCAGCGCGAACGGATCAACGTCCTGCAGTCGACGCCTTCCCTGTGGCGGGCCCTGCTGCGCGATGGATTAGGCGGCCTTGAAACTGTCCGGCCGCTGGTTGGTGGAGAAGCGCTGCCGCCTGAGCTTGCGCAGACCATGGCAAAGCTTGGTGCCCCCATCCTCAATCTCTACGGGCCGACCGAAACCACCGTCTGGTCGACGGTGATGCCGCTTGCCGATGATGAGCTTGCAGCACCCGTCATCGGTCGCCCGATCTGGAACACGGAAGTCTATGTGGTCGACCGGCATGGGCAGCCCGTGCCGCCTGGCTTTGTCGGCGAGTTGCTGATCGGCGGGATGGGGGTTGCCAAGGGTTATCTCAACCGGCCAGATCTGACGGAGGAGCGGTTCGCGCCCGACACATTTACGGGCCGTGCGGGCAGGCTCTATCGCACCGGCGATCTCGTGCGCTGGCGAGCGGATGGTGTGCTCGATTATGTCGGGCGCAATGATTTCCAGATCAAGATCCGTGGTTTCCGCATCGAGCCGGGCGAGATCGAAGCAGCACTGGTCGCCATGGACGGTATCCAGCAGGCGGTGGTGGTGCTGCGCGGCGATCAGGGTCTGGAAAAGCGCCTCGTTGCCTATATCGTGCCCGAAGGCGAAGGCCGGGTTCCCGATGGCGCGGAGCTAGCCAGACGGCTGGCAGCCGTGTTGCCAAGCCACATGGTTCCTTCGCATTTCGTGACGCTGCCGGTCCTGCCGCTGAACGGCAATGGCAAGATCGATCGCAAGGCCCTGCCACCGCCGCCCTGCGTCGTCCAGGAAGACGCCGTTCCGCCGCGTAACGAGACGGAGCGGGCAATTGCCGCCCTCTGGTGCGAGGTATTGGGGCTCGAAAGCGTCGGAGTGCATGACGACTTCTTTGCGCTTGGCGGGGATTCGCTGGCGGCGGCCGGCATGATCTCGGCGCTCCGCAGCCGGTTGAATGGGGAAGTGCCGCTCGGCACCGTGTTTGCCACGCCGACCATCGCCGCACTGGCCGAGCGTCTGGAGGTTGCGGACGAGCCGCATTCGCTGATGCAGCCGATGCTGCCGATCAAGGCCCATGGCAATCGGCCCCCGTTGTTCTGCATCCACCCGCTGCTCGGCCTCGGCTGGGGCTTTTTCGGGCTGGCCCAGCATGTCGGCGAAGATGTGCCGATCTATGCGCTGCAGGCCGATGCCCTGAGCGACGCCCAGGCCGCGCCGCGATCGATCGAGGGAATGGCGGCGCGTTATCTGGAGCGCATCCGCAGCCGGCAGCCACATGGTCCCTATCATCTGCTCGGCTGGTCGCTGGGCGGGCTCGTGGCTCATGAAATCACCAGGCTGCTGCGGGAAGACGGCGAACAAGTCGCCTTCCTCGGCATGCTCGATTCCTATATCTTCCAGACCCAGGCCGGCCATCTGGACGAGAAGACGCTGGTGGAAGCCGGCATGGCCTTTCTCGGAGGGCCTTCCGAACTTGCGGACGGGATCGAGACGCTGAGGGGTCTGGGCGACTATGCCGTCGATCGCTTCTACCAGCAGAATTCCGGCTATCTGTCCTATACCGGCCTTGATGATCCCAAACTGGTCGACAGGGCGCGACAGACGATCCTCGACAATTTCAACATGGCCGGGCGCTTCGTGCCGGGGCGTGTCGATGTCGATCTGCACTTCTTCCGGGCCGGCAATGTCATGGCAGCGGCGGCCACTCGATCGGTGATCCACTATGCCCCCGAAGCCTGGCTGCCGCATGTCGGCGGGCGGATCTATCTGCGCACGCTCGACTGCGGCCATGACAACATGCTCGACCCGCAACCGGCGGCGGAGGTGGGGGCGGTGATTCAGGCGGAATTGCTGCGCGAGATCCTCGTCTTGCGGCGGGATGAATAGGACGAGGCGCGCGTGGCAGGTTAGCGCAAACATCGGCCACCGCACACCTCCCGGCGGCTCCGGCTGCGGATCCCCCTGCCGCAGCCTCTGTACCAGGTTTCGATCGCATGGCTTCCTCTCGTCGAAACTGGGTATGGTCGGTGACAAGAGCAAAAGGCGCCCCGAAAGAGGCGCCTTTTGTTCGTCTTTGTGATCACCGTCGGTTGTTCTCAGATCAATCCGGGTCCATCTTAAAATTGTCCCATTGCGGGTGCCGCCTGGGAGGCCTTCAATCCGGTCTATGTCCGATTCGTCCCCGCATCCCCCGCCGGCGGGGCATGCCTTTTTCCGGAATCCGTTTCATGCTCCGCTATTTCGAGACCATCATCGTTCCCACTGCCCGCGAGACACCGGGGGATCCGCCCGAGGGGCTTCTTGCCTTCTACTGGTTCTTCGTGCGTCAGGCGAAGGGGTTGTTCATCGCCCTTCTTTTGGCAAGTCTCCTGGTTGCCATCGCCGATGCGGCGATCCCGGTGCTGATGGGGCGGCTGGTCGAGGTGTTGACCTCGACCCCGAAAGAGCAAGTGTTCGAAGAGGCATCCGGCCTGATCCTTTCGCTGATCCTGCTGGTGCTCGTCATCCGCCCGCTCGTCACCCTGCTGCAAGGGCTGGTGCTCAACCAGTCGATTGCGCCGGGCGTCACCAATATGGTGCGCTGGCAGAGCCACTGGCATGTCATCCGTCAGAACATCTCCTTCTTCCAGAACGATTTCGCCGGCCGCATCGGCTCGCGCATCCTCGAAATCGGCCATACGCTTCGAAGCTCCGTCGTCTCGATCATCTCGGTCGTCTGGTATCTGGCAGCTCTTGGCATCATCACCTCGGCCTTTCTGGCCGCTGCCAGCTGGTGGCTGGTGCTGCCGGTGGCACTCTGGACGCTCGCCTATATCGGCTTCCTCATCCTGATCGTGCCGCAGATCCGGCGCGGCTCGAAGGGTATTGCCTATGCGAGGTCGGAAATGGTCGGTCGCATCGTCGACAGCTATACGAACATCATGACGGTCAAGCTCTTTGCCCGTCCGGAAGAGGAGGATGCATTCGTTCGCGAAAGCGTCGACAAGCACACCGACCGGATGATCATCCAGCATCGCTGGCTGTCCTTGTTTTCGATCGGCCTCACCGTGCTCTCCGGCCTGCTGATCGCCGGCACGACCTGGGTTGCGGTAAAGCTCTGGGTGAGCGGTGCCGTCGGCATCGATGTCGTCGCCATGGTCCTGCCGATGACGCTGCAGATCTCCGGCACATCGGCGCGCGTCGCCCAGGAAATCACCCAGATCTCCGATCAGGTCGGCACGGTGCATGAGGCGATGGACACGATCGCCAAGCCGATTGGCCTCATCGACAAGCCGGCGGCGCGCCCGCTCGTTGTGAGCCAAGGGGCGATCCGCTTCGATAATGTCTCGTTCCATTACGGTCGCAAGGGCGGGATAATCGAGAACCTCACGCTCGACATCAAACCCGGCGAACGCATCGGCCTCGTCGGTCGTTCCGGGGCGGGCAAGTCGACGCTGATGAACCTGCTCCTGCGCTTCTACGATCTCGAATCCGGCCGCATCACCATCGATGGGCAGGATATTGCGATGGCCACCCAGGAAAGCATCCGCCGGCATATCTCCGTGGTCACCCAGGATACCTCGCTCCTGCATCGCTCGATCCACGACAACATCGCCTATGGCCGCCGCTCTGCGAGCCGGGCCGAGGTGATCGAGGCGGCGCGCCAAGCGCATGCTTTGGAGTTCATCGAACAGCTCACCGACTGGAACGGCCGTTCCGGCTTCGACGCCCATGTCGGCGAGCGCGGCGTCAAACTCTCCGGCGGCCAGCGCCAGCGCATCGCGATCGCCCGCGTCATCCTCAAGAACGCGCCGATCCTGATCCTCGACGAGGCGACCTCGGCGCTCGACAGTGAAGTCGAGCAGGCGATCCAGACCAGTCTCGAAGGCCTGATGCAGGACCGCACGGTGATCGCCATTGCCCACCGCCTGTCGACGATCGCCGCCATGGATCGGCTGGTCATTCTCGATCATGGCCGCATCGTCGAGCAGGGAACGCATGCGGAGCTTTTGGCGCTCGGCGGCCACTATGCCGGGCTCTGGGCGCGGCAATCGGGTGGGTTCCTGGAGGCGGAGGGGTGAAGCGTTCGTTACCCCCCTCTGTCCTCCTGAGCGTGTCGAAGGGCGGACATCTCCCCCACAAGGGGGGAGACTGGCTGGGCCGCCGGCCCTTCGCCCCCCTGTGATTCTCATGAAAGGGGGCGGCACACGCGGCGCTCCGCTCTCCCCCCTTGTGGGGGAGATGTCACGAAGTGACAGAGGGGGGTATCCATAGTCGATAGCCCAGCTGCTGTTCGCAACGCTTGGTCAGCATCAAAAAAAAGGCGCCCCTCGCGAGGCGCCTTTCGTCTGTCCGCTGACGCTATCGATCAGATCGACGGCTGCAGCGTCATCGAGGTGCCGGTGGCGGCGATGTTGAGGCCGATCTGGCCGGAAATGCTGACCGGCTGCAGGTGGATCGAGCCGGAGGTGCCGCCGAACAGCACGTTGGCGCCAACGCCTGCACCGACTGTCGCTTCTGCGGTCGCACCGCCATAGAGGCCGCCGAGCGAGCCCTTGTGGTAGCCGGCGGTGGGCGCAAAGACCGCCCAGATCACGCGGCTCTGCGTGGTGAAGCCGAGATCGACGCCGAACTTCTTGATCGAGCCCGTGTAGGTGTCGAGCGGTTCGCCATCGATGACGGAGGTGAAGTTGCAGTCAGCCGACTTGGCCGAGCCGAGGATGTAACCGACGCCACCGCCGATCTGGCAGTCGAGGTAACCGATGCGCACGCCGCCGACGCGGTCGCTTTCCACGACGGCAGGAACGGGGGCGGCAGCCGTCATGTCGGCAGCTGCGGTGATGCCGGCCGAGGTGAGGACGGGCAGGGCGGCGAGGCTCAGGATGAGCATTTTCTTCATGGCAATTCTCCTTCCATGTTCGGCTGCCGGGCGGGGATGGCCGTTTTCGGCTTCTCGGGCAGCGTGGAACAACGCCTATCGCGGAAGATTGATCCAACTGAGGCTGAACATAGGCAGCAAGGTGGCGATCCACCTGGCTTTGCCCCTGAACAGCTGGAATCACGGGATCCCTCCAGCCGGCCGGCTAAAGTCCCGGTCGTGCCCGCCTGCGACATGCCTTCCGCCCATCCCGCCGCGATCAGACGGATTTTGCAGTGCAAACGGGTCGTGGGTCTCTTGCAGAATGTCGCAGACAGGCTGCAATTGTCTTTGCCCGCCTCTTAAGATCGGCGCCACATCATTCACTCCCAGACATCAGGGTTCACAAGGCTATGGCAGAGTTTCCGACCAAGGCGAAAGTCGTCATCATCGGTCTAGGCGGCATCGTCGGCGCGTCGATCGCGCATCATCTCATCGAGCGCGGCTGGGACGACATCGTCGGCATCGACAAGTCGGGCATACCCACAGATATCGGCTCGACCGCGCATGCCTCCGACTTCTGTTACACCACCAGCCACGATTATCTCTCGGTCTGGACCACCCAGTATTCCATCGATTTCTACGAGAAGATGGGCCATTACGCCCGTATCGGCGGTCTGGAAGTTGCCCGCACCGGCGACGACACCTGGATGGAAGAGATCAAGCGCAAGCTGTCGTCCGCCCGCGCCTTCGGCACCCGCGCGCATTACGTTTCGCCCGCCGAAATCAAGAAGCTCTTCCCGCTGATCGAGGAAGACCAGGTCATGGGCGGCATGTTCGATCCGGATGCCGGCCTCGTCATCCCGCGCTCCCAGACCGTTGCCGGCAAGCTCGTCGATGCCGCTGAAAAGTCCGGCAAGCTCAAGATGTTCGGCAATACGCCGGCGAAGTCCCTCATCGTCGAGGGCGGCCGCATCAAGGGCGTCGTCACCCATCGCGGCACGATCATGGCCGATCACGTCATCGTCTGCGCCGGCCTCTGGGGCCGCCTGATTGCCGAAATGGTCGGTGAAGACCTGCCCGTCATGCCGGTCGACCACCCGCTCACCTTCTTCGGTCCGTATAACGAGTTCGAGGGCACCGGCAAGGAAATCGGCTATCCGCTGCTGCGCGACCAGGGCAATTCCGCCTATATGCGCGATACCGGTGACCCGAAGACCACCGAGGGCGGCCAGATCGAATGGGGCTATTACGAGCAGCACAATCCGCGCATGTGCCATCCGCGCGAACTCTTGGAAAAGCACGAGGCACGCCTTTCGCCCTCGCAGCGCGACCTCGACATGGAGCAGATCCTCGAGCCGCTCGAGCGCGCCATGGAACTCACCCCGATCCTCGGCGAACTCGGCTATAACGAGAGCCATAGCTTCAACGGCCTGCTCCAGGTCTCCGCTGCTGGCGGCCCCTCCTGCGGCGAAAGCCAGAAGGTCCGCGGCCTCTGGTATTGCGTCGCCATCTGGGTCAAGGACGGCCCCGGTTACGGCAAGCTGATCGCCGACTGGATGACCGATGGCCGTACCGAAATCGACCATTCCTCGATCGATTACGCCCGTTTCTATCCGCACCAGCTGGAAGAGAAGTTCATCGAGGGCCGCTGCTATGAAGCCGCCCAGAAGATCTATTTCCCGGCCGTGCATACCCGCGAGCCCTATGCCTCGGGCCGCAATGTCAAGCGCTCGCCGATGTATGAGCGCGAGGTCGAGCTCGGCGGCTATTTCATGGAACTCGGCGGCTGGGAGCGTGCGCATGGCTATGCCGCCAACGAGCATCTCCTGGAAAAGTATGGCGACCGCGTGCCGGTTCGTGAAAACGAATGGGATAACAGACACTTCTGGCGTGTTTCGAATGCCGAACATCTGGCGATGAGCGAGGATTGCGGCATCGTCAATCTTTCCCACTTCCACATGGTTGACATCGAAGGCCCTGACCATGTCGAGCTGCTCGAATGGCTCTGCGCCGCGAAGATCGGCGGTGACGCGAATATCGGCAAGGGCATCTATACCCACTTCCTCGACGACGAGGGCATGGTGCGCGCCGACTTCACCGTCTTCCGCATGGCCGACCGCTGCCGCCTGGTGAACGGCGCCGATGCCGGCCCGCGCGACCTCTATTACATGAAGCGCCTGGCGGAAGATCGTGGCCTCAACGTCACCATCACCGATACCTCGGAGAAGTATATCACCATCGGCATCTGGGGCCCGAATGCCCGCGCCACGCTGAAAAAGGCCGTCGCCGACCCGGCTGGCCTCGACCCGGAAAACTTCCCCTTCGCCGCGATCAAGCAGATTGAAATCGCAGGCAAGTCCGTCACTGCCTTCCGCATCTCCTATGTTGGCGAGCAGGGCTGGGAACTGCACATGAAATACGAAGACGGCCTCACTGTGTGGGATGCGCTGCGCGCCACCGGCGTCATGGCCTTCGGCGTCGAGACTTATGCCAACTCGCGCCGCATGGAAAAGAGCCTGCGCCTGCAGAATGCCGACCTCTTGACCCAGTACAACCTGATCGAAGCCGATCTGGCGCGTCCCAAGGTCAAGGAAGCCGATTTCCGCGGCAAGGCCAAGCATCTCGAATACAAGGCCCGCGACAAGCAGCCGGCCATGCTCTGCACGCTCGTCATGACCGACAATGTCGACTCGAAGGGCGTCGCCCGCTACCCCGTCGGCTCCATGCCGGTCGTCGACCCCGCCACCGGCGAAGTCCTGATCGACAGCCTCGGCCGTCGCTCCTACACGACCTCCGTCGCCTTCGGCCCGACCATCGGCAAGAACATCGCGCTCGCCTATCTGCCGCAGGAATATTGCGAGGTGGGGAGGAAGCTGAACGTGGAATACTTCGCCGAGAGCTTCCCGGTCGAGGTTGCAGCCGTGGGCTACAAGCCGCTCTACGACCCGGAGAATCTGAAGCCGCGCAGCTGAGGGCAGGGCGGTTTCGTCAGAGAGTTATGGACCCGTCGGTCGCAAGGCCGGCGGGTTTTTTGATGTTTTACCTTTGTTCACTGCCATTTTCGGGACCGATCTATACTCGTTCTGCTTGCAGGTTCAATTGAACAGTTGCATAGAGGTCTGACGACTAATTTATGGGAGTGTTCAGTGAGGCAAATTTTTTATCGTGGACTTTTCTCAGTCCTTTGTTTCAGCCTTGTTTCCTGCAACACAACACCGAAAGTCTATTTCGCATCCGCTTCGAACTATCCGGAAAGCAAGGCATTCGTAGAGTGCTCGGTCGACCGTGCAAGGGCGCGGGCTTTTGACAACAAGCTTTGGTTCAAGAACGACGATCTAGACGTTGTGATCAAAGCGGGCAGGCGCGATTGCCAACCGATCATGCAGGCACTGACAGAGCGTGCGAGTGCTGACGGCATGCCGGCCTACAAAATCTCCGAGTTCTATGTCCAGCTCAACAGAAAGGCCTGGGACATCGCGTGGGACGAGATTGGTCGAGTGCGCCGAGAACGCTTGAAAGACATGGGGCTGATCCGCTGACGGCCACCGTCCTTGAACTGATGAAGGGGCCATGGGGTTGAAGTTTTCGGCGCTGCCGATCGAGGAAAAGGAATAGGGACGGCTCTATCTCCCCCCACGCGGGGGAGGACGGAAAATCGAAGGCTTAGGCGAGCGCAAGCCGCCTAAACTTCAGATTTTCCCGGAGAGGGGCACGGTTTCGTTGGCACTCCCCTTACCGAGCCCCCCTCTTGCGAAATCTGAGGTTTGGCCCTGATCGGGCCAATTCCTCGATTTCGCGTTCTCCCCCGCAAGGGGGGAGATAGGCGTCGCGCGCGCCCCTCATCCGTCAAGCCGCAGATTCGGCGCTCGTTCCCGAAAAAAGGGGGACGAATTCCAAAAATTCCCCAACAAAATCAACAAAGAATCTTTTTTTCATCCCCGCCCATTTTTCCCGCCTTACCCTAATCCCCGTCCCGCCCTCGGATACACCTGACGATGCGATGTCAGGCGAGGCGGGGCCGGCGCCGGGGCTAAGTGCTGTCGCAGGCACAAATCCCCGGCCCGCTGCAACGGTCTCCCTCCGGACGAAGGGCTTGACGAGGGTGATGGGGTCGGATGCCCCCAAAGCCTGGATACCCTGATCGGAAGGACGTGCCTCAGAGGCACACAGACAAGGCGCCCGCGCTGTCGCGAACATCCAGACAGCGGGGCGGAGAAAACGGCGGGGATGATGGACGGTCGCAAATGGCCAGACGATCATCCCCCGGGCGAGGGTCCCGGTCGGAATGGTGCACCATCCGGCGGGAACCTCCCGGGCCACCGGCCAGGCTGAAGCGTCATCTCATGATGATGCCGCAGCCGGACCCTACGCCCGGTCATTCTCGGTCCTCGGGTCAAGCCCGAGGATGACGAGGACCGTCGCCGCCTTGCCAGAGAGACGCATGCAGCGGGAAAAAACGCCGAACGAGGCGCCGGAAGGAGCCACATACATTACTTAGACAGGTTGCTTCTGGCGCCTCGTCCGAGACAAGTTTGACCGAACCGGAGGACGACAAGTCTGACCGGAGGCGAAGCTTGGGGTTTTTGACCGTTCAGTTCTTGGATGGTGGAAGAGCGGGCCGCAAGCGCGGAGCCCATCTCCCCCCGCTGTGGGGGAGAAAGCGAAATCGAAGGCTTAGGCGAGCGCAAGCCGCCTAAACATCTGAAATCGCAAGTGAGCGACTGTGCAGGCGGTCAAGTGATTTTTGGTTGCCATGGCTGGTTCTCGCGGATCATTGCGTTGAGGATGGTGAGGAGTTTTCTGGCCATGGCGATGATGGCGACCTTGGGCGGTTTGCCAGCATCGAGAAGACGTT
>JAPZUE010000068.1 GCA_027533385.1 Rhizobium sp. | reverse complement strand
GGCAGCCTTCGCGCCAGCCTCCTGCTCACGCAGCACCCCGATGATCTGCTCTTCCGTAAATCTCTGCTTTTTCATTCGTCCGTCCTCTGATGGGCCGGACTCTAATCAATTCTGGAGGAAATTCGCAGTGGCAGGTCAATCCATGCCAGCGGTCAAAGCGTTCACTTACTACAGACGAAAGCTGGGGATCTCAGAGCTGGCTGAGAGTACCGGACAGGACCGCGTGAATTTCCATTCGTTCCGTCGCTGGTTCATCACCAAGGCTCTACAGGCCGGGCAGCCTGAGTTGGTCGTGCAGATCGTGGTCGGCCACAAGCCGCAAAGCGTGGCAGCGAGTGTGTATCTGGGAGGGCTTACGATGGAGCAGATGAAGGAATGTGTAGAAGCGGTGAAGTTGCCCAGCTAAAGCCGCCGCGAGAAATGTGAGGTGGAGAATGGGCCGGGTGCAACTCATTGACCTGATCGTTACAACCATGGTTACCATTTCATCAGATTGAAAGGGGTTCCTTGCTTATGGCTGACGAAAATCCTGTAGGACAGCGATACTCTCATGTGTACCTCAGGCGGGGGGAGCCTGTAGCTGACAGTGATAGAGTGCGTGTGCGACTGTCAGAGTCTTGCCCAACGCTGACAGGCCTTAGCGACTACCTGACGCGCGAGCTGGGTGTCCGCGTTTCTCACAGATACATAGGAGATCACGGAGCCTCCGGAGTTCACAACAGCTTCTTCAAGTCCGGAGAGATGCGGGATCTATTAGATGCGATAACCCTCATATACAACTATGTGAAGCTAAAGGGCTACAACAGCCCGGCAGAACATTGGCTTAAGGAGGTCCGACGGATCTTCAAAGAAGAAAATCTAGGCTATCGCGTCGATGAGGCTGGAGGAGTTCATTTCTTTTTGGATCAGGTGTTCGAGCTCCACCGTACTGCAGCTTTGTCATCGTTGAACTCTCCGAGATATGCAAATGCACTCAACGAGTTCGATCGCGCTTATCGGGCATTAGATCATGTGCCACCCGATAACAAAGGTGCTATCCGGTCAATTTTCACGGCAGTAGAGGGGCTCTTTCGGCTCATGTTTCTTTCTGCACCAAGGCTTGGCGCGAAGGAGGCCTCTCAACATTTGCCGCCTTTGATCGATAGACTCTACGGCCACGACCAAACGGCAAAGTTTGCTGCTGGAAAGCTTGTGTCGGCGTTTAAGGAGTGGGTGGATGCGGCCCACTTTTATCGGCATGAGCAGGGTCGTGAGGAACCAGTTCAGCCGCCCGACTCTGTCGCTTTTCTTCTAATCGATCAAGGAGCCACCTTTGTAAGATGGCTCGCGGAGCTTGATGCACTAAACTCAAAGGGCTTGGAATGAAGCAGCCATGGCCTACTGATGTGCTGTTGCAAAACACATTATCGCCCCCTCGGCCTCACACGCCCCATAACGTCAGTGCCTTCTCAGCCGCCGCCGGGTCTTCTTTGATCCGATAGATTGTCTGGCGCGACAAACCTGTTGTCTTGGCGATCTCCGACACCGAAGCCCCCTTGCCGTCCATGTCCACTACCTGAGCGAACTGGTTGCGGGTGTAGCTCGGCTTCCGGCCCTTGTAACTGCCGTCATCCTTGGCCTTCAGTTGGGCTATAGCGGCCCGCTGAGCTTCCTTGGTGGCTTCGGCCTGTGCCTGTGCTGTCGCAGCCATGAAGGCAATCAGCGAGTCTCTGATAGCCATCTGGACGGGGTCTGTGGTCGATCCATCGAAGGTCATGTTGTTGATGATGGTCCGAATGATCACCCCTCGGCGGATGAACTCACGGATCGTGTCTGTCACGTCAGCGTAGTTTCTGCCCAGGCGATCCACCCAGCGCACGACCAACACATCTCCGGCGCGGAGCATGTCAAAGAGCCGCTTCCCTTCCGGTCGATCCTTCATCAGGACAGAGACACCGGACACACCATGATCGGCGACGACGTGGTCAAAGGTGAAGCCAGCCTTCTCGGCCTGAACTCGCTGATGGTCGAGCGACTGCTCGCTGGTCGAAACGCGGGCGTAGAGGAACGTTGCCATGTGAAACTCCATGTCCGATAGGCTTGTGTCCACATGAATGCATGTCCGAAAATCAGATGTCAATCCTAACGGACAAAAACGAATGCACTTATCGGATGTCCGCTGAGGTATACCCTATCGGACGGTTGAAAACGCTGATCATGTTCCACTCAGATACTTGCAATGCAAGGCTGTGCGCCTTAACAAATACGTCATTAGCAAGTGCTTATTCTACAGGGGGAAAAATGCTACGCAAATCAACTGCCTACCTGCTCGGCTGTCTCGCGATGCTAAGCGGTTGCGTTACCTTCGAGCAAGTTGACGCTGGTCTCGCCACGCTAAGGGGCAAATCCCTAGAGCAGGTCATCGCAGTTCTTGGCTACCCGGACTCTGAGCGTTCAATAGCTGGGAAGACAATTTATACATGGGGCAATCGAAATACCGGCTCCTACACGGTGCCAACGACAAGTACCGCTACAACATATGTCAACGGTCAGGCTATTCAGACGACGATGTATGGTTCAAGGACGGAGTCTTACGACTACTACTGTAAAGTTGATGCCATCGTTGGCAGAGGCGGAATTGTCGAGGACGTCCAGTACGATGGCAACCTCGGAGGCTGCGAACGTTATGCTCGCTTGGCTCCCAAGAAGAGCGGCTAGCGCCCCCCCCCCCCCGGGGGGTAGTCCAGCTTCCTATATTATGATTGACCTCTCGGATTTTTCCGCCAAAAATTCGGGGTTGGGGTATGCATTTTGCACGGTGTAAGGAATGCACACCCCAGCGCCATCAGAACGGCAGATCGGCCATCATCTCTTCCGTGATCTTCTCACCAAGAGGATCGCCAGCCTCTACAAGCATCTCTTTCGCAACATCCGCTGCCTTCGCTCCAAGGTGAAGGACCAGTGCCTTAGCCGCGATTGTCGGCGAGTGAGCCAGCTTGGTGGACAACGCCTTGGCCATCCGATCAGCCCAGACCTTCGCCTGTTGCCATTCGAAGTCCTCGTAGTCGAGTTCCTTCCGTTCGGGGTCCCGGTGCTGCGCTTCGCGAAGAGCGACATACCAGTTCACGGGCAGTTCGTCCGATCCACGCCCGTCCTCCTGTAGCGTCTTTTTCACGGCTCGCATGTTGGCAACCGAGCGCTCGCTAATCACAGCCATATCTGCGGTCTCCTTCTTTGAGTATCGGTCTAATAGGACGAGACGCCATCCGAAGTTCATTCGCTGTTTGTCAACGGCGGAGTAAAAACCGGCCAGGCGGCGGCGCAAAAGTCGGCCACCTTGGCCCGCGCATGAGACCCGCGGGAGGGCGTAGCCCGAGCGGGGGTCTCATGCGCGGGCGGCGATTTTCTGAGAGAGTTTCAGCCTG
>JAPZUE010000085.1 GCA_027533385.1 Rhizobium sp. | reverse complement strand
CACAGGTTTTCACGCTGCCACACCGGTGGTCGACCTGGCGAGGACAATTTGCGCCGCGTTGATCGCTCCGACTTCCGTCTTCCCGTCACCATAAACACCTCCAAGTTTGGGGTGTTGCGGCGACCGGTTGAATCTGCCTTGGCATCCGCGGTCCGTGTGGTGAATGCAGCCGCGTGGAGGCTTTCTGTTATCGAGCGCCGAACGCAACGCTGCCAATGCCAGCGGCGTATCCAGGCGTTTTGACAGGCCATAGCCGACGACTTTCCGGCTGCAGGCGTCGAGAATGACAGCGAGATAGCAGAAGCCAGCGGCGATGCGGATATACGTGAAGTCGGCCACCCAGACCATATCGGGCCGCGCTGGGATCACATTGCGATAAAGGTTCGGGTAGATCGGCGAATCGTGGTTGCTATCCGTCGTGCGAACATACCGCTTGCGAGGCTTGATCCCGAGGCCATTGGCCCGCATAACGCGGGCGACACGCTTGTGATTGACGAGGTGGCCTCTTCGCTGAAGCTCGTGTGTTACGCGTCGGTATCCATAGCAAGGCAGCTCGTCCTGGATGTCCTCTATTATCGCAACGAGCTCGCTGTCGCCGAGATTCAGAGCTTTTGCCGTTGATCGGTAATAGTAAGTGCTCCTCGGGAGATCGATCATTTTGCACCCCCGTCTGACAGAGCAGGCCGGGGCCCGGTGATGATGGAGGAGCTCCCGCTGTCGCCGGCGATCAACTGGCGCGGTGTTTTTTTAACCAGGTCCAGCTCCATGGTGAGCTGGCCGACCTTGCGTTCAAGCGCCGCAATGTGGGCCTCGTACTCGGCAATGACGCTGGCCTCGGCCTCCTCATCGTTCAGATCGCCGCGATCGAACTGCGTTAGCCATAGCTGTATGAGGTTTGCCGAAACGCCGTATATCCGCTGTGCGTCGCGCCGTCCGATGACGCCGTTTCGGATATCCTGGCAAAGCTGCAACTTGAACGGCGTCGAATGCCGGCGATATGGACCTCGGGACTTCATGAGCCTTCTCCGATTGAGGCCCGCAGAGTGTATCGATAGCGTCCGTCAAGCTGGTGTAATTTCGGGTATGGGACCGGGCCGTCATGATCAGGCGGCTTTCGGTGTAATCTGAAGGGGTTTTTCCTCCTCGATTGTTGGAGAGTTAAGCTCTGCCATGCCCTCGATCTGCATGT
>JAPZUE010000116.1 GCA_027533385.1 Rhizobium sp. | reverse complement strand
CATGCAGATCGAGGGCATGGCAGAGCTTAACTCTCCAACAATCGAGGAGGAAAAACCCCTTCAGATTACACCGAAAGCCGCCTGATCATGACGGCCCGGTCCCATACCCGAAATTACACCAGCTTGACGGACGCTATCCAGGCGAATGTGGGCGATGATGATCCACGCCTCGGCTGATGCGATGGAACGCTCGACGTCCTTGGACAGTCTCCGGCATCTACCGAGCCACGCGAAGGTCCGCTCGACCACCCAGCGCCGCGGCAGAACCTCGAAGCCTTTCGCCTTGTCTGACCGCTTGATGATCTCAATCGTCCAACGCCCGATCTTCTTCAGCCGCCGCTTCAGCTTGTCGCCCGCATAGCCGCCATCGGCAAAGACATGCAGCAACCAAGGCCACCTGTGGCGGATGGATTTCAGTACATCGGGAGCACCGTCGCGATCCTGGACATCGGCGCTATGCACCATGACACCGACCATCAGACCGAGCGCATCAACGATAATGTGGCGCTTGCGGCCCTTGATCTTCTTGCCCGCGTCATAGCCCCGGATGCCGCCGCTTTCAGTGGTTTTCACGCTTTGGCTGTCGATCACTCCGGCCGTTGGACTTGCCTCTCTGCCCTCCAGCTCGCGGGCCTCCATCACCAGATGATGGTTGAGGCGCGCCCAAAGTCCCAGCGCCCGCCATTCATAGAAATAACGCTGGACGGTCGAGCAGGGTGGGAAATCCTTCGGTAGCATTCGCCACTGGCAACCTGTCATGACAATGTAAAGGAGAGCGTTGACGACCTCGCGCAAATCCGTGGTGCGAGGGCGACCCAGGCGGCTCGGCATCGGAAGAAAAGGCTCTACCAGTGCCCATTCCCGATCAGTCATGTCGCTTGCATAGCGTGCCGTCCGCCGGACATAGTGCCGACGGGTGATTTCAGTCCAAGCCATCGTGAACTCCATCGAATCTTTGCAAATCCGAAGGAATCATAACCTCTTGAAATCACCCACCTCTTTTTGAGGCAGCCTCTGAGGAGGAAGCGTGCATTCCACTGCTAAAGGCAACAGCCTTGAGGACGCGCTTGTCGAATATTTGACGGAGCAGCAGGAGCGTGGAGATTTGGTCAATGGCGCTCACCCGCCAAATCTTTGCAAAATCCGTAAAAAGGCCAAGTACCCCTGCCCTGACAGAGCGAAGCCGGTCGAGTTCGATGTCGTCATTGAGGTGTATCGCGAAAGCAGAGAGACACCGTATCTTTACGTGGTTTTCGAGTGCAAGAACTACAAGTCAGGCGTTCCAGAAGATCGAGTAAGGGTATTCTCGGATCAGATTAGCAGTGTCTTCGGACATTCAGTAAAGGGCATTCTTGTGGTGTCATCACGGCTGCAGTCAGGAGCCGAAATGATCGCAAGGAGCCGCTCTATGGGAATTCTCAAGTTCAGCGACAATGGCGCGGATATAGTGTTGGATCGCCGTGGCGGCACGAATGTCGAAAGCGCCTTTGTGAGATCCCAGATATTTGCGGATCAACATTACCTAAGGTCCTTGAAATTTTCAGCATGCTTTGATGGGATTTTTTTCAGCAGCATAGGCCAAATGCTGGAGTACTTTGATCCCCAATCTATGGCTGGTGCGAGACGCGCGTCCTCTGGATCTTCAACTCCGCACAGATCGTGTCCCGGCGAGTGGTGTAGCTGGGTGATAGCGAAGCCGCTCGCGAGCGCGCCCTCCAATGTGCTGTAGGGAGCGGGCGGCGTAGCGGTGGTCACCAGTGTTTTCCGGTAGGGTCGGGTTGCTTAGAGCCAACCTG
>JAPZUE010000104.1 GCA_027533385.1 Rhizobium sp. | reverse complement strand
GTCAGTCTGTAGAGCGACCATAAGACCAGAACAGAGTAAATCTGTTAAGGCAGGTGCGAAAAATCCTTCGGGAAAGAAGCAGAAACCCAAATCGTGAGGTTTGGGAATCGCCGTCCGTTTTACGGCGGCGAGGATGTCAAGTATTGCCGTTGTCAACGAAATAGCCGATTTTTCCGATTTTCACCTCTCGATCGCAAATTTAAAAGGAACCCTCAAGATGACCCAAGACAAACCGATCCAACGCCAAATTCTACCGATTCCCGACTTGACCCCCTTCGGTCTAACCACCTACGATGCCAAGAATCCCGACACCCACTATCCCCCGATTCGAGATATCCGACCGCCGGCTGGCGCACCCAACGTGCTGATCGTGCTGCTCGATGACGTGGGTTTTGGAGCCGCCAGTGCCTTCGGTGGTCCCTGTAATACCCCCACTTTCGAGCGATTAGCGGCGGCTGGGTTAAAATACACCCGTTTTCATACCACTGCCCTCTGTTCTCCCAGTCGTGCGGCTTTGCTCTCCGGAAGGAATCATCACTCGGTCGGCATGGGCAACATCACCGAAACCGCCACCTCCGCCCCCGGACAGAGTTCCGTTCGTCCCAACACCAAAGCCCCCCTCGCCTTGACCCTGAAGCTGAACGGCTATTCCACGGCGCAGTTCGGTAAATGCCACGAAGTACCCGTCTGGCAAACCAGCCCGATCGGTCCCTTTGACGCTTGGCCCTCCGGCGGGGGTGGATTCGAGTATTTCTACGGCTTTATCGGTGGTGAAAATAACCAGTGGGAGCCGGCACTGTACGAGGGAACAACCCCGATCGAACCGCCGAAAACCCCGGAGGAGGGCTATCACCTAACCGAGGATCTGTCCGATCGAGCGATCGCTTGGATTAGTCAACAAAAAGCCCTCGCCCCCAATAAGCCTTTCTTTGCCTACTTCGCCCCCGGCGCAACCCACGCCCCCCACCACGTCCCGAAGGAGTGGATCGACAAGTATCGAGGCCAATTCGCTCACGGTTGGGATCGCCAGCGTGAGATCACCTTTGCCCGACAGAAAGAACTGGGCGTAATTCCCCAAAATGCCGAACTCACCCCCCGTCACGCCGAAATTCCCCCATGGGATGACATGGACGAGCGCCTGAAGCCAGTATTAGAGCGCCAGATGGAGGTGTACGCCGCCTTTCTGGAACATACCGATGATCAGGTGGGACGAGTGATTCAAGCCTTAGAAAAGCTAGAAATCCTCGACGATACGCTAATTTACGTCATCGTCGGTGATAACGGTGCCTCCGCCGAGGGAACGCTTCAGGGCGCGTTTAACGAGATGGCCAACTTTAACGGGTTAGCGGGTCTGGAAACCCCGGAATTTCTCCTCTCGAAACTAGATGACTTCGGTGCGCCCGATTCCTATAATCACTACGCGGTCGGTTGGGCCTGGGCGATGAGTAGCCCCTATAAGTGGACGAAACAGGTCGCTTCCCACTGGGGCGGCACCCGCAACGGTACGATTGTTCGTTACCCCAAACTCATCCAGGAAAAAGGTGGGATTCGTCACCAATTCTGTCACGTCATTGATGTGGCCCCGACGGTGTTGGAAGTGGTAGGCATTCCCGAACCGACGATGGTTAACGGTGTCCTACAAAGTCCCTACGAGGGTACGAGTATGGTTTATACCTTTAACGACGCAGCCGCCCCCGAACGTCATGATGTGCAGTATTTCGAGATGTTTGGCAATCGGGGCATCTATTACAAGGGTTGGAGCGCGATTACCAAGCACCGCACCCCGTGGGTGATGACTGGACAGACGATGGTTCCTTTCGACGATGATATCTGGGAACTATACGACGGCAGTACGGATTGGACGCAAGCTCGGGATCTCTGCCAGGAAATGCCAGAGAAACTGCACGAACTACAGCGACAATTTCTGATCGAGGCGGTTAAATATAATGTACTGCCCCTAGATGATCGCCAAGTGGAACGGATCGATCCCGCCACCGCCGGCCGACCCACCCTCGCCGGGGGGAACTCGCAATTATTTTTCGCCGGAATGGGGCGTTTGTCCGAAAATAGCGTCATCAACATCAAAAATAAATCCTTCTCGGTAACGGCGGAACTGGAAATTCCCCCGGAAGGCGCGGACGGGGTGATTATCGCCCAAGGCGGCCGCTTCGGTGGTTGGAGTGTCTATAGCCACGATGGAAAAGCCAAGTTCGTCTATAACGTGCTGGGGATTGAAAGTTTTGTCACCGAGGCGACGGAGACGATCCCAGCTGGCAAGCATCAGGTACGGATGGAGTTTGCCTACGATGGTGGTGGTTTAGGACGGGGGGGAAATGTCACCCTCTACTATGACGGTCAACCAGTGGGTACGGGTCGGGTAGAACGAACTCAGGCTTTTATTTTCTCCGCCGACGAAACCACGGATATCGGCTACGAATCTGGTACCCCCGTAACGGCGGAATATACCTCGAAAACCAGTCGTTTCACCGGTAAGATCGGTTGGGTTCAACTCGATCTGGGTACGGACGATCATGACCACCTGATCGACCCGGAGGAACGTCTGAAAATTATCATGGCCCGGCAGTAGAAAAGGGGACTTGTGATACTGATAGTTTTATCTAGACTATCCCTCGGTTAAAAGCAAAAAAATTGAGCTTAAATTAGCAACTTTGTCCTATGGAATGGTCTTTTTTGAGAAACTTTGCCATCACTTTATTCGCCCTCTTAAATCCTCTGGGGATGCTGCCGATTTTTATTAGTTACACCGCTTGCGAACGTAAAGAAGTACAACGACTCGTGGCTCTATTTGTCTCGTTAACTGTGTTGTGTTTGTTATTAATTTTTATGTTTATCGGAACGCCAATGCTAAAATTCTTTGGTGTCACCTTAGACTCTTTTCGCTTGGCTGGTGGCGTGCTTTTGTTGATTATCGGTATCAACATTGTTAACGGTTCTGGGGCAGGGACAAAAGAGCTTTTAATTAATGAGCAAGGAGGGGATTATCTCAGCGAAGCTAAGTCAGTTTATCGGCAGATTGTTATTCCTATGGCTATGCCTTTATTAGTGGGGCCTGGGGTGATTGCTAACGTTATCCTTTATGCCAGTGAAGCCGAATCAAAGCTGGGTAGGGGTACGAGCATTGAACTGATTTTGATGACAATTTTAGTCAGTTTTTTAGTCTTTCTCATCCTCGCGGCTGGCAAATGGTTACAAAGACTTTTAGGAGATATTGGCTTGAGTATTACTCAGCGAGTTATGGGGCTATTTGTAGCGGCGATCGGAGTACAATTTATGGTGACAGGTTTGATTAATATTTTTGTCGATCAGATCGTTCCGAAACTACCATCATAGCCAATTGCTAATTAGTCTAAATAGTTAGCTAAGAAAATTACTGGAAATATCAAATAAGCTGTTGTATATTTAAACTGGGTATTAAGGAGAGCAATCATGAGAAATTCTGAGCAATTGACCAAATCCCTGAAGCGTTTTCGTTATACACTTTTTCTGGGAGTAGCGGCCATGGCAATCAATAGCTGGGGGATGCCCAATATTTCTGTAGCCCAGACTACTCCTGCTCAAGAAAAAGTGCAGTTAATGTTCGTGCAAACGGCAGAAGATCTTAAGGTAGATCCCGTCGCAAAAACAATTCGCCTGGTGAACGTCAACAAACAGACATTATACTTTTCCGATCGCCCAAACCGGATTGCTGGTAATCTGACCATGGCAGCCTACATGGATGAGTGGACAGCCAGGGCGGGAAAAGATAATTTTGCCAACGATCCCCCCAATGCTACCCTCTCGGTCTATGAACCTGGCCGTCAAGACAATACTATAATTGTCGTCGAGATTAGCAATCCCGTCATCGATGGCAAGGACTTGATTTATAGCTACAAGCTAATCGAAGGGACTCTACCCAAGGCTGGCGGGGCAACTTCCCTATTTATCGATTGGATTGGTGTTGGTGGTGGTGTCGGTCCCGGCTTTTACGGGGTGGGGGCCGGGACCCGCGGGGTCGGTTTATACGGTGGTTACGGTGGCCCCCTGCGCTATTAATACACTTGTTCTACGCCGCCTGTAAATTTATCTACCGTTGACATCCTCGCCGCCGTAAAACGGACGGCGATTCCCAAACCTCACGATTTAGGTTTCTGCTTCTTTCCCTTGCGGGGTTCCGCACCTGCCAGAACAGATTTACTCTGTTCTGGTCTTATGGTCGCTCTACAGACTGACA
>JAPZUE010000118.1 GCA_027533385.1 Rhizobium sp. | reverse complement strand
TGCCGCACCGCCGGTTCTAATACGCTCCAGCAGCCGGCGGACCTGACGCTCACTCAGGTCAAGCACATGCGCCGCTGAAACCGTGGTCATCAGCCCGGCAGCCACCTTCGACAGAATCTCGATCCGCTGCAGATCGCGCTCACTCATCGCTATCCATCCCATCTGCAATCTCCCAGGCATCGTTCAGAGCCGGGGAGTGTGACATTCCAACTTTGCAGAAACAGGACATTCTAACTTTGCGGCTACACAAACAAAGATCGCATAAGAAAGATTATGGAACTAAAAGACACATCCTGCAACGGCTCGGATCAGCCAAAGCGCCTGGAATACAGACGCCGGAATTCGCATTCAGGTTCTCAGGAAACCGCGACATCCATTTCAAATTCCATGACAAATTGATCGTAGCCTGGCTCGACATGCGGCGGCGTCTCGCCCATCACCGTTTCATAGTCGAGCGGCGTATGCATATGGGTCAGAACCGCATGTTTGGGCGCCAAACGCTCGATCCATCCAAGGGCCTGTTCGAGCGAGAGATGGCTCGGATGCGGCCGATACTGCAAAGCGTCGATGTAAAGCAGATCGAGCCCGGAGAGCTTGGCGACGGTTTCCTCGGGAAAGTCGGAGACATCACAGCAATAGGCCACGTCACCAATGCGCAATCCCAGCGAGATGATATCGCCATGCTGCTGGACGAGCGGCATGAGCTCGATGGGTCCGCCGGCGCCATCAATGACGATCGGTCGGTCCATGTCCTCGACGATGACAGGTGCAACGATCGGCGGATAGCTGCTGCCGGGTGGCGTCTTCAGGCAGTAGCCGAAACCTTCCTCGATCCGGGCCATGGTGAACGGCTCCGCATAGATCGGAATGCGGTTTCGCTGCGTGATGAAATAGCCTCTGATATCGTCGATCCCATGCAGATGATCGGCATGCGCATGGCTGTAGACGACGGCATCGAGACGCTCGACCTTGGCGCGGATCATCTGCTCGCGAAAATCCGGGCCTGTATCGACAACCACGGAGGTCTTGCCGCCATCAGGTCCGATCTGCTCGATCAGGAAGGAGGCGCGGGTCCGCCGGTTGCGCGGATTGTTGGGGTCGCAATTGCCCCAGTCGCCATTGATCCGGGGCACGCCGGGAGACGAGGAACAACCGAGCAGCGTGAACCGGCGCGTGACCTTCATCAAAGCTCCCTCAAGCCACCCGCGGCATTTTCGAGAAGCAGCGGAAGGCGTTCTCGGTGGTGATCTCGGCCATCTCCGCGTAACTCACGCCCTTCACCTCCGCCAGAACCTCCGCCGTGTTCACGATATAGGACGGCTCGTTGCGTTTTCCACGCCAGCGCTTCGGCGCCAGATACGGCGCATCCGTCTCGACCAGCAACCGGTCCATCGGCACGCTTTTGGCGATCTCGCGCAACTCTTCCGATTTCGGGAAGGTGACAATGCCAGAAAACGAAACATAACCGCCGAGCGCCACGCCAGTATCGGCCAGAGCCTGGCCGGAGGAGAAGCAATGCAGGATGAAGGGGAAGGCCCCCTTCCCTGTTTCCTCGGTCAGGATGTGACCCATGTCCTCGTCGGCACTGCGGCTGTGAATGACGAGCGGCAGACCCGTGCGCCGCGCCGCCTCGATATGGCGGATCAGGCCCGTTTTCTGGTCCTCCGGCTTCTGCGTATCGTAGAAATAGTCGAGCCCGGCCTCGCCGATCGCCACGATCTTCTCATGGCTTTCCGCAAGTTCCACAAGCTCGTCCGCCGTCACATCCAGCTCGTCGCCGGCATTGTTCGGATGCGTGCCGACCGAGCAGAAGACGCTCGGATACCGCTCGGTGAGCGCCAGCAGCGTATCGAGCTTGCGGACTCGGGTCGAGATCGTCACCATCTGTTTCACGCCCGCCTGATGGGCGCGCGTGACCAGTTCGTCGCGCTCGCTGTCGAAGTCGGCGAAGTCCAGATGGCAATGGGTATCGATCAGCATCGTCTCAGGCCTTGGCCGCGTCCGGCGCGACGTAGCGCGGATAGACCGGCGACGGTGCCGGCAGCTCCGTGCCCGGCGTCAGCCGTCCGACGGCACCGAGCTTGGCGAACACGCGGTCTTCGTCCGCCACAGCGACGAGATCGAGGATCTTCGCCGAAGACGCCGGCATGATCGGCTGGAACAGGATCGCGATCTGGCGCACGACGTCAGCGGTCACATAAAGCACAGTGCCCATGCGCGCCTCGTCGGTCTTCTTCAACACCCACGGTGCCTGGGCCGCGAAATAGCGGTCGGCCTCGTTGACGATGTTGATGATGGCAGCGACCGCCTTGTGGATCTGCTGCTTGCCCATCTCCTCGCGGCAGATGTCGATCGCCTCGTCGGCAATCTTCAGGATCGCCTCGTCTTCTGCGGTGAGCGGACCGGGTGTCGGCACCCTGCCCTCGCAGTTCTTGTTGATCATCGACAGCGAGCGTGACGCGAGATTGCCGATGCCATTGGCGAGGTCGGCATTCGAGCGCGTGGCGATCAACTGATCGTTGCAGTTTCCATCCTGCCCGAAAGAAAGCTCCCGGCAAAAGAAGTAGCGGACGTTGTCGATCCCAAATTTCTCAATGATATCATATGGATCAACGACGTTTCCGAGCGATTTCGACATCTTCTCGCCGTTGTTCAGGACGAAACCATGCGCAAACACCCGCTTCGGCAACGGCAGGCCCGCCGACATCAGGAAGGCCGGCCAGTAGACGGCGTGGAAGCGGATGATGTCCTTGCCGATGATATGCACATCCGCCGGCCAATACTTGGCGCGCGGACCGTTCGTATCTTCGACATAACCCGTCGCGGTGATATAGTTGGTCAGCGCATCGACCCAGACATACATCACATGCTTGTCGTCGCCGGGTACCTTGATGCCCCAGTCGAAGGTCGTGCGCGAGATCGAGAGATCCTTCAGCCCCGACTTGACGAAGGAGATCACCTCGTTGCGGCGCTCGTTCGGACCGATGAAATCCGGCTGCTCCTCGTAAAGCTTGAGCAGCTTGTCTTCATAGGCCGAGAGCTTGAAGAAGTAGCTCTCTTCTTCCACCCATTCGACCGGCGTGCCTTGCGGCCCGTAGCGCACGCCGTCGGCGCGCAGCTCGGTTTCCTCTTCCTGGTAGTAGGCTTCGTCGCGCACCGAATACCAGCCGGCATAACCGCCCTTGTAGACGTCGCCATTCTTCTCCATCCGCCGCCAGACTTCCTGCACGGTCTCGTGATGGCGCTTCTCGGTCGTCCGGATGAAGTCGTCGTTGGATGAATTGAGCAGCTTGCCCATCTCGCGGAATTCGTTGGAGTTTCGCTCCGCAAGTTCCTCCGGCGAAATGCCTTCGGCGCGTGCCGTCTGCTGCATCTTCTGCCCGTGTTCGTCCGTGCCCGTCAGAAAGAACACGTCCCGGCCGTCGAGCCGCTGGAACCGCGCCATGGCGTCGGTCGCGATCAGCTCATAGGCATGGCCGATATGCGGCTTGCCGTTCGGATAGGAGATGGCAGTGGTGATGTAGAAGGGATCGCTCATGGCTTCTTGTTGTCTTTTCGTCGGTTGCGATGTCACGGGCCAAACAATGGCGGCTGAGGAGAGCCGGCCATGAACGGCGAAAACAAATGGGGTCGAACGCTCTTAAAACATTCCGGCGGCTTTAGGAACATCCGTTTTGCTGCAGCGCCACGAAGGAAGACTTGTAACCCTCAGCGCACGATTGCCGCCAGCACGTCGAGCATGGTCTGCTTGCGGTCGAGATTATAGGCCGAGGCAACGGTCAGCTGCTCGTTGATGACAGATGTCAGCCGCGCGTAATGCTCTGCTGAAGCGAGATCGCCCGAGAGCGCCAGGCGGCGCGCGGTCTCGGCCAGATGATCACCGAGATGTTCGACAAAGAAGCCGAAGGCGACCTCGCTGTCCTTGCCCGACAGTGCCTCGGCGATCTTGTACATCAGCTTGCGCTGCCCCGGCCCCGAGGCCGACAGCATCTGCTCGAAGGCATCCAGGATATCGGCGCCGCCGTAGTTCACGAGCTTCAGCGCCCGCGCCACGCTGCCCTTGGCAAGCGACAGCACGGCTTCCCGCTTGTCGGCGGGGATGGAAAGTCCCAGCTGCCCCAGCGCCTGATCCATCGCCTGCGGCGAGAGCTCCTGCAGCTTGAGCGGCAGGCAGCGCGACCGGATGGTCGGCAAGAGCTTGCCCGGCGCATGGGACAGTACCAGGAACATCGCCCGCTTCGGCGGCTCCTCGAGGATCTTCAGGATTGCGTTCGCCGCATTGCGGTTGAGATCGTCGGCGGGATCGATGATCACGATGCGCCAGTTGCCCGTGCCCGATGTCTGGGCAAAGAAGTGTCCCGCCTTGCGCACCTCGTCGACCGTGATCGCGGTCCTGACGCGCCCGGTCTTCTCGTCCACCGGCCGCGACAGATGCAGGAGATTGTGGCTCGCCCCGGACGCCAGCTGCCGGGTCACCGGATGGGCGGGATTGGGATCGGCAATCACCTCCGGTGCTGCCATAGGATCCGGATGGCGCAGGATGTGATTGGCAAAGCGAAAGGCAAGCGTTGCCTTGCCAATCCCTTCCGGCCCCTCGATCAGGATCGCATGGTGTCCCTTGCCCGAGCGATAGCTGCGCGCCAGAAACTCTTCCGCCGCCTGATGTCCGAACAGCCTGACATTGCTGACCGGCGCAATCGCTCCGTCAAGCAGCCCCGCCCTCTCCTCGCTCATGGTCTCGCCGCCTGCCCGCCGTCGTGGCCCAGGCGCGCAAGCCTGGCGATGACCAGCTGCACCTCTGAAAGGATGTCGCGCGCGATCCGGCCCTTGTCGAGCGATGCGTCCACCACCCGGCAGCGCTCCGGTTCACGGGCGGCGATGTCGAGAAAGCCCTGCCGGCGCTTTTCGTGGACTTCGAGTTTTTCCTTCTCAAAGCGGTCGGGCGACGCCCCCTCGGCCTCTTCGCCCGCCCGTCTACGCGCCCGTTGCAGGCCGACTTCCGCCGGCAGATCAAGAACCAGCGTCACGTCGGGCATGGTCCCGCCGATCGAGACGCGCTCAAGGGCTGCCATCAGCGGCGGCTCGATATTGCCCGTGACCCCCTGATAGACCCGGGACGAATCGACGAAGCGGTCGCAGAGCACGACCTCGCCACGCGCAAGCGCCGGGCGGATGACGCAGTCGAGATGATCGGCGCGGGCAGCGGCAAACAGCAGCGCTTCCATCCGCACCCCGAAGGCTTCGGCCGCACCCGAGAGCAGCACATGCCGCAAGGCCTCCGCGCCCGGCGATCCACCGGGCTCCCGGGTCGTGACCACCGTATGGCCGGCCGCGCGCAAGGCTTCGGCAAGCAGGCGGATCTGGGTCGATTTCCCGGCCCCCTCGCCTCCCTCGAAACTCACGAACAATCCGCGCGCCGTCGCCAATGCCTTGCCTACTTCCCGCCCAGGGCGTTCCAACTCTTTGCCCGTCAGGACCTGCCTACGGCTCTAAACCAAGATGATGCCACGCGAAACCGCGAAGAACCGCAGCCCGACAAATTTTCCGTCAGATCCAGAAGAACAGGAGCTCGATCACCGCATCCCAGGCCCGCTGGCGAAGCGTCCCGACCTCGACGGCATCGGCACTCTTCAGGGGCACGCTGACCAGCGGCCGCTCGCCGGAGAAGACGTTCAGCGTTGCGATCTCTGTATCGGCCGCGACGGGCGGATTGAGCGGCCAGCGATAGACGATGCGCGCCTGCAGCCGCTCGGGATTGTTGACGGGCACATAGACCTCGACGGGCCTTGCGGAAATCAGCGGCACCGCCGACTGCGCGCCACCATAGACACTGGCTTCGCCGATCACCTCGCCGGCCTGAAACAGCGTGCGCATCTCGAAGCTGTCGAAGCCCCAGTTGAGAAGCCGCATGGCCTCTTCGGTCCGCTCCTTGTCTGTCGCAACCCCGCTCAGTCCCAGAAACAGCCGACGCCCGTTGCGTTCCATGGATGCGACCATGGCAAAACCGCTGCCTTCGGCAAAGCCGGTGCCCAACCCATCCGCCCCGAAGGCGAGAAGCGGATTGCGGTTGCGCTGCAGGATCTTGTTCCACTCGAATTCCGGCAGCGCGAAGGTCTTGTAAAGATCCGGATAGGTCTCGACGAGGTGCCGCGACAGCTTGACCAGATCATAGAGTGTCGACCTGTTGTCAGGATGCGGCAGACCGGTGGCATTGCCGAAGCGGCTGTCGGCGAGACCGAGTTCGGCTGCCCGCGCATTCATCCGCTCGACGAATTTCGCCTCTGATCCCGCCATGCCCTCGGCAATGACAAGGCAGCCGTCATTGGCCGTGTGCACCGCAATGCCGCGGATGAGGTCGGCAACCGGCACCTGGCTTTTGACCGCCGCAAACATGGTTGCGGTCCGCGAGGGCGCACCGCCCGTGCGCCAGGCGAATTCCGAGACCGGATAGATCGTGTCAAGCCGGATCTCGCCCTTCTTCAGCGCATCGAAAACCACTTCGAGCGTCATCAGCTTGGCAAGCGAGGCCGGCGCAAAACTCTGCCGTTCGTTCTTCGCAAGCAAGACGGTCCCGGTGGAGGCCTCGACGAGATAGACCTGGCTCGCCTTGGTCTCGATCAGCTGCGGTGCTGGAACGGCCTGCGCCAGTCCCTCTCTTGCCGCCGTCAGCGGCAGAACGAGTGAGACCAGCAGGACGAGAACGGAAAAGACGTAACGCATCATCACACTTCGGCTGGCAGGGCTCGCGGATCCGGCACCCTGCCCTTGCGGTCGCCGACGGATCATTGCCCCTGCGAGAGCCGGATGCCGCCACTGGCGACCGAGGCGAGAATCGAGCGCTCGGTGAGGCCTTCATTGCGCACGAGAATAGCGTCGAAGGCAAGCGCCCCGGCCTGCGGCTTCGCCTCGACATAGGCTGCGGCGTAACCTGAGCCATCATAACCATCGATGTGGTGCGGCCGCGGCATCGGGATCGGCCCGAAATCCGGAAGCACGGCGAAACTGTCGCCAGACACGACAGCGCCTCCCTGCTGCATCAGCGCCTGGGCATCAAGCGTCTGCGGAGCGTCGTCGCCGCTCGGCGTCGAGCCGCTGAGTGCTGTCTGATAAGTCGGTTCGACCGTCGGTCGGAACTGCGGCACGGCCACATCGTTCGATGCAACCATCACGCCCGAAGCGATCTGCCCGCCCGGATCGACGACCGGTCCGCGCTGCCCCTTCGGAATGTAGGAGGCCATCAGATAGGGCATGTCATGCCCGTCCATCCGCGCCGGCCCGATATATTGCACGCGGACCTCGCCGGTACCGCTGTGCTTCATGTCGAGAAGATCGGCCGTCTTTCTCGAGAGATCGATGATCCGGCCCTTGTGAAACGGTCCGCGATCATTGATACGCACGATGACCGAGCTGCCATTCTTGAGATTGGTGACGCGCGCATAGCTGGGCAGCGGCAGCGTCGGATGGGCCGCCGACAGATGCTCCTTGTCATAGAGCTCGCCGTTTGCCGTCATGCGCCCATGAAAGGCGTCGCCATACCACGAGGCAACGCCGACCTTGTCGTAATCGGGATTTTCCTTCGGCACGAAGGTCTTGCCCTTCACCACATAGGGCTGGCCAACCATGTAGCGCCCGCCGCCCTTGGGCACTGGACCGCTCGCCACGACACGCGGACTGGCCTTCACCCCATAAACAGACTCGGCAAAGAACTCCTTCGAGCGCTTCGGCTTGTCGGCGGTCTCCTTGGTGGTCGAACAGGAGGCGGTAAAGGCACAGAGCAGCACGAGCCCGAACCACTTCCCCGAATTGGCCAGGCGGCCGCGCATCGAAAGCTGCATAAGTCCCACTTCAGATCACGGGCGCCGATCATCCACGCCCTATCTGCGAGGCCCCCATGCCCCGCTCACTTGCGCGCAATGAAGCCTGTGCAAAAATGGCCAAAATGGGAAAAGTCACAATTTGAATGACTTTGCCGGGGCAATTGCTGCAAGCATGGTTAACGCATGGTGTCCGCGCGCACTTTCCGCCTTGCCGGGAAGGGCCGACGAGCCGCCACCGCCTGCCCTCCCCGCCCCGACAATTCCCACACCACACCCTTGCCAAATCGTCCCGCTTTGCGCATAACGCACCCGTCCGGATGGGTGTCCGAGTGGTTTAAGGAACCGGTCTTGAAAACCGGCGTAGGTGAAAGCCTACCGTGGGTTCGAATCCCACCCCATCCGCCATTCCCGCCGATTTCTCGCTATGACCCGATTGTAGCTTGACGCGCAAAATCGGAAATTTGACAGCAGGTTTTGCAAAAACCACTTTTTGATCTGTCTCTTGGAATGGCCCTCAAAGCCGCTTCGAAACCACGTTGAGAGCCATTCAAAGGATCGCCGTTAAAGAAGCGCCT
>JAPZUE010000111.1 GCA_027533385.1 Rhizobium sp. | reverse complement strand
ACCTGATGGTTGGCATTGCATGGGACGAGATCTATGGAGCGGCCCAAAAGCACGCGCTGCTTGCGGGTTATGGTGACGCTCTTAGGCGTGTGTTATGCGTGTTGGATGATTTGGGAGATTTTTTGGTTGCGGGGGCCTGATTGCACGGAGACTTGCATAAATCTCGTCCCGAGAGAGCCCAAACTAGCCCTTTTTGGGCAAAGTGAATTATGGACTGCGATAAGACTGAGTGATGAAGTTCTGCTTTTGCAGGCCCAACAGGCGTCTGAGGCGTCGGCTGTAGACGACGCCTCAGGGACCTATCAGTAGACGGTCAACGCCGGAATAAAACTCACCGCCATGAGCAGCAGCATCGCCATCGTGAAGAACGGCACGAGTTCCCGCGTAGTTTCGCCGAGCGGGGACTTCGCGATCGACGAGGAGATGAACAGCGTGGTTCCGATCGGCGGCGTGTAGAGACCGATCCCGAGATTGATCACCATCATAAGGCCGAGCTGCACGCGGTCCAGGCCGATCGCGTCGGCGAGTGGCACGAAGATCGGGCCGAGCAGCAGGATGGCGGGCGGCATGTCGAGCGGCATGCCTACGATCAGCATGATGATGTTCATCATCAGGATGATGGCGATCGGGCTGGAAATGTTGGTGGCGACCCAGTCGGCCATCTGCTGCGGGGCCTGATCGAAGGTCAGCACCCAGCCGACGGCAGCACTCCCCATGATCACCAGCATGACAACACCGGTCCCGACACCCGCTTCCACGACGTTGTCGCAGAAGCGCTTCCAGGTAAGGTCGCGGTAGAACAGCAGGCTGAGGAGCAGCGAATAGACGACCGAGAGCACGGCGACTTCCGTCGGCGTGGCGAAACCGAAGCGCAACAGCAGGATGATCAGGATCGGAAGTAGGATAGCCGGGAAGCTCTTGATCGCGAGTGTTGCCAGTTCTCGTCCGCCGAGGCGGGCCTTCTGCGTCGGATAGTTCCGGCGCACCGAGACGAACCAGCAGACCAGCACGAAGCTTGCCGCCATCATCAACCCCGGCAGGATGCCGGCGATAAACAGGTCTCCGACGCTGACCCCGCTGACCAAGGCATAGAGGATCATCGGGATCGACGGCGGGATCAGAACGTCGATGACGGAGGAGGTCGCATTGTTGGCGGCACAGAGCGCCGGCGGATAGCCGTGCTTCTTCTGCCAGGGGATCAGTACCGATCCCAACGCGCTGGCATTGGCGACGGCCGATCCGGAGACGCCACCGAATACCACCGAGGAAACGACGGTCGTCGAGAGGGGGCCGCCCCGCCAGCGCTGCATCGCCTTGGAGGCGAGTTCGAGCAATTGCCGACCGAGTTCGCCGCCGAGCATCAGCGTGCCAGCCAGCATGAAGAAGGGCAAAGCCAGCATGGGGAAAGACTGCGTCTGGTCATAGACCTGCTGGGCCACGATCGAGAGCGGTATATAGCCATTGAAGAGCACCGCGATGCCGGCAGAGATGATCAGCGCATAACCGACCGGTACCGCCAGAACCATGAGGATGCAGAAGGCGGCGATCATTATGAGGGTCATAGCGGCACATCCTCTATCTTGAGTTCGATCCGGTGTTCCCAGCCGCGCCGGAAGACACGTGTCGTGGCGGCGACCGTCACCAGGGCGACGAGCAGGGCGCCGATTGCCAGCGCGTAGTAGCCGACGCTGTTCGGGATACCGAGTACGGGGCTGCTTTCGGCGCCGGCGATCTCTGCCACCAGGACCGCCTGATAGGCGAGAACCAGAAATGACAAAACGCTGATCGCGCCTGCCAGAGCAAAGGCGCCAAGCCGGGCGGTTCCGGTCAGCTTGTCGTAAAGCCACTCGACGGCCATATGGCCGCCCATATGCGCGGCCAGCACGATCCCTGACAGGATGAACCAGGGAAAGATCAGCATCGGCAGTTCCTGTGCAAAGGAAAAGCCGCCGCTGCTGAGCGCGTATCGGGCCAGGACGTTCGCAGTTGTGACGACGGTCAGCGCGATGCCGCTGGCAATGACCATGAAGCGTGCGAACTTCACGGTCAGAAGAGCCAGGATGTCGAGGGACCTCAAGAGAGCAGACATGAAAAGCCTCCGGCTTGGCTGTGTCATCAGCCGCGTGCGGCAGCTTCAATCTGCTTGACGAAGTCCCCGAACGGCTTCTGCTTCCAGTTTTCGGCCACGACTGCCGTCGCCTTGACGAAGGCGTCGCGATCGACTTCCGTCACTTCGACTGCCGAGTTCTGCTTGAAGGCTGCCAGCACCTCGGCCGACTTCTCGACCGACAGCTTGCGCTGCAGGTCTCCGGCCTCTTTGGCTGCGGCGCGAACGGCCTCCAGATCGGCACCCAGGCGCGCTTCGGCGATCTTCGACATCAGGAACGGCGTCGATTCCCACTTGTGCGCGGTGAGGCTGATGAAGCGGTTGACCTCGAACAGCTTGGAGCTTTCGATATTGGCGAGCGGGTTCTACTGCCCGTCGACGACGCCCTGCTGCAGGGCAATGTAGAGCTCGCCGAAGGCAATCTGTTCCGTGCTCGCTCCCAGTGCCTGGAAGATGTCGATGGTCATCGGATCGGCGGGTGTGCGGATCTTCATGCCCTTGACCTCGTCCGGGGTGCTCACCTTTCGCTTGGAATTGGTCAGGTGACGAATACCGTTGTCCCACCAGTCGAGCGGAACGACGCCGACGGCCTCGAAGCGCTTGTTGAGATCCTCGCCGACGGGGCCGGCGAGCACCCGCATCGCTGCCGCAGTGTCGGCAAACAGGAAAGGCAGACCAAACGCGGCGAGCTCGGGAACGATCGCCGAGGTCGCGCCCTGGCTGTTTGCGGTGAAGTCGAGTGCGCCGGTGCGGAGACTGGTCAGCATGGCGGAATCGCTACCGAGTGTCTCGGCGCCGGCGACATTGATGGTGACGCGACCTTCGGTCTTCTGTCCGACCAGTTCGGCAAACTTTGCCGCTGCGACCGTGCGCGGATTTCCGGGCGCGGCGCCGTGGCCGAGGGTCAGTGTGGTAGCTGCCCGTGCCGGGCGAATGCCGACCACGATGGCCGGAGCCGCAAGAGCGACGCCGGCACCAGCCAGGAATGTCCGCCTGTTGATGTTCATATGCATGTTCTCCTCCTTGGTGATGGTGTTAAAGGCGAAGCAAGGCTCCACCTAGACCGTCTTCCTCCTCTTGGAAGACGGTCTTGCGTCGATCTCGATCAGTTCAGTGGATCAATGAGCCCCCGTTCACGTCGACCTCGGTGCCCGTGCAATAGGCCGAAAGCTCGGACGCGAGGAACAGTGCGCAACCGGCGACATCGGATGCCTCACCGGCGCGTGCCATCGGAATACCTTCCACGATCTTGTCGAGCATGTCAGGCGTGAGCTTGCCGGCCGTGATGTCGGTCGCGATGAAACCGGGGCAAATCGCGTTGACGCGGACATTGGCCGGCGCCAGTTCGCGGGCCATGGCTTTGGTCAAGCCGAGCACGCCGGCCTTGGCCGCAGAATAATGCGGGCCGCCGAAAATGCCGCCACCACGCTGGGCCGAAACCGAACTGAGGTTGACGATCGAACCGGACTTTTGCTCCCGCATGCCGGGAATAACCGCCTGGCTCATGTAAAGCGTACCACGCAGGTTGACGTCGAGGACGGCGTCGTAATTGGCAGGACCGATGTCCATGACCTTCAACGGTTGCGTGATGCCGGCATTGTTCACGAGAATATCGACGCGGCCCCAGCGCTTCAAGAGTTCGGCGATGGCCGCGTCGCAGGCAGCCTTGTCCGTCACGTTGCAGGCCAGGCCAACATGATCCGGGCCGAGATCGGCAGCGGCGCTGCGTGCCGCGTCCGCATCAAGATCGAGAATGGCGACTGTCGCACCATGTTCGGCGAACAGTTTCGCGGTTGCCTTTCCAAGACCACGCGCCGACGCGGCACCCGTCACGACGGCAAATTTTCCCTTCAGAAGGCTCATGAGCCCTTCTCCTCCCTGTCTGCTGTTTGAAGAAATGACCTGGCTGGTCAGAACCAGCCCTTGATCTGTTCGATGACCTTGCCCACTGAGATGCCGTACATTTCGTGAAGCGTCGGCAATGCGCCTGCCTCCAGGAACGCATCCGGCAAGCCGATCATGCGGAACCGCGGAGCAATGCCGCGTGACAGAAGACCGGCTGCGACGGCCTCGCCCAGACCACCCATGAGCGTGTGGTTCTCTGCGGTGACGACCAATCGTCCGCCTTTGGCTGCTTCGGCGGCGATGGTTTCGAGATCGAGCGGCTTGATGGTCGGGCAGTGCAGAACCGCAACGTCCACCTTGTCTTCTGCGAGCTTCACCGCCGCATCGAGGGCACGCATAGTCATCAGGCCCGTGGAAATCACGAGGACATCCTTGCCCTCGCGGATTATCTGCGCCTTGCCGAGCTGGAACCGATAGTCAGGCTTGTGCTTCTTGATGACCGACGGCACCTTGCCCCGCAGGAGGCGGGAATAGACAGGACCATCATGGGCAATCATCTGCGGGACCATGCCGAGAATGTCATCAGCGTCACAAGGATCGATCAGCGTGATGTTCGGCAGACCGCGGAAGATCGCAAGATCCTCGGTTGCCTGGTGGCTGGGTCCATAGCCCGTCGTCAGACCCGGAAGAGCGCAGACGATCTTCACAGGCAGGTTTTCCTCAGCGATCGCCATTGCGATGAAGTCGTAGGCGCGACGCGAAGCAAAGACTGCATAGGTCGTGGCAAAGGGGATAAAGCCTTCGCGGGCGAGACCTGCGGCAGCCGACATCAGCACCTGCTCGGCCATGCCCATCTGGTAGAAGCGATCGGGCATCGCCTGCTGGAAGATGTGCAGGTCGGTATACTTCCCGAGGTCGGCGGTCAGGCCGACGATGCGCTCATTCTTGCGGGCGGCATCGACCAGAGCGTTGCCGAATGGGGCAGCGACGGTGTCATACCCTTCGGCCGCCAAAGACGCGATCATCGCGGAGGTTGCCTGACGCTCCCCTTCAGGCGCTTTGCGGGCTTCGTATTTGCGGGCCATCGATGCGAGGGTCATGCCGGTTTTCCTTCTTCCAGAACTGCGAGCGCCTTGTCCCATTCGTCCGGTTCGACACGGACGAAGTGAGTGATTTCACGGCTTTCGAGGAAGGGGACTGTCAACGGCGGAGTAAAAACCGGCCAGGCGGCGGCGCAAAAGTCGGCCACCTTGGCCCGCGCATGAGACCCGCGGGAGGGCGTAGCCCGAGCGGGGGTCTCATGCGCGGGCGGCGATTTTCTGAGAGAGTTTCAGCCTGCCTTGCGGGCGCGGCTTTGGGCGAGACGATAGCTGTCGCCGTTCATCTCGAGGATGTTGACGTGATGGGTGATGCGATCGAGCAGAGCGCCGGTCAGACGCTCCGACCCCAAGGTTTCGGTCCATTCGTCAAATGGAAGATTGCTGGTGATCAGGGTCGCGCCGCGTTCATAGCGTTGTGAGATCAGCTCGAAGAGTAATTCTGCGCCGGTCTTGGAGAGTGGCACGAAGCCCAGCTCGTCGATGATCAGCAGGTTATAGGCGGCCATCTGCTTCTGGAAACGGAGAAGACGCCGCTCGTCGCGCGCCTCCATCATCTCGCTGACCAGGGCGGCGGCAGTGGTGAACCCGACGGACAGGCCCTTCTGGCACGCTGCCAGGCCGAGGCCGAGAGCAACATGGGTCTTTCCTGTACCGCTCGGGCCGAGAGCGATGACGTTCTCCCGGCGCTCAATCCATTCGCATCGCGCCAGTTCCAGCACCTGCATCTTGTTGAGCTTGGGGATGGCTGCGAAGTCGAAGCTGTCGAGGCTTTTGACGACGGGGAATTTGGCCGCCTTGATACGGCGTTCGACCTTGCGGCGATCCCGTTCGATCATCTCCCGTTCGGCAAGACGAGTGAGGTATCCGACATGGTCGATGCCTTCGGTAGCACAAAGCCGGGCCAGCTTCTGATACTCGCGCTGGAAGGTCGGAAGCTTCAGGGTCTTGAGATAATGGGAGAGCAGGATCTCTGGGACTTCAGTGCTCATGCTGCTTCTCCCGCATCCGGTGACAGGAGGCGCATGTAGGCCTTCGCCGACGTCGTCTCGACCGTCGCCCTCGGCAGGTAGGGGTAGATGGACAGGTCCAGGCGAGGTGGCCGGCGTTCCACCCGGCACAGGATCAGATGCTTGACGGCGTCGAAGCCGATGGCTCCGAGCTGGAGGGCCCGCTTCACCGCCGCGTGAAGGTCGGCAAGCTCAAAGCTCTCCAGCAGGCGCAGGACCTGCACATACTCACGCCGGCCATGCTTGGCCATACGGCCCTCCATCAGGCGGCGCAACGTGGCGAACTCTTCGGGCAGGTCCCAGCCCTGGAGAGGCGCTGCCTGATCCAGCGCATTGATCTTCTGCTCGATCAGCGGCAGGTAGTGCACAGGATCGAAGACGACGTCTTCCCGGTCCCAGTTCCGCGGATGGCGGGCGATAATCTCGCCACGGCAGCCAATCACCACTTCGTCGACATAGCCCCGGACCCAAACATCCTGATGGCCGTAGGCGACCGGGACGGAATAGTCGTTGGTCTTGTAGCGAACGAGCGACTGGGCCGTGACTTTCGCACTCGCCTGGTCGCAGGCATCGAATGGAGATGCCGGCAACGCACGCATAGCAGCCAGATCACGCTGCAGTCGCTCTCCGATCGTCTCGCTCTCGCCGCGCAGCCTGTCGCGCTGACGCTTGCGGCATTGCTCCTCGAGCCAGATATTGAATGCACCCCATGTCGGAAACTGCGGGATCGGAACCATGAAGTTGCGCCTGCTATAACCGACGAGACCCTCGACGTTCCCCTTGTCATTGCCTTTCCCAGGACGGCCATAGCGGTCGCGGATCAGGTAGTGGGACAGAAACCCACTGAACAGTGTTGCCCGCTTGCGTGTGCCATCGGGCAGGATCTTCGCTACAAGGCAGCGGTCGTTGTCGTAGACGATCGATTGCGGCACGGCCCCGAAGAAAGCAAACGCATGCACGTGGCCATCGACCCACGCCTCGGCCACCGCCGCCGGATAGGCCCGCACATAGCAACCGTCGCTATGCGGCAGATCCAGTACGAAGAAGTGCGCCTTCTGCTCGACACCACCGATCACCACCATCGCCTCGCCGAAATCGGCCTGCCCATGGCCTGGCGGATGAGCCAGCGGCACGAACACCTCCTGGCCACGCTGATTTCGCTCGCGCATGTAATCCTTGATGATCGTGTAGCCGCCGGTGAACCCGCACTCGTCACGAAGCCGGTCGAACACCCGCTTGGCCGTATGGCGCTGCTTGCGCGGCACCTTCATGTCCTCATCAAGCCAGTGATCGATCGTCGAAACAAACGCGTCCAGCTTGGGCCGCTGGATCGTTGACCGGCGCTGATAGCCCGGCGGTGTCGAATACGACATCATCTTGGCCACGCTGTCGCGCGATATGTTGAAATGCTTTGCAGCCTGACGCCGGCTCATCCCTTCAGAACAAGCAAGTCGAACCTTCAGATATAATTCCACGGTGTAGATCCCCAGCCCTCCTGCAATCGTCGCAGAAGGTAAATAGGTGGCCGACTTTTACGCCGCCCGAAGCAGGACAATCCCGCCGCTACCGTGGACTAATTTTGCACCGCCGCTCTCAAATCCGGTCGTCTCTCTCAAGGACGGCCAGCCGCGCCTAGCGGCGCTGCGTCGTGGCGACAAGCAAGGACGTTGCGGCGTACTTCGAGAAGCGCCACGATGTTGTGGCACGGGCAATTGAGAACCTGATCGCATCCGAGCCGTCCATTGCTCACAATTTTGCGAGCATTGAGGTGGAGGTGAAGATCGGCTTCGGAACCCGCAAGGACCGCGCCTTCGAGATGACCCGCGACGGCTTCACGCTTCTGGCCATGGGCTTCACCGGCAAGAAGGCGTTGCAATCAATCCAACTCATCTGAGGAGCATCAGGATCAATGCCACTTGCCTGAGGAGCGCAATCGACACCCCGGCAACAACTCAGTGCAGCCGCGACCAGCGGCGCTGCGTGCTCGAGATCGACGGCCAGCCGTGGTTCGTTGCGATGGACATTTGCCGCTGCCTTGGGCTGGCCAGCCATCCCAGCACGGGCTACGCGCAACACCTCCGAAAGCTGTCCAACGAGGAGGTAGCCCCTAGTTCTGTTGTAGGGTCTAAGCTCGGCAAGGGGATGCACGCTGCCAAGCTCATCTCCGAGTCCGGTCTCTACAAACTCGTCATGCGTTCCGACAAACCAGCGGCACGCAAGTTCCAAGATTGGGTGACACGGTCGCGTCTGGCGACGCTGGACGTTCTCCCGACGATCCGCAAGGCAGAGGCCTAACGACACACCTTTGGAGCATCAGGAACAATCCGACGCACCTTTGGACGGCGACGTAAGTGAGTTGAACTCACTAACCCCGGACCTATCCCTACGCCTTTGACATGCACGCATCACGCGAAGACCCCGCGCCATTGCATACGACCTATCTTAGTACGACAGACAAGAACCGACCCATCGCGCAGCGATCCTGAACCGCGCCTAGCCCAGCCGCAAGCATGGCCGGAAGAAGAGCGGGGAGGGCTGGGATAGTTGTCTGGAGAAGAGGCTAGATCAGATCGATTTCGAGAACGTCTAATTTCGTACAAGTCGCGATCGGTCGTGGCGTGAGGCGAAAGCGGGAAGTCCGCGTGGTCGGCAATACGTAATCTATTCGTCGGATTGCCCGGATTTATACACTTGGTTTCAAGCCGTTCAATACCCCACGCCATGGGCTTCAGCCGAAAGAGCCGCCCGCCGCTCTTCTCTCCAGACTGCACTTATACTTGCTTGCCGCTTCAGCGGTTTGACCGCCGCCCGGCGACCTATCCCCACATCTTCGAGGACCGCGACGCGCCTGATGAGAGCGCATCCGATACCCTCTCCTCCTGCCCTGACACGTTCAGCCCTTCCTCTCCCTCATCCGACCCGCCGACCCAAAGCACTTCGCTCCGCACCGCGCCTGACGCCATCCATGTTCGTGGCTGTCTGTGGCCGCGCTTGCCGGTGCGCGTGGGCAACCGTGCCTTTGGCCGTCGTCGTCATGGGCTGGGGTCGGGAGGGCTGAACATGTGAGTGCATGACGCTCGCAACCCCCAACAAAACGACACGCGCCACAAGCGTCACCGAACGCAAACCGGCGTAGCAATTCGAAAGACAGCCACAAATGACAGAACTGAATAACCCCGGCCACGAGGTCGAGGAATGGAGACCCGTGCCCACGCTTCAGCATATAGAGGCCTCATCTCTTGGGCGCATCCGATACGTCGGGCCAAAGCGTCGCAGGATCGACACCGGCCACATACTTGCACAGAGAACCAACAAGCACGGTTACAAGATGGCCAATGTCCCTGTCTTCGAGGAAGGCGGACGCGTGGCTTACAAAACCAGACAAATTCACCGCTTAGTAACCCTCGCCTTTCACGGGCTTGCGCCTGAGTGGGCGGAGCTGGTCGAACATCGGGATGACTGCAAGACCAACAACGTCCCCGACAATCTCTTCTGGTCCACGCACAAGGCAAACCTGAACCGGCCCGGCTTCATTGCCAAGCAGCGTGCGGCTAAACGCGGTGCGAACCATCCCTTTTATGGTAAGCCGCGCTCGCCAGAGACCCGCGCAAGGATTAGTGCAGCGAAGCGTGAGGCGGCTGCTCGGCGACGGCTGGAAAAGCTAGCGACCACCGAAGCGGGAAGCGCCCGCCATGCGTGACTTTGCTGAATGGATAGCGGCCCAGCGTCGCGATGCAATTGCCCGTGGCGGTAAGTCTCTCGCCAATCACTCGCTGCTCTCCGGTGCGGATGATCCTGAAGCCAAGCCGAAGGAAGGCCGACAGCAGCAGGATCAACGCAGCGCATGGAAGGAACGGGTCGCGGGCCACTGCCTGACAATCTCACGGCTGGCCAAGAAGCACGGGCTATCGGCTCAGAAGACCGCAAAGCTCTTGGCTGAGCTGGATTGCGTCGTCCCGGTCTTGCGGGTGAAGTACGTCCCGATGATCTGCGACCCGAAGCAGAACAAGCCGCAGTACTATCACTCGCCCGCGATCACTCGCTTTGGCCGGGATGAAGGGCTGGCATTGCAGGTGCTGGTCAAGGGACCGCGCAAGCTCTTACCGTGCATCCTGATTACGCCCCGTGGTCAGGCGGCTTTCTCGCAACTTCTGGAGGACAAGGCGGCAACGCCAAAGCTTGGGAAGGCGGCGAAGAAGCGGGAGACGATAAGCCGTCTTCTGGCTGAGGGGCAGAGCCAAGCCGCCATCGTGCGCGCAACGGGATTGCCTAAACAGACCGTGTCCCGGATCGTGAAGACCATCACCGACCAGAATGCTCTTGTCCCATTTTGATGGTTTTTCCCATATATAGGCCAAAAGCTACACCGACAGCGAAAGCCGTAAGACCCGCTCACAGACCGGGAAGACGACGAAGACCCCGATAATTGATCCTTGTCTCATCTCCTCATCCGACAGCGCCGCATAACGCCATAGCCTCAAGTACTGCCTGAAGCGTCTGCCCACAGACAGAGACGATGACGAGACCCGATTTAATAGGTTCCTCGTCTCATCTCCTCAGCTCACAGTACCGCCTATCGCTCCTCCTGAAGCCAAGCCTAACGCTCCTGCTCACAGACAATGACGATGATGAGACTCCGATTGAATGAGGCCTGTCTCATCTCATCGGTCTGTAGCAGAGCGGTAGGCCGTAGCCTCAAGAGGAGCATGAGGGGCTGGGGGAAGATCAGGCATTGATATCCGGGTCTCCTCATCTTCTCCGGTCTTCCAGCACCGCGATAAGCCCAGCCTTCAGCCCAGCCTGAGGCATTCCTTAACAGCCACACAGAAAGACACAGACCAGATGGACACACTCCCATCCATGCCGACCGCATGTCTCGATGCAATTCCCGCAGGGGGTTCGGTCGAAATCTACACAGACGGCGCGTGCCTTGGTAATCCGGGACCAGCCGCCTCAGCCTTTGCCATCGTCTATGAAGGCAAGGTCATTCACAGCGCCGCCCGCTTCCTCGGTCATGCGACGAACAACATCGCCGAACTGACAGCGGCCCTTGACGGTCTCCGCTTCCTTGCCGACCGAAGCGCTGATCTTCGCGTCACACTGCTAGCCGACAGCAATCAGGTAATCCAAGGGATGAGCGTATGGCTCGCCAATTGGAAGGCCAGAGGATGGCGTCGGGCAGATGGCAAGCCGGTGGCGAACCGACAGCACTATGAAGAGCTTGACGCGATTGCTTCAGCCTTCCCGTCGCTCCGCTGGCAGCACGTCAAAGGTCACGCTGGAAACGAGTTCAACGAGCTTGTGGATAAGCTGGCCAATGGCACGGCTGCGGCGGGGTCGGTAGCGGTCGCCTGAAGCGGCGCGTAGTTGATGGGTGCGGGCGATTGTTCCGCATCCCTCGACCCTAAATCGGGGTTAGGGGCAGAAAGGTGGGGGCAGAGGTGGGGGCAGTTCGCGAACCCACTCCGCAAGATACCCGACCAAGCATCTGAAATTATTGGATATTTCGAAATATCAGAAGTCGCAAATAAGCGGTGGCTGGGGCGCCAGGATTCGAACCTGGGAATGTCGGTACCAAAAACCGATGCCTTACCGCTTGGCGACGCCCCAACAGGATTTGGGCGACGAGGTCGCGCTGCAAATCGCGGCCTGATTAGCAAAGGGAAAGCGGCGCGGCAACACCTCTCGGTGCGTGGGCCTCAAGTTTTTCAGGGAACGATGCGGAGCCTTTGACGTTTGCCTGTCATCCCCAAGGCAGACTGAAACGACAAGGAGTTACCATGCCCTCCATCACTTCCGCCCGCATTCTCATTCTCGCCACCCATGGCTATGAGCGTTCCGAGCTGCGCGTGCCGCTCGAGCAACTCCTAGCCAAGGGGGCAACCGTCCAGATTGCGTCGCTCGAAAAGGTGCCGATCAAGAGCTGGGACAAGGACAACTGGGGCGACACCGTCGATGTCGATCTGGCGCTCGATGAGGTTGATGTCGAGGATTTCGACGCCCTCGTCATTCCCGGCGGCCAGATCAATCCGGATCTGTTGCGCAAGGAAGAGAAGGCCGTTGACCTGGTGAAGGCCTTCATCAACTCCGGCAAGACGGTTGCTGCCGTCTGCCATGGCCCGTGGCTGCTGATCGAGGTCGGCGCCGTCAAGGGCCGCAAGGCGACCTCTTATACCAAGTCTCGATGATAGGAACCTATAGGATCGGCTTGATGGCCCCTGCTGGCTAGGAGAGGTTCGGAGAGCGATGCTTGCGCATCGGTCGAGGAACTCGACGACGCCAGAAGGGACGAGAAGCCGACCGAAGGTGGCTTTTGGCGGGCCTCTGGCGTTGTTGCGCCGCTTGGTCGATGCGACAGCATCGCCCGGCGCGTCGCGCCTAGCCAGCGACCCGCCAAAAGCCATCCTATAGGTTCCTATCACCGAGATTTGGTATTCTGCCTCGATCAAGACCGACATGATCAATGCCGGTGCCGATTGGCGCGACGAGGCCGTGGTCACCGATCAGGGCATGATCACCGCGCGCAACCCCGGCGATCTCGATGCCTTCGTGGCCAAGATCGTCGAGGAGGTCGAAGAAGGCCGACACGCGCGCCGCGCGGCCTGATATCCTTCTCTGGCAGGGGACCAATGACCGGACAACCCGGCGGGCAACCGCCGGGTTTTTGCGTTGCCCCCTCGGTCGAGCCCTGCCGCTCAGCCCGGGACGGCGGGCAGCTCGCGCTTCAAGTCGGGCTCGTCATGGATGAAGGTCAATTGCAGGGTCGCCATGCGCTCGGCGGCGGGATCGCCAATGTTGCCCAGCCCCTCAGGCGGATCGACGGCGATATGGCCTGCTTGCAGCGCCTCGACGAAAGCGGCAAAAGCGCCGGCCGGAAGGGTGAGCCGGATCGTGTTCATCAGGTTCGAATACATGTGCACGTCGTCGATCCAGCCGCCGAGACGGTTCACGGTGTCGAAGACGAAGCTCGTCGCCGCCTTGCGTTCCACGTGCGTGACGGCGGTCAGCATGACGATGGGCATGGTACGATCCCTTTCCTGCTCACGACAGAGTGCAGCCGGGCGCGGTGACAAATCAAGCGGGCTGTGGAATAGGCAAGGAAACGCGCCCGATGGCGCGGGGTCGGGTCCAAGGGCATGAAGAAGCAGAAGCAGCCACGCAACAAGACGGCAAGGGCCGGCTCAGGCCAGGCACAGACGGCGATTGCTGCGGGCGGCCATGGAAGCTTGGCGGCCGGTGCTACGCCGCATGCGGGCCCGGACGACTCGCAGACGACCGCCCAGCGCTTGCGCGCCGGCATGCGGTCGCCCGCCTTTCAGCTGCCATTTCTCGTCTTTCTTGCCGGGGTGCTGACGGTCATTGCCTCGCTGACCATTCCGCATGAATTCGCCTTCTTCGAGCTTGGCTATCTCTTCACGCTGTCGATCTACGACCTTGTGCTGGCGATGCTCGGCCTTTCCGTTGCGATCGGCATGGCGGAGCGGCGTGGCGATGTGGTCGTCATCCTTTTTGCCTTTCTCGGCGTCATCGCGCCGATGCTCCTGTTCTTCGACCCGATCTTCAGCGCCATCCTGCAGAGCCCGCTCGGCCACGAGCTTTTCCTGATTGCACCGATCGCGGTGATGCTTTCGGGCGTCGTGCTTTGGCTGCCGGGGCGATTGCGACGCTATGCGGCGCCGATTGCGGCGGCGGTGGTCGGGTTTTCCTTCTCGCTGTTCATCGGACTTGATGATTTCGGCATCGGCATCCAGGAATTTGCCTTTGCCGCCGTGCTCGGCGCGCTGTGGATCCTGGCCGTGCCGGGCCTGATGCTCCGGCCCTTCCGCGGGGCGTGGCTGACCATCCCGGCGCGGATCATCGGCTCCTGGCTGATGGTGATCGGCGTCATCGTCACCGTGTCGCTTTACGTGCCCTTCAGCCCGGATGCGCCGCCGCTGCCCGATCCGAACCTGCAAGATGGCGGCATGATGCCCGACGCCCCGGGGCTGCCGCCGCTTGATCCGGCGATCGAAGACGGGCTGATGGATGCCCCCGACCAGTTCGGCACGCCGCCATCCGATGACGGCGCCCTTCCGTCCCCCGCATTCGGCGACAATCCGCTGCTGGGCGGCGGGCGCAACAGAGAGCCCTGAGGGTCAAGCCTTCGCGATTCGTGGCGGTCGGCCGCCCTTGCGGCCATTGGTGCGCGCGGCCTCTGTCTTGGAGACCGACCGAGCGCGGCCTCCGGCCTGGCCCATCAAGCTCGCCATCCAGCGTCGAGACCCGAAGATGCCCGCGAGCAGACCAGGGACGGAAAGATCCGCATCGAGGCGCGGCCAATGCAGGCCGAGCCCGCTCGGACTGATTTCGATCTCCGCGAGGTCTTCGGATGACGCATCCGCCAGACCTTGCAGCTGCCGGATCGGAACCGAGACTTCGACCCCCGTATGCAATTCCACGAGCAGGCGGGCGCGGCGGCGATCAAAACGGGCAGCGACCGCATGGCCCATTGCCCGTTCGGCGGCTCCAGCGATCTCGGCGGTTTCAAGGTCCAGTTCAGAATTCTCCATGTTGCTCGCTCCACTGCCGGCAAAGTCCGACGATTTCATCCTGAAGGCGCTCAGCGATCCTGGTCAGATCGCTTGCACGAAAGCCGAAATTCTGCCGCAGGACCGGCGGTCCGCCCGGGCAGTTGAGGATGAAGACCGCCTCTTCACTCGCATTCATCACATGCACATGCGCCGGCCTGTGATCGTTGGGATAGATCACCACACGCAGGCCATCAAAGCGCAGGACTGTCGGCATGGCCAAGTCTAACAGAACCCAAGCGGTTCGGAAACTGTTGTTTGATATCGACGCCCTGCCCTCAAGCCGTTACTCCTTCCCCTGAACGCTTTTCTGATTCCGGTAGATCCGCATGCAAGTCCGCTATGACCGTCCGGTGTCCCGCTCCGCCTTTCTTGCGCGGCGGCTGGCGCTGTTTTCGCTGGTCATGCTTGTTGTCGTGCTGCTCGCCCATCGCTTCGGGCCGTTGCAGACGCCTGACTTCGTGATCCTGGTGCTGGCTGCGGCCGTGCCGGCGGCCCTTGCTGTTCCGCTCGCCCTTCTGGGGCTTGCGCGACTCTGGCAGATCGGGGCGCTGGGTGGCGTGGCGTCAAGCTGGGCGCTGGTGTTTGCCGCCCTGCCGCTCGCCCTTCCCGGCTATGGCTACTACCTCTTCATCACCAAGCCGCCCTTGACGGAGGTGTCGACCGATCTGGCGGACCGGCCGGCCTTCGTCAGCGTGGCGGAGGTGGCGCAGCATCTCTTGCCGCGCCCTGCCCTGCCTGCCGATGCCGACGTCGCCCAGCTTGCCGCCTATCCGGGTCTCAATGGCCGGCGCTATGAAGGGGCGATCGACCGCGTTTACGAGGCGGTGCGCAAGGTGGCGGCGGAAAACCGGCTGGTGCTGACCGCAAGCCGCGGCGAGGAATATGGATTGCCGGCGCTGGAGCTTCGCCCGACAACCGAAACGCCGGTGCCAGCCGCACCGCCGACCGAAGGCGAAGCACCGGTTACGACCACAGCGGAGGCTCTTCCGGAAAGCGGGCCGCTGCCTTCGGCACGTCCGGACCCTGGCCTGCTCGCACCGATCCCCGATGGCGAGCCGGAGGGCACGGCACGGCTGCAATTTTCCACCCGCACCTTCGTGCTCGGCCTGCCCTTCGATGCGGTGGTGCGCCTGCGCGAAGAGGCGGAAATGACGCTCGTCGATATCCGCGTGGCCTCGCGCTACGGGCCGCATGATCTCGGCATCAGCGATGAAATCGCCGAAGGGTTCTTGCATGCACTCGATGCGGAGCTTCTGGGGATTGCCGGGAACTGAGACGTAGGCCTTTTGCCGCGTGTTACCCCCTCTGTCACTGAGTGACATCTCCCCCACAAGGGGGGAGAGCGGAGGATGTCGCAGCGTCGGCGCTTATCCGATCTCCCCCCTTGAGGGGTAGATGCCCGGCAGGGCAGAGGGGGGTACCAAGTGACGCTCAACCCGGCCGATACTCCCCCGACAGCCTCGGCGGCCCATCCGTGGCAATCAGGCCCTTCTCCAGGAGATCCTCGATATGCGCGAGCACGGAGAGGGCGGCTGCCCCATGCAGGCGGGGGTCCGTGGTGGCGTAGATCACCTTGACCATGTCCGAAATCAGCCGGTCGCCCTTGCGGATGCGCTCGAGCACGGCGCGTTCGCGCAGGCGGCGATGGGTGCGCAGCGCCCGGACAAAGGCCTGGGGTTCGGTGACCGGGCCGCCATGGCCTGGCAGATAGAGGCGGTCCTGCCGCTCCAGAAGCCGGTCGAGCGAGGCCATGTAATCACCCATGGCGCCATCCGGAGGCGCCACGATCGAGGTGGCCCAGGCCATGACATGATCGGCGGAAAAGAGGATGCCGGTATCTTCAAGCGCAAAGGCCGCGTGGTTTGCCGTATGTCCAGGCGTGTGGACGGCGGTGAGGCGCCAGCCGTCGCCTTCGACCGCCTCGCCATCGGCAAGAACCCTATCGGGGACGAAATCGCTGTCGGAGCTTTCGGCAAAGGGGTTCACCTCGCCTTCGAACAGCGGGCGAGCCGGCCTATGCGGGCCTTCGGCGACGATGATCGCACCGGTCCTTTCCTTCAGCCGGCGGGCGAGCGGGGAATGGTCGCGATGGGTGTGGCTGACGGCGATATGGGTCACCTCCCGGCCCTCGAGGGCTGTCATCAGCGCCTCGAAATGCGCGTCATTGTCAGGGCCGGGATCGATGACGCAGACGGATTTTTCGCCGACAATATAGGTATTGGTGCCGTGGAAGGTGAAGGGGCTGGGATTGGGCGCCGTGAGGCGCTCGACGCCCTCGGCCACCTGAACCGCCACACCATGCTGCGGCTCGAAAGCCGTGACGAAATGGGGCGTGGCTTCATCTGTGCTCATTTATACTCGATCTCGACAAAACTCATCGGCTGGTCGCCGCCATTGATGACATTGTGCTCGACGCCGGCATCCCGCCTGTAGGCCTCGCCGGCTTTGCTCGTGACCCGGCGCGAGCCTTCGGCATCCTCGATCAGGAAATGGCAATCGGTGAGCGGCACGACGACATAGCCAAGGCCATGGGTATGATGCCCGGTCGCGGCACCGGGTTCGAAATCCCAGCGGGTGATGCGGGTGACGGCATCGTCGAGCACCACAGTCGGGATGGCAGGCGGACGGGCGGAATAGCCGGGCATGGATGAGGACTCCGGGAGGGGCATGAGGGGGCAACCTAGCCTGCGGGGGTGGCGGGGGCAATTGGGGGGATGCGGGATGAAAAGAGCTGTCGCGTAGGGATACCCCCCCTCTGTCACTGCGTGACATCTCCCCCACAAGGGGGGAGAGCGGGGCGCCGCGTTTGCCGATCCCTTTACGGCGTACAGGGACGTGAGGGGGCGGCGGTTCAGCCAGTGCCCCCGTGCGGGCGGTGCAATTGCATAGATATCGTTCGTTTTGGCGAAACGGCGGAGAGGGCAAAGGCCTCATCGCAATACCGTTAACCCCCGTCTCAATTTAGGGGATTGTTCAAGAGGGATATACAGACGCCGTTGCAAATCACCTACCATCCCGCGCCGGCCACATCCTCGAAAGGACAACCATGAAAAAACTTCTGATAGCCTCGGTTTTCGCGATCTCCATGCCGTTTGCCGCATCTGCCGCTGAACTCATCTTCCCCAGCGATGCGCCGGTTGCGTCCATCACCATTCCCGACAGCTGGGGACCGAAGGAAACCGAAACGGGCGTTGATGCCACATCCGAAGACGGGGCCATCTACTTCTCCATCGATGTCGCCGACGCAGCCTCTTCCGACAAGACGACCGAGATCGCCATCGACTTCCTGACGAAGAACGGCGTGAAGATCGATCCCCAGTCGTTGAAGGAGTCTGGCGAGACCGATGTCAACGGCCTGAAGATTTCCTCGCTGGATTACGAGGGGACGGACGAGAATGGTCCGGTCGACGTATCCATCGGTTTTGCCGCAGCGGGCGAGAAGGTTCTGATCTTCACCTATTGGGGATCGAAGGATACCCAGGCCGAGCACCAGAAGGAACTGGGTGACATGCTGGCCTCGCTGAAGCCCGCGAGCTGACATCAAAAAACGGGCGCTTCCGAGCCCCTCAGGCCGATTGCAAACCCGTCGATCTTTCGGCGGGTTTTTCTCTGCGCGCAGGCGAGCGGACAGCAGGTTCACGGGGGTCTGGCGTCGAAGAGGTTCCGGACGGAGCGATCCCCCCGCCCTATCAGGGGCACCTCACTCGTCGGTATCAAAGCTCTCGTCTTCGGCGCTCAAGCACATGTCCGCGCCCTCTTCGAGATCGCTCGCACTCAGCCCGTCAAAAAAGGCGACGCTGCTGCCGATGATCTGGTTGGCGGCGTCCTTGCCACCATTGAGTTCCTCGGACGCCTCCCGAAAGGTCTCTGCAGCCGCCTTGTATTCCTCCTCGTCAGCGGCGTCGATGACACCGTTTTGGAGCGCGAGGCCGATGATCACCACGCAGACCGAAGGAGACGCATGGTCCGGCAGCTTGTCCTCCTCGGCATGCACTGGGGCGGACAGCGCTGCAGCAAGCAGGAGGGCGTAGAGCGGCAATTTCGGCACTTCGGAGATCCTATGGCATGTTGGGACAGGTCCAGTCGGAAGGACCTGCCACGTCTGCTGTTTACAAAGCGTGAAATGATGAGGCCGTCGTGCCGCATCCGGGATTTTGGCTGTGACGGGTTGAGGCTCTAGGGCTGGTAAGGCGCGGTGATGCAAATTCAGCCGCCCGGCAGGTGGCGACGTCGCGACCCAGAGTTTTGGCGATCTCCTCGAAACGAGCTACAATGCAGCCTTCTGCTGCAAGATACCTTAGGCGCGTTAGCAACCGAGTGAGACGAAATGATAGGTGAAAATGCACATGAGGAAGCTGGAAACGAAGCCCCTTTTACCAATCAGTAACAGCAGAAATGGTCTCAAGGGTAGATTTTGAGCGGGCCATCGACGGGGCTGCGACCGCTGATTGCCGGGAACTGGAAGACCGGTTTTCCAAGGCAGCAGAGATTGCAAAGAGAGATGGCAACGAACAGGAAGCCATAGTCTATGCCGCACTAAGTGCTCTATGCGGATTTCATTTTAAGCCAAATGACATCCATGACCCGTATGGCCCAATGCTGCAATTCGAGGGCAAACGATCAGCAATACCTGAGGACTTCCGGGCAACAAAAGATGCGGTTGCCACAATGGCCGAAACGGCTACTGACACAACGCTCAAGGCCCGTCTCAGCGATGTTGCATGGCTTCTAAACCGACGACGCGTTGATCTGGGCCTAGCCGCGATTTCCGCTTACTGCGAGACCGTAAGCAGCGTAGCAACTGGAGCCAAGAGAGATAGCGTCCGCGAAGCTGGTGTAATTTCGGAGGCGATTTGAGTGGAGAAAGCGGTGGAGATTTCGCTTTCGTTTTCCACGAGACGTCAGGTGGGCACCGGGCCCGTCGGAGAAGGTGGAGTTGCGAGACTTCAACCTG
>JAPZUE010000076.1 GCA_027533385.1 Rhizobium sp. | reverse complement strand
ACGCATAACACACGCCTAAGAGCGTCACCATAACCCGCAAGCAGCGCGTGCTTTTGGGCCGCTCCATAGATCTCGTCCCATGCAATGCCAACCATCAGGTCGGTCTCGGCCGCACCGAGGAACCCCTGCTGCACGACGTCGAGCACGTCCACCGGGGCAAGGATGTCGGCGAGATTCAGTCTCCTTTCTCAGGTGTTCAAGGACTGGATTGGCGACGCAGCAGAATCGGTTCAAGGGCAATGGTCGCGGGACTTGCCTGCCTACCGTCGAGCACATCGATGATGAGATCGGCGGTGCGCCGGCCGATCTCGCGGGGCAAGGGGTTGATTGTCGTCAGCGATGGAACGCAGATCCCGGCGATCTCATAGTCTCCGAAGCCGGCCACGGCGATCTGGTCTGGGACGTTGACACCTCGTCTTTGGCATTCGGTCAGCGCGCCGAAGGCCGACAGGTCCGAGACGCAGATGACCGCCTGGGTATCCGGTAGCGTATCGAGGAGCCGACCCATTGCCTCGGCGCCTTCGCGCATCGAAATCGGTGGCGTGCCTGCCGCAATCAATCGGGTAGCATCGAGCCCATGGGAGCACATGGCTGCGATAAATCCCGCGCGTCGGTCCGTACCGCGGGTGTCCTGGTCTGCATCACCACCGATGAAGGCGATGCGGGTGATGCCGACAGACACGAAGTGATCGACCATGGAGCGCACGGCGCCGGCATTGGAAAATCCGACGACGTGGCCGACTGGATGTTCCGGCAGATCCCAGGTTTCGATCACGGGTATGCCGGCATTCTCGAGCAGCCGGCGTGCACGCGGCGTATGGCGCCCGCCGGTAACCACAATCGCTTCCGGACGACGGCGTAGCAATTGCTCGATCAGCCGCTCTTCCTCCTGGATATCGTAGTCGGTATAGCCCAGCAGGATCTGCAGGCCTCTCGCCTTCAGGCCTTCTGAAAGACCGCGAACCGTATCGGCGAAGTTGGCATTGTTGATCGAGGGAATGGTGACCGCTACGAAATCCGTGCGCTGTGAGCGCAGGTTGGACGCCGTGCTGTCGAAGACGTAGCCGAGACTGTCGGCCGCTTCCAGAATGGCACTGCGGGTCGCATCGCTGACGGAGGCGTCCCGCTTGAAGGCCCGGCTGACCGTCATGGGCGAGACGCCCGCGAGGCGGGCGACATCGGCCATGGTCGGTGCTTTGCGGGGCGTGCTCATGTCATTTTGTTATCGTTATCTCCTGCGAAAATCCAGCCTATGCAGGGGTCAGATCACAGGGGTGCATATTCATGCGCCGTTGTCACGTGATGGTGGATCTTGCCGGTGAAGAAGCGGGCAAGAACCGCCTCAGTTGCGGCGCGCGCCTCGCTGCGAACGGGGCTCGCGAGTGCTGCGTCCACGCTGGCCAAGTCGGGATAGCTGATGGCCAGGATCATCGGATATTCCGGCGCGCCCTCATCGCGGTTTTCGGCGAAGGTCACGCGGACAGAGAGGGCGCCGGGGAACTGGCGCCACTTCGGCAGGATTTCGGCGAGGACAGCGGCGCGGAAAGCATCCGTCTGTCCTTCATGGATCTTGCCATCGAACAGTGCGTAGCGGGTGATCATGGGGCAATCTCCTTGTTGGGTCCCTTGAAATATTCCATCAGCGCGGCCTGGTCCTCGCCGCCGAGGCCGGCGGCTGTCAGCATGCGATGCACTTCGGCGCAGATCGCCGTCAGCGGCATCGAGGTGTGGGTGAGCCTTGCCAGCTCCTGGGCGGCGTTGAGGTCCTTGACCATGTTGTCGATGCGACCTGTGCGGCGATAATCCCTGCTGGCAAAGCGCGGCATGTATTCCTGCAGCAGCGCGCTGTCGGCGCGGCCACCTTTGAGCGCCTGCGGGATCTTCTCAACATCGACGCCTGCTGCTTCGGCAAGCGCCGTCGCTTCCGCCACGGCTAGGAAGCCGAGGCCGCAGAGCACCTGATTGATCATCTTGGTCGTCTGGCCGGCACCCGGGCCGCCCATATGGGTCTGGTTGCCGGCAAGCTTTGACAAGATGCTTTGCGTTTCCTGCACATCAGCTTCGGTGCCGCCCTGCATCAACGTCAACTGGCCGATCGCCGCTTTCGGAATGCCGCCGGACAGCGGACTGTCCACCCAGCGCAAGCCACGGGCCGCGCCTTCGGTCGCGAGCGCCTTGGTTGTCTCCGGGTCTATCGAGGACATGTCGATGATCAGCGTGCCGGGCTTGGCGCCCTCGGCGACGCCCTGTTGCCCGAAGACGGCGGCGCGGACGATGGCTGCGGAATTCAGCGAAAGGATGACGGCCTTCGCCTGGCTTGCTGCATCTGCGGCGGACGAGGCCGCCACGGCGCCCTTGGCGACAAGGGCGGCGATTTTTTCGGGGTCACGATCGTAGACGATCAGATCCGTTCCCGTTTCGGCTAGGCGTGCGCCGATTGCGCCGCCCATGGCACCGGCCCCGATCAGGGCGATCTTGTTTGTCACTGTGGGTTTCCTCCAAGATGGGACAGGACCTGTCCGACGATGGCGTCCATTGATTGGTCTATCGTCACTTCAATCGCCTCGTCCGGCCCCGGTCGCTCCAGGGTGGCGAACTGGCTGTCGAGCAGCGACAGGGGCATGTAATGGCCGGAGCGTGCGGCCATGCGGGATGCGATGAGATCGCGGTCACCCGCGAGATGGACGAATGTCACGTGGCCGCCAGCGCCAGCGCGAATTCTGTCGCGATAGGCGCGTCGCAGTGCCGAGCATCCGATGATCAGCGGCGCGTCACCCTTCAGCGTGTCGGCGATCCTGTCGAGCCAGGGCCAGCGATCGTCGTCGGTGAGTGGTATGCCGGCCCGCATCTTCTCCACCGCTTCGGCGCTGTGGAGATCGTCGCCATCCCGGTAGGGAATGTGGAGCTGTTCGGAGAGAGCGGCACCGACGCTCGACTTGCCGCAGCCTGCCACGCCCATGATGACCAGACGCAAGCTCATAGCGATGCCGTGATCCCGCCGTCGACATAGAGGATATGACCGTTGACGAAGCTCGATGCATCCGAGGCGAGGAAGATGCAGGCACCCTGCAATTCCTCGACCTTGCCCCAGCGACCGGCGGGTGTCCGTTTTTCCAGCCACGCGGAGAAGGTGGTGTCGGCAACCAGGGCAGCATTCAGCGGGGTGTCGAAATAGCCGGGTGCAATCGCGTTGCAGTTCAGGCCGTGTTTGGCCCAGTCGGTGGCCATGCCCTTGGTCAGGTTGCCGACCGCGCCCTTGGTCGCGGTGTAAGGGGCAATCGAGGGGCGGGCAAGCGCGGTCTGGACGCTGGCGATATTGATGATCTTGCCGCGACCCCGGGCGATCATGTGGCGGGCAACGGCTTGGCCGACATGGAAGACGCTGGCGATATTGGTCTGCAGCAGACGCTCAAAAGCGTCGGCAGGAAAGTCTTCGAGCGGCGCGCGGTGCTGCATGCCGGCATTGTTGACGAGAATGTCGATAGCCTTGCCGGAGGCCTCGTAGGCATCAACGGCCGCGCGTACGGCTTCGTGGTCTGTCGCGTCGAAAGCGAGCTGGTCGGCGCCCTCGATCCGTGCGGCCGCGTCGTTCAGTTTCGCCGTGTCCCGACCGTTCAGAACGATATCTGCACCCGCCGCCTTTAGACCTTCGGCCAGCGCGAAACCGATCCCTTGCGACGATCCGGTGATCAGGGCGCGCTTGCCCTTCAGGTCGAACAGGTTGAGTGCCACGGCTTCCTCCTTACGTTTTCTCTCTCGACAAGCGTCGCGTGATTTGTATATGTTATCGATAACAATCGAATGTCAAGCATCCTGGGGAGAGACATCATGAGCAAGCCCGACATCCTGCAGATGGGGCCTTATCCGGACTGGGACCAGGTGCCGCTGGAGCAGAGCTTCCATATGCATCGCTACTTCGAGGCCGCCGACAAGGCTGCCTTCCTGGCCGAGATCGGGCCTAAGATCCGGGGTATCGCAACCCGTGGAGAGCTCGGAGCGAATGCTTCGATCATAGCTGCCTGCCCCAATCTCGAAGTCATCTCGGTCTATGGCGTCGGCTTCGATGCGGTCGATCTTGGCGCCTGCGGGGAGCGCGGCATCCGGGTTACCAACACGCCCGACGTGCTGACGAATGACGTGGCCGATCTCGGTGTCGCCATGATGCTGGTCCAGTCACGCGGGATGGTCGGTGCTGAAACCTGGGTGAAGGACGGGTCCTGGGCGGCCAAGGGGCTCTATCCCTTGAAGCGTAAAGTCTGGGGACGCAGGGCAGGGGTGCTTGGCCTCGGGCGTATCGGTTTCGAGGTCGCCAAACGCCTTTCCGGCTTCGACATGGAGATTGCCTATAGCGATGTCTCGGCCAAGGATTTTGCCAGCGATTGGGAGTTCATCGCCGATCCCGTGGCGCTCGCAGAGCGCTCGGACTTTCTCTTTGTGACACTGGCGGCTTCCGCTGCCACCCGCCATATCGTTGGCGCCAAGGTGATCGAGGCGCTCGGGCCCGAGGGCATGCTGATCAATATCAGCCGCGCCTCCAACATCGATGAGGAAGCCCTGCTGGAAGCGCTTGAGACGGGCAAGCTGGGTTCGGCGGCCCTCGATGTCTTCGAAGGCGAACCCAATATCAATCCGCGCTTTCTGTCGCTGCCGAATGTGCTGCTCCAGCCCCATCATGCCAGCGGCACCATCGAGACCCGCAAGGCGATGGGCAAGCTCGTCCGTGACAATCTCACCGCGCATTTCGCCGGTGAAACCCTCCTCACTCCGGTGCTCTGATGAAAGCCATCGTCATTCATGCCGCCCGGGATCTCCGGATCGAAGATCGCCCGGTGGAAGAGCCGCAAGCCGGCCAGCTGCGGCTGAGCCTCGCGACCGGCGGGATCTGTGGGTCCGACCTGCACTATTACAATCACGGTGGATTTGGCGCGGTGCGGCTAAAGGAGCCCATGATCCTTGGCCATGAAGTTTCGGCTCGGGTCGAGGCGATCGGTGACGGAGTGTCCGGCTTCGAGATCGGGCAGCTTGTGGCCGTTTCGCCCTCGCGGCCCTGCGGCCAGTGCCGCTATTGCGGCGAGGGGTTGCAGAACCAGTGCCTCAACATGCGCTTCTACGGCAGTGCCATGCCCTTCCCGCATATCCAGGGCGCTTTCCAGGAAAGTCTCGTGGCAGACGCCTATCAATGCGTCGACGCCACGGGTCTGTCTGCCGGCGAAGCGGCGATGGCCGAACCGCTGGCGGTGACTTTGCATGCCACGACGCGGGCGGGCAGCCTGTTCGGCAAGCGGGTCCTCGTCACCGGCTGCGGACCGATCGGCGTACTCTCGATCCTCTCGGCACGACGCGCTGGTGCTGCCGAGATCGTTGCGACCGATCTGTCCGATTTCACACTGGCGCTCGCCGCAAAAGTCGGCGCTGACAGGGTGATCAATACGGCGAAGGAGCCTGATGCGCTGTCGGCCTATGCCGGCGACAAGGGCGCCTTCGATGCCCTCTACGAATGCACCGGTGTTGCTGCGGCGCTTGCAGGCGCCATTCCAGCACTCAGGCCGCGAGGCATCATCCTGCAGCTGGGTCTGGGTGGCGACATGACACTGCCGATGATGGCGATCACGGCCAAGGAGCTCGAACTGAGAGGCTCCTTCCGATTCCATCAGGAATTTGCCATCGGCGTTGAATTGATGCGCAAGGGCTTGATCGACGTGAAGCCGCTTATCACGCATACGGTGTCGCTGGCAGAAGCCGAGAAGGGTTTTCTACTGGCTTCGGATCGTAGCCAGGCAATGAAGGCGCAGATCGCGTTTTCGGCCTGAGTGGCGCGTCGGCTTTGGGAGGAGTTTCATTCATGTCGTTTTTCGAAATCATCGATCCGGTCTTCGCCACCTATGTGCTTGGCAATGCGCCGGTCAAGCGGCTGGCGACCGGGTTTGACTGGACGGAAGGGCCGGTCTGGTTCGGCGATGCCGGCTGCCTTCTGTTTTCCGACATTCCGAACAACCGCATCGTCCGCTGGAGCGAAGATGGCGTCACCACCTATCGCCAGCCTTCGAACTATGCGAACGGCCATACAAGGGACCGCCAGGGTCGGCTTGTCAGCTGTGAGCATGGGACGCGTCGGGTCACCCGCACCGAATGGGACGGGTCGATCACTGTGATCGCCGACAGCTTTCAGGGCAAGCGCCTCAACAGTCCGAACGACGTCATCGTTGCGTCTGATGGCGCGATCTGGTTCAGCGATCCGCATTACGGGATCATGACGGATTACGAGGGCGCAAAGGCGGAACAGGAGCTGCCCTGCACGGTCTACCGGGTGTCGCCGGAGGGTGGCATCGAGTCCGTGATCACCGACATGCAGGGGCCGAATGGCCTCGCCTTCAGCCCGGATGGCAGCCGTCTTTATGTGGCGGATACAGGGCGGATGTTTTCTTCCGATCCGCAGCATATCCGTGTGTTCGACATGGTCGATGGCCGACCGGTGAATGGCCGGATTTTCCATGTGGTCACGCCCGGCTGCGCCGATGGCATACGGGTCGATACGGACGGAAACCTATGGTCCTCAGCAGCCGATGGTGTGCATTGTATCGCACCGGATGGCCATCTGATGGGCAAGATCCTGGTGCCGGAGATGGTGTCGAACCTCTGCTTCGGCGGTTATTCGAAGCACCGGTTGTTCATCACGGCGACCACGAGCGTCTATTCGGTGGTGCTCAACCGACGCGGTATCCAGACCCCTTGAGGCCAGCGTACCAGGTCAGACCGTCTCGCCGGGCACCAGGCGTGTCGGCACGAAGGTGACGGTCTGGACCGGTTCACCCTTCAGCTTGGCGACAAGCGCTTCAGCGGCGGCCTTGCCGATGCTGGTCGTCGGCACAACGGTCGTGGTCAGGCGCTTCTGGAGGATGGAGGCCGCCTCCATCCCGCCCCAACCGGCGATGCCGATTTCCTCGGGCACGCTCAAGCCGCGCGACTGGCAGAAGGCAAGGCCGCCGATCGCCATCTCGTCATTGTGGAAATAGACGACATCGAAATCGTTCTTTCGGCTGAGCAGGGTCTCCAGACCATAATAGCCGGCATAGAAGCCCGGTGCGTCGTGCAGCATCTCGGCATCGACGAGCGGATGTCCGGCACGGGCGAGTGCGTCGCGAAAGCCTTCGAAACGCGCCTGTCCCATCACGTCGGAGCGGGCGAGCGCGCCGACATAACCGGCCTTGCGACGGCCACGCGCGAGAAGGTGACGAGCCATTTCGGCGCCGCAATCGGCATGGGAAAAGCCGACGGCCATGTCGATCGGGCTTGTGGTCAGGTCCCAGATTTCGACGACAGGCATGGCGGCACTGCGCAACAACTCGATCGTGCCGGGCGTGTGGTGGCGACCGGAGAGAATGAGGCCTGCCGGACGCCAGCTCACCACTTGCCGGATCCAGGCTTCCTCTTCGATCATCGAATGATCGTTGGCGCCGATGATCAGCTGATAGCCGAGACGTCCGAGAGCCCTGTCCACCCCGTCGAGCACGTGACCGAACAGGCCCGAAGTCAGGCGCGGGACACACATGCCGACCAGCGTTTCCGCCTGATCCGAGCCGAAGGCGGCAGCCAGCCGGTTTGGGACATAGCCCAGTTGCTCGGCGATCTCCATGACCTTCCGGCGCGTCTCAGCCGAGAAGCCGGAGCCATCGCGCAGGACGCGGCTGACCGTCATCTTCGAGACGCCGGCGGCGCGCGCGATGTCTTCGAGGTTGGCCTTCATCGGAGGCGCGGTCCTTGTGAACCGGTGCTGGTGAGACAGTTCATGTTATCGATAACTTTTTTCTTGACTCGGCAAATGATGCAAGTAGGTTAATTACGTTACCGGTAAACCTGACGCAAGATCTGGGGCCGGGCATGGGAGGAGGAACCATCATGCAACCGTCCGCAGACGGCCTGCTTTTCGATCGCATCGTGAAATCCTTTGGTGGCACCCAGGCCCTGAAAGGTGTTTCGCTGAAGGTCGAGCGTGGCGAAATCGTCGCCCTGCTCGGCGAGAACGGAGCCGGCAAATCGACGCTCATCAAGGTACTCGGCGGCATCCACCGCCCCGACGAGGGCGGCGTCTTCATCGACGGCACACCCTACGCCCATGAGGCCGGCAGGGCCGGCGGCCAGAAGGTCGCCTTCATCCACCAGGATCTCGGTCTGATCGAGTGGATGAGTGTTGCCGAAAACATTGCCCTGTCGCTTGGCTATGTGAAAAAGGGCCGTCGGATCGACTGGTCTGCGACCGAAGCTCTGGCCGACAAGGCGCTGTCCCTCTTCGAAGCCGATTTTTCGGCGACCGCCCGGGTTTCCAGTCTTAGCCGGACGCAAAAATCCCTGGTCGCGATCGCCCGCGCGCTTGCCGCCGATTGCGACTATCTCGTTCTCGATGAGCCGACCGCCAGCTTGCCCGCCGACGAAGTGGAGCGCCTGTTTGCGGCACTCCGTCCGCTTAAGGCGCGGGGCGTCGGCATGATCTATGTCAGCCATCGGCTGGACGAGATTTTCCGTATCGCCGATCGGGTCGCAGTCCTGCGCGACGGTCAGATGGTCGGCATGCGCGCAATCGAACACACGACGCCGGAGGAACTGGTCGGTCTGATCGTTGGCAGGAAAGCGCGCGAAATTGCCAGGCCTGCCATTCTCGAAGGGCCGTCCATTCTCAAGGTTTCAGGTCTCGCGACCGGTGCCGTCGGTCCTGTCAGTTTCGAAATCAAGCGCGGCGAGCTGCTCGGCCTCGCAGGGCTGCGCGGCGCTGGACACGAGGATGTCGGTCGAGCCCTTTTCGGCCTCATCCCGCATGCCGGCAAGATCACGCTGAACGGCGTTGCGCCGGACTTGAAGGACGCCGGCGCCGCCATGCGCTCGGGCATCGGCCTCGTGGCGCGCGATCGTATCGCCGAAAGTGTCGCGCCGGGTCTCTCCATCCGCGAAAACGCCTTTCTCAATCCCTCGGCCACGGGGCGACGCCTGCTCAGTCTGCTGTCGCCTAAGGCGGAAGATGAACTCGCCCATGAACTCGGTCGGCGCGTGGGCTTGTCACCGAATGATCCGACGCTCGCCATCGAGGCGCTGTCGGGTGGCAACCAGCAGAAGGTCGTCGTCGGGCGCTGGCTCGATTCCGGCCGCCGCCTGCTGATTGCGGAAGATCCGACTGCCGGCGTCGATGTCGGAGCCAAGGCCGAGATCTACCACCTTCTCTACCAGGCTCTCGCAAGCGGCATGGGCGTCCTCGTGGTGTCCACCGATTTCGAAGAAACCGCCAATATCTGCCATCGCGCCATCGTCTTCAGCCGCGGCCTGCCCGTGGCCGAGCTGAGTGGCGTCGAACTATCAACCGAATCCCTGATCCAGGCCGCATCGGCCGGTGAAGCCGCCTGAGGACCGCCATGCCCGGTATCCAATCCAACGCCGTCGAACCCACCAAGGACGAATTGCGGGGCCTGTCGCCCGGCCGCAAGCTGGTGCGCCTCGCGCCCACCTATGGTCTCGTCATCCTGATGTTCGGCCTGATCCTGCTGTTCTCGATCCTGTTGCCGACCACATTCCCGACCATGCTCAATGTCAGGGCCATCCTGTCCGACAAGGCGATTATCGCGCTTCTGTCGCTGGCAGCGATGATCCCGATGGTCGCCGGGCGCATCGACCTGACGGTCGGCTACGGCATCGTGCTCTGGCATATTCTGGCGATCAGCCTGCAGACGCTTTACGGCTTCCCCTGGCCGGTGGCCGTCGCCGTCGTTCTGGTGCTCGGTGTCGTGATCGGCGCGCTCAATGGTCTCCTGGTCGAGGTCGCACGGATCGACAGCTTCATCGCCACCCTTGGCACAGGCACGATCCTCTACGCCCTCGCGCTCTGGCACACCGGTGGCCGCCAGATGGTCGGTGCGCTTCCGGATGCCTTCTATGCGATCAACGGCACCTTCGTCTTCGGCCTGCCAATCACCGCGATCTATGTGCTGGTCATCACGGTCGTGCTCTGGATCGCGCTCGAATACACGCCGATTGGCCGCTATCTCTATGCGATCGGCGCCAATCAGCGGGCGGCTGAACTCAATGGCATCCCGACCCGCAAATTCGTCATCGGCGCGTTTGTCACATCCGGCCTGATGACAGCACTCGCCGGGGTCTTGCTCGCGTCGAAGCTCAGGATCGGCCAGGCCTCGGTTGGTCTGGAATTCCTGCTGCCGGCGCTTGTCGGCGCTTTCCTCGGCTCCACCACCATCAAACCCGGACGCGTCAATGTCTGGGGCACCATCGTCGGCGTGATGATCCTCGCCGTCGGTATTTCCGGCATCCAACAGTTCGGAGGAAGCTTCTGGGTCGAGCCCTTGTTCAACGGCACGACCTTGCTGATCGCCATCGGGATCGCCGGTTACGCGCAAAGAAAGAAAGGCGCGAAGTCGAAATAAGTCCATTCAGCTACTTTGGGAGGAAACCATGCTGAAGAGAGCCCTAGCCGTATCGATCCTGGCGCTGACGGCCGCCATGCCCGCCTATGCCGACGCGATCTCGGACGCGATGGCGGAAGTCCAGAAATATGCCGGTGAAAAGACCACCTGGGATGGCCCGACCAGCGGTCCGACCGCAGCGGCGGCCAAGAAGATCGTCGTGCTCGCAGCCGACATGAAGAATGGCGGCATTCTCGGCGTCACCAACGGCATCCAGGAAGCGGCGGCCAAGATCGGTTGGGAGGTTACCGTTCTTGATGGCGCCGGTTCCGTGCAGAGCCGCGCCGGCGCCTTTGGCCAGGCGCTTGCGCTGAAGCCAGATGGCATCATCATCAATGGCTTTGATGCCGTCGAGCAGCAGGCAGCTCTCAAGCAGGCCTGCAACGCGGGTATCCCGATGGTCAGCTGGCATGCCGGCCCGGTCATCGGTCCTGATCCGGCCAATTGCCTGTTCGCCAATGTCTCGACTGATGCCATGGAAGTCTCGGCCGCTGCCGCAAAATGGGCCTTTGCCGATGCCGGTGGGAAGCCGGGCGTCGTGATCTTCACCGACTCGACCTATGCGATCGCGATTGCCAAGGCCGACAAGATCAAGGAGACGATCGAGAAGCTCGGCGGCACCGTGCTCGAATATGTCGACACGCCGATCGCCGACACCTCGAACCGCATGCCGACGCTGACGACCTCGCTTCTGCAGAAGTATGGCGCAAGCTGGACGCATGCACTCGCGATCAACGACATCTACTTCGACTTCATGGGGCCGAGCCTGGCGGCTGCCGGCATTCCCGGTGACGGTGCGCCCAAGGCCGTTGCCGCCGGTGACGGTTCCGAGTCCGCCTATCAGCGCATCCGTTCCGGCCAGTATCAGGCGGTGACGGTGGCCGAGCCGCTCAACCTGCAGGGCTGGCAGCTGATCGACGAGCTGAACCGTGCGGTGAGCAAGGCCGAATGGTCGGGTTACACCTCGCCGCTGCATGTCGTCACCAAGGCAAACATCAGCTCTGATGGTGGCGACAAGAACATCTTCGATCCAGGCAACGGTTACCGCGAGCAGTATGCCAAGATCTGGGGTAAGTAGAACTTGAACCCGCGGCCGGCGCAGGCTCCTCCGCGCCGGCCGCGACTTTCTGCACGCATGACATGGGAACGACGCGATGAGCCAGTATTACGAAACCTCGGCGCAACTGACGGACAGGGGTGTGCTTGCCATGCTGCAGGCCGCCATTGAAGCGGCGTCGGCCATGGGCCAGCCGCAATGCATCGTCATTGTTGACCAGAGCGGCGTCGTACTCGGGTCCTTCCGCATGAAGGGCGCACGTTTCCTCTCTTTGAAAAGCGCGCTTGCCAAAGCCCGCACCGCCGCCTCGATCAACGGGCCCTCAACCGCCATCCCCGAACATGCCCGGCTCCTGATCGCAGGCGCGACCAAGGGTGACGTGACAGGGCTTAAAGGTGGCCTGCCCATCCGAATGGGAGGCGTTCTCGTTGGCGGGATCGGGATTGGTTCCGGCAGTGGTGATCAGGACGAAGAGGTGGCGCGCGCCGCACTCGATGCGGTCGGCGCCGATCCCCTGTCGTCCTGATTCGGATCAGACACGCATTCCCGAGGCTTGGGCAGCCTGCTTGATGATCAAATGTAGACTGCCGCAAGTCCGCCGTCGATCGGCAGGTTGATGCCGTTCACCCATCGGGCGTCGTCGGAGCAGAGGAAGACAACCGGCCCCGCGATCTCGTCTGCCAGTGCCGGACGCTTCATCTTGCCGGCGTCGGCCTGGACCCGTTCCTGGCCGAGCATCGTGACGAAATCGCCAAGGATCGGTGTGAAGACCGGGCCAGGCGCAACTGAATTCATCCGGATGTCACGCTCCATGAACAGCGTATGACTGCGCGTCATCGTCCAGACGATCAGGGCTTCCTTGAAATACTGGTAGCAAGTTTCCTGCGGAACCGGATGGGTGGCCAGCCAGGCATGCCCCTCGCCAAAGCTCGCGGTGGCGGCCAGCTGCTTGTGATCTTCCACCCGCTTTGGCCATTCCGCCCCCAGGATCGAGGCGAAGTTGACGATCGAGCCGCCCTTCGGCATGCGGTCAATCACAGCTTCGGTCAGATGGCGCAGCCCGAGGAAGTTGACGCGGGCAACCAGATCCTTGTCCGCCGTTCCTGGAACGCCCGCGGCATTGACCAATGCATCGATCCGCGCGGGAAACTGCGACAGGGCGGCATCGATTGCCGCCGGATCGCCGAGGTCAAGCTTGATGAAACCATCGAGCGTCAGCATCGCGTCATTGCGATCGACGCCAATGACCGTTGCGCCGTGAAATCGGGCGAGGCGCGCCACTTCGCCGCCGATGCCGGATGAGACCCCGGTGATAACGATTGTTTTTCCTGCAAGTTTCATGGTCGTGTTTCCTTTGGTCGTGTCTGATGGGACCGCCCGCAACGGCGCGGACGGTCAATCGAATGGCTGAAGTTCGGCTGTGCTCAGAAGGGGTAGGGGGTTGCCGCCTTCTTGACGGAGACCCACTGCCACTGGGTGAATTCCTCGATGTCGGCAGGGCCGCCGACCCGGGTGCCGTTGCCGGACTTTCCACGACCGCCGAAAGGCGCGTAGGGCCCACCATTCACCGTCTGGTCGTTGATATGGAGCTGACCGACATTCAGCTCGTCGCCGACCGCCATCGCCCGCCCGAGGTTGCCGGAAATCACACCGGCCGCCAGGCCATAATCGGAACGGTTGGCGAGCTCCACGGCCTCTTCGTCGGTCTTGAACGGTACGATGCAGGCGACCGGGCCGAAGATCTCCTCCTCGAAAGCGAGCATGCCCGGCTTGACGCCGGAGAGCACGGTTGCGGCGTAGAAGCGCCCGTCATGGGTGCCGCCGGCGAGCAGCTTCGCGCCCTTGGCAACGGCGTCGTCGACGATCCGCTGGATCGTCTCGACCTGAGCGTCGGAGATGATCGGGCCGAGTGCGACCTGGTTTGTCGAGGGATTGCCGGCCGGCAGATGGTTGGCCTTGGCAACCAGGCGCTCGGTAATCTCGGGCGCGATCTTTTCATCGACAAGGATCAGGCCCGTTGCCATGCAGATCTGGCCCTGATGCAGGAAGCTACCCCAGGCAGCGTTCGATGCAGCGACATCGAGGTCGGCATCATCGAGAATGACGAGTGCATTCTTGCCGCCAAGTTCCAGCTGAACGCGTTTCAGGTGACGCCCGCAGACCTCGCCGACCTTCGCACCGCCGCGTGCGGATCCGGTAAAGGAGACCATCGCAATGTTCGGATCGCTGCAGATCGCCTCGCCGGCATCGGCGCCGCCTGGAACGACATGCAGAACACCCTTCGGCAGACCCGCCTCTTCGAAGATCCGGGCGATGATGATACCGCCCGAGATCGGGGTGCGCGGATCCGGCTTGTGGACGACGGTATTGCCCAGCGCAATGGCGGCCGCGATCGAGCGGACCGACAGGACCAGCGGGAAGTTGAAGGGCGAGATGACGCCCACCACACCATGGGGAACCCGCCGGGCATAGTTTGTCCGATCGTCCATGCCCGGCAAGAACATGCCGGTCGGCTGTGTGGCGAGCGACGCCGCATGGCGAATGAAAAGCGCGCCGTGCTCGATCTCGATCATCGCCTTCGGGTGAATGGACCCGGATTCCTGCATGATCCAGCGCGCAAGCTCGGCTCCGTTCTGTTCCAGGAGATCGGCGGCACGATTGAGAATGGCGGCGCGCTCTGCGGGAAGCGTCTTTGCCCAGGATTTCTGGGCAGCGCTCGCCTGTTTGGCTGCTTGGGCGACATCGGCCGGACCGCACAGCCCGACTGTCGCCAGAACATCGCCGGTCGAAGGGTCGCTCACGTTCAACGTCCCGGCCATGGTCTCCTGCCATTCCGAGATATAGGCGAGACCTTGCCAGCGGGCGGTATCCAGAAATTTGGGTGCATGCATGTTCATCGTCAGGGCCTCCTGTTCCTTGGTTGGGGAGGGCAAAGCTTCGCCGTTGTGAGATCGGCCGCTGTCTGGCCGCTCATCCAGGCTTTGCTGATGCATCTGTCCTCCGCGCCGCCTCCTCAAGCGGCTCGATTTCCTGTTCGCAAAGGCCGTGCCAGATCCGAGAATTGCCACACGACTCCCATCCAGAATCGCTAATCCTCTGAATCTGCTGAGCAATGCTTCGATGGGTTCCCCGCCGACAAAGGGATCATCGGCATTGCATGCTTCATCAAATGGTGAAATGTTTGCGAAATTTCTGAACTCATCAAGATCGGCCCGGATGAAAGACAAATCCCCCTTCCTGGTTTCACTGGCCGATGTCTCCCGGTCGACCGGCAAGATGCTGTCCAAGGGTGCCTTCAGCGAACTCCACACCGGCGCTTCACCAACGCTTGCCGAACTCACCGAGGCGCTGCATTTCGCGCTTGGCGACGGGCGGATCTGGCTCAACGACCAGCGCATGGTTCTGATGCAGAGCCAAGTCCTCGGTCGCTTGCGTCAGGAGATCATCGATGCCTTCGGCATAGACCTGGCCAGAGGCATCTTCATGCGGGTGGGTTATATGCAGGGCGTGCGTGATGCGGAACTGATCCTGAAGCGGTTTCCGAACCAGGATCTCACCCATGCGCTCGCGGCAGGTCCACGCGTCCATACCCTGGAGGGCTTTGTTAAGGTCGAAACCAAGCAGTTCGAGTTCGACAGCGACAAGGGCAGCTATTTCGGCGAGTTTTACTGGTACGATTCCTCGGAAGCCGCCGAGCACATCGCTCACCATGGGCTTGCGAGCGAGCCGGTCTGCTGGATGCAGACGGGTTATCCCAGCGGCTATACCAGCACGCTTTTTGGACGCCCGGTGATCTTTCGCGAGATCGAATGCTCGGGCGTGGGCGCCTCGCGCTGCTATGTCGTTGGCCAGAACGCGGAGGAATGGGGCGAAGACGCACCGGAACGAGCTTATCTCGGTCTTGAATGGCCGCGCTCCCGGCAGGGGAAGCGGTCCTCTCCCGCCTCGCATCAGGATGCCGAAGTCAGCCGGGACGTCTCGGACCGTCGCGCCGGCGGCGACCCCGTGGTCGGCGTATCTGCAAGCTTCCTCAGGGCGCGGCTGATGGTGGAGAAGGTGGCAGACACGGAAGCGACAGTGCTTCTCGTCGGGGAATCCGGGGTCGGCAAGGAGCTGTTTTCGCAACAGTTGCACAGGCTGAGCAACCGTGCCGACAAGCCCTTCGTGGCCGTCAACTGCGCAGCCATTCCCGAGACACTGGTGGAAGCCGAACTGTTCGGCGTCGAGAAAGGCGCCTTCACCGGCGCCGTCGCTTCCCGCCCCGGTTACTTCGAGCGGGCCGCTGGGGGAACATTGTTTCTCGACGAGATTGCCTCGCTCGCCTATGCCGCCCAGGGCAAGCTGTTGCGTGCCCTCCAGCAACGGGTGATCGAGCGGGTTGGTGGTTCAAAGTCGATTGCAGCGGATGTTCGGGTGATTGCGGCATCGAATGTCGATCTGGCCGAGGAAGTGCGGGCTGGGCGCTTCCGCCAGGACCTTTACTTCCGTCTCTGCGTGTTCCCGATCTTCATTCCCCCGCTCAGGGAACGTCGTGATGACATTCCGCTTCTGGTCGATCACTTCCTTCGACTGTTTCGCGAGCGCCATAGAAGAAAGGTGATCGGACTGACCCGACGGGCGATGAATGCGTTGCTCGACTACGACTTCCCCGGCAATATTCGTGAATTGCAGAACCTCATCGAGCGCGGAGTGATCTTCGCAGAGCCTGGCGGCTTTATCGATCTGCAGCACATGTTCACTGGAAATGAACCCTTGGGGGTTTCCCATCCGTCCTTGACGCGCGATGGCCGCCTGGCTTTTCCGTCGGAAGCCGCTCTGCCACAAAAGGCGGATCCTCCCGATCTCTCGTCGGCGTCATCACAGCTGAAATCGGCCGAGATTGACCTCTACCGACAGGCACTCTCAAGCCATGGCGGAAATGTCTCCGCCGCAGCCCGCAGCCTTGGCCTGTCGCGCGCCAAACTCGAATATCGATTGCGCAAGCATGGGCTCTTCGGACAGGTCTGATGCTGAGTTCGAGCGCTCCTGCACGGATTTGACGCTGACAAAAACGGTCGGGACCCGCGCGCGGTCGCGCTGCCTGCCACCAATCAGATGGCGGTTCGGTGCCGGTCTCCCGGCAATCGCTCCGTCTTGATCTCATCTGCAGCAGCGCGTTTCGGGGACTTGTGGCACATCCAGAAAGTTGATAACGCCGTTCATCTTTTTAGGCGGCCGTCCAGCGGGGCAGCCCGTTATCCTGTTTTTGGTATCCCAGATGCGCTTCTGCCTCGTCGCTCTATTCACGCTGCTTTGCATGTCTCCCCTGTCCGCCGCGCAAGAGCCCGGCTGGGACCCGCGCATTTCCGCCGGAACCCTCGACAACGGTCTGCGCTATTTCCTCTATGACAGCGGCCGGAACGGCGATCCCTTCAACATTCGCCTGATTGTGCATGCCGGATCGGTTGATGAGCCGGTTCCGAGCGGTATCGCCCATATCCTCGAACACATGGTGTTCCAGACCAACACGGCGCGCGGACGCTCAATGCATGAAGAAATCGAAGCTTTCGGTTGGCGGACCGGGGTCGAGGTGAATGCCGTCACGCGGGAGGCCGAAACCCAGTTCATGCTGCGCACGCGTCCCAACGACGCGCTCGACCTCCCGCAGTCTCTCCAGTTCGTGGCCGATCTGGTGATGAAGCCGGCACTGCAATCTGAGGACTGGGAAAAGGAGCGGTTCGTCATCCTCGAAGAACTGCGCCAGACCGTGAACCTTGCAGACCGGGTCAGTCGGTTGAAGAAGGCCGCGTTGCGGACGGGATCGCGCTATGTCGACCGGCCGACGATCGGCACTGAAGCCGGGATATCGGGGGCATCGATCGATGATATCCGCAGCTTCTATCAGAGCTACTACCGTGCCTCGAACATGACGCTGATCGTCTCCGGCCGGTTTGACAAGGATGTCGCGCGAAAGGCTCTCGAACGAGCCTTCTCCGGGGCGCCGCGCCTTCCCGCGCCAGATCGGGATTACCGGATCTTGCCTCTGAAACAGGGGCTGAGCGTCCATCTCGTGCAAGATGACGAGGGTTCGAGTTCTCAAGCAACCTACGCCTTCAGGCTGGAGATGCCGAACCGGCTGACGGACGCTGGGCAGATGGCCTATCTGCAGCAGTATTTCCTGACGCGATTGATCCGCGATGCCGTACAGGCGGCAGCGCCGCATCATGCTCCCATCGTCGAAAGCCTCGGCTTTGCGGCGCAGGAAACGACCGAGGAGCGGCTGATCCTCGCCTTCAACGCACGCACCGAAAACCACAAGGCAGCAACATCCGTGCTGCTTGAGACCATCGAGCGACTGCGGCGCGAAGGATTGTCGCGCGATGGGTTCGAGATGCTGATGAAGAGGGCCCGAGCGGTCAACGACAACAATCAGCAGGCTGCCGAGAACCGGACCTATGCGGAATGGGAGGATCGGATCGCTTCGGCCGTTCTGACCGGCTCGGTCGTCGACGATCCCGCAACGCGACGGGCCCGGACGGCGGCCCTCCTCGATCGCATCACCTTCGAGGGATTGAACGCACGCCTGAAGGACATGCTCGACGCTGAGGACCGGGTGCTCTTTTATCAGGTCCCGGGTGGCGTATCGGCAGGATTGCCGACGATTGCCTCCGTGGAAGCGGAACGGCAGCACTGGGCGACCTTGGCCGATCTTCCATCGCGAAAGCCAATCATACCGGAGGCCGATGTTGCCATCGCAAAGCCCGTTTGGCCCGCCAATCGGCAGATCGACCGATCCGGTCGCATCACCGCCGAAAGCCGAGCCGGACATCCTGACGTCATCGAATGGAAACTCTCCAACGGAGACTCGGTCGTATGGCTGGTGCGTAACACGCCGGATGGCAAGATCTATCTGTCCGGCCAGTCGCGCCCGGGTTACCTCAACGATCGGTTCTCCAGCCCGGCCTCGCAGGCGGCCATGCAGCTCTTCACACAGAGCGGTTTTTCGTTCTGGAGCGAGAGTGAACACGATCTCTGGCTGAAAGATCAGCCGCAGCAATGGAGCATCGCGCTCGGGCAGGGGCATCTCGACGCCGGCATTGCCGCCGCACCATCCGATCTTCCCGCGCGACTGGAAACCTATGCCGCCATGATCGCCTTTGGCGGCGTTCGACATGAAGCGGTTGAAGCGCTGCAAACGCAATGGGTCGATCAGAATGCGGATCAAGTGACCGCCCGGCGTGCCGAGCTGCTGTATGGCACGCGGGATGTAGACAACCATATGCAGGCGCTGAAACGGCTGAAACCGGCCGAGCTAAGCGCCATAGCACGGACGCATTTCGAACAGCCGGTGACCTGGTATGCGGTAGGTCCCGCCCCTGCTGCCCCGATCCGCGAGAGCTTCGCAACCGTAATCGGCGCCATCCCGCGCAAGGTCTCCATACGACCGACAGTCCCCCTACAGCGGCCTGGCCGGCATTCGGCTCAGGTCGAGGTCTTCTCGGATGACCGGGCCCGGGTCGAAATCTCCCTTTTTACAGAGCTTGATTGGACTCCCGAGGCGAGCTTCCTCATTTCGACCCTGACGCCGATGGCGCAGCAAAATCTGAAGAAGGAACTTCGCAACGTCTTGGGCGGCATCTACAGCCTCGAATTCGAGCTGGAAGTCGACCCCGATCAGGATCGGGTGCTCGGGACCCTGGCCTTCTATTGCGCCCCAGACCGGACGGAGGAACTGACCGCAGCCGCATTCTCAGTGCTCGACCGTATGCCTGAGATCGCTCGCCAGGCGGATGTAGAAAAGATCAAATCCGACATCGCCTTTGCCGAAGAAGGCCGGCTGACCGACCCCAATACCTGGCTGCGCCGTCTGGCACTGAGTTATCGCCGCTATGGCGATGCGGGCTATCTGCAACGGATGCAGGGCCTTGGGGAGCGTGTGACGGGACAAAGGCTCGCATCCCATGCAAGCCATATCTTCCGCACCGACAACGTCGCTGTACTGACCAAGTTGCCGCTCGGGGTCACAGACACGCAGGAACCGGGGATCGAATGACCGGAAGCACGGCCCAGAGAAAGGCTTGCAATGCCACGCGCTGGCCGCTTGCGGCCGCTTGGCGTGCCGGCTTCGACATGGCGCGACCATGACCGTCGATACGCAAAAGCTTGATGACGCCTTTCTCGGCATGCGACGATCCCTTTATCGAGCGATCCTCCGCATCGTGCGCAACGCCGCAGAAGCAGAGGAATTGACGCACGACGCCTATCTGAGAGCGCGACGGGCGCTCGATCAGGGCACGCCGGGCAATATCGAAGCTTTTCTTTGGCAAACCGCGCGCAATCTTGCGCTCGATCACCTGCGTCGCAGCAAGGTGCGCGCTCTGCATGAAGAGCGGGATATGGAGGCCGCCGCTGCCGTGGTTGTTGTCGACCCTCAGCCGAGCATCGAGGAGCAGGCCATCCAGCGTGATCTGGTCCAGGCCTTCAACCGTGCCCTGCTCACCCTGCCACCCCGGGCCCGTTCGGCCTGGTGCCTCAACCGGCTGGAAGGCCTCACCTATCCCGAGATCGCCAGGAGGCTGGGCGTGTCGCCCAACACCGTTTTCAACGACATGAAGATGGCCATGGCCGTGCTCCTGGAGATTCGGGAGAAGATGGATCGATGAAACGTGCAGGGAGGGGGGAAGCTGAGATTTTTGGGAGGGCAAGCATTTTGAAACGTCATCTTTTCACGGGCTCTATTTCAAGCGGAAGACCGCCATGCACGTATTGACTGACCAAGAGGACGAAGCGGGCTATCGGCACCCCGACCCAGTCACGGACCAGGCACTTGAATGGGTGCTGCGGCTGAAGGCCAGAGAAGCGGACAGCACCGCCCTGAACGCCTGGTTAGCCGAAGGGGCCGACCGGGGCGAGGCGCTGGCGCGGGTGCTGGCGCTCTATGACTGTCCTGAATTGACTGTCGCGACCGCCCAGACCATGCCCACGGAGAAGCCACCCATCCCGGCATCGCCACGCCCGACCGCGACGTCATGGCGCCTCTCGCCTGTGGCACTGGCCGTCGCTGCCTCTCTGGCGGTTGCACTGATGGTACCGCTGCTTGTCAGCGGCTGGTTCCTGGGTAAGCGAGCGGACTATCGGACGGCTGCCGGCGAAATCGTCACGATCGATCTGCCCGATGGCTCGCGCCTGCAAATGAACAGCCAAACGGCCGTGACTGTCGATTTCGAGGATGGCCGAAGGGCTGTCAGCCTTCTCCAGGGTGAGGCCTTTTTCGAGGTCGCGCATGATTCTACCCGTCCTTTCACGGTGACCGGGGGCTTCGGCATTGTGAAGGTGACGGGCACGGCCTTCAACGTGGCACGGGAGGCGGCGGCGGACGTTGTGCATCTCCAAAGCGGACGCGTGATGCTGACCCGGGATGATACGCAATCAAGCCCCGTGGCTCTGTCGCCCGGGCAGACGGCGGCCGTCGATCATTCGCGGATCTCCTTCCTGCCGGCAGAGGATGGTGAAACCCGCCTCGCCTGGCGCGAAGGCTGGATCCAGCTTTCCGCAGAGCCTCTGCGGGCGGCGCTTGAGGAGATTGGTCGCCATACGGATCTGACGATCGTCACCTTGCCGACTGCCGTCCTGGACACGCCTGTCAGCGGCAGTTTCCGAATTGCCGAGGCGGGTGCAGCAATCGAAAGCGTTGTCACGGCTGCAGGCGCCCGCATCGAGCATCTGCCAGGGGGCGTCATATTCATTCACTAAAGTCTCAAGTTTTTTTGTGAGACCGGCCGGGCTCACTCGTCATCCCTATCAGAACCGACGCGCATGATGCGCGGCGGTGGGGTGACAACAGGGTGACAAGGGCTTCCTGCCCGGGATGAAAATGGTAAAGCGTAGAGTATCGATGGGCAGGCGCAGGCTTGCCATGTTCATGGTGTCCACGGCACTGGTTTCGGTTTCGGCCGGTGTGTTTTCCGCTCAGGCACAGGATGTTGGCGCAAGCCCGGCGGCAAACGGCCCCCGGGCGATTTCCATCCCTGCCCAGTCCCTCGATGCAGCTCTCAGAGCCTTTACCCGCCAAACAGGCTGGCAGGTCGGCTATGCTGCAGCCCTTGTTTCGGGCCGCACTTCCAGCGCTGTTGCCGGTGAAACCGATCCGCTTTCGGCCCTGCGCACCCTTATCGGTGGTTCTGACATCGAAATCCGCGTCACCGGGGCCCGCACCGCGTCCCTGGTCGCTGCTGCCGCCATCGACGAGGCCGCCGCCGCTGGCACGACCGTGCTCGAGGAGATCACCGTCTCCTCCTCAGGTGGCGGCGTAAAGCTCGGGACTGAGAGCGCTGCCGATACGGGGGCTACGGTGATGGATTCGACCCAGATCGGTATCCGCACGAGCAGCGCGGATGCCAACAGCTTCCTGCGCGGTCTGCCGAATGTGCAGTACCAGGACGATACGAACGAGAATGCGGGCGTCGAGGGGCAGGCGATCCTGAACACAAAGCCCCAGGAAGTCTCGATCTCAGGCGGACGCACTTATGAGAATAACTTCATCCTGAACGGTATCGGCATCAACACGATCACAGGAACCGAGGAGCCGTATAATCAAGGCGGCTATGGCGAACTGTCGGACGATGATACGGCCTATAACGCCGACCGCATCTATGGTCTGCATTCTCAGACGGTCTTCGTCCCGACGGATTTTGTCGAGTCCGCAACCGTCATCGACAGCAATGCCTCTGCCCGCTACGGCTCCTTCCAGGGTGGCGTTGTTGAATACAAGCTGATGCAGCCCGCAACCGACAGGCTGAGAGCGACGGCATCGATGGAGTACGAGAGCGATGATCTCGTGAAGTACAATCTCGCCACGGATGACGGTCTGAATCCGAATAATGTGAAACAGCCGGAGTTCGACAAGACGAAGAAGGCCTTTTCCGTCACCGGTCCGATCGCTGACAACATCGCCGTCATTGGCCAGTATAGCGTGACGGATGCCTGGACCAGCAAGGCGAAGAACTACATCTACGGCGACGAGCTTGTGGAGTCCGAATCCAAGAACGAGTTCTACCGGCTTCAGGCCAACGCAGACACTGATTTCGGTCTGTTCAAGCTGGAAGGTATCCATACGGATTACTATCAGGACTTCCAATCACACGACTACCGTGACCTGGAGATCGATACCGCGACCCAGACCTATGCTGGCAGGCTGGAAAACATCTACGACTTCGAGGACCTTTCCCTCGGTGGCGTCGCGTTGTCCAACGTCTCGTTGACGAGCAGGATAACCAGCTCGACATCCGATACGCTCAACCTCGGCGGCGACAACATCGTGCGAAACTGGCAGTCAACCTATTTTCGCTCCGGTGTCCGGGTATTTGAGACCAGCATGCTCGACTGGTGCCGCATCGACTACACATCGACCACCAACACAGCCTGCCGCGAGGGCGGCATGGGATCCGAGCGCCTTCAGGGGCAGGAGCGTTATACCTGGTCCCAGGATCTAGCCGGCGATGTGTGGAATGGAAAGTTCCGAACCGGCTACGAGTTTGGATATACGCAGGCACAACGTTCGCGCGCGAAGGACTATGTGAACTACACATATCGCGTTGCCGCATCCTACAACAATCTTTGGACCGCTGGCAGACGGACTTTCACATGCAACACGACCGAGGAATGCTACTCGGAGCAGTTTGCCGCTTCGAAGGCGGTCTACAAGGCGTATGAAATCTCGGCCCAGATCATGCAGGCCAACGGCTATTTGGAGCTCGATCAGACATTCGACTGGCTCAACATCCGTCCTGGCATCCGCCTCGACTATGACGATTTTCAGGGCAACCTGAACATTGCGCCGCGCCTTGTCGCCACCGTGACGCCGATGGAGGAGCTCGCCATTTCCGGGGGCTACAACCGGTACTACGACGCTGCAAACCTTGCCTATGCCATTCGCGATCAGCAGCCACGGGTCATCACGTATACAAGGACGCCAAGCTCGACAGGAGTGGTCGGCAATTTCAGCACCACGCCGGCGCAGACCTATTATTCGCTCGACGCTTCGGATCTAGAAACGCCTTACACTGATGAATTCACGGCTGCCATCAAGCTTGTTGATCCGATCACGGATGGGGATTGGCGCCTGCGTTACATCCATCGCAGTTCGCGGGACCAATACTCTTCCGCGACACCGACGAACTCCTCTTACGTTCTGACCAACAATGCCGAAGGCTCTTATGATTCCGTCTCGGCAGAATATGTGAAAGAGTTGCCGACAGCCGACTGGAACCCGGCAGAAGACGCCGAACTCTCCGCCTCGATCACCTGGGCCCACCGCTATGTCTCGGCCGACAGCTATTTCGCTGACGAAGACGAGCTTGAAGAGCGGATTGCCTACAAGGGCATGTCCTATACCCAAGCGGGCTTCGATGCTGTTAAAGGCAACATGGATATTCCCCTGCGAGCTCAGATTGGTATCTCGGGCAGCTTCTTCGATGAACGCCTGTTGCTCGGGCTCTCCGCCAACTACAACTTTGCCTATGATGGTGTTGCAGAAACCGGCGATACCGAGGACATTGACGGCATCCAACACGATGTCTGGGACGATAAGGCCTTCGATGCTGTGCTGACTGTCGACATTGCCGGCTCCTATAAGGTCGCGTCGATCGATGACCACGGCCTGACGGTGAACTTCAAGGTGGTCAACCTGTTCAACGAGCTGGGCAATGCCACGGCCCAGGACAAGCAGCCCTGGGTGATAGGCCGGACACTCTGGGTCGGCGCGTCTGCGGAGTTCTGAGACAGGCCGGTGGCCTGATCAACGCGAATTGGTCGGGCCATTGCCGCTCGTCGGAACGAACGACGAAAGCGCAACAAACGTGGATTGAGAGCGCCGCCGCTCCGCCCGTCAATCCAGGAGCTTGAGATGCGCCTTGAATGCTGCTCCCTGCTCCTGGGTCATCGTATAGCGACCATCGAGTTGACGGACTGAACCCTCGATCAGCTTGGTCCCGGTTCCCTTCTTCACCGTATCGCTGGCAAAGCCCGGACCGTTATCCGTGATCTCCAGCCAGAAATAGCCTGGCTCATCCGAACTGCGCAGCGTGATCGCAAGCATGGGCCGGGACACATCCGCAAAGGCATATTTCAGGCTGTTGGACACGACTTCGTTGACCAGCAGAGCCAGCGCCGTTGCGCGGTCGTTCGAGACTTCGGTCGGCTCAAGGTTGAATACCGTCTGCACCGGACTGCCGAACGACGTCACCACGCCCTGGACGACCGCCTGGATCAGGGAGTCGGCCTTCAGCGCCACGAAGCGGTCGTGCTGGTAGATCAGCTGATGGACTTCGACCATCGCCTTGATCCTGTCCGTGAGCGCCTGAGACCCTTCATGCGGCTTCAGATGTAGCCTCACCAGCGACATGACGGATTGAAGATTGTTTTTGACCCGATGATGAATTTCGCGGAGCAGGAACTGGTTCTTCTTCAACGCATCGGAGAGCGCTGCGCTTTGCTGTTCCTGGGCATGCACCAGAGACCTTATGCGCCAGGCGGCGGCGAAGGAACCGAGGCAGGCAAGGGACGTCACGACCGCCAGGATCAATACGTTTCGCCAGAATGGCCCCATGAGCAGGTCGAGGTCTCCGGCCGCAATGGCGACGAAAGGAGTGCCCTCGACCTTTCTGTATCCGACAATCCTTTCCACGCCATCGAGAGGTGAAGCATCGGCCGTGTAAGTGCCGCTGGATGTTTCCTGCAGGTAGTCGGTGAAAAGGATATAGTTGCTCAAGTCGAGCGGTTTGTCTGGTTTCGGATACCGCGCCACCAGCTGTCCGTCGTTGCGAATGAAGCTCACCGCGAAGTCTCCGCCGAGATTCACCGCGTCCCATATGGGCTTCATGATCTCGGTGGAAAGAGACAGATTGACCGTCCCGGAAAAGACTCCATTCTTTTCCAGCCGCCTGCTGAACACGAAAATCTGCTCGCCATTGAGCCGGCTGATCAGCAGCGACGAGACATGGGAGGGCGCCCCCTTCTTCAGCATCTCGAAGTAGGCACGATCCGTGATGTTGACAGGTTTGACCTCGGGATCGCTCGAATAGCGAGTGTTTCCTTCGGCGTCGACGATATAGACCTTCACACTGCCTGGAAGGCCCTCGATGGCCGTTGCGACGCTTGCTGCGATGTCGCGGTAGCGGCGGTCCTCCCCCTCCGCAGCATCTGCGATGCGCCGCGTCGCCTGCAACGCAAATTCATTGACCCATTGCGCATGGGTTGCAACGACCAGACTGGATGAATTGACGCGATCCTCGGCGGCCTGCATCGTGCTGCGATAGGACTGCACGGCCCAGGCGACGGCCATGAACACATATCCGAGCCAGGCGACCGCAATGACCAGCGTCGCAAAATCCTGCGCGCGTGTCGGCAAGTAGCTCTTCATCCAAACCACCCGCCAATTTCTTCTGTCATGAGTGCAAACACCAGTCTGGGCAAATTAGGGCGAAGCCCGCTTTTCATCAAGCGGCAAGTCGTGGTTCCTGGCTTGAAGCGCTCACCCGAGATGGATCTCTGCGATCGATCGATTGGGCTGCATTCAACGCAACAGAAAACCCCCGAAGTCGGGCGACTCCGGGGGCTGCTTGTAAGGCTGGTTTGACGTCTTCTTTGCGGCTGTCGTCTATTCCTGTCCCTTGGGCTGCAGGGAGATCTGACGTGCGAGCGCCAGAGAGATCAGCGTGCAGATTGCACCGGACAGAAGATAGAGGCCGGCTGCGTAGAGCCCGAACCATGTCGAGAGCAGAAGTGCGGCCAGCGGCGCAAAACCGGCGCCGAACATCCAGGACAGTGCCGAAACAACGGCCGAAGCCGTGTAGCGGTTGCGCCGGTCGAACAGCGAGGCGATCGTGCCCGACGACTGGGCGAAGTTGAAGCCCAGGATGAGGAAGCCGATCATCATGTAAGCGATAACCCCTGACTGTCCTGCATTGAGCAGCAGCGGGGCCGTCAGCGCGAAGCCGCCGATCGCCCACGCACCCCAGATGAGGATCTTCTCGCGTCCGATGCGATCGGACAGCCATCCGGAGAATAGCATGGCGATGATGCCGACGCCCGCCCCGACAGCTTCGATCAGCAGGAAGGTGCCGGGGGCTTCATTCGTGTAGAGGTAGATCCACGACAGCGGGAAGACCGTTACCATGTGGAACATGGCGAAGCTTGCCAGCGGCACGAAGATGCCCAGGAGCACGGTGCGCCCATCCTGGGACAGGGTGGTGCGCAGACTTGTCGGGGTCAGTTCGTTCGTCTCGAACAGTTCCTTGAACTCCGGCGTGTCGACGATGCGCAGGCGTGCAAAGAGTGCCACCACGTTGATCGCGAAGGCGACGAAGAACGGATAGCGCCAGCCCCAGTCGAGGAAGTCCGCAGCCGAGAGCGTCAGTACCAGATAGGCGAAGAGCACGGCTGCAACGGCAAGGCCGACGACGGCGCCGAGCTGCGGAATCATCGCATAGAAGCCGCGCTTGTCCTTCGATGCAGTGATTGCCAAGAGCGGCGCGAGACCATCCCAGGTGCCGCCGAGTGCCAGACCCTGGCCGATGCGCAGCAGCGCCAGCATGGCAATCGCCCACCATCCGGCCGTTTCGTAGGACGGCACGAGGCCCATGGCCACTGTGGAGGTTCCGAGCAGGAAAAGCGCAACCGTCAGCTTCGTGACTCGACCGTGTCGTCGGTCGAGCGCTGTGAAGAGCACCGTGCCGAGCGGCCGCGCCACAAACGCAAGGGCCACCAGCGCAAACGACCACAAGGTTCCGGTCAGCGGATCGAGAAACGGAAAGATACGCGCCGGGAACACGATCACCGAAGCGATGGCGAAAACGAAGAAGTCGAAGAATTCCGACGTGCGCCCGATGATGACGCCGACCGCGATATCCGAAGGCGATACGTGATGATCGTCATCGGAGGTGGTGCGGCCTTTCTGGGCGGCGGGGGAGGCAGAACCGGTCATGCTCGCCATTACGCGTGCTCACTTTCTGATTGGAACAGAGCGGGCATGCATGGGGGGTATGCGGCCCGCGCGTCAGTATAACATGGTACAGACGGATGCCGCAGCAACGGCCAAATTGACAGGTGACAAATTGTCGTATGTGCTGCACCGCAAAACCGAACTAACTACCTTGGCGAATATCAATGGTCTTGGTGCGGTGTTCGGGGGGACCTCCGCTCTGTGACCCGCAAGTTTATCAGGGTACGAGATGCAAGAGCTTCGCCTCCCGAAAATACTGGCCGCCCTGGGGGCGGTCCTGTTTCTATCCGCCTGCAAGGCAGAAGTCCTTGCTCCGACCGGAGACGTTGCCGCGCAGCAGCGCGATCTTCTGGTCATATCGACCCTGTTGATGTTGATCATCATCATTCCGGTGATGATCATGACCTGCTGGTTCGCGTGGCATTACCGCGCTTCCAACAAGGAAGCCGTCTACAAGCCGAACTGGTCTCATTCGACAAAGCTCGAACTGATCATCTGGGCAATCCCGCTTCTGATTATCGTCTGCCTCGGTGCGCTCACCTGGGTGCAGACACATTTGCTTGATCCCTACAGACCGCTTGGCCGCGTTTCGGCAGAGAAGCCGCTGGATCCGCAACAGGAGCCTCTGGAGGTCCAGGTTGTCGCGCTCGACTGGAAGTGGCTCTTCATCTATCCGCAATATGGTGTCGCCGCCGTCAACGAGATGCCGGTTCCTGTTGATCGCCCGATCCGTTTCTCGCTGACATCGTCTTCCGTGATGAACGCCTTCTACATCCCCCATATGGCGGGGATGATCTATGCGATGCCGGGCATGCAGACGACCCTGCATGGCGTGTTCAACCAGGAAGGCACGTTCCAGGGCCTGGCGTCCCATTATTCCGGCGCCGGCTTCTCCGGCATGCGTTTCAAGGCCAAGGCGAGCGATCCCGCAGCTTTCGACGCCTGGGTTGCGGAAGCCCGTGCCGGCGCCGACAAGCTGGACCGTACCCGCTATCTCGAGCTTGAGCGCCCCACCGAAAATGTCGAGCCCATGACCTTTGCCAGCGTCGATCCGATGCTCTTCCCGCGTGTCGTCAACATGTGCGTCGAAGACGGCAAGATCTGCATGGCCGAAATGATGGCTCTCGACGCTCAAGGTGGCACCGGTCTCGCCGGCACCGTGAATGTCAGCGCACTGATTTACGACAAGCATGAGCGCCGCGGCATGCGCGAGCCGGTCTTCGGCTGGGAGCCCTTCAAGGTCATGGGCTTCTGCACGATCGAGGAACTGGAGCAGATGCTGACTGCACAGCCCGCTTCCGCCAATGTCGAGCCGGTCGTTTCCGGCCCGCTTATGGGACACAACATGCCACAGCCCGCATCGCCCTTCGGCGGGGATGCCGAGCGTTTCATGACGCTCGTTCGGCAGGCCTCCGGCAATGCGCCGCAACTCTGACAGGATACCGGCATGGCCACTGCAATAGACCATTCCACCACGTTTCTTCTCGGCCGCCTCAACTGGAGTGCGATCCCGACGGATCCCATCGTTCTCTCGACCTTTGTGGTCGTCGTGATCGGCGGTGCCGCCACCGTTGGCGCTCTGACCTATTATCGCCTCTGGGGCTATCTCTGGCGCGAGTGGCTGACCTCGGTCGATCACAAGAAGATCGGCATCATGTACATCATCCTGGCGCTGATCATGCTAGTGCGCGGCTTTGCCGACGCCATCATGATGCGCCTGCAGCAGGTGCTGGCCTTCAACGGGTCGGAAGGTTATCTTAACGCCCACCACTACGATCAGATCTTTACCGCCCACGGCGTGATCATGATCTTCTTCGTGGCGATGCCTTTCGTCACCGGTCTGATGAACTATGTCGTGCCGCTGCAGATCGGCGCGCGTGACGTCTCGTTCCCCTTCCTCAACAATTTCTCGTTCTGGATGACCGTCGGCGGTGCCGTTCTTGTCATGGCCTCGCTCTTCGTCGGCGAGTTCGCCCAGACGGGCTGGCTCGCCTTCCCGCCGCTGTCGGGCATAGGCTACAGTCCGTGGGTGGGGGTCGATTACTACATATGGGGTCTGCAGGTCGCGGGTGTCGGCACGACGCTATCGGGTATCAACCTGCTCGTGACCATCATCAAGATGCGCGCACCGGGCATGACCCTGATGCGCATGCCGGTCTTCACCTGGACCGCGCTCTGCACCAACGTCCTGATCGTCGCGTCCTTCCCGGTCCTGACGATGACGCTCATTCTTCTGACGCTTGATCGCTACGTGGGAACCAATTTCTTCACGAACGATCTCGGCGGCAATCCGATGATGTATGTCAACCTCATCTGGATCTGGGGTCACCCGGAAGTCTACATCCTGATCCTGCCGCTGTTCGGTGTCTTCTCGGAGATAACCTCGACCTTCTCGGGCAAGCGCCTCTTCGGTTACAGCTCGATGGTCTATGCGACCGTCTGCATCACGATCCTGAGCTACATCGTCTGGCTGCACCACTTCTTCACCATGGGTTCGGGGGCCTCGGTGAATGCCTTCTTCGGCATCACCACCATGATTATCTCGGTTCCCACGGGGGCCAAGATCTTCAACTGGCTCTTCACCATGTACAAGGGACGGGTGCGCTTCGACCTGCCGATGATGTGGACGATTGCCTTCATGCTGACCTTCACCATCGGCGGCATGACGGGCGTCCTTCTCGCCGTACCGCCGGCAGACTTCGTCCTGCACAACTCGCTCTTCCTCGTGGCCCACTTCCACAACGTCATCATCGGCGGCGTGCTGTTCGGTTGCTTTGCGGCAATCGCCTACTGGTGGCCAAAGGCCTTTGGCTTCAAGCTGAACGTCTTCTGGGGCAAGGTCTCCTTCTGGAGCTGGGTCACAGGCTTCTGGCTTGCCTTTATGCCGCTCTACGTGCTCGGCCTGATGGGTGTCACCCGCCGCATGCGTGTCTTCGATGATCCGGATCTCAGGATCTGGTTCATCCTGGCAGCCCTCGGCGCGCTGTTGATCGCTATCGGTATTGCCGCCTTCTTCATCCAGATCGCCGTTTCGATCTTGCAGCGGAAGGACAATATGGACGTGACCGGCGACCCCTGGGATGGCCGCACGCTGGAATGGGCGACGTCTTCCCCGCCGCCGGCCTACAACTTCGCCTTCACACCCGTGGTCCATGATCTCGATGCATGGCACGACATGAAGCAGGTTGGTCAGACGCGCCCGAAGGCACCCTACCTGCCGATCCACATGCCGCGTTACACCGGCACAGGTGTTATCCTGTCGGCCCTGGCGACGCTCTGCGGCTTCGCCCTGGTCTGGTACATATGGTGGCTGGCAGCCCTGTCCTTCCTCGCGATCATTGCCGTCTCGATCGCCCATACCTTCAACTATGACCGGGATTACTATGTCCCCGTCGACGAGGTCGAGCGTGTCGAAAAGGCCCGTGACCGCGAACTGGCCAGCGTAGGAGCGTGAAGACCGTGAGCACCGTCACCCAGACCGATACGCCTGCCGTCTATTGGGAAACCGAGCCGCATCATCATCCGGAAGGCGCGTCCACGCGTCTCGGCTTCTGGATCTACCTGATGAGCGACTGCCTGATGTTCGCGGTCCTCTTCGCCGTTTTCGCCGTGGTCGGCCAGAGCTATGCGGCCGGCCCCGGCCCCAAGGTTCTGTTCGATCTGACGCTCATTGCCATCAACACCGGTTTCCTGCTGGTGTCCTCGATCACCTTCGGCTTTGCGATGCTGGCCATGTATGAGGGCCGTCAGGCCCGCATGCAGATCTGGCTGGCCGTCACGCTGCTGCTAGGCCTCGCCTTCCTGGCGCTGGAAATCTATGAGTTCCACCACCTGATCGAACTCGGCGCCGGCCCGCAGCGGTCTGCCTTCCTGTCGGCCTTCTTCGCGCTCGTCGGCACGCACGGCCTGCACGTGCTGTTCGGCTGTATCTGGCTCGTTACTCTCATGGTCCAGATCAACCAGAAGGGCCTGATCCCGGCAAACACCCGCCGCATGGAATGCCTGAGCATGTTCTGGCACTTCCTCGATGTCATCTGGATCGGGGTTTTCACCTTCGTCTATCTCCTGGGGATGATCTGATGTCCAAACCTTCCATCCAGCCCCACGGCCATCACGACCAGGGCCACGGTCACGACAATACCGGCCATGATCACGGCAGCTACCGCTCGTATCTGACGGGCTTTGTGCTGGCCGCGATCCTGACGATCATTCCCTTTGCCGTGGTCATGAGCGGCGGCTTCGAAAGCCGCGTGCTTACAGCGGTGACGGTGATCGGCTTCGCCGTCGTGCAGATTCTCGTTCATATGGTGTATTTCCTGCACATGAACACCCGCTCCGACGAGGGCTGGACCATGCTGTCGATGATCTTCACGGTCATCGTCGTGGTCATCATGATCGCCGGATCGGTCTGGGTCATGTACAACCTGAACACCAACATGATGCCGACAATGGATCACGAGAGCTTCCAGGGCTTCGGCTCCTGAAGAGATCGGCAAGGCAATGACCGAGGCGCGCAGACCATGGTGGTTCATTGGACTGGGCGTCCTCGCCATCGGGCTGCTCGTCGGTCTCGGCGTCTGGCAGCTCCAGCGCCTGCAATGGAAGACGGCTCTCATTGAACGCGTCGAGGCGGGGCTTGTGGCCCCGCCATCCGCTGCACCCGGACCCGATCTTTGGACGGGCGTCACATTTGACACGGCGGAATATCGCCGCGTCGAAGTGCGCGGCCGGTATCTGCCCGCAGACGACCTCCTGGTGAAGGCCGTGACGTCGCGCGGATCCGGTTTCTGGGTGATGACGCCCTTTGAGACGGAGGACGGCTGGCGCCTCTTCATCAACCGCGGCTTCGTGCCCGATGACCGGACCTCGGTCGCCGACAGGCCGAGACCTGAGGGAGCGCAGAGGGTGACAGGCCTCCTGCGCCTGACCCAGCCGGGCGGCGCCTTTCTCCGCGACAACGACCCCATGGGCAATCGATGGTTCTCCCGTGATACGGTCGCCATGGCTGAGGCCCTCGGGCTCGGAGAGGTCGCGCCCTATTTCATCGATGCCGATCAACGGGGCGATGGCATGCCTGTCGGCGGGCTGACGGTGGTTTCCTTCCCCAACAAGCATTTCGGCTATGCCATGACCTGGTTCGGCCTGGCGGCGGTCTTCGCCTATCTGCTCTATCGCGCCACGCGACCTGACGCGGTCGAGCGGTAATTTTCGGCCAAGCCGTCACGACACTTCGTATCGGCTGGCAAGTGCCGTCGACAGCTGGGCGGCGAACCGGGCCGCTGCGACCGGAAGCGTCCGTCCGCGCAACTGCCCCATGTAGAGAACGCCTGCCGGCACATCGCGCTTGTCGAGCGGTCGCGTGATCATCTCGCCCGTCATCGTATGGTCCGAAAGCCCGATCGGGATTTGGAAGGTGATGATGTTCTCCGCGACCGCATGGTTGCGCAGGAATTCGAAACTGTCGGATTCGATCACCGGTTCCAGTCGATGTGAGGATTTCTGCGCTGCCATGTCCATCAGGTGGCGCACACCAAAGGGGGCCGTCGGCAGCGAATAGGGGTAGCCGAGGCAGTCGCTCAGCCGGATGGTGTCCTTGGTTGCCAGAGGATGATGCGGTGCCATCACCACATGCACCGGCTGATGCACCCGGATCAGCGTCATGAAATCCGCCATCCGCACGGGCTCGAAGACGATCGCCAGATCCGCCGAATGATCGACCAGCGACTGCTCCGCCGCCTGCCGGTCGCGCAGATGCACGCCGAAGGTCACCGCCGGATGGTCCTTTCGATAGTGAGCGATCTGATGCGGCAGGAAATAGGGCAGGAGCGCCTGGCTGCAGGCGATCGACACATGACCACGCCTGACGCCAGAGAGGTCGGCGATCTGTGAGCGTACCCGCTCCATGTCGGAGATCTGGTTGCGGATGTGATGGATCAGGATCTCGCCGGCGCTCGACAACCGAACCCCATGCGGCAGCCGCTCGAAGACCGGCACGCCAAGTTCCTCTTCCAGCGCCAGGATGCGCCGATTGAGCGCCGTCGATGTGATTGCCAGCGATTCGGCCGCCCCACGAATGGAGCCGGCCTTGGCAACGGCATCGATGTAACGCAGCGAAGTCAGATGGCGCATGCGACGGCTCTCCCAGTGATGCAAAATTTGCAGCGGCTCGCGCAAAACTTAGCACAAGACAGAAGCGGCGCCATATGGGTTACTCAAAGGTGAACGCGGAGCGCCATCAATAATCAGGGGAACCAGCGCCCGCCCGACTGTTCGCCGTCCATACCGTGATCTGGGAGATCCTTCATGAGCCAGTTTCTTATGCCGAGCCGCCGCCAGTTTCTGCGCCAGTCAGCCGGTCTCGCCGGCCTTGCCGCCGCAAGCAGCATGCTTCCCTTCGACATCGCCCGCGCCGCAGGCCTGACCGTCGGCTTCATCTATGTCGGCCCGAAGGATGACTTCGGCTATAATCAGGCTCATGCCGAAGGCGCTGCCGCGATCAAGGCGATCGAAGGCGTGACCGTGGTCGAAGAAGAGCAGGTACCGGAAACGGTCGACGTCCAGAAGACCATGGAGAGCATGATCAACTTCGACGGTGCCACACTGCTCTTCCCGACCTCCTTCGGCTATTTCGACCCCCATATCCTGACCATGGCGCCGAAATATCCCAATGTCCGTTTCGAGCATTGCGGCGGCCTCTGGACCCCGGACAAGCCCGCCAATACCGGCTCCTATTTCGGTTACATCGGCATGGGCCAGTATCTGAACGGCATCGTCGCCGGTCACATGACCAAGACCAAGAAGATCGGCTTCGTCGCGGCTAAGCCCATTCCGCAGGTCCTGCTCAACATCAACTCTTTCCTGCTCGGCGCCCGCGCCGTCGATCCCTCGATCACCTGCCAGGTCATCTTCACCGGTGAATGGTCGCTCGCGGTCAAGGAAGCGGAAGCCACAAACGCACTCGCCGACCAGGGCGTCGACGTCGTCACCTGCCATGTCGACGGCCCGAAGGTTGTCATGGAAACCGGCGCCGGTCGCGGCATGTTCCTCTGCGGCTACCACGCCAACCAGAGCCCGCTCGCACCGGAGAAATATCTGACCGGTGCCGAGTGGAACTGGTCCAAGGTCTATACCGACATGGTCAACACGACCTTGGCCGGCGGCACCATCGACAACTTCGTCCGTGGCGGCCTTGCCGAAGGCTTCGTCAAGATGAGCCCGCTCGGCCCGGCGGTCACCGAACCGGCGCGCAAGCAGTTCGACGCGACCCTTGCCGAAATCCTCAAGGGCGGCTTCTCGGTCATCAAGGGACCGCTCAAGGACAACAAGGGCAATGTCATCGCGACCGAGGGACAGGCCTTTGTTGAAACCGACGTTGCGCTCGAAAGCATGAGCTACCTCGTCGAGGGCGTTGTCGGATCCACGTCTTAAGCATCCGGGAGGGGCATGCCATGAGTGCACCGGCGGATCTCGCAAGCCAGGGCCTGGCCAGACGCAGTCTCTCGCTCGAGACGGTTCTGCGTTGGCTCGACCCGCTCTTCCTGCCATTGGCAGCGCTGCTCGCCGGCATGCTCCTCTTTGCCTTCTTTCTGCTCCTGATCGGCACGTCGCCGATCGAGTTCTACACCCTCGTCTACAAGGCGGGATTCGGCACGTCCTTCTCATGGACCAACACGCTGGCTCGCGCGGCACCTTTGCTTCTCGCAGCCCTCTGCGTCGCTTTGCCGGCCCGACTTGGCCTCGTGGTGATCGGCGGGGAGGGGGCGATCGTGCTGGGCGGTGTCGGCGCCGGAGCCATCGCCATGCTGGCACCTAGCATGCCGGGTCCGGTCGGCATCCTCGCCATGATGATCACAGGTGCGCTTGTCGGCGCCATCTGGATCGGCGGCATCGGGGCTCTCAGGCATTTCCGCGGGGTCAATGAGACGATCTCCAGCCTGCTGCTCGCCTATATCGCGATCGCGCTGATGAACCATCTGGTCGAAGGACCGCTGCGCGATCCCGCCAGCCTCAACAAGCCCTCCACGGCACCCCTGCCGGAGCTCTACCGGATCGGCGAAATCCCCGGCATCGGTGTGCATTGGGGGCTCGCAGCCGGCATCATCGCCTGCATTCTCTGCTGGGTTCTGATCGAAAAGACGACCTTCGGATTTGCGGCGCGTATTGTCGGCGGCAACCTCAGGGCCGCCCAGGTGCAGGGTCTGCCGGCCGGCCTGCTGATGATCGGCTTTACAGCGCTCGGCGGCTCTCTCGCTGGCCTCGCCGGTGCCTTCGAAGTCGCCGCCGTCCATGGCTCGGCCAATGCCTCGCTTGCCGGCGGTTATGGTTATACAGGCATCCTCATCGCCTTCCTCGCCCGGCACAACTGCCTGGCGATCATTCCCGCGACCCTGCTCTTTGCCGGCTTCGAGGCGTCGAGCGGTCTCGTCCAGCGAAGGCTCGACCTGCCGGATGCCACCATCGTGGTCTTCCAGGGCATGATCTTCATCGCCATCCTCCTGTCCGACGCGTTCCGTGATCGCATCACGCTGGAAGGCCTTCTGCTGAAGGGAAAGCGCGCATGACGGATATCGGTCTCTGGGGCGTCCCCCTTGCCATCCTCGGCGGCGCGATCCGTGTCTCCACCCCCTTCATCTTCGTCAGCATCGGGGAATGCCTGACGGAACGCTCCGGCCGCATCAACCTCGGCCTCGAAGGCACGCTCGTCTTCGGCGCCATGAGCGGCTATGCCGTCGCCTATCATACCGGTTCCGCCTGGGCGGGCACGCTCGCGGCGGCAGTCTCAGGTCTACTCTTCGGTCTCCTGCACGGCTGGATCTGCAAGTTCCCCAAGGTCAACGACATCGCGATCGGCATCGCCCTGATGATCTTCGGCTCCGGGCTCGCCTTCTTCTTCGGCAAGCCCTACGTCCAGCCCGTCGCTCCAGATCTGCCGTCCATTCCGCTCGGTTTCTGGTCGGATATCCCCCAGGTCCAGGCGGCCCTCAACGTCAACGTCCTCTTCCTCGTCGGCATCGCGCTCGCCTTCCTTGCCGCCTGGGTTCTGAAAAACACCCGCGTCGGCCTTACCATCCGCGTTGCCGGCGACAGTGCCGATGCGGCGCGTGCGCTTGGGATCAATGTCAACCGTGTGCGCCTCTGGTCGACGGCGGTGGGCGGCGCAATGGCCGGCGTCGGCGGCGCCTATCTCTCGCTCTTTTATCCGGGCAGCTGGAACGAAGGCATTTCCTCAGGCCAGGGCCTGATGGCGGTTGCCCTCGTCATCTTCGCCCGCTGGAACCCGGTCCATTGCCTCTATGCCTCGCTGCTCTTCGGCGGCGCAGGAGCGTTGGGGCCCGCGCTTCAATCGGTCGGCGTCACCCAGGGCTACTACCTCTTCTACGCAGCGCCTTACGTGCTCACCCTTGGCCTTCTGATCGCGATCAGCTCGCGCAGCCGGGCCATGGTCTCGGCCCCGGGCGAACTCAGCATCACCAAATAGGAGCAGGATCCATGAACGGACTTGGCGGTCTCAACAAGTCGCCCGAGGGTGTGGTCATCGGCCTCGTGCAGCTGCAATTACCGAACACGGTGACGCGGGCCGATCTCGCGGCCCAGACCGACAAGGTCGTCGGCATGGTCGCCAAGGCGCGCCGCAACATCGCCGGCATGGATCTCGTCGTTTTCCCGGAATATGCCCTGCATGGCCTGTCGATGGACACCAACCCGGAGATCATGTGCCGGATGGATGGTCCCGAAGTCGCAGCCTTCAGAGAGGCCTGCCGCCACAACCGCATCTGGGGCTGCTTTTCCATCATGGAATACAATCCGGGCGGCAATCCGTGGAACACCGGTCTTGTTATCGATGACCAGGGCGAGATCAGGCTCTATTACCGCAAGCTCCATCCCTGGGTGCCGGTCGAACCCTGGGAACCCGGCGATCTCGGAATTCCCGTCATCGAGGGACCGAAGGGCTGCAAGCTTTCGCTGATCATCTGCCACGACGGCATGTTCCCGGAAATGGCCCGCGAGGCGGCCTATAAGGGCGCCGAGATCATGCTGCGCACGGCGGGTTATACCGCCCCCATGCGTGAGGCCTGGCGCTTCACCAACCAGTCCAATTCCTTCTGTAATCTCATGGTCACCGCCAATGTCTGCATGTGCGGATCGGACGGCACCTTCGATTCCATGGGCGAGGGCATGATCGTCAATTTCGACGGCAGCATCATCGCCCATGGCACGTCCGGCCGCCCGGATGAGATCATCACGGCGGAAGTCCGCCCCGATCTCGTGCGCGAGGCGCGCAGGGTCTGGGGTGTCGAAAACAACATCTACCAGCTCGGCCATCGCGGCTTTTCGGCCGTTGCCGGCGGTGCAGGCGATTGCCCCTACACTTTCATGCAGGATCTGGTCGCGAACAAGTACCGCCTGCCTTGGGAAGACGAAGTCCAGGTGACCGACGGTACATCCTGCGGCTTCCCGAAACCCGTGCGCCTCTATGGCGAGATAAACAAGGAGGCGGCGGAATGACGACCATTCAGGCAGATCCCTATCTCTGGCCCTATAACGGCGATCTCCGTCCTGAGAACACGGCGCTCATCATCATCGACATGCAGACCGATTTCTGCGGCGTCGGCGGTTATGTCGACAAGATGGGCTACGACCTCTCGCTCACCCGCGCGCCGATCGAGCCGATCAAGAAGGTGCTCTCCGCCATGCGCGCCAAGGGCTACCACATCATCCACACCCGCGAAGGCCATCGCCCAGACCTTTCCGATCTGCCGCCGAACAAGCGCTGGCGCTCGCAGCAGATCGGCGCCGGAATCGGCGACGCCGGTCCTTGCGGTCGCATTCTCGTGCGCGGCGAACCGGGCTGGGAAATCATCGATGAACTGGCACCCCTGCCGGGCGAAGCGATCATCGACAAGCCGGGCAAGGGCTCCTTCTGCGCCACCGATCTCGAACTCATCCTGCGCACCCGCGGCATCGAGAACATCGTGCTGACCGGCATCACCACCGATGTCTGCGTGCACACGACCATGCGCGAGGCCAATGACCGTGGCTTCGAATGCGTCATCCTCGAGGACTGCTGCGGCGCGACCGATCCCGGCAACCATGCCGCTGCCATCAAGATGGTCAAGATGCAGGGCGGCGTCTTCGGCTCCGTCTCCGACAGCGAAAAGCTTGTGGACGCCCTGCCATGAGGGTCCCGGCGCAAGAGTTCAAAGCACCCGATCACGCCATGTCGGTGGAAACCGTCGGCATGACCATGCGCTTCGGCAGCTTCACGGCGCTCAACGACGTCTCGATGCGTGTCGCCGCCGGCTCCTTCCATGTGTTGCTTGGCGAGAACGGCGCGGGAAAGTCGACCCTCGTCAAATGCATGATGGGCTTCTACAAGCCGACCTCGGGCCAGATGATGGTCGAAGGCCTCGAAGTCGAGATCCACGACCCCCGTGCCGCGCATGATCTCGGGCTCGGCATGGTCTACCAGCATTTCACGCTCGTTCCCTCGCTGACCGCCGCCGAAAACCTCGTCATCAGCCGGGCGGATGCCCCGGCGCTGATCGACTGGAAGAAGGAGCGCCAGGCGCTCTCCGCCTTCATGGATCGCATGCCCTTTTCCGTACCGCTCGACATCCCCGTCGGCCGGCTTGCCGCCGGCGAAAAGCAGAAGCTGGAACTCCTGAAACAGCTCTATCTCGGCCGCCGTTTCCTCATCCTCGACGAGCCCACCTCGGTGCTGACACCGGCGGAAGCCGACGAATTGCTCGGCATGGTCAGGGGTCTGACGAGTGCTGGCGAACTCACCTGCCTGATGATCAGCCACAAGTTCCGCGAAGTGACGGCCTTTGCCGACGAGGTCTCGGTCCTGAGGCGCGGCGAATATGTCGGCGGCGGCAAGGTCTCCGATCTCACGACCTCCGACATGGCGGCAATGATGATCGGTGAAAAGGAGCTGGTGAAGCCGGCCGCCCGCGTCGCCTATCAGGGCGTGCCCGTCCTCTCCGTCTCCGGCGTCCGGGCCCCGGATCGCTCCGGCCTGAAGACCATCGACATCGCCGATCTCACCGTGAAATCCGGCGAGATCGTCGGCATTGCCGGCATCTCTGGCAATGGACAGATGGAGCTGATGGAGATCCTGACCGGCCAGCGGCCGCTGGAAAAGGGTGAGATCCGGGTCAAGGCGGAGCCCTATCACGCACGCCGCGACGAAGCCCGCAAACTCAACGTCCGCTATCTGCCCGAAGAGCCCTTGAAGAACGCCTGCGCGCCGCGCATGACGGTGGCCGAAAACATCTTCTTCCGTGATTTCGACTTCACAGCAGGGCGCGCCCAGTTCTGGCTCGACGGCAGCCGCATGCTCGAACAGGCGGGCCATCTGGTCGGCGAGTACAAGGTCAAGACGGCCTCGCTCCAGTCCCCGATTGCCTCGCTCTCCGGCGGCAATGTGCAGCGCGCGGTTCTCGCCCGTGAACTGACCGGCGACGTCGATCTTCTGATCATCACCAATCCCTGCTTCGGGCTCGATTTCTCGGCTGTCGCCGAAATCCGCGCCCGTATCATGGCCGCAAGAAATGCAGGCGCCGCAGTTCTCTTGATCTCAGAAGATCTCGACGAAATTCTTCAACTCTCCGACCGGATCCTCGTGATGTCGGAAGGGCATATCGCATATGAGACCCCAGCCTTAAACGCCGATATCGGCGAGATCGGCCGGCACATGGCAGGACATCACTGATGGTAATCATCAAGGCGCGTCCCTTCGACTTCGACCTCGATCGGGACCATGCGGCCCTCATCATCATCGACATGCAGCGCGACTTCGTCGAGCCCGGCGGTTTCGGCGAAACACTCGGCAACAAGGTCGCTCTTCTGCAGGCGATCATTCCGGCAACGGCCCGTCTGCTCGCCGCCTTCCGCGCTGTCGGACTGCCGGTCATCCACACCCGCGAATGCCATCGTCCCGATCTTTCCGATTGCCCGCCGGCCAAGCGCGAGCGCGGCAAGCCGTCTCTGCGCATCGGCGATCCCGGCCCCATGGGCCGCATCCTCATCTCCGGCGAACCCGGTGCCGACATCATTCCGGAACTCTATCCGGTGGAAGGCGAAATCGTGCTCGACAAACCCGGCAAGGGCGCCTTCTACGCGACGCCGCTCGGAGAAGTCCTGGCCGAGCGGAAGATCCACCAGCTCGTCTTCGCCGGCGTCACCACCGAAGTCTGCGTCCAGACCACCATGCGCGAGGCCAATGATCGCGGCTTCGAATGCCTGCTCGCGACGGATGCCACGGAAAGCTATTTCCCAGAATTCAAGAAGGCGGCCATCGACATGATCACCGCACAAGGAGCCATCGTCGGCTGGGCGGCAACCGTGGAAGAAATCGTAGAGGTGCTCGATGTCTGAAGCCTTGAGTTTTCCGGATTTCCTGCGCGGTGGCTGGCAGCATTGCCAGTTCGAATACTTCCGCGAAGGGGTGGAGATCTGCCGGCTGGTGACGGGTGAGCCGGAATTGGCGCTGCTGCGTTATGCGCCAGGCGCTTCGGTCCCCCGTCACCTTCACCAAGGGCTCGAGACAATCCTCGTCCTGGAGGGATCCCAGAGCGACGAGTTCGGCCATTATCCAGCGGGATCATTGGTCGCCAATCCGGAGGGCACCAGTCACTCCGTGTCCTCTCCGGAAGGCTGTGTGGTGCTCATCCAGTGGACGAAGCCAGTCAAGATCCTTTGACGCCACCCACCCGGCAGGCTGTTTGCTGGACGGGTGCCGGTGCCGCCCACATGCTCTTGATCATCTGCTTCACATGTTGCTGCAGAACCTCGTCGTGCCTGGCGACCTCGACAAATCGTCCCGTGAACTCACGCGTCGAGCTGATGAGCCCGATCAGTGCGACGGATGCCATCATCCCGAGTTGGCTGTCGAATGGTTGCTTGTGGCCGACCGCATCGAGACTCTTCTGCATGAAGGGTTGAAGCAGCTTGAAAAACGGCTTTACGAGCGTCTTCTCAATGAAGTCATTGCGCTCGGCATCCCGGTTGGTGATGATTTCGGAGAATAAAATCCTCGAAAAATGCGGCCGTCGCCAAATCACATCCACCACTTCGGCACTGATGAAATCGACGCGCTCCGCTTCCGGCCTCGCTTGCGCGCGGGCAATCGCGGCCTCCAGAAATTGGACCGTTTCGCGCGCCACTTCGGTGACGATGGCCTGCCAGATGCCCATTTTGGATCCATAACGGTAGGATATCAGCGCCACGTCGACGCCTGCAGCCGCAGCGATCGCTCTCAGCGATGTCTGCTCGAATCCGTTGGCTGCAAACGTCTCAAGCGCCGCGTCCAGAAGCCCTTCGGCATCCTGTTCCTGGCCCCGAGGGGGGCGTCCGCGCTTGCGCTCAGACACATCCTTAACCTGTTTCACGCTACCCTCACCCCATTCTCTTGACAACTGTAGCCGGGCTCCGGCATATATTCAACAGACGATGAATAAATTGTTTTCCCTCAACGCCAGGAGCCAGCGATGCCGACGCCACTGGTAACGCGCCAGATGGGCCCGTTGCCCGCCTTTTCAAGACTGTTGCTGCCGCTCTTTGCGGCGGCAATCCCATTGCTTCTCGCCTCCTGCAGCGACGAACAAGCCCAGTCGGCGGCACATGTCCCGACCGTGAAAGTTGCGTCCGCCGTCATGAAGACCGATGTCGTGACGGTTTCCGGAACCGGGGAAGTCCGGCCGCGCGTTGAAAGTGTCCTGTCGTTCAAGGTGAGCGGACGCGTTATCTCGCGCGATGTTGACATCGGTGACAGGGTCAAGGCGGGTCAGGTTCTGGCGCGTCTCGACGCGACCGAGCAGCAGGCCGATCTGGCCGCAGCCGAGGCAGCCATTCGAGCTCAGCAGGCGACACTCCGCACTGCCGAATCTTACCTCAATCGCCGCCGTAACCTCACGCAGACCGGCGCCTTGCCACAGCAGCAGCTGGACGAGGCCATTCAGCAGTATGATTCAGCGGTGAACGATCTGGCGATAGCGTCCGCGAAGCTGGTGTAATTTCGGAGGCGATTTGAGTGGAGAAAGCGGTGGAGATTTCGCTTTCGTTTTCCACGAGACGTCAGGTGGGCACCGGGCCCGTCGGAGAAGGTGGAGTTGCGAGACTTCAACCTG
>JAPZUE010000014.1 GCA_027533385.1 Rhizobium sp. | reverse complement strand
CGTGTTGAAAGCTGGCCATTGAACGTTCCTCTCGTTGAAGGGAACGTCATGGTCAGGCAACAACAACAGCCTGCCTAGAACCTCAGATAATCATGCGAAACTAGCCGCGCACTCCCTCCCGCGAAGCGGGTTCGTGCATGAAGGCGCAAAGCTGCCTTTGCGCCTATCTGTTGCCCTTACCTATCATTGAGAACTTTACTCACCGCCTCCCCGTCGAGCACCTGCTGTTCGAACAGAAGCGAAGTGAGCCCATCAAGCGTCTCCCGGTTTGCATTGAGCACATCGGTTGCCTTAGTGAACGCCTTCTCCAGCCGAGCATGGACACGAGCGGCGAGATCCGGATGGGCGTCGAGAACACGGGCCGGGTCCTTGTCGTCGCGGTAAAGGAGCGGCTGCACCGCCCCAAAGCCAAGACTGCGCTCAATGGCCAAGGCAAGCCTGGTCGCACGACCAAGGTCACTGTCTTCTGCCCCGGCCGAGCCGACGGAGACGGAGCAGAGGACAAGCTGCTCGGCCGCCCGCCCAGCCAGCAGCATCGCCAGCAGGTCCTCGCGATAGCTCAGCGTATCACTGCCAGACCTCTGGAACGACATCAGGCTATACCCACCTTCGGGCATGTCGATTGTGATGCCCTGGATCGGGCCAAGCCTCAGAGCATGATGCACGATCGCATGGCCCGCTTCGTGAACCGCAAAGCGCCAGCGCAGATCATGGGGCAACGGCGGTCGATGCATCCGAATGCCATCCTCAAGGTCCTGATAGCGCATTGGACGCTTCTGCCTTCGGGCGACTTGCCGCGCCTCCCGAACCACGCGCTCGACATCAGCCCCTGTGAGCCCCATCGCGCGGGTCCCTAGACGCTTCAGAACCGATTGAACGTCACTCTTACTTGATCCGGTATTGCTCATGGCTTGATCCGTCATTGGCTGCCTCCATTCGGTGTAGTTTGATGGCTCAAGCCGTCGCCGGTGCCCGCAGTCGCCTCGGCGATCGCAGGCCGCTCCTTGTTTGTTTCCTGCCCTGCGGCCACCAGCACCTTCAGATCTTCGCCCAAATGATGGCGGAAGATCTCGGCCAAGGTCGCAGTGTCAGGCCTGGGGATTTCGATGTGGGTTTCCAGGCGTCCGGAGCGTTTCAGTGCCTCGTCGATCTGCTCCGGCCTGTTGGTGGCGCCGACGACGATGAGGCCCTCGCCCTTCACCGCTCCGTCAAGCAGTTCGAGCGCCTTGTTGACGACCCCATTCCAATAGTCCGCGTATTCTCGCTCCGCCGGCTGGCGTTTTCCGATGCCGTCGATCTCGTCGATGAAGAGGATCGCGGGTGCCGCGGCACGCGCCTCGGCAAACGTGCGGGTCATGCGATTGAGGACGTCACTCAAATGCGCCCCCTGGAGCCAGGTCGAGACCGAACTGACGACGAGTGGCACCTGCAGGCTATTGCAGAGCGCCCGAGCAAATGTCGTCTTACCGGTCCCCGGCGGTCCTGAGAGCAGCAGCTTGGTGCTCATGTCAGACCAGGAGAGGATCGAGGCGCGGTAGTCATCAAGATCTGCTTTGAGATCGAGTGCCCAGGCCTTTGCCTTACCGTAGCCAGGCAGCGTCTCGACAGCGAGGCTTGGCGGACTGCCGTCTTCGTTCCAGGGCTCTGGCTGGATCACTTCCGCTCCGGACGGCTTGTCGCGTTTCCACCCGCCACTGCTGCTGTCTTGCCCCGAAGCAGGCGTGTCATGGCTTGCCTTGCCCGGCTTTTGCTTTGAGGTCTTGGATCCACCTGAAGAGCCTTCACTCTCTTCGTCATCATTCTCCCCGTCGCGCGCGGCGATCCGGTTGCGCTCGGTGAGCGACGCAAGGATCGCAACGACTTCGGAGGCACTGCGCCCCGGCCTGAACGCGAGCACGACGTCATCGATCGTGAGGTAATGAACATCATAGGCATTGGTCCACCGATCGAGCGGCAACCTGCCGGTTGGACCGTAGACGGCTTCGAGCATCAGGGCGAGGAAAGGATAGTCCAGTCGCCCGCCCTCCAGATTGATGTCGGCGGCAATGGCAATCTCCTGCGGAACCCCTTTTGCATCTTCACAGATTGCAACAACCGGATAATCACGCCGCAACGCGTTGAGGAGCCGACGCTGCAGATTGCCGCCGGCAACGCGACGCAAGAGGTGCCCAAGCAGCAGAACGTAGGTCCTTCCCGGGCCTTCATCTCCGGCAATGGTCATGTCGTCATAGACATACTCGCCATCTAGCCCCTTGAGATCGCCGCCTGGAACAAAGCCGGGGACTTCGAGCAGCCGTCGGATGGCGGGTTCGAAGCCGATGATCGGCGCGTGCATGGCGATCACCGGAGCCGACATGGCGGCCGCACGTGTTACGGCGGCCAGAGTCACACGGGCTCTCTCGATCGTCCTCGCAAGGACGATCGCAGCGATGATGTTGCTGATGAGCGGGCCTTTGCCACCTTGGCCGATGAGGCTGAGGGCATAGGCGCGGTTTGCATGATCGGCGTCAGAGAGGCGCTCACTTTTGGAACCGGACTTCCGCCGGGATGCCGATCGCAGACCTGCGGGTACAGATGTGCCTTCGAACGAGCCAGCCGTTGGCTGCAGATAGTCGCTAAAGTGCCGCCGGACCCATGTCAGATCCTTGTCCCGATCGCCGGTGAGGGACGAGGTGTCGAACACGGGCGTGTAGCGCCGGGTCATGTGACCGTCGATTTCGATGGCTTTCACGTCGAGCAAACCGTTCCGCAGGGCGTTGCGTCTTGCCTCGCGCCGGGCGAGGTGTGCGAGCCGGTGAACAAACAGCCGGGCGATCTTACTCATCTTTTTTGCCCTCCTCGGTTTCGGCAATAATTGCCAAGTCGGATCGGTTAAGGTCTCGCGCCCGCAACGCGCGTTTCCTCAGACGGCCCCGTTCGGGCCGGGGACGCTCGCGAACCTTGCGACGCTCGCGCTGCACGGCGGCGTTGCGGCTGCGCTTGGCGAGCCAGTCCATGATTACCGCGCAAGCTGGGTCGCCGCGCTCGATATGGACCAGCAGGTGGGCCATCACGCGAGGCGGTACGGTGCCAGTCAGTCCGTCTTGGGTTCGAACGTGACCAAGTGCGAGGCCGATCGCGACGGCAGGATCATCAGTGGGCGATTGATCGGTGGGGGCACTCCGGGTGCGGAGCAAGGCATCGTGGGGACGGAGGCAGTCGAGTGTCGGTCGGATATCGGGGGTAACTGCGTCGCAACGCATGCGCGGCAGCCCCTCGGGGTGGGTTTCGGAAGGCATAGGAACTCCTTGGCCGGACCACATCCGGGTCCAGCACCAACAGGGAATGGAATGGGGAGGCAAGCCACGGGCGCAAAGCCGTCGCGGCCTAAGCCAACTTAGATCATCGAACCGATCAGGTCAGTGCGCCCCAGGGCGTTTGGCATAGCCGACACGGAAGAAGACGGGGCGCGGCTTCTCGTCGTCTATGGTATCGACGCGCTCGAAGCGGTCTTCGTCCCAATGGTCGCGAGAGAGATCCTCGTCGAACGCCTGGTCCGCCAGCTCTTCCTCGAACGTTCGGCTCGGTCCGTTGAGATTGATCCGTGGTGGCTTCGGCGCCGTCAACGGCGCCACGGCATCGCCCGCGGTCGTGACGAACCGCTCATCGACCCCAATCGCCTTGCGCGCTTCGACCTCGAGAAGCTGCTGGACCCGGGCACCGAAGCGGCGGCGCAGTTCGGCCATGCAAGCGGCGGCACCGTCGATCTCAAGCAGATCGTCAATCTCGGAGAGCGCCCAAATGCCGGTGGCGTGGTCACTCGGACGGCTTGCCCCATCGACGATTGCGACTTCAACGGTATCGACCATCAGGCGCTTTTGCGTCTTGTACAGCCAGTCGGGCAAAACCATCGCCGAAGCCATCATCTTAGTCTTCAACTCATCGAGGCGGCTGGTGTCGCCGTAGGATGCGAGCGATCGCTTGAGGTCGAGGATGTATGCCGTGTGCCTGGCGCGGTTCACGACGATCAAGTCAGGCGTGTAGCTGCCCTTTGCCGGTGACTCGCAATCGAGCTTGATACCGTCGAGGCTTGACCAGTCATTGCCGGACACAGCTTCAAGCGCTGCTTTGACCAGCGGCAGTTTGAGCGACTGTGTCAGCACCAACACATTCGGATTCGCCCGGGCCACGCGCTCGAACGCGTATTCAAGCAGTTTCCCCTCTCGGAACGAGACCGCCCGGACGAGCGAGGCGATGTTCACATAATGCCCGAGGATTTCGTCTTCCGCAGGTTCGCCGTCCGCGATCGCGGCGATGGCGCGATCGATGAGGACATCGAGATCCGCTTCCACGTCCTCGAAGCGGACGCGGTGCGCATGGCGGCGCAGCACCGCAGGTTCGCGGATCGTTGCAGCATGTGCATTGCCGCCAAAGCCGAACGGACGCGGGCGTAAGCCGGCGCTGCCCATAAGATTGGTGGTCGAACGGAGAACTTCCCCCGGAGGGGTTTGAGAAGTAAACGTGGTCATAGCCCGATTCCTTTTCGCGAAGGCTTGAGGGTCAGGCCCTTGTCGATGCGCCAACATCGGCTTGGGCCGCTTGTTCCGGCCATCCGGAACGCCCTTAACCTGGCAGGACCCGGGGCGGGGCTCAAGGACCCCGAACTCAAAAATGAGAACGGAGCCGGTGCAAGGTTAACGCCGGGCTCACGACCTACCGCGAGACGGCCCTACCCGCCCCCGAATGCCGGTGGCGTTGTTCGCTTTTAGCCGGTCAGGCACCCAAACAAAAAAAGGGCCGACAAGCGGCCCCAGGGAGGTTTGAGGGAAGGCAAGGTTGCCGCCTTCCCGATCTTGATGCCGGTCACATCGACATCACAGGCGAGACCATCTCGTCGAGATCTTCGTCTTCGACGTCGGCCTCGTCCTCAGAGCCGACCTCGACCTCGACCATCTCGGAGGCGTCGATCGACGGAACCGCTTCAAGCATCTGCCTGCCTTCGACATCGTCGTCGCTTTCGGCAGCGTTTGTAACGTCGGGGCCGGTCAGCTTTGCTTTCCGATCCTTCGAGGTCACCCACGACAGGACCGGCATAGCTTCGGTCTCGAGCCATTTGCGCAAGTCGACCATTTTCGGCCAGCGCTCCTTGTCGGACAGTCGCCTCAGCACGGCCTCGACCCGCGCCCATTGGCTTCCGTTGGGGAACATCACAAGGCTCTGGTGCTCGCTCCTCACCTCAGACGAACCGACGAACTGCGTCAAATTGCGAAGCTCCGATCGAGCAGTACCTGCCGTCAGCATAAGCACTTCCTGCAGTTTTTCCTTATAGAGCCGCTTGGCTTTCAAAGCAGCATCCATGACCCCGACGATCGCCTGGATCCGGGCAAGGAAGATCTTCTGCCCCTCACGCGATTTGAGAGCAATCAGCGCCTGAAGCCCACTGACACCGCCGATGTCGTATGGACTGACGCGCGGCTTCTCCTGACCGTCCGACAGGATGGCCTTGGCATCAGAGACCCGGACCTGACCGTGCTCTTCGACATGCTTGAGAACATCGCGGATTTTTTGCGGCTCCGCATGAGCGATGGTGAACAGCACGGTCGAGCTCACGTTGAGATCGATCATCTCCTCGCGGAACGGCTCGAGATTCCGCGAGACGGCCATGAAGCCGGTCGCCGTGCGCGGGGCAATCCCGCAACGGCTGTGCACCCATTTTCCGAACGTCGGGCCCTCCAGCACATCAGCAGCTTCATTGAGAATGTCGCCGATCAGGAAGGTCTGCTCTGTCGAGCGGCGACCGAGCTCGAAGATGCGCTCGGCTTTGGGCTCGAGCAGGCTCTGAAGCTCTGGGTCGATCCCGAGCTTCTTATATGTGTGGGCGGGGGTGATGGGGGCCTTGGGCTTGGTCTTCGCGTTCATCTGATACTCCGGTTACGCGTTACTATCATCCGACACAGGAAAGCGTCGGATACAGCTATTATCGCCAAAATCACCAAACGATGCAAATCGAATACAAAATCACTCTAAGCAACACCCATGTAAACACGCCCATATTCGCGCCTAGCAACCCCATAAATACAATCAAATAAATCTGACGTTAACCATACTAATCGATAGATCAGACAATCGTGATTCCATTTTTGGCGTCATTACATAAATCACTAAACAAAGTAATGTACATTTTTGCAGCCAGGCCCGCGTCCCGCTCGCTCGACGGCCGCCTCCTGTGGGTACGCAGAACGCATTTTTTTTCCCGCAGAGGCTGCTCGAAGTATTTTCTAGATCACCCAAGGTACAGCCGCCGAGGGCTGCGGCGACGGCTGGGACGGCTCACTCCCACCCTCACAAGTCATCGCGCGTCTGCGCAAAGTGCCCATACATCGAGACAAATTGCGCTTATCTGATTCCGAACTCTGGATATTCGATTCAGAACATTGGAACGGCGTTTCGGCAAACGCCGTTTGCGATGATTGAGGTATCTCAATCTGCCGCACATTGCCCGCAACCTGCCTCAAGTTGCGCATTGCTGATTCAGGGTTGAGGATTTCCGATTCATAAACCGGGATTTTCGATTCAGCGGCGTGCGATGTTGTTGCACTGTTGCCGGTCTGCCATGCAGTCGACGTGTTGAAGTGAGGGACTGCATGGCACGCAAATCGCAAGATATCCGCAATCGCGAACAGCGCGAGCGTCAGCAGCGACTGCGCGATGCCGACCGGAAGGCAAGGCGGCCAAACCGCGACGATGTCGCCCGCACCGCCCTCTTCATGATCATTTCTGCGATGGCGGAACGTCGGGCGGAGGCGGAGCTCGACGAGTTGCAGGATCGTGTCGTCGCTCTTCTGGTAAAACAGGGCTTCGATGAGCGAGCATCGGATGCCGTGTTCGATGAGCTTGCCGCCAAGTACCGAACGGGCGAGTGGCCGTTTCGTCGGAAGCTTCACCTAGACGGGGCAGACGGTGCCGAGCTTGAGGATTGATCAGGTTTCTCCCCTGCCCCTGATCGGTGTCTGACAGATGCGCTGTCGCGCATCGCCTGTCACAAACCGCGTTTGCAAGATCTGACAGGTTCCCCCCGTTACTTCACCAAACGGCGTTTGATTCTGAATCGGATTTCTAGAGGGTTTTGGCCTATCCCCGGCGTCCGCCGTATTGTTGCGCACACGCAACACTGCTCCATCTAAGTCAACGGTTGCCAAGCAGTTAACAACCATAAGCTGCCGGTAAAGTGCTCAAACTTTTCAGGCAAAGGCGTTGTCCCATTTTGGGAATCGGCCATATTTTGCTCAAGCTTCATCCATCTAGCCAACAATTACAAACACTTGCGTGACCGCGACACCTGTGTTCTCTGACTGGCAGCAGTGTTCAACCCAGGCCAGTCCAAGGAACGGAAAGGAGGCGCCCATGTTCGATTACGGCCATGTCACTGGCGCCGTTATGCCGCCGTCAGGAGACCCAGAGTGCCAGACCACGCCCAAGTTCGGGGTCTGCACCGGCCGCATGCACGAGAAGGCTCTCGGCGCAGATCACCGTCGAATACGACGGCGAAGATCTGCGCGCGAAAGGAGCCACTATGCTGCATGCACCCCAATCACCGAGCGGGACGTTCACGTTCGTCTACTCCGAGGATGACAACCGGCGGATCGAGGACTACCAACGGCAGAACGAGCCTGCGGTAGACCGTTTGCTTGAGTTGATCAAGCAAACACCCGGCGTTGTGCGGGACGGCTACCACGTGTTCCGGAAGGCGATCTGGGTGACCGTGACCGATCAAGGTTTCACCGCATCGCCCAAGCCGCCACGGCGCAAGGACCTCGTCGGTCCCGGAACGTTTGTTCAGTTCGAGATCTGCGAGCGCCGTCTCGGTGAGCGCTCGGCGGAAGCCCTGACCGTCGCCCACATTGTCGGATGCATGCGCATTAGCGATCTGCTGTCGGTGAACAAGCGCTTGGCAAAGATCGACCAGGAGGCTGTCCGTGGGCTGTTGATGCAATTCGTATCCACTGTCCAGCATCAGGTCCGCTCAGCCGCGTACCATATGACGAAGCCGGTCCCCCAACCATAAACACGCGAAGCGCCAGGTCATGACGACCTGGCTCTGGCCGGGGCTCCCAAGCTGTCCCGGCCAGGCTAAGCATGTCTCTCATATGTCATACATTCATCAGTGAGCACCCAATGACGAAGAAGGTTTTGTTCTACGCCCGCTACTCGACCGACCGCCAGAACGAGGTTTCGATCGAGACCCAGACGGAACTCGGCAAGAAGTTCGTCGCCGACAGGGACTGGAAGCTGGTCGCGACTTACTCCGACTCCGCAATCAGCGGCACGTCGTTCACCTCTCGCCCCGGCATCCAGCAGCTCCTGGCGCATGTGAAGCGCGAACAGATCGATGTGGTGCTTTGCGTCAACGTCGATCGTCTGTCGCGCGATGTCGAGCACACGTCGAAGATCCTGAAGGATCTCAATTTCCAGGACTGCGCCATTTGGACTGTCGAAGCCGGCCGGGCCGTCACCGATATGGAACTGCACATGCGCTCCACGATGAGCCACGAAGTCGTCGAGCAGGGCCGCACGCGCACGCGCGAAGGCATGAAGACCGCAGTCCGTAAGGGCAAGGCCTCGACCTGCCTGGCCTATGGCTACAAGCTCTCGCAACAGCGTGACGAACTCGGCGACCGCATCAGGGGATTGCGGGATATCGATCCCGAGAAGGCTGAGATCGTTCGTCGCATCTTCGTGCTTTACGCCGATGGGATGTCCCCGCGAGACATTGCCCAGCTCCTGAACAAGGAGGGTGTCCCCGGCCCGCGCGGCGCCAAGTGGCGCGATACTGCCATCCGCGGCCATGTCAGCCGTGGCACCGGCATCCTCAACAACGAGAGCTACAACGGTCGAACCGTCTGGAACCGACGCAAATATCGTAAGAGCCCACAAACCGAGAAGCGGACTGCGCGCGCCAACGACGCAAGCGAGTGGATCTTCACACCGGCACCGCGAATGCGGATTGTCTCCGATGAACTCTGGCAACGCGTCAAGGAGCGCCAGAGACAAGTTGGCGAGAAGTTTGACTACGGTCAGAGCAACCGGCTCAACACAACCCACCGTCCGGACTATCTTCTCAGCGGCATGCTGCAATGTGCCGAATGCGGCGGGCCCTACGCGATCAGCGGAAAGGACCGCTATAGCTGCACAAATCGCAAGAAGCGCCTGCCGATCGACGACCTTGGCGGTGAATGTTGCGGCAACAGCAAGACGATCACACGGCATGAACTTGAAGAGCGCGTGCTCAACTGCCTGCCCGTCGCCTTCTATTCGCTCGAGATCTTCGATCGTATTTCCAAGAAGATGATCGCCTTCGAGACCGGCAAACTGACGGCGATCCCGTCGCGGAAGGATGACATCGCCAAGGAATTGTCTGCCATCGCACGACAGCAGAAGAACCTGGCCCAGCAGATTCAAGAACGCCTCGCCGAAGGCCGGCCACGGCTTCCCATCCTCGATGACCAGCTCGACGAACTCGAAGCAAAACGCGAACAACTCGCCCGAGAACTTGCCACCGTCGAAGAGCCGGTACAGGATTTCCAGGGGAAGATCGAGAAGCTGAGGACGCAGTTCAACCCGGCAAACATCGGGATTTCAATTCGCAAACTCATCTTCCTGGCGCGCAACAACTCCGACGAAGCTGCCAAGCGCCGGCTGATGCCGATCGTGCGTGACCTCATCCAGACTGTCGTCATCGGCAAGACGCCTGGCCACCAGCCGGCAAGCCTGCAGGTGCATGGCGATATCGCCAACATCATGGCATCCATGGATGTGATCGATGTTCTGCAGCAGCAGTTCTTCGCAGCCGCTCAGAATGATCTGATGACGCGTATGGCTTCGGGAGAGATCGATACGGAGGTCAAGAAGGACAAGCTCATCGAGGCTTATATCGATGAACTGTCACGCAAATTGCCGGAGTGGGAGAATTTGCAAGTTTCGGTGGTTGCGGGGGCAGGATTTGAACCTGCGGCCTTCAGGTTATGAGCTTCAAAGTCGCAGTGATACCGAGTTGTACCGAGTAAGCTGCAATCGCATTTCCTCTTGTTTCGCAGTCGTTTGCATCCTATCTAGCTCTACAGAGTTTCACTGAGTTAGAAAAACGGTGACGACGCGGTGACGATTTTCGGAGCCAGTCGTCACCGGGGCGGGGCAGATGACGAAGATCACGAAGAGAACTGTAGACGCATTGATGAGCCAGCCGGTCGGCTCGGTTTTGAGAGACGACGACCTCAAGGGCTTCCAAGCCCGCCGCATCTCCTCCGGGATCACGTTCGCCTTCGAGTACCGCGCCGGGAGCGGTCGAGCCGCTCCGGTGAAGCGGATCGCAATCGGACGGTTCGGCTCCCTCGCCCCTGACGAGGCCCGGAAGATCGCGAAGGATCACGCGGTCGCAGTCGCCGGAGGGAAAGACCCGGCGGCGGAGAAGGCTCGGGAGAAAGGCATTCCCCGGCTGATCGACTTCGCGACAGCGTACCTCGACGATTGCGAGGAGATCGCGACTTCACATCCTGAGAGTGCGAAGCTCAGGACCGGCTCGATCCGGTCCTATCGCTCGCTTCTGAACGTCCACATCGGCCCGGCCCTCGGGAAGCGGACCCTCGACAAGATCGACAGCGACGATGTCGAGCGGCTTCACAAGGCGATTAGCAAGGAAAAGCCCGCCACGGCGAACCGCTGCCTCGAACTGATCGGGACGATCTACAGGCAAGCCGTCATCGCGCGCCACGTTCCGAAGGGGACCAATCCGGCGAGCGGGATCACCGCGAACAAGGAACGGAAGCGGGAGCGGTTTCTCTCGCCCGAGGAGCTCTCCCGGCTCGGCGAAGCGATCAGGACGGCAGAGACGGACGGCCTCCCCTATTCGCCCCCGGAGCCGAAGCCGGGCAAAAAGGCGAAGCACATTCCGAAGGCTCTCCCGCCCTACGTGATCGACGCCTACAGCGCCGCCGCTCTCCGGCTCCTGATCTTCTCCGGTGCTCGCCTCCGCGAAGTCCTTCACGCGAAATGGACTGACATCGATTTCGGTCGAGGCCTTCTCACGGTCTTTGGGAAGACGGGGCGGCGGCATATCGTTCTCCCCGCCCCTGCCCTTGAGATCATCAACGGCCTTGAGCGGGCCGGGGAATACGTCATCGCGTCAACCGATCCCACGAAGCCGAAGGCCGATCTCGCTCGCCCGTGGGCGGCGGTCTGCAAGCTCGCCGGGCTGGACGACGTTCGCATTCACGACCTCCGCCACAGCTTCGCCAGCGTCGCCGTGAGCGGCGGTGCCTCCCTGCCGATGATCGGAAAGCTCCTCGGTCACAGTCAGGCTCAGACGACCGCCCGTTATGCTCATCTGGCAGATGATCCCGTCCGCGCCGCCGCTGAGCGGGCGGCGGGAGTGATCGCGGGCGCTATGGCCGGAGCCTCGGGGAACGTCGTCCCGATGCTCGCGGGGGACGCTGCATGAAGCTCGACCGCGACATCACGAAGAGCTCCCCCTCCTCCGAGGCAGGCGCTCGCCTGTCGGCGATCCTCTCGAAGCTGGTCAGCGGTCACAATGGCCCGTCGCTCGACGCTGCCATTGCAAGCGCCCGCGCCGGTTCGCTCGGTCGGATCGGGATCGACGACAAGGCCGTCGAGATCGTGATCACGACGAAGATGGTCGAGGCCTCGCTTCTGACGGGCGCGGAGGGCGTTCTCCGCGAGAAGGCCTCCGAAGGCCGGGAGGCGAACCGGAGGCGCGAAGCGCAACTCGAACGGCTGAAAGCGATGCGGGACGAGTTTGCCGTCGAGGTGATCGACAGGGTCGAAGATCAAGGGAAGATCGGGCGGGTTCCGCTGGTCGAGCACGAGCTCGAAATGATCGTCGCGACAGTCGAGGGGCTCGATCAGGCGATCACGAACCTCGACAGGCTCGTCGAGAGCCGCCGCGAGCAGTTGAGGGGCTCCGGCGGCAACTTCAATATCTTCGAGCGGAACTTCATTCGCGCCGTCCGGGAGATATGGATCGAGATCACCCGCGACATTGACGGCTCGACCGTCGATCCCGGCTTTGCCTCCCGTCCCGTCGTGGAATTCGGCGCTGAGCTTTGGCGGGCTTACGGCTTTGACGAGCCGCTCGGTCGCGACCTGACGGAATGGCTCATGGAGCGCTTCTCGAACGTGAAAGAAGCCTGAGGCCCGATCAACCGGCGGTCAGAGACACGCCGGGGAGCTCAACGAACCACGCGGCGATCTCGGCAAGTCTACGCTGCTTCCCCTTGGAGAAGCTTCCCCAAACCTCGCCATGATACGGATTGGCCGATTGATCCGGCGGCTCTTCGTCGAGCGGATCATATCCGACCATGAAGCCCTCCGCCCGAAGGCTCCCGGCGGTGAAACGGACGGAGCCGACCCATTTCGGATTGTTGACGTAAGTCCGAGGGTCGAGGCCCGCCTCGACGATCAGCGCTTCCAGATCAACCGACATTCCAGCGTTCTCACCGGACGAAGCCTTGAAGGCCATCGATGAGAGCCGAGGGCTCCCATCTTTGCCCGGCACAACCCAATGCTGCGGAATGCGGCGGATCACTCCGTCGTCGTTCGAAATCTCAGGGTGATCGTGAGGCTCGACAGCGCCGTTCTGGTCACGCGGCGGCGGTGTCAGCATCAGCGGTCGCCTCAGAAATCTGCTTGATCCACGACACAATCGGGCGGAAGTCGAAGGTGAGCTCGACCTCTTCGCCGTCCTCGCCGGTCGCGTCGGTCTCCCGCCATGCATGGACACTATTGGGGCGACGAACGTGAAGCTCGATGTCGCCCGCTTCGGTGTGCCATTCGATCTGAACGTCGCCGGAGACGCCGGGGATCACCTGAGGAGCCGGAGCGCCCGAGGGGAGGATGCTTTCGAGCATCCGCACGGCGAAGTTTGCCGTCTCGAAGCTGACGGGCTGACCGCGATAGCCGTCCCATCCGACCGGGAGGCGGATCAGGTCTTGCAACTTGTTTTGAACCTCCTCGCGCCAGTCGCGCGACGGAGCCTGAACGACGAGACGGCTGACCGAAGAGACGCGAGCGGGCTCTGTGGCCCGCGCGCGCGGAGGAGCGGGACGGGCGTAACGAGCATTCGAGATCGAAGCGGAGCCCGGCGGAAAGGCGCTCAGTGCGGTTGCCGAACTCATTGTTTCCTACCCCAAATCTCGTGTGCCAAATCAGTTGTCAGGTCAGCGAAGGTATTAACTACCATCTCACGTCCTACTTTCAAGAAGTCTAACGCGCTCGAAATCGTCGGTTTCGTCGGCGCGCCGCGAGCGGTCAGCGTAAAGACGAAAACCCGCTGTCCGTTCAGATTGCTCAACCCGGTTTGAACCTCGGAGTGCAGCCGACCGATAGGCGCTCCGTTCGCATCCGATATGGTGCGCCGGAAGGTCGAAGAGAAGTCCTCCGGCTTCTCGCCCGAAAACTGAGCGAAGCGGAAGACATCCGAAACGTTGAGGCTCCTCTCGGGGCCGTCGAGATAGATGTGATTGATGTACGAGATTTCGCACTGAGTGATGTTGAGCGTCTGAGGAGCAAGCGTCGCGACATACTTGTCGAGGGCGCGGAGCTCGTCCTCGAAGCGGACGACCATCTTCTCGAAACGGGGATACTCGTTCGACATGTCCCCGACCTTTCGCCAGTTGTGCAAAAGGCGGTCGTCCTGAAACTGAAGGAGCTCGTCTTTGTTCGGCGACAGGAACCAAAAGCGGTCGTGCTGAGCGCCGGTCATCATGTTGAAGCTGAACTGCGGCCCGCTCGGAAGGCCGAACGTCTCGAAGGTCGGCGCAAGCGGCGGCTGCTCTTCGACCGTGGGGAACTGGTCGCGGTATAGCTGCCACACCTCATAGGCCCGGATTTGCTGATACCCGCGAGGCGCTGAAAACTGGACGCCGAGAACGACCTCGTTCAGGGGCGGGTTGCTGAAATCTGGCAATGTGTCGGGTCGGCTCACGTCAGGCCTCGAAAATCAATCAAGCTCACTCGCCTCTCATGGGAAAAATCCGGGCGCTCGGCGAAGTGATACAGAAGATAGGGCGCGCCGGGTAGTCGGGGAGATGAGTTTTCGACCGGGACGGTTGCGCGGAGCTTTCGAGCCAGTTCGGCTCAATGGCTCCCGAAGGCGATGCCGTCAGCCGTGAGGCCTATGGCGATCATCGCGAGCGCACGATCCCGCTGACGGTACGCTGTCGCCCGGCTCCACCCTCTCGCCTGACACACGGCGTCGAATTTCACCTTCTTCGCCGTCTTGCAACGGAGCCACGTCTTGAGAACGCGGATCGCTCCGGTCTCCTTTGGGTCGGTGTATCTCATCGGCCATTCGAGGACGCGCTCAAGCTGCGACACGCGGGCGGGAGGGTAGCGCCGGGGCTTCTGTGGCGGGGGATCGAACTCGCCGATCTCTGCGAAGGACGGCCATGCCTCGCCCTCTCGTTCGCCCGCCGTCATGTTGAGGGATGGCATCCCCGACCGGACCCGGTTCGGCCCGACCCGGCCCATCGTCACGTCAAGAAATCGGAGAGCTTCGACGAGCTCCTCCCCGGCAAGCTTCGGTGTCCAAACGCCCTCGGCAAGCTGCATTCATGCCTCGCATCAACGATTTTCAGGATGCTTCTTTCTGCCTGTATTCGGGGCCGGTCTCAACACGAGGACTGTCTTTCCCAAAGAAAAACCCGCTCCGAATTGGGGCGGAGCGGGCTATTCTTACGGGGCGCGTTGCTGTTGCGGCGGAGCAAGGCAACGCAGTCGGCAAGGTGTCGGAAGAATTTCACCGAGGCAAGTCAGCACGACGGCTTGCGACGACCTTTTTCTGCTCGATACTCACAAGGCTGTTGAAAATCACCCTGCCAGATACCGGCGCGATTGGCGCGGGCTGTCGCCTCGTCGGCGGCATAGCGACCGCCCGAATATCGCCGCCAGTCGAGGGCATGGCCGGAGCGGACAAGCCACGAGGCGACGCTCAAACCGTCAGCGCGGACGCAGTCGGCGACCGCGCGCCCGTAGCGATCATGATCGAGGACGGCGCAAGATGTCGGGCGTGACTTCGACAGGAACTCGTCCAGGGCGAATGCTGCCACTTTGCCGCAACGGTACTCCCGGCCCGCCTGATCAGTGCAGCGCTGAGCCGCTTCCGGGGCGTCTATCCCGTTGAGGCGGATACGCTCGCCGCGAATGTCGAGGGTGTCGCCATCGACGACGGAGGCCCTGCCGACGATCAGGTCGTCGGCGAAGGAAGGAGCGGCAGAAAGGGAGATCGAGAGAGCGAGAAGAAGACGGATCAAAGTGAGGCCCTGAAATGATGAAGGGGATCGCCCGCATGACCGATCCCCTTCGAACCCATCCAAAGGCGGGGAAGCCCAAATGAGTTGCCGTAGATTACCACGACAAGAGAACTGCGCAACTACTGCGCCCGCTAAACGGTGCTATCTCATCGAAAAATAGTAGTAATCGCTCGGCAACGAGCGCCGCTAAATGTGGATTATGAAGGAAGGAAATGGGGCGCGTCGTCCAGCCGCGCCCCTGATACTCACCCGCATGGACGGCTTCGGAGTATTGAGACCAGATTAACAGAGCGGGTTGGGGAAACAATCCCCGATCTTCTGCCTAAGAGAATTAGCCGAAATCTCAGAAACCGACGCAGGAAGGCCGTAGAGAGGCGAGAGCTCTTCTCCGCTGTCCGACAGCGGACGCGCGCTCGAAGCGCGTCCTGCGCCAGCGCTGCCCGGAGGCGGGCCTATTCGGCTGCGATAGGAACCCGAAGCTTCCGCTTTGGGAGGCTCGGGCAGATCGACAGGGTCACGAAGCCCCGCTCGATCCTCAGTTTGATGAAGCCGCGCTCCTCAAGCCGGAGGAGGACCGAGCGACAGGTCGCCTCGGATATCCCCGCCGCGACGGCAAGGTCGAGCATCCGCCCTTGCAACCGGCCTTGAGCATTCACTTTGCGGCTCAAGGTCCACGCCGCCCGGAACGCCGTGGAGGAAATCCCCGGATCGGAGACAACGGCGTCGAGCCATTGAGCGCGGGTCGGGAGGGCGACGGTCAAGCGTCGCCTCCTTCCTCCGTCTCGTCGTCTACCTCAGAGACCTCTTCGGGAGCCGGAAACACGACAGGCTCCGCGAGCCGAGCAGCGGCATATTCGAGGATTGCAGCGAGCGTTTTGGGGTCAGTCATTGTCGTCTCCTACGTCGAGGGTTGCTTCCATGGCGACGGCCTTGTCGTTGATCTTCGCCGCCGTCCGATTGAGCGCGGCGATCACTGCCTTCTCGACCTCACGCCTCACGGTCATGTCGCGGCTTGCGCGGGCGGGTACGGACAGGAGCTCGCTTTTCAGTTCGCCGAAGACGGTCTGGAAAAAGGCGTCCACGTCGGCGACCGGCATGAGCTCCCGCTTCTTCTGAGCGGTCTCAAGTTCGAGCGCCTCGCGCTTCGCCTTCATGAAATCGATGCGCTGCCGCTCCATGTCGGAGGAGCCGTTTTCCAGCGCCTTGCGCACGACCGCCTGAACGCTCGGGGCGAGGACGTACTTCCCCCGCGAGGCCTTCTCGATCACGCCCTCAGCGGCCCACTGACGGACCTGCCGCTCAGAGCATCCGAGGAGTTCAGCAAGTACCGGGCCGGTGATTTCTTCCGGCATATTTGGCGGGGTGGTCTGACTGTTCGCAATCACTGAACGCTTAGGCATTTTTGTCTCCAAATAGGCTGAGAAAACGGAACGGCATGCAAATTACAAAACTCAAAACACACTCAAAGGTCGGGGGGCAAAGGCTCCGCACTCGTCGGGAGCCCCAAAAGGTACCTAAGACCCCCACCCCCCTATGCGCGTTGCTCGCAGGCGGGGCAGACCGCCCGCGACGCCTGAGCCTTGAGGGCAGCGAGGAAGCGGTGATCGTCGAAGAGCTTGCGCCTGAGATTGTCGGGCCATGCCGCCTTGATGTTCGCGAGGGACCACGCTTTTCGCACCTGCTCGACATCGTCTTGAGGGAATGCAGCGAGGGGGACGACATGCCCGATGCAGACATCACCAGCGAGGAAGAGCTCCCACGTCATGCCGGGTTCGAAGGTCTCCTCGATACGAGCCCGAAACTCCGCGTAGCCGTATCCGAGGATGTCGGTCATCCGCTTCGAGAAGTGCGGGGTCTTAAGCCTGCATCCCTGCCGAATGTGGTCGAAGAGCTTCCGATATGGCTGACGCTCCCGGCGACGGGCGTCGGCTTTGCGCCGAGCCCTCGCCAAGCGTTCCTGCCAATCAGGGTTGCGATGGTTCACCGTCATCTCACCCGCCGATCTGCCGATCACGCTTGGCTTCGGCCTGCTCGAAGGCCTTGCCCCATCCCGCCTTCGCCTGATCAGCCGGGGAGAGCCGGGGCAGGAAGTCCCCGCCGAACTCAGGGAGCCCGGACATGCGCTGTTCGATGGTCGGGGTGCGGGGTGCTGCCTTTGCCGGTGCAGTCGCCCGGATCGACGCGAGGATCGCTGCCGCTTCCGTCACGCTACGCCCGCTCGAAATCAGCACCTCGGCAGAAGCCGCGAGCTCCGGCCCGGCGAGAGCCCGGATCGCGGTCGCGCGCTCGGTGTCCGAGAGAGGCGACGACGCGGAGGAGGCCGAAGTCTCCGCCGGTTCCTTCTGCGTCGGAATGAGCTTCACGAGCTTCGCGCGAGCAACCTCTCCATGAAAGCTGACAGGTTCCGGGAGAAAGATTGCCTTTCCCTCGGAGGCGAGCCGGATCAGCGCCCCGGCATCTTCCGCCGAAACGTCGGTGTGATGGTCGAGGAACTGAGCGAGCAGGTCGATGGGATCGGGTTTCGACATGGGAAACTCCTCACGAATTGGCCGCTGCCGCCTTGCGGCGCGGCAAGTTGACGACATTCGACCCGACCAGAGCCGGATCGGTGATTTCAGGGGAGCGGAGCCGGGCGATGATCTCCGCGTGAGAGAGGCCGTCTTCCGCAAGGCGAAGAGCTTCGGCCTCCCGGCCCCGGATAGCGGGATCGGTCACAAGAGCTCGGGAGAGGCGGAGCGCTGCGACAGCGCCCGCCTGATATGCCGAGCCGACGACGAACGCCTCTTCGGTCTGTCCTTCGACAAGGCCGAAGGCGTGAGCGCCGAAGACGACGCCGCGCTCGGTCCACGGTGACGCGACCTGTTTAAGGGCAAACTCAACCGGGTCGCGACCTTCACGAGAGACGCGAGCGAGAAGCTGAACGAAAACCTGCCTCAGGGAGATCATCAGCGAGCCCCCATGTCCGAGTGCGAGCCACGCAGGAGCCGCGACAGCTCTTCGTTCACGTGGCGGGCGACAGTACGCGCGGCCTCCTCCGGGTCAGTCGAGCCGGAGATGTGGAACGGCCCGATCTGGACGGACCCGAGGGAAGGAGAGGCTCCCGCGTTCGGGGTGATCGTTCCCGACCGCCCCGGAGTGAAGATTTCCGGCCCCTTCTCGCCGACGAGGTACGAAGAGCCGCCCCATACCGGGCCACCGCTCGCGCGATGCCCGGAGGTCGCCGGGCGGGCTGATTTGCCGCCGCCGACGCCGGTTCCGCTCATGTTGTCGCCGAAGCTGAGCGCGTTGCTGATCGCTGACCCGAAGGCGACGGCCTTCTCGTAAGCGGTCGTCAGCAAGCCAACGAGCCTCTCAATTGCAGAAACCACGACATTGACGCCCTGAGCGACCGCGCCGCCGACCGTCTCGCCCCACGAACGGAAAGCCCCGTCAGTGTCTTGAATAGGTCCGAGGAGGTTAGACACGAACCCGAAGAGGTCGCCGAAGCCCTTCACAATGGGCTGCAATACCGGGCCGATAGGCTGGAAGTTTTTCATGAAGCCGTCAGCAAACCCCGAGAAGAAGTTCGAGAGGTTCTGCCAGTTGTTCCAAATCCACGTTGCAGTGCCACCGATCAGCGCGCCGACCACGGTCAGCTTCGTCAAGGTCCAAACGAGGCGAGCGCCAGCGCCGCCGAGCGTCAGGAAGACCGTGCCGAGCTTCTCGAAGGAGGTCAGCGACCGCCCGAGCGCTGCCGCGCCGAGAGCGTTCCGAACCCCGATGGTGTCCCTGATCCGGCGGAAGGCTCCCGCTGCTACGCCTGCCGCCCGGCCTGCCGTGTTGAACCCGAGCGAGAGCGCCGACAGCGCTCCGCCACGTCCGAGCAGGCCAATGAAGGTCAGGCCCGCAGTCGCGACCTTGAGGGCCACGAGCGACGCCGTGACGGCGACGATGGACCGAACGAGCTCCGGGTTCTTCTCCGCGAAGTCGGTGATCCGATCAACAATAGGCGCGACCTTGTCGAGGAGGTCGTTCAGGGCCGGGATCAACGCCGAACCGATGGTGATCTTGAGAGCCGAAAGACGGTTCTGAAAGATCGCGACCGAGTTCGCGAAGGTCTTCGACCTGACCTCATATTCCTTGAACGAAGAGCCCGAATATTTCGCTTCATCGGCGACAAGCGCAAAGCTGTCTTTGAGAAGCCCGAGGTTCGTGAGGAGCGGGCCGAGAGCCCGCGCCTCATTGCCGAAGAGCTCCGACGAGATTGCTGCCTGTGTCTCCTTCGGAAGCTTCGAGATACGTTCCATCACGTCGAGGGTCGTCCCCACGGCGTCTTCCTGCATCCGCTTCGCGACTTTCGCCGCGTCAAGACCGAGGGCCTTGAACGCCTTGCGCTGCGACTTCGTCGCGCTCTCGCCCTTCGTCAGAGCAAGGCCCATGTTGCGGATCGAGGTCGCGGCCACGTCGCTCTCAGCGCCAGCGGCAACCATGGCAGAGCCAAGGGCGGCGACCTGCTCGGCAGTGAACCCGAACTGAGCTCCCTGAGCGCCGACACGGCGCACGACATCGAGCACCTCGGCGGCGCTCGACGCCTGCGCATTGCTCAAATGGTTCATCGCGTCAGTGAGGAGAACCGTCTCGTCGATAGTGAGCCCGAGGCCGGTCTTAAGCTTCGCGAGGGCGTCGCCCGCCTCGCCAGCGCCGATATCGAAAGCGACGCCGACCTTCGCGGCTGCTTCGGTGAACTTGTTCAGATCGTCCCCGGCGATACCGGCCTGACCGGCGGCGGCAGCGATCTCGGCGAGACCGTTGACGCTAACCGGGAGACGCTTCGAGAGGTCGAGGAGGCCGTCGCGGAATTCGTCGAAGCCCTTCGGCGTCGGAAAATCCACGACCTTGCGGACATCGGCCATCGCGCTTTCGAAGGCCATCGCCTCACGGATCGGGGACGAGAATGCGGTCTTGAGCGCATAGAGACCCGCCGCCGCATCGACGAGGCCCATCCGAGCCCGGTCGAGCGCGGCATTGTTCTGGTCGATGGCAGCACTCAGACGGTCGCCGATCCCGGCGGTAGCGCCGCGCGCGGTCTGGTTGAGACCGAGCAAGGCCCCGGAGACCTTCTTCGCCGGTCCTGTGACTTGGTCGATCAGCCTGACGACGAGCGACGAAGTGATCGTGCTTCCGGCCATCGCTTACGCCTCCTCGACGGTGACAATGCCGAGGATGGCGAGAGGGCTTGCATCATCGCGGCGCGTGACGTGAAGGCCGTTCTCCGAAGCGCGAGAGATGAGCGCCTCCTCTTCGCGCTCAAGTGCGAGACGACGGGTCGCGAGCTCTTCGAAACGGGCTTCGCGCTGCTCGTCCGTCATTGCGCCGGGAAGGTCAGTGTCGCCGATCATCGCTAGGCAGCGGTCGCGGATCGCGTCTCGGGCTGCCCACACGACGAAGCTGCCGACATCCCCAATAAGGGAGGTTCCGGCAATCGAGAGCGCCGCCGCCTGGGCGAGCTTCACCGGACTGCCGTCGCGAACGCGATGATCAACAGAAGGCGCTCCCTGCTCGGCCAGACGGTCGATCTCGGCAAGGAGATCGCGCTTCAACTCTGAGACCGGACGCGGCGCTTCCGAGACGCGGGCGAGCTCCTGTGTGATCTCATCCAAACTGCGCCTGATTTCTTCAATCCGGCGCGAGGCATCAACCCCGCCCTTCACAGCGACCGGCGGTGCATCCTTGAGGCGCACCCTTGCCGCGCGCGCCTCTTTGAGCCAATCGGCAACGCGGGGAAGAAAGCCATGCTCGTCCCAACGCTTGCGCGCGCGTTCCTGCCGATCCTTGAGGCGGTCAATTTCGATGCCGATCCGCTCGGCAGGGCCAAAGAGCCGGGCGCGCTCTTCGGGCGACACGCGCTGATCAGGAGAACGTTCGAGCGACATTTTTGCTGCCGCCTCCGCCGCACTGCGACGGCGAAAGGCGTCCTCCAGCGCGTCGTCAGCGTCTCGGAGGACCGAGAGCGCGGCCTGCCGTTCACCATCGAGAAAAATGGCCTTTGCACGCGCTACGGGAGGAAGCGCTTCAAGAAGGGTAGAACTGAAAACGTCCAATGAAGTATCTCCTTTTTGACTTTCGGAGATTTTACCTCAAGGGAACCATGCGATTAAGTATCTGAAAAAGACAAATGGACAAATGGGCCGCTACATGCGGCCCATGATCCTCTTTGCATCAATGTAATAGCGTCCACCGATCTTTACTCCTATTCCTTCTTCTTCAATTCGGCGAAGCCATGTCTTTGCGGAGAAGCCGGTGATCGCATGGGCCTCCTTCGGCACAATCCACCGGCGGCTCCCATCAGGGAGACGCTCGGAAAGATCGACCGAAGCCGGATCGACAGGGTCGAAACCGGGCAGCAAACCGAGCTGCACGGGCGGGGCGGGAGCCCCCGCCCTGCGACGGTCTAGTTCAGCCGACGCGATTGCGACGAGATCGGCAAGATCGGCAGTCGGGAGAGCGCGAACGTCAATCATCCGGCCCTCCTAGTTCAGCAGGCGGGGAGCCGCGTGATTGCGGTCTCGCTCGGTGGGAACGCGCCGCTCGATGACAGCATCGGCGAGCGAAGCGCCACTCTCACGATTGGCCGCGTCGAGCCATCCCGCCGCGTATGCCCGAGCCGCGATCTCTGCGAACTCGGGCCGAAGACCAGCAGCGACGAAGAGATCGACGACGCTCGCCGATACGGTTGCCGCTACAGTGTCGAAGCGCTCCCGTTCACGGACAGGCGCGCGACCGCTATCACGGGCAACAGCGGCGGCGAGGCGGATGATCTGAGCCTTGAAGAGTTCGAAGATCATGCGGACCTCCTAAACTCTTCCAAGGCCTTGCCGAGTGCCGAGCGCTCGCGGTACAGAAGAACCTGTTCGATATTGTTCTTGAGCCGATCCACTCCCGCCGAGGAGAGGGTCGGTTTTTTCTTGTTCAAGCGGGGAGCGACCGGCCTCGGGCCGGAGAGCGATCCCGCGCTCTGAGATACGGCTTTCGGCGCTGACGCGGCCTTGAAGGGCCGCTGCGCCGTCGCCTGATTACTTGACAGGTCTGACGCCAATATACCTTCCCCCATATTGGGGTCACACATGTAAAGTCCACGAGGATCATCGGCTTTGCGCCAATCGTAAATCGTCTGACGAGAGACGCCCCATGACCGAGCGAGCGCGGTCACAGAATTCGCGACATATTCCTCGCGCGATTTCACACCAGCGGCGCGGCGCTGAGCCTTACGGCTCGCGACCTTCGCCGCCTTCACAGCGGCCTTGCGCTGCCGCTTATTGAGGTCACGGCAACCGATAGTCTTGAGCCCGAGCGACTGACGCTCAGCGAAGGTGACGCCGAGCCGTTTCGCAACCACGTCGGCCTTCTCGAAAGCCGGATGATCGATCGCGTCGAGTGCTTCCTCCTCGACTTCGTCAAACGTCAGGACCGGGAGCCACTTCCGACATGCAGCAACTACAGCCGCGACGAGCTCCTGATCGTTGGCTTCGCGGCCCTTCTGACGTGCCGAGGCACGATGCGAGTTGACGACGGCGCGAGCCAAGTCGAGGAGATAGGACGACGCATTGTCGTCATCGACGAAAGAGCCGTGCCGCCCCCTGATCAGCTTCTCAAGATCGGCGAGCCGCTGAGCAGGCAAGGCCCAATTCCGGCGTGTGATCCGGCGGTCGGTGACGTACCCGAGTACAGCGTTGCCGCACATGACGGGACGCGATCCGGCGGGGTGGAGTGCCTTTTTCACGCCTTCCATCGAAACACCTCCGGCAAGGCAGGCGCGGCCCTCAAGGCGGCGATCTGATCGAGCCGGGCCTCGATCCATTCCAAGGCGAGTGCCGCGTCATCAGCGGCGGCTTTCGGGTCCACGCCCTTGTTGACGTGTCCGATATAGACCTGCTCGGCGACCCGCTTGCGGCTCGCTCCGCCGACACCCGCCGCGATGCGAAGAGCCTCCCGGTCGAGCCATGCGCGGTCATTGCGAATAGTGGGGATCGGAACGACCGTCATTCGATGGCCTCCCCGCACTTGCTGCACCGGAAGCGCCGCCCGGTCATGGCCGGGGTCACTGCGACCTTCCCGCTATGCCCACAGGGGCAGCGGACGAGCCGGGTGATCGAGGCGACGGCCTCACTTGCCTCGGCCCGGAGAGAGGCCTTGCTCTTCCGGGGCTTCGGCGGGGTCATCCCCGCCGGGAGCCCGAAATCGACGACGCTGTCGGAGCCCTGCCGAGCCATGCGGTCGCGGGCGTTGCGCCGGGAGTGATCGATCTTCGCCATCAAGCCGCCTCGCCTTCCGAGGTCGAGCTCACGGCACGATCATTCACCCATTCGAGCAGGTCGGAGGCCCGGTAACGGACGGCCCGGCCCATGCGGATGAAGCGAGGACCGCCGCCGGTCACGCGCAACTTGTGAAGGTAGGCGACGCTCACAGTGAGTGCTTCCGCTGCCTGCTCAGTCGTCAGAAGAGCGAGGCCGGGAACCCGCTTGCTCTCAACGAATTTCTCAATGCTTTCCATCTGAAATCACCTCGTGATGGCTTGTTTCAACGAGGATGATTGTCCTTTAGAGCGGTTCCCTGACTGATTGAATCTGTCGGGGCTTCGCAAATCAGGCGCGTTCTGATTCAAACTATCTGCCGATGGAGGTCGGCGGATATGTCAAAGGCTCTCTCTATCGATCTGCGTGTTCGCGTGCTTGCTGCT
>JAPZUE010000108.1 GCA_027533385.1 Rhizobium sp. | reverse complement strand
GTAAGCATCCGGTGACTACCGCGGTTGGCGCTGATTGTGTCCAGCTTCAGCGGCCTGACTGAAGTTCCGCGATAGCTTTGGCAGCCTTGTCGCAGCGCTCTGCAAGTTCTGGGTATGAGAGCTCCATGTGCTCGGTCGCGATCTTGAAGAGATACTGCGCGATGGCATCAACTGAGGCGGTTTGGTTGGTCAGCATGCCAAAGACGGTATCGGCATAGGCATCATATTCGTCTTGTGCTTCAGGAATGTCCGACACCCCGATGGGGTCCCATTCTGTGAGCAATATTTTCCGAATGATAGCTCGGTTGCCTTTGTGATCCATCGTTGATCCTATGCCGCAACGGCTGCTGTTTGCGTCGGTTTCCAGTTCCACGGCAGCAATTGCTCCAGCCTGCTGATCGGCGTGTCGGCAATGTTGGCGAGGACGTAGGCAAGCCAGGCCTGCGGATCGATGTCATTGAGCTTGGCGCTCATGATCAGTGTCGCCATGAACGCCGCACGTTCAGCACCACGATCCGATCCGGCAAACAGCCATGACTTCCTGCCGAGTGCAAAGCCTCTGAGCGCGCGTTCGGCGGCGTTGTTCGTGAGACAAATTCGGCCATCGTCGAGGAATGACGTAAATCCATCCCAGCGCTTCAGCATGTAGTCGATCGGCTCAGAGACAGGAGAACTGCGCGACAGTTTTACCCGCTCGGTTTGGAGCCAGTTATGCAGTTCTTCGATGAGTGGCTGGCTGTCTTGGCGGCGGCGCTCCAAGCGCTGCTCGGAGCTAAGGCCGTTGATCTCCCGTTCGATATCGAACAGGGCATCGATCCGTTTGACAGCCTCCAGCGCCATCGGCGAGATCGGTGCGGCTTTGCTGCCACGTTTGGCGTTCGCGGCGATGTCGGCCAGCACGAAGAACTTGCGGCGTGAATGTGCCCAGCAGAGTGCTTGGAGCAGAGGCGCGGGATCGCGATCTGCCTTGAACAGCGGATTGTAGCCGCCATAGGCATCCGCCTGCAGAATGCCGGAGAAGGTCTTCAGGTGGCGTTCGGGATGCTCCTGTCGCCGGTCTCGCGATGAGTAGAACAGTGCCGCAGGCGGCGACAGCCCGCCAAACGGCCGGTCATCCCGGACATAGGTCCAGATGCGGCCCGTATCGGTCTTTCCCTTCGCCAGGATCGGCACGGTCGTGTCGTCGCCATGCAGCCGCTCGGCGGCAAGGACATGGGCCTCGATCAGCGAATGGATGGGCTTCAGGGCTGCGGCGCACGCGCCGACCTGGTCGGCCAGCGTCGATAGGCTGAGGTCGACGCCCTCGCGGGCATAGCGTTCGCTTTGGCGATTGAGCGGCTGATGCTGGGCGAATTTCTCGAACAGGATCATTGCTAGAAGGTTCGGGCCAGCAAAGCCGCGCGGCGTCACATGGAAGGGTGCTGGCGGCTGCGTAATTTTCTCGCACTCGCGGCAGGAGAACTTCTCCCGGACGGTCTGAATGACCTTCCACTGACGAGGGATGACCTCCAGTGTCTCTGTGATGTCCTCACCGAGCTTCGACAGGTTGGCCGAGCCGCAGCAGGAGCAGTTTGTCGGAGCAGCAATGACGACACGTTCGCGCGGGAGATGCTCGGGAAACGGCTTGCGTGATGGTCGCTTGCGCTCGAAGGCCCTGACGGTCGAGGCATTGGCTGCGATCTCCGCCGCCAGTTCATCTTCGCCAGCATCAGCCTCCAGCTCCTCGAGCTGCAGTTCCATCTGTTCGAGAAGCCGCGCTTTGCGCTCGGAGCGACTGCCATAAAGCTCCCGGCGGACTTTCTCGATCTCCAGCTTCAACCGCGCGATCAGCGCCTCGGAGTGCGACACGAGCGCCTTCGCGCTGGCGGCCTCTGCCTTGGCGGTCGCTGCCTCGGCCTCGGCCGTAATGCGTCGGGCACGCTCCGCCGCCAAGGCCGCAAGTGCGCTGGCAAGGTCGTCAGGAAGCTGTTCAGCCGCATCGTTCATGGGCTGATGGAATCATATTCTATCTAGCGATTCCAGCGTTTTTGCTCATCCGGCTGAGGTTGGTCGCCATGTCCTTTGCGGCATCCGCCAGTCGATGCCTTCCAGCAGATAACCGAGCTGCCCAGGCGTAATCACGACGGTCCCATCGGCCGCCGACGGCCATATGAAGCGTCCCCGCTCCAGCTTCTTCGTGAACAGGCAGGCTCCCTGGCCATCATGCCAGATGACCTTGATCAGGCCACCGCCACGACCGCGGAAGACGAACAGATGCCCGCACATCGGATCGCGCTTCAGCGTCTCTTGCACCATCAGCGACAGACCGGGAAAGCCTTTGCGCATGTCCGTATGGCCGGTCGCCAACCAGACCTTCACTCCAGCAGGAACCGGGATCATCGCCGACCCAGCACACAATCGAGAATGCGGCCAAGCGCCTCCGTGTCTATGTCGCTGTCCACACGGACACGGCGACCGCGGCCCAGCTCAATCGTCACATCGCTACGCTTCCGGCGGGACTGCGATGGGGCTGGCGCTTCTAAGGCGGCGGGCTGGGCTGCCGGCGCGGCCTCCGACACGATCACGGGCACCAAGGTGTTCGCCACCTGAAGCGACGGCTCCTCGATCCGGCAGAGTTCCTTGCGCCACCGAAAGAGCTGGCTGACGTGGATACCGGCCGCACGGGCAATCTCGGAAAGAACCGCACCAGGCTCAAGGCAGGCCGCAACGAGCCGCTCCTTGTCCTCGCGAGACCAGCGCCGCCGGCGCTCCACAGACGTGATCACTTCAATCGGATGCTTGGTCATAGGACTACTCCTAGTGTTTGCACTAGGACTTCCGATGTTCGCATCAACCTCGCAAGACGGCCCTCACCGGGGGCTTACG
>JAPZUE010000100.1 GCA_027533385.1 Rhizobium sp. | reverse complement strand
ACCTGATGGTTGGCATTGCATGGGACGAGATCTATGGAGCGGCCCAAAAGCACGCGCTGCTTGCGGGTTATGGTGACGCTCTTAGGCGTGTGTTATGCGTGTTGGATGATTTGGGAGATTTTTTGGTTGCGGGGGCCTGATCGCACGGAGACTTGCAAAACCAGTCACAGAAAGGCTTGCCGCTGAGGACCGTCTCAAAAGCAAACAAGAACGTGCTCTAAGCTCCATCTCCAATAACGACCCAACGTCTAGGGATTAGCAGGTTCGGGCGTAAAAAAATCGAACAGTGGTTCGGGCTTATGAATGTGAAAACCTTGGGCATAGTCCACCCCGATAGAGGCTAGGCTTGCAAGCGTATCGGCATTTTCAACGTACTCTGCGACAGTCTTGATCCCGAGAGTTCGAGCCACATCTACGAAACAACGCCTCCGCCAGTCGACAGAGCAAGCTGCGTGTTTCCATTCGCAGTTTCCGACGACCGGCTCGCCGAGGCACTGGCTTCCATCTGGGGGAAATAACTGGATGAAGCGAGCACTCCTCTAAGCCGCGAGATATCAAGCCTTTGTTGCGCCTGCTCAATCGATAGGTTTTCCTTCATGCCTTGGCGCATGAGACCATCGATGACGGGATCGTCAAACCCACGCCACCACGCATGCAGACGTGGATCCCCATTGGTCGCAGCTATCGAGCCTGTTGAAAAGCGGTCGGGAATTCTGACTTCTGGTGGCGCAAACTTCTGTGTTTGTGAACATCCCAACAAACCGGTGGTGATGACAGAGAGGGACGCAATGACCACAAGTCTTTTCATCGGTGGGGATACCAATTTTGCTTTCGTTAACCATAATCGGTAGTAGTTTAGCAAGCGTTAATGAACCGCACCGGCTTTGCCGGAGACCCCAACTCGTGAGAAGTAGGGTCTATGACAAGCAAAACGACGAACAAATTTTCCCCTGAAGTCCGCGCCCGCGCCGTTCGAATGGTGGCGGAACACGAGGCCGAGCATCCGTCCCGGTGGGCTGCGGTTTCTTCGATTGCCGCCAAGATCGGTTGTTCAGCGCATACGCTCCATGAATGGGTGAAGAAGGCCGAGGTCGACAGTGGCAAGCGTGCAGGTTTGCCAAGCGACGTGGCGGAGAAGATGAAGGCTCTGGAACGGGAGAACCGCGAGCTTCGTCAGGCGAACGAGATTTTGCGCAAAGCCTCGGCATATTTTGCCCAGGCGGAGCTCGACCGCCCACTGAAGCGATGATTTCCTTCATCGACGAACACCGCTCGGTGCTCGGGGTCGAGCCGATCTGCAGACTGCTGCCGATTGCCCCATCCACCTATTATGAGGTCGTCGCCAAGCGCACAGACGTGGATCGCCTATCGGCCCGCGAACGGAATGATATTGCCATGAAAGTCGAGATACGCCGGGTGTTCAACGAGAACTTCCAGGTCTATGGCGTGCGCAAAGTCTGGCGGCAGTTGCAGCGAGAAGGTTACCACATCGCCCGCTGCACCGTCGCTCGGCTTATGAGAATGATGGGTCTTCAAGGCGTCATTCGCGGCAAGCCATTCAAAACCACCGTGTCGGACAAGTCCGCTCCATGCCCGCTAGACCGGGTGAACCGACAGTTCTTCGCTCCAGCGCCGAACATGCTGTGGTTATCCGATTTCACCTATGTCGCGACTTGGCAGGGCTTCGTTTACGTGGCCTTCGTGGTTGATGCCTTCGCCCGCCGTATCGTTGGCTGGCGGGTCAGTCGAACGGCGCACGCGGGATTCGTCCTCAATGCCCTCGACCAGGCGCTTCATGACCGGCGACCCGTCAAACTTGGCGGGCTGGTCCATCATTCGGACCGCGGCTCGCAAGGCAGATTCAACCGGTCGCCGCAACACCCTCGATCATATCTGATTTGAGCAAACCGTCGAGCGCCTCTGCAGGTGTGCGCCAGCCCAGCGTCTTGCGTGGTCTGCTATTGAGCGCATGGGCTACGGCGCTTAATTCGTCGATGCCATACTGGCTGAGATCCGTCCCTTTTGGAAAGTACTGACGCAGCAGGCCGTTGGTGTTCTCGTTGCTGCCGCGCTGCCAGGGGCTTTGAGGGTCGCAGAAGTAGATATCGAGCCCAGTGTCGATGCGCAGTCGAGCATGCTGAGCCATCTCCGCTCCCTGGTCCCAGGTCAGTGATCTGCGAAGGTGTGCTGGTAGATCCATGATGGTGCCAGCTATCGCGTCGCGGACGGCTTCGGCCCCATGACCGGCAAGCGCTGGACCGTTTTTGACAGACTTGTCCATCCCATGACGTTCCATGCGTGGGAGGTGCAGGAGCATTGTGAACCGTGTCGTCCGTTCCACCAGCGTACCGATTGCTGAGCTGCCGAGCCCAAGAATAAGATCACCTTCCCAATGGCCGGGTACCGCTCTTTCGCCGATCTCGGACGGACGATCGCTAATCATCAACGCATCGGTCAGGAAGGATTTGCCACGGCTACGAGCACGTTCGCGAGGCAGCCGCAGCGCTCGTCCGGAACGAAGGCAAGCAGATAGCTCCCGCTTCAAGGCACCTCGGCCCTGAATGTAGAGCGCCTGGTAGATGGCTTCGTGGCTGATGCGCATGGTCGGGTCCTTAGGGAAATCCAGCACTAGACGCCGCGCAATCTGTTCAGGGCTCCAGGCTTTGGACCAGCGTCGATTTTGCCGATGAACAGCACGCCTTCCTTTCCATACCACGACGGGGCCATCGAAGGCGATGCCGTCGGGCGTGGCTATGAGCCCGGCAAGCCGGTCTTGCACGTAGTCACGAAGCGCCGCATTGGTTGCCAGCTTTCCTGTCTTCGGTCGACGTGCGGCTCGATCAGCATGCCATTGTGCAGTAGTGGCCCGATAGTCGAAGTCTCCGCTCCGTGTCGCCGAGTTGCGCCTGATCTCGCGAGAGATCGTGCTGGGCGACCGTCCCAGCTTCCGTGCGATGGCACGAATGCCACTGCCCCGAGCGCATTCCAAAGCAATTTCCTCACGTTCCCGGAAAGTCAGGTTGCGGCCCGTGAGTGGCGCCGCTGCAGGCGAAAGATGTGTGGGAGGCATGCCACCTGAACTCCGAAACCACCGGATACCAACAGGGCCGGAAACGCCGGCTTCGACGGCTGCTTCTTCACTCGACAGACCTGCCGACACTCCTTGCCAGAACCGGCACAGGTTTTCACGCTGCCACACCGGTGGTCGACCTGGCGAGGACAATTTGCGCCGCGTTGATCGCTCCGACTTCCGTCTTCCCGTCACCATAAACACCTCCAAGTTTGGGGTGTTGCGGCGACCGGTTGAATCTGCCCAATACGTGTCCATTCGCTATTCCGAACGGCTGGCGGAGGCGGGCATCGAGCCGTCTGTCGGAAGCGTTGGCGACAGTTACGACAATGCTCTCGCCGAAACGATCAATGGTCTTTGCAAGGCCGAGGTCATCCATCGGCGAGGACCATGGCGCAACTTCGAAGCCGTGGAATTCGCCACGCTCGAATGGGTCGACTGGTTCAACAACCGCCGCCTTCTGGAGCCCATCGGGAATATCCCACCTGCAGAGGCAGAAGAACGATACTACGCCATGCTGGACGCACCAGCTACGGCCGCATAACTTAAACCAAACGGTCTTCGGTAAAGCCGGGGCGGTTCAAGTCAGCGACCGCTTTGGGAGCAAAGTTGGTCAAGCTATGCGCAGAACTGCGGAAACTCTCAGCCCGAGTGGGCGGACTGCTGACCAACAGAAGTTCGTACACTGAATGATGTTCTAATGAGGGTGTTGCCTAGCCTCGTTCAACTTCCATCACGAAAGTCGATCAGGGGCATATGTCGCAATTTGACCTCGGTGAACCGGGCGGTGCAACCTTCGCCTCTTGGGGCCTGAGCAGAAAGGCCTAGGCGGATCGCAGCGCCGGGGCTACGGGGCAGCGAAAAGGTACGGTTGAAGCGCCAGAATTGGCCGTCTTCGGAGAAGTGGAAGGCGACAATCCCGCCGCGCACATGCAGACGCAGCCAGACTGCGTCGGCGGGGTGGCGCGGACCGTCGCAATCGTCCGACGTGCCCTTTGTCACAACGCTGACGATCGTGGGGAAGCCTTGGGGCGATAGCTCGAAGGCCAGTTTGGCCCAATGGTCAAGGCCGGTGTCTAAGAACAGTGCCCCCGCATCGTAAGTGCCCACAAAACCGACGGAAACCTTTGCGGCAAGGCTGACCTCGGGAGCGGTCGTCTCGAGAACAAGCGACGGCACATTGGCTTGGCGCGAAGACCCGTCGGGATGGAAGAACCAGTCGGTCCGGGCCTTGGCGGTAATCGTGGCCTCTTGATCGCTGATCGTGATCTGACCGTTTCCGCCTTCGGCGGCGATAAAATCCTGCAGCATCTTGTTCGTCCTTTGCTGTCGTCAGCTTGTGGGCCGAAGGGTTTCCCGCGCCAAAGCCTGGCGGCCACGGATACGGTCGGCGATCTTTTCGGCGACCATGATGATCGGCGCGTTGACGTTGGCGGTCGGGATGTATGGCAGGATCGAGCCGTCCACGATCCGCAGCCCTGTCAGGCCGCGCACCAGGCCCTCGCCGTCTGTCACCGCCATGGCGTCATGACCCATGCGGCAGGTGCCAACCGGGTGATGCTCGGTGTTGCCGATGCTGCGCATCCAGGCCAGGGCCTCAGTTCGGGAGCGCACGTCCGGCCCCGGTGCGATCTCGGTACCACCCATGGCAGCCCAAGGCGCTTGGCGCGCCATGTCGCGGGTCTGGGCAAGGCCATCTAGCATTTCCTCGGCATCGGCGGGATCGTCGAGGTAATTGAAGACGATTTCGGGGTGGGTATCGGGATCTGCGCTGCGCAGGCGCAGCCAGCCCCGGCTTTTCGGGCGCATCTGGCTAAGAAAATACTGATAGCCATGGTCGATCCGCACCCGGCCCGCCTGAAAATCGGCAAGGAAGGGCAGGAACTCATGCTGCATGTTGGCATAGGCCGCCCCGGGGCCGCTGCGGAAGAAGGCGCCCACCTCGAAGAAACTGGTGGCGCCCAGACCGCCGCGGGTTAGCAGCCATTCAAGGCCGATACGCGGGCGGTTCCAAAGTGACAGGTCCGAGGCAATGCTGCGCGTGCCCGAGGCGCGGAACATCAGCGAGGCGACGAAGTGATCCTGCAGGTTCTCGCCCACGCCGGGCAGATCATGGCGCACCGTCACGCCGCTGGCGCGCAGGTGGTCGGCCGGGCCGATACCGGACAGCAGCATCAGATGCGCCGTGCCGATAGTGCCCGCCGAGAGGATCACTTCGCGCCCTGCATGCAGCTCGGCCGTCTCGCGACCTCGCCGCAGGGCAACGCCGGTGGCGTGGTCACCCTCCATCAGCACACGGTCAGCGCGCCAGCCGGTCAGAACCGTCAGGTTCGGGCGATGGGCTACGGGATGCAGATAAGCGACCGCCGTGCTTTGCCGCCGACCGCCCGAGATCGTCGCTTGGGTGACATGAAGCCCTTCGATTTCGGCGCTGTTGTAGTCTTTTGCGACTGGCAGGCCAAAAGCTTCACCTGCGCGCAAGAACGCTTCGTAGAACGGATGCGCTGCGCGGCTTCGGGTGATCTTCAGCGGGCCATCGCCGCCCCGGTTGGGATCGCGCCCGCCTTCAAAACTCTCCATCCTCTTGAAGTAGGGCAGGCAGTCGGCAAAGGACCAGCCCTTCAGCCCCTCGGCTTCCCACTGGTCATAGTCGGACTTGTGGCCGCGCACCCAAACCATGCCGTTGATCGAGGAGCTGCCGCCTAGCCCCCGCCCGCGTGCCTGACCGATGGTGCGGTTGTTCAGATGTGGTTCGGGGCCGGTCACGTATTGCCAGTTCCAGACCTTGCTTTCGATCGGCATGGTCAGCGCGGCGGGCATGTGGATAAACAGGCTCCGGTCACGGGGTCCGACCTCGATCAGGCAGACACGGGTCAGCGGGTCTTCGGTTAGGCGGGCCGCCAGTACGCAGCCCGCCGATCCCGCGCCGATGATAAGATAGTCATAGTCGCCCTTTGGCAGGCTGCTCTGGATGGGCATCAGGTCATTCCCCCGTCGTGATTTTCTGCGCGTTCAGAAATGCCGCAGGCTCAAACCCCCGCGCGATGGCCAGCGGGATCACAAGGAACTGGACGGGCAGGATTTCCAGCACTGGCAGAAGGCCCGCGGCAACCTGCGGAAGGGCAATGGGCAGAACGGCATCCGTGGCCGGGCCGGGGTTGGTGCCGATCGCAACCACGCGCCCGCCAAGGGCTGCGATGCGATCCACCAGCGCCTCGGTCAAGGGGCGCGCGGCACCTTCGCCAAGATAGACGACGGCGCGGAACCCATCGCGGACAAGTTCCAGCGGGCCATGGCGGAACTGCCCACCCGTCAGCGCCTCGCAAGGCAGTTTCGCGGCTTCCTCGGTCAGAAGGGCAGCCATCGCGGCCGAGGCATAGCTGTCGCCGCGACCGATCACCGTCAGGGGCGCGGTGTGGCCAAGGTGGCGGGCGGCGGCTTCTGCTTCAGCAGGCATTCGCTTGATGAGGTCAGCCACGGTCCGCGACAGCGCGCGCACGTCATTCGCAGCACCCTGTGCCTTGCCCGTCAGATGGGCGACGACCAGATGGGTCGCGGCCAGCCCTGCGGTATAGGTCTTGGTCGAGGCCGTGCGTTCCGGTCCGGCATGGGTTGCCACGGCGATGTCGGCCCAACGGGCAAGGGCATTGTCCGCGCCGTTGGTGATGGAGATAACGCAGGCCGGACGGGTTGCAGCCTCGGTCAGACGCCGGACTTCTCCGCTTTCGCCCGATTGTGAAATGGCGATCAACAGGGTTCGCGGGGTGACGGTGTCGGGGGCTTGCTGGGTCAGTTCGCCCGATTCCCACAATAGAACCGGGATGGACAAGGCACGCGAAAGCGCCAGATGTGCGGGATGCGCGCCATGCAGCGACCCGCCCATGCCCGTCAGGATCACCCGATCGAACCGGCCTCCGTCAAGATCGGCATGAGCCTGCGCCAGCGCAGCGCCGCACGTTGCATCAAAACCCTGACCCAGACGGTCAAGAATGCCGAACTGTTCGGCAATTTCGGCGAGATAGGCGTCAGACATTGGGCTTCCTTTTGGTTCAGGGGGTCAGCGCGGCAAGACCCGCACCGATCATCCCCGCGTCATTGCCCAAACGGGCGAGGGTCAGGCGGCAATGCGCCGAGAGAAAGGGGAGTGATCGCTCATCGGCACGGTCACGGATCTGGTCGATGAAGGGCTGTCCCAGCACGGACAGCCCGCCCCCAAAGACGATCAGGTCGGGATGAAAGCTTGCTCGCCAGCTGGCCACGGCCATGCCCAGCCAGTCGGCCATTTGGCCGATCAGACGTTGCGCACCGGGATCGCCCGCCAACGCAGCGCGGCAGACGGCAGATGCCGAGACCGTTCCCGCAGCATCCGCTTCGGAGGCTAAGGCTGGGCTTTCGCCGATGCTGGCCATCAGCGTGCCGTCACGCTCCAGCGCTTCTGCCGAGGCCACGGATTCAAGACAACCGGTGCAGCCCTGCCGACAGCGGTGCCGCGCCGAAGGGTCGACGTTGACATGCCCGGAATCGCCCAGCGTCCCGCCTGCCGTTTCCAGCGGTCGACCCGCGACAATCATCGAAACGCCAACCCCGGTGCCCAGGGTGACCATCAGCATCCGCCCTTCGCGACCTTCCGGGTGATGCAGGGCCTCGGCCACCGCCGCAGCGTCGGCATCGTTCAGTATGGCGGCCGGGCCCGCCCCCCCCGCCAAGGCTGCTGCCAATGGGTGGCCATCCAGTGCCGGAACGTTCGAGTTCAGGCCAATTCCCCGGGCTCGGTCGATATGCCCCGGATAAGCAATACCCACTGGCAACCCCTCGGCCCTCAGGGCGGCAATTGCCGCACGATAGTCGGCCAAGATAGCCGGGAACTCGGCGCCCTCGGCCAGCACCACACGGTGCGATGCCAAGAGCTGCCCATCCTGCGAGATCAGCCCCACTTTGGTGCTGCCCCCGCCGATATCCAGTCCGATTGCCGCGCCTTTGGTCATGATCAACCCAACCGATAGCGCGCGACGCGCAGGGAAAAGCCGGGGCGATAGATCGAGCGGACGCGTTCGAACACCTTGTCTTCGGCGGTCACCGTGACGCGCCAGGCCACCAGCACAGGATCGTCGGTTTCGATGTCCAGAAGCTTGGACACCTCTGGCGACGCAAGGTCAGGTTCGATCAACGCGTCGGTCCACGCCGGTTCCAACCCCCAGCGATCAGCCAACAAGGCATAAAGTGAGCCGTCGTTGAAATCAGCAGGTGCCAAATCGGGGAACAGCGCTTTTGGCAGCCAGGCATCCTCTACTGCAATCGGCACACCGTCGATCAGCCGCAGGCGGCGCAAGTGGACCTGAGGGCTATTCTCATCCTCGGTCACGGACAGCTTTTCGGTGATGGACTTTGGAAGCCCATCCACTTCGGTCGTTGCAAGGATTCGGGTCGAGGGCTCTTGCCCGTTGCGGCGAACTTCCGAGGTAAAGCTGTGGAACCCCGAGATACCCTTTAAGCGCGGCATTGTGGGAAATGACCCCCGACCTTGCGCCGAATAGACCAGCCCCTTGGCCTCAAGCGTCTTCAAGGCCTGACGGACCGTGATTCGTGACAGGCCATACTGGCGCGACAGGTCACCCTCGGACGGCAAAGCGCGGGCGCGCTCCTCATCCGTCAGGGCAGCGATCTGCTGCTCAAGAATCTCAGCCAATTGGTTATAGGCAGGCACATTGCTGCTGCGCCGAATGGCCTGCCGTTCCCGTGTATCCGTCGTCATTCCGTGCTCCTCGTGCTGTCTGGCCCGGCTATAGGACGCCAAGAATCCGGATTGCGCCAGCACTGTCGATATGCTATCTGCACATAATCATGTCATAACAACCTGTCAACATGATGACTGAACCGATCCCAAAATAGGCATGCCACAACGGAGACACATCCCATGACGACAAGACTGCTGGCCGCCACGCTGATGCTCTCGGCTGCGGCATCCACTGCCCCTGCATTCGCCTTTGACTGGAAGCAGGCCTCGGGCACCGAGATCACCCTTCTGGCCAGCGAACATCCCTGGACCGCTGGCGTGCGCGAGAACCTGGCCGAGTTCGAAGCCCTGACCGGCATCAAGGTCAACGTCACGGCTTTTGCCGAGGACCTGTACCTGGACCGCGCCAACCTTGCGATCCGCTCGGAAGAGCCGGTTGCCGACGTCTTCATGACCCTGATGGACGCTGCGATCTATGAACAGGTCAATGTCGGCGGCGTCGCTCCGCTGACGCCCTACATCAACGACGCCGCGCTGACCGACGCGACCTATGACTTTGCCGATTTCTCGCCCGCACTGTTGCAGGGCGCGAGCTTCCCGCCCGGCGATGCAGCGGCACAGCAGTATGCGATCCCGATCTCGATGGAAGCCTACATCCTGTTCTACAATAAGGATCTGCTCGCCAAGCACCTTGGCGGCACGCTTCCGGCCACCTGGGATGACCTAGTGGCCGGCGCCCAGAAAGTCACCGATGAAGGCGCAGGCGAGGCCTTTGGGTCGGTCATGCGCGGCCAGCGGTCGGGCAGCCTGGTCGACACCATGACCGGGATCGTGCTGAACGCCTGGGGCGAAGCCGAAGCCCCGCTTCCCTATAACATCTGGTTCGACGGCGCGTGGGACAAGCCGCGCTTTGACGATCCGCGCATCGCGGCCGGCCTCGCGCATTATGCGGGCCTGCTGAAAGCTGGTCCCGAGAATGCACTGTCCTTCGGCTGGGAAGATGCCAGCCGCTACTTCGCGCAAGGCAAGGCTGCGTTCTTTGTCGATGCCAGCGTCTTTGGTCCAGGCTTTGAAGATGCCGCAAACTCAGCCGTTGCGGGCAAGGTCGGCTATGCCGTGCTGCCCGCCACCGATGGTGTCAGCGTCAGCGGCCACTGGGCCTGGGGCCTGTCGATGGCCGAAAACTCGCAGAAGAAGACGGCCGCCTGGCTCTTCATGCAATGGGCGACTTCAAAAGAGATGGACGCAACCTTTGGCCTGAAGACCGGCGGCGCCACTCGCACCTCGACCTGGGCCAGCCCTGAATATGTCGCGGGTTTTGCGCCGGGTTATGTAGATGCGGTCAGCGCACAACTGCAGCATACCCGCCCGACCATGGTCTTCAAACAAGGCTGGGGCGAGGTGGTTCTGGTTATCGTCGATGCTATCCACGCAATCTATGCTGGCGAAGACCCGGCTGCCGCAGTTGCCACGTTGCAGGCTGTTGCACCGGAAGTTATGCAGTAACACAATTCGCCCCGCCGGAAACTATTCCGGCGGGGCATTACGCCTCATTCCGAAAGGATCGTTCATGGCACAGGGTATCGCGCCATCTCAACCGAATCTCTGGCCCTATGTCTTGCCGACGGTCCTGGTACTGGGGGCCTGCACGCTTTACCCAATCGCAACCGTGCTTTGGATGTCGCTGCATGACTGGACCTGGGGCGGGGATTCGGTCTTCTCTGGGCTAAAGAACTTCAAGTTGCTTTGGCTCAAGGGCTCTTTTGTGATTGCTCTGATGAACACGGTGACCTTTGCAATTTCAGCAGTTCTGGTCGAACTAACGCTTGGGATGATCCTTGCACTTGCGGCCAACCGCGTGACGCGCGGCGCTGGCATCTTCCGCGTGCTGATGATCCTGCCCTTGATGGTCTCGGGCATTGCTGTGTCGCTTGTCTGGAAGGTCCTTCTTGACCCCACCTTTGGCGTGATCAACGCCGCGCTTGCCGGGGTCGGCCTGCCTGAGCCGAACTGGCTTGGCTCCACCAGCACCGCGATGGCCAGCCTCGTAATGGTTGAAACCTGGTGGCAGACCGGCTTTGTCTTCATCATCCTCGCCGCGGCGCTGAAAAGCCTGCCCGAAGAACCGTTCGAGGCCGCAAGGCTTGAAGGGGCAAACGGCTGGCAGATGTTTCGCTATCTGACTTTGCCTATGCTGCGCCCGGTGATCGTGACGGTCGTGGTTTTCCGGCTGATCGATACGCTCAAGGTCTTCGACCTCGTCTTCGGCCTGACCGGCGGCGGACCCCTGCGTGCGACCGAGGCGGTCCAGACGCTGACCTATCAGACCGCTTTCAAATTCTCGAACTTTGGCGAGGCCGCAGCCATCGTCGTGATCTTCTCTGCGCTGATCTTCGCCATCTGCACCGCCTATGGCGCACTGGACCGCCGGACCGGAGGCGCCGAATGACCCGCGCAAGACGTGCCACGATCCTGTCCTACACCATCCTGATCCTTGCTGGGTTCCTCAGCCTGTTCCCGATCCTGTGGATCATGGGCATCTCGCTCAAAACCCAGGCCGATGCCTTTGCCATGCCACCGAAGCTGATCTTCGTCCCGATTTGGGACCATTATGCCAAGGTCTGGGGCGACGCGGCTTTCATCAAGGGCTTCTTCAACAGCGTCTTCGCGGCGCTCCTCGGCAACCTGATGGCCTTCGTCATCGGCATTCCGGCTGCCTTTGCGCTGAACCAGCGCAGGGTGCCCGCGCGGGGCGCGATCCTCGCTTGGCTACTTTTGTCCTACATGCTGCCCGAATTCCTGTTCGTCATCCCGATGTATGGGTTGTTCCAGGCGACCGGGCTTTACGACTCGGTCTTCGGCCTCGCGCTGGTCTATCAGACCTTCACGCTGCCCTTCACCATCTGGATGATGCGCGCCTTCTTTGCCGACGTGCCTTTCGCGCTCTATGAGGCCGCACGGCTGGAGGGGGCGAAAAGCTGGCAAATCCTGTTGCGTGTCTATCTGCCAATGGCGGCACCGGGCATCGCAGCCACGGCGATTCTCAACACGATCCGCATCTGGAACGAACTTGCCATCGCGCTTGGCCTGACCTTCGACAAGGCGCAGACCGTGACCTTGGCCGTCGCAGCCTATCGAGGCTACGCCTCGATCGATTGGGGTGCGCTCTCGGCCGCAGCCATCACCTCGATGCTGCCGATGCTGATCTTCGCGGTGCTGGCACAGCGCCAGATCGTGGGCGGTCTCAGCCTTGGGGCGGTGAAATGAACAACCTTATCCGGAGGGCCTGATATGGCAGCAGTCGAGTTTCAGAATGTCGGAATCAGCTTTGGCTTGGTGCCGGTCGTCAAGGACCTATCGCTGACGGTCTATGATGGCGAGTTCGTCGTGCTTGTCGGCCCGTCAGGCTGCGGCAAATCCACCATCCTGCGGTCGATCGCGGGGCTTGCAGGGATCAGTTCAGGTGACATGAAGATTGGCGGCAAGCGGATGAACGACGCCGACCCCGCCGCGCGCGACATCGCCATGGTCTTCCAAAGCTATGCCCTGTTTCCCAACATGACCGTGGCGGGAAACCTTGGCTTCGGCCTGAAAATCCGGGGCGAGGGAAAGGCAGAGATCGACCGGAAGGTGGCCGATGTCGCTTCAGTCGTGGGCCTCTCCGACCATCTTTATAAGCGCCCCGGCGCCCTGTCCGGCGGTCAGCGCCAGCGCGTCGCCCTTGCGCGTGCTATCCTCCGTCGACCGGGCGTATTCCTTTTCGACGAGCCCCTCTCGAACCTTGATGCCGAGTTCCGCACCGCGATGCGTGCCGAGATCGTACGCTTCCACCGCACGCAAGGCGCCTCAATGGTCTACGTCACGCACGACCAGACCGAGGCCATGACGATGGGCGACCGCATTGCCGTCCTGGCCCCGCTGGCCGCGGGTCACAAGGCAAACCTGATGCAATACGGCACGCCAGACGAGGTCTATCACCGCCCCGCCAACCTCTTCGTGGCGCGCTTCATCGGCACACCGCGCATGAACGTCGTCACCCTTCCCGTCGAGGGCGGCGCAGTCTACTTCGGCAACCAGCAGATTGACCTGCCGCCCTCCGCCGCCCGACTAAAGACGATTATCCTCGGCCAAAGGCCCGAGCATTTGCGCCTGTCCCCGCAAGGATCAGAAACCGGGCTGACGGGGGCTGTAGAGCACGTGGAGAACCTTGGTCACGAAATGATCCTGACCGTGTCAACGGCCATCGGACCCATGGTCCTTCGTGAAGCCCGCACAGGCTCCGCAGCTTCGCCGGGTCAAAGTGTCCAACTTTCGCTTGAACCGAACCAAGTGCATCTGTTCGACCCGGCTTCCGAAGAACGCGTTGATTGAGTTCAACTCGCGGCAGATTCAAGCCAAGGATAACGATAGAGGCCGCAAGACGGCGATATCCCTGAAGCGTATAGAACAAAATCAGATTCTAGCGGAAGGTCGCCCTCTAGGAGCCGCCGCTCGTGTCGACCGTCGTGATTGGCGGCTATGGGCCGAACACGGGAACAGCGGCAGAAGCCTTGTCAATCTTGCAGGACAATCCGATTGACGTGATGATTGTCCGTCGTCGAATGATTTGAGACTTTTGGGGCTCTGGAAGAACGGAGTTTCCGGCTCGGATTGCGGGTTGATTTAAGCCGCTTTGGCTTGGTGGTTCAAGCGGCGCTGTTTGATGGTGTCGCGTTTGATCCTTTCGCGT
>JAPZUE010000071.1 GCA_027533385.1 Rhizobium sp. | reverse complement strand
TAGGGAATCGGCACGAATGGGGTCTAATTGTAATTCCGTCGGGTCGAGGACGGTTAAGGAGAGGGGAGAACCCAATAACCAAGTGGCTAGATCATCGGAGAAGTTTTCGGCAATAAATTTACAAATATTATCAAACATCGTCAGGGATTACTTTCCGTTTCTCCTAGGATACCCTCGGTCGCCGGTGTTCACATCCTGTATTCGCCGTAACTTTTGCCGAAGAGAATCGTGGCGCGGAATACATTATCGGCAAAATTCAGTTCTAATCATCGACTAATTGTATAAATCTCGGCAAATTTGTTACATCTTCCCAGAAATTTCTTGACAATTGCTAGAGGAAGGGGTATAATTGGAGCAAATTTTCTGAAGTTTTATGTCCCTATCTAAAGTTATCAATCACGGGGAGGGGGAGAAACATAGCTTATCAAAGGCTCTGCTGAAATCCTTTTCCCTAGTCACGGCCACTGCGATCGGATGTATTAGTATTGCCAGCAGTGCCACTGCGGCCAATTTTTACTTCGCTTTCGGTAGCGAAGGTACGGAGGACGGTGAGTTCGGTTCCCCCACCGGTATCGCGGTCGATAGCGGTGGTAATATCTATGTAGCCGATACGTTCAACGATCGCGTACAGGTATTCAAACCAGGTGGTCTCTTCTGGTTTGCTTTCGGTAGCGTCGGTGCGGTGAACGGTCAGTTCAATGACCCTTACGGTATCGCGGTCGATAGCGTTGGTAATATCTATGTAGCCGATACGTTCAACGATCGCGTACAGGTATTCAAACCAGGTGGTCTCTTCTGGTTTGCTTTCGGTAGCCAAGGTTCGGGGAACGGTCAGTTCAATGACCCTTACGGTATTGCGGTCGATAGCGGTGGTAATATCTATGTAACCGATTCGGGCAACAATCGCGTACAGGTATTCAACTCCACTGGTGTCCCCCAGTTCGCTTTCGGTAGCTCCAGCCCCTACGGTATCGCCGTCGGTAGCGGTGGTAATATCTATGTAGCCGATACGTTCAACAATCGCGTACAGGTATTCAACTCCACTGGTGTCCTCCAGTCCACTTTCGGTAGCTTCGGTACGGGGAACGGTGAGTTCAATAGCCCCTACGGTATCGCTGTCGATAGCAGCGGTAATGTCTATGTAACCGATACGTTCAACGATCGCATACAGGTATTCAAACCCAATGGTGACTTCCTGTCCGCTTTCGGTAGCTCTGGTCCGGGGGACGGTGAGTTCAGTTTCCCCTACGGTATCGCTGTCGGTAGCGGTGGTAATATCTATGTAGCCGATATGGACAACAATCGCGTACAGGTATTCAGAACGCCCGAACCTTCTGGTATTATCGGATTAGGCATACTAGGGGGCGGTTTAGTGGTGCGTCGCCTCGCTAAACGTGGTTAATCGGTGTGGAGTGGGGAGATGAGCCGAAATTTTCCTAATTCCCCACCCTTTGCGGTTAAAAGCTTTAATTGTGCTGCCGTCTCTGTAATTGCTCGATAGTTACGGGGGATAAATCGGTAAATCGGGCGATTTCTGGGATAGAAAAACCAGCAGATAGCATTTTTAGGGCAATTTGTCGAGCTTTTTCTTCTTTGCCTTCCTCTTTGCCTTCCTCTTTGCCTTCCTCTAAAATATCTTGATAGATGACGGATTCTCTCATAATGTCACTCCGAAGGATTTTTTTGATCGTCTCTCGATTGTAATTGCTCGATAGTTACGGGGGATAAATCGGTAAATCGGGCGATTTCTGGGATAGAAAAACCAGCAGATAGCATTTTTAGGGCAATTTGCCGAGCTTTTTCCTCTTTACCCTCCTCTTTGCCTTCCTCTTTGCCTTCCTCTCTGCCTTCCTCTAAAATATCTTGATAGATGACGGATTCTCTCATAATGTCACTCCGAAGGATTTTTTTAATCGTCTCTCGATTTAATACTAACCCGGCGAGAATACTGGTAGCGGCAGCGAGATTGCTTTG
>JAPZUE010000044.1 GCA_027533385.1 Rhizobium sp. | reverse complement strand
CGTCGATCTGGTCGTAGGCCTTGAACTCACCGAAATACTTGGTGATCGCTGCCGTCAGAGACGTCTTGCCGTGGTCGACGTGGCCGATCGTGCCGATGTTGACGTGCGGCTTGTTGCGCTCAAACTTACTCTTTGCCATTTGAATGCTTCCTGTGAACGAAACGGGGTTGCCCCGGCGAACCGGTTTGGTCCCGCCGTTTAAGGCTTTCGTGCGCAATGCGCAAGCCTTAATTGATTGGCCTTCCGGAGGCCGAAAAGCACGATTTACCGCACCAAAACCTCACGCTGCGGAAAGATCCTGCCGTAAGCCGAGCTGAAGCTGGAAAATCGTTCGAATTCTTTGGCTTAGTGATTGTCCGGTCTGGAGCGGGTAACGGGAATCGAACCCGTGTATTCAGCTTGGAAGGCTGCTGCTCTACCATTGAGCTATACCCGCATTTTCAGATCCGAGGACGAATGGTGGAGAGAGTTGGATTTGAACCAACGTAGGCTGAGCCAACGGATTTACAGTCCGTCCCCTTTAACCACTCGGGCATCTCTCCATTCTTTCGTCCGGATCTGGCGACCAAGCTTTCTAGTCCCGACCAGAGTGCGTCGCCCCCTGATCTGCGGCGGGTATATGACGGCCCAACCGGCTCATGTCAACACGAAGTTTGACGAAAAATTCCGAAAAGTTTCATGAGCCCGACATGCGCCATGTATGGCCCCGAATTTGCGTGCGGGTCTATGCCCGCCCCCTGCCCGCCGCTATAAGGGCGCATGGCAAAAGATCCGAAAACCGACAAAACCGCCCGTGACACCCATTATGCGACGCTGCGCCGACAGGTGCGCGACGCCAAGCGAGAACGCGGCGAAATCCCCACACCAGGGCCCCAGAAGCCGCGCAAGAGCAATGCCGACTGGACGCCGCCGAAGCTCGCGCCCGAGCAGGTTCTGCTCTACGGGCTGCACACCGTTCGCGCCGCTCTGGAGAACCCCGAGCGTAAGCTGATCAAGCTTTCGGCAACGCAGAATGCGTTGGCCAGGCTCGAAATCGGATCTGTGGAAAACCTCGGCATCCCCTTCGAGACGGTGACACCGCAGGATCTCGACAAGATCCTCGGACCCGAAGCGATCCACCAGGGCGTGATGCTGGAAACCCGCCCCCTGCCCGTTCGCCGGCTGGAGGCGCTGAAGGACAGCCCGCTGATCCTTGTGCTCGACCAGGTGACCGATCCGCATAATGTCGGCGCGATCATGCGCTCGGCGGTCGCATTCAATGCGGGTGCGGTCATCACCACACAGCGGCACAGCCCGACGGAATCGGGCGTACTGGCGAAATCGGCCTCCGGCGCGCTGGAACTCATCCCCTACATCCAGGTGACGAATCTCGCCGATGCGCTCAATGAATTGCACAAGCTCGGCTTCTTTTCGGTTGGACTCGATTCGGAAGGGCCGGCGCCGATGGAGAAGACGCTCACCGGCGACCGTATCGCGCTGGTGCTCGGATCCGAGGGCAAGGGGCTGAGACAGAAGACGCGCGAGACCGTGTCGGCGCTCGCCCGTCTCGACATGCCGGGCGCGATCAAGTCGCTGAACGTCTCCAATGCCGCAGCGATTGCGCTTTATGCGTCCCGCCAGCATCTGGCGGCCAAGGGCTGATGAAGCTCGTCTTCACCGACCTCGACGGGACGCTGCTCGACCACGACAGCTATTCCTTCGAGGCGGCGGGGCCGGCGCTTGAGCTGCTCGCAGCACGTGGCGTTCCCGTGATCCTCGCGAGCAGCAAGACGGAAGCCGAGATGCGACCGATTGCGGAAGCGATCGGGATTTCTCACCCGATGATCGTCGAAAACGGCGCCGGCTTGGCCGGCCTGAACGCCGAGGATTCCGTCGGGGATAGGGATTTACCGAGTTTTTACAGTCGCTTGCGGAGCTTTCTTAGGGAAATACCTAAAGACCTCAACGCCTGTTTCGAGGGTTTTGGCGACTGGGATGTGGAGCGCGTTGCAAACGAGACCGGCCTGCCCGTCGCTTCTGCCGCGCTTGCCCGCCAGCGGCGGTTCTCGGAGCCCGGACATTTCACCGGGAGCGAGGCGCAGAAAGAGGCTTTCCTCGACTTGCTGTCCTCGCAGGGTTTTACCGCCGTTCAGGGCGGGCGCTTCTTGACGCTGATGCCGAAGACGTCAAAGGCCGAGCGCATGGCCGAGGTTGTCGCGCATTATCGGCGCCTGACCGGCGAGACGATCCGGACCGTTGCTCTGGGTGACGCGCCGAATGATCTCGCCATGCTCGAAGCGGCCGACTGCGGCATCATCATCGCCAATCCCGCGCATCGCCCGCTGCCCGTCACGGAACGGGAAAGACAGGGGGCTATTTTGCGCTCGGAACAATCCGGTCCTGAGGGCTGGAACACAATGATCCATCAACTCGTTGCCACGGGGTTTCTCTGAGCCGGCCGCAACCGGCTCCCTTGACGAAAGGAATAGACATGGCGGATTTTCACCAGAACGGCGTGGTTGCCACCCTGCACAATCTCAGGGAGCGCTCGCTGGAGCGGATGGAGAAGGAGCTTACCGTCTTTTCCGCCTCGCGACCGATCACGCTGATCCTGCCATCGCTCTATTCCGAGCTTGAAGCCCCCGCACTTGAGCACATCGTCTCCGAACTCTCGCAGGCGCCCTATATCGCCGAAATCGTCATCGGCCTCGACCAGGCAGACGAAGCGCAGTTCAAACACGCCAAACAGTATTTCTCTCGCCTGCCGCAGAAGCACACCATTCTCTGGCATGACGGGCCACGCATGCGCGCCGTCGACGAGAAGCTGAAGGCGGAGAACCTGTCGCCCGATCAGCCGGGAAAGGGCCGCAATGTCTGGTTCTGCATGGGCTATGTGCTGGCCGCGCGTCAGGCCGGCGTGGTTGCCCTGCATGACTGCGATATCACCACCTATTCGCGCGACATGCTGGCGCGGCTCGTCTATCCCGTCGCCAATCCGCGTTTCCCTTACGTCTTTTCCAAGGGCTATTATCCGCGCATCGCCGACCGGTCACTGAATGGCCGCGTCACCCGCCTTCTGGTGACGCCGCTGCTGCTCAGCCTGGAAAAGGTGATCGGTCACCACCCCTATATCGATTACCTGAAGGCCTTCCGTTATCCGCTGGCCGGCGAATTCGCGATGCAGACGCAGATCCTTTCGGACATCCGAATCCCCTCCGACTGGGGGCTGGAGATCGGGGTACTGTCAGAGCTCTGGCGCAATTATTCCAACCACGCGATCTGCCAGGTGGATATTGCCGATGCCCATGACCACAAGCATCAGCCGCTCTCGCCGGAAGATGCGGCCAAAGGCCTGTCGCGCATGTCGATCGACATCACCAAGGCGCTTTACCGCAAGCTGGCGACCGATGGCGTGGTGTTCGGCAATGACTCTTTCCGGACGCTGAAGGCGACCTATTACCGAACGGCGCTCGATCTGGTGGAGACCTACTACCACGACGCACGCATGAACGGGCTGACGACCGACCGGCATCGCGAGGAGCAGGCGGTGGAGCTGTTTGCGGCGAACCTGATCGAGGCGGGCCAGGTCTATCTCGACAATCCCAACGCGACACCCTTCATGCCGAGCTGGAACCGGGTGCAAAGTGCCCTGCCCGATCTCTTGCGCGACATCCAGGAGGCAGCAAGGCTCGACGCCGAGGACTGATGTCGGGCCTGCCCCTGCCGTCCCGTCACATCGCCGGGCGGCAGGTGAGATCGCCATCGGCAGCCACGAAGGTGGTTCCGGATGCCGAAAGCTTGCGCTCGACGGGATAGTCGATGACGCTCGGCCATGCCTCGATATCCTTGGCGGCATTGGGATCGGCGTCGATGGCCGGCTGATAGGCGGGGCGGCAGTCCGGCAGGGGGCGATCGGCGGCGAGACCAAGTTCCTGGCGGATGGTTGCCGCACAGGTATCGGGCGCGGCGAGCAGCGAGCAGGAGGCTGCGAAAGTACGGCGGTAGCGCAAAGTGAGCTCTTCTCCGGCCAGAGACAGAAGCGAGAACTCACCGGCGATCACATCCTCCATCAGCCGCGTACCGGTGCGGGCGTCGTAGACGACGAAGGGCATGCCGCCGTTCCAGCCGTCGGCGCCGCGGAAGAAGGCGTAAGGGCCAACCGCCCCCCAGAGATAGCCGGCGGTATCGTCTTCGATCTTGCGGTCGAGCGTCGGATTGAGCTGGCAGGGTCCTTCCGACGAAGCGATAAAGATACCGGCGGCACCCTTCTCGCCCAGATCGAGTTCCTTCAGGGCGAAATTGGGATAACGCAGGCAGGTCAGCTTGCCCTTCCTGTCGAAGCCGGTGTCAGATTCGGCAAGCTCGACCTCGGCACGCGTGGCACGGTCGAACTGGCCCGTATCCTCGCCTGCATTGCGGCAGGTGACCGGCGCCATGCGGCCGATGGCAAACTGCAACTCCTCGCCCTTGCCACGAATCTCGTAACGACCGTCGGAATACCAGAAGCCGCTGGCGGCCTGCTGCTGCGGCAGCGAGAACTTTGAGCCATCGGGGATGGTGATGGCGGCGACGGCCTCGCTGAACGCGACTGCCAGAACCGTGCCGTCTTCGCAGGCATATTTAATGTCAGCGGCCCGGCTTTCGGCCGGCAGCAGGAACAGAGCAGTCGCGGCCACAACAAGGCCGGCATAAAAGGTCTCGCGCATCAGGTCTCCCTCGGCTGTCGGCGGAGACCATGCCAAAGAACTGCCGCAAAGGACAATGGCAAAAACGATGATGTGATGAGAAGTGGTGCCCCCGGCAGGGTTCGAACCCGCGACCCCCTGATTACAAATCAGGTGCTCTACCAACTGAGCTACAAGGGCAGTGGCCGGTGTTTAGGCGGAAATCGGTTTGCGGTAAAGCAAAAAATCGGCGGACGGTTAGCACAGATGGTGAATAAGCACGCCGGCGGGCGCCCAGTCACGGGACCCGGAACCGAACCGATTCCGGGGCGAAACCTCTTGTGGTTACAGGTATTTGTCATGTACCACTTGGCGACATTTCATCAGGGCTCGCCATGTCTCGCACGTTCCGGTCGCTCGCCTTCATCGCCTCCAACACGGACGAAGCCCAGGCTTCGCGTGCCGAGCTGATTCGTCTCTACGGCCATACCGAACCTGCTGATGCCGATGTCATCGTGGCGCTTGGCGGCGATGGCTTCATGCTGCAGACGCTGCATGACACGATGAATACCGGCAAGCTGATCTATGGCATGAATCGCGGGTCCGTCGGTTTCCTGATGAACGACTATTCGACCGACAATCTCCCGGAGCGGATTTCGGTGGCTGTCGAGAACGAGTTCCATCCGTTGAAAATGACCACCAGCAATGCCGATGGATCAATCTCCTTCGCGCTTGCCATCAATGAAGTGTCGGTGCTGCGCCAGTCCTACCAGGCGGCGAAACTGCGTGTGCTGGTGGACGGTCAGGTTCGACTGGAGGAACTGATCTGCGACGGACTGATGGTGGCGACCCCCGTCGGATCGACCGCCTACAATCTCTCGGCCCATGGCCCGATCCTGCCGCTCGAGGCGCCGCTTCTGGCGCTGACGCCGGTCAGCCCCTTCCGTCCGAGGCGCTGGCGCGGGGCGCTGCTGCCGGACAAGGTGACCGTGGTTCTGGAAGTGCTCGAACCGGAGAAGAGGCCGGTCAATGCCGTTGCCGACCATACTGAGGTCAAATCGGTGCTGAGGGTGGAAATTTCACAGTCAGAAGATACCACAGCACGGATCCTGTCAGACCCCGACCGTTCGTGGTCCGACCGGATCATTGCCGAACAGTTTTCCGATTGAGGTTCCCATGAAGGTTGTCACCTCGGCTGCCCTGCTTGTTGCTCTGGCCCTTTCGTCTCCCGTGCGTGCGGACGAGATCGGTGAACTGCCGGTCACGGCAACCTTCGTCATCAGCGGCGGCTATTGGGAATCGAGTACCGAAGGGGTGACGGGAGCCGAGACGGCGGTGCAAGCCGGGGAGCGCGGCTATTACAAGCTCGTCGCCATCCGCCAGCCCGACCGGACGGCGCGCATCTACCTGCAGATGGTCGCCTCCGGCGCTGAAGGTCTCAGGCTGGTCGAGAGCGTCGAGCTTGAGGAGTTCGCCGCGATCAAGCCCTATGTGACAGGCATCCGCCCGGAAAGCATGACGGGCGTTGCCGCGACACCCGGCTTCTTCGCTACGGTGTATCTGAAGACGTCGCCCGACACCGACCGCGTCGAGGAATGGACCGTGCTGATCGACGAGCTCGGCGATATCAGGGTAGAACGCGCGAGCAACTGAGGCAAAGAGCGCAGTACGAAAAAGGCGGAACGCCTGGACGCTCCGCCTGTTTTTTGTCGTGATGCAATCGGTCGGGCCGATCAGTCGATATCAGAGACTTCCGAGGCCTTGCCGCTGATGCGGTGGGCGAGAGCTGCTTCCATGAACTCGTTCAGCTCACCGTTCAGGACGCTATCCGGATCGGTGCTTTCGACGCCAGTGCGCAGGTCCTTGACCAGCTGGTAGGGCTGCAGCACGTAGGAGCGGATCTGGTGGCCCCAGCCGATATCCGTCTTCGAGGCGGCTTCGGCATTGGCGGCTTCTTCGCGCTTCTTCAGCTCGACCTCGTAGAGACGTGCGCGCAGCATGTCCCAGGCCTTGGCGCGGTTCTTGTGCTGCGAGCGTTCCTGCTGGCAGGCAACCGCAATCCCGGTCGGGATATGGGTGATGCGCACGGCCGAGTCGGTCGTGTTGACGTGCTGGCCGCCGGCGCCCGACGAACGATAGGTATCGATGCGGCAGTCGCTTTCGTTGATCTCGATGTTGATCGAGTCGTCGACCACCGGATAGACCCAGATCGACGAGAAGGACGTGTGGCGACGGGCGTTCGAATCGTAGGGCGAGATGCGCACCAGGCGATGCACGCCCGATTCGGTCTTCATCCAGCCATAGGCATTGTGGCCCTTGACCAGGATGGTCGCGGACTTGATGCCGGCTTCTTCGCCGTCATGCACTTCCAGCACCTCGACCTTGAAGCCGGAGCGTTCGGCCCAGCGGGTATACATGCGCAGGAGCATGTTGGCCCAGTCCTGGCTCTCGGTGCCGCCGGCACCGGAATGGACTTCGACATAGGTGTCGTTGCCGTCAGCTTCGCCCGACAGCATGGCCTCGACCTGGCGGCGGGCCGCTTCGGTCTTCAGCGCCTTCAGCTGGTCCTCGGCGTCCTTGACGACGGTTTCGTCGCCCTCTTCCTCGCCCATCTCGATCAGCTCGATGTTGTCGTTCATCTGCTGCTCGAGGCGTTTTACGCCATTGATGCTGTCATCCAGCTGCTGGCGCTCGCGCATCAGCTTCTGGGCTTCCTGGGCATCGTTCCAGAGGTTCGGGTCCTCTGCCTTGTTGTTCAACCAGTCCAGTCGTCTTATCGCCTGGTCCCAGTCAAAGATGCCTCCTCAGCAGGCTTATGGCCTGCTTGATTTCGTCGACGACATTCTCGATTTCATTGCGCATGCGTTGCGTTCTCAACCTCTGAAACTGGTGAAAATCCGGCCTCTCGCATAGTTGCGCCCGGCCCTGATGTAAAGAGCCGGGTGCCAGGAAGCGCGGGATGGATCAGAACAGGCCGCCGGAACCGGAGGTCACGGCCTGGTTGGCCTGCGGCGAGTCACGCAGGATTTCCTCCGGCGGCGCGTAGCCTTCCATGCCGATGATCGACAGCGTGTCGGCGGGACCCGTGCCGGGCTTGAAGGCCTCGATGATCGTGTCGGGCTCGCCTTCCAGCGCGAACATGCCGGTGGTGCGGTTGACGGCGATGAAGCTCATGCCGGCGGGCACGAAGAACTGGCCGGGCGGCGTGTTGGCTGTCGCCATCTGCATGAAGTCGTTGAACACGGGAGCAGCAAGCGAGCCACCGGTCGAACCACGGCCCATCGGTGCCGGCTGGTCGAAGCCGATATAGACGCCGGCGACGAGGTCCGGCGTATAGCCGACGAACCAGGCGTCGCGTTCATCATTCGACGTCCCCGTCTTGCCCGCCACCGGGCGGTCAAGCTTGATCTTGCCCGCAGCCGTACCACGGGTGACGACGCCTTCCATCATCGAGGTGATCTGATAAGCCGTCATCGGATCGAGAACCTGCTGGCGGTTGTCGACGACCACAGGTTCTTCCTGGCCTGTGTAGCGCTCGGCGTTGCACGACTCGCAGATCCGGTCCTCATGACGGAAGATCGTCTTGCCATGGCGATCCTGGATACGGTCGATGAGCGTCGGCTTGATCTGCTTGCCGCCATTGGCGAAGACGGCATAGGCGGAAACCATGCGCATGATGGTGGTTTCACCCGAACCGAGCGACATGGCCAGCACCGGGTTCATCTTGTCGTAGACGCCGAACCGTTCGGCGTATTCGGCAACGAGGTTCATGCCCATGTCGTTGGCGAGGCGAACCGTCATCAGGTTACGCGACTTCTCGATGCCCAGGCGAAGGGTCTGCGGACCCGCTGCACCGCCACCATAGTTCTGCGGACGCCAGACCTGGCCACCCGAGACGAATTCGACCGGCGCGTCCATGATGACCGAGGCCGGCGTGTAGCCGGTATCGAGCGCTGCCGCATAGACGAAGGGCTTGAAGGACGAACCGGGCTGACGCATTGCCTGGGTCGCGCGGTTGAATTCGGACTGGGCGTAGGAGAAGCCACCGGCCAGCGCCAGAACACGGCCGGTATGCGGGTCCATGGCGACGAGACCGCCCTGGACCTTCGGCAGCTGGCGCAGACGATAGGCGCTCGACCCTTCCTCCAGAGCTTCGACATAGACGACATCGCCGGGGTTCAGCACACCAACCGGCGACTTGCTCGACTTGCGATCGCCCGTGGCGGAGCGGAAGGCCCATTCCATGTTGTCGGGCGCGATGCGACCGCGGACACGCTCGGCCACGACCTTGCCGCCGGCTTCCTTGGCGGGCTGCAGGCCGATATCGACGCCGTCGGAGGCGACGTCGAGCACGACGGCAACCTTCCATTCCGGCACATCGCTGAGAGCCGGAATTTCAGCGAGCGGAACACCCCAGTCGCCTTCCAGCGGGATCTGCTTGATCGGGCCGCGGAAGCCACGGCGCTGGTCATAGGTGAGCAGTGCCGACTGCAGCGCCTTGCGGGCCGCGATCTGCATCTGCGGATCCAGCGAGGTCCGGACAGACAGGCCGCCTTCATAGAGCGCCTTGTCGCCATATTTCTCGATGATCTGGCGGCGGACTTCCTCGGCGAAATAGTCGGATGCGAAGAGCGACGAGCCCGAGCGGCGCAGGTTCACGCCGAGCGGCTGCTTCTTGGCTTCCTCGCCCTCTTCCCGGGCGACAAAGCCGTTTTCGACCATGCGGTCGATGACCCAGTTGCGGCGCTCAAGAGCAGCTTCGGTCCGGCGGAAGGGATGATAGTTGTTCGGGCCCTTCGGGAGAGCCGCGAGATAGGCCGTTTCGGCAATGGTCAGTTCGGTGACGGACTTGTCGAAATAGGTGAGCGCTGCACCGGCAATGCCATAGGCGTTCAGACCGAAGAAGATCTCGTTCAGATAGAGTTCGAGGATCTTGTCCTTCGAATAGGCCTGCTCGATGCGGAACGACAGGATCGCTTCCTTGATCTTGCGGTCCATCGTCTGGTCGGACGAGAGCAGGAAGTTCTTTGCCACCTGCTGCGTGATCGTTGAGGCGCCAACCGGACGACGGCCGGAGCCGAGGTTCTGGACGTTGACGAGGATCGCGCGACCGAGGCCGTAGATATCGACGCCCGGGTGATTGTAGAAATTCTTGTCTTCGGCCGAGAGGAAGGCCGCCTTGACGCGGTCCGGGATGGCCTGAATGGGCAGGAAGAGGCGCCGCTCGCGGGCATATTCGGCCACGAGCGCACCGTTGCCGGCATGGATGCGGGTCGTCACCGGCGGTGAATAGCTGGCCAGAACCTCATAGTCCGGAAGGTCCTTGGTTACCCCGTTCAGATAGACGGCGACGACCGCTGCGACGCCGAGCGCCAGCACGGACGCCAATCCGAAGAGATATCCAATCAGTCTGATCATGTTTCCGCTACCGGCTCTGCTTCAGGTTCCGCGCGCTGTACAAGAGCTTCGCACACCCCGTGGCGTTTTGCACGTCATGCGGTGGATGGCAAGACATGCGGACTTCACGTGTCGGGCAGCGCGATTCGACATCGCTCACCCTTGCGTAATCTACACCGGAGTAACGGAGACAATGTGAGGAAAATAGGGCCGTTAGCGGCAGAAGTTTCAGCCGACCACAGGTTCCCCTTGCAGATGTTGCCTATCCGCCATTGGCGAGCTGCGGCTCGCGGTAACGCTTGATCGCCTCGACCAGAAGACCGGCCACCCTTTCGCGCCAGGCGGGGTCGAGCAGCAGCTTTTCATCTTCCTTGTTCGACAGGAAACCCAGTTCGAGCAGGATCGAGGGAACGTCGGGGGCCTGCAGCACCCGGAAGCCGGCATGGCGGTGGGGATTGTTGATCAGCGAGATCTGCCCTTCGAAGGAGCCGACGACAGCCTGGGCCATCGCGATCGAAAAGGCCTGCGTCTCGCGGCGCGTGAGGTCGAGCAGGATATCGCCGACCTCTGGCTCGGTTTCGGTCGGCAGCTCGACACCGCCGATCGTGTCGGAGAAGTTCTCACGCTCGGCGAGCTGAGCCGCCATGTGGTCGGAGGCCTTGTCGGAAATCGTGTAGACGGTCGCGCCGCGGATATCGGCCTGACGCAAGGTGTCGGCATGCAGCGAAATCAGGAGGTCGGCACCCTTCTGGCGGGCGATCAGCACGCGCTCCGAGAGCGAGAGGAACTTGTCGGTGTCGCGCGTCATCACGGCGCGCACTCCGGGCTGGTTCTTCAGCTTTTCATGCAGCGTCTTCGCGAATGCCAGGGTTATGTCCTTTTCCGGCGTCTTGGTCGCAACACCGGCGGCACCGGTATCGATACCGCCATGGCCGGCGTCGATTGCGATGACGAATTCGTCGCTGGCGGACACCGCCACCGGAACGGAGGCTGTGGACGCCTGCTTCGGTTCACTCCAGCCCTGCCCCGATACGAGGGCTGCGAAATCCTGCGCGGGCACCAGTTCGGCGTCCAGCACCAGGCGGTATCCGCCACCGGTCTCGTTGGGCATGACCTTGGCGATCGCAAGCCGGGCGGGACGCGCCGCCGTCAGCACCAGGCGGGCCGAGGTCGCATCCATCGAGCCGTAGCGGATGTCGCTGAACAGGCCGGTGGCCTTCAGGTCCTCTTCGGCAAAGGCGAAGGCGGTGGCCGGAAGGTCGACGATGATGCGATCGGGATTGGCGATATAGCGGGTCTCGATCGTCGGGGCGCGATCGAAATCCAGAACGATGCGGGTGCGGGCGTCGTCACCGGCAATACGCGCCGAATACGCAACGAGCCGGTCGGCCGGCACCTCGGCAGACACGGCCAGCGCCATGCCGGCGGCCATTGCAACGGGTGCTGCCAGGAGGAGTGTCGCCAGAACGATTCGGACCCAGGCCCCGCATTTTCGCCCTGCCGCCAGCGCCAAAGCTCTCGTCAAATCCTGCCCCCGTCATGGCCGCGACTTATCTGTGACACAAATCACAGGCCGCACATCGCGCCATTTTGATTAACTATCCGCCGCATGCTTCATTGCCGGGACCCGTTGAGCGTCAAAATTGCGGTCTGCAACCGCTTTGACAATCGGAATCACACGGAATGACGCAACTCCCCTAATTGACTGCCATTATGGCATAAATCCGTTTGCTCTTGCTATTGTGACGTAGAAAACATACAAGGCACACGAGGGATAAAAGTGCAAACGGGATAGAGTTTCCGCCACGGCTGCCAACCTCAGACAATGGAATTGGCGCCTGTTCAACCGGACATTCATCTGCCGTCTCCGCATTTTTTCCTGAAACTGGTTCAACACGCCGGCAGGGTCGGCACATCATCGGTGGCTCTCCACCAACAGCTCTTTATCGAGCATTCATCGGATCCCGAGGGGTCCATATCATTGTCGTTGACGTACGGTTTTTGATGTCTTTGCAACAGGTTTACATAACCAGGAACGGACCGGGATCAGAAAGCTCCCCGCAGTCCGTCCGTATGTTGCAAACCCGGTCATCCGTGCGGCCACATCTATATCCGGCGCACAGTCCGCTAGGTTCCAGCCGCTTTGAAGTTCAGCGCGCGGGTGGACCACCGACCGAGGGCGCCGAGGAGCACAGCTTAAATGGCAGACAAAATGCTTATCGACGCGTCTCACGAAGAAGAGACGCGCGTTGTCGTCGTTCGCGGTAACCGTATTGAAGAATTCGACTTCGAATCCCAACACAAAAAGCAGATCCGAGGCAATATCTATCTGGCGAAGGTGACGAGGGTCGAGCCCTCGCTGCAGGCCGCTTTCGTCGATTACGGCGGCAACCGCCATGGCTTCCTGGCCTTCGCCGAAATTCACCCCGACTACTACCAGATCCCGCTCGCCGACCGTCAGGCGCTGCTTCGGGCGGAAGCCGAAGAGCATCGCAAGGAAAACGACGTCGAGGGCGACGAGCTCCTGAGCAACGATCCGGCTCAGCAGGACCAGCCCGACATCGGCATCAACACCACTTCCTCCGTCGCGTCTGCGATCGTCGATGAGGTCGCCGCCGAACTGGCCGCCGAAGCCGATGCCGATGTGGCGGCTGCCGCAGCTGTTGCGGGCGAGAGCGAGGCCGTTGCCGAAGAGCCCACCGCCAAGGCCAAGCCGAAGCGGGTTCGCAAGCCGCGCGCCAAGAAGGTTGCGGCCGAGGAAACGACTGCCGAAGACGGTGGCGAAGGATCGGACGAAGCCGAAGGCGGCACGATTGCCGCCATGGTCGACATGGACGAAATCTCCGAGGAGGCGGGTGGTCGCCGCGGTCGTCGCGATGATGACGACGACGATGATGATGACGACGATCACATCGAGGAAAAGGAAGAGATCGAATCCGTTGGCGCCGAAGACGCCATGGAAGAGGTTCCGGATCGCGTCCAGCGCAAGCCACGCAAGCAGTATCGCATCCAGGAAGTGATCAAGCGCCGGCAGATCCTGCTGGTACAGGTTGCCAAGGAAGAACGCGGCAACAAGGGTGCTGCCCTCACAACCTATCTGTCGCTCGCCGGCCGTTATTCGGTTCTGATGCCGAACACGGCGCGTGGCGGCGGCATTTCCCGCAAGATCACCCAGCCCACCGACCGCAAGCGGCTGAAGGAAATCGCCCGCGGCCTCGACGTGCCGCAGGGCATGGGCGTGATCCTGCGCACCGCCGGTGCGAACCGCACCAAGGTCGAGATCAAGCGCGACTTCGAATATCTGATGCGTCTGTGGGAGAACGTCCGCACACTGACGCTCGCTTCGACTGCGCCCTGCCTCGTCTATGAAGAAGGTTCGTTGATCAAGCGCTCGATCCGCGACCTCTACAACAAGGACATTTCCGAGATCATCGTCTCGGGCGAAGAAGGCTATCGTGAAGCGAAAGACTTCATGAAGATGCTGATGCCGAGCCATGCCAAGGTGGTTCAGCCCTATCGCGACCTGCATCCGATCTTCTCGCGCTCCGGCATCGAGGGCCAGCTCGACAAGATGATGCAGCCGCAGGTGACGCTGAAGTCCGGTGGTTACATCATCATCAACCAGACCGAAGCGCTGGTTTCGATCGACGTCAACTCCGGTCGCTCGACCCGCGAGTATTCGATCGAGGACACGGCTCTCCAGACGAACCTGGAAGCTGCCGAAGAAGTGGCGCGCCAGCTGCGCCTGCGCGACCTGGCGGGCCTGATCGTCATCGACTTCATCGACATGGAAGAAAAGCGCAACAACCGCGCCGTCGAGAAGAAGCTGAAGGATTGCCTGAAGAACGACCGCGCCCGCATCCAGGTCGGCCGCATCTCGCATTTCGGCCTTCTGGAAATGTCGCGCCAGCGCATCCGCGCCTCGGTGCTGGAATCGACGACGCAGGTCTGCCCGCATTGCGCAGGCACCGGCCTCATCCGCTCGCAGTCTTCCGTTGCCCTGCATGTCCTGCGCGGCATCGAGGAGTTCCTGCTGAAGAGCACCACGCATGACATCGTCGTGCACACGACGCCGGAAACGGCGCTCTATCTGCTCAACCAGAAGCGCGACACGATCGTCGACTACGAAGGCCGCTTCGGCGTCTCGATCGTCATCGATGCCGGCATGCCGGCCCAGCATGGCGGCTCGCAGCACTTCACGATCGAGCGCGGCGAAGCCGTTGCCAATCCGGTGAAGATCGAAAGCCTGATGTCGCTCCTGCCGGAGATCGAAGAAGAGGACGACTACGTTCCGGAGCCGGAAGACGAGGACGAGGAAGAAACCGTCGTCGTCGCCGCCAAGGCCGAGAGCGCGCCGCAGCAGGCGCGCGCCGAAGGAGACGAACAGGGCAACCGCAAGCGCAAGCGTCGCCGTCGCCGCCGTGGCAAGAACGGCCAGAACGGCAATGGTCCGCAGGCGGACATGCAGTCTGGTGACAACGGCATGGATGCCGATGACGAGGATGGCGACGAGGGCGAGGACGATTCTGCCGAGGGCGCTGACGAAAACCGCGCCAGCGACAATGGCACCGACGCCAATGGCGACGAAGGCCAGAAGCGCAAGCGCCGCCGCCGTGGCAAGCGTGGCGGCCGCCGCAACCGTCCAGGCGAAGAAGGCTCGGTCGAGGTATCAGGCGAAACGGCCGGTGACGATGACGGCGATGACGCCGATGCTGCAGCGGATGACGCTGTCGCCGTCGAAGCCGCTGCCCCGGTTGCCGAGGACGTGGTCGAAGAGGCTGTCGCCGCCGACAAGCCGAAGCCGCGCCGCACCCGCAAGGCCAAGGCAGGCGCAGAGCCTGACATCGTGGCCGAGGTCGCACCCGTCGCTGCCGCTCCGGTCGAGACGGCTGCTGAAACGGTCAAGGAAGAAGCTGCCGCTGAACCGGCTGCTCCTGCCCCTGCCCCTGCGCCCGTTGCCGAAGAAGCCAAGCCCGTTCGGGCCAACCGCGAATCCAACGTCGCGTCGTCAGAGCCGGTCGTGACCTCGGTCAAGACTTCCGAGGATGGCGCCGACGCTTCCAAGCCCAAGAAGGGCGGCTGGTGGCAGAAGCGCGGCTTCTTCTGAGATCGGATGATCAGCGATGTAATGCAAAAGGGCCCTCAGCGGGGCCCTTTTTTGTTTGCGGGGATCTTCAGGCTGTCGGTCGCATCAGGCGCTTCATCACGGCCGTTGCCTCGCCGTTCAGCGTCGCCTCGTAGTCGAAGGCATATCCGCACTTCTCCGCCACGCGGAGCGATGCGTGGTGCGAGGGGTCAAGGATGCAGGTCGTTCGACCATGGGGATTGTGTTCATCCATCCAGGCATGGGCGGCCGTCATGACTTCCGTTGCAAGACCGCGTCCATGGGCGGTCGAAACGATCGCCCAGCCAGCCTCCGGCGAGGGGCCCAGCGGCGGTTCCATGTCGCGATGAAAATCGGCAAAGCCCGCTTCGCCGAGATAATGCCCGGTTGCCCGGTCCTCGATCACCCAATAGCCGAAGCCCAGACCATGCCAGTGACCCATGTAGCGCAGCAGGCGGGACCAGGTCTCGTTGGATGTCGACGGGCGACCGGTGATGTGCCGGAAGATCGCCTCGTCCTGCCACATCGCCATCATCGGCTCGAAATCATCGAGGCGATGCGCCCTCAGCCGCGTGCGTTCGGTGTCAATGTCCGGGGCCGCCATCAGGGCGCTGATCCGTTCGGTTGGCATCTGACGCTCCCCCCTGGTTTCCGGCAGATTTGACGTTCACAGATTGAATCATGTCATTGAGACAATGATTCAGCCGGCCGGCTCAAGTCATTGACCAAGAATCCATTTCGCTCAATGCCTAACCAATCTTCGGTAGCCACGCCTCGAGCCGATCGGTTGCCTCGACCATCTCTGCCATGGTGCCGGCATAGGACAATCTGAGCGCCAGGTGGCCGTCGATCGGATCGAAATCCCGACCCGGGGTGACGGCGACGTCGGTCTCGGCGAGCACGCGCCTTGCGAAACTCATGCTGTCATTGGTGAAACGCGTCGCATCGACATAGGCGTAGAAGGCGCCGTCCATCGGCGAGAGCAGCGGCAGGCCGAGCGCCGGCAGGCGGGCCATCAGGAAATCGCGATTGGTCTGGCAGGCGGCCTTATAGTGTTCCAGCTCGTCCGTGGCGCTCAAGGCGGCGAGTGCCGCGATCTGCGACAGTTCCGGTGCGGAGATGTAGAGGCTCTGGGCGACGCATTCGACGGGGCGCACCAATTCCTCCGGCAGCACCATCCAGCCGATACGCCAGCCGGTCATGCAATAATATTTGGAGAAGGAATTGATGATGACGGCCTCGTCGCCGATCTCGAGCGCGGTCGTCTCCTCCGCGCCATAGGTGAGACCATGGTAGATCTCGTCGGAGATCAGAGTGATCCCCTGCCCCTGGCAATAGTCGTAGACGGCTTTCAGCTGTGCCCTGGTGGTGACCGTGCCGGTCGGGTTGGCGGGGCTGGCAAGCAGCACGCCCTTCAGGCGGACACCGGCCTCTGCCTGTGCGCGCTCCAGGCTTTCCGGGGTGAGCGTAAAACCGGTCTCGGGGCCGACTGCGACTTCGATTACCCTCAGGCCAAGCGCTGCCAGGATGCTGCGATAGGCGGGATAGCCGGGGCGCGCGATGGCGACGGCGTCGCCCACATCGAAGAGCGAGAGGAAGGCGAGGTTGAAGCCGGCAGAGGAGCCGGTGGTGACGACGATACGGTTCCAGTCCACGGAGACATTGTGCCGGCGGCGATATTCGGCCGCGAGCGCCTGGCGCAGAGCGGTCATGCCCAGCGCGTCGGTGTAGCCGATGCGGCCGCCATCGAGTGCCTTGCGGGCGGCTTCCAGCGCTGCCTGCGGTGCGGGGTGGCCCGGCTGGCCGACGGCCATGGAGATGACCGGCCGCCCTTCCTGCCGCCTGCGGGTGGCCTCCGCCAGGATATCCATGGCGTGGAAGGGTTCGACGGCACTGCGCTTGGAAATGGAAATCAACTTATGCTCCTCGGTCAGACGCCCGACATTTGCCGCAAAGCGCGCCTCATCACAATGCACAGGCTGGACAAGGCGGCACAAAAAAGCCATTCCGCTTGTCACCCTGAGCCTTTAGGCTCGACGTCGGCCGGCAGGAAGATACGACACCGCCGGCGATGAACTGTGCAGACGGCAAGGACGAGGAAAGACATGGGCCCGAATTTCAAGATGATCGCCAGCGCCGGTATCGCGCTCCTCCCCGCCCTGATGCCGCTGCCCGCTGCTGCTCTCGACGAGGCGCAGAAGAAGGAATTCGGCGAATTCATCCGCGAATACCTGATCGCCAATCCCGAGATCATGCTGGAAGTGCAGGACGCGCTGCAGAAGAAGCAGGAAGAGATCCGCCAGCAGCGCTCGGCGGAAGCGCTCTCGACCAACAAGGATGCGATCTTCAACTCGGCCTATGATCTGGCGATCGGCAATCCACAGGGTGACGTCACCGTCGTTGAATTCTTCGACTACAATTGCGGCTATTGCCGCCGCGCCCATGCCGACATGGAAGCGGTGATCGCCGAGGACAAGAATGTCCGCTACGTGCTGAAGGAATTCCCGATCCTCGGCCCCGACAGTGAAGCCGCCCACAAGGTATCGGATGCCGTGCGCAAGCTGTCGCCGGAGAAATACGGCGATTTCTTCCGTGCCATGATGACCCAGGACGGCCGCGCTTCGGAAGAGAGCGCGATCGCGATTGCCGGCGAGCTTGGCATCGCCGAGGACGCGATCCGCGCCAAGATGGCGGAGAGCCCGAATACCGAACAGGTGCAGGAAGCCTATCAGCTGGCGACCAGCCTCGGGATTACCGGCACTCCCTCCTATGTGATCGGCAACGAGACCGTTCCGGGCGCCGTCGGCAAGGAAGCCATCGTTGCCAAGGTCAGCAATGTGCGCGCCTGCGGCAAGGCCACCTGCTGAGACAAGAAGCCGTCCCGAACGTGCGTGATCTTAACCGTGACCCGGATTTCCGGGGACGGTTTGGCGTGATCACGGCAAAGGGCTTTCCCTGCAGGGCCTCTCGGTCTATAGGAGGCGGTTCAAAGTCGACGGAAGCGTAGATGAGCAAAACCATTTTCGTGTTGAACGGCCCCAATCTCAACATGCTGGGAAAACGGGAACCCGGGATCTATGGCGGCAAGACGCTTGCCGATGTCGAAGCGGACTGCAAGGCTTACGGTGCCGAAATCGGGCTTTCCATCGACTTCCGCCAGTCCAATCACGAGGGCGACCTGGTGAGCTGGCTGCACGAGGCCGGGGACAAGGCAGTCGGCGTTGCGATCAATGCCGGTGCCTATACGCACACGTCGATTGCCCTGCATGACGCGATCAAGGCCGTCTCCCCGCTTCCGGTGATCGAGGTGCATATCTCCAACGTGCATGCACGCGAGGAATTCCGCCACAAATCGGTGATAGCGCCCGCGTGCAAAGGCGTCATCTGCGGTTTCGGACCTCAAAGCTACATCCTGGCGCTCCAGGCGCTGAAAACCATCACGCAATAACAAGAATACAGGACACCCCATCCATGGCTGACAAGAAATCGGGTATCGATCAGGCGCTGATCCGTGATCTCGCAAACATCCTCAACGACACGGATCTCACCGAGATCGAAGTGGAGCAGGACGACCTGCGCATCCGCGTCTCGCGCAACGGCACCCCGGTTCCGATGCAGATGCCGGCCCACAATTTCCAGGCCCCTGCTGCCCCGGCTCCGGCCGCAGCTCCGGCTGCCGCTGCCGCTCCGGCAGCCCCTGCCGGCCGTGACCTGTCCAAGGCCGTGACCGCGCCGATGGTCGGCACCGTCTACCTGTCGCCGGCCCCGGGCGCCCGCCCGTTCGTGGAAGTCGGCTCGACGGTCAAGGAAGGCCAGACGCTCTTGATCATCGAAGCCATGAAGACCATGAACCAGATCCCCTCGCCCAAGTCCGGCAAGGTCGTCGAGATCGTTATCGACGATGCAAGCCCGGTCGAATACGGCGAGCCTCTTGTGATCATCGAGTGATCCGATGAGCGGTATCTCGAAGATCCTCATCGCCAACCGCGGCGAAATCGCGCTGCGCGTGCTGCGCGCCTGCAAGGAGCTCGGCATTGCGACCGTGGCCGTCCATTCGACGGCTGATGCGGATGCCATGCATGTGCGTCTGGCCGACGAGAGCGTGTGCATCGGCCCGCCGCCGTCGCGCGACAGCTATCTCAACATCCACCAGATCGTCGCGGCCTGCGAGATCACCGGCGCTGACGCCGTGCATCCGGGCTACGGCTTCCTGTCGGAGAACGCCAAGTTCGCCGATATCCTCGACGCACACGGCATCACCTTTATCGGACCGACGGCGGAGCATATCCGCCTGATGGGCGACAAGATCACGGCGAAGAAGACCGCCGTCGAGCTTGGCATCCCCGTCGTTCCCGGCTCGGACGGCGAAGTGAAGCCGGAAAACGCGCTGGAAATTGCCCGTCAGATCGGCTTCCCGGTACTGATCAAGGCGACTGCCGGTGGCGGTGGCCGCGGCATGAAGGTGGCCAAGACCGAGGAAGAGCTGGAAGAGGCCGTTTCGACCGCCCGTTCCGAAGCGCTCGCCGCCTTCGGCAACGACGCCGTCTACATGGAAAAATATCTCGGCAAGCCGCGCCATATCGAGGTGCAGGTTGTCGGTGACGGCGCGGGCAACGCCATCCATCTCGGTGAACGCGACTGCTCTTTGCAGCGCCGCCACCAGAAGGTCTGGGAAGAGGCAAACTCCCCTGCCCTGAACGTCGAGCAGCGGATGAAGATCGGTTCGATCTGCGCCGAAGCCATGAAGAAGATGAAGTACCGGGGCGCCGGCACGATCGAATTCCTCTACGAAAACGGCGAGTTCTATTTCATCGAAATGAACACCCGCCTGCAGGTGGAGCATCCGATCACCGAAGCCATCACCGGCATCGACCTCGTGCATGAGCAGATCCGCGTCGCCTCGGGTGCGGGCCTCTCGGTCACGCAGGACGAGATCGTCTTTTCCGGTCACGCCATCGAATGCCGGATCAATGCCGAGGATCCGCGCACCTTCGTGCCCTCGCCCGGCACGATCACGCATTTCCATGCACCGGGCGGTCTTGGCGTTCGCGTCGATAGCGGCGCCTATGCCGGCTACAAGATCCCGCCTTACTATGACAGCCTGATCGGCAAGCTGATCGTGCATGGACGCACCCGCGTCGAATGCATGATGCGTCTGCGCCGCGTGCTCGACGAATTCGTCGTCGACGGCATCAAGACGACGCTGCCGCTGTTCCAGGATCTCGTGGCCAACCAGGACATCGCCAACGGCGACTACGACATCCACTGGCTGGAAAAATACCTGGCCGAAACCTCGGCCAATTAAAGACCATGGCTGGGCGACGCAGCAGGGACCGAAGCATTACGCCGGAACTCCTGCTGCGCGCCTATTCCATCGGGATGTTCCCGATGTCGGAATCGGCCGATGACCCCGAACTCTTCTGGGTCGAACCCGATATTCGCGGGATCATCCCGCTTGACGGTTTCCACGTCTCGAAAAGCCTGCAGAAGGCCATCCGCAAAGCCCCCTTCGACATCCGCTTCGACACCGCCTTCGATCAGGTGGTGGAAAAATGCGCCGAAGCCGCCGAAGACCGGCCGAGCACCTGGATCAACCAGCAGATCAAGGACCTCTACGGCGCGCTGCATCGCCTCGGCCATGCCCATAGCGTCGAAGCCTTCGAAGGCGAGGAACTGGTCGGCGGTCTCTACGGCGTGACCCTCGGCTCCGCCTATTTCGGCGAGAGCATGTTTTCGCGGCGCACGAATGCGTCGAAGATATGTCTCGTGTATCTGGTGGAGCGGTTGCGGGAACGCGGGTTTACGCTGCTCGACACGCAGTTCACCACCGAACATTTGAAGACGTTCGGGGCGGTGGATATTCCGAAGGCGGAGTATGGGGTGTTGCTGGATAAGGCGATGGAGAGCGAGACGTTGAGGTTTTAGAGGGCGCTTGCATCTTAGTTGTCGACTAGCCGACGCCGATACTTCACATCGCTGCGTGATCCGTTGGATGAAACCAGGCGATCAAAACTGACTAGTCAGCTCCAACTTGGTCTGGAGGTTATCGCGAACGCTCTTTCGCGGTCTCAACGAGAAAGCTTGCCATTGCGCCAGCAAGATTCACGGCCAAGGCCGCGTGACGGCTAGTCGCACGGACCGGCCTTGGCCCTCGACCATGCGCGTCGCTCAGTTTGTTTCGGATCGCTCCGAGGCCCTCGACAATGGTTTGACAACCACCGAGGATACGCTTGAAGATATCCTCGGTATGTTGATCGGGAGCAAGATTAAGGCACTCGGCCGCCGTCCTGTAGAGGCGAGGCAGCTCATCTTTTTCGCCATATGTTGCGCCAGCTGCTTCAATGATATGTTTGCATACCGACTCAAGCAGCGTGCGAGCTAGGGTGATGGCACCTTCCGGATCATTCTCTCTGCGCTTTATTGCGCGTTGCCAAACGGCATGAACACCCGCCTCATCGAACGATATGAGCGCCTCAGAGACAATGCTGTCTGCAGGTTGGTTCTGAGTTGCACGCTGAACCGCTTTGGCTAGTTCTGCAGTGGGGTATTCATCAAGTACCTTCTGGCCAATTTTGATGACCTGCTCAGGCGAGAGTTTCAACAATCGGATCGATACGAAGCGCTGTTTACTTGAAAACGCTTGCTCACGCGTACCCGGTTCTAGGCCGAATGCCTCGCACACATCAGCAAGAATGTTCGCGCTGACAGGATACAGTGCTTCCACGATTGCGGCCCGCAGCGCGGCAATTTTAGATTTTTCCATATCTAAACATATCCCGTGACTAGGTGATCGTGTGATCTCCAAAAGCTGTCTGAGACGTTAGTGACTCTCGTGTTCCTTGAAAAGCAAAGCTGGTCGCAGAACGTCAGGCTTTCGGTGTTCCTTCTGCACAGAAACCCCTTGAGCCGGACCCAAGGTCATAGCCTACAACCGTCTCATCCGATGACGGAGGTGACATGACCGACCACAGAACAAGCGCGATCTGGCTGACGGCAGCGCAGTGTGCCAAGCGCACCGGGCTGACTGTGCGGGCGCTCAGGATCTATGAGGCGGCGGGACTTCTCTCTCCGCGCCGCACGGAGAAGAACTGGCGGCTTTATGGCGCGCAGGATCTGGCGCGGCTTACCGAAATCCTGACGCTGAAGCGGCTCGGGCTGACACTTGAACAGATCAGCCGGCTGCTGACCGGGCAGGCGACCGATCTTGAGCGTGTCCTGTCCGTTCAGGCGAGCGCGCTTCAGGAGCAGATGGCGCGCGTCCAGCAGAGCCTCACCCTCATCGACAGCATGCAAACGAAGATGGCAAGCGGGGAGATCCTCTCCACGGACGACCTGCTCGCACTCGCAAAGGATCAATCAATGACCGACACCACCTGCGAAACCATCGCCTGGCGACGCTATGAACAGATGCGGCCGCGCACAGAGCGCGCGATCGACCGCAGGTTCTATGCCGACTATACCGGCCATTATCAGTTGGATACGGTCGTCTTCACCATCCGCCATCACGATGGCCGGCTGTTTTCCCGCGTCACCGGGCAGGTCGAACTTGAGCTCTTCGCCGAAGAGGTCGACCGGTTCTTCTACAGGGCAGTGCCGGCCCAGATCAGCTTCATCAGGAATGCGGAGGGTCTCGTCACGGCCCTGACTCTGCATCAAGGCGGGCACGAAGAGACCGCCGAGCGGGTGGAGACGGGCGCCGCCGCATCGCTTGAGGAGAGACTGGCCGAGAGGGTTAGAGAGAAGCGGCCCATCGAGAACAGCCGGCTGCTGCTTGAGGAGCTCGTGCGCCAGTATGAGCGAGGCGAACCCGACTATGCGCGGATGGCGCCACCGCTTGCGGCCATTGCGCGGGAACAGGCGGAGATCATCCAGGGGGAATTGCAGCGACTTGGGTCAATCCAGGAGATCAGCTTCAGGACTGTCACGGACGACGGCTGGGACGTCTATGATGTGAGCTTCGAACACGGACGCCAGGAGTGGAGTGTTTCGCTTGCGGGAGACGGGCGCTTCAACGGCATCCTCTTCCGGCGCGCTCCCTGACCAGCCCCCTCAACTCCCGTCCCTGAGATCCGCGATCTCGCCTTCCACCAGGCGGAGCTGGGTAAACCGTGCCTCGCAGCCTTTGCCCGTCGGCGACTGGGCGATGAGGTCGATGGTGGCAGCCCCACCATTCAGGCGGAAGAGGCGCAGCAGGTCCCAGGTCTGGCCGTCTTCGGAGATGTGGAAGGCGGTCAGGTTTTCGTGGCGGTATATGCGGAGAAAAAGACCGTTGCTCGAAAAGGTCGGGCCGTTGGCATCATCGGAACAGTCGCTTGTCACGACACTGACCGCCGTCCTGCGGCCCTGGGGGGGACAGTTCGAAGGCAAGCTTGGCCCATTTGCCCTGATCCGTCCGCAGCATCAGGGCGCCGGCATCATAGGTGGCGGCAAGGACCGGTTCGACATGGACCGACAGGGCACAGGGCCCATCAGGGAGCGCCAGACGCGCGCCCGGCAGCCGGTCGATTGCGGTCTGTCCGTCGGGCGAGACAAAGGCATCCGTGCCCGCGATAGCCTCGACATGCACATGATCTTCGCCGATCGAGACCAGACCGAAGTCCGATCCGACGGTCTGCAAAGTGTGATAGAGCCCGGCCATATTCCCCTCCCCGGCAATGTCATCCGGGTGCCATTGGAGATAAGTGGGTCGGATGCGTCAAGGGGAATGGGTCAGATGGTTTTCCTTGGAGTTGCCCTGGCGTTTACTCTCAAGACGTACCTAGTGGTGCAGGGCGACACGATACCAGATGGCGGCCCCCTCACGGACCACTGCAATGCCCTTGTTGCCAATCAATGCATGCGGCTCATAGACCCTCGACCGCGCCAGCCAGAGCTGATCACCTGGCTGCATACGATCCAGCAGGGTCTTCAACTCTTCTTCCGGACTGGGCATGCGCAGCCGTAAATCATCGGGAACAAAGCCGCCGGTCAGGTCCAGGAGCCAGGCACGATACTCCTGCGGCGTCGTCTCCTTGAGGAGCACGACATCTTCAGCGGTCACGGCTCGATCAATCTCCACGACACTTGCTCCACGGGCATTCTTCCTTGAACACAGCGTATCCCAGACCCAGCCCGGATTGAACAAGAATGGATGGCACCTGGTGGCCTGAGCGGCAGAGGGTGAGGCCAAAGTCCCCCTCTGGCCTGCCGGCCATCTCCCCCACAAGGGGGGAGAGGACTCGCGGCGGCCCTACCGCCAGACGGAACCACATTGTTGAACCGAGGGTGCGGAGGGGGCGGCCGGATCAAGCCCTCCCCCTTGTGGGGAGGGTTTGGGAGGGGATTTTCTGGCCGCCTCAGGCCGCGTTCAGATCCGCTGTCTCGCCGAAGCCGATGATCAGTTTGGGGCTTGTCATGTCGCCGCTTTCCTCGTCGACCTGGACGGAATAGGCGGCGACGCCAATGTGTCGGGGGGCCATGGCGGCGGCGATCTTTTCGGCTGCGGCGGCGCTGGAGGCCTGGCGCATTTCGCCGGGCACGACGCTGCCGCGGTTCATCTTGAAGGGAAGGACGATGAATTTTTCGGCGAGCGACATGGGGAGAACTCCTGTTTGTTCTCTTAATGTTCTCAAATGACCTGCATGTCAATGGAAAGCTTGTGCCGGAGGCTACCCCCCTCTGCCCTCCTGAGCTTGTCGAAGGGCGGGCATCTCCCCCACACGGGGGGAGACTGGCTGCGCCGCCGGCCTGAAGCTCTCCCTTGGGAGCAAGCTTGCCAGGCGGCATGCGCGGCGTCCCACTCTCCCCGCTTGTGGGGGAGATGTCACGCAGTGACAGAGGGGGGTGTCCACCTGCGCTGCAACATCCGTATCAACTGGATCGAGCTACGGCGAGCGCGGTGCCTGTGGGTCTTAGAACAGACCGACGCTGCCGGGCGGCGTCACCGGCGGGGGCGGCGGGGCGGGGTTGCCCTGCAGCAGAGGATCGCCGGATGGCGGGAGATCGGCCGGGGCGCCGCCGATCACTTCGGTCGGAACCTCGACGGGCGCATCGAGCGGCGGAAGGGCCGTCTGGTTGGGATCAATTTCCTGTGCTGCACCCTGGGTCGGATCGACCACTGCAGCGCCGGGCTGAACCGAAGCCGCAATCGGCGCGGGCGTTGCCGCGACAGCGGGCTTGTTGGGTTCGGGCGCGGGCTTGGCCACGGCTTCGACACCGGGCGGCGGCGGAACCTCTGATTTCACCTTGCAGCCGGTCAGCCAGACGTCATAGATCGGGTGTTCGACGGCGTTCAGCGCCGGACTGTCGGCAAACATCCAGCCGGAAAAGATGCGGCGGATCTTGCGGTCGAGCGTGATCTCGTCGACCTCGATGAAGGCGTCGATCTTCTGGGCTTCGGTCTCATCGCGCGAGTAGCAGACCTTGGGCGTCACCTGGAGGGCGCCGAACTGGACCGTTTCGTTGACATAGACGTCGAAGGTGGTGATGCGGCCGGTGATCTTGTCGATGCCGGCGAATTCAGCGACGGGGTTTTCGAGGCGGGCGGCATCGGCTCTGCCGGCAAGGGTCAGGGAAGCCGCAGCAGCAAGCCCGACAACCGGAATGGCCCATGCCCATGCACTCAATTTCATCGTCCCGCTCGCTTTCATCGATCCACTGGAGGCCAGATACGAGAAGGGCCTCCCAGAAGAGGCCCTAACGCCGGATTATGGCCAAAACGGGTATCAGCTGCCCGGCGTCCAGGCATCGTAGTCGCCGGTGACGCGCGGACGCTCACCGGAAGCGGCAATCGAACCCTGCGGGCGATAGGCAGCCGCCGTGCCGGTCGGGTTCGGGCGATGCGCCTTTTCCCATTCGCGCGGCTTGTAGTCTTCCTTCGACGGCGGCGTGTCGGTGCGGTAATGCATCCAGCCGTGCCAGCCGGCGGAAATCTTCGAGGCTTCGGCGTAACCGTTGTAGATCACCCAGCGCTTCGGCTGGCCCCAGCTCGTCATCGGGCCTTCGTAATAGACATTGCCGAATTCGTCTTCGCCGACGCGCTTGCCGTGCCGCCAGGTGAAGAAACGGGTCCCCATGGTCTGGCCGTTCCACCAGGTGAAGATCTGCAAGAGGAGCTGCTTCATCGTGTATCCTTGGGCAATTAACGCAGGCCGCAGGACGGCCTTGTCGAACCTGTCTCGCTTATGCCGCCTCACTCTCGCCTTGTCCAGTGATTCCCCGTCGCACCCCCGTCATTTCAGCCTGATCTTGAAGCCGATATGGGAGGCCTTGAAGCCCAGCCGCTGATAGAAGCGATGGGCGTCCTTGCGCGCGGCATTGGAGGTCAGCTGGACGAGCCGCATGCCGTCCGCCCTCGCCTTCTCGACGGCAAACTCGATCATGGCGGCGCCGATACCCCTGCCCCGCATATCGGCGCGCGTCTGGACGGCCTCGATGATCAGGTTGCTGCTGCCGCGGGCCGTCAGGGTGGTGGTGACCATGGTCTGGAAGGTGCCGACAACCTCGCCTTCCAGCTCGGCCACATAGAGCGTCTCGTTCGGCGCGCCGGATATCCGGGCAAAGGCGGCGCGGTAGTCGGGCAAGGCTGCGGGATCGGTCGTATCGCCATGGCCGCCGAGCGGATCGTCGGCGAAGAGGACGACGATTGCCGTCAGATCATTCTCGGTGGCTTCCCGTATCTGCACTGTTTCCACTTGCATGCCCGCCCCGCTCCTGCGCTACAGCGCCGTGCGCCAAACATGGCGCACAAAGGTTCGCTGTAACGCTTTATATCTGCTGCATAATTTTCACCTTAAATGGATTCCGATTTAAGGAATTATGCAGTAGTCTCGCCTTCCATATCGATCCCGGGGGACTTCTTGATGACAGGCATGCGACGGCTGGTGACAATTCTGTGCGTAACGCTCTCGGCTGCGGCCGTTCAGGCGCAGGAGGGTGGCCGCAAGGCGATTGCCTATGTGCAGGCGCCAGAGATGAGCTCGGGGCTTTGCGTCGAGAAGGATACGGCAAGCGCCATCGACTGCGCGATAAAGCAGTGCATCGAAGGCGGCGGCACCGCGGAGGTCTGCGAGGTGAATGCCACCTGTTCACCGGGCAACTGGAGCGTCGACATCTTCATGATGGCCGATGGCGGACCGCACTGGCACCAGTTCTCCTGTGGCTGGCAGAGCCGCGAACTGGCCCTGAAGGCCGCAGAGCTTGCCTGCAGCAATGCCAAAGAGGATGGCCTTATCGAATGCACTCCCGTGCAGCTGATCGACGAGGACGGCAAGGTCATCGAGCCGCCGTTCAACTGAACAGGGCCTGAGACGAAAAAAGCCGCTCACTTGAGCGGCTTTTCCATGATCAGTGCTTCGATCCCGCTGTCGGGACCGCCACAATTCTTCGTGCGATCGACCTCGACGAAGTCGTGCGCTTCATAAAAGGCGATGGCACCCGCATTCTGCGGCTCGACCTCGAGGCGCAGAATCTCCGCATCCGGGAAGCAGGTTTCGATCTCGGCAAAGAGATCGCGGCCAATGCCCTGCCGCTGGTGATCGGGATGGACATAAAGCTGGTGCAGGATGGCGGTCTTGGTGAGCTTTTCAGACATGGCCGCAAAGGCCATGCCACCGATCCGCTTGCCGTCATCGGCGACGAGATATTCGCCGCCTTTCACCTGAATGCGCCGCTTGATCTCGGCCGGCGAATGCCAGGCCGCGATAAGCTCTGCGACCTTGGCCGGCCCGTAGAACCGGTCATAGGTCGCGTGGAAACTCTGCGTCAGCAGGGCGCGGAGCGGTTCGACATCCCGGTCGTTGGCCGTGCGGACAAAGAACAAGGCGCTTATTCCTCCGGCAGGCCGAGCTTGGCCTTGACCAGGGCCTGGACGGCCTGCGGGTTGGCCTTGCCGCCGGTTGCCTTCATCACCTGGCCGACGAACCAGCCGGCAAGCGTCGGCTTGGCGAGCACCTTGGCGACCTGGTCCGGGTTGGCGGCGATGATCTCGTCGACGGCCTTTTCGATGGCGCCGGTGTCGGTCACCTGGCGCATGCCACGCGCTTCGACGATTTCAGCCGGGTCGCCGCCTTCGTTCCAGACGATTTCGAAGAGATCCTTGGCGATCTTTCCGGAGATGGTCTCGGCCTTGATCAGGTCGATGATGCCGCCGAGCTGGGCGGGCGAAACCGGTGTCTCTTCAATGGCTTTGCCGGCTTTGTTCAAGGCGCCCAGCAAGTCGTTGATGACCCAGTTGGCGGCCGTCTTGCCGTCGCGGCCTTCGGCCACGGCTTCGAAATAGTCGGCGATCGCCTTTTCCGAAACGAGCACCGAGGCGTCGTAGACGGAGAGACCGAGTTCGGCGACGAAACGGGCCTTCTTGTCGTCGGGCAGTTCGGGCAGGCTCTTCTTCAGCTCTTCGACGAAGGCATCGTCGAACTCGAGCGGCAGCAGGTCCGGATCGGGGAAGTAGCGATAGTCATGCGCATCTTCCTTCGAGCGCATGGAGCGAGTCTCGCCCTTGTTCGGATCAAAGAGACGGGTTTCCTGATCGATCACGCCGCCATCCTCAAGAATCGCGATCTGGCGACGGGCTTCGTATTCGATGGCCTGGCCGATGAAGCGGATCGAGTTGACGTTCTTGATTTCGCAGCGCGTGCCGAATTCGCCGCCCGGCTTGCGCACGGAGACGTTGACGTCGGCGCGCATCGAACCTTCGTCCATGTTGCCGTCGCAAGTGCCGAGGTAACGCACGATCGAGCGCAGCTTGGTCATATAGGCCTTGGCTTCGTCGGAGGAGCGCATGTCGGGCTTCGAGACTATTTCCATCAGCGCCACGCCCGAGCGGTTGAGGTCGACATAGGACATGGTCGGATGCTGGTCGTGCATAGACTTACCCGCATCCTGTTCCAGATGCAGGCGCTCGATGCCGATTTCGATATCCTCGAAATTGCCCTGGCGATCCGGGCCGAGCGAGATGATGATTTTGCCCTCGCCGACGATCGGGTCCTTGAACTGCGAGATCTGATAGCCCTGTGGCAGGTCCGGATAGAAGTAGTTCTTGCGGTCGAAGATCGAGCGCTTGTTGATCTGGGCCTTCAGGCCCAGACCGGTGCGGACTGCTTGCTTGACGCATTCCTCGTTGATGACGGGCAGCATGCCGGGCATGGCGGCATCGACGAGCGAGACGTTGGAATTCGGCGCATTGCCGAAGACGGTCGAAGCGCCGGAAAAGAGCTTGGAATTCGACAGGACCTGCGCATGGACCTCCATGCCGATGATGACTTCCCAGTCGCCGGTGGCGCCGGGAATGAAGCGTTTCGGATCGGGCGTGCGGGTGTCTACCAGGGTCATCGGATGCTCGTGTCATGCGTGGACGTGTTGCCTCGTGAGGTAGAGCAATTGCGCCGAAGGTGCAAGGCTGGAGAGGCTTCGAAGCTCGTGCGGACAAGGGATGTTGCGTGAAGGCGAACGTTAAGGGGTGGGCGGATAGAAGAGTGTATGCCCGACCTGCTGCTCCCCTTGCCTGCGATCCCTATCCTTGCCCTTCTGGTTGCCTGGAACCTCGCGACACTGATGGCCTTCGGCCTCGACAAGCGAGCCGCCATCCATGGACATCGCCGGGTGCCCGAGAAACGTCTGGTGACGATGATCGTGTTCTTCGGGGCGTTCGGGGCTTATGCCGGACAGCGGTTCTTTCGGCACAAGACGAAGAAGGCGCCGTTTACCTGGCTTGTGCCGGTCATGGCGTTGATCCAGACTCCAGACCGCCGTGCTGGCGATGCTCTTGACCGGACAGGCTTCAGAATTCCTGGCCGTAGCCGCTTCCGGCGGGATCTGAGAGCGACTTGGAGAGGCCGACCGACTGAACATCGCGATCGAGCTTCGGATTATAACTGACCGTCAGCCAGTTCACCGAATAGCCCTTCTTCTCGAAGAATTTCAGGGCATCGCTGTTCATCGCATGCGTCTGCAGGCGTGCAAGAGAGATACCCTGGGCTTTCAGCTCGTCCTCCACGGCCTTGAGAAGCGCGCTGCCGAGACCCTGCCCCTCGAAATCCGGATCGATCCAGAAGTCGGTAATCGTCTCGTCCATATCTTCGCGGGCGGCCCAGCCAACGGGAACGCCGGATTTCTCGACGATCGTGATGGTGATCCAGCCCTCTTCGGTGAAGCGGGCAAAGGCCTCGCGCGCATTGGCAGCCATCTCGGCCGCCTCGCCCACCGATGCCATCGCCTTTCGCCAGGCACGCATGCCGATCTCCGTCAGGAGTTCTGCATCGTCCTGTCGCGCCTTGCGGATCGTGACCATCCTCACCTCTTCGTTGAGGACAGTAAAACACCGGCGACGATTCTTGACCAGAGTGTGTGACTTCGAGGCAATAGACGCATCGCAGCGGACAGTGATACCGTCGGCGGGTCAACAGGAGTTTTGATGTTCGGTTTGTCCGAGACCCGGTAAAGGCCCTGCCCGCGATCCCGTGATAGGGCTCGACCGGCCAGGGCCAGAAAACGAAGCCCCGACGCCTTGAGGCGCCGGACACGTTTTCACGCGCAGAAAGCTGCGCTTCTCCGGACACCAGACGATGGACATTTCACGCTCAGACCAGCGTATCCTTCACCTCATGGCCCAGGGCGGCTGGATCGAGATCCACCGCGACGACCGACGCAAGATCGAGAAGGCCTTGTGCTTCTCCCGCGACGGCTGGCTCTATCCCGGCTTCGATCTCGATCTCTTCCGGCGGCTGAAACGCCTGAGGGCGATCAGCTCGAGACAGGGCAAACCGTATCGCATCACCGAACGGGGTTTAAGGCTCGTCAGGGCGGAGCTGGACAACAGGTGAGTTAAAGGCCAAGACTTGCCTAACACTACATTCGTAGTTACATTTTAACATGAAGTATGAATGGGACGCTGCGAAAAATGTCGTCGACCAGATCAAGCACGGGATCTCTTTCGAGGAAGCCCGGCAGATCTTCGAGGGCGATGTTCTGACCGGCGTCGACAACCGTCGCGACTACGGAGAGACCCGCTAAATCAGCATCGGCGCCATCGAAGGGCTGATCGTGATTGCAGTCGTTCACACCGACCGAAATGGCATCGTCAGAATCATATCCGCTCGTCTGGCAAACAGAAGAGAAAGGCAGAAGTATCATGACCATCTCCGCCGCTCGTCTTAAGGAGCTACAGTCCCGGTCGGACGCGGACATCGACTACAGCGACATCCCGGAGCTCGACGATGCTTTCTTCGAGACGGCTGTGCTGGTCACACCACCGGCCAAAACGCAGATCACCGTCCGGCTCGACAGCGATGTGCTGGACTGGTTCCGCCAGCAGGGCAAGGGCTATCAGACGCGGATGAATGCCGTGCTCAAGGCCTATATGGAAAGCCAACGGCGTCGGTCGCGCTAGAACACCTGCTGCATCTTCACCTTGTCGACCATCATGCCCATCGATGGGGAATGCTGCATGCCGCGCCAGACGATGCTGAAGCCGAGGTCCTTGTAGAGGCGGATCGCACCTTCGTTGGCGGCATGGGTGTCGATCCGCGCACGCTTTAGGCCTTCCGAGCGCATCTCGCGCAGGAGCCGCGAGAGGAGCGCTGAGCCGATGCCGAGGCCCTGATGGGCGGGGCTCACCCAGAGATCGGAGATGTAGTCGCGGGCGCCTTCGCGGGCGGTCCAGCCGACGATCTCGTCCCCGAGTTCGCCGACTGTGATCAGGCTGAAATGCTCCTGGGCAAAGCGGCGGAAATTCAGACGGATCTTGACCATCATGTCGACGCCGAAGGCATTGAGCACCGGATTGGCGGCCCAGGCGTCGAACCCGACACGGCCGACGCTGTCTGCATCGGCCGCAGTCATATCACGGATGATAAAGTCCCTTACCACCACTTGGCCGGCGTGAACTTGCCGGCGGCCTGTTCGATGACATGGGCGGTCTTGAAGAGGGTTTCCTCCTCGAAGGGCTTGCCGATGACCTGGAGGCCAAGCGGCAGGCCCTTGTTGTCGAGGCCGGCAGGAACGGAGATGCCCGGGAGGCCGGCCATGTTGAGCGTGATGGTGAAGACGTCCTGCAGGTACATCTTGACCGGATCGGCAGCCAGTTCCTTGTCGCCGATGGCGAAGGCAGAGGACGGGGTGATCGGGGCCAGGATCGCATCGACGCCGGTTTCGAAGGCCAGTTCGAAGTCGCGCTTGATCAGGGTGCGGACCTTCTGGGCCTTCAGATAATAGGCATCGTAATAGCCGGCCGAGAGCACGTAGGTGCCGATCATGATGCGGCGCTGGACTTCCTTGCCGAAGCCGGCTGCACGGGTCTTCTCATACATGTCGACGATGTCCTTGCCGTCGACGCGCAGGCCGTAGCGGACGCCGTCATAGCGGGCGAGGTTGGACGATGCTTCCGCCGGAGCGACGATGTAATAGGCCGGAAGGGCGTATTTCGTGTGCGGCAGGGAGATGTCGACGATTTCGGCACCGGCTTCCTTGAGCCAGGCGATGCCCTTTTGCCAGAGCGCGTCGATTTCTTCCGACATGCCTTCGACGCGGTACTCCTTCGGGATGCCGATCTTCATGCCCTTGACCGAGCCGCCAATCGCCTTTTCGTAATCCGGAACCGGGAGATCAACCGAGGTCGTGTCCTTCGGATCAACGCTTGCCATGGACTTCAGGAGGATTGCGGCATCGCGCACGTCGCGGGCGATCGGGCCGGCCTGGTCGAGCGACGAAGCATAGGAGACGATGCCGAAGCGCGAGCAGCGGCCATAGGTCGGCTTGATGCCGACGGTGCCGGTGAAGGCAGCCGGCTGGCGGATCGAACCACCGGTGTCGGTGGCGGTCGCACCAGCGCAGAGGTGCGCGGCAACGGCGGCAGCCGAACCACCGGAGGAACCGCCGGGAACCAGCTTTTCATCCGAGCCCTTGGCCTTCCAGGGGTTGACCGCCGGGCCGTAATAGGAGCTCTCGTTCGACGAGCCCATGGCGAATTCGTCCATGTTGAGCTTGCCCAGCATGACCGCGCCGGCATCCCAGAGGTTCTGGGTGACGGTGGACTCGTATTTCGGCTTGAAGCCATCGAGGATGTGGCTGCAGGCCTGGGTGTGGACGTCGCGGGTAGCGAACAGGTCCTTGACGCCGAGCGGGATGCCTTCGAGCACACCGGCTTTGCCATCAGCGATCCTGATATCGGACGCTTTGGCCATGTCGCGGGCCACATCCGGGGTGACGGCGACATAGGCGTTCAGCGCGCCATTCGCAGCCTCGATCGCGGAGAGATAGGCATCCGTCAATTCGACGGCCTTGATCTCCTTGGCGGCGAGTTTCGCGCGGGCTTCGGCGATGGTGAGGCTGGTCAATTCGCTCATGGTCTTTTCACTTCAGACTGTCTTCGCCCATAGGGCGGGAAATTCGGGAGGCTGGCTCAGGGAACTGAGGTCGATCTTATTCGACGACCTTCGGCACCTGGAAGAAATTGCGGTCAGTGGCGGGCGCATTGGCGACGATATCATCGGCCTTGTTGCCATCGGTGACGGCATCCTCGCGCTTCTTCATGGCCATTGGCGTCACCGAGGTCATCGGCTCGACGCCCGCGACGTCCACTTCGTCCAGCTGCTCGACGAAACCGAGAATGCCGTTCAGCTCCCCGGTCATGCGCGCGGCATCTTCCTCGCTGACAGCGATGCGGGCAAGGCGGGCGACGCGCTTGACGGTGGCGAGGTCAACAGACATGGCATTCTCCGGATAAGCTGTTTTCTTCGCTATAATGGCCGTCAAGCGCAGGCGCAACGGGGTTTGTCAGACCGTGACGGCCGATCCTGCCTGGGGAGCAACGACGCGGGTGCGCGTGCCGTCCATGCCGGCGATGAATTTTTCGGGCGTCTGGTCGATGATCGGGAACGAGCCGTAGTGGCAGGGGATCGCGGTCTTGAAGTCGAAGAAGCGCTGGCAGGCGAGTGCGGCAACCGCGCCGCCCATGGTGAAGCGATCACCGATCGGCACAATACCGACATCCGGCTGGTGCAATTCGTTGATCAGTTTCATGTCGGAGAAGATGTCGGTGTCGCCCATGTGCAGCACAGAGGCCTCGTCATCGAAATGCAGCATCAGGCCGTTGGCATTGCCGAGCGCGTGGGACACACCGTCTTCGGTGACCTGGGCCGACGAATGCAGCGCGTTGGTGAAGGTGACAGTGAAGCCTTCGAAATGAATGGTGCCGCCGGTATTGCCCATTTCGAGCTTGTCGACGCCCTTGGTGCCGAGCCAGGCCGCAAGATCGGCATTGGCGAGAACCGTCGCGCCGGTTTCCTTGGCGAGTTGAACCGTGTCGCCGACATGGTCGCCATGGCCGTGGGTGAGCAGGATATGCGTGATGCCCTTGGTCATCTCCTTGCGGTCGAGACCGGCAAAGCCCGGATTATGGGTGAGGAAGGGATCGATGAGGATCGATGCCTTGGCCGAGTCGAGGCGGAAGGCGGCGTGGCCGAGCCAGGTGATTTTCATGAAACGAGTCTCCGGGGTTTGACTATCATCGCAATATATGGCGTGCCCCTCCGGCGGCAACGGGCGAGCCGAGTTGCTTATGGGGCGGCACTGGTCTAAGCCGCCAGCATGACAGCCGTAGGGCTGCGCACAAGAAGGGATCCGACCATGGCCGATGACGACTACGTGTATGACGAGGCGACCGGCGAATGGCGGCCCGCATCGGAAATCGCTGCGGCTGCTGCGGCAAAGCCTGTGGCGCGTGACGCGTCCGGGACGGAGCTTGCCGATGGCGACTCAGTGGTGCTGATCAAGGACCTCAAGGTCAAGGGCGCCGGCCAGACGCTGAAGCAGGGCACGGTCATCCGGTCAATCCGGCTGACCGACGATCCCGAGCATGTCGATTGCCGCTATGACGGGATCAAGGGCCTCGTGCTCAGAACCGAATTCGTGCGCAAGCGCTGATCAGCGGGCAAGACAGATCATGGCGACCTTGACGATCGAGGAACTGGCAGAACGGTTGAAGCCCGGCGAGGCGATAGCCGGGCTTGATCTCGGCACGAAGACGATCGGTCTATCGGCGTCGGATCTCGGTCGACGGTTTGCCACCCCTCGCCCGGTCATCAAGCGGGTCAAGTTCACCCAGGATGCCGAGGTTCTGCTCGCCTTCGCGGCGAAGGAGAAAATCGTCGCCTTCGTCATCGGCCTGCCGGTCAACATGGACGGATCGTCCGGTCCGAGGGTCCAGGCGACCCGGGCCTTCGTGCGCTCAATGTCGGAGAAAACGGACATCCCCTTCGTCTATTGGGACGAGCGGCTGTCGACGGTCGCCGCAGAGCGGGCGCTTCTCGAAATGGATGTGTCGCGAGCCAAGCGCAGCGAGCGGATCGATTCCGCTGCTGCGAGCTTCATCCTTCAGGGCGCGCTGGACAGGCTCTCGGCACTCGCCCGCGCATCGGACAATTCTACCGACTTTTCCTGACGGGCCAGCCACCAGGCCTTGATCTGCTTGCGACGGCGGAAGCCAAGGATCGCAAACAGGATCAGGCTGTCGACGATGATGGCACGCAGCACCAGTGGCGGGATCGTCTCCGGCGCGATGCCGAGAATGTCTCCGTAGACCTGGAAGACCAGATCATGGGCATCGCGCGTCAGCATGAAGATGCCGAAGCTCATGTCGTAGTAGGACAGACCGTACCAGGCGCCCAGGATCGTGATGGGCAGAGCCCATAAAAGCAGAAGTGTCTTCATGCCGTTTCCGCCTTTTGATCGAACGGCAAGTCATTTGCCGAAGGCCAGTTTTCCACCAGCCATTTCAGGGAAGCCATGACGGAAAGCACGGCGGCCGGGACGGCGATGTCGATCGCCAGTCCCGAGAAAAACACCATCATCATGATGGTTGCCACCGGTCGTGCACCAAGCGCGTCCGTCACCACTTCGCCCTTTAACGTCTGTCCCGCATTAAAGTTGGACGGTTCGGCCCGATGGCGCAACGTAAACCCTTTGTTAAGGTTAACGGCGCCTGTGGATGAACAGTTTCAGCACCTTGCCGGAAAATGTCCTGAGGACGCGATTTCGCATTGAAAGCGCCGGTTGCGGGGTTTACCCCTCCCCTGCCCGCCATTCTGGACATGTCATGCTGATCATCTTCGAAAGCATCCTGCCGATTTTCCTTCTCGTGATTCTCGGGGTTGCGCTCAAACGCACGTCTCTGATCAACGAGAGTTTCTGGGGTGGGCTCGAGCAGTTCGGCTATTTCGTGCTGTTTCCGGCCCTGCTCTTCCAGACCCTGGCCACGACGGATTTCTCATCGATGAACAGCGGCGGCATCGGTCTCGTGTCGCTCCTGGCCGTCTGCGTGATGACAGCGCTCGTGCTCGCCATCTGGCCGCTCCTGCGCGGACGCGGCATGTCGGGCCGAACCTACACCTCCGTCTTCCAGACCTCGACGCGCTGGAACGGCTTCATGGCGCTGGCGATCGCCGAAAAGCTCACAGGCGAAACGGGCCTGGCGGTCATCGCCATCATCATGGCGTCGATCATCGTGCCGCTCAATCTCATCAATGTCGGCGTGCTCGTGTGGTTCTCGGGGGAAAGCCGGGGCCTCAAAACCTTCGTGCTCCGCATCGTCACGAACCCGATCATCATCGGGGCGGTCTGCGGTGTTCTCGTCAATGTGACGGGGATCCCGGTCTACGCGCCTGTCATGACGGCCGTCGATCTGATCGCCAGCGCCTCGCTCGGCCTCGGTCTGGTCACGGTCGGAGCCGGTCTGCGGATCGTGGATGCACTGAAACCCCAGCCCAGCGTCCTGCTGACACTGGGGTTCAAACTGATCATCTTTCCTGCTGTCGCCGTCCTGCTGGCTCTCGCCTTCGGCTTTTCGGGCGAAGTTCTGGTGATGATCGCGCTGGGTGCTGCCGTACCGACGGCCATGAACGGCTATGTGCTGGCCAAGCAGATGGGCGGCGATGCCGATCTCTATGCGGCAGCGGCCACCGTTCAAACGGTCGCCGCCTTCTTCACGATCCCGGTCGTACTCTACCTCGCCGGTCAGGTGGCCGGCGGGTAAAGCAGATCGAGCACGTAGCGGGAGTCGAAGCGCGCATCGAGCACGCCATAGGTATGGCGCCAGCCACCCGCGAGGCGTGATTCGAGGAAGGCGTCGGCGATCTTGCCGGCCCCAAGGCGATAAAGCTCTGCGGCACCGGCTGCGAGAGCCAGCTGCTCGATCAGGAGACGACCGGCGGCTTCATCGCGTTCGGCAAGCGCCGTGGCCGCACGCAAAACTTCCACCGTCTTCTTGCCGGAGGGGCCGAGATCGCGCTCAAGGCCGGCAAACAGCGTTTCGAAGAGATCCTTGCCACGGCTCAAGACACGCAGAACATCCAGCGCCATGACATTGCCGGAGCCTTCCCAGATCGCGTTGACCGGGGCCTCGCGATAATGGCGGGCGATCGGGCGCTCCTCGACATAACCATTGCCGCCGATGCATTCCATGGCCTCGTAGATCAACGCAGGGGCAATCTTGCAGATCCAGTATTTGGCGACCGGCGTCATGACACGGGCATAGGCCGCGTCGACAGGGCTTTCGCGCGCCTTGTCGAAGCTGTCCGCGAGACGGAATGCGAGTGCCGTCGCAGCCGCGACGTCGAGCGCCATATCGGCGAGCACGCGGGTCATCATCGGCTGGTCGATCAGGTTCTTGCCGAAGACCATGCGGCCACGCACGTGATGCACGGCCTCGGCCATGGAGGCACGCATCATGCCGGCAGACGACAGCGCGCAGTCGAGACGCGTCAGCGTCACCATGTCGAGGATGGTGCGCACGCCATCGCCGGGCGTGCCAAGCAGGAAGCCGAAGGTTTCGGAGAACTCGACTTCGGACGAGGCATTCGAGCGGTTGCCGAGCTTGTCCTTCAGGCGCTGGAATTCGAGACCGTTGGCAGAGCCGTCTTCCAACAGACGGGGCACGAGGAAGCAGCCCATGCCGTCCTTGGTCTGGGCGAGCATGACGAAGGCGTCGCTCATCGGCGCCGACATGAACCACTTGTGGCCGGAGAGGCGATAGATCCCCTCGCCCACGCGCTCGCCCGAGGTGGTGTTGGCGCGGACATCCGTGCCGCCCTGCTTTTCGGTCATGCCCATGCCGATGGTCACAGCGCTCTTCTGCATCGGCGGCTTGTTGCTGCTGTCGTATTTGCGCGACAGGATGCGCGGCGTCCATTCCTTCTGAACCGCCGGCGAGGCCACAAGGGCCGCGACCGAAGCGCTGGTCATGGTGAGGGGGCAGAGATGCCCCGATTCGAGCTGGGCCGTCAGGAAGAACCTGACAGCGCGGGCCTTGTGTTCATGGCCACGGGCTTCCGGTGCATTTTCCCAGACAGAGGAATGCAGGCCCGAGGCCATCGAGCGGCGCATCAGAGCGTGCCAGGCGGGATGGAATTCGACGACATCGAGACGTTCGCCGCGCGCTCCATGGGTTCTCAGCTGTGGCGGGCTGGCATTGGCCATGCGCGCCAGTTCCTGGGCTTCCGGCGATGTCACATATTTGCCGATGACATCGTATTCCTCGCGAAGCGGGCGTGACAGCGACGAGGTGAGATCAACGAGCAGCGGATCAGCACGATAGGCATTGACGCCGGACCAGGGCTTGGGCTGGTTCAGCGCTGCGAGTTTTTCTTCAGTCCGGTTCATCAATCTTGCCGATCTCGTGGGGAGGCGCGCCTTGCAGCAACAAGGCTGCGCCTGTCAAATTTCCGATGCGGTCGAAGCATCCAGGGCGCAAAATGCGCCGGTGTTCCCTACCTTCTCTTCGCTCCTATTACATGGGGACCGTGCGTCAATCCACCTAGCATGTGCTTGCCGGGTCCGATCCCACACTTTATAGACCGCGTGACATCTCAGGAGGACGTCCATGGTCTTCTTTCCCCATCGCCATCTCATCGGCATCAAGGGCCTTACCGAGCAGGACATCACTTTCCTGTTGGACAAGGCGGACGAAGCCGTCAAAATCAGCCGCCAGCGAGAGAAGAAGACTTCCACGCTGCGAGGCCTCACCCAGATCAATCTCTTCTTCGAAGCCTCGACGCGGACGCAGTCCTCGTTCGAGCTCGCGGGCAAACGCCTCGGCGCCGACGTGATGAACATGTCGGTGGGCAATTCCTCCGTGAAGAAAGGCGAAACGCTGATCGACACGGCGATGACGCTGAACGCCATGCGGCCGGACGTGCTGGTGGTGCGCCACTCCTCGGCGGGTGCTGCCGCCCTGCTTGCGCAGAAGGTTGCCTGCTCCGTGGTCAATGCCGGTGACGGGCAGCATGAGCATCCGACCCAGGCGCTTCTCGATGCGCTGACCATCCGTCGCGCCAAGGGCAAGCTGTCGCGCATCATCGTGGCGATCTGCGGTGACGTGCTGCATTCGCGCGTGGCGCGTTCCAATATCCTGCTGCTCAATGCCATGGGTGCCCGCGTCCGCGTCGTGGCACCGGCGACGCTTCTGCCCGCCGGGATCGCCGACATGGGCTGCGAGGTCTTCCACGACATGAAGGAAGGCCTGAAGGATGCGGATGTCGTGATGATGCTGCGCCTGCAGCGCGAGCGGATGTCGGGCTCCTTCGTGCCTTCGGTGCGCGAATACTTCCACTTCTACGGGCTGGACGCCGAAAAGCTGAAGGCCGCCAAGGAGGATGCGCTCGTCATGCATCCTGGTCCGATGAACCGTGGCGTCGAGATCGCCTCCGAAGTTGCCGACGGGCCGCAGAGCGTGATCGAGAGCCAGGTCGAGATGGGTGTTGCCGTGCGCATGGCGGTGATGGAGACGCTGCTCGTCTCGCAAAATCAAGGTCCGCGTTCGGAGGGTATGGGCGCATGAACAAGCCTCTCGTCCTCAAGAATGTCCGGATCGTCGATCCCTCGCGCCAACTGGACGAAGTGGGCACTGTTATCGTCGGCCATGACGGGCTGATCCTCACTGCTGGCGCCGATGCGCAGAACCAGGGCGCACCCGAGGGTGCCGAGATCCGCGATGCCCGAGGCCTCACCGCCGTTCCGGGTCTCGTCGATGCGCGCGTTTTCGTCGGTGAGCCGGGATCGGAACATCGCGAGACGATTGCATCGGCAAGCCGTGCGGCGGCGGCCGGCGGCATCACCTCCTTCATCATGATGCCGGAGACGGACCCTGTTATCGACGACATCGCGCTCGTTGAATTTGTGAAGAAGACGGCGCGCGATACGGCCAGCGTCAACGTCTATCCGGCAGCGGCTCTGACCAAGGGCATGACCAGCGCCGAGATGACCGAGATGGGTCTGTTGCAGCAGGCCGGTGCGGTTGCCTTCACCAATGGCCGCCATGGCTTGAACGACACCCAGGTGCTGCGTCGGGCGATGACCTATGCCCGCGAGTTTGGCGCCGTGATCGCGCTCGAAACACGCGAAAAATATCTGGCGGCCAACGGCGTCATGAACGAGGGGCTGCTCGCGAGCTGGCTCGGGCTCGGCGGCATCCCGCGCGAAACCGAACTCATCCCGCTGGAGCGTGACCTGCGCATCGCAGCACTGACGCGGGCCAAGTATCATGCCTCGCAGATCTCGGTGCCGGAATCGGTCGAGGCCATCCAGGTGGCGCGCAAGCGCGGCGCCAAGGTCACCTGCGGCATCTCGATCAACCACCTGAGCCTCAACGAAAACGACATCGGCGAGTACCGGACCTTCTTCAAGCTCTATCCGCCGCTGCGGTCGGAAGACGATCGCATGGCGATGGTCGATGCGCTGGCCAAGGGGCAGATCGACATCATCGTCTCCTCGCATGATCCGCAGGACGTCGACACCAAGCGGCTGCCCTTCGGCGAGGCGGCTGATGGCGCGATCGGGCTTGAGACCATGCTGTCGGCGGCCCTTCGCCTGCATCATGCCGGTCAGGTGCCGCTGATGCGGCTGATCGACGCCATCTCGACACGGCCTGCCGAGATCTTCGGCCTGCCCGGCGGCACGCTGAAGCCGGGTGCGCCGGGAGACATTGCGCTTATCGATCTCGATGAACCGTGGCTCGTCTCGCGTGACAGCCTGCTGGCCCGCTCGAAGAACACGCCGTTCGAAGATGCCCGCTTTTCGGGACGCGCCGTTGCGACCTATGTCGCCGGCAAGTGCGTCCATATGCTCTGAGGGATAGACAGACATGTCCGACATCAACTTCGCCTTCCTCGACTGGCAGACGGTCGCGATCGTCAGCCTGTTCGGCTATATTCTCGGCTCCGTGCCGTTCGGCCTGCTGCTGACCAAGATGGCCGGTCTTGGCGATCTGCGCTCGATCGGGTCGGGCAATATCGGCGCCACCAACGTGCTGCGCACCGGCAACAAGAAGCTTGCCGCGGCCACCCTGTTGCTGGATGCCTTCAAGGCGACGGCAGCGGCTGTCATCGCACAGTCCGTGTTTGGCGGCGATGCCGGGCTAATCGGCGGCTTTGCGGCCTTTATCGGACACCTCTTCCCCGTCTGGCTCGGCTTCAAGGGCGGCAAGGGGGTTGCGACCTATATCGGCACGCTGCTCGGCGTCGCGCCGATCATGGTGCTGGTCTTCGCCATCGTATGGCTCTCCGTCGCCTTCCTCTCTCGCTACTCTTCGTTGTCCGCCCTGGTTGCGACACTTGTCATTCCGGTTGCATTGTGGATACTCGGAAGCCAGGAAGCCGCATTGGTGACGGCGCTGATGACAGTGATCACCTACTGGCGCCACAAAGAGAATATCGAGCGTTTGATTTCGGGAACGGAAAGCAAGATCGGCAAAAAGGGCTAGAGGAGAGCCATGGGGTCAGGTGGCGCAAGACGGAAAGGGATTGCGCTGACGGACCGGCAGAGAATTGCCTGGCTGAGGCTGATCCGCAGCGACAATGTCGGACCAGCCACCTTTCGCGATCTGATCAACCACTTCGGCTCGGCAGAGGCTGCACTGGACGCGCTTCCCGAGCTCTCCCGACGGGGTGGATCGACCCGCAGCATCCGTATTGCGACCGTGGCCGATGCGGAGCGCGAGATCGAAACGGCTCGCCGCTTCGGCGCCCGGTTCATCGGCATCGGCGAGCCCGACTATCCGCCCACCCTTCGCCAGATCGACGCCGCCCCTCCCCTGATTGCCGCCAAGGGCGACCTGGGCGTGGCCGGTCTGCCCGCCGTTGGTATTGTCGGGTCACGCAATGCCTCGATCAGCGGGGCGAAATTTGCGGCGATGATGGCACGCGACATCGGCAATGCGGGCTACAGCATCATTTCCGGACTGGCCCGCGGGATCGATGCGGCAGCGCACCGGGCCAGTCTAGAGACCGGCACCATTGCGGCCATGGCCGGGGGGCTCGACCAGACTTGACGGACAGCCTACAACAATTCTATCCCTCTGCGATCACTGAGGGATAACCGCTTTGGAACTGTCTGATCTCAAGGGCCGCAAGGCCATCTCATATGCCCGATGGTCCTCCGGGAGGCAGTCGAAGGGCAGTTCCTCCGCCCGTCAATCGAAGATGGCTGAGGACTTCGCAGATCGCTACGGCCTCATTCTGGAAAGCCACATCGTTGACGATGGGGTGAGCGCCTATACCGGCGACAACCTCAACGAAGGCCTGGGTCGTTTCCTAGACGGGATCAAGAGCGGTGCCATCCCCATCGAGACCGTGCTGCTAGTGGAGAATATGGACCGTTTCTCCCGGCGGAACCCCGTAGACGCCATGCCAGACTTCATCGCAGTTCTTCGGACAGGGCTGACTATCGTTACGCTCAGAGATCAGGCGATCCACACGCTCGACCGCTACTCGACTGATAGGATGGCGTTGATGCAATCGCTCCTCCTTATGCAAGTTGCGCATGAGGAGAGCAGCAGGAAGAGCCACCTGATTAAGTCCTCATGGGACAACAGGCTTTCCCGGATCGCTCAGGGGCAGAAGCTCACGATAAGCAAGCTCCCCTTTTGGATCGACCGGGAAACCAACGGGTTGAACGAGAGGGCGAAGGACGCAAGCCGCTTGTTTGAGCTTGCCATGCAAGGCAACGGGGCAAGCAATGTCACCCGCATGTTGAACGCTGAGGGCATTGTTGCGCCCCGTGGCTCAGGGACATGGGGAAAGAGCGTGGTGCAGGACATCCTAAAGTCCCGCGCCGCCTACGGCTCGCTGGTCATCAGGGGTGAAGAGCACCGCGACTACTTCCCCGCGATCATCTCTGAGGACAACTGGCTGGCCCTCCAGAACCGTGCTCAACGGCAGCGGAAGAACCCGCAAGCCTCGACCCACGCGAACCTCTTCTCCCGGCTCCTCAAGTGCGGAGGGTGCGGAGGGCCGATCTCTGTCAGTTCGTACAAGGACTATCGCTACGCCCGTTGTGACAATCAGGTGCACAAGCGGCTGGAGTGCAATGCCGGGTCATGGCCGTACAATCAGTTGGAAGAGTTGGTGGTGTCCAATCTCGGCGCGATCCTCAGCGTTCCCGGCAAGCCCCTTGAGGCTCCCGCAGAGGAACAGGCGATTGCCGAGCAATTGGAGAACCTGAGGACCCGATGGGAACGAGCCTTGACCATGTCCGTGGAAGCGGAGACGGCAGATAGCGCCACGAGGTTCCGCAAGATGGCCGATGACCTATCCCGGCAAATCGATGGACTGTCCAAGCGGCTTACAGAGGGGCAAGCCGAGAGGGCCGCAAGGGTTCTCGCGGGACAAGTCGCGGATGACATTCAAGAGGCGTGGGAGGCAGCGCAGGAGATGCGCACCACCGACCGGCGACAGCTACAGGCGATGATTGCGGCTGTCGTGGACCAGATCAAGCTTGAGCCGTTCGATCCTGAGGAGGAGTTCAACGTTGCCGTGGTTCACTTAAAGACCCGCAGCGAGCCTCACAATCTGATCTTGGAGCACTACAGGCTCAAAAGGCGGAGGAAGTATACGAGGAAGGCTCGCGGTATGCGCCCCCTCCCCTAGTTCGTGGAGGCCTATGCTCGCCCTACTGCCTTAGCGGGGGAGCGCCGATTTCTAGCAGCCGAAGAACCTCGACGGCCTTTGTGTGTGCCTCACCGGAAGTCTTGTCTTCCATCAAAGCCGACCGCAGCCAGATTGCGATTATCCTCCTGCATGCCTTGGACGTCGGCCTGTCATCCGAAGCCCCCGCCTCAAGTCCCTTCGCCATTGCAAGCGCGGCGACACGCTGAAACGCTCCTGCTTGCACGACCTCAGGTATGGCTTGATCCCATATGCCCCGCATAGCTCTCAGGGCCGTATCGAATTCCTCGTCTCCGTCACGCTGCATCTTTCCCAATTGATCGCTGTAGAAGCTGATTTCCTTCAACATCTCATCAGCGACTTTGCTCTTGAAGAACCCGAACACCTTGTCTCCCCTATACCGAATTCAAGCAGCGCCAACACAGCACAGCAATACAATCGATGGCTGATTTTTAGGAGGAAGACAAGCAGTGTGGAGTCCCCGGCCCTCAAGGATCACCGCGTTCGCGTGGTGGACATCGACGGGAACCCGTGGTTCGTCGCGGCGGATGTCTGCGAGGCCCTGGGTATGGACCTTTCAGCCGGAACAAGCCGCTGGGTGGCCGGTGTAGAGGGTGCCGATAAGATGCGCTGTAAGCGGTCTGATCTCCCGCAGCTTTTCTGCGGTAGTCGAGCACCAACCATCAATTTGCTGTCGGAAGCGGGTCAATATAAGATGGTGATGCGCTCCAACAAGCCTGATGCAGAGGCGTTCCAGGATTGGATAGCTCGCGACGTTCTCCCGGCGATCCGCAAGGATGGTATGTACGTCAAGGGAGAGGAGAAGATCGACCTCACAGACGACGACGCCTTGGATCGGATGACCGAGTTGGTCCTTGAGGGCCTCCCTGAGAAAATCTCAGGTAGTCGAGGAGCGTCTACCCCGGACAGATTGGGGAGATCGAGCACCCTCCACACCCGTACCCGCGATTGCCCGGCCCCAGCCGCCTACAGATAGCCCCTCAGGCGCCCTCAGGGACTCGCTGAGAGCCATCCTGCGGTTTTTGGTAACGGATACCGGAAAACAACTTATGCGCGTCAGCGAGCCTCTGAGGCCCCCCTAGCGTAAACATCCGTTCCCATCCGGCCCACCTGCCGTTCCCGCTCCACCGGCTCCCGTCACAGGCCGCAGCGGGAACCCGCATAATTCGCCTCGACGGCAACAGGAAGAATGCAGGCTTCAAAGCGGGGAGCAGGTCACCGGCAGCGGCCCGGAATGATTACCACCGCATCTAGAGAACTACGAAGTCTTCGGCCTTGGTCGGGCAGCGGCCCCGGATTAATTTCCACGCCATACAGAGAACTACGAAGCTTTGGCAATTTGCAGTCCTCCCCTGCAAAACCCTCGTGATCCGGAACGGCCCGACAGGAACCCAGCGAACCCGGCGACCGTCGCGGATACCCGAGGACGACAATTAGACCTGCATACAGAGAGACCAAGAAAATCGCAGCGATCCGAGCGGTCATCACGGCACCTCCGAAGTATCGGACAGACCACCGAAGGGGACACCGGCAGCGGTCCCGACAGGGCATGTTAGTGATTAATTCAACACACTGAAATTAAACAATAAATAATTACACCTTCATCAAGAGGACACGAAGAACTTCCACGGCTCAGGAATTACCCCTCCATATTGCACATACCAAGCTCCACGACAGGCCGAATTGGACGGGCCGGGAAGGTTGGAGCAGGACGAAAACGAGTGACAGAATTAAATGCAACTCAAGGTATTGACAACAGCAGTGAGAGACAGTATTCACGTGTGCGCGTCTTAAAGATATAACTCTAAGTTATATTATAAGATACCTCTAGGGTACTCCTGCAAAGTTTATTGAAAGACAATGTAGGAGTAGTACCCTAGGTTATACCTCAAGGTTCCCTCAGGGTATCCCATAGCTCCTCCGGGATGTCCTTCCGAGAACTCCCCCTCCCCTGTCTCCACCCCGACCTATACCATCGAGTCCCATAGAGACTCGCTGAGAGCCTTCCGGCTACTTCCGCTACCTCGACACCTCCGGGACCCCTGAACGCTCTCCACGGGCTTCTGTGAGTCAAGGAGAGGCATCGTAGCGCCCTACTCCACCCGCAACCCAGCCCCGACGATCACCACAGCCCCACCAAGACCTCCCGACGACACCCCAAGGTGACCGGCGGAGGCCCCAGCGTGTCCGATCGATCCATTGTCCCCGCCCCTCCCCGAACTGGAAAAGGTAACCAGCAGCATGACCAGCACCGCACTTCCCCTCCGCCCCGTCGCAACAATCGAACTCATCGGCTCCTACACCGCTCGCCATGTCGAGAGCGGCACGACCATTGACCTGACCGGACGACGGAACCGCAGCACCACCAAAAGTCCCCTGCCGGTTCTCTGCCGGGAACTCCTTGCCCACGGCTTGGACCCTGACACCCGTACCCATGTCATCCGCAAGGCCTTGGACCGTGACGGCTTCATTCCCGTCTTCAAGCGCGACCGCACCCTAGCCGTCTGGGCAGGGCTGGACGCGGTGGAGAGCGAGACCCGTTCTGTCCATGTCGAGAAGCACCGGCCATATCGTGGCCCCGTCAAGGGCAAGAGAAAGCAAGAGGTTGGCGAGGTGATCAACGCCACCCCGGAGAGCCAGCCGCAGAAAATCGCATCGACGGCAGCACGGGAAACGGTAGTGAGGGCAGCAGCATGATCCCCACTGCCGCCGCCATTGCCCCGACCATCCGCCCCGGTATGGGCATGCAGTACACCTCAGAAATCTTGGACAGGAAGACAGGGGAGATGATTTCCATCGACCAGGGCCACTGGATCACCATGGATGAACTCAGCAAAGCCTTTGAGATCGGCAGGAGGCAACTC
>JAPZUE010000077.1 GCA_027533385.1 Rhizobium sp. | reverse complement strand
CAGGTTGAAGTCTCGCAACTCCACCTTCTCCGACGGGCCCGGTGCCCACCTGACGTCTCGTGGAAAACGAAAGCGAAATCTCCACCGCTTTCTCCACTCAAATCGCCTCCGAAATTACACCAGCTTCGCGGACGCTATCTCGATCGTCGATTGTCTCAAGCGCTCGTGTAGTTGCGTCTTATGCACCTCATGATTGTTTTTTGAAGAGGAGCAAGCTATCGCTGAGATCGCCTGAGGTTAATCTCGGGTTAACGTTTGGAGGCGATCACGCGTCCTGTGAAGTGGTCGTGAAGGACGGTCTATGAGGTTGTCCGAATCCCGTCTCAAATTGTCGAGATAGTTGCGCTGCAACATTCAATTTTAGTCAAATCATCATGATGTACACCCAAAAATGGCTGAGACATGCAGGCAACTGTTGTCGTAAATAATCAACATTCGTGGTTTATGACTGTATGTCAGATTGAAACATGTGGATCTCTATTCTGTACTGGTAGACTTGGCATGATTATTGCAGATCTTGTGCGCGAAGATTATTTATAAGGCATTTGTTGATTAAATTTTCGGCACATTTGGACTTCAAACACGGCAGGAATCTACTGTTCCCTGCTTAGAGTTGAGATGGATCTGGATAATGCGCAATGTCATGATTGTGCTTCGCAGCAATTTCGGAATGCTTGAATTGGCTTCGGCTTTCGAGTGCTTTCGTCATGCCTCAGAGCTGGGCGGCGGAGCGTCTTATTCGGTGACCACGTGTTCAGCCGGGTATGATGCGCTGCAGCTGGAGGAGCCCTGGATCCGTTTCAGTGCAGTCTACAACCTCAATAATGCACCACCTCAGGTTGATACGCTCATCGTTCCCGATGCGTCTCCCGTCACCTTGCGCGATCATGATCTGCGCATCATCGAGTTTTTGTCGAAGCGGACGCCGACCGTCCGGCGTGTCGCCGCTTATGGAAACGGCGTGCTGTTCGCTGCAGCTGCCGGGATTACTCGCGGTCATACCGTTGTGGCCGATGCCGAGACGCAGGCGCGGTTGCCCACCTTATGCTCGCAGACACTTGTCGAGCCCCATTCCGATCTCCACAAGAGCGGAAAGATCTGGACCGCACGTGGCACAGGTGCCGGGTTAGCGCTAACACTGGCGCTGATTGAGGAGGATCTTGGTCGAACAACCGCTGTCGAGGTTGCGCGACGGATTGGAGCGCGTCTTGATGATGCCGATACGCGCTATCGATCGCGAATGGCGCGTGTCCCAAGCTTTGATCAGGGTAGCCCCGTGGAGCGTGTACAGGAATGGGTCATGGCCAACCCATCCGCAGACTTGAGTGTCGGCAAGCTGGCAGCCATGGTGGCGATGAGCGAAAAGACCTTGTCGCGCGCTTTCAAGCAGAAGACCGGTGATACCGTCGGCGAATTCGTTCTTTCCGTGCGCCTGAGATACGCCTGCGACATGCTGAAAGCCGGCGAGCGCAAGATCAAGGATATTGCGCGCCTGAGCGGGCTGGGCAGCCAAAGCAATATGAGGCAGCTGTTCATCACCCGTTTCGGCTGCACGCCGACCGCCTATCGTGACCTTCAGTCCGGTCAAGCTTCCAGTCCGGATGACGGTGAAAGCGAGTTTCCTTTCGGGGCCAAAAAGCCGGCCTACCAGTTCCCGGAATCCGCCAACATCGCTTGATATCCCAGGTTCGGCCCGCATCTCGCCGACGCGGCACCGGGCCGCATTGCGTCAGCATGGTTTGCCGTGCACTGTGACTGAAAGTTTGGTCTAGAGTGGTGCAGCAACCTTGGCTTCCCGAGTGACCGTCTGGTTCGACAGCAGTTGTCCTCTTTGTCAGCGCGAGATCGCCTTGATGCGCCGTCTTGATCGGCGCGGTGCGATCGAATTCATAGATGCCTGTGATCCTGCCGGCAGCTGTCCGATTGATCGCGCTGAGCTTCTGGCGCGTTTTCATGCACAAGAGGCGGGGAAACTTCTGTCCGGTGCGCAAGCCTTTGCGGCCATGTGGCGGGCCATACCATTGTTGCGGCCGCTCGGCCTGCTGGCAGGATGGAAACCTCTCACCCCTCTCTTCGAGCTTGTCTACCGACAGTTTCTGCGGGTGCGACCACGCTTGCAGCGGCTGCTGCGCTAAGGCCGCGTCCGGTCGCAGGCCAAGAACTTCTACTCATCTCGGCGTGGTCTGTTTATCGCCCCGCCTCAATGGGCTAGCGCTGTCTGGCAAGCCTTCGGCTTTGCGGACATTTATCTGAATTTGCACGAGTTTCACGGACATTCGCCGGGATGCCGGCCGTGCCGATGATGGTCGGTCCGAACTCATCCACCGCGCACTTCGCCTCTTAGACGAAGGTTGATCTCTCCTCGCATGCGCCCCGATGGTACAGATTGGCATCGGACTTGTACCGATCAATCGGAGGGTTTCCAGCATCTGCAGCCGAAAGGCGGCGGATCAAGGGGCAGATAGTTCTGCTCTGTTGGGTGGGAGTTATTTCAACATTACGGGCGGCCTGTCCTTTCCATGGACGAGGTCGATACGTGAGGCCAGCATTCACGGAGGAGGGAATAATGGCAACTACGGAAATGAACGTCGGGGATCGTTCGCGCCCCATGACGGCGGAGGAGAAGAAAGTCATTCTGGCTTCTTCCGCCGGTACCGTCTTTGAATGGTACGATTTCTATCTCTACGGTTCGCTCGCGGCGATTATCGGCGCGCAGTTCTTTACGGCCTTCCCGGAAGCCACGCGTAACGTATTCGCACTTCTCGCCTTCGCGGCCGGCTTTATTGTCCGTCCGTTCGGTGCGCTCGTCTTCGGTATGCTCGGCGACATCGTCGGCCGCAAATATACCTTCCTGATGACCATCCTCATCATGGGTATCTCGACCTTCCTGGTCGGTCTGCTTCCAACCTATAACACCTGGGGTGCGGCGGCGCCGATCATCCTGATCATCCTGCGCATGTTGCAGGGTCTTGCGCTCGGTGGCGAATATGGCGGTGCGGTCGTTTACGTAGCCGAACATGCGCCGGCCAACCAGCGCGGCTATTTCACGGCCTACATCCAGACCACGGCAACACTGGGGCTTTTGCTCTCACTCGTCGTGATCCTGTCGGTGCAGGGCTATGTCAACGCCAACTGGGACCCGACCCCTGTTCTCGATGCTGCCGGTGCTGCGGTGATGAACCCGGACGGTACGCCGAAGATGATCAAGGCCTTCGATCTCTGGGGCTGGCGCATTCCGTTCATCGGCTCGATCGTGCTTCTGCTGATCTCGCTCTACATCCGCATTCACATGCATGAATCCCCGGCTTTCAAGAAGATGAAGGAAGAGGGCGCAGCATCGAAGGCGCCGCTGCGCGAAGCCTTCGGCACCTGGAAGAACGGCAAGTTTGCCCTGATCGCTCTCTTCGGTCTCGTGGCCGGTCAGGCCGTCGTCTGGTACTCGGGGCAGTTCTACGCCCTGTTCTTCCTGCAGAACGTCATCAAGGTTGACAGCTTCACCGCCAACGTCCTGGTTGCTTGGTCGCTCGTTCTGGGCACTGGTGGCTTCCTGTTCTTCGGCGCACTTTCCGACCGTATCGGCCGCAAGCCGATCATCCTGGCAGGCTGCCTGATTGCGGCCCTGACTTATAACTTCGTCTTCCCGCTTCTGACGAAGACCGCAAACCCCGCGCTCTATGCCGCTCACCAGACCCCGGTCGTCGTGTCGGCAAACGAAGCGGACTGCTCGTTCCAGTTCAACCCGACCGGTACCGTGAAGTTCACCAATGCCTGCGACGTTGCCAAGGCAACGCTTGCACGCACCTCGGTCAACTACACCACCAACTTCGATCCGGCCATCCAGGTGGCCCAGATCAAGGTTGGCGACACGGTCGTCACCTCCTATGACGCCGCGCAGAACGCCGCTGCCGTCAAGGAACTGACCGCTGCTCTGGAAACCGCAAAGACCGGCGGTGATCAGGCCGCCATCGCTGCAGCCCAGGCCGCACTCGATGCCGAAAAGGGCAAGCCGGTTGCCTTCAACAAGGCCGTCAATGACGCGCTCTCTGCTGCTGGCTATCCGCTGACGGCTGACTCCAACCCGACCGTGGCGAAGGCCGAGCACTTCCTCGACATCTTCACGGCCCAGAAGCTGACCCTTGTCGCGATCCTGACCTATCTCATCATCCTGGTGACGATGGTTTACGGCCCGATCGCCGCGATGCTGGTCGAGCTCTACCCGACCCGTATCCGTTACTCGGGTATGTCGCTGCCCTACCACATCGGTAACGGTTGGTTCGGTGGTCTGATGCCGGCGACCGCATTCGCGATCTCTGCCCAGACGGGTAACGTCTACGGTGGTCTGTGGTACCCGATCATCATCGCTGCTGCGACCGTTGTCATCGGTGCCCTGCTGGTCCCGGCCAATACCCACAAGAAGGACATCTTCAAGGACTGATCCTGTCGGACAATCCACTGATGATCCAGGACAGGCCGGCGTCTCGCCGGCCTGTTTTCTTTCACTCCAGGATCTTGCCGCCGGGCATTCGCTCCATCGGCGCTCCTGGGCATCTTGCTGGGTGACTTGGCGCCCGCGCAAGCCATCACAAGCTCGAATAGTGTCAGAATTTCATTGCCTTAGGCTAGACGTGCGAGGTTCTGCCGCATAACGTCCGATGCAGCGGGGCCGCTGGCAATACCCGTTTGGAATTCGCAATCTGGACCTTGAGGGAGGGGCAGCCATGGTCGATATCGTCTTTTCTCAACTGATCGATCCCTTCAGGATCGGGTTGATCTTTTTTCTCGTTGTGACGGCCATGCGCACGCGTCAGACCATGGGTCTGGCTACCCCGCTTGCGATGGGTGTGGTTTTTGTCGCCATCCTCATTCCGCTCACGACAGCCGCTGGCTCCGGCATCGAGCGAATCCCGGCCATCGGCTTCGGCATCCTGTCGAATGCCATCATCCTCGGGATGATCCTCGGCGGATGGACGATCTGGGAAAAGAGCCGTCGTTGAGCCACCGAGCCCGTCGGCACGATGACCTGGAGGCCTCAAGCCGCGCATGCGATCGACGCTTGTGGTCGATGACGCGCTGACCTCCCGAGTGCGCTCTCACATGTCAGCTCAATGTTCCTGATGTCCGGCGCCTATGCAGTCGCTGGGATCTCCGGGTGACAGGTGGATGACAGGTTCTGCTGTTAGGCCTGTGTTCACATCTTCCCGTGGAGGCGGGCGAGATGGAACATGGGAGGAGCAGGCTTTGCCTGGCGCGGACATGTCCGCATAGCGCGCAGCTGCGTTCTCCCCACAGATCATTCGCAAGCGGCAAGAGCCGCATTGATGGTGGAGGACTATCTTGAAACACTTTTTCCTGGCTTCATTCCTTGCAGGTGCAATCGCCCTTCCGGCGGTCGCTGCCGACTACACGATCATGGCGCCGGCAGCGCCAGGCGGTGGATGGGACCAGACGGCTCGTTCGCTGCAGCAGGTGATGCAGGCCGAAGGCATTTCCGGCAATGTTCAGGTGATGAACGTGCCGGGCGCTGGTGGCACCATCGGTCTCGCCCAGTTCGCCAGCCAGCAGAAGGGCAATCCGAATGCCCTGATCGTTGGCGGTTACGTTATGGTCGGCGCGATCCTGACCAACCAGTCGCCGGTCACGCTCGCCGATGTTACGCCGATCGCGCGTCTGACCGGCGAATATCAGGCCGTCGTCGTTCCAGCCAGCTCCGACATCCAGAACATCGGCCAGCTGGTCGAGAAGCTGAAGGCTGATCCGGGTTCCGTGTCCTGGGCCGGTGGTTCTGCTGGTGGCACGGACCATATCGGTGCAGGCCTGATCGCCAAGGCTGCCGGCGTTGATCCGACCAAGATCAACTACATCGCCTATTCGGGTGGTGGCGAGGCGCTTGCTGCGATCCTCGGCGGTCAGGTGACCGTCGGTATCTCGAGCTACGGTGAATTCCAGGCCCAGGTTGCGGCTGGCGCGCTGCGTCTGCTCGCGGTCTCCAGTGCCGAGCGCATTGCCGGTGCCGATGCCCCGACGCTGAAAGAAAGCGGTCTTGACGTGGTCCTGCAGAACTGGCGCATGGTTGCTGCCGCTCCGGGCCTGACCGACGAGCAGAAGGCTGCAATCTCGGCCGACATCGAAAAGCTCGTGAAGTCGGCCGGCTGGCAGGAAACGCTCAAGACGAAGAACTGGCAGGATACCTATCTTTCGGGTGCTGCTTTCCAGGAACAGCTCGCAAAGGATATCGCCGCGACTGAGGCGATCCTCAAAGACATCGGTCTGGTGAAATGAGCACGGAAGAACACTCTTCCGCACATCGGTCGCGCCGCCCTGATTGGGCGGCGCTGGCCATCGCCCTGGTGCTGGTCGTCCTGGCCGGCGTGATATTCTACGATGTCGCGCGCCTGCAGGGTGGCAATCTCTACTCCGGCATCGGTCCTGCGACCGTGCCGAAGGGCATCGCGATCGGGCTGATTGGCCTTGCCATCTGGACGGTTTTCGCGGCTCTGCGTCGGGATTTTCCCGAGCGTGAACATCAGGAACTCCCGCCGATCCTGTTTATCGTTGCGGGGCTTGCTGCGCAGATGCTGCTGTTGAAGACGGCAGGTTTCTCGATCGCCACCGGCATCCTTTTCGCCCTGACCGCAGCCGGTTTCGGCAAGAGGAAGTTCTGGATCTCGCTGCCCGCCGGTATCGCACTTTCATTCGTCGTGTGGATCGTCTTCGCGCGCTTCCTGCAACTGTCCTTGCCGGCCGGACCGCTCGAACGGCTGTTCTTCTGAGGGGAACCCCGTGAATACGTTTGATTTCCTTCTCCAGGGGCTGGCTATCGCCGCTCAGCCGATCAACCTGTTTTACGCGCTGATCGGCGTCACTCTCGGGACACTTGTCGGCGTGCTTCCGGGCATCGGCCCGGCGCTGACAGTCGCCCTTCTTCTGCCTGTCACCTATCAGCTCGATCCGGCCGGATCGCTGATCATGTTCGCGGGCATCTATTATGGCGGGATGTATGGCGGCTCGACCACCTCGATCCTGCTCAACACGCCTGGCGAAAGCGCATCCATCGTGACGGCGCTGGAGGGCAACAAGATGGCCCGTGCGGGGCGTGGCGGGCCTGCGCTCGCAACCGCTGCAATCGGCTCCTTCGTTGCCGGTCTTCTGGCCACGATCATGCTCGCCTTCATCGCGCCCTACGTCGTCAAGTTCGCCCTGTCCTTCGGTCCTCGCGAGTATTTCGCGCTGATGGTTCTGGCCTTCGTCACGGTGTCCGCCGCATTCGGCGATTCCACCCTGCGTGGTCTGACCGCCCTGTTCATCGGTCTTGCCTTCTCCATCGTCGGTATCGACCAGCTGACCGGCCAGACGCGGTTGAGCTTCGGCGTGCCGGATCTCCTGGATGGCCTTGAGGTCACCACGCTTGCGGTCGCCATGTTTGCGATCGGCGAGACGCTTTACATCGCCGCTCAAGGTGCGCGTGCGCCCGAGAAGGTCGAGGCCGTGCGGGGCTCGCTCTGGATGAACAAGTCCGATTGGAGCCGCTCCTGGAGGCCCTGGTTGCGCGGAACTGCCATCGGTTTTCCGATCGGCTCCATGCCGGCGGGTGGTGCTGATGTCTCGAGCTTCCTGTCCTATTCCGCAGAAAAGCACTTCACCAAGCATCCCGAAGAGTTCGGCAAGGGTGCCATCGAGGGCGTCGCCGGGCCCGAGGCTGCCAACAACGCCTCGGCTGCCGGTACGCTGGTGCCGTTGCTGACACTCGGCCTGCCGACGACGGCGACCGCTGCCATCATGCTCGCCGGCTTCCAGCAGTTCGGTCTGCAGCCCGGGCCGCTTTTGTTTGCGACCAATCCGCAGCTCGTCTGGGGCCTGATCGCTTCCCTGCTGATTGCCAACTTCATGCTGCTGGTGCTGAACCTGCCGCTGATCGGGCTCTGGGTGCGGCTGCTCACCATCCCGAAGCCCTGGCTCTATGCCGGTATCCTGGTCTTTGCGACACTCGGTACGATCGGCGCCAATCCGTCGGTGTTCGAACTCGGCCTGCTTCTGACGTTCGGTGTGCTCGGCTACGTCATGCGCGTCTTCGGCTATCCGATCGCACCGGTGATCGTGGGCCTCATTCTGGGGCCAATGGCCGAACAGCAGTTGCGTCGTGCACTGTCGATCAGTCAGGGCGATCCGACCGTTCTTGTGACGTCGCCCATCTCCGCGGTCTTGCTGCTACTGGCGGCCATCGCGCTCTTTGTTCCGATGATTCTTCGGGCGCGCGGCAAGGGCAAGGTTCTGGCCCAGGTGGCGGCCAGCGAAGACTAATATCTAAATTACCATGTTCCGATGCAGGATCTGATTAACTCGGCCTGCATCGGCTGCATGGCTGGCGTGACTTTCCGTCCATTGTAATTTTCTCGTCGGAGTATCATCTTCTGCTTGCAAACGAAGAAAGCGAGCAAAGAAATGTCTAGCCTCCGCAAGTCCATCCAGCAGGGTTTCCTCGGTCGTGCATTCGCCGTTCTCGGTGCAGCAAGCTCCGCAGCGGCCGCTGTCGAAGGACATCGTCGTCCCAAGGATCGTCACCTGAAGACGCTCGGCATCAACCCGGCCGATTTCCCGCGCTACTGATCTAAGCTGTAGGTGGGGCGCTGTCATCAGCGCCCTGTCTGAAGGCCGGTCAGCCAGCCCGATCTGAAAACATGCGAGCGCTCCATTCGGGCGCTCTTTCTATGTCCGGTCGTCCGATAAATGACGTCGAGTGAAGCTAGAGAAGTGCGAGGCGCGGTGGGCGACTTCGTTTACTCTTTGAATTCCATTCGCTCTACTGAGTTCTGACACGATAGCTCGGATTGCGTGAAGTGGCGGCTGTGGGTCGCTTGCAGTCTTCGAACAGCGGATGCGACGGAAACTCGATCGGGATGCCGCCTGCATCGCTTCTGCCGTCGCGCGCTTGGCCGGTTCGAGACGGTGACGGTTGCAAGGGTTGATGTCGGAGCCCGACTGGGCGATGCCGATGATCGGGGTTGTCGAACCAGTCCTGCGAACGCAACCGGCGCTTCGGCTGTTCAGTTTCAGTCATTGTCTGCACCTTTGCGGCGGTTGGTCTTTTCGAGATGGAGCAGAAGGGCGCTGTGATCGAGCTCGCCGTTGCCGTCAGCCACAAAGGTTTCGAACGCCTGACGAACATCGGAGGTGAGTGGCAGGTCTAGGCCGTAGGTGTCGGCCATCGCGGCTACGGCGTTCAGATCCTTCAGCTGCAGTCGGGATGGGCCGCCTGGCTCGAAGCGACGGTCGACCATGCGCTGGCCATGCAGTTCCAGGATCCGGCTTTCGGCGAAACCGCCCCGGATCGCCTGCCGAAACCGTTCGCGTGAGGCGCCCCCGGCCTCGACCAGCATCATGGCCTCCGCCACCGCTCCAATGGTGATTGCAACGATCTGCTGGTTGGCCAGCTTGCAGATCTGGCCGGCACCCGAAGGTCCGACATGGGTGACGCGCCCAAGCGGTGCGAAGACATCGGCCAGGCTCTCGACCAGGGCTGCGTCGCCACCGGCCATGATGGCGAGCGTTCCGGCTTCCGCTCCGACCACACCGCCCGAAACGGGGGCGTCGATATGGGCAATCCCGCGTTCGGCGAGCCTGCTGGCATGGTCTCTTGCGATCGGCGGCGCGATCGAGGAGGTATCAACAACTGTTGCACCCTGCTTCAGCGCGTCGGCTGTACCCTTCGCGAAAAGCACGTCTTCCACGGCCGAACCGTCGGAGAGCATGGTAAAGACCACATCGGCACCTGCAACGGCCTCTGCCGCGCTTTGCGCGACCCTCGCGCCTGCTGCCTGAAGGGGCTCTGCCTTGCCCACATCTCGGTTCCAGACGGTGACGGGAAAGCCCGCACCCAACAGTCGCCGGACCATTGGGGCGCCCATCAATCCGGTGCCGAGAAACGCAATCTGCCTCGTTGCGGGTGCCGTCACAGTGTTCCTCCCAATTCGTCCTCGATATGGACTCGGATGATTTCGTCGAAAGAGCTTTCGGCCGTGAAGCCGAGGGCGCGGGCACGGGTCGCTTCGAAGCCCGATGGCCAGCCCGCGCAGATGCGCATGATCATTTCATCGGGTTCGCGACGGATCAGCCTGACCGCCTTGTCTCCGGCGATACGGCGGAGTGCCTCGATCTGTTCGCCGACGGTGGCGCTGAGGCCCGGCATGGAGAGGTTACGGCGGGGACCCACCCGTTCCAGATCGATGATGGCGCCATGCATGAGGAAGCCGACCGCAGAGCGGGGCGAGGCATGCCAATGGCGGAGATCCTCGCTGACGGGAAGCACGGCTTCCTGACCGACCAGAGGCTCTCGCAGGATGTTGGAGAAAAAGCCCGATGCGGCCTTGTTTGGTTTTCCGGGACGGATGCAGATCGTCGGCAGCCGGATGCCAAGACCGTCGAAATAGCCCTTGCGCGAATAGTCCGACAGCAGCAGCTCGCAGATTGCCTTCTGGGTGCCGTAGCTGGTCAGGGGCGTGGCGTGGAAGTCGTCGGGGATCGGGAAGGGCAGGGGGGCTCCCGCGATGGCAATCGACGAAGTGAAGACGAGCCTCGGGCGATAGCCATCGGCCATATGGGCGATGCGGATGGCCTCAAAGAGATGGCGCGTGCCATCGAGATTGATCTTGTAGCCCTTCTCGAAGTCGAGTTCCGCCTCTCCCGAGACGATGGCGGCAAGGTGGAAGATCACATCCGGACGGGAGGCTATCATGCGATTGGCGGCTTCCGGCTCCGACAGGTCGAGCGTTTCGATCGAAACCTTGCCAGCAAAGCCAGCCGGTGCATCCGCCGGCACGACATCGGCGAGCGTCAGGGCGGTGATGTCCCGTTCCATCAGTGCGCCGTCCTGCGCCAGCCTTTGAGCGAGTTTGCGCCCGATCATGCCGGCGGCACCAATCACCAGAATATGCATGCGATGAATTCCTCCCCTGCCATTCTTCGACCGCACGCGCCTCTGCACAAGGGGTATTTCGGGAAACAATTTGTAAGGTTGTCTGATAACTCTATTCTGTTCCCGTGGAAACCGAATTCGCGGCTTGTCGCGGTCAGGCATCGGTGGGTTTGGCAGGAGCCGGCAAAGCCGGAGCGTAACACGGACGAAGAGATATTCGCGCCGGAGGAAGCCGGAAAACAGAGAGGCATCGTCTGGTCCCGGAACGTTCTCCGGCGCATCTGTGCCGCCTCAAGCGCATCCGCAGGTGATCGGCCCCGCTCAGGTCACGACGCCCCGTTGCCAATTGAATTCCGGTACGGATTCGTGAAATACCGGAGCGGGTGGCAAGGAGACTAGCAGGCATGACGATCGACCTCGGGCAGTTGGGTTTCGGACAGATCAGGCGCAGCGAGCACCTGCCTGCCCGCATCGCTGCGCAGCTTGCCGATGAGATCAGCCAGGGCCGGCTGAAGCCGGGAGAAAGGCTGCCAACCGAGCATGTGCTTGCCAAGACGCTCGGTGTGAGCCGTTCGGTCGTGCGCGAGGCGATCGCGCAGCTTCGCAACGAGGGGCTGGTGGAAACGCGGCAGGGCGTCGGGGCCTTCGTGAGCGAACCCTCGGCCCGACCCATCCGTATCAAGGATGGCGCGCTTTCAGAGCCACAGAGTTTTCGTGCGCTCTTCCAGCTGCGTGTGCCACTGGAAATCGAGGCCGCCGGACTGGCCGCCGTGCATCATACGCCGGCCGATCTCGCGAAGATCGACGAGGCTCTCGCCCGGATGACCGGATCCGAAAAGTGGACCGAACAGGGGATCGTTGCCGATCTGGCCTTCCAGAGGGCGGTCGCCGAGGCCACGCATAACGAGTATTTCGCGCTGTTTATCGGCTTCATCGCCGAGCGTATCAGCATGGCCATCGATGCGGCGCGATCGCGTGCGGTGCTTGAGGAAATCGTCGAGGTCACCATCGCCGAACATGTCCGCCTGCGGGATGCGATTGCAAACCGCGATCCGGCGGAGGCGCGCGCCGCCATGCGGGCGCATCTGCATGGCGCGGCAAGCCGCATCGATCTCAGCCTCGAACAGTTCTGAGGTGCTGTACCTGGACAGTTTGTGGCCACGTCTGTCGGCTGGGATAGACAGGCAGTAATTCTCACCTTAAGACTTCGCTCCAGTCGTTGTCAGACATCCTGACAATGGGGCGCGGCGCTAAAGGTGCCCGTTTACGAGGACAAGGAGGAGGTCCGTCTTGCTACAACGTGAACGTCTGGAGGCCGTCCATATCCTGCCACAGGATGCTGCTGAGGCTGTGCTGGTCGGGCGTGTCTGGTCCGATGTCGGTGGCGGACCGTGCCCTGTCCTGGTGCGTGACGGCGTGGTTCTCGACCTGACGGCTGTCTCTCCGACAGTATCGGGCCTGTTCGAAATAGACGAGCTCGCGCAGCATCTCGCCTCGCGCCAGGATCTTCCGCCGCTCGGGACGCTCGATCAATTCCTCTCCGGCGATCTCGGACGGCTGCTTGCCCCGATCGATCTGCAGGCGGTCAAGGCAGCCGGGGTAACATTTGCCGACAGCATGCTGGAGCGGGTGATCGAAGAGCAGGCGAAGGGTGATCCCGGCCGTGCGCAAGCCATCCGTGAAAAGCTCGCCCCGGTGCTGGGCGACAGCCTCCGGGGTCTCGTCGCAGGCTCGGAGCAGGCCGCCAAGGTCAAGGCGCTGCTTCAGGATATGGGACTGTGGTCCCAGTATCTCGAAGTCGGCATTGGTCCCGATGCGGAGATTTTCACCAAGGCGCAGCCGATGTCATCCGTGACCTGCGGCGATGTCGTCGGTATCCACCCGATTTCACAATGGAATAATCCCGAGCCTGAAATCGTTCTTGCCGTTCGGTCCGATGGCAAGATCATCGGCGCTGCGCTCGGCAATGACGTCAATCTGCGCGACGTCGAGGGTCGGTCGGCGCTGCTTCTCGGCAAGGCGAAGGACAACAATGCGTCCTGTTCGATCGGTCCCTTCATCCGGCTCTTCCATGGCAGCTTCACCATGGATGTGCTGCGCAAGGTTCGTGTTTCCCTGCTGGTTCGTGGCGAAGACGGCTTCGAGATGACCGGCGAAAGCCCGATGGAAGCGATCAGCCGTGCGCCGGAAAACCTGGTTTCCCAGCTGCGCAATCGCAATCACCAATATCCCGACGGCGTGGTGCTGTTTCTCGGCACCATGTTCGCCCCGGTCAAGGATCGCCGAGGCGTCGGTCTCGGCTTCACCCATGAGGTCGGTGATCGTGTGGAGATATCCACGCCGACGCTCGGGCGCCTGGTCAACTGGGTCGACCGGACAGACGCCTGCCCTGAATGGACCTTTGGTACTCGGGCGCTGTTTGAAAACCTTGCTGCTCGGGGCCTTCTGGGACGGGCCTGACCGCAGTCGTCAATCCGGGATCGCCGGCAGCACCTTGTCACGCTTCTTGAGCTGTTGCTCCCGGAAGAAGATGAAGAGGCCAGAGCCGACGATCAGTGCGGCGCCGACGACCATGGTCAGACGCGGGACCTCGCCGAAGAGGAAGTAGCCGAAGACCACGGCCCAAAGCAGCAACGTGTACTGCAGTGGTGCGACCGTTGCCGCGTCCGAGATCTTCAAGGCGCGATTTACCAGCATATGCGCGCTCATCGCGACAATGCCGAGGAGACCCAGCAGAAGCACTTCGCTGACCGAGGTAAGCGGTGTCCAACCGAAGGGGGCTGCCACGAGCCCGACGGTCGCTGCGCCACCCGTCTGGAACAGGACGAGGGTCTTGTCCGGCGTGCCTCTCAGGCTGCGGCCGGACAGCATCATGAAGGCGAAAGCGGCTGTGCCGATGATCGAAATCAGGGCGGGGGCGGTGAACATGGCGCTTGAGGGTTCGAGGGTGATGATCACGCCGACAAAACCGATGCCGATGGCTGTCCAGCGACGCCAGCCGACTTTCTCGCCGAGAAGAAAGGGAGCCGCGGCCGCCACATAAATCGGCGCCGCCAGCCAGTAGGTCATGACGTCGGCGAGAGGCAGATACATGACGGCGTAGTAGAAACAGAAGAGTTCAAGGGTCGACAGGACGACCCGTGTGAACTGCAAGCCCGGTCGTTCGGCCTCAACGATGGGCTTCAGACCGGCCGCCCAGAGGAAAGGGGCGAGAACCAGAAGGGCTGCGATGCTGCGGATCAGGATAACCTGCCCAAGGCCGTAGCTCGCGACGAGCCATTTGCCCATGGCATCATTGACTGCAAAGAGGAGCATGCCGAGCAGCATCACGGCTGGACCCGCCATGCCGGCCAGGCCCAGTGTCCTTCGGCCGTCGTCCCTGGTCGCTTGCGTGCTCATGGCTGCTCCCCCATTTCCCCGTGACAAAGAGTTTTGCCACATTGTCAGACAAGGTGGCCCTCTATTGTTTCAGAGTGACCATCCTGGCAAGCGCGGAATCGCGGCTTATGCCGTCTGTAAAGCGGTCGTGCGGCGGCGTGCAATCATTTCATGAAATCGTCAGATATCGATTTCTTAAGGCTTTACTGTTCGACGAAAAATAAGCCGATCGGCTCTACTTGCACCAAAAAAGGCCCGTCTAGAATTAACCGAAACTTAATCATATGCTTTATGAGCCGCATTCGTTGTGCTACCAGTTTTGCTCAGGGGGGAGCAGATCAATGTTAGTGCGTGTCGCGTTCGTAGATGATCATCCGATATTGTTGGAAGGTCTCGTCAGTCTGTACAGTACAAAGGCGGATCTCGATGTCGTGGCCATGGGCCATACCACGGTGGACGCCCTCAATATTCTCGAGAACCATCGACCGGACGTGATCGTGATGGACTTGAGCATGCCGGGAGATTCCTTCGCGGCAATTGATGTTATCCTCGCCTCCTATCCCAATACAAAAGTGATCGTTTTCACCGCGTCCAGCGCTATCCAGCCTGCCGTGGAACTGATCGAAGCCGGGATCAGTGGCTATGTTCTGAAGGGCTCGTCTTCGTCTGACCTGCATCAGGCGATCATCACCGCCTATAACGGCGAGACATACATCACACCCGGCTTTGCCACCAAGGTCATCGTATCGATGAAGACGGCGGAGCTTCGGCGCAAGGCGCAGCAGCCCGAGCGACTGCATCACCGCGAAGAGCAGATTGTCAGCGGTCTTCTCAAAGGCCTGACGAACCGCGAAATCGGCTTGAGCCTCAACATCAGCGAGAAGACCGTCAAGCACTACATGACATCGCTGATGAACAAGCTCAGCGTACGCAATCGTGTCGAGCTGGTCATTGCGGTCAAGAACCGCACATCCCCGCGCGATCGCATCGCAAGCTGAAAGTTCGTCGCGACGAAGCTTTCTCCGATCATCGAGACACGGATCAGTCGACGATCCCGATCGGCAAGCTTGCAACAGCGAAGGATCCGTTCTTCCTCGGGAAATAGCGCATGCGGCCACCGAAGTTTCTGATACGTCTCTTCTGGCTGATTTTCCCGAGCTTCGCGCGCTGTACTTCCCTCTTCGACGACAGTACCGGACGCTGGCCGATGTCGATGACGGCGATGAACAGGCGGCCACGCTTGAAGCTGTAGCGCACCATATGGCTGTTGCTGTTGGCGTGACGGTAGCTGTTCATCAGGCCTTCGAGCACGAAACGGTATATGCAGATCGACAGGTCGGGAATGCGCAGATCGATGCCGGCGCTGCCGACCAGCATCGTCTCCCGTCCAGTGATTTCGAGGTATCGTTTCACGGCGAGCTGTAGGGCTTCGTCGATGCTGGCATCTTCGAGCTCGGGGAGGACGAGGCCGGCCGAGAGATTGCGAACTTCATCGAGAATGTTGCCAACCAGATCGAGAACCTTGCCAAGTGCGTCCCGCACCGGTGGCGTGATGTCGGCCCGCGGCATTGTCAGGTCGCTCAACCGAAGTTTGACGAGTGTCAGCAACTGGACGGAGCCGTCATGCAGGTCGGCGCCGATCTGATCGAGGATGCGCTCGTTCAATTTCCCAGCTTCAACGCGGGCATTGTCCGCCAGTAGGCGAAGCCTGTTGTTTTCGATTGAAAGCTCGATGGCATTGCGCAGGCTTTCCCGCAAGGTCTTGCGCTGCTGCTCAATCAGGCGCGCGCCTTTGCGGACAACCAGATAGAGGAGTGACAGCATGGGTACGGCGAGCAGAAAGACTCCCAGCATGGATGTCAGCCGGGTCTCTGCAATCTGACGCTCCAGAACTTCCGACTCCTCGTAGATCTCGCCAGCCAGCAATACGGTCCCGTCTGCTGCACGCACCAGCGGCGCATAGACCTCAAGAAGTGGCTCGGATACCTCTTCCTCGCTGTATTCATGCTTTGCGTCCGAGGTGCGCGACACGACGATGGCGCCCGAGAGCGCCTGGGCGAGCTCGTCGAACAGCACCGGTTCCCCGGTCATGCCGTTTGCGGGAAATAGCTGCCGCCCGTCCGCGGCCCAGATCTTGATGTTGCGTATCCGTTGCCCTGCTGGCCCTTGCCCGATCAAGGCCGAGACTTTGCTCTGGAGCGCCTCATCAAACCGCACCTCTCCGTCTTCCGCGCCCTCGATCAGGGGGGCGATCAGGATCTGCATGCGCACTGCACCTGCCGAGCCCGCCGCGTTCAGTGCCGCCTTCTCGACCTGCGCAGCTGCAAAGATGCTTACCCCTGCCATGAGGCAGAAGACGATCAGCGATGCGGCGATCAGGAATTGTGCCGACAGAGAAAGGGATTCAATCTTTCTCCACAGGCGTCCAGCAAGCGAGCTGCCCGATCGATCGGCTTCAAGCTTCATCGGACTGGTCAGCTTCACGATAGACCACGTGCAGCTTTGCGTTTTGAAATCATGCTCCCTCCCTGTCCTTCGGGCCGCAGTATAAATCCACGTGCTCTCCAGGATTATCGTTGCATCTATTGATGCACTATGAGGGTCAACATGTCGACGGAGGTCTTACAAAGTTCAGACGAAGGTCTGAAAGAAGTTTGGACTTTGATCCAAGAATTCACGAGACCAAGTTCCCTACCGATTTTAGAGGGCTATGCGACCCTGCACATCTGACAAATCCCTGACAAAAAGTCACAGGGGCGTGAAAATCGGAGGCGGGGCTTTCCCGATACAAACATGGTCCAGGTAAATCAGCACGATCTCGAATTCATCCTGCGTCAGATCAAGATTGCCGAAGCAAACTCGATCGCACACTCTGCCGGAGATGCGAAAGCGCTCACCAATATCTGGGTCGACGAGCTGGGCAATGTGGTCGACCAGGCAACCCCCGGCGCGACGCTGGCGATCAGTGCCGAGCATGTGCCCTACGGGCTGCGCACCGTGGACGGGAGCTTCAACAATTTGGGCGCCGGCCGTGAGAACTGGGGTGCGGTGGACCAGCCCTTTCTCGATCTTCTCGGCGACGAATGGCGCGTCAGCGATGGCGATACCTTCCAGATCCGAACCGGGCAAAACAGTTTCACGACGATCGGTGGCGCCTACACGCCGACCGGCGCTGTTGCCGATGCCGATCCGCGCCTGATTTCCAACCTGATCGTCGATCAGACGCTGTCGAACCCCGCTGCGATCTACACGGCCCTCATGCAGGCCGGCTACACGGGGAATGTCCTTAACGCCGTCACCTCGATCAAGACACAGTTTGACGCAGCTCTGCTGACGGCAAAGACCGCCAATAATGCGCTGCCTGCCGCCGAGCAGAAGACTGACGCAGTTCTGATTGCGGATGTCACCAAGACGCTGGCGACATCGCTGGAGAACACCTATGGCATCAGCTTCGACGGTCCGTCGATCCTGATCGAGAACGTTGCGCCGGACGAAGGCCTGTCTGCGCCTTACAATTCCTGGTTCACACTGTTCGGCCAGTTCTTCGATCACGGTCTCGATCTGGTCCAGAAGGGTGGCAACGACAAGATCTATATTCCGCTGGCGCCCGATGATCCGCTTTACGTGGAAGGCAGCCGTACAAACTACATGGTTCTGACGCGCGCGCCGCAAACGCCGCTCAACCTGACGACGCCATTCGTCGACCAGAACCAGACCTATTCCTCGATCGCATCGAAGCAGCTTTTCCTGCGCGAATACAAACTGGTCGACGGCAAGCCTGCATCGACCGGCCACCTTCTGGAAGGTTCGAAGGGGATTGCGACCTGGGCCGAGGTCAAGGCGCAGGCGCGCGATATGCTCGGGATCAACCTGACCGACGAATATGTCGGAACGGTCCCGCTGTTCCGGATGGATGCCTATGGCGAATTCGTCCGCGGACCGAACGGTTTCCCGATGCTGGCCACGGGGACGGCAGGCAACATCGTCTGGGTCGAGGGCAATCTGGCAAATCCGATCAGCCTCGCAAACGCGGTGCTGACCAATCATGCGTTTCTGGACGACATCGCGCATAACGCGGTCCCGGGTCTGGTCGACCATGACCGCAACCCTGCGACCCCTGATGTCATGAAGACGGCTGATACCGACACTGTTGCCAACAACCCAATTCCGGTCAACCAGTTCGGCCAGGCCACGACCTATGACAACGAATTGCTCGATGCGCATTTCGTCACCGGTGATGGCCGCGGTAACGAAAACATCGGCCTGACCGCCGTTCACCATATCTTCCATGCCGAGCACAATCGCATCGTCGAGCAGGTCAAGGAGCAGGCGATCGCTGCGGCTCAGAGCGGCAACTTCGCTTTCCTGAACGAATGGCTGGCGACCGATGTGACCGCCCTGCCGTCCAACCTGGCGACGCTGAACTGGGATGGCGAGCGTCTCTTCCAGGCCGCCCGCTTCACCACTGAAATGCAGTATCAGCACCTCGTCTTCGAGGAGTTCGCCCGCAAGATCCAGCCGGATGTCGACGCCTTCGTCTTCAACCCTTCGATGGATATCAATCCGGCGATCTTTGCCGAATTCGCGCATGTGGTCTATCGCTTCGGCCACTCGATGCTGAACGAAACCGTCGACAGCGTCAGCGCCACGGGCGTCAAGACGTCGATGGACCTGTTCACCGCCTTCCTGAACCCGACGGCCTATGCGCCGGGCCAGATCACCGCGGACCAGGGGGCCGGTGCCGTCATTCGTGGCATGACCGGCCAGGTCGGCAACGAGATCGACGAATTCGTCACCGACGTTCTACGCAACCACCTTGTCGGCATTCCGCTCGACCTCGCCGCCCTCAACATTGCGCGCGGCCGTGAGACCGGCATTCCGAGCCTGAACGCCGCCCGCGCACAATTCAAGGCGATCGCCAATGGCGATACGCAGCTCGACCCCTACAAGAACTGGGTCGATTTCGGCATGAACCTGAAGAACCCGGCCTCGATCGTCAACTTCATCGCGGCCTATGGTACGCATGCGACGATCACGGGTGCCACGACCGCTGAAGCCAAGCGCGATGCAGCGATGAAACTCGTCTTCGGTGGCACCGGTGCTCCGGCCGACCGCATGGATTTCCTCAACGGTACCGGCGCCTACACCAATCTCGGTGGCCTCAACGACGTCGATCTGTGGATCGGCGGTCTTGCCGAAAAGAAGATGGCGTTTGGCGGCATGCTGGGCTCTACCTTCTCCTTCGTTTTCGAGTTGCAGCTCGAAAACCTGCAGAACGGCGACCGCTTCTACTACCTCTCGCGTACGCAGGGTCTGAACCTTCTGAACGAACTGGAGGCCAACTCGTTTGCCGAGATGGTCATGCGCAATACCGATATCGGCCAGCTGGGCTATGCGGTTCCGGGCGACATCTTCTCGGTTCCGGATCATGTTCTCTATGTCGATCTCGCAGAACAGACCAAGTGGGGCTACGCTGATCCGGTCGGCACCGATCCCTTCCAGAATGCTCTGGCACCGATCGTTGAACGCGGCGCCAATTTCATCAAGTACAATGGCAACGACCATGTGCTCATCCAGGGCACCAACCAGGCGGATACGATCGTTGCCGGTGGCGGCGACGATACGGTCTGGGGTCGCGGCGGCAACGACCGGATCGAGGCCGGCTACGGCGTCGACAAGATCCATGGCGGCGAAGGCGACGATATCATCACCAATTCCGGGACGGATATCGGCGAGACTGACTTCCTGATGGGCGAAGAAGGCAACGACGTCATTCACGGCGGCTCGGGCCTGGCACTCGTCTTCGGCAACCAGGGCTCCGACGTCCTGATTGCCGGTCCTGACGGCAAGGAAATGTTCGGCGGTGAAGGCGACGACTTCCTGCTCGGCGGCGAAGGCGGCGACTTCCTGCTCGGCAACGAAGGCGACGACTGGATCGAAGGCGGCAATGGCTTCGACACGACGGCCGGCGACAATTCCGAACTGTTTTTCAACTCGACCATTCTCGGCCACGACGTCATGTTTGCCGGTGAGAACGAGCATGACTTCGACGCCGAATCCGGCGACGACATCATGGTGCAGGGCGAAAGCGTCATGCGCAATGAAGGCATGTGGGGCTATGACTGGGCGATCTACAAGGGCAATACAGAAAATGCCGATGCGGATCTGACCAAGCCGATCTTCACCACCGACCAGCAGGACATCCTGCGCAATCGTTTCGACGCCGTCGAAGGTCTGTCGGGCTACAAGCAGAACGACGTGCTGCTCGGTGACAATCGTGCGACGGCCTTCCCGGCGACGCCCGATCCGGAAGCCGAGCCCGGTGGCAACCTCGCCGGTGCCGAAAACACCATGGTCAAGCACCATCTGAGCCAGGCCGGCATCGATCGTATCGCCGGACTGCGGGAACTGCTGGGCAACCTCGTTCAGAATACGACGACCGTCGGTGAAGCCGGCCGCGAAGCCGAAATCGCCTTCGACGACGGCAATATCCTGCTCGGCGGCGGTGGCAGCGACCTGATCGAGGGGCGTGGCGGTGACGACGTGATCGACGGCGACGCCTGGCTCAACGTCCGCATCCGCATCAGCACGCCATCCGGCGTGTATACGGCGGACAGTCTTGCAGGCCCCGTCTACCTCCAGTCTCAGCTTGTGAAGGGTGAAATCCCGGCGAATACGGCGCCGGCCTTCGGTGGCAAGGCGCTGTCCGATCTGCTGCTTGAGCGGACCGTCACGCCCGGCCAGATGGAGATCGTTCGCGAAATCGTGGACGGCGGGAAAACCGGTGACAACGACGTGGCGGTATACTCGGATGTCCGTGCAAACTACAGCATCGTCCAGAACGATGACGGCACCTTCACGGTGTCCCACCTTCAGGTCGATCCGACCGGTGCACTCGGGCTGGTCACCTCTGACGGCATCGACCGCGTGAAGAATATCGAAGTGCTGCGGTTTGCCGATGGCGATGTTTCGCTGACGCCGCCGAAGCTCTATCTCCAGACGCCATCGGGCCAGTATCGCGACAACTTCGAAACACCGGCGCACAACAATTCCAACGGAACTGCAGCCTGGGCGTCGTCCTGGGTCGAAACAAACGATACCGTCACCGGCAATGTTATCACCGGTGGCCAGATTCAGCTCGACAATGGCACGAACCAGCTTCGGTTCGTGGGGGGCGACGGCGCGCAGATCCAGAGAGCTGTCAACCTTGCCGGGGCCAGTTCGGCAACGCTTGCCTATTCGGTCCAGGAAAACAGCCTGGATGCCGGAGACAACGACAGTGTACGGGTCTTTTTCTCCAGAGATGGAAGCGAGGCGAACTTCGTTGAGGTCGACCTCATCAACAGCGCCACGGGCAATGCCAACCGCCTTATCACGCTGACCGGCCCCTTCACAGAAAATGCCGCCATTCGCTTCGTGACCACGGCGCTTGGCAACAATGATGACGTGCGGATCGACAATCTCGCGATAACCTACACATCAGCACCGGTGGTCAACTACGAGACGACATTCACCGAAGACGGCGCGGACCAGAACATCGCTTCCACCCCCGTCATCATCGAGAATGATCAGATCGTCTCGGCGCGCATCGTGCTCACCAATGCGCAGGCCGGCGATAGTTTCGATATCCCGGGGAACCTGCCGGGCAATATCAACAGCACCGTTGATACCAGCGTGGCTGGGCGGATTACCGTGACGCTGACAGGCAACGAGCCGCAGATCGGTTTGTGGCAGGCGGCAATCCAGGCGATCCAGTTCCAGAACAATTCGGAGAACCCCAGCACGGTCGATCGCATCGTCGAGATCACCGTCAACGACGGTGTATTCAACAGCAATACCGCCACGACAACGATCAACGTGGTTTCGGTCAATGATTTGCCCAATGCTGCCAACGACAGCGTCATCACCAACATCCAGGGCAACTTCACACTGCCCGATTGGGTCCTGTTGCAGAATGACACCGATCCGGACGGCGTCCTGTCGATCACTGGGATTACCGAAAGCCAGGGTCAGTTCGGGGTCCAGCGATCCGGCAGTTCCACGGTATTCAACTACACTGCCCAGGCGAACCGGACCGCCACCTATACCGTGAGCGATGGGGTCGCCACCGATACGGCGTCCGTGAACATCAGCTTTGATGGAGGCAACATCAATGGTGACGGTGGACGCAACATAATTGTCGGTGATGGGGCCGGGTCGACGATCACCGCGCAAGGCGGCACCGACATCGTCTTCACGGGAGCCGGGAACGATACGGTCGATGCTGGAACAGGTGACGACATCGTCGTCTGGAATGTCGGGGACGGCCGCGACTTCGTCAACGGCGGCACCGGCAATGACACCATCATCATCAATGGTGACGGCACGGATGAGGTCTTCCGCGTCTATTCCCGTGTGGCAGCACTTGCAGCCGGTATCACCGGATTGAACGGTCAGACCGAAATCGTCATCACCCGTGGTGGCACGACGAATGCCAATATCATCGCCGAACTCGACAACATCGAAGAGATCGTCATCAACACGGGTGCTGGTGCCAACCAGGTCATTCCGATCGGCAACTTCAATCCGACCAATCTGAGCTTCAACACGATCACGATCAACGGTTCGGAAGGCAATGACACGGTCGACATTTCCGGTCTGGCTTCCGCCCACCGCATCCTGTTCCGGTCCGCCGGTGGTCTGGATACGATTGTCGGAACCCTGCGTGCTCAGGATGTGGTGGAAATTCCGGAAGGGGCAGATCCGGCTGGCTACAGCCTGACGGCCAACAGCAACGGAACCAAGACCCTTTCGAATGGGACCCATTCGATCACCTTCTCGGGTGAGACACCTCAGCTCGCCACGCCGGGCGATCATTCGGAAGGCGATGGCGATCCGGTTCCAGGTCCGGCCGGAGCGTTCGAATACACGGCGCGTGACATTGAGGGGATCACCAATCTCATCAAGGGCCTGCCGGCCTTCGCAGGCGACGACGACACGACCGGTGCCGGCGGTGTTCGCGAGCTTTCGGGCAGCGGCAACAATATCGACAACCCCGCCTTCGGCGCTGCGGACGAACCCTTCATTCGCCTGACCGAAGCCCGCTACGGGACCGGAGTCGAGCTCGACAGCCAGGGCAACATCATCAATCGGGCGCTGAATCCGATCTTCGACGGGCTGGATCCACGGGCGATCTCTGATGCCATCGGTGCGCAGGAGACAAACCTGCCGAAGGCCCCGAACGACGCCAACATCTTCTTCATGGCCTTCGGTCAGTATTTCGACCATGGTCTCGACTTCCTGCCCAAGGGCGGAGCCGGCAAGGTGGTGATCGACGGTGCGGACATTCCCGGACCGACGGCTGCCAACTTCACCGACCTGACGCGTGGCTCGCTGGCCAACCCGCTGCAATCGGCGAGCGATACGCCGGAGCATCTGAACAAAACCTCGCCCTATGTCGATCAGAACCAGGTCTATGGGTCCAACGTCATCGTTGGCCAGTTCCTGCGCGAAAGCGACGGTGACTACGGTGTCGGTTCGCGCATCCTGATGGGGCCGGAAGATCCCTCGGCACCGGGCTTCCACCTGATGTCGACGCTGCGCGAACTGCTCGACCATCACCGGGCGGCCGGAACCGTCTTCGAGGGACCGGGCCTCGGCGCTGGCAAGACCCTCATGGAATACTATCCGACGCTGTGGACCGAGGCCGGCGGCTACAACATGGCCGTTGTCCGACAGCTGGCCGGGGACTTCATGGGTTCGAGCCATGCGCTCCTTCTCGACGCCAATCCGATGATCAGCCCGCTGGATCACTATATCGGTGGTGACGGTCGTGCGAACGAGAACTTCACGCTGACCTCGATGCACACCATCTGGGCCCGCAACCACAACTTCCATGTCGAGAAGTTGCAGGCAGCAGGCTTCGAGGGCACACCGGAAGAGCTCTTCCAGGCCGCCAAGATGGTCAACGAGGCCGAATACCAGCGCGTGGTGTTCACCGAGTTCGCCGATGCGCTTATCGGTGGCATCCAGGGCGATGGCAGCCATGGCTTCGAAGCCTATAACGACCAGGCGACCGCGAGCATCAGCCATGAGTTTGCGGCAGCCGTCTACCGCATCGGCCACTCGCTGATCGGCGATACGATCACGGTCAAGGGTGCGAACGGGCAGAACGTTTCGGTCAACCTGTTCGACGCCTTCCTGAACCCGACAAACGACGTGTTCACGGAGAGCGAACTGGCGGCACTGAGGGCCAGAGGTTACGATCCGAAGCCCGGCTATGAGCAGCTCGGCACGGGGGCAATCCTGTCCGGCATCATCGAGCAGCCGGCGGAAGACGTCGACTTCAACATCGTCAATGCGGTTCGCAACGACCTTGTGCGCATCCGGGCTGACCTCTTCGCCTTCAACGTGGCGCGTGGTCGCGACGTGGGCCTCGGTACGCTCAACCAAGTCAAGGCCGATCTGAAGGCCTCGACCGACCCCTATATCAAGTTCGCGGTCGAATTCCTCGAAGCCAATGGCGGTTCGATGAACCCCTATTCGAGCTGGCAGGATTTCCAGCAGCGCAATGGGATCAGCGATGCCGTGATTGCACAGTTCATCGCGGCCTATCCCGATCTCGTGCTGCGGGCCGACCAGATTGCTGCATTCAAGGCGATCAACGGCAACATCGTCACCGTCAATCAGGATGGTACGGGTCTGGTGAAGGGTATCGATCGTGTCGATCTCTGGGTCGGTGGCCTTGCCGAGAAGCACTTCAACGGCGGCATGGCCGGCGACACCTTCTGGGTCGTTCTGCACGAGCAGTTCGATCGCCTGCAGGAAGCCGACCGCTTCTATTATCTGGAGCGCTTCGACAACTTCGACCTCTATGAAAACTTCATCGATGGTCAGGGCTTCTCCGACATTGTTGCGCGCAACACCGGCCTCACCGGTCTGCCCGAGAATATCTTCTCGTCGGATGTCGAAGATGGCGCCGATGGCGGTGGAGAAGGTGACGGTGATGGTGATGGCCAGACCGGCGGCGGCGACACCGGTGGGGATACCGGCGGCGAAGACGGTGACGGTGAGGATGATGGTGAAGACGACGGCGACGGTTCGTCGGATGGCGACGGTGAGGGTGAGGGCGAAGGCAGCGACGACGGCGACGGCGATGGTGCCGGATCTGGTTCGGGCTCCGGCTCAGGCTCTGGTTCCGGCACGGGTGGCGGAACGACACCAACCCCTGTTCCGGTGGCAGCCCTCACACTGATCGGCACGGCCTTGTCGGATACGTTGCTCGGGGCAGGTGGCAACGACACCATCCTTGGTGGTGCCGGCACCGATATCCTCGTTGGCCAGGCTGGCGCTGACATCCTGCGCGGCGAGGACGGTGACGACGTCGTGACCGGCGGTGATGGCGACGACTTCATCAATGCGGGTCTGGGCGACGACGAGGTCCATGCCGGAGAGGGCAAGGACATCGTGTTCGGGGGAGCCGGTTCCGACCAGATCTTTGCTGGCGCTGGAAACGACACGATCGAAGGCGGTGCGGGTGACGACCGGATCTGGGCCGGCGACGGCAACGACACGGTCATCGCCACGGCCAATGACGGTAACGATACCTACTACGGCGAAGCGGGCATCGACACGCTCGACTATGCCGCAAGCAGCGCTAACCTGACGGTCGATCTCGGCAATGGCTTCAACCAACGCGGCTCGGTCTCCGGCGGCACGACGGGCTCGGATACGTTCTACGGCTTCGAGAACTTCGTCGGCGGCTCGGGCCACGACAAGATCACGGCCTCGACGGCGGTCAACGTCATAGATGGCGGACTTGGCGACGATGTCTTCAAGTTCAGCTCGGCGGCGTCCGCAGATGGCGACACGATCTACGGCTTCCAGACCGGCGACCGGATCGACTTCACCGGCATGAACCCGAACGGGACGATGAAGCTGGAGGCGGGCCAGATGATCGATGCAATCGGCGACGTGACCATCACGCACGAAATGCGTGACGGCGAGGAGTTCACGATCATCCGAGGCAACACGCAAGGGGACAATGCTGCGGACTTCGAACTGTCGCTGCATGGCCGCCACAACCTGACGATCAACGACTTCCTCGGCGTTTCCTGAGGACTGCATGGCAAGACTGTCCGGCCCGGCGGGGCCGGGCAGACAAACTTATTGAGTGGGGGAAGCCATGAACAAGCAGTCTAGCTACAAACTGTCAGGGATCGGCCTGGTGACGGGCTTCGTCTTTGCCCTGTCGGGGATCATCAACATCCTGGCGCTGACCGGCGCCTTCTACATGCTGCAGATCTATGATCGGGCGCTGACGAGTGGCAGCATCCCGACCCTGATCTGGCTGTCGGTCATCGCCGTCGGGCTTTACCTGTTCCAGGGCGTGTTCGACATCCTGCGCTCGCAGATGCTGGTTCGCTTCGGATCGAATGTCGACCGCAAGATCGCACCGCTCGTGCATCGGGTGGTGATCGATATGCCGCGTTTCGGCTATTCTTCGGCGGAAGCCTCCGAGCGTGGTCGTGACGTCGATACGGTGCGCGGCTTCCTGTCGGGAGCCGGCCCGGTCGCGCTCTTCGACCTGCCCTGGATTCCTGTCTATCTCATCTTTGTCTGGATGCTGCATCCGGTGCTTGGCATGCTGACGCTCGGGGGCGCGGCCTTCCTCGCCTGCCTCACGATCGCCGCCGAGCTTCTGTCGCGCCGGCATGCCAAGGAGATGACGCGCGCGGCGATCCAGCGCAACAACGTCTCGGACAACCATGTCCGGAATGGGGACATCCTCTATTCGATGGGCATGACGGACCGGGCGATCGACCGCTTCGAAAGCGCCAATCGCCGTCACCTCGACACCCAGACGGCGACATCCGACATCGCCGGTACCTTTGCGGGGATCTCTAAGGTGCTGCGCATGATGCTGCAGTCGGCAACGCTCGGGCTCGGCGCCTATCTGACGATGAAGGGCGAGATGTCAGCCGGCGCGATCATCGCCTCGTCGATCGTGACCGGTCGGGCGCTCGCGCCGGTCGACCAGGCGATTGCCCAGTGGAAGGGGGTGATTTCGGCCCGGCGTTCGTGGGCACGCATCAAGGATACGCTTGCCGTGCTCGACCGTCCTGCGACGCAGTTTGATCTGCCGGCACCGACCGAAGACCTCGTCGTCGAGGGCATGACGACGGTTGCGCCGACGACCGGTACCGTGCTGCTGAGCGACGTCTCCTTCAAGCTCACGGCCGGCCAGGCGCTGGCCCTGATCGGTCCGTCCGGCGGGGGCAAGACGACGCTTGCGCGCTCGCTGCTCGGTATCTGGCCGCTTCTGCGCGGTTCGGTGCGTGTCGATGGTGCTGACCTCAAGCAGTGGCCGACCAGCTTCTTCACCCAGAATGTCGGCTACCTGCCGCAGGAAGTGGCGCTGCTCGACGGAACGGTGGCCGACAATATCGCGCGCTTCGACCCGGATGCGGATGCCAAGATGATCTTCCGGGCGGCACGCGCGGCCGGCATCCACGATCTCATCGTGCGCCTGCCAAACGGCTACCAGACGCAGATCGGCGCGGGCGGCCAGTCACTGTCGGCCGGCCAGCGGCAGCGCATCGCGCTGGCCCGGGCGCTCTACGGCGATCCCTTCCTTGTGGTGCTCGACGAACCGAACTCCAACCTCGATGCTGAGGGCGAGGAAGCGCTGATGAAAGCCATCGTCAAGGTGCGCGAGCGTGGCGGCATCGTGGTCATCGTTGCGCATCGCCCGAGCGTGCTGCAGGCCGTCGATATGGTCGGCGTGGTCCAGGGCGGCAAACTCGTCTCCTTCGGGCCGAAGGAAGACATCATCAAGGTTCCGGCCAACACGCAGGAAAAGCCGCTTCGGCCGACCCGCCTGATGCCGGTTGCGGCGGAGTAAGCGGATGAGACCTCCTGCCCTCGACCAAGATGAGGTTCTGAAGCTCGGCCACGAGGACGCGATTGCGGCGAAGGCCCCCGCCCGCAAGTTCGAGCCCAAAGAGATCGACGACAAGACCCTGTGGTCGCCCGGCATCTTTGCCGTGCTGGCCATGGGGCTTGGCGCCTATCTCGGACGGCTGCGCGACATCGTCAATCCGGCGCCGAATACAGTGGCGCTTGAGGACAAGCCGAAGGTGATGCCGGACGAGGACTTTCAGTCTCCTGTCGAGGAAGCACCCGAGGGCAGCCTCGACATCGCGGCATTCTGGCAGGAAATCCAGCGGCGATACGAGGATGCGATCGAGCAGGTGCCCGCGCCCAAACGGCTCTATTCCTCGATCCGCTTCAATGCGCAGGATTTTGCGCTTGAAGGCGACTATGCCGCGCCGCCCTTCCAGGGGGTCTCGATTGATGTCGCGGCCAATGGTTTCCGCTTCGTCATGCCAAGCGTGGCCAAGCCGAAGTTCTCTGCCTTCAGTCTGCCAACGGCAGCCGTTGATGCACCCGCCGGTGGCCAGGCTCCCGGTGGGTCCGGTGGCGGCGGTGCAGGCGACGGCTCTGCCGGTGGCGGGCAGCCGGGGAGTGGGTCTTCGAATGGCGGTTCCTCGGGCAATCCGCCGGTAGCCGCCAACCGCGCGCCGGTGTCGCGTGGGCCCGTCTATCTCGGCGCCGGCCTCGTCAACCTTTCCATGCTTCTGATGTGGGCGGACTTTGCCCGTGCTGCCGTTGATCCGGATGGAGATCGCCTTTCGATCTCTGCAATCAAGGCAACCTCCGGCGAGATCCGCAGCTATGGCAGCGATGCCTGGATCTATGTGCCCGAACGGGATGCCTCCGGGACGATCACTCTCACTTACACGATCAGCGACGGCAAGGCCTCCATCCAGGGACAGGCTTTCCTCGATCTTCGCGCCCATCCCGACAAGGAAATCCGCGGCACTGAGGGCGACGACGTTCTCCTCGGCACGCCGGGCAAGGATCTGATCGATGCCGGTGCCGGCAATGACATCGTCTACGGCCGCGAGAGCAATGACCTGATCCTTGGTGGCGCCGGCGACGACCTGCTGATCGGCGGCGATGGCCGCGACGTCATCCATGGCGGGGCCGGGAATGATCGCATCTTCGGCGGCGAGGGCGACGACGTTCTGCTCGGCGAGGCCGGTGACGACGTTCTCTTCGGCGAAGGCGGACGCGATAGCCTGGTTGGCGGCGAGGGCAATGACGTTCTGTCGGGTGGCGATGGCGACGACCGGCTGTTCGGCGAGGCGGGCCATGACGTGCTCTCGGGTGATGCCGGCAAGGACGTGCTCGAAGGTGGTGCCGGCCATGACACGCTGGCCGGTGGAGCCGGCGACGACGTTGCCGTCGGCAATGATGGCGACGACATCTTCGTCGCAGGTCTGCAGCCCGTTCTGCAGATGCGCACTCCGATTGCCCCGACTGCTGCGCCTGCCAACGCCGTTGCACCCACCGCAGTAGCTGATCCCGTTTCGGGCGATCAGGCTCCGGAGATTGCGACCGCTGAGGTCAGCATCCTCAATGACGGCGATGATGTGGTGCATGGCGGCGACGGCTCGGATACCTATGACGCGTCCTTTGCCACTGCTGCGGTCGTCATCGACCTTGAGACAGGCGTTGCCTCCGGCCAGGAGATCGGTGAGGACCGCCTGACCTCGATCGAAAATGCCGTTGGCGGTGCGGGCCAAGACACGATCACCGCAAATGCTGCCGTCAACGTGCTCTACGGCAATGACGGAAACGATACCTTCGTCTTCGGCTCGGTCGCGTCGATCGCCAATGGTGGTCAGGGCTTCGACGAGATCCGCGACTTCGAGGTTGGCGACAAGGTGGACCTGTCGAAGCTGGAGCGCGAGCTCGGCCGGCTCTACTTCGACGATGGCGAGACCTCGCTCGAACTGAATGGCGACGATCACAAGACACTCGTCAAGCTCTACAAGAAGATGATCGACGACGATGACGCTGGGCATCATGTGCTGCAGCTCGTGACCGATATCGACGGCGATCAGGACTATGAGATCGTCATCATCAGCGCCCAGGATCTCGATGCCGATGACCTGATCCTGACGACATTCCATCTTCCCGGCCAGGCCGAAGGGCTTGTTGCCTAGGCCTGAAGCTCACTCTGTAATCTGCGTATTGGGGGAAAAGACATGACACAGCGTCCGAATGACACAGAAACAAAGGTTTCCCTCGCCGGTCGAGGTCTTAGGGGCCGCATGTTTGCGGCAACCGGGCTTGCACTGCTGCTGACAGCCGGGATCGGTGGCTGGGCCGCCCAGGCCAAGCTTGCCGGCGCCGTCATTTCCCAGGGCGAGCTGGTGGTCACCGGAGAGACCAAGCAGGTTCAGCATGTCGATGGCGGCACGATCGTCGAGATCCCCGTCAAGGTTGGCTCGCAGGTTGCCAAGGGTGACGTGGTTCTGCGTCTCGATGATACGCAGGTGCGTCTGGAGCTCGGTATCGTGCAGTCACAGATCGCCCAAATGAAGGCGATGATGGTTCGTCTCGTCGCCGAGCGCGACGGCATGGAGATGCTCAACTTCGATGGGCTTGACCTCCCGACCGACATCACCCGCGAGGAGCGCAAGCTGTTCGACGAGAATCGCGATATGCGCGCCAATCAGAAACGCCAGATCGAGATGCAGATCTCGCAGCTGCGCAACCAGATTGATGGGCTGCGAGAACAGGAAAAGGCCAACATCTCGGAGAACGAGCTGATCGCCGAGGAGCTCGCGATGCAGGAGGGCCTGGTGCAGAAGGGGCTCGCCAAGGCCGCCGAGCTGCGCGGGCTTCGCCGACAGATGGTGCGCATCGAAGGCACGATCGGCGATCTGCTTGCCCGCGTCGCCGAAGCTGAAGGCCAGATCAGCGAGCTCAATGTCCGGCTGATGTCGGTCGACCAGACAAGCCGTACCGAGCTGCAGAAGGAAATCGTCTCGGTCGAGGCCAAGCTCACCGAACTTGAACAGCGCGCCCTGCAGCTCACGCACCGGCTGGAGCGTACCGTGGTCAAGGCACCCGAAAGCGGGACGATCTACGATCTCCAGGCGCATACGATCGGCGGCGTCGTGGCGCCTGGCCAGGTGATCATGGCGATCGTGCCGGCCGATAGCGAACTCAATGTGCATGTGAAGGTCGCCCCCACCGACATCGATCGCATCACCGTGGGCCAGACCGCCCGGATGCGCTTCACAGCGTTCAACCGCCAGACAACGCCCGAGATTGTCGGCACAGTCGACGTCATCCCGGCGGCAACCGTTATCGACAAGGCGACCAATCTGCCCTTCTACAAGACCAGCGTCGAGTTTGCCCCGAACGACCTGGGCGAACTCGCAGCAAAGCTCACGCCGGGCATGCCGGTTGAAGTCTATATCGAAACCGAAGAACGGACCGTCATCTCCTTCCTCGCGAAGCCGTTCACCGACCAGTTGATGCGTGCCTTCAGGGAGGAGTGAACGAGAGTCTGGATGCCGAATGCATGAAGCAGGTGCGCGATAGCGAACCGTTTTTCATTTGCCGCCATCTTTAGAATACCAATCTAGTCGTGATTATTGACCCCGTGCTGATTATGACGAAAATGTGTCAGTATCAGCCGGGGCCAATGAGTGGCTTCCTCAGTCGGAGACTGCCATGTCACATGCGATTGCGAAGCTTTTGAACCATGACAGATCGTGGCGTTCGACCGAGCTTTGCAGGCAGCGGATCGCCACTGCGGCGGCGACCCTGTCCATCGGTTTCCTCGCGGTCCTTATCGTCACGCTCTGACCAGACAAAGGTCCGTCTGAAGCCTTGGCGAGCGGATCACGCGAAACTTCACTGCGCTTTCAGATTAAGCCGCCTCGGAAGACGAGGTTCTCGACGAAACATGCTCTTTGATGGCGGCAATCGGCCCCTTCCGCTACTTGCGGATGATGACCCAGATGGCATGGATGATGCCGGGGATGTAGCCAAACAGCGTCAGCAAGATATTCAGCCAGAAATGCAGGCCTATGCCGACCTGGAGGAAGACGCCAAGCGGCGGCAGCAGGATGGCAAGCAGTATGCGTAGAACGTCCATGGGGTATACCTTACTCAGTTGAGACTGCGGATAAACGCGCTTCGACCGCAATCGTTCGCGCGGGCATGACGGAAAACGGGACTACACCATCCCTTCCGTCCGACATGGTTTCGGCGTGAACCTCGCGCCTGATATTGTGAGCTGACAAGATGCGTCGTGGTTGCGATGTGTCATATTCGAAGTGGCGAAAGCCCTCGACCCATCTCGTGAAAACGCCCGGGACAATGCCCGGGCGTTTCCTGTTCAAGCGTTCTCCCGACGCGTTTTTATCTTATTCTTCGCGCTGACCGGTCAGGCTCAGCAGCAGCTGGAACAGGTTGACGAAGTTCAGGTAGAGCGAAAGGGCGCCGAAGACGGCGAGCTTCTGCTGGCTCTCCTGGTCGTAGTTTTCGGCATACTGTTCCTTGATGTTCTGCGTGTCCCAGGCGGTCAGGCCGACGAAGACGACGACGCCGATGACCGAGATCGCGAACTGCAGGGCGCTCGAGCCGAGGAAGATGTTGACGATCGAGGCGATGACGACACCGATCAGACCCATCATCAGGAACGAGCCGAACTGCGACAGGTCACGCTTGGTCGTGTAGCCGTAGAGGCTCATTGCGCCGAACATGGTCGCGGTGATGAAGAAGGTGCGGGCGATCGAGGTTCCGGTGAAGACCAGGAAGACCGAGGCCAGCGACAGACCCATCACGGCGGCAAAGGCCCAGAAGGCCATTTGCGCGGTGGCGGCCGACATCGCGTGGATGCGGAACGAGAAGAAGAAGACGAATGCCAGCGGGGCCAGCATCACGACCCACTTCAGCGGGGTCTGGAAGATCGGGACGTAAAGCGCCGGCGTCTGGCTGACCACGAAGGCGACGATACCGGTGATGACCAGTCCGAGACCCATGTAGTTGTAGACGCGCAGCATGTGCTTGCGCAGACCTTCGTCGAAAAGTGCCGCGGACTGGGCCTGAGCGCCGTAGCCGAAGCGGTTCTGGATAGGATCCATGGTCAGTTACCTCCTTGAATGGATCAGTAAAGGGTCCGGGCAAGCTTGCGGGCCTGTTCGGCCAGCTTGTCCGGGTTTTCGGTTTCGGAGATCAGCGCGTAGGCAACCTCGCCGATCTGCCAATAGGCTGCGTTGGTCTGGCCCTCCTGCTTCAGCAGAACCTGCTGAACCGAGAAGTTGCCAGGCCGGACGGCGAAGAGGGACAGCCTCTCGCCGGATTGGGGCTCCACCTCAAGCTCGACACTCGGGCCGTAGGTGGAGGGGAAAACCTGGGCGTCGCGCACCGACCATTCCGCCGGCATGGTCGGCAGAACGATCGCGGTTGCTGAACGGATTTCGGCCGGGTCGAAGCGGCTGACTTCCGTCTGCGACGGCATCTGCTCGCGCAGTTCCGCCGTCTGATGGGCGCGCATGGCTTCCTCGACGAACTGCGGCGGCGGGACCGAGGCCACCACTTCGCCGATGCTGCCAGGCGCGATCCAGCCATGGGCGATCCACCCGGCACCGACCAGAAGAACGACCGCGGCTGCGCGTCGCATTACATCGAAGGTGCGCGGGCGGTTGAAGGCACTTTCGAGGGCCCGGGCCGCTTCGCGGGTGTCCTGACGCACGACCGACGGCATGCCGGCCAGAGCCAGCCTCAGCTCGTCACGCACCCGCAGATCCGCCATCACTTTCGCAGCGATCGTCGGATTCTCCGACAGGTAGGCCTCGACCTCGATGCGACGGGCGACATCCAGCTGGTCATCGACATAGGCGTGCAGGTCGGCCTCGATCACGGGATCATTGCTGGTCATCGGGGTTTCCTCCAACAATTCTGAGGTGGGGCACGGCGCTCGTCTCCTCGCCGCCTTCCATCGCCCTCAAGCGGGCGCGGGCGCGGGAGACGCGAGACATCAGCGTGCCGACGGGAATGTTCAGGACATCGGCGGCTTCCTGGTAGGAAAGCTCTTCGATGGCCACGAGATGCAGGGCTTCGCGCTGCTCATCCGGCAAGGACAGAAACGCATCACGAACCTGGGACAGGCGGACCGAATGCTCCTGACCGGCCGGGGCAACAACATCGGCCAGGTCGACGGCCGCGTCGTGACGGCGGTTGACTGCACGGTCGTGACGCAGGCGATCGACATGCGTGTTGTGCAGGATCGACATCAGCCAGTTGCGAATGCTGCCGCCGGTTCGGAAGGTCGACTTGCGCTCCAGCGCCCGCACGAGTGCGTCGTGGACCAGATCTTCCGCCTCGTCCGGATTTCTGACGAGCGAACGGGCGTAGCGTCGCAAAGCTGCGAGCTGGCCAATCACATTGAACGGGTTCGAGTTCGTCGTCATGCCCTAGTATACGAAGCTCGAGATGATCCTATTCCATCGGACAAAAGATTTTTTTCAGGGGCCGACAATCGAGCCCAGTCCCCAGGCTGCCGCATAGACCAGACCGCCGGTCGCACCGAGGGCAATAACAGCCATCGCCAGACCAAGGATTGTCACCAGACCATCTCGTTCCATCAGACCCAGCGCGATCATGACGAGGGCGGCTACGGGCAGAAGATTGCCGAAGGGGATCGGGAGCGCGACTGCAATTGCCAGCAGCAGCACCGGAACGCCGAGAAAGGCCTGTGCTCTGGGGCCGGCGAAGTGGCGCATACGGTTCTTGCGCAAGAGCGTTTCCATGCGTGCGACCATGGGGGCCGTATAGCGGACCATCAGATCGATCGTGTTGCCGGATACCTGGCGGCGCCCGAGGAATTGCGGCAGCCAGATCCGTCGGAAGCCGGCGATGATCTGCAGCGACACGATGGCAAGACAGCTGCCGAAGACGAGGCCGAAAGGTCCCGGGATCGGGGTGAGAGCCGGAAGCGAGAGAATAAGGATCGCAAAGGCGATGCTGCTGCGGCCCATGGCCGACATCAGTTCATCCAAAGACACCGAGCCTGCCTCCGCTGCATGGGCTCTCAACCTCGCAAGACGCCGGGAGGCTACGCCGGTCTCTGCAGCCGGTTCGTCATGCGGCGCTGCGCTGTTCATGGGTGTTTTATCTCCTGTCACTGCGCAGATGTAGGAGCGCTTTCAGGCCACACAAGGCGGTCGTGTCGGTTTTGGCTGCGGGCCTGCCGTAAGGTCATCCGGTGGCGAGCCCGATCGGCGCGTTCGCCTGCCTCTCGTTGCATACCTGGATCGGGGAACCTTGAGGCGCGCTGCATGTTTCTCCGTTCCATCAACGGAGAGTTTCCATGACCGAAGAGATCGAGAAGGCGCAGAAGCGTCAGACCACCGGAGCAAAGTCGAGGGCAGAGACCATGCCGGCGGCAGGTCCGCACGATAAGCCCGAGCTTCAAGACCCGATGAAGACGCCGGGAGCGGGATCGCTTCCCGAGATTGGCTCCCGGGGCAGCGATGTCGGGCCGGATTGAAGCCTTCAATACCTTGAAACGAAAGAAGCCGGCGTGGACGCCGGCCTCCTGTTTTTCCCAAATGGCCCGATCAGATGTTCTCTGCGACGGTCTCGCGGGCGAGACGCTCTTCTTCGGCGCGTTCTTCGCGATTGTACTTGATCGAGGACCACAGCGAGATGCCGATCAGCGCTGCGCCACCGAGGCCCGTGATGACTTCCGGGATGTGGAACAGCGTTTGCACATACATGATCACCGACAGGATCAGGATGGCGTAGAAGGCGCCGTGTTCCAGATAGCGGTACTCTGCCAGCGTGCCCTTCTCGACCAGCATGATGGTCATCGAGCGCACATACATTGCGCCGATACCAAGACCGATCGCGATGATGAAGAGGTTCTGCGTCAGCGCGAAGGCACCGATGACGCCATCGAAGGAGAAGCTGGCGTCCAGCACTTCGAGATAGATAAAGGCGCCGAGACCACCCTTGGCGGCTTCGCTCATCGCCCTCTGGGATGCATCGAGCAGACCGCCCAGGACTTCGACAGCCAGGAAGGTCACCAGACCGTAGATGGCCGAGTAGACGAAGGTCGTTGCTTCCTCGCCTTCCAGGAGGTTGGAAAAGAGCAGGATGAGAAGAAGAACGACAGCGATCTCGATACCCTTGATCGAGGCCGAGCGCGCCATGTGCTTCTCGATCCATTCGATCCAGTGCACGTCCTTCTCATGATTGAAGAAATAGCTCAGGCCGACCATCATCAGGAAGGTGCCACCGAAGGCCGCGATCGGCAGATGCGCCTCGTTCATGATGCGGGCATATTCCGCCGGCTCGCGGGCCGCGAGGATCACCGCTTCGATCGGGCCGATCTGCGCTGCGATGACGACGATGAGCAGCGGGAAGACGATGCGCATGCCGAAGACGGCGATGATGATGCCCCAGGTGAGGAAGCGTCGCTGCCAGACAGGCGTCATGTCCTTGAGCTTGTTGGCGTTGACGATCGCATTGTCGAAGGACAATGAAATCTCCAGAACCGCCAAGACCGAGCAGATGAAGAAGATGGTTGCCATGCCGGCGATGGTGCCGCTCATCTGCCAGCCGAGGGCTGCGCCGAGCACGAGGCCAATCGCCGTGACGATGAAGGCCCAGCGGAAGTAACCGAGGGTGGAATTGCCACCCGTTGTTGCTGCTACGCTCACGAGCGGTCCTCCTGGCTGGAGGACATAGAGGTGGTGGAGATGCGAAGCGCCCTGCACGCCTTCGCATGAAGCATGATCCAAGTGTTCATTGTTCTAGAATCCGCCGGCTCAAATTGCTGGCGGTACCGACATCACGAGAGCGCCGTATACTCTCGCCAGAGGGGCCCGGCACCAGGTTCGGACGCGGTGATGCTGAAATCACGGCGCCTCACATTCTTGTTAACGAATGTTGATCGAACGTCAAGATTGCAGGCCGATGGAGCCGCAGAGTTGATCGTATTGGGCGAAAACGATTCATCCGAAAATGGCATTGCCTCGATCGTTCTCCTCCGCAGCCGAAGACCGTAGCTCTATGCCTCGCGACGGTTTGAGGTAGCGGCTTCTCTCGTGCTAAGAATTGCCGATGAGCAATGTGGGACGCACGGCGAGGCTGTTGCTGACGGTGCAGATCTCTTCGGCGCGGTGGGCAATAGCCTGTTGCTGCTCCAGGTCGAGCGCACCATGAAAGTCCATTCTCACGATGAAGGCGACAAAACGCGATGGGCCGTCCTTGGCTTTGTCACCGCTGACGGCCACCTCAACACCTTCGAAGTTTCGCGTGAGGCCAAGTTCGCGCGCGGCAATGCGTGCACTCATGCTCATGCAGGCGGCGAGGGATGCCAGAAGCAGGTCGAGCGGATTGAAGCCCGGTTCACTCGAACCGGTCACGATTTGCAGTTCGCCGCCCGTTTTTGAGCGAATTGACGGATATCCAGCCTTTCCGAGTGTCGCGGTTGCGCCGATCGGTCGGTCTTTCAAATCTGCCATCGGGGTCCTCATTCTCCGTCCGAGACAGAGGATAATGACCCCGTGTCAGAGCGACAAGCCGCTTCAGATGCTGCTGCCGATGCGGGCCGTCCCGGTTTGTCCGTTGTCGCGGATCCATTTCAGGCGCTTGTCGCCGGTGCGGATCAGCTCGAAGCACATGGGTTCGCCCTTGTACCAACTCGTGAACTGCTGGCAGAGGCGGTCACCATTGATCCACCACTTGCCCTTGTCGTTCGGCTTTGCGAAGCGACCAAGGCCCAGAGCCTCACCAGAACCGTCCACCTGGCCGTTGGGGCGATAGTTGAGTGGGAATTCGCCGCCGAAGGGCACGGCGAGGTAGATCCGCTTGCCGATAATTTCTTCCTTGATGGCGGAGGCCGTGAAGCGCTCATTCGCCATGGCTGTCGGGGCGATGAACGCGATCGTCAGGAGCGTGATCAGTCCGGCACGCATGCTGCTGGTCATTTCGAAGATCTCCCGTTCGAAAGGGTTAACGGGGTGCACTACGGCAGCTGCTCCGTATCGGATCACGTTGGCTCCGTGCCGAGCTTTCAGTTCCGAATGAAGACATTCACCGATGCGGCCCGACCGTCCGCGTCGATGACGGTCAGGGTTGACTGGCCTGTGCCTATCGGGCGCCATTCGCCGGTTCGTCTTCGGGTGCTGTCGCTCATCGGCTTGCCGTCGACCAGCCAGCGGAACGGTGCGCGGCCGGCCTGCATCTTCATGACGACCGGCAGGGGCTTTCCATCCGGGCCTTTGCCGAGTTCCAGCACTGAGCCTTCGAGCGGATAGACGATCTGGGGTGGGCGCTCGCGGGCCGAGACGGAGATGAGGCCGTTTGGATCGACGGAGAAGCGGCGCAGGGACTGCGGCAGGTCGGAGGCGGCGATGCGGTTGGCGCCGATTGGCGGGCGGGGCAGGGCGGTCCCCGCAAGACCGGATTTTGCGAAGGCCTCGAAAAGGATCGGGGCTGCCGTCTGATAGCCCGAGATGCCGGGGACTGCGGCATTGTCCGGTCGGCCGATCCAGACGCCCAAGACATAGCGACCGTCATAACCGACCGACCAGGCGTCACGATAGCCGTAGCTGGTCCCCGTCTTGTAAGCGATGCCGGCGGGCGGGCTTCCCGTTGGCGGCAGGACGTCGCCGAGCACGTCTGCCACCGTCCAGGCGGCTGTGGGTTCGAAAAGCGGCTCTTTGTCAACAAGTTCGGCCTTGTCACGGATGCCGTCACCGAGCCGCACTGGCTGTTCGCGATTGGCGAGGCCTGCATAGAGTTGCACGAGATCCTTCAGCGTGATGCCCGCACCGCCAAGCGCAATCGCCAAACCTGGAGCCTCGTTCGGCGGGAGCTTTAGCGTCACGCCGGCGCGGCGCAGGCGCACCATGAGACGCGAGGGGCCGACGGCATCGAGAAGGCGCACGGCGGGCACGTTCAGCGACAGCTGTAGCGCCTGGCGGATGCTGACATCCCCCTGATACTGCATGTCGAAATTCTTCGGGCGGTAGCCGAAGAAGTCGGCCGGGCGATCCTCGACGATGGTTTCCTGGGCGACCAGACCCTGCTCGAAGGCCAGGCCGTAGATGAAGGGTTTCAGCGCCGAGCCGGGCGAGCGCTCCGCCCGCGTCATGTCGATCCAGCCGGAGCGGGATGCATCGAAGTAATTGGCTGCCCCGACTTCGGCGACGATCTCGCCGGTGGTGGCATCGGCCATCAGTAGGGCTAGCGAGACCTTGGGGTCGAGCTTGCGGCCCGCTTCGAGCGCCACCTTTTCCAGGGTTTCCTGGACGGGTCGCAGGATGGTGGTCTGGTGGGTGCTGGCCTCGGGCGTCTTGCGCCGAGCAGCGTCTGCGAGATGGGGCGCCAGCGCCGGTAACTGACGCCGCACGGTCGGCAGCGAGGCGTTGAGCGCCAGCTCGACTTCTGTCTCGTCGACGACCTCTGCCTCGCGGGCGCGTTCGAGAACCCGCTTGCGGGCTTCGAACGCATTGTCGCGGTAACGGTCCGGGCGGCGCTTTTCGGGCAGCTGGGGCAGGGCGACCAACAGCGCTGCCTCGGCTGTCGACAGGCGTTTGGGCTCCTTGCCGAACCAGGCAAGGCTTGCCGCGCGCACGCCTTCGAGATTGCCGCCATAGGGGGCGTGGGTGAGGTAGAGGTTGAGGATTTCGGTCTTCGACAGGCGCCGCTCGATCTGGATCGCGCGGGCGATCTGGATGAGCTTGGCGCTGACCGAACGTTCCCGACGGGGTTCGATCAGGCGGGCGACCTGCATGGAAAGCGTCGAGGCGCCCGAGACGATGCGGCCATTCGTGGCAAGCTGCCAGGCGGCGCGACCCAGCGCCAGGAGATCGACGCCGGAATGGCTCTGATAGCGGCGGTCCTCATAGGCGACGAGCATGCGCAGCAAGGCCGGATCGACGTCATCGATTGTGGTCTCAAGCCGCCAGAGACCTTCGCGGGTCGCGAAGGCGCGCAAGAGCTGGCCGTCACGATCGAGGATTTCGGTCGATACCTCCCGCGCTTCCTCCAACGGGGGAGGGTAGTTTCTGTCTGCCCAATCGAGCCCAGCGAGCGAGGCGGTGGCCGCGATGGCTACCGCCCCGATGCTGATCCCGATGCGCCTCGGCCGACCCATCAGGGTGCGGTCGAGACCGTCATCGCACCGGCTGCCGTGCGCGCCGACAGCTGCGGGCGATACATGTCTTCGACGCTTGCCGCCGGCAGGTCATAGGTGCCCGGCGTGACCGCGCGGACGACATAGGCCAGCGTGATCGTGCCGTTTTCGCCTTCGCCGCGATTGATCGCCGCCACGAAGCGGTCGCTGCGGAACTCGAGATGCGCCGTTTCGGTCTGGCCGATCCACTCGAAGTTGGCGAGGGCGGCGCTGTCGACCAGGCTTGGATTGTCGATCTCGAAGCCGGCCGGAAGCAGATCGGTGACCAGCAGCTGCGCCGGCCATTCGTCTTCCTCGGTCACTTCCAGCACCACAACATAACGTTCGTTCTGGATGGCTTCGGTGACGTTGGCTTCCTCGCCATCAAGACCGTAATAGGTCTTGGTAATCTCGAAGCCTTCGCCACCGGCTGCCGGCGGTTCGACCGGGGCGGCGACCGTCGTGATTGCCGCACTGACCGGATCAAGCCCGGTATTGGTGAGCGTCATCGGTGCCTGCAGCAGGGCGTCGCCCGGGATGGTCGCGGCATAGGCGCCGGTCTTTTCGACACCGTTGACATCCAGCTTCAGACCCTTGTCGTCCTGCTGCAGCGCGCGTGCGGCGAGCAGCATCCAGGTCTGTTCCTGGGTGCTGAGAGTTTGTTTCGCCTTCCATTCGTCGGCCACGACCTTTGCCAGGATCGGGACGACAGGCGGAACCGGGCGGCTTTCGGCCGCAAGCGCCAGGACGCCAGCGGCATCGCGAAGCGCCGAGCCATAATCGGAGCGCGAGAAGCTGACCGGCGTGAGGCGGGCCTGTTCGCTCATGCCGGCTGCATCGAGGAAGACACCGTTGGCCCGCTCGCTGTCGCCGTAGAGCGATAATGCCGCTGCCAGATGCGCTTTCGAGAGAGGCGTCGGGAAGTCACCCAGCATCGTATCGGCGTAGTAGCGCAGATCGCTGAGCGAGGCCTTGCGGCTGCGGGCCAGCACATAAAGCGCATAGGCGATCTCGTTGCCGCGCGTGCGGATGTCGTTGTCATAGGCGATGCGGTTCTGCAGGTTCTGCAACGCCTGGACCAAGGCTTCCTCCGGCACGTCGAATTTCTGCTCGCGGGCGCGGGTCAGGAAGTCGGTGACATAGGCGTCGAGCCAGAGGCTTTCAGAACCGGGTGCCCAGAGGCCGAAGGAGCCGCTCGACGACTGATAGGCCAGCACACGCAGGATGCCGTCCTGCACGCGCTTGTTGATCGCTTCGTCCTCCGGCAGGCCGGAGAGCTTGGCCAGCTCGTCGAAGTAGAGAAGCGGCAGCGCGCGGCTGGTCGTCTGTTCGGCGCAGCCATAGGGATAGCGGTCGAGCGCCATCAGCAGGCCGGGAATGTCGAGGCCATCGGCACGGGCGACATTGAGGCTGACAGAGGCGCCCTGTAGCAGGCTATCGGCGAGCAGGTCGCCATCGACGGTCAGGCTCTTGCCCGGTGCCAGCGCAATGACCTGCCGCTCGGTGATCGGCAGCGTGGCCGGGCGTACCGGAAGATCGAGAGACTGGCTGACGGCGATGCCGTCGGCGCCTGAGAGGGCAATGTCGATGGCTCCGTCGCCGGGGGCGTTTGCGGTGAGCGGAAGAGTGACGGTGGTGGTCTCACCTGAAGTCAGCGCAACTTCCTGGCTTTCGGCCCCGCCGACACTGACCGGACCGTTGCCGGTGACGGCGAGCGTGTAGGTGCCTGTTGGCGCGTCTGTCGCCGCGATGTCGAGGCGCAGGCTGCTCTGGTCTTCAGGTGCCAAGAACTTTGGCAGGCTTGCCGTCACGACGACGGGATCGCGGATGATCACATCCGTCTCGCTGTGGCCGACGCCGGTCTTCGACCAGGCCCAGGCCATGATGCGGGCCGTGCCGTTGAACTGGGGGATGTCGAAGGAGACGGTCGCCTTGCCGTCTGCATCGAGCTTCACGGGGCCGGAGAAGAAGGCCACGAGCTTTTCGCGCGGCGGATTGCCCTGAAGGGCGACCTGTCCGCCGTCGCCACCGGTGCGCAGGCGTCCGGTTGCACCCAGCGAGCCATCGATCAGGCGGCCATAGAGGTCGCGCAGTTCGAGGCCGAGGCGGCGCTGGCCGAAGTAATGGCTTTCCGGATCGGGTGTCTCGTAGCGGGTGAGGTTGAGGATGCCGACGTCGACGGCGGCGACCATGACATAGGCTTCCTCACCGATGCCGGCGCCGGTGACTTCCACGGGGATCTCGAGCGGCTGGCGGGGCAGGGTCTTTTCCGGCGGCGAAAGCTTGATCGCGAGTTTGTCGGCACCCGGATCGACGGCGAGCCAGGCAATACCGATCGCACGCGCCGGCATGCGGCTTTCCTCGGCGTGACCAGGACGGAAGAGCGTTGCCGTCACATAGGCCCCGGCACCGAAATCTGCTGTCACGGGGATCTCGATCTCCGCGCCGGTCGCCGGGACCTCGGCAACCTGGGTGGAAATCAGCGCATCCGTGCCGGAGGTCACGATGACCTGGCCGGCGAAGCGCGGCGAGATCTTCAGCTTTGCGGTGTCTCCGACCTGATAGGAGGGCTTGTCGAGGCCGACTTCGAGGGCATCCGGCGTCTCCGTGGAGCTTGCGGTGACAAACCAGCCGGCGTCGAAATCGACGCTGGTGATCGCGCCGCCCTGTTCGACCTCCAGACGGTGGCTGCCCCAGGTGACGGGGACCGAAAGCGGGGTGCCGTCTGCTGCGATGTCTGTGGTGCCATCGGCCACGAGCTTGGTCGTGGTGATCGGTTCGTAACGCCAGGACGAGCCGTCGCGGTACCATTGGTAGTTCCGCTCCAGCTTGATCAGCTTCCAGCGTGCAGCCGGCAGCGCCTGGCGCTGACCATCGGGGCCAAGGGCGATCAGGTTGAAGGCGGCATTGGTGTTTTCGGCGAGATCGCCCTCGAATTCCGGCTTGATGCCGATAACAGGACCCTCCGGCGTCACCGGCAGGGTCAGCTTGCGTTCGACGGCGCGGCCGCCGCCTTCACGGAGGCGCAGGACCACGTCGGCATTCAGAAGCCGCGTCGTCGACGGCAGGTCGGTGAGGGAGACATCTATGGTGGCCAGTCCCTCGTCATCCAGCGCGTCAAGGCCTTCGAGCGGAACACGCATGTCCTCGATGCCTTCTTCGTCTGAAAGGCCGAAGCTGTAGCGGTCGAAGTCCGGATGGCTTGTTGTCGGGCGGATCACGACTTCGCCTTCGAGCGTCAGGCCTGCTGCCGGCGCGCCGTAGAGGTAACGACCATCGGCGGAAACCGTCACGGGCTCCTCAGGGGAGATGGCCGTGGCTTCGCTGGACAGTTTCAGGTCGAGCCGATCCGGCACGAAGTCGTCGACGAGGAAGGTCGACTGGGCGATCGCCGGCTTCTTGGGATCGGTGTGAATTGCCACCGTCCAGGTGCCGCGCATGGCATTGGCGAGGATGGGCAGATCGACGGCATAACCACCAAGCGTCTCGCTTGACACCGCCATGCGGCGGAACTCGACACCGTCGGGCCGCGAGAAAAGGAAAGTCAGTGGCAGGCCGGAAATGGCATCAGCATTGGTGTCGCGGGCCAGCGCTGCGGCATGCACGGTTTCGCCGGGGCGGTAGATGCCACGCTCGGTCCAGGCGAGGATATCGACCGGGCCCGGGGCCGGGCGACCGGTGACGCCGCGATCGGAGAGGTCGAAGCCGGCGCGGGTCATGTCGAGGAAGACGTTGTCGTCGGCACCGCTGCGGGCCGCGATGACGGCTGGCGCCAATGCAGCGCCGCCGCGAACGAGGCCAGCGTCAAAGCGGGCGCGGCCTTCGGAGTCGGTCGTCGCGGTCGCGAGGATTTCGTTGTTCTTGGCAATCAGTTGCAGCTCGATATTGGCAAGAGGGCTTGCTGATGCGAGCGAACGCGCGAAGACATGCAGGCCGTCCGTGCCGGCAAAGGTTGAGAGGCCGATGTCGGAGACCACGAACCATTGCGTCGCGCGGCTGTCCCAGCTCTCGGTGACCCCGGTCGGGGAGACCGCAGTCATCACATAGATGCCGGGCTTGCGGGTCGGCAGCGCTTCCTGCAGCGGAATGCTGGTGATGACTTCCTTGTTCTGCTCGTTGGCGATCTCGACCGAGCCCTGCCAGACGAGTTCGCCCAGTTCATCCTTTACACGGCCGGCGGTGTAGCCGTCCATCTGGGTCAGGAACTGAGAGGATGCCAGCAGCGGAGCGATGTTGCGGTCGCCGATCCGGTAGAGTTCGAGATTGGCGCTTTCGCTGTTGATCGAGACGAGCGGAATGCCCTGACGGGCAGAGGAGGGCAGAACGAAGCTGTCGCCGGTGAAGCGCACGGTGGAACTGCGGTCGCGGACGTAAAGCTCAAGCTCGACCGGGGCTTCCAGATTTTCGTCCACGGATGAGGGCAGGCCGGCGCGGATTGCGAGGCGATAGCGGCCGCCATGCTCCAGTCCCTCGACGCAGATCTGGTTGTTCTTCGCTTCGAGCGCCTTCGGCGTCTTGCCGTCGAGGGTGACAAAGGACGAATAGTCGACGCCGCGCTTGACCAGCGGCTCGGAGAATTCGACGCAGGCACGCGGCGAAGCGCTGTCGGAATCCACCGTGTTGTTGACGACGCGGAAGCCCTGGCGGGCGCGCAGGTCTTCGAAGGCGGCCTGGACTTCGGCGTTCGACGCGAGTTCGAGGCTTGCCTTGTAGGCGCTGAGCGCCGAGCGCCAGGTCTCGCTGTTTTCGAGCGATCTGGCGAGCGTGGCCAGGGCGTCGGCGCGGGTCGCTGCGCCACGGGTCAGGAGATAGCCGTTGATTGCAGCCATCGCCCCTTCATTCGCCATTCCGTAGTTCCCGGTGACGGTGTTGGCCATGCGGGCCAGTTCGAGCCACAGGGCCTGATCGTCGGGATCGATGGACAGCGCGCCTTTCATTGAGGCAACGGCGAAATCGATATTGCCTCCGGTGAAGGCAGCGCGACCGGTTTCGATCAGCGCGTCGCGTCCCAGCCCTTCCTGCTCGGGGGCAATGGCAAGATTGTCACGCTGGTTGCGGGCTTCGGTCTTCAGGTAGTCCGAAATGAAAGCCAGGGCCGGTGGAGCGCCGATGTCTTCTTCTGCCGCCTGGACAACGATGCGCCCGGCGATTGCGCCGGGGAAGCTGTTCAGCTGGTCATAGTCGGACTTGAGGAAGCACCAGTTGACCTTCGGATTGTAGGTGAAGGCCCGGCAGGCGGAATCGCCGATGCAGCTCGCTTCACACTCATCGATCGAGACATTCTTTTCGGTTCGCAGGTCGAAACCGAAATAGTCCGCATCGTCAATGCGTTCGATTGTCCGGATGTCCTGCGCGGAAGCTGGAGGGGAAAACGGCAAGAGCGCCAGCGCGACTGTGAGCAACGCCGAAAAACGGTTCGTAAACATGGTCCCCTCCAAGCCTGATCATGGCTTCAAGGGTTAGTCTTTGCTCATGACAGGGGCTTGTCAATCGGCACAGGACACAGCATGCGACTCATTTCTGGGTAGAGTTCAAACCTCTGCCGGGCGCCGCTCGCTGAAGGTCCTTGCCTGGTCGAGGATCCAGGCGGCAAAGGTGCTTGCCGGCCCATAGGCCATCTTCGACAGCGGACGCACGAGGTAGTAGGCGCTTGCGCTTTTGACCTCGTGATCCCAGGCGCGGACCAGCTGGCCACTTGCCAGTTCCGGCTCGATCAGGAAGGTCGGCACCAATGCAATGCCGAGGCCCGCATGGCAGGCCTGGACAACGTTGGAAAATTGCTCGAAACGCATGCCGCCACCTCGGCCTTCGCTGATGTTAAGGCTCGAAAACCAGTGCTCCCAGGCGCGCGGGCGGGATGCCATGTCGAAGAGCGGTTTGGCCAGAAGATCCTCCGGGCGCTTCACGGGGTTGGCGGCGAGGAAAGTCGGGCTGCAGACCGGCACCACCATTTCATGCATCAGGAACTGGCAGTCCGTTCCTGGCCAGTTGGGTTCGCCGATATGGATCGCGGCATCCAGCCCCGAGCCCTCGAAGTCGAACTGGCCGATGCGGGTGGCGAAATCCATGATGATGGCGGGGTTCTTCGACAGGAAGTCGGGAATGCGAGGCATCAGCCAGCGGGTGCCGAAGGTGGGAAGGATGGCGAGGCGCAGATGCGTGTCGTCGCGGGTCGCCATGGCTTCGAGCGAGAGCGTGCGGATAGTGGCGAGTGCGTCGCCGATACCTTTTGCATAGGTTCTGCCGATCGCCGTCAGTTCGACGCCGCGATTGGTGCGCTCGAAGAGCTTGACGCCGAGCTGGTCTTCGAGAAGGCCGATCTGGCGGCTGATCGCCCCTTGTGTCAGCGCCAGTTCGTTGGCGGCAGCCGAAAAGCTGCCGAGCTTGGCGACGGAATCGAATGCGGCGAGCGCGCTGGTGGACGGCAGGAAACGACGTTGATGTGTCAGCATGGGATATGAATAGACCTAATAGCAACATGAGTAAACATGGCTTGAATTGTCGTCAGACATGAGCAATCTGGCATAACGAAACAAATGGATGAGACCGATGAGCGAGATGCGACCCTTTTCCTGGAGTGATCCTTTCCTGATGTCCGAGATCCTCAGCGAGGACGAGCGGATGATCCAGGATGCGGCGGCCGCCTTTGCCGAAGCCGAGCTCGCTCCGAGGGTCGCTGACGCCTATCTCGGTGAAACGGTCGAGCCGGAGCTCTTCCGCCTGATGGGCAAGGCCGGTCTCCTCGGTGTGACGCTGCCCGAGAAATATGGTGCGGCCGGCGCCAACTACGTGTCCTACGGCCTGGTAGCGCGGGAGATCGAGCGCATCGACTCCGGCTATCGCTCGATGATGAGCGTGCAGTCGTCGCTCGTCATCTATCCGATCTATGCCTATGGCTCGGAAGAGCAGAAGGACAAGTATCTTCCAGGTCTCGTTTCCGGTGAACTCATCGGCTGCTTCGGCCTGACCGAGCCGGATGCCGGCTCCGATCCAGGCGGCATGAAGACGCGCGCCGAAAAGATCGAGGGCGGTTATCGCCTGCGCGGCTCGAAGATGTGGATCTCCAACGCGCCGATCGCCGATGTCTTCGTCGTCTGGGCAAAGTCGGAAGCACATGGCGGCGAAATCCGCGGCTTCATTCTCGAAAAGGGGATGAAGGGGCTGTCCGCTCCGAAGATCGGCGGCAAGCTTTCGCTGCGCGCTTCGGTTACCGGCGAAATCGTCATGGACGGCGTCGAGGTTGGTGAAGACGCGCTGATGCCTAACGTTTCCGGCCTCAAGGGGCCGTTCGGCTGCCTTAACCGCGCCCGTTATGGCATTTCCTGGGGCGTTCTCGGTGCGGCCGAGGATTGCTGGCATCGTGCCCGCCAGTATGGCCTTGATCGCAAGCAGTTCGGAAAGCCGCTTGCCGGCACGCAGCTCTTCCAGAAGAAGCTGGCCGACATGCAGACTGAAATCTCGCTTGGTCTGCTCGGTTCGCTGCGTGTCGGTCGCCTCATGGACGAGCACCAGTTCGCGCCCGAGATGATTTCGATCGTCAAGCGCAACAATTGCGGCAAGGCGCTCGACATCGCCCGCATGGCCCGCGACATGCATGGCGGCAACGGCATCCAGATCGAATACCATGTCATGCGGCATGCGCAGAATCTGGAAACCGTGAATACCTACGAGGGCACGCATGACGTGCATGCTCTTATTCTGGGTCGTGCCCAGACCGGCATTCAGGCCTTCTTCTGATCCCGCGTTGAGCAGAGCCAGTCTGGCGCCCCTAACCTTTCATGGGTTTGGCCGCCAGACTGTCGCAATCTTGCGCCGGTGTAGAAACTCCAAGAGTTCAGCTTAAATATTCATACACTTGTACGGCTTTAGAAACACGTTCAGAAGCTGCGGTGTTTGATTTATGCTGATGTTCGGCGATTCCTGCTTCGAGGGGCAGGTGTGGTGTGTTTGGCACCACGGCCGGTTGTGGAGGAGGCACCATGTATGCACTGACCGTGCTCGACCAGTCTGCGCTCACGGCGTTTCGCAGTGAGCATCCGTGGCTTGAATTCTCCGACCGGATCACCGAGGTGTGCGTCTATTTCGACGACAATGGCGGCCCGACCCGCCTGACGGCTCGGGAAGTCGGTGCCGATGGACAGACCGTCGAGACCGATGTCAATGCGTTCGGCGTGGATACGATACTCAGTCTGATCCGTTATGCGCCGCAGGGGATCGCCAAGCAGGAGGACTGTCCCGAGGAGCGTCACATCTGGGCGCTGCTTGAAGAACTGCCGGTGGCCGATGGTTCCCGCCCCGTGGACGAGGTGGAAGGTGAGCGGGCGTCAAAGCTGCAAGCTGCCTATGGGATCCTGCGCGATATCGCCCTCGGCAAGCTGCGCAGCCTGCTGAACAGCGCTCGGAACGCGCGCGAGACGCAACGCCTCAGCGATGCGATCCATGCGCTTCCCGAGCGTCTCGAACAGGTGGACGACAGCCACAAGCCGCTGTTTCTCGAGATCGACCTCTGGCGCTTCGTGGCCGTCCTACGGGACGAGCTTGCCATGCCAGCCGATTACGAGATCACCCCCGGTCGCGACGAACAGCTGATTTCTCGCGAGGTTATAGAGCAGGCTGAGTCGACCGCACTGTCCGGTCCGGTCATTCAGGCCCTGTTCGAACTGTCGCCGGTGGCCTTCTCGATCTCCAGTATCGGTCAGAAGAGTTCACGCTATATCCGGGTGAACCAGGCCTATCTCGATCTGGTGGGCAAAAGCTGGGACGAGATCGGCGGTAGCGAAATGGTTTCCTCAGGGATCGTGTCGGGAAGCGAAGCGCGCGCCGAGCGCCTGATGTTGCTTGATCGTGACGGTGGATATGCGGGGATGCGCGGCGAGATCCACGACGCGGCCGGCAATGTTGTCCCCGTGGTCATTTCTGCCCGACGTATTTCCGTCGCCGGGCAGCTTTATGATTTCGAGGTGCTGCAGCGCGCCTCTCAGGATTAGAGTATCCGTTTTGATCAAGCTGGTTTTGGGGTCCATTTTCGATTGTTTTTCAGCAGTGCGTTCGCGAGAACGATGAGTTTTCGCATGATGGCGGTGATGGCGACCTTTGTTGGTTTTCCTGCGGCTTTGAGCCGGTC
>JAPZUE010000106.1 GCA_027533385.1 Rhizobium sp. | reverse complement strand
CCTCGATGCCCATCTTCTTCATCAGCGTGGCGACGTGCAATCGCCCGACCTCCAACCCTTCTCCCCTCAAGAGCCCTTGCAACATCCGACTTCCGGCGAACGGGTAGTCGAGATGCAGCTCGTCAATCCGGCGCATAAGGGGTCGGTTCCGGCTGGGGGCGAAATGACACTCTAAGCGATTCCGCTAACCATCGTCGGTGGTTCTGAGCAAGAGATCGTTCGTTTTGCGGAGACCAGCCGCTCCGTTTGCAAGCGCATCTACATAAAACGTTCTCGGACCAGTCGCCTAGACAGCATCGCTTCTCGCGCGCGCCGCGTTGATGTAGTCGCCTACCTTTTTGGCCTCAAGGTCATGTTCACTGTCGATTCGGATATGTCGACGGTGTTTTCCCTTGCCCACCAGAACGCCATGCGGGTCGGGCAGCGTGCTACCGTCGCCGAATTCCAGTGTCACGTGGTTGGTGTAGGCAAAGACGCCACAAAAACCCGTGCTCGATGCAAAGAGGATGCCGCCATATTTGACCTCTTCAGTAATCGCCGGGCCGGAAGCCAGCGCCATGGCGCGCAGGCGGGCGACAATGGGAAAGAGCACTCCGCGATGGAGGCGCAGGTCTTCAAGTAGGTTCTCGACCCTGTTCATGCATCAGCCCCGCCGAGAAAGGCGGTGCGAAACTCCGGCGCGGGTTCCCGGTCGGAATAGACGTAGAGCATGACCCCGTTCGGATCGCGCAGCGCAAAGCCGCGATCGCCCCAAGGGTGATCCTCGGGCGGAGTGTCGGGGGTGAGGCCGGTGGCCAGAAGTTCGTTATAGGTTTCATCCACATCGGCGACGCGGAAGTTATAGGTCAGGCCCGTGGGGTCACAGGCTGGTTGCTCAGGCGGCGGCTCCATGAATTGCAACGACAATCCAGGGCCGAATTCGAGGCTGATGAACCAGCCGCAATCGAACACGAGGCGGGCGCCAAAATGTTTGATGTAGAACGCGCGTGAGGCGGCGACATGCGGTGTGGTAATGGCGGGAGAGGCTGTTGTTGGTTGCATTATGGCCCCCTCAGGCAATTGCTGTCGTGTCGGAGCAAAGCTCGACCAGGCCGCCGTTCAGGTCGCGGACATAGCCGACGATCTGGCCCCACGGTTTGGCCGTTGGCGGCGAAAGCGGGCTTGCCCCGGCGGCGACCGCTCTGTCCCATGATGATTGCGGATCGTCGCAGATCAACGCGATTTCCACCGCCTGGGCCAGATCACCGGCACGCAGGGGCCGAATGGCCAGCCCGTTCATCTCGGCCATCTCTTCGCCCGCGAAGGCTAGGGTGGTGGCGCCGGTTTCCATCTCAGCATAGAGATTACTTTCATGCAGAAACCGAGGCGTCAGGCCGAAGGCCGCCTCGTAAAAGGCGATAGTTGCCCGAACATCTGGAACATAGAGAATGGTGTAGCCGAATCTGACTGTCATAGGGATGTCCTTGTTCATTTGGTCCGACCATGCCAGCGGCTGCGCTGCCGGTCTTGTAAAAATCGGACATCAGTCTTCAAGTGTTACCAGTGTCACATCTGCCAGCCGGGCAGGCGAAAGCCCGCCGAAGTCGCGTAAAGCGTGGGTCATATGGGCCTGGTCAGCATATCCCGCCTCAGACGCCGCTTCGGATGGGCGCATGTGATGGTCGCGAAGCAGGCGCAGCGCGCGGTGAAACTGCAATATCCGGGCATAGGATTTGGGCGGCAGGCCCGTCGCATCCCGCACGATCCGCTGAACCGTGCGGGTGCTGATGTCCTGCATACGCGCAATATCCTGAACCGGAAGTCGGCCGCCGGAAGCATGGAGCGCGCTTAGAATGCGCAGGGTCTGTATGGGCGGAAGGGAGTGCCCAAGCTCAATGCGGTGTTGCACGAAAGCAACCAACCGGCCCGGCAGATCGTCCGGTGAAGTTGCCTCTGCAGATAGATCCGCAAGCGATGGGCAGGCCTCGATCGCGGCTTCACCTACAAGGTTCCCGTCCCGCAAAACCACAGGGCTCAGCCCCAGAATGGCATGAAAGAAGCCCGGACGCAGGCGGATGCCAGCAAAGCCCATGCCCGGCTCCACCATAACATCATAATGCCGGGTAGTCGGGCCTGTCACAACAACGGTGATGCTATTGATCGGACTTACCTTGGCGCAGAAGCGTAAAATGATATCACAACGCCCGTCCGGCAGAACCCGATGGGCGCCGGCCTTGTCAGCGACGGATATCCAGACAGCTTCTATGCCACGACCAGGATCGGCCCCACCCGAAAGTTCGGTGTAGCGTGAGGGGTGCGGGCCGTATGATATCCGGGGTTGCGTCAAGACTCGGTTCCGGATGCCGTCGAAATGAGAATTCTATCATTGGATTTGTGTCGATGAATGATGTCAGCGACAGTGTTCTTGCTGATGCCGAGATCACGAGCGATCCAGCGGTAGCTACGTCCTTCGGCTACAAGCGCCAGGACTTTAGGCGCAAGCCGATCTGATTTGGGGCGCTCGCCAGTTTGGCGCCCGAGCTTCTTGCCGCGTGCCTTCGCGGCGGCGAGCCCGGACTTGACGCGCTCACTGATGAGATCCCGTTCGAATTCGGCAATACCAGAAAGGAAGGTCGCAAGCATCCGCCCATGCGGCGAGGACAGATCGAAGGTCATCCCGTTCATCGAAATGACGGACACTTTCCAACTTTCCAGTTCTCGCAGGGTATTGAGAAGGTCGATGGTCGAGCGTCCCCAACGTGAAAGCTCGGTGACCAGAATGACGTCAATCTGTCGAGACTGAGCAAGCGCCATGATTTTGCGTCGCTCGGCTCGGTCGAGCTTCGCGCCGGAACCTGTCTCTTTGAAAACTCCGGCGACGATGTAGCCGGCGCGCCCGGCAAATGCCGTCAGATCGCGTTCCTGCCGCTCGCACGACTGATCGGCGGTCGAAACACGGCAATAGATTGCGGCACGCTGTCCCAATTGAACCCTTATGAAATTTGATGCCGGGAGGCCTTGATTTGTATAGGCCGATTGTTGTCCAAAACAGACTATACTTCAATAGGGACAATCGGGGATGCCGAGACGACATATTCTCACGGAGCGACAGCGCTCAGCATTGTTCGATTTACCAAAAGATGAATTATCGCTGCTTCGGTATTACACCTTGGGTGACGACGATCTCGCGCACATCCAGGAACGCCGCAGGCCGGATAACAGGCTGGGGTTCGCCCTGCAGCTTTGCGCATTACGCTATCCAGGACGCGCTCTGACCCCAGGTGAGGTGATCCCGCAAGAAGTCCTGTCGTTTATCGGGGCTCAACTCGGCGTCCCGGCCGATGCGCTTCTCACCTATGCTGCCCGGCGTCAGACCCGCCAGGAGCATATGGAGGCATTGCGCGAGATATATGGCTACAAGACTTTCGCGGGTCGTGGTGCCCGCGATTTGCGGGACTGGCTTTTCGGTCAGGCTGAAGATGCCCGTTCGAACGAGGATATCGCTCAGCGCCTGGTCGCACGTTGTCGTGAAACTCTGACGATCTTGCCAGCAACATCGACAATCGAGCGACTATGTGCGGACGCGCTGGTCGCTGCGGAACGGCAGATCGAGACGCGGATTGCGGAAAGGCTCGATGATGTTGGGCGCGAACGGCTTGATGGACTGCTGACCGAATTGCTCGATGCCAATATCAGCCGTTTCATCTGGCTTCGCCAGTTTGAGGTCGGCAACAATTCTGCAGCGGCGAACCGGCTGCTCGACAGGCTGGAATTCTTGCGTGGCCTGAATCTCGATCCGCAGGTACTTGCCGGTATCCCCCCGCACCGCATTGCCCGCCTGCGTCGGCAGGGCGAGCGCTACTTTACCGACGGCTTGCGCGATATTAGTTCGGATCGTCGCTGGGCAATCCTTGCCGTTTGCGCCGTGGAATGGGAGGCGATGATCGCCGATACTATGGTCGAGACCCATGACCGGATCGTGGGAAAGACCTGGCGCGAGGCTAAACGACTGTGTGATGAGCGTATCGCTGGTTCCAAGGCAGCGGTAACCGCTACCCTGCGCGCCTTCACCGCGCTGGGATCCTCTTTGCTTGAAGCCCGCAATGATGGTGTGCCGCTGGAAATGGCGGTCGCCAAATTGGCGGAATGGGGCCGTCTCGAACAGCTGGTGGCGACCGGCGCACAGCTCAGCAATACGCTGGCGGACGATCCATTGGCTCATGTCGGACAGGGATATCATCGCTTCCGCCGCTACGCGCCGCGCATGTTGCGGTGCCTGAAGCTTAAGGGAGCATTGGTAGCCCTGCCCTTAATTGCGGCGGCGAAAGCCATCGGCGAAATGCAAGCGTCATCATCGGCGACCGACAGCTTCTTGCGGCCGAATTCGAAATGGCACCGCCATTTGAGAGCACAAGACCAGGGCGACAATCGCCTTCGGGAGGTGGCGGTCCTGTTTCACCTGCGGGATGCCTTGCGATCGATAGCGTCCGTCAAGCTGGTGTAATTTCGGGTATGGGACCGGGCCGTCATGATCAGGCGGCTTTCGGTGTAATCTGAAGGGGTTTTTCCTCCTCGATTGTTGGAGAGTTAAGCTCTGCCATGCCCTCGATCTGCAT
>JAPZUE010000122.1 GCA_027533385.1 Rhizobium sp. | reverse complement strand
CCGTAACTATAACGGTCCTAAGGTAGCGAAATTCCTTGTCGGGTAAGTTCCGACCTGCACGAATGGCGTAACGACTTCCCCGCTGTCTCCAACATAGACTCAGTGAAATTGAATTCCCCGTGAAGATGCGGGGTTCCTGCGGTCAGACGGAAAGACCCCGTGCACCTTTACTATAGCTTTACACTGGCATTCGTGTCGGCATGTGTAGGATAGGTGGTAGGCTTTGAAGCAGGGACGCCAGTTTCTGTGGAGCCATCCTTGAAATACCACCCTTATCGTCATGGATGTCTAACCGCGGTCCGTCATCCGGATCCGGGACAGTGTATGGTGGGTAGTTTGACTGGGGCGGTCGCCTCCGAAAGAGTAACGGAGGCGCGCGATGGTGGGCTCAGACCGGTCGGAAATCGGTCGTCGAGTGCAATGGCATAAGCCCGCCTGACTGCGAGACTGACAAGTCGAGCAGAGACGAAAGTCGGTCATAGTGATCCGGTGGTCCCGTGTGGAAGGGCCATCGCTCAACGGATAAAAGGTACGCCGGGGATAACAGGCTGATGACCCCCAAGAGTCCATATCGACGGGGTTGTTTGGCACCTCGATGTCGGCTCATCGCATCCTGGGGCTGGAGCAGGTCCCAAGGGTTTGGCTGTTCGCCAATTAAAGCGGTACGTGAGCTGGGTTCAGAACGTCGTGAGACAGTTCGGTCCCTATCTGCCGTGGGTGTAGGAATATTGACAGGATCTGTCCCTAGTACGAGAGGACCGGGATGGACATATCTCTGGTGGACCTGTTGTCCTGCCAAGGGCATAGCAGGGTAGCTATATATGGAAGGGATAACCGCTGAAGGCATCTAAGCGGGAAACCCACCTGAAAACGAGTATTCCCTATCAGAGCCGTGGAAGACGACCACGTTGATAGGACGGGTGTGGAAGTGCAGTAATGCATGAAGCTTACCGTTACTAATAGCTCGATTGGCTTGATCGTTCTCATTGCTTATGCTCATCGAAGATGATGCATAAGCCATCTGTTTTGTCCTCACGCTGTCGCATCCTTTGGATGCTTCGCTGCGGACGGCGCGCCAAACGATTGGCGACGGCTTATCAGCCTGTATGGGTGCCATACCCATCGCTTAGAAACAAAAGACGTGTTCAATAAATAAAACAGGCCAATGCCTGTGCCAGCTTCTCAAAACATTGCCCTTAGCCGACCTGGTGGTCATGGCGGGGTGGCTGCACCCGTTCCCATTCCGAACACGGCCGTGAAACGCCCCAGCGCCAATGGTACTTCGTCTCAAGACGCGGGAGAGTAGGTCGCTGCCAGGTCTGCTAAAGGCAATGTGCTCAGCATCAAAAGCTGATATCAAATCTTCTCAAAACAACATCGGCAAATGCCGAAACAAAAAGGCCGCTCAGAAAGCCGCCGTCTTAACTTAGACAGTCTCTCAAGCGTCTCAAAACATATGCGACGCTCTTGGCGCGGGGTGGAGCAGCCCGGTAGCTCGTCAGGCTCATAACCTGAAGGTCACAGGTTCAAATCCTGTCCCCGCAACCAAAAATTAGCCCGTCAACTCAATGAGTTGGCGGGCTTTTTCGTTTCTGAAGTTTGGCGCTCCGAGAGGCTAAATCGTCACCCCGTCGTCACCTGTGGAAAAGTCGTCACTCGTATCGTCACGACAGGGCCGACAGAAGCCGGAGCTCCGCGCTTTCCAGAACCCCGGCGAGAGCCGAGACATAGCGGCGAGCGTCCGCGAGTTCGTCGATCATCGTGACACCCGAGGCCGGATCGCCTTCGAAGCGACCGGCCATCGCCATGAGCTCGTGCTCATCCATCTGGACGAGCTCGACGGCAATCCTGAGGGCCGGTACGAGCGGAGGCAGTGAGGACGCGGGATCGATCCCGGCGAGCTCCGGGATCGGTTCGATCATCTGCATGTGCATGGTCAGCTCCGTCATTGGTGACGGCGATAGATCATCCCGAGAATTCTCCGGCTTGCAAATTGGAAATCATCCAACTGTCTCCGACCCCGGAGAAGTCGCGCCCCTACTTTGCTACCCGAAAACTTTCCGAGCAAAGTGCCGGTGATTTTCGGGAGGCTCTAGAGCGTTTCCCCCTCATGCTGGATCGTATCCGCATGATGTGAAGAAGTTTCGGGCCTCCTGAGGCTCGACGAGGTCGAGTAGTTTCCCGATCCTGTCCCAAAGGCCGGTTACGGTGCGCTCTGCCGCTTTGCGCAG
>JAPZUE010000070.1 GCA_027533385.1 Rhizobium sp. | reverse complement strand
CAACGCGGGTTCAAGACCCGATCAACCGTTCGAGCAAAACCGGTGCGGCGAAGATACTCGCTGAGGTGCGAACTCTAGGTTCGAGGATGACACGCATCTTCGTCGCTGGCGACAATCATACACATTCGGCGACGTACAAGGGTGAGGGTCGGACCGCAGGTCCGGGGCGGGGTGATCACTCCCGGAACTCTCAGCGCTTGGCGCTGGTCACCCCCACCCGCCGCTTTGCGGCGACCTCCCCCCTCGAGGGGGAGGTGGGATGCGGCCCTGTGCGTCTCGTCCCAGCAGCATTCACACACATCATCAAGGAGAGACGCCATGGGCGCACAGAAGGGCAAGGATCTTTTGCTGAAGGTCGAGGATGGCACGGGGTTTGTGACGGTGGCGGGCCTCAGGGCGAGACGGCTTGCCTTCAATGCGCAGACCGTCGATGTCACCGATAGCGAAAGCGCCGGGCGCTGGCGGGAACTGCTGGAGGGGGCGGGTGTCAGGCGCGCGGGGTTGACGGGCTCGGGTCTGTTCAAGGATGCGGCTTCCGATGCGCTGATCCGGGCGGCCTTCTTTGCCGGGTCGATCCTGACCTATCAGGTGGTGATCCCGGATTTCGGCACGGTGACGGCGCCGTTTCAGGTGACGGCGCTGGATTATGCCGGCAATCACGATGGCGAGGTGAGTTTCGAGATCGCGCTGGAATCGGCCGGTGCCGTTTCCTTCGCGGCGCTGTGAGGCGGCCATGCGGGGCCATGATCGCGAGATGCGCGAGCCAGTGACGGTGAACCGCGCCAACCGCCATCGCGGCGAGGTGGAGGCGGTCCTTGACGGCGAGCGGCGCATTCTGTGTTTGACGCTGGGCGCGCTCGCCGAACTGGAGACGGCGTTTGGGGCAGAGAGCCTCGCCGATCTCGCGGCACGGTTTGCCAGCGGCAGGCTGAAGAGTGCGGATCTCACCCGCATTCTCGCCTGCGGTCTGCGCGGCGGCGGCAACCGATTGTCGGATGCCGATGTCGCCGATATGGCGGTGGATGGTGGCGTGGCGGGTGCGGCAAGGGTCGTCGGCGAGTTGCTGGCGGTGACCTTCGGGGCTAACGCGGATGGTACCGCACCGGGGGATCGGGCTCCGAGCGAGCGGAGAACCGGTGAGGGCGGCACCTCCCCTTAAGGGCCGCAGGCGGGCGCGAGGTGCTGCCGTTTCCTTGGGGGACGGCGATGACGCTCGGCTTGTCCCGTCTGCGGCTGTCTCCTGAGGTTTTCTGGGGCTTGAGCCTGCCGGAACTGGCGGCCATGGCGGGGGCGTTTTCGCCATCGCCAGGGATGCAGCGCGGCGAGGTGGAGGCTTTGATGCAAAGGTTTCCGGATTAGCGTCGGCGTGACTGTCTCTCCGCTTAGGGCGGTGCCGCTGGCGCCAGAGTCACCCTCCCCTTGAGGGGGAGGGTCGGACCGCAGGTCCGGGGTGGGGTGATCGCTCCCGGAAGCCTCAGCGCTTGCCGTTGGTCACCCCCACCCGCCGCTGCGCGGCGACCTCCCCCCTCAAGGGGGAGGTGGGTGGAAGCCGCCTGGGGCCTTATTCTGAGGTGCCCTTGCGACAGCAGGAGCCTCGAAGGATCGGTTTGTGCTTGAGGGGGTGGCCTCGTCCTTCGAGGCCCTCGCCAGGCGAGGGCGCCTCAGGGTGAGGCGGATCGCTCGGCGAGCTGGTCGTGCAGGTCCTTTAGGCGCTTGGCAAACGTCGGGAAGGCATGCTGTAGCCGCTCGACATTGTCGACGACTTTCTCGGGTTTGAGATCGAAACCATATTTGTGTCTGACGAGGTGGCGGAAGCCCTTGAGTTCGGTGAGCTGGATATGCAGATCGGGCGTGAGCAGTGCCGGTCTGCGGCCAGCCAGTTCTGAGGCCATCTGGTCGAGTATGTCCTGGTGCAGCGTGGGGCCTGTCGGGGCCGAGCCATCAAGATCGCGCGCGAGGCTCATCAGGATGTCCTCAATCCCGTTATAGACGTTGTGGACGCCAAGCGAGGCAGCGGAGACGGCGCCCCAGTCACCAGCCAGAACATCGCTTCTGTGGCGATCGAAGAAGTCGCTGAGCTGGCCAAGCTCGCGATCGCAACGATCGAGCCTTGGCGAAAGCCGTGAGAATTCAGCAAGCGTGAAGGGCGTCATGAAGAAGCTCGTCTACCCTGTCAGCCTCAAGATCGGCCTCAAAGATGAGATCATACGGCAGATGGGTGCCGCGCAAATGCGAGGCTGCGATTTGCTCCGCCTGTAGACGGCGCACTGGCGATAGAGGGCCTCGAACCAGAAGATCGATATCCGAATGAATGCGAAAATCGCCACGCGCCAGTGAGCCGATGGGCGTGATGACAATGCCTGCGTCTGCGGCCTCTTGCACGATTGCGGCCACGAGATGCTGAGCCAATGCGAGCCTGGGTTCAAGCCTTTCGGCGATCAACGATTGCATGCGGTTCATCAGCTTTCTCCTCCCACAACTGTAACGCAAGCGTGGCACGACAGGAAGTGGTCAGGCTCTGCGCGCAGATGTGCATAGGATGCAATCCCAAGGTGGGCGCAGTAGAGGAAAGGAAATCCGATGACCGATGACGATACATTGGCGCTCTCCGTCGATCTCGACGGCGCGCAGGCGCTTTCCGTGCTCGACGAGCTCGAAAGCCGTTCGGCAAGTTTCGGGCGGGCGCTCACCTCGGCGCTGAAGGGGGCCACGACAGGGGGCAAGGGGCTGGAGGAGGTGTTGCGCGGGGTGGGGCTCAGGCTGACCGATATCGCCCTTTCGGCGGGTCTGAAGCCGCTCGAAAACCTGCTCGGCGATGTCGCGGGCAATCTTGTCACCGGCCTGTCCTCGGGTTTGGGATCGGCCGTTTCTGGTGGCCTCAGCGCCTTTGCGCAAGGTGGCGTGCCCGGACGGGTCACGCCCTTCGCCGAGGGCGGCGTGGTCTCGGCACCCACTTACTTCCCCATGGCCGGCGGGACCGGGCTGATGGGCGAGGCGGGGGCGGAGGCGATCCTGCCGCTGAGGCGCGGGTCGGATGGGGCGCTCGGTGTTGCAGCCGAAGGCGGGGGTGGGACGACGGTCATCCACTTCCAGGTGGCGGCGAGCGATGCGGCGAGTTTCGCCAGGAGCGAAGGGCAGATCACGGCCATGCTCGCCCGTTCGGTCGGGCGCGGGCGGCGGGGGATGTGAGAGGGTGGCGAATAGCGAGTAGGGAGTAGGGAGTAGCGAGTAGGCAGTAGGCAGTAGGCAGTAGGCGGCAGTTAAGGTGATCCTTCGAGGCCCGCGCGGGGCGCGGGCGCCTCAGGATGAGGGCGTCTGCGGTGGGGGCGGTTGCAAAGGTTTGGTCCTGGGACCGATCGCTCGATAAGGCACCTATCGTCACGTGCCCGCTCTTACACGATGACCTCCAGATCCGTGGCGCGGAACTCGTCTGCTGTGGCGAGGATCGGGACGCCGTGGAATTTCGCGCAGGCATAGTGCAGGCAATCGCCGAGATTGAGGCCATGGCGGCCCTGGCGATAGTGATGGGCGGCCAGAAGCGATAGCCGCACCGTCTCTGCGGCGGGCGGCAGATCGCGAATCTCGATGCCGCGGGCCTCAAGGAACTCCATGACCAGGCTTTCCACCACAGGAACGGCCAGATTGAATTTCTCCGGACGGGCAAGCCCAAGGACGCTCTCGAGAACGGCGACCGGCGACGTGAAGGGCTGCCGGGCGGACGCGATCGCATCGGAGACGCGCTGTGCTTCGGGTTCATCCGACAAGAGCGCAATGATGGCGCAGGCATCGACGAACATCAGGCGTCGTCCCACATTGCATCGAAGACCTGCCGGGGCAGCGGATGGGTCGCCTGGTCGCCCGGCACCACCTGGTATCTGGCTCTGAGACGGGCTGCCGTTTCGAGCGGCGTCTCGGCACGGCTGCGCCGTTCGATCGCTTCCCTCATGGCGATGACAATGGCATCGGTAATGCCGACGCCGGCCATCTGCGCAAACTGCCGCGTCAGCGCATCGGCTTCCGGATTGTTGACATTGATGGCCATGGCGGCTCCATGTAGATTTTTTGCCTGGTCAATGTAGATCAGCGAACCGGGTTTTCCAAGGCCGTGCTGATGGAGCGGTCGGTCGGTGTAGAGCAGTAGGCAGTAGGCAGTAGGCAGTAGGAACGGGATCCTTCGGGCGCCTCAGGATGAGGGGCATTCTTGATGGCGGGATACCCCCCTCTGTCGGCTGCGCCGACATCTCCCCCACACGGGGGGAGACCGGACTGCGGCCGGCGTTGTCAGACTCAATCCTCACAGATGTCGGCACCTCCCTTATCAGGTGCCCGCGTGAGCGGGCGTTAAAGCTTCGCATGTTCATCACATCATTGAACGGAGCCTGCCATGGCCTTTCATGAACAGCGTTTTCCGCTGCGTCTGTCGTTGACATCGAGCGGCGGGCCGGGGCGGCAGACGGATATTGTGTCGCTGTCGAACGGGCGCGAGGCGCGCAATCGGCGCTGGCGGTTTTCGAGACGAAGATATGACGTCGGCACGGCGGTGCGCTCGGTCGGGGATCTCTATGCCGTGCTGGAATTCTTCGAGGCACGCGGCGGGCAGCTGCATGGGTTCCGCTTTCGCGATCCCGTCGATGGCTCGTCGGCCCGACCGGGCGAGGCGGTGACGGCGCTCGACCAGTGGATCGGCACGGGCGACGGCGCGACAGCCGCATTTCAGCTGGTGAAGGCCTATGGCGATGGCGCGGCGGTGGAGCGGCGGCCGGTGGTGAAGCCGGTGGCGGGATCGGTGCGGATCGCGCTTGATGGTGTCGAGGTGACCGAGGGTTTCAGCTGCGATGCGGCGACCGGGATCGTGACCTTTGCAGCCGGGCATGTGCCCGGGCCGGGCACGGAAATCCGGGCGGGCTTCGACTATGACGTGCCGGTGCGGTTCGACACCGACCGGATCGAAATGGATCTCGAAGCCTTTCGCGCCGGGCGCATTCCCTCCATTCCGCTGATCGAGGTGATCCCATGAAACGGTTACCCCAAGCCCTTGCCGCGCATGTGGCGACGGCTGAGACGACGCTGTGCCGTGCCTGGCGCGTGACCTGCCGCGACGGTTTTCGGCTCGGCTTTACCGAGCACGATGAGCGGCTTGTCTTTGACGGCACGGTGTTCGAGCCGGGGACCGGCTTTGCGGCGACCGAGGCGAGTAGCGCAAGCGGGCTGGCGGCGCCCGGTGCCGAGGTGCGCGGCGGGTTTTCGAGCGAGGCGATTACGGAAGCGGATCTTGCGGCCGGGCGCTATGACGGCGCGCGGGTCGAATGTTTCCTCGTCAACTGGCAGGCGGCAGAGGACCAGCATGCACTTCTGACTGTGCAGGAGATCGGCGAGGTGAGCCGGGTGGGGCCGGGCTTTTCGGCGGAGCTCCGGAGCTTCGCGCACCGCCTGCAGCAACCGGAGGGGCGGATCTACAACCGCCGCTGCGATGCCGATCTCGGCGATGCGAGATGCCGGGTGGATATGGATCTGGGCAATCGTCGGGTGTCGGGTCTCGTGGCCGAGTTGCTCTCGGCGGACCGACTGACCGTGTCGGGGCTGCCGGGTCTCGCCGAGGGACATTTCCGGCTCGGGCATCTCAGCTTTGACGCGGGGCGGCTCTTGGGCCGGCGGCTGGCGATCGAGGAGAGCAGTGCTGTTGTGGGTGGTGTCGTCATGTTGAGGCTCTGGCTGCCGATGGAGGCGCGACCGGCGGCGGGGGATGCCGTGACGCTGACGGTCGGCTGTGACAAGAGTTTTGCAACCTGTCGAACGCGCTTCGGCAATTCCCTGAATTTCCGAGGTTTTCCGCATATGCCGGGCAGCGATTTTGCCTATTCCTATGTCAGTGGCGACAGCACCCATGATGGCGGGGTGTTGTATCGGTGAGGGCCGAGGCTCTTCGCAGGAAGGGGCAGCCCTGCCTGCGCTTGCCCCTCATCCGCCTGCCGGCACCTTCTCCCCGCAAGCGGGGAGAAGGCGGATATGGCAACCGCGTGTGCCTCCCTCTCCCCGCATGCGGGGAGAGGGTAGGGTGAGGGGCAAGAGCCTCGAACTCAATCCAGGCGGCGGGATTGGGAAAATTTAATCGTCGTGGCCTCGACCCTTCGAGGCCCTCGCGGGGCGAGGGCGCCTCAGGGTGAGGGGAAAGGGCAGCGCGGGCCTTTGCCGCCACCCTCGCGTCGCTTGCCCGTTCCCTGCATCGCCATTTCCAAACCCACCGCTTCCCATTCCCATCTCCCAACCCGGAGCCCGCCCATGTCCATCAATGATGATGTTCTGGCGATCGCTGGGACGTGGGTCGGTACGCCCTATCGGCATCAGGGTTCGACCAAGGGGGTGGGGTGCGATTGTCTGGGGCTGATCCGCGGGATCTGGCGGGAGCTTTATGCGGGAGAGCCCGAGGTGGTGCCGGCCTATGCGCCCGACTGGGCGGAGCGGGCGAGGGAGGAGCGGTTGATTGAGGCTGCCGAGCGGCATTTTCTGGCGGTCTCTTCTTTTGAAAAGAGCCGGCCCGGAGATCTGGTGCTGTTTCGCTTTCGACCGCATCTGGCGGCAAAACATGCCGGGATTCTGGCAAGCTTGCCGGATAGCGTCCGCGAAGCTGGTGTAATTTCGGAGGCGATTTGAGTGGAGAAAGCGGTGGAGATTTCGCTTTCGTTTTCCACGAGACGTCAGGTGGGCACCGGGCCCGTCGGAGAAGGTGGAGTTGCGAGACTTCAACCTG
>JAPZUE010000023.1 GCA_027533385.1 Rhizobium sp. | reverse complement strand
TCAGACGGGAAATGACCGCTGCCAAAAGGGCCCCTCCCATGCCGGGGTGCCAGTCTGCGCCAGCCGAGAGCTTCAGGCCGCAGTGGCAAGCGGGGCCAGGAAGACTGTCGAGCCGATCAGCAGCCAGTCGTTGATGATATGTGCCCCGGTGCTGACCCAGATATTCTTGGTCCAAACATAGGCCCAGGTCAGGATCAGTCTGGCGCAGCCGATCACAACAAAGCATTGCACAAAGTTCCAGTCATAGGTCGGCAGGTGCAACATCCCGAAGATGACCGCCGACAAAAGCCACGCAGCCAGCACCGCTGCATTGCGGCCTATACCCGCCTTGTTATGCAGATAGGCAAGAATGGCGAGGAAGGGCAGGATTGTGATCAGCTCCTCGCCGAGCAACTGGAAGCCGACCTTGGCAAAGAAACTCGCCAGCCGCGCGCCTTCGAGGTCGGCCGCATCCGCAATCGCTGCATTGGAGTTCACCGTGGCGAAGGTCTGAACCAGCGCTCCGACGGCAAGGGTCACGATGATGTTGAGGACGGCGAAGCCAAACATCAGCAGCACGTCGCCGATGCCAATGCGCCTGAAGATTGCCCGCCAGTGACCGGGGGCTGCGATGGCGAGAGCGCCCAGCGGTAAAGCCACGAAAGCAACGGCCCTGAGCCAGCCGGTCACGATGTTGTCCTCAAAGGGCAACGGGACACCCAGCGCAGCAAAACCGGCCCCTGCAGCCGCGAGAACCCAAAGCCAGGCGGTCCCCGACACGCTTGGTGGTTTGTCTGAGTAAAACGGAAAATCAGGCCCTTTGCGCTCCAGCACCAAGTGCTGCGATGCAGATGTCGAATGATCCACGAATGCCCCCTAGCCCTGAATTAGAAACTACTTCAATTCACCCGAGGAACAAGTCAATCTTCATCATCGGGCTCACGAGATTAGAGAGAGAGGTGGCGTGGGAAATCTGACAGCTGGGATAAGGGGAGCCTCTGCCTGACTTCGGCTTCGATGCCGGGAACAGGAGAGATACCATAACGAGACGACCGCGCCGCAAGCTGGCATTTACCCGGCCCATGCCAAAGGCTGGGCGATGGACTTGACCTAAACCCCCACGGTGCGGGGATTTGTCTATCTCTGTGCCGACGTGAACATGGTGGGAGCGCGGCAATTATTTCCGCTCGGGAGTGCTAAGCCGGAGGTGAGGCGAGCAAGTTTCCTTGGCAGTCTTCCGCCCCAATCCGATCTCTCGGGAACACTCGCTAGCATACCTGACAGTCGTTGGTCGCCGTAATCTGCCCTACATGCGGGCTGACCGCAGGCTCTACCCGTGGACGAATTTGAGCCGCAGCTTGCTGGATTGTCGCGAACCACTTGATGCTTATCAAGCGACAAACGTCCTTTTGAGGCTACCGTGCTGGCTAGGGAGGACAAGACAATGCACTCAGGCCCAAAATTGAGTTTCCATGGTGCTGCTGGCACGGTGACAGGATCCTGCTTCAGTCTCGAGACCAATGGTCGGCACATCCTCGTGGATTGCGGGATGTTCCAAGGCTCCAAGAGCGAAAAGCAACTGAACTACAGGGCTTTCCCCTTCGATACTCGACAGCTTGACGCTGTCATCCTGACCCATGCCCATATCGATCATTCGGGGCTTTTGCCGAAGCTCGTGAAGCATGGTTATGCCGGACCGATCTATGCAACGCGTGGCACGGTTGATCTGTGCAGCGTGATGCTGCCGGATTCGGCCCATATCCAGGAATTCGAAGTCGAGCAACTCAACCGCCGCAACCGGCGGCGCGCCCGCGAGGTCGTCGAACCGATCTATACCGCCGAGGATGCGGAGGCCACACTCACCCAGTTCAGACCGTTGTCATTGCGCCAGTGGCAGGATTTGGGTGACAGTATACGCATCCGCTTCTGGAACGCCGGGCATCTGCTTGGATCGGCCTCCGTGGAGATCGAGATCAACGGTGAGGCGCCAGTCCGGCTTCTGTTTTCCGGTGATCTCGGACCGGCCTTCAAACTGCTCCAGGCTGATCCGGAAGCGCCTCAGGGCTGGGATTATGTGGTGTGCGAGAGCACCTATGGCGACCGGGACCGTATCGACACGACCGACGAGATGCGCAGACGCATCTTGCAGGATGAGGTGAACGCCGCCGCGCGGCATCAGGACGGGGCTCTGCTCATTCCCTCCTTCGCCGTCGAGAGAACCCAGGAGCTTCTTGCCGATCTGGTTTTTCTGATGGAGCAGAAGAAGATCCCCGAATGCCCTGTCATCATCGACTCTCCGCTGGCAACCCGGGCGACGGAGATCTTCAAGGCCCATTCCGGCGAATTGGACAATGGCGACCTTCTACAGCGCGCGATCCGCTCTCGGTTCGTGCGCTTCACAGAAAGCGTCGAGCAATCCAAGGCGCTGGACTTCGTGAAGGGCTTTCACATCGTCATCGCAGCCAGCGGCATGTGCGAGGCGGGACGCATCCGCCACAGGCTGAAAAACTGGCTGTGGCGGGAGGAGGGGACGGTACTTCTCGTCGGCTTCCAGGCGGCGGGAACGCTTGGGCGCATACTCCAGGACGGTGCGACCACCGTGAAGATCCAGGGCGACGAGATCGCCGTCAGGGCGCGGATCCGTTCGATCGATGTCTATAGCGGACATGCGGATGGTGCCGAGCTGGCGGACTGGCTCTCCGCCCGACAGCCGATCCGCCAGGCGGTTTTCCTGGTGCATGGTGAAGATCAGGCACTGGCCGCCATGAAGGCACGGGTTGCCGCCGTCATTGGCGAGGAAAGGATCTATATCCCCCACATCGACTCGGCTTTTCGCCTTGAAGCCAATGGTCCGGTCGATATCTCAAGCTTCCTGCCGCCGCCTCGTTTGGATCCGGCGCAGGCAGGCCATCGCGACTGGAACAACGACTATCAGGGCCTGATCCAGGATCTCCAGGCCGAGCTTCGCATGGCTGCAGACGACAAGGCCCGCCGGGCGATCGTCCGCAAGATCAGGCGCGCCCTCGAGACCTGAGACCGGTACGGGCGGAGACGCTGCCGCGGGCCAGGCGCAAGCCTGACACGTTCGGCAAGCCTGCGGCACAGCCGGGGACTCAGATGGCGGCGACGGCGTCTTGCAGGAGAGACCGCACCTGTCCGGCGACTGTCTTGAGATGCGGGTTGTCGATCGCCTGCATGGAGGCGACGGGATCGATGGCGCTGACCATGATGGTCCCGTCCTCCAGCGATCGCACGATCACATTGCAGGGCAGCATGGCCCCGACCCTGGGTTCCATCTTCATCGCCTCAAGCGCCATGTGCGGATTGCAGGCGCCGAGAATGAGATAGTCAGCCACATCGACGTCGAGCTTCTTTTTCATCGTCGCTCGCACATCGATTTCGGTCAGCACACCGAAGCCCTTCGTCGCGAGAGCCGACTCCGTAGCTACGACCACCTCGTCGAAAGGCATGCCTTTGATCGTCTTGTCGAGTGTATAGGTCATGGTCTCACTCCCCTGCGATCGACACGTGCCGATCCTGTTGCCGGTGTGGGACCCACACCGAAGCATGTCATTTAAGCGTTATGCACCACCTAGACGGCGGTTCCCACCAGAGCACCAATGCCTGCCGTCAGCGCCATGGCAAAGGCACCCCAGAAGGTGACCCGGATTGTGGCCTTCAGTACGCTCGCCCCACCGGCCTTGGCGCCGATGGCTCCAAGCAGCGCGAGAAACAGCAGTGACGCGGCAGAGACGAGCCACACAAGCTGGTCCGCCGGTGCCAGCCACACCATGGCAAGCGGCATCATGGCACCAACCGCAAAGGTCAGCGCCGATGTCAGGGCAGCCACGATCGGTCGCGCTGTGGTGATTTCGGAAATGCCGAGTTCTTCACGCGCATGCGCCTCGAGCGCATCCTTGCGCATCAACTGCTCCGCGACCTTTCGGGCCAGATCGATATCGACACCGCGCTTGGCGTAGAGCTGGGCAAGCTCTTCTCGCTCCAGATCGGGCTGGGTCTCAAGCTCAAGTCGTTCACGGGCGAGATCGGCCTGTTCGGTGTCCGCCTGAGAACTCACGGAAACATATTCGCCCGCTGCCATCGACATGGCTCCGGCCACCAGTCCGGCAATGCCGGCGATCAGGATCTCGGAGCTTCCCGCCGCAGAGGCTGCCACACCGACGATCAGGCTTGCGGTCGACACGATGCCGTCATTGGCACCGAGAACGGCAGCCCGCAGCCATCCGATCCGGGAAACGAGATGCGTTTCGCTGTGAAGGCTCCTCATGAGGCCCTCCGGATGACGCCATCAAGGCGGGTCGCGAGAGCGACGGTGTTGGAGATCGTGCCGTATTTGCGGACGTTCTTGTGCAGGAGCTCGAGCCGCTGGTCGGTCTCTTCGGTATCGACCACGAGTTCGTAGTCGATGGAGACGATACGCGGCGGATCATCCTGCCGGACGGCGTGAAGCATCACCTCCACACCATCGAGGGAGAAATCGAGGAGGGGCAGGACACGCTCGATCCCCTTGATCATGCAGGCGGCAATCGATGCCAGCAGCAGTTCTGCCGGATTGAAAGCATCGACCGCTCCGGCAAATCCGGTGGCAAGCTTGACCTCTGCGGTCATGGTGCGCGCCACGCTCTGCCTGGGATCGATCCGTCGTGCCGAGACCCTGTATTCGAGCATAGCAAGCCCTCCATGACGCAGCCCTTCTTAGAAGACCACGAAACACACACTATCATCTGATCCGCTTCGGGACTTGATCGGCATCAAGAGATCAGAGGAATTTCGCGGACCAGCCTTGCAGTGTCAGGCTTGCAAGGGCTGGGCGGTCGAAAAGAACAGGTGTGGCCATCGTCTTGGTGGGCACGCTCCCCGGTAGCCGGCGGATCATCCCGATTGCTGTGGCCAATTGGAACAACGAGGCGTAGTGTTTTTGGCATGCGGGCCTGGGATCGATGGGATCGTCCGCCCTGCGATGGAGGGATAGCCGATGCAGCAATTCGGAGACCCGAGTGACGCGAAAAGGCTAGCACTTGCCATCGTTGAAAGCATACCGGAACCCTTCGTCGTTCTCGACAGTCATTTGCGGCTGGTAGCCGCGAACAGCGCCTTCTTCGAAACCTTCGAGATCGATCCTGGACGTTCACATGGGATCAGCCTGTTTGATCTGGATGAGCGGCAATGGGATATCCCCGTGCTTCGCCAGCGCCTTGCTGCAGCCATCCCGGACCACCCGGAGATATCCGCCTTCGAGTTCGACAGGGATGTCGCCAGGATCGGACGCCGCACGCTGCTGATGTCGGCGCGAACCGTCGATTACGGCGGCTCCTCCGCCCCGAACACGCTGCTGGCATTTCGCGACATCACCGAAGCAAGGCGGGCAGAAGCGGAGAAACAGGCTCTTTTGGACCGCACCGAGGAATTGCTCGCCCAGCAACGCGTTCTCTTTCAGGAGATGCAGCACCGCGTGGCCAACAGCCTGCAGATCATCGCCAGCATTCTGATGCTGAAGGCACGCGCCGTAACCTCCGCGGAAAGCCGTCGTCATCTCGAAGACGCCCACCAGCGCGTGATCTCGGTCGCCACGGTGCAGAACTACCTGCACCTGACGGATGGCGTCGACGAGATCGAAGTCTCAGCCTATCTGAAAAAGCTATGTGATGGCCTTGCGAAGTCCATCATTGTGGACAGTCGGCCGATTGTCATCGACCTGCACGCCTCCGAAAGCACGATCCCGTCCCGCAATGCCGTCAGCATCGGCCTGATCGTGACCGAACTCGTCATCAACGCCATCAAATATGCCTTCCCGGTGTCCACGGGGTCTGAACGGGTCCTTGTCAGTTATGAGACACGCGACACTGACTGGCGCCTGGTCGTCGCTGACAACGGTGTCGGCCGCAGCGTGACCGAGAAGCCGGCTGAGCCCGGATCTGGTCTCGGATCCCTGATCATCGAGGCTCTGGCGAAACAGCTTGATGCGCGGGTGGAGATTGCATCCAGCGACAAGGGCATGAGTGTCACCGTAGCCCATGCGACGTTCCACTCGACCACGAGCACCGCAGCCTGAGGCTTTGCCCGCCGGACGGTGGGGTGACGCTGACAACCTCCTCCATCCTTAAAGCTGGGATGGATCGGAACGCCGACGCGTCTCATCCGTTGCGATCAAGAGACTGTATGGCGACATTGCAGAAAGACGGTGGCATGAAGATCCGCGCAGGATTTTACATTGAATACGAGTGTCAGAACGAGACGCCCATGTTGCTCGTCCTGAAAATTCACCCATCGCGTGAACGGGATCTCTGCACCGAACAAAACCTCTCCTTCAGCCGACCGATTTCCCATCGAGACTATCTCGATGCCTATGGCAACGCCTGCAGCCGGATTCTGGCGCCTCCCGGCAGGACGATGATCTCGACCGAGTTCGAGGTGAGCGACAGTGGGCTGCCGGAGTTTCTACCCGAGCAGTCCGTGCAACTCCCGATCCAGGATCTGCCCGATGACGTGCTGGTCTTCCTGCTGGGCAGTCGCTATTGCGACACCGATCGTCTGGCCGATTTTGCCTGGAAGCAGTTTTCTGCGACGCCTCTGGGCTGGCCGCGGGTCAAGGCCGTCCTCGACTTCGTTCATGGCCATCTCGTTTTTGATTATGACAGGGCCGACCCGATGCGCACGGCCCATGGCGGCTTCATGGACCGGACAGGCGTGTGCCGCGATTTCGCGCATCTGACCATCACGCTCTGCCGATGCCTGAACATCCCAGCCCGCTATTGCACAGGTTATCTCGGAGATATCGGCGTGCCGAAAGATCCGCATCCCATGGATTTCAGTGCCTGGTGCGAGGTCTATCTCGGCGGTCGCTGGTGGACCGTCGATGCGCGCCACAATGTCCCGCGTATCGGGCGCATCCTGATCGCGAGGGGACGCGATGCCACGGATGTCGCGCTCTCGACAGCCTTCGGTCCGGCAACGCTAACGCATTTCGAAGTCTTCACGGAAGACGTCGACTGACGGCCATCAGGCCCTGGCGCGATGAACAAAGACCTCGACCCATCGCAATGGCGGAGGGCCGAGCCGACGAGAGGAAGGTGCCAAATGACAATCCAGCGAGCAAGCTTCTATGTCCTCCTTCTCATCATCACGATCGCCTTCGTGTGGCTTCTCATCCCCTACTACACAGCGGTGTTATGGGCCGTCATCCTGGCGATCCTTTTCTTCCCCGTTCACAAGCGGCTGGAGCGCTGGCTGGGTGGTCGCCCAAAGGGCGCGGCCTTGCTGACGCTGCTCCTTTGCATCTGCCTCGTCATCCTGCCGGCTCTCGGTATCCTGGCATCCCTTATTCAGGAGGGGACGAGCCTCTATCAGCGCATCAGCAGCAATGAAATCGACCTCAATGCCCATCTTCTGCGTTTGCAGGCGGTGCTTCCGGAATTTGTAAGCAACTGGTTGACTTCGCTGAAGCTTGATGGCTTTGCCGAGTTGTGGGCACGGCTCTCGTCCGGACTGATGGAGGCGGGCCAGTCAATTGCAGGCGGTCTGTTGAGCTTCGGTCAGAACACGCTGCAATTCTTCATCAGCATGGGGCTCATGCTCTATCTTCTGTTCTTTCTGTTTCGGGATGGCGCGTCCCTTGGAAAGACTTTGCGCCACTCCATTCCGCTGAGCGACGACTACACGCGACAGTTCGTCGAGAAGTTCGCGGCGGTTGTCCGCGCCACGGTCCGCGGCAATGTGATCATCGCAATCATCCAGGGCATCATCGGAGGCGTAACCTTTTGGGCCTTGGGCATAGAAGCGGCCCTGCTCTGGGGCGTCGTGATGACTTTTCTGTCAATGCTGCCGGCCATCGGCGCAGCAATCGTCTGGGTGCCCGCGGCCATCTGGCTCTTCCTGGTCGGTGCCTGGGTCAAAGGAATAATCATGGTGGTGGTCGGTGCCTTCATCATCGGCTTGATCGATAATCTCCTCAGACCGCCCCTCGTCGGTCAAGGTGCAAGGCTACCCGACTATGTCGTTCTGATTTCGACCGTCGGTGGCATATCGCTCTTTGGTCTGAGTGGCTTTGTCATTGGCCCCCTGATTGCAGCACTCTTCATTTCCGCGTGGTCCTTGTTCATCAAACAACAGGATCAGCGGGCGGAGGTCCAAAACCACCCGATGGATCCGGGAAAAAAGGGCGGGAATAAGTTTTCGCAATAAAACACAGCGCCACCCTGACAGTCGTCGAGCATGGCAGGTCTCATCAACCTGCAAATGCGTCATCGCCGCATCTTTTCGCTGTTTGTGGGGTGCTCTTGCAATTTCTGATTTGCGCACCACTTTGATATCAATGGCAGCCACTTTACGGGCGCTGTCATTTTACGGGCGGCACGCACCCGAGCCCCAGCAAAGGAGGACGATATGTCTTCCGACGGTAATCCTCTTCCGCTTGGCAATACAGATATCGGCATCATCAAAGACGTTCTTCGCTACACTGGGTTTCAATACCAGGAGCCGATGTGTGAACTGGACCGCAATGCGGCCAGATACGCGCTCGAACTCTATCAGAATGGAACGAGGGAGCCGGATGTTCTGATCGCGGCGGTCAGCACATGGGCAGAACGTCTCTCTGAGCGTCGCGATCAAGCGACCGCCATGGAGGTTGGCGTATGAGCCTCTCGTTTGCGAATAGGACACGGACTTACGACGAGCGCCGCGGTGTCATCAGGTTTGTCGGCCACGACGGATTAAAGCAGGTCGTCTTCCTTTTGTCGGTAGGGCTCTTCGAGCAGGACAGCTCTCACTCGAGCCTGCGGGAGCAGGGCTATCTGATGGCCTTCGATCGGTGCCACAGCCGGATCCTGGAGATCGCGCAGGCTCTGTATCGGAAGAAAAACCGCTCGATGATCGAAATGGACGCGAACGCTGTCGGTTCTTCACTGCGGTTCGCGAACTGACAGGTTACCCTTCCCCGTTTCAGTGCAATCCAGATGAGGAGATGACCACATGACACTCGTAGCCCTTGTTTCCGTCAACGCGGCGGAGGCCCATGAACGTCCTTTAGGACGTTTGTTCGCTAATCCATGGTAGGCCGGCTTACGTCAGATGATGCTGAGCCGAAAGCAGAGCAGCGGACCTTACGATCCCTGCTCAAGCGTTCCAACTATGCGACTTCTGATCTTGAAGCCCTGGTGGGGCCCGACGGCGCACGTGAGCAACGGATAATCGCACAAATCAACGACGGCATGATCATGGCCGATGGCTACCCCGCTTCCAAGCGACAGATGGTTCTTGCAGAGCGCGCTGCGCTTTCTCGCTGGGAAGATGAGGGCGGCAGTTCCTCCACCTCCGGAACCGCTCAAAAGCAGGTGCTGGAGGGTGGCGACGATGGCGAAGGGTAATGACATCGTGGTTCTGGCCGATGTCAGGTCGAGACGAACTGCAGCTCGACCGGTGCACACGGCAATGGTCGAGATCAAACCGATCGGTCCGCGCAAGACGTGCAAGGTCCTCATGTTCTCGGGCCGGACCAGGATGACTTCGGCAATCAAGCCGTAACACTCATCGGCTCTTGTGATGCCCCAAAATCGCAAGGTCACCAAAGGGATTGGAAGATCAGATGTTCACGCGAACGAAAAAGAGAACCGTACAATTCAAGGCACCCTTCACGCTCACAGGGCTTCAGGGCGTGTACCCGGCGGGTCAGTACGATGTCTTGGACGACGAGGAGCAGATCACCGGGATCTCCTGGCTCGCTTATCGGCGCGTCTCCACCAGGATCGAAGTGGCCTCAGGCAACAAGAAGAGCTTGGTTGAAATAGATCCATCGGAACTCGATGCCGCCCTGGAAAAGGACAAGCTGCTCGCAGTGCAGGGACTGTGATTGGGAACCGATCATCGACCCGTCAGGCCTGCAGTCCCGTCCATGTCGAGCGAACCCTCAAAAAGGAGAAACAGCATGCCTTCTCATCGCTTTACCATCGGCCAGATGGTCCGCCTCGTCACGATAGCGTCCGCGAAGCTGGTGTAATTTCGGAGGCGATTTGAGTGGAGAAAGCGGTGGAGATTTCGCTTTCGTTTTCCACGAGACGTCAGGTGGGCACCGGGCCCGTCGGAGAAGGTGGAGTTGCGAGACTTCAACCTGAC
>JAPZUE010000053.1 GCA_027533385.1 Rhizobium sp. | reverse complement strand
TCTTCTCAACGAGCGAGCGCAGGTTCATCATGTCGTCGGTCATCGGTGGCCTTTCCATCAGGTTGGTCTTGAACAACCCGACCCTACCGGAAAAACACTGGTGACCACCCCTCAGCTACACCAATCCCTGGGACACGATCCTTGAAAATCGTTGAAGATCGTTGAAGTTGAAGATGTCCGGCCTGCCATGAGGGGCGCGTGCATCGGCCTCTTGGATCGACGGGTTCAGGCGCCGAGAAGCGGCAGACCCCGCACCGCCTGAAGGTACACCAGGAGCGTCATCGCCGCATAAAGTGTTGCGCCGATGACGATGATGCCCACTCCGTGGTGCCTCCGGTCCGCCAAGAGGCCGAGGAGCGGCAGGGCCTGCATCATGTGGAGCGACAGGAAATGGGCCGGCCTGAGATCGCCCACCTCCATCGACCAGCCGAGAACTGGAAGCCTTGGACCGCCCTCCGTGGGGATGCCGATATAGCGGCTGCCGTTCCCGGCAAGCTCGCCCGCGACGAACAGGGTCAGGACCACTGTTCCGAGGAAGCCCGCCACGATGGCGAGCCGTGTCGCATCGCCGAGCCGCGCGCGCCGGTCGAACCACGCGGCGAAGCCGACGGTGGCGATGGCGGCCATAAGCCCCGAGGCGCCGAGGCCCATCAGGCTGTACATCCGCTCGTGAAACGCGGTCGTCTCGTTGAAGTGGGAAGGCTCCGCCTGCGCGGCCTGCGCGCCGATATAGGACATCTCGAAGGCGAAGGCCGCTCCCGCGGCCACGACCGCCAGTCCAATGAAGGCGTTCGTCTGCCAGCGATCCGAGAGGCGTCCTGCCACGAAGCCTATTGTCGCGAAGAGGATCCCGAAGGAGATGGCGAACTTGAAGGGCTTCAGCCAGACAGGTTCGCCCGAGAGGGTTCTCGTGTCGAAGATCAGCATCCCGAGCGTCAGCGCCGCCATGCCTGCGGCGGCTACGGCGAGATTGCGAAAGGCCGCCGCGCCGTTGATGGGACCTGTCCGATCGAAAAGGGCGGACAGGACATTGGTCGCGCGGTAGAAGCTGTTGGCGGAGATGAACGGCATGAGGGAGCTCCTGCGAATCATGGATGCGATGCAGTTAGGCGGCGCGCCGCGCGCCTGGCCAGCGCGCCTGCACGGATCGACATGGCGATTGCACCGTTAGCGCGACGAACGGGCCACGTTGCCGACAAAGCCGCTTTGTGCCGGGGCTATTGGCGGGCGGTCCGGGTGGCAGCGTAGAGTGGTGTGACAGTTCCTCGAATATTGAGATGAGCAGTCGCTCGGACTTTTCGCTTTTCCTGTGGTGACATGCGGAACAGCATTATGGCGAGCTGCGGATTGATGGCCATGATCGGTGTGATAATTGGTTTTGCCAGCAGGATCGGTGCCCAAGCCTCGCCACCCATACCCAGCCCCAACGCAAAGCCGATTTGCCCAGGCGTCGACGATCGTCTTGCCCTTGTCATGCATGAAGTGGCCTGCTGCCGGTTTTGCGGACACCGAGTTATGCTAATCCCACCTTGTTTTCAAATTCCATAGGGCTGAGGTAGCCCAGTGTCGAATGGCGACGCTTTGGATTGTAGAAGCGCTCGATGTAATCGAACACGTCCGCCTTTGCATCGTCCCTGGTCCTGTAGACCTTGCGAGCTGTCCTTTCCGTTTTGAGTGATGAGAAGAAGCTTTCCATCGCGGCATTATCCCAGACATTGCCGGATCGGCTCATCGAGCACGTGATGCCGTGCTCGGCCATGAGACGCTGGAACTGCTCGCTTGTGTATTGGGCAGATTCAACCGGTCGCCGCAACACCCTCGATCATATCTGATTTGAGCAAACCGTCGAGCGCCTCTGCAGGTGTGCGCCAGCCCAGCGTCTTGCGTGGTCTGCTATTGAGCGCATGGGCTACGGCGCTTAATT
>JAPZUE010000087.1 GCA_027533385.1 Rhizobium sp. | reverse complement strand
GGATCGTGTCCCAGGGATTGGTGTAGCTCCGGCGGTCGCCGTGCCTTCCGGACAAAGCCAGGAATTGATCAGCTTGCGGCTGTCAGGCTGATGAGCGGATCATCGCTCATTGTGGCGATGGTTTCCAGTGTCATGTAGCGGGACCGCTGGACGGCCCATTCGTCGTTCTGCTCCAAGAGCAAGGCACCGACGAGCCTCACGATGGCGTCGTCGTTGGGAAAGATGCCGACGACCTCTGTGCGACGCTTGATCTCGCCGTTGAGACGCTCGATCGGATTTGTCGAATGAAGCTTTGCCCAGTGCTGCTTGGGAAAGGTCATGTAGGCGAGCACGTCCTGCTCGGCACTATCCATCAGCGTGGCGAGTTTTGGCACCTTCGGCCTGATCTGGTCGGCGACGTTACGCCATTGGGTGCTTGCCGCCTCCGGGGTGTCCTGGGCGAAGGCTGTGGCGATGAAGGCGGAGACGACACGCCGTCCGCTCTTCCCGGCATGGGCGAGCGCATTGCGCATGAAGTGAACCCTGCACCTCTGCCAGGTGGCCGAGAGCACCTTCGATACCGCTGCCTTGATGCCCTCATGCGCATCGGAGACGACGAGCTTGACGCCGTGCAGGCCTCGCCTGGTCAGTTTGCGCAGGAACTCGGTCCAGATCGCTTCTGCCTCGGATGTGCCGATCTCCATTCCAAGCACCTCGCGTCGACCGTCGGTGTTGACGCCCACCGCGATGATGACCGCGACCGAGACAATGCGCCCGCCGCGCCGGACCTTGAGGTAGGTGGCATCGATCCAGAGGTATGGCCACTCACCCTCGATAGGACGGTCGAGGAAGGCTTTGACCTTGTCATCTATCTCGTCGCAGAGCCGCGATACCTGGCTCTTGGAGATGCCGCTCATGCCCATGGCCTTGACGAGATCATCGACGGATCGGGTCGAGACGCCCTGGATATAGGCTTCCTGGATCACCGCCGTCAGAGCCTTCTCGGCCATTCGGCGCGGCTCCAGGAAACTCGGGAAGTAGCTGCCTGTGCGAAGCTTGGGAATACGCAGCTCGACGGTTCCTGCCCGTGTCTCCCAGTCTCGATCGCGGTAGCCGTTCCGCTGGGCAAGTCTAAAGCCGTTCTTCTCGCCATAGCCCGCGCCGGTCTTCGCGCTCACTTCCAGCGCCATCAGCTTCTCGGCAGCAAAGCCGATCATCTCGCGCAGCAAATCGGCATCAGCACTCTTCTCAACGAGCGAGCGCAGGTTCATCATGTCGTCGGTCATCGGTGGCCTTTCCATCAGGTTGGTCTTGAACAACCCGACCCTACCGGAAAAACACTGGTGACCACCCCTCAGCTACACCAATCCCTGGGACACGATCGTCCGTTTCGAGAAGTGAAACTGCAGTGGCTCCAGCAGCTGAGCTGCGACAAGGGTCTGAGCGACAACGCTCGGTCGGTGGCTCTGTATATCGTCACCACACACATGAACGGCCACACCGAGAAGGCGTGGCCGTCCTATCAAACGATTGCCGACGCAACCGGCAAGAGCGTCAAAACCATCCAGCGTGCGATCCGGGAACTTGAAGACAAAGAGTGGCTAGATGTCCGGCGCGGGAATGGAACAGGGCACAACACAGAATATCGTCCCTCTGCGTTGTCGACTTTACGGGCATCCGAGGCACGCGAAAAGACGGACAGAATTGTCACCCTTCGCCCGGCCGAAGGCGGCCAGATCCGTCCGCGAAGGCAGTCAGATATGTCCGACAAAGGCGGTCAGATATGTCCACCGAATCCAGAGAAAGAAAAAATATATAAACCTAACGCGCGCGAAGAGGCGCAATCGCGTTCTGGGAGCCAGTCGGCGGTCGCCCTGGTGTTCGTACCAGCGACGAGGACTGTTCAGATCGACCACTGGCGGTCCTGGCTCAAGGAAAGTCAGCTTCCTGACATCGAAGCGCTGAGTTTGAAAACGGTTGTTGGCGGTAGGTCAGGTTACTCGCTGCCAGGCCATTGGCCACCGGGTGATGCAGCAGCAGGACGTCTTTCCACAATCGCATTCCTGAGACAGCGCCACGATCATCTTGCCAACTGACCTTGCCCCGCTGAACTAAGCCATTTTGAAGTAAGCTTTGGCTGACCTTGCCGCCGAGGCGGGCGCCTGTTTTGAGTTGACGGAATAGGTAGAGCGACAGCGAGCAAACAAGTATATTGACATGCTATCTGCCGTGCATCGCTTGAAGCGTCCTCAAGCGATACGAGCTATGACGTCGCAGATGTCTTCCAGATACAGTCTCTTCTCAGTTGGGTCAGTGCCCTGTCGGAGATATTGCGGCACGCGAATGAACCAACTGTCTGGACTGTCGATTTTTTGTTTGATGAAGCATTCGATCATGCTGTCGCGAAGGATTGATCGCTGTGGTTCCCAGTTCTCAACTACACCACTGATCTTGGCCTCGCGGTACCAGGTCAGGGCGGCGCGCGCCTCCTCCTCGCTCAGCTTGCCAGTCATGGAAAATAGTTTGCTGCCGTCAGCGGGAGACACCGCGAGTGCGTCGAAGGTTAGTTGAACGGGCTTGGACACAGCCATGCTCGCCCTGTGTTCGTCCTCCTGATGCCGTGTGTCAGGCACATCTTGCGCATGGGCATTGTCTTCAACGGCGGCTTTCGGTTCTTTTTCCACCTCACTGACGTAACTGCGAATAACATAATCCTCCGCAGCTTTTGCCGACTTACGACGTAGATCATCGAGTTTTCGGATCAGGCGATCCGTCTCGCGGGTCGGGTTGTCGAACCAATCTGTTGACCAGACGCGTACCAAGTCCCAGCCAAGTCCGCGCAAAACATCCTCGCGGAGCCTATCACGATCACGAGCACTCTTGCTGGAATGGTACCTAGCACCATCGCACTCCACACCTGCCAGAAAGGTTTCAGGATTATCCGGATGACGAACACCGATGTCGATCCGGAAGCCCGTGACGCCAACCTGAAGGTCAACCTGGTAGCCCCGATCCTTCAGTCGATTTGCCACTTCGATTTCGAAGTCACTGTCTGCCTCGCCACCAATACCTTCGACCGCACTGCGGCCACGACTTTCTGCATACTCCAGATAGCTCTTGAGGATGCGGACACCCTGTCTGCTCGTTTCGCTCGGCTTCACATCTACCGAACCGAAGGAAGTGAATAGTGCAATCCGGACACGAGCACGGGAGAAGAGAACGTTGAGACGGCGATGACCATGAGCTGAGTTGATCGGCCCAAAGCGCTGCAGAACGTTCGTAGAGCCAGGCGCCGGCCCGTAGGTCATGGAGATGAATACAAAGTCGCGTTCATCGCCCTGCACGTTTTCAAGGTTCTTGACGAAGAGCGGCTCGCCCTTCGCCCGAACCTTCTGCAAATACTCATCTACCAGCGCATCGTTTGCCGTCAGCCGATGCAGCGTTTCCTGGATCAGATCTCTTTGATCGGTGTTAACGCTGACGATGCCGAGTGTAGGAATTGTCGCCTCTTCCTCTTTTGCGAAGTTGTGCATGAACTGCACGGCTTCCTCGGCAATGCGCTCGGCTTCAGCCAGATTCCGCCGAGCCTGATAATGCCCGTTGACACGAACAAGATCGACTGAAAAGGCACTGGGCTTGGCCGCTGGGAACGTGATCAGTTCCTTGCCGTAGAAATTGTCATTCGAGAAGCGGATAAGGCTCTCGCAACGACTGCGGTAGTGCCACTTCAGGCTTCGAACCTCATTAAAGACCTTCTGGCAACGCTCCAGGATCGATTCATCATCGATCACATCTTCATCATCCTCATCGATCTGATTGTCATTGTCGTTGCGCTCAAAGAAGTTAGTGGGCGGTAGCTGTTTGCGGTCACCTACAACAACAATCTGGCTGGCACGCATCATTGCACCAAGGGCGTCTTCTGGGCGCATCTGCGAAGCTTCGTCGATAACCAAGACATCAAAGTGCAGCGCCCCGGCGGGTAGGAACTTTGCCAGTGAGAGCGGAGACATCATGAAGCAAGGCTTTAGCGCAAGCACCGCACTTCCGGCACGGTTCAACAGCCCGCGAACCGGCGTAAAGCGCTTCTGCTTCTGGAACTCGTTGCGCAGCAATGCCATGTCCGTCCATGTGCTGCGAGGGCCTGCACGATTGCCAGCAGGCGCCTGACGATTCAGAAGCGTGTAGATGATCTTGTTGCGATCCTCCGCAAGCTTCTCACGGTCGCGCTTTGCAAAGGCTTCTCGTTTGCCTTCAAGCTCGGAGCCTGTGACGTTGCCGAGGCTTGAAGAGTTCTTCCGGGTGACTACCACCTTCTGACGGCTGACGACCGCATCGAACAGTTCGGTCAACTGGGCGCTGGATACCTCCAGTCTCTCAACCTGCAGCATGAATTCATCAAGACCTGCCGAAACAAGCTGACCGCGCAGCCGCCGCAAGGCGAGCCAGTCATTCAACGACGCTTGATGATCCTGCAGTTCAGCAACCGTCTTAAGAAGGTCCTCAGCCGATATTTTGGAGAGCGAATTTAGACCGAGTTCAGCTGCCTTGCGAAGCAAATCCAAGTATCTGCCCTGCAGCTCGCCGTAGCGGCTGGTCAGGCCTTCCAGCGTCTCGACGAATGCCTCATATCGTTCAGAGAGAAGCTCATCCTTCACACGACTCGGCATGGCATTGCTCTCGATGAAAGAGAACCATTGGCGAACCCCCTCGAACTTGTTGGCGTCCGCCGGAGTCTGCACATGCTCTTCCACGAATGAGCGTAGATCAACTCTCTCCATTTCGGTCACAGCCTCGGCCTGTGCTTTCCGGTGCAGGGAAACAGCTGCCAGGTCACGGATCGAAAGGTTCGACCAAGCCAGACGACGATCTCGGTCAACACTAAGCACCTTTTCAAGGTCGGTCTTTGTCCGCTGCAGTTTGGTGACGAGCTCCATCACAGTCTGATTGCTCGTTGGCAGCGTCGTGAGAAAGGCATCGAGTTCACGACCAGCCCTTTCCATCGACCGGAATGCAACCAGCTGTTCGTTTGACAGAGTGCAAAACTTTTCGACTAGCGAATTGACGACCGGAACATCACCAGCACCCCGTTTGAGAAGCAATCGCACCTCATTGGCCAACGCCATCTCTTCAAACGGTGTATCAAGTCCTGCCCATGCCGCTCCACAAAGCGCTGCATTTGCAGCTTCGAATTCGGCAAGCTGATCAAGATGCGTGAGCAAGAGCTTCAGGGCTGACGGCATGTCTTGCTGGGGAAGAGTGGGGCCCCAACCGCGCACCGTCCGCTCAGCAAGACTCCGGGCGGCGCCGAGAACCTGGAAAATGCGGCCTAGGCCGCTTTTTGCCAGGGTTTCGTGCAGCTCCTGAACCTCCGCTTTTGCAGGCATGGAGTTCCTTTTCAGGGAAGAGAAATACCCAAAAATTTGTTGCTCGTTCTCAATCAACGCGTTCCGCATTGCCACGCCCCGCTCAAGGACGACAGCATCGATCTCGGGATGCGCGAAGATGTGCTGGGTGTTGTGAGGAAGCTTCTGCGCAACCCTGCAGAGAAACGCCGCGAAACGGACATGTGCAACAGGATCCGAAGGCCGAATACCCAATGGCCCGCTAACGGCCTTGAACTCTTCCAACAGTTCTAATGCGCTCTTCGCACTTTCTAGCGCTTGCCTAGACTGCTGGTAGAAGTCTTTTGGCTTCATGTTGGCATCGGCAATCGACACCAACTTGACAAGCTGCTCTGCCAGCGCCAAGTGCGCATCTGCAACCCCCGTGTCGGCCGGGAAAGCTCGAGCTGCTGAGTCAGCTTTCAGATACTCGACCCTTGCCTTCACGGCAGCATCGACATGATCCGGGCGCTTGTCCATCAGCATCCGAAACACATCTAGGTCAGGACAGGTAGGCAGCGCGTCGACTAGCGATGACACATGCGAAAGGTCATCGAGCGTCGGAATACCGTGGGCGAGCGCATCTACCTGCAGATCATCGAGTCTTGCTGCCGTTCGACGAATATCCGACAAAACCGCGAACAGCTCTTCCTGTTCATATGGAGCAATCTGCCTCGGCTGAACCTTCAGCCAGGGTGACTTCGCAGGCGATCCGTAACTGTCCTCATAGCGCTGCGTGGCAGACGCATACTCTTCCAACTGATAGCGAAGCTCACGCTGGAGGGCGACACTATTTGTGAGATCATCAGAAAGCTTCAGATCGCGAAGTTCACGAACGACCTCCGGATTGGCTGCCTGCAGTCGAATTGACTTCCAAATGAAATTGAAAAGAGTCTCGCCTTCTTCATCTTCGAAATGAAGCTCTTCAAGATATGTGTTGAGTTCCTTGCGATAATGGTTGAGCTGATCAAGTGATACCGTGCTTGGCCAGCGCACCGGCTCCACCTTCGCCCGTTCATGCAACGAGTCGACAACAGTACGCGGAGAAGCTTTATCCGAGTGCAGCTCTAAGCAGAACGAGCCGATACCTGTTCGGTCGAGGCGACGCTTCACGACGTCGAGAGCCGCCTGCTTGTCTGAGAGGAATAGGACCGTTTTTCCGGCATAGAGGATGTTGGCGATTGCATTCGCAATAGTCTGCGACTTACCAGTGCCCGGCGGCCCATGCACGACAAGGTTCTTGCCCTTCATGATATCGATCAGGGCGCTATGCTGAGAAGCATCGGCATCTTGAACTAGAACCGGAGCCAGCTTCTCGATGTCAAAATTGTCGATCTCGTAGTCTGGCGGGCTGGTGTTCAGACCGTCGGCAATCTCACCTTCCTCGTAACCCGAAAGGATAGAGCCGATGAGGCTATGTTCTGCGGGATGGACGCGCCACTTCTCGATATTGGTATCTTCGTAGATCGCAATACGGCTAAAAGCGAAGTGACCGAGCACCATCCAGCGGCGGACGCGCCAGCGTTTCAAGCCATCGATAGCCTTGGTCACTTCGGCGAGATAGCTCTCAACGGATAGCTCTTGGTCTTCTTCCGTCTCGAAGTCAGGCATAGTTCGGCCGAACTGCTTGTCCATGAACTTCATGAGGCTGACGTTCACTTCCGCCTGCTCCTCGGAGGTGGAGACGCTGTAGACGGGCTTGCCGTGAACACGTGTCGCACCAGCCGATACCGGCAACATCAGAAGTGGTGCGTAGAGCGGCTTGTCACTACTGTCACTTTCATACCATTCCAGGAAACCAAAGGTCAGGAAGAGGGTAGATAGGCCCGCTTCCTGCTCAGCGAGCCTGGCCTGCTCGACAATCTTCTCCATGACTGCTTCGAGTTCGTCGGGATAGCGAAGCGTTTGAAGCTCTCTGTCTGTATGCTTTCTGGAGCTTGCTATCGCATCTAGGTCAACGCTTGGATTGATTCCGAGCTTCCTGGCATGCGCGTTGCGGTCGATGTCTTTCCTACGAGGGCGCGACGGCATTCCAAGCTTTGTACGAAGACGGTCCCGAAGCCCCATCTCCAGACGTTGGACCGAGAAGTCATCGTCTCTCCCCTCGGCAACCAGTTCCTCCAGTTCGCGGACATACTGAGCATCCGCGACCTTTGCATGCTGAAGAGCAGACAAAAAATCGTCGGTCTTTTCATCTTCCGGATGGAGGTCAGGGTCTTCAAGTGCGGCAATTGTCATCGGCGTCCCGCTGACCAGCAACTTGTAGGATTCCTCCAGCACTTCATCAACGACCTGCACCTGTGTCTTGGCGCGGGCCTTGAGAGGGTAGCTGAGCATCCGGTTCCTTTTTGTGAGATCGAGAAGCTTGATCCGCATTCCTTCATAGAGCGCACCGAGGCGAGCCTTCTCTGAAGCATCAACCTTGCGCGTCTTCATCTGAGGCATTTCAAACACTCTCTCCCCAACGGGTCCCAATATTATGTCTTCCTCTGCAGAGCCCTGAACACTACGCTCCCGAGGCTGCACGATAGTCCCTTGCACTACCGTGGACTTGAGCCTTTTCTTCTGCTTGACAACCTTTTCCAAAAGCTGTCGTGCTCGCGGCACGCTACGATGCATTAGCTCATCTTCAAGTGCCGATACAACCTTGATGTTGTCACTGTTCGCCTCAAAAAGCCGCGCCAAATCATCGACTGTCTTGGCGAGATAAGGCCGCATCATGCAGGGATGCTCCATAGACTCATTTGAAATATCGCAACCTCATGATGCTCGCCTAACGAGTAAGCGATCCATAACGATTCCTCCACATTAGTTCGATATTTTTTTCAGAATATCCAGTAAAAATAGAGGCATACGAATGCCGAAGAACTCATTCATGGCGATGTATGTTGCAATGGAATTGGACCGAGGAGGCAGCAAGACGGCGGAGCTGTTGCAGGCGCTTGCCACAAGCTGCCCCATGCAGATACCGTCCAGTATCCCTTAATGAGACAATTTTCGAGCATGCAACTGACACGTCTTGAGCTCTACCAAAAAGTTTGCAGCTCTCCCCTTAACAAAGTCGCACCTGAGCTTGGACTGCCGCCAACAGGTTTGTCAGCCATCTGCAAGAAGCATGATGTGCCGTTTCCAGGTGCAGGTTACTGGACCCGAAAGGCGATGGGCCTACCAGCGGAACCGCCTCCCCTTCCCGGGGCCCCAGACGACATAATCGAAATCGAAACACCGGTGCCGAGGCCGCGACGACAAGGACCTCCTCCGAATCCGGAGGCTCGCAAGAAGAGGAGCGTCAAACCCCACCGGAAATCACGGCACCCTTTGCTCTTTGGCGTCGAGGAGCATTTTCGAAAGACCCGAGTTGCCGAAGCGTATGAGTTTGTCCGCCCATACAAGAGAATTCTGCCAGATATCGTCGCCTCAGAGAATTCCCTGCTACGCGCGCTTGCGATCGCCAACCAGCTTTATCTCGCAATCGAAGAGGCCGGCTGCAAACTCCGGATCGCGACAACTGACGAAAAGCTGCATCGCATTGATATCGATGAGCGGGAAAGCGAGCGCAAGGATCGTAAGTATGGCCGCTACCAATCCGGCCGCCCATGGGGTCCCGACCGACCGACTGTTTTCGAGATTGGGACGGTGCCAATCGCCATTGCGGTGACCGAGATGACTGAGCGTGTCACGATGCGGTACCTCGACGGGAACTTCCATCGTGCCGATAGCAAAGTCATCAGGTCGGCCAAGGCGTGGCAGTTGGTTCATTCCTTCACGCATCTTCAGGACGTTCCCAGCGGGCGTTTCAAGATTGTCGCCTACTCCCCAAAATCGGGTGTCGAATGGTCGGTATCGAGGCAGGATACCGAGCAAGCGCCGCTGGAAAGCATGATCCCTGAGCTTGTCGAAGTTCTGCAAGGTGCAGCGAGCAAGGTGGAAGCCTTGATGATTGCAGCCGATGAAGCGGCTGAACAGCGCAGGAAGGAGTGGGAAGCAGAGTGGGAGCGGTACCTTCGCAAGGAGGACAAGCGGAAGTCTGCAGAGGCCCTCCTCGAAAGTCAGAAACAGCTGGCCCAAATCATCGAGCAATGGACGAAAGTCATGGCTGTGGAGCAGTTTTTCAGGGAGGCGGAAAATCGTCTTGCCGAGGTTGCGGACGATCGGCGCAAGCATCTCGAAACGCGCCTGGCGCTTGCCAGGAAAATGATCGGTGATACCGATCCCTTCCAGTTCCTCGCGTCCTGGGTCGCACCCGAAGAGCGATATAAGTCTTCCTACGATGGTGCGCCTGAAGCCAAGCCGGAAAACTCTTGCTCCGCGTGGCATTAGTATCTGCACCGCCCATAAAGGCCTGAGGCACCTTGCGAGCGGGCCAGGGTTCTCTCCAGGCAATCTCAGCTCAATTCGTTAATGCGCGTCAATGTTGACGCATTTTGATGCTGCCGCGTGCCAGCCTCCCGCTTCGAAGCAGCATAGGAGTGCCGCCTCGCCCCCAGGAGACCCGGTTCAAAGACATTCGAGCTTCCATTGGGGCCGCCCAGGAATGTGTCGTGAAGTCTGGTCTGCGGCTGACGTCTTCCGGCAGTCGCGCATTTTGCACCGACAAGGAAACCGCCGCTTACGCGACGGTCCCCTCGCCTGCGTCTGGAGAGCTCTGCAGACCATGCAGATGTTCGACCGCCCGCTGCGCATGGGCCGCGGCGCTGAATATGGCGCGCTTGTCTTCTTTCAGTACCTTGAGCCAGCTGTGAATATAGGCTGCATGATCGGCAGCGGGCTCCGGCGTCAAGGCGAGATCCGCACATAGGAACGCTGCCCCTAGTTCGGCTACAAGCTCTTCACGCGCATAGCCTTCATCACCCCATTTCCTGTGTCCAAAATCACGGTTCAAACGGTCTCCACGTTTCGTCCAGTGGACAATTTCGTGAGCAAGCGTCGCCGCGTGTGCCTCGGCGCTCCGAAAACTCTCGAAATGAGGCATCTGCACATGATCGCTGCCAGCACTGTAATAAGCCCGACTGCCGCCATAACGGATATCGGCACCCGTTGCGGCAAAGAACTGATCCGCATGGGCGATTTGCTGGAGGGGGTCCATCACCGGCTCCGGCCTCAACTGATACTGCTCGGGCAGGCCTTCGATCTGTTCGGTATTGAACACCGTGTAGGATTTGAGAAACGGAATCTGCTTCACCTCCTCGCCTGCCTCCTCCTCCTCATCATCATCCTCGCTCCGGCTGATCGTGCCCGCATAGACAACCATGCTGCCCTTCTCACCCTTTCGCACATGGGCACCGAGTTCATGAGCCTGTCGGAATGTCATCCAGCAGGCAGACAAGTAACCCGCCTCAACTGCCGCCGCCCACAGCATCAGGACATTGATGCCTCCATAGGGACGTCCGTTATGCCGCAAGGGTCTCGTGATCCGCCCGGCCGCATGCCCGGCATTCCAGGGCTTCAGCCAGGTCAGCTCGCCCTTTTCGAGATCGGCAATGATCTTGTCCGTTACCTTCTGATAAACATCGCTCCTCATGTCCCTTCTCCTTTGATCGGGTTGCCATGCAACCGATCTGCCCCTCTGGCGAAGAGAGGGGGGAACCCGTCCAGACCCAAAAGCATCCGGGGTGGTGCGGGCGCAAGGCGCAAGCCTGAGCCACGGCCCGGTTGGTTTTGCCCGAAGGGTTGAAGGTCTTGACGGGTGATGGGGCGAAAGCCCCCATTCTTTCTTGTAGAACGTTCAGATGTCTGCGCATTGACCGGCGCGTCTCCTGACGCATAGACGCGCTCTGGCAGGCCAATAGACGGCGCGCTCCCGTCCCCACCTCCTTTCGAGGTCAAGGATCAAGTTGCACTGAGGATAATATGTCGATAAACTGGCATTTCATCGACATGAATCTGCGATATGTCGACGCCTTCGACATATCCTCGGGACATGTCGTCGAACTCAGGATTGAGCGACATGAGACTTCGTCCGGATCTGCCCTACAATGACCTGCCGCCTCTGCCGCCAAGGGCTGACATAGAGACAAAGGCCATCCTGAAAGCCTGCATTGCTGCCAGGGCGTCCCTGGCAGAGCTTCGGGTGTCGGGACAGCTCATTCCCAACCAGTCGGTGCTTATCAACTCCATACCGCTCATGGAGGCCCAGGCGAGCTCCGAAATTGAGAACATTGTCACGACGACCGATCGCTTGTTTCGCTTCGCCAACGAGCCGGGTGGCCAGGCAGACCCAGCAACGAAAGAAGCACTGCGATACCGTACGGCGCTGAATGAAGGGTTTCAGTCACTCAAGGAGCGCCCGGTTTCGACCTCGACGGCGGTTGCCGTCTGTCGCAGGATCAAGGGCGTCGATCTCGACATCCGCTCGACGCCCGGCACTGCTCTGATGAACGAGGTCACCGGCTCGGTTATCTACACCCCGCCAGAGGGACAGGAACTGCTCCGGGACAAACTGGCCAACTGGGAGAAGTTTATCCACGAGGCAGACGATATCGATCCGTTGATCCGGCTGGCCGTGATGCACTACCAGTTCGAAGCGATCCACCCCTTCATTGATGGCAACGGACGCACCGGCCGAATTCTGAACCTGCTTTATCTGGTCGACAAGGGGCTGCTCGACATTCCCGTCCTTTACCTGAGCCGCTACATCATCGGCAATAAGCAGGCCTATTACGACCGGCTTCTCGCCGTCACAACGCAAGGTGCCTGGGAGGAATGGATCCTCTACATGCTGGAAGCTGTCCGCGAGACATCAAACTGGTCCACGAAACAGATCCGCGCCATCCGGGATCTCTTGGACGAGACAGCAGAACGCATTCGCCGTGATCTGCCAAAGATCTATTCGCGAGAACTGGCGGACGTCATCTTCGTCAATCCGTATTGCCGGATCAGCGATCTCGTGGATGCCGGCATCGCCAAGCGACAGGCCGCATCGGTCTACCTAAAGGCCCTGGTCGAGAATGGACTTCTCGAAGAGATAAAGGCTGGACGAGAAAATCTCTACATCAACCCTGCCCTGCTCACGCTGCTTCGTGACCGTACGCCCGGCCGGGCGAAGCAGTAGCGCGACCGGTCCATCTGGCCGCGGGCTTACCCGGCCGCTACCCAAAACCGCGAATGCCGAACCCCGGCCGAAGTCCCAACAATCGCGCAACGTTGATTAACGCGCGTCAATTATGACGCATTTGCAAGCATCCTTGAATGTCGCTGTCATACACCTGCCCGGTCCATCAACTCCTTGAGCGCTTCAGGATAGGACATCCTGTTCTGCTCGCAGAAGATCAAGAAACGGTTGAACGTCGAAACCGGCGGGCGGATGTTCAGGTTGGCCGAAGGCTCTGAAGGCTTGCGCCGCGTCAGCTTCTGGATCGGTTCGCGCGCCACGAAACCGTGGCGTTCACCGATTTCGTCGATCCGCGCGTCAGCGATCTTCGTCGGCTCCTCGGCATCAGGCGTGATGTTGGCGAGCTTGTCACCAAAACCCAGGTTCTTCCCGCTCATGCCGCCACCTTTGCATCAATGACCAAGTTGACAAGTTCCTCTGCAAGCCGGAACGCATTGTCCCGTGCAGCCGGCAATCCATTCACGTTACGCGGATCGAGCTCATCGAGATCCTGCTGATAGAAGAACATTGCCTTGTAGGCGGACCGCTCGTTCAAATGGTTTCGAAACATCGGCACCTCGCTTGCCTTCAATTGCGCAGTGATCTGCGTTTCCAGCTTCGAGGCGATCGCCGGCGACGTCCGAGTGAAGAGCACTCTGTAGGGAATGGTCTTTTCGAAGGCCTGCTCTTCCTCACGGATCAGATGGATGGCACGCGCCGCAAGTTCCGCATCCGGCGGACTTGCCTGGATCGGGATGATCACGAGTTGCGCCCGAGCGAGTGCCCGGGACATCAGCCGGCTCGCGGTACCTTCAAGGTCAACGAAAACGAACTGATATTTCTTACGGTACTCATCAAGCTTGCTGGTGATCGTGCTCTCGGTGATCCCACCGTCTACGACGACAGGATTCCTAGAACTCCCAGCCCGCCATCCCTGGATCGCCCTATTCGGGTCGCAGTCGAGAATGATGACGCTTGCGCCCTGCTGCGCCAGCGACGTGGCAAGCACCAAGGCTGCAGTTGACTTACCAGCCCCTCCTTTAGGGTTGGCCACTGTGATCACGGGCATTGAGGCCTCCAGATTAACGCGACACAACGCAGCATAATGCGTCAAGAGACGTTATAATGCGTTTTGACGTATTACAACGCATTGGTATGTGGAGAGGTGCTTTTCAGGACGTTTTCCAGCGATGATTTCCATGTATCAACCGATGCCGCTTAAGCCCCAGCGACCGAGATCAACTCATGATGCGAGGACCAGTTGCTATCCTTGACCCCGGCACAGCCAAGCGCTTGCGAGATTCGTTTGATGCAGAACACAATGAAGAGAAAGGGTTGAAAACAGAGCTTTCGCGCTCCAACATCGGCCTCCTACGGGAGGCGTTTTCATGTGCAACCTCTACAACATCACGACCAATCAGGAAGCGATACGAGCGCTGACGAAGGCGATCGATCGCCTCGGCAATCTCGAGCCGTCGCTGAACGTCTACCCCGACCAGATGGCGCCGATCGTCCGCAACATTGCCGGCGAGCGCGAAGCAGTGATGGTGCGTTGGGGCATGCCCTCATCGCAGAAGGCACTCTTCGATGCTGCGACCAAGCGAGCGGATAAGCTGCGCGAGAAGGGCAAACCGGTCGACTTCGACCACCTGCTGAAGCACGAGCCGGATCGAGGGACAACGAACATCCGCAACACAGCCAGTTCTCACTGGAAGCGCTGGTTGGGCGTTGAGAACCGTTGCGTTGTGCCACTAACCCGGTTCGCCGAGCCTGATCCTGCTTCCAAGCCGGAAGGCGGCGCCACGCCAAACGCCTGGTTCGCAGGCGACGCGACCGAACCGCTGATGTTCTTTGCCGGGATCTGGGTCGCGCAGTGGGAAAGCGTGCGCAAGGTGAAGGACGGCCTGACACGTGACGATCTCTTCGGCTTCCTGACAACGGAGCCAAACGGGATCGTTGGTCCCATTCATCCGAAGGCCATGCCGGTGATCCTCAAGCGAGAAGAGGACATTGAGACATGGCTGACAGCACCTTGGCCTGAAGCGAAACAGCTCCAACACCCTCTCCCGGATGATGAACTGGTGCTCATTCGGACCTAATGCAGTGCTTCGCGCGACAAGTCGAGGAACCGTCCGACCGAGCGCAGGTACGCCACGATCTCCAAGATCAAGTGATCGCGTTCACCATATCGATTGCAGATTTCCCATACGACTTCCGCCTGCGCATCCGGAAGATCGATATCGCCGATCACATAGAGTTCGCGGCCGACCGCACAGATCGGCGCACCAGCATCGATCAGCTCAGAAACAAAACTCGGGATTTCGTCTTTTCGCATAAGGCGAATGGTAGCCACCGGGCTGGGGCAACCTCGAATTCTTAATGGCAATGGACGCTGCCAGTCTTCCTGTCCATGTGACAGCACTGGCCCGGCGGTGAACTCTTACGGCAGCCTCCGCCGTGAGCGCCGGCCGGCGCGAAAGACGAAGCGAATAGCGCGACGGCCACTGAAATGCGAATGATCATGATCTCCTCCCTTGTAGAGGGGCGACCATATCAATCATCGCGAGCACGTCTATAAGGTTGAGGAAACTAGGTTAAATCGCACCCAGAGCGCGAGCGATCTGCAGCCCTACTGAGATGACAATGCCCGCAATCAACAGGGCGAGCAAGCCGATCTCAAAAGCGCTTCTCATGGCCTCACTCGCATTTCGCGCCGCGGACGACACACGGCCATTCGAACCGACCAGCCCACAGACCTCTCCTGCGCGCCTGGGCTTGTCTCTGATCAGCGGCGTATCTGCCGCGGCTGTACTTCGGCCAGTCGATCGCATGCCCCTGCTGGACCATCCATCTGTTGACGTCGGCCCCGTCCGCACGGCGGCAGGTTCCGACAAGCCGGTCCCAGCTCTTCCCCGTGATCTGACAGGTAGTCGGGCGGGAATTCGCCAGGAACGCATCAAGCGCGTCCGCAGAGATCTTGCCGCAGCGGTAGGCGCTTCCGCTCGCATCCTCGCAGCGCTGTCGAGCCTCCGGGGCGTCTATCCCATCGAAGCGGATACGCTGCCCGCGGATCTCGATTGTATCGCCGTCGATCACAGAAGCGCGACCAGTGACTTCCTGTGCTCGGGCCTGGATCGGAAGAGCCGCCAGCATGAAGACGACGGCCCCCATGAATACTCTCATTGCATGCTCCAAACAATTACCGTGCGTTGCATCGTACGGAAACGCACAGATTGCACGGTGGTACGCGGCGGCCGCGGGCTGCACTCGGTTGGACGCTCGTAAGACCAGTCGCTATCGTTGGCGTTGTAGGCCCCCGGCCAGGTCAGGATGGCTGGCATTTTTTCATGTCATTTAAGCAGCTCGTCAAAGCGATGGATGATGCTGTGGATGCAGTTCCACGCCTGCTTAATGGGAGCGGGGGCGTTTTCGAAAACTCAGCTTCTCGCTACCGTCTGCTAGCAATTCGACTTCCAATTTAACCGGAATGAAGAGTCGCAGTTCACTTTGCCTTATCTGCAAGGAGAGCCGGCCTGTTAAATCAGCGACAAGGACTTTGACGAGATCGTTTCAGTGGTCTGCTGCCGGTTTCTTAGACTCCGAGACTCAGTTAAACCTCCCCGAGGCCGCACTCTCTTAAGAATGAATATGTCCCGTCATAAAATTCTGGCAGGCGGGTCGGATCGTTTGGATCGCCAAGCGGCACATAGATCACCATGCCTTGCCGTGCCCGCGTCAGCAGAACTCGGTAAGCGTTGGCGCGGTAGGCGCGCCTGAAGCGGTCGTTGACGTTTTTCCACCTAGTTCCAGAGAAATCGTGAAAGATCCAGCCAGTCTCGATTTTTCGAACGTCGGCGTCCCAGCATACGCCAGCCCAGTCGAGCTCAAGGCCTTGAATGTCAAATTCCGTTGCAGCTTCTTCCAGGTAATAGGACGATCGAACATCATGGCGGTGATTGAGGAACCAGGCCGCGGGATCAATCTTTGCCTTAACGAAGATACCTTCTGGTCGAAGTCGTAAGGCGCCCGAAGAGGCCACAAGGCCGGTGCGTTCTGAACCACGCGCCCGGTTGCGTAGCCACTGGCGCGCTTTGTTCAGATCACGTGTGATGGCAAGCCTATAATTCGGGATGGCATTGTAAAGCTCCTTGGCTTTTTGCGCGTCCCCATCGATTACGGCGCCCACGAAATCGGAAACTTTCTCGGCGCGGAACGATCGAATGGACACGGACAGATGCAGCGCTGGTCGCTCCACCGCATTGACCTTGGAAAGCTTCGATGCAAGGTCTTCTCCCCAGCTATAATGGGGATTTACAAGCTGGCCTGAGTGATAGACGTCCCAATTCGGGAAACGGCTCTGCAAAGCGTTAAACCACTCTATGAGACCGGCTTCCCCGGTGTTGATCTCCTGCCCCCCACCAATCAAGCAGACGATCGTCGCCCAGTCTTGCCTTCGGTCCATCACGCTAATGAGAAACTCCGGCTCGGACATCGGAAAGGATTTTTCCCCGCGGCCGATCATGAATTTCTCAGCGCTTGCCCGGTTCCAGGCTCTCTGTGCTTCGTCAAAAACGACGACATGCTCTGGCGGCGCATTGGTCGTGTGCAGGTACTCGTCGCGAAAATGGTGAATATTCTGGATGAACTCACCGATAGGCGTTGCCGCTGCCTTCTTGCTCTTCTTTTCGCCTGCTGCCTTCGCACGTGCGACTTCATCGCGTGCGAGCGCTTCTCTTAGAACGATCACTAGCGGCCCATTCCCGGACAGGAAAACGGCGTGCTCTTCCTCGTTTTCATACCGATGGGTGGATATGTTTAAGCCGGCGAGCGTTTTTCCTGCACCGGGCACGCCTGTAACGAAGCAGATTGATTTGCGACCTGCGCGACGAGAATGGCTTATGATGTCAAAAATACAATCCGAAGTGGAAGATAGATTCTCTGCGCCAGCGTCGTGCCGCGTGATATCCTCAACCGAATGGCCTTCATACAAAGCCCTCGCCGCCTCGATAATGGTTGGCGTCGGGCGATAACCGCTGTTGGCCCAAGCCTGATGGTCTAGCTCTTGCGGCGCAAATAGCTGTTGTGCCAGACCCTCGCGGATGAGGTCGGAAAGATTGTCCCCATTCGAGCTCAGTGGCTGTGCCATCTGATCGGCTGACCATTCCCAAATTGGCGCAAGTTGCTTCCCCCCCATCGAGACTACAATGGGTACGATTGGCCGGTTGTGACTGCCTTCGTGAAAATTCTTCAGGTCCAGGGCGTAGTCGAAAACTTGCTCAGCCGAGTAACGGCTGTGATCTGCTTGCCCGGTTTTGTACTCGATAACGAATATAACGCCGGCAATTGAAACCACGACGTCGACACGTTTGCCCATGCGAGGAATAGCAAATTCAAAAAACACATGCCCGTTGAATCCAACGAGGTGCTCCTTGAGATGCTTAACCTGCTCAGCCCACGCGGATTTTTGTTTTGGATCGACATCGAACGTATGTTTCGTCGCTAGACGACCCATAATGCCATCATGGTCTGCGTTCAAAAATTCATTTATCGGAGCATCGTAGTAAGAACGCGATACCATGCGGAGTGTATCCCCCTTGTAATTCGGCAGCCCGGCAAAGCAGAGCATCTAGCAAAACAGATCGTAATGCATTGATTCAAAATAGCTATTATTCTTTTGCGTGAATTACCTGAGGTACGGTTAGCGCCTGCGCGCACCTAACTGGATTCGTGCTTTTGCGCCCAGTGATTCAAAGCCTCGCATTTGGTCCGCTTAAACATTTCGCGACCCGCGTGCTCACATCCTTAAATCCATCCCAAGCCTCTTCCTTTGAATCTTTACCAGTTCCTCCTGCCTGAGCTTCTCCGCGGTCTTTGCCCTGTTCGCTATCTGGACCAAGGCTTTCCGCCGCGACAGGTCGACAGCGCTAACCTGTCCCCGCATCATTTCCTTCAGATCTTTGTCGCGCATATCGCTGCTTCCAAACCGCCTTCCCATGGCATCGATGACCGCTTCTGCCTCTACAAGCGCCCGCCGCCCCTCTGGCGTGCCCGCAAGCTTCTCCAAAAACGCAGGCTTCTCCACATGGTCGAGCCCGTCCAGCTGCTTCAGGATCGCCTGACTGCGCACACTCAACCCCGGCACCTCGATCACATCCTGCTTCTCCCGCTTCCACTGTTCGGAGTCCGCCGCCTGCTCATACCGCCGTGTCCAGTGTTGGGCTGCATATCCAACGTGAGCGCCGAGCGCGCCTGCGAGACGCCGGGCTTCCTTGCGCTCCCGGTTGTCACCCATGAACCCAGCCTTGCCACGGAGCTCACCAAACACCTCCGGCCGCTCAGCCACGGCCTTCGCCAGCGCGGAGACATCACCGTTGCGCTCAGTGATCACCCTGGCGACCAGTGCGGCAAAGGGTGCGGAATCGACAAATACACTGGGCCCGACGGAGCGCACCCCATCGAGCGCCTGATCCAGATGCCGCACCGCTTCCGCTCGCGCGACCTCCTCGACCGTCCTGTCGTAGCGGGTGATCACCGGCACCAGCGGTGGCACCCCGGGCTCCGACTTCACGGATGCTCCGCTCTCTGCCCTTGCAGCCCGATCTGCATCATCCCATTGCATGGTCGGACCAAGGGCAATCTCGCTGCGGAGAGAAATGCCCTCCCCGAGCCCTCGCCGTGCGGCAAAAGCATCGGTGTAATCGAGTACCGTCTCCTTGGCACCTGAGCGACCGAGACTGGCGCTAAGGGCCTTCATGTCCTTCAGCTCATCACGCCCCGCATAAAGCCTCACCGCATCCCGATGCCGGGTCATCGCCACATAAGCCAGATGCCGGTCCATCGTCGCCGATGCCATGACGAATGCACGATCAACCGTTGCCCCTTGTGCCTTGTGGATCGTCGTCGCGTAGCCATGGTCAAAGCTCTGGTAACGTCCTGCTGGTATGGAGATGACACGGGCAGCATTCTGCCCTGCGCCGTCGAGCCTTACCAGTAGTGCGTCAAGCTCGACGGCCGTCACCGTACCCAGCATCCCGTTCTTGACACCAAGATCCCGGTTGTTCTCCAGGAGCACGATGCGGTCACCTGGCGCAAAGCCGCGCTTGCCGTCATTCGTCTGATAGATGATCTCGCGGTCGGCTCTGTCACGATCCCGCACGTCACCTTGAAGGCTGTCCTGCCCCGCTTGACCTAATTCCTCCGCAGCAGCCTTCGCCAGCACGCCCCGCGCCTGCAATGCTGATCGAACCGCATCGTTGATGGCCCGGACATCGACACGCCGATGCGCCAGCGCGACGCGTGATCCATCGGGTCGCGCATCACGATCGGCGAGATAGTCTCGCACCAGTGCCTCCCGTGCCCCGTCCCTGTTGTCATTGAAGTACACCTGTCCGCGTTCGGCATAAGCAGTCAGCCCCTCGCCGGTGCGATGGGTGGCGAACGCAATCGAAGCCTGCCGCTGCCAGTCCTCCCTCTGCCTGCGGATCTCGGAGAGTTCGACCGCACCAATCCGCTCGGCAATGGCCCGGAACGGCGACCCCGCCCCGATTGCCTGCAGCTGTTCATGATCTCCGACCAGAACCAGCTTTGCCCCGCGCCGCTCGACCTCCTCGACAAATCTGCCAAGCTGGCGACTGCCGATCATGCCCGCCTCGTCGATGACCAGGATGTCACTGGCCCCGAGCTCCGCCCTGCCCGCCTGCCAGCTGTGCTCCCAGGAGGCGAGCGTGCGCGAGATGATGCCCGAGGATTCCTCCAGCCCTTCCGCAGCCTTGCCGGCGAGTGCTGCCCCATGCACCCGGTAGCCTTGCGCCTCCCAGGCTTGGCGTGCTGCGGCCAGCATGGTCGACTTGCCAGCACCGGCAAAGCCGATCACAGCGGCAATCTGCTCGGGACCGGTGACATGCCGGACCGCAAGACGCTGCTCTTCGCTCAGCCCTGCTGGTGGCGGCGTTGATCCAGGTAGACCTGTGGATGAACCTGGTCTTCGTTGGTCAACTCTCTGCGAGCCTGCACCATCTGTAATTGCCCTGATGGCTTCGTCCTGTAGCCTCAGGGCACGGTCGACATGATGTCGATCGACGCCATGGCCGCTCCCATCATGGGATGCGTGCGAGCCGGACTGCGAAGATGAGTGGCGGCTCATCCGGTCGGCGCTCGCGGCCATGGCGTGTTCGATCTCCAGCATTTCCCGCGTCGTGTACCGGGCAAGCTCACCGCCGGTTTCCTTGCGCAATTCCACCAGAGCCGAGGACGCCATCACGGCGGCAAAGGCATTGCGGAACTGGCTGGCATCGTCGATGTAGCGGTGGAGTGCGCGCGCGACATCGTAGCGATCAAAGACGCTCTTCTCGCCCGTGATCAGCGTCAGCACCTGCTCCGGCTTCTCACGGATCAGATCTGCATTGCGCCGTGCCGCTTCCTCATCGATCCTGGTGCGTGAGACGCTTCCGCCTCTTCTGTCGATCTCGGATGCATGAACGCCCATATGCGCGGTCGGCTCGATCTCCAGACCACGCTCCAGATGCGAGCGATGATCAATCCGCACCTCGTGCCCTGCCAGCATCAGAGCCCGGTTGGCATGGGTTTCCCAGGCTTGGCGGATCTCGCGCAACTGCATCTGTGCGGTCGGCAGGTCGTGGTTCAAAAGCCATTTGTTCTCCCGCTCGATCAGCGTCTTCTCGCCAAGTCCTGATGCCTCGAGCTTTCGCGTCGTCATCATCACATGCGCATGACTGTTGCGGATGTCGCTGTCGCCGCCTGGGGCATGAATGGCAAAGTCGACGGCAGCCCCATGCCGATCGGCAAGATCACGGGCAAAGGCACGCACCAGCGCCAGCCTCTGGTCCGAATTCAGCTCATGCGGAAGCGCCACCTCGAACTCCCGGGCCAGCCGCGCATCCCGGCGCTTCTCGGAAAACTCCACCGCATTCCACAGCGCCGATCTGTCGAGCGCCCACTTCGCATCAGAGCCCTCGGGAAGCACGATCTCGCAATGCACGACGCCGGCCTTGGCTGTGAAGTCATGCACGAGGCCGTCGCGCTCGTTCACCATGCGCGTGGCGGTGCGATAGGCGATTGCGGCCACGGCGCTTCGGCCGCCCGAGCGGCTCACCGGCTTCATGCTGCAATGGTAGATCGCCATTCACAGTCTCCAGCATGTCGTGGTCCGTCTTGGCACTGAGTTGCGCAGCAACTCGTAAGTGCGCCCTTGGTCCTTCCTTCGCTTCGCTCGCAAGGATCGGGATCCGGCTTCGCCGCCTGTCGCTCGTCGCTCATGCCTCACGACAGATTTGTAAGTTGCGCAATTTTTCCCGGGCGCGTCGAATTAAGTCTTGTTTCGAAAGGATGGGACGATGGCGAGACGTAGCATTCAGGAACGACTGCGACAGCTGGAAGCCCGCAGGCAGGTGCTGGTGACGCGGCTTGGCAAGCAGGAGCGAGCGCGAGACACCCGGCGAAAGATCCTGATCGGGGCCCTTGTGCTGGATCGCTTCGAACGGCAGCCGGAACGGCACCTCAATGGCCGTCTCGATGAATGGCTGAGGGCCGAATTGCCGGGCTTTCTCACCCGTGACAGTGACCGGCAGCTGTTCGACGATATCCTTGAGCTCGAGAAGCTGGAGCAACAGGAGAAGCCTGACAACCTCGCCGATGGGGAGGAGCAGCCATGACGCTCATCACGCGCCTTCGCCTGCTGGCAATCGGCATCAAGCTTGCCGTGATCTTCCTGTTCCTCGGCTATCTCCTGGTCGCCGTCATTCTGGGCATCGATGTCGTCATCCAGCACAATGCCGGCCCTGGCGAAGAGCGTGGTTGGCTGAGCCGCAGTCTGCCCGACCTGCTGAAGTATCTGCCCTTGGTCATGGCGGCCATCGGACTTCTTATTCCCTTCCTCGCCCGGGCCCGTGCCTCATGGATCCATGGGACAGCCGCATGGGCAAAACCGAGACAACTGGTCCGGTTGACGAGGAGCGACAACGGCCTGTTGATCGGTCGAGACCTGCACTCCGGCAGGCTGTTACGCCATGACGGCCCCGGACATCTGCTCACCATGGCGCCGACCAGAACCGGCAAAGGTGTGGGCACCATCATCCCCAATCTCCTGACCGCCGATCGCTCGGTGATCTGCATCGACCCGAAGGGCGAGAATGCCAGGATCACAGCACGCGGCAGGCTGAAGTTCGGTCCGGTGCATGTCATCGACCCTTTTGGCGTCACAGGTTTCGAGACTGCAGCCTTCAATCCGCTTGCGCCTCTCGATCCCAACAGTCTCGACCTCGCCGAAGATGCCGGTACGCTGGCAGACGCATTGGTTTTCGACGAACCATGCATGGCAGGCGAAGCGCATTGGAACGAGGAGGCAAAGGCGCTGATCGCAGGACTGATCCTGATGATCGTCACAAGAGCGCCGCCCGAAGAGCGGCATCTCGGAACGCTGCGCCGGCATCTGACCGCCGACCCGCAGGGCTTCGCAGATCTGCTCAAGGACATGCAGCAGATGGACGAAGCGAATGGCCTGATTGCCCGGGCGGCCAATCGCCATCTCGGCAAGGCGGACCGGGAAGCAGCCGGCGTCCTATCCGCCGCCCAGCGCCACACGCATTTCCTCGACAGTCCACGCATGGTGGAGGTGCTGAGGCGGTCGGACTTCCGCTTCACCGACCTGAAGCACCAGCCCACGACGGTCTTCTGCGTCCTGCCGCCCGATCGCCTGTCGACCTATTCCAGATGGCTGAGACTGCTCGTCACCCAGAGCCTCACCGACATGGCCCGCGATCCGGAAACACCCACAAAGCCAGTGCTCTATCTTCTCGACGAGTTCGCAGCCCTTGGTCATCTGGCACCCGTCGAACGGGCCATGGGCCTGATGGCCGGCTATGGCGTCCAGCTCTGGCCAATCCTGCAGGACATACATCAGCTGCGCGCCACATATGGACAACGTGCCGGCACCTTTCTCTCCAATGCCAGCACATGTCAGGTATTCGGGGTCAACGACATAGAAACGGCGAGCCTGATCGCCAGAACCATCGGCCGCATGGACGAACGGCACGTCACGCGATCCTGGAGCAGTCCCAACCTGCCGTGGAAGCCACCCGGCATCACATCGAGCGAGCATGTCGTTGCCCGTGACCTGATGACCCCGGACGAGATCATGCGACTGCCCGACGAAGCGATGGTCCTGCTCACAAGAGGGCAAAGACCAGCACTGGCGCGCAAGATCCGCTACTACACGGATCCGGAGTTCAGAACCCTGTTCGATGCCTCTTGATCAGCAAACGTTTCAACAGTTCAAACTCTTCGCGCAAGAGCCGCCCGGATCAAAGCCGCGCTTGCGCGAGATACGGGACAGACAATGAAGAATATCGGAGCGTTCAGCATAGCGGCGACCGCAGGGCGCGAACGCGGGAATTCTCGTCACGTCAGGGTCGGAAGAAGCGAAGCCGCAGGAGCCTGAGCGGAGCGACCCCTCGGGTCAGGCGGGACCGACTTCGCCCGACCATGGCGTTCCACATGAACGGGCAGCGTCAGCTTGGTGAACCCGGTCGCAAGCCTCGCCGCCCTCACCTGCCCGGCCGTCCGAGTGTCCGGGCGATGTCGATAATGTCGTCCCGGGCTGCCGTCGGATCATCCTTGCTCCAGGCGACGCCCAGCCCGACCTTCAGGTCGATGCCTGTCACCTTCTTAAGGATCACGTCCCTCCCCGGCAGATCTGCCGTCCATTCCGGTGCAAACCCGACACCAAGGCCTGATGACACCAGCGAAATCAGCGAGAAGGTGTCGTCACAGGTATAGGCGACATTGTCGTCAAGCCCGTGCGCCTCAAAGAGCTCTGAAAAGTAGCGCTCGGTGTAGGAGAGGTTCTGGCGCTTGAAGGCGATGATCTTCTCAGCCTTCAGATCCTCGATCGTGACTTCGCTCTTCGATGCAAGCTGATTGCCGCTCGGCACTGCCAGCAGATAACGCTCATGCGCAATCGAGAAGAAGCGCAGCGAGCCGATGTTCTCGACAGGCCGTATGAAGCCGAGGTTCAGCTTGCCGCATTCGAGCTGGCGGATGATCTCCGAGGTCGACCCATTCGAGACATGCAGGCGGATATCGGGAAACTTGCGAGCAATCCTTGAGAGGAATGCCGGCAGCACGCCCGTCGTTGCCGGATAGATCGTTCCGATCCTGATCTCCCGCATCGTCCTGCCTCCCGCGGCACGCGCCAGTTCTGCTGACAGGTCCAGTTCACCCAGCATCCTCACACAGCGATCGTAGAATACCTCCCCTGCCCGCGTCAGCTCAACCTTGCGCGTCGACCGCGTCAGAAGCTGAACCCCAAGCCCCTTCTCCAGCGCCTGGACCTGCGTGCTCAGCGCCGGCTGGGCGATGTTCACCCGCATGGCGGCACGGCCGAAGTGCAGCTCCTCGGCGACCGCGACAAAGTAGGAGAGCTGACGGAGTTCCATGACACCCACGTTTCGTTCCGGACTCTATCTCCGCATCGTACATGGACCCGTTTGGTTTGTCATGAACAAAATGTGGTATGGAACCGTTTGCTACGAATCTGAGACGCCGTGCCGAGCAACTAGGAATCTCCAATGCGGAGGTGGCCAGACGCGCTGGGCTGAGTGACCGACGTTATGGTAACTACGTCAGCGGCACACGAGAGCCAGATCTGACGACTTTGGTCCGGATCGCCACTGTTCTCGCGATCACAGTCGATGAACTAATTGGCCACGCGTCCAGCAGAGAAGTCAGAACCTCGGAAGAGCTTTTTCAGGCACGCATTACGTCTGCGCTTCAGGCACTACAAGCCAATGATCTTTGTCGTCTTGCAGTGATGATTGAGGCGTTGGCATCAAATCCTTGCTCAGACAACTGACGCATCACCCGCTGACGGCGCAAGGTACATTGAAGAACCTCGGGTTCTTCACCTCAATGGGTATATCCAACGCCTTGAACGGATTCGAACCAGCGACGCGTTGGTCAAACTGCCGCTTCTTAATTGTTTTTGCTTCTCATTTCTCACGCCACCGCGCCGTTCACATGAGATTTTCCTGGGCATCAAAGGCAGCTTGGCTGACCGACCGCTGCGTAAGATGCGAATGGAACCGCTTGCAGTCCAATCGCGAACAACATGCCGTGGCATGCGGCCCAGAACCATTTGCTGGCTCGGAGTTGAGGCCGGATGACCGATGTCAGCAAGATCGCGATACTAACGAAACCCACGGCAAGCCAAAGGAGCGTTAGCGGGGGGTTGTAAATCATAATCACCTGGAGACAGCTAGTAAGGAAATAGTGTCCTGCCGTGGCGTAAGACCAAGCCACCACCGCTATCCAAAGCAACGCATGGACAAGCATTGCCCCGCGCCTCAAACTCGTACTCTTTTGCAGGTCTGCCTCCATCGTTGCAGCTTTCTTCGTTCTCAGAATTTCGCTTTATGGCAAATGCAAGTGCCGGACGCGACCGCACGTCATGTATTGCGCCACTTCCCGCCCGATCTGGGCTCGGCATGCTGCCAGATATGGACTTCCATGAGCTGCAACAGATGCCTTCTGACCACACGCTTACTTTGAAAACCTGCCGAAGCGTACGCTACTCCGCCTTGGCACCTTTTCTTCGCCCTCGAACCTCCAACTCACGCTGAACTGGTGCCCGCCCACCGAAGGAATCCAGGCAAGTAGAGTGTTTGCGAGGACGTAACCTCCAGTCCAGTCAGAAACGGTCGGGAACGGGCGCCAGACATCTATGAAAGCAGGAAACTCTCTAGTGCAACCAACCCGGTGTTGCGGACGGCTATACATAGAGTAGTCGTGATACAGACACCGAAAGCCATCGCTTTCCAGAATTTTCATGAGATTGAGGCTATGCGGATTCTTGTCATGATCAGGTTTCGCGCCAGACAGAATGAGATGCAGGCAAACCTGCATATCCTGCTCGTTGCGAATACGGTGGAATTGCAACCGGCGCACTCCCGAACTGTCCGCCCATAAGCAATCATCAGCTGACTGAAACCTGTAAAACGCAAGCGCGTAGCGTCCGCGATCGATTGGATGGCGGGTGGCCCACAGCGCGGGCAGGCGATGACCCATCTCGAAGATCTTCTGCTCGGCGCTCAGACGACGAGGATCCCAATCTGTTTGCCAAAGGCCTACGGCCAAAGCAGGAAGCAGCAGCAAAGCGAGGAACAAATTGACAAGGCCGCCCAGCATGGCCACGAACATCAATAGATATTTCAGCATCCGCGATGTCCTATGAGTTGATCAGAATTCATCACGGTCCACATTTTGACGCCACCTGTAGGTGTTCCGCTGTAAAGCTAAACCTATACGCATGCTGCTCCAACGGCACAAAATTTGTCCGCCGCGCACAACATAGGTCTTCAGCCGCGCATGGCGTGGCAGCTTCATGCGAAAAGCGCGACTGACTACCTGGCCTTTATGGAAACGAGCGTCGCAGATTGGAATATCTACGGCTGCCAATCCTTCATCTGCAGCACGTTTCCTCCGAGCTTCTGAAACGCCCGCTGGCGACATGAAAACACGATAATCTGCTGGTCTCGAGACTGCCTGTGGAGTGCGTCGAACATCCTCTCGATGCGATCGTCATCCGAGTAGACCAGCGCATCATCAAGGATTACAGGGGCCGGCCGGCCATCACGGGCGAGAAGCCGAGCAAAAGCTAGCCGCGTCAGCACTGATAGCTGCTCCCGCATTCCGCCGCTCAGGCGGTCGACATCCTCTTCCTGCCCATTGCGCAGAATAGTTTGGGGTAGAAGCGTCTTGTCATCGAAGGTGATCGAAACATCGTCGAAGAGCAGTCTCAGCAGCGGTCCGAGCTCAGCCATGACAGGTTTGAGGTAGAGTTCACGAGCCTCAGCCCTGGCATTTTCCAAGGCGCCGGTCACACGCTGGAGGACAGCCACCTCCTTCTCGAATGCCGCTACCCGCGTAGTCGCAGCAGCGAGTGCCTCCGAAGTCTCCCGCCACTTCTCTTCCACGGCTTCGTCGGATTGTGCCCGGATCTCTGCGTTCAGTCCGGCCATGGTCTCCCGCAGCGCACTTATCTCCTTGTCGACCGCAGCTTCGATCGAACGAGCTCGCGTCAGCGCTGCCTCGATTGACGCGAGATCACCGGCATCTGTGCCGAGTTTCAGGGCATGGTCCTCAGCCTCCGAAAGCGATTGATCCAGATCGGTGAGCGTGGCCAACAACGAGCGCTCACGCTCAACACGCGCTTCTTCCGGCCCGAGGACCACGGCCAACTGCGCCTGATCGGAAATCAGAGACGCCAATCGCGTTTCCGCGGCGACGAAGGCGTCATCGGCACGAGACTGGTCTGGCTCTACTTCGCGCAGGGCAAGGCGCGCATGCTTGCGGCGTTCTTCAGCTTGCGCCAGCGCCGCCCGAAGCTGCGCCGGATCCTCATCCAGGTTGAGACCCACAAGGCTGATCGTGTTACCTGCTTCGACTTCCTCTCTGAGTTTCGCCAGGCCCCCTGGAGCAATGAAGGACAGCCGGTCTCTCAATCCCCGCAGGTCAGTATCGGCCTGCTGTGCCCTGGCCTGCCTGTCTCGCGCTGCAGAAAGGCTATCGACGCCCATTGAAGCAAGATGGGCAGTTCGTGCCGCTTCTGCCTGCGCTAGTTGATTGTCGCTCCGACTGGGGCGGTTCGAACGCAGGGTAATTGTCCCAATTCCTGCGACGTCAAGCCGAGCATGTCCGTCGTAGGTCCGGTCCTCGCCATCTACCAAGGGCTTGCCGTCGAGCGTCACCGTTCCCGCCGCATCGGCCTCGTAATGGATTGAGACTGACGGGCGTGCAGCCTCATCGATGGCACGCAGCTTGGCGATTTCGACTTCGCATGCTTGCAGCTCTTCGATGGACTTGGTCGGGATTTGAAGGAGTGCGTATTGAGCCTCACCCTCTTCGATGCTTTGACGTAGCTGCTCCGCCTCGGCCAAGCGCTGCTTCAAACCAGCCAGGCGCTCGTGCGCCTCGTGTGCCTTAGTTGCCGCGTCAAAGCGGGTTAGCCGCTCGCGCAGATCATGCTCCTCAGCCTCCGCGAGATCCACGTTCTCTCGTGCCTTTTCGATCGCATCGGACACCTCACGGCGCCTCTTTACCGCTCCAGCCCTGTCTATCTCTGCAGAAGATAGACCACTTTGCAGAAGGGTTGCCTTCTCCCGAGCTTCAGTGAACGCCCTAAATTCCCGCTCTGCTGCGTTTCGTCTTTCGCGGACAAGCTTAAGTTCCGCTTCTGCCGTTTTCAGCTTTTCGTTCTGCGCCTTGGCGGCATCAAACCTGCTCTGGGCTGCCTGAATGGCCGTCCTGCGCTCTTCTTTTTCTGCAGGACTGTCGAGTTCGGCAAGTCGCGCTGCTGCACTCGCGCGTTGATCCAGCGCTTGGCGTAATCGGGTCACCTCGGCTGCCAGCCGCGCCTCATCCGCGGCGAGCCTCTCCCGTTCCTCGATAGCAGCCGCATAGCGACCGCCAGCTTTCGGTCTGCCGGTCGCCGTGACCATGTTTGCGAGGGCCTCTTTCACGGCCGCCATGATCTCGGCCATCCGGCGCCCGCCAGTGACGGCTTCCACCTCGCCCTGGACGGATTCGAGCAGGCTTTGGCGAACCTGCTTTTCCCCCTCCTCTTCGGTCCGGCTTCGCTTTTCAATGCCGGTGATACCTTGGCGCACCCACAGGAGGCCTGCAGGTCCGGAGGTCCCTCCCCTGATCAGGCTTGTGATGAAGTTCTCTGCCTCATCCGCCTGGGCGAAAAGACGGCCGGATCCAAGATCCACCACACGAGCTGACCTCCCACCATAATACTGCTTGGTAATTCGGAATCTGCCCTCGCCGGTGGTGATATCGGCTTCGACCAACGGGTTCCCACCACTATAGGGGCGCAGTCTCTGGACATCGCCAGGAGTGCCGGAATGAGGTTGGAAGAAAAGTGCGTGCAAAGCTTCAAAGCTTGTCGATTTGCCGAACTCGTTGGCGGCGCAAAGCACGTTCACACCATCTCCAATGCCTTCGATGGCAACGCCGCGACCGGCAAACCGTTTTACGTTGAATAGACGCAGGGCTGAGATCTTCATGGCGTGATTGCCTGCGTATAGGAGTAGAGGCGCATCAAGGCCGCCCGCGCGATCTCGCGCTCAGATATAGGTCGACGTTCATCTGTAGACTCGGCAAGCAGCGCATTGGCAGCTTCACGCAAGGCACCGCCGCGATCGATCTGATCCAGGTCTTCCAGCTCGCATTCTGTGGCTAATCCATCGTGAGCCAGCTCCAGAAAAGCGAAATCCGGAGCTACCCTTTCAACCGCGGCGACGAGCTCAGCACGCGCTGCGAGGCGAGTGTGCCCTGATGCCACCACCCGGATCAGCGAGTTCCTGCGTTCCCGCAAAGCCGGGAGCAGGGAATTGAGTGCAGGCTCTGGAGCGTCGCTTTCGAGCAGATTAAGATCGAGGTTACGCCAGGCGAAGGTCGCGGTGGGCAACGTCTGAATGTCCGGGATACTCGACGGGCCGGCAATCGTGACCAAAAGGGCCGTACCCGGCGCGTCGTGCTTGAAACGGTCAGGCTCAGGTGTCCCGCAATAATGGGTTCGCTGGTCCACACTGACCATGCCGTGCCAATCGCCGAGCGCGAGATAGTCGAGCCCTGCGCGTCTTGCCCGGTCTGGCGCAACCACCTCGCAAGCGCCTCCCTCTTCTGAAAAACTGCGAATGGCTCCATGAGCAAGCCCAATCCGCAGCGTTCCATCGGGTGTGGCATGACCATCCATCCATTCCGTCAGGTCTCGGCCGGGGCGACGTGTGGTGCAAGGTGCCGGCAACAAGATCACACCGCTCGCCAATTGATAGCGTCCGTCAAGCTGGTGTAATTTCGGGTATGGGACCGGGCCGTCATGATCAGGCGGCTTTCGGTGTAATCTGAAGGGGTTTTTCCTCCTCGATTGTTGGAGAGTTAAGCTCTGCCATGCCCTCGATCTGCATGTA
>JAPZUE010000090.1 GCA_027533385.1 Rhizobium sp. | reverse complement strand
GCAAGAAGCCGCCGAAGTGCGGTTTGCCGTCGACAGCATCGGCCACGCCCTCGGCCAGCTTTCGGATGGCAAGCTCAGCTACCGCATCGAGACTGTGTTTGCAGAACGGCTGGACCAGGTCCGTGTCGACTTCAATGATGCCGTGTCCAAGTTGGAAGATGCCATGCGCACCGTGGGCCAAAACGCACAGGCCATTGCTGCTGGCTCCAATCAGATCCGCGCGGCCGCCGACGACCTGTCGAAACGAACTGAACAGCAAGCAGCGTCGGTCGAAGAAACCGCAGCAGCGCTCGAACAAATTACGACGACTGTCGCCGACTCCAGTCGTCGCGCCGAAGAAGCAGGCAAGCAGGTGCAAGAGACCCGCCAGTCCGCAGAACGTTCTGGTGAGATCGTTAGTCGAGCGGTCCATGCAATGCAGGAGATTGAGTCCTCCTCCCGCGAGATCTCGAACATCATTGGCGTTATCGACGAAATAGCATTCCAGACCAACCTGCTTGCACTCAATGCAGGCGTAGAGGCAGCACGTGCAGGAGAGGCAGGCAAAGGCTTCGCTGTCGTTGCTCAAGAAGTCCGTGAACTAGCGCAGCGCTCAGCGTCAGCAGCAAAGGAGATCAAGGCTCTGATTTCCAAATCAGGCGAGCAGGTTGAGAACGGTGTGCATCTCGTCACAGAGACCGGGAAGGCGCTGGAGCACATTGTGTTTCAAGTTCAAGCCGTGAGCGTCAACGTCACCGCGATCGTTGAAGGAGCGAAGGAGCAGGCGACCGGGTTGAAGGAAATCAACACTGCAGTCAACACCATGGACCAAGGCACGCAGCAAAATGCAGCTATGGTCGAGGAATCCACCGCTGCCAGCCATTCGCTCGCGAAGGAAGCTGAGGCGCTCTTCACACTCATTGGGCGCTTTGAGATCAGCAACACACTGAGAAGCTCAGCCCCGACTGTGGCAATTACCGCTTCCACCACGACTACGTCGCCAGCGCGGCGACTGCTTAATCGTGTTGCCACTGCGGTCAGAGGCAACACGGTGGTCAAAAACGAGGCCTGGGAAGACTTCTGATTTGACGAGAGGACTCGATGACGGCGGGCCGGATTCTGGTCCGCCGTCACGCGCATCTTGAGGATTGTGCCCGTGTCAGAGGAGCAAATTCCAGCGTTCATCGATGAATTGCTGGCGACAGGTTGTCCGGTCTACGCGGTTGGGCAGAAGGCTTATGTGATCGCAGAATTCGCCGTCCCTGAGTGCCTTAGGTCTAGCACAAGTGAGAGGGTCAACAAAATCTGCCAGCGGTTCGGTGAACGTGACCACTTGATCCTGCAGATCGTCCATCACCTCTGGTCTATCGGCCGCGGCATTCAAGTCGTTGATGACATGGTGCATTGAGCAGCCCGATCACGAAGCCGTATCCGCAGATATATGTAAAAGCCTATCTATTACGGCGAGTGAATCTTCATCCATTGATGCTGAATTAGGCTCAAGGGAGAACCCATCATGCGCTTGATTACCTCAATAATCCTCTGTTTGTTCCTGGTTTTGCAGGCTGGGTCGGCCGCTGCGGCCAGTGATACCTTGGATTGTGGCGAGAGCAACAGCTCAGGTCGCCTATACGATTGATGAAGAGACATGGATACCACTTAGCAAGGGGATGGAGATTCCCAACAAGGCCTGGATCTCAACAGGAGCGCGCGGGCGCTTGCAGTTGGTGCGAGGAACCGAGAGCATTGCTTTTAGACCGAACACACTAGCTTCGGTCGTGACGCGGGGTGCGAATGGAAACCGCAAAACTGAGATTAGCCAGCAGGTTGGGGAAATCGTTCTCGAGGTAGAAAAACGTCAGAAGCCACACACGACAGTCCAAACACCGTTCCTTGCCGCCGTAGTCAAGGGCACACAGTTCACCGTGAGAGTTGGAATAGCAAACGCAGCGGTGGCAGTCGATGAAGGCGTAGTAGAGGTTACGGGGTTTAAGACCAGCGAACGGAGCAATCTAACGGCTGGGCAAGATGCTGCAGTTACCGAAGCGGGAATGACAGTTGGAGGTGGCACAATGCAGCCCGCCATTACCCGGGCAGTATTCTCTCTTCAATCGATTAAAGCCACCTTCGCATTTCGCGATGTGCCTACCGTAGACGCCAGTACGAGTGGGGCAGGGGCGGCGCAAGCGATCGATGAAGCAATCAGCAAGAAGGTCGAGGCTGCGGATAACAACCAGCAGGCTAAGAGTGGGCGTGGTGGCGATGCTGGGCAAGAAGCCCGCAGCAACGCTGGTTCGAGTAAATCTGGCGGAAATAGCAACGGAAACTCCGGTGGCAAAGGCAATGGGAACTCTGGTGGCAGTGGCAGCGAGAACGCCGGTGGCAACGGCAAAGGGAACTCCGGTGGCAATGGCAACGGAAATTCTAGCGGCAATGGCAAAGGGCGTTCGGGCGGCTAGCAAGGTGACCGAGCACGGGTGTGCCATGAGCCCCGGATGAGTGACCCGCGGTTCGCGCTCTGCCAAGGCTCGATCTGTCCCTGGAGTTCTGCTCTCTCGCGCGGGTGTGCAGCCTGCTCGCTGAACTCTCCGACACGGACATCGGTATGTCGGTCAATGCCTCTGCGGTCGAGCTCATGTCTTCCGGTTACGCCCTGCGTATATTGACGACATTGTCGAAGTTTGAGCTGCATCCGTCGGAGTTGGAGATCACCGAAAGCGTTGCGGCAGATACAGACGGCAAGGCAGCCGCGGCTATCCGGGCGTTGCGAACGGCAGGCGTGAGGTTCGCCGTTGATGATTTTGAGGGTAACTCGTAGTTCGGGCAACTTTTCAATCTAGACGTGGATCGGATCAAGATCCACAAAATGTTTGTTGACCAGATCGGTCAAGGGGGAGGTATGCCGCAGGTGGAGGCCACCGTACAAATGGCACGCCACAAGGTGCTTAAAACCACGGCGGAGGGGGTGGAGACGGCGGATTAACGCGCCGCACCTGCGTCACTCGGATGCGATCACCTCCAAGGCTTCGAACTTTCAAGGCCGTCAAGCCGGGACATGACGACTGAGCTGATCTCTCAACAAGAAGGCAAAAAGCAGCGCTCGATTTTCTGATGCCGTGCGGCAAATTGCAGATTGCGATTGCTCGCTTCCGGAACCAATCTTCGCGAGGAGTAAGGCTGCTCCTGGTGCTCTGACGTCGCAAGCACACAGGCCGCTTTCGGCCCCATAAAAGAGATCGCTTGCGGGTCCCCAGCCAATTCCGCGAGACCCGCTTCAGCACAACGTATGAACTGAAGAACAGCAGCCAAAATTGCTCAAGTTGTTGAGAAGACGTCGCTTTTTTCTGTAAGAAATAGTCGCTAGTTGTCGGCGGAAAACAGACCAAAAATTGCCTGCCTGGAGAACCTGGATTCTCACATCATTTCAAAGGCTTAACAAAATCGCCTTTGATTTTCCTCTGTTTTCCTGCCGCGAGCGACCGTGGATGCCATCTTTGTGCCCTGGCTTTGGGCCGACGTCAACTTGGCGGGAGAGCGGCAATTATTTCCGCTTCTCCAAGTCTCCTCAGTCGATTTCCCAGATGCAGACTTCGAGGCAAAGAGTGAGATGGCCACCCACAATTCGGATAACCCCTCATTGGGCCGCTGCCCGAAGTGCTCGCTGTCGGCTACTCCGCGAAGAACCCCTTTACGTCCTGGAAGAATTCCGATCGGCTCTTGCTCTGCAGATAGAACATGTGGCCGCCGGGATAGGTGCCGAAGTAGAGCCGTTCCCGCGCGCCACGCGCCCGTGTCGTCTGCTCCAGGGTATAACGGGACAGGAAGTAGTTGGTCACGAGGTCATGGTAGCCGTGCACGACGAGCGCCTTCAGGTCCGGGTTCTGGGCAAGCGCAATGCCGATATCGTCCGGCGTCCCGATCTCTCCGCTGTAATCCCAGGAGGCGTTGGTCACGAGGTTGAGCGGGATGTAGGGCCTGTCGCTGGTATAGCCCAAGTCGTTTCGGACATAATCCATGAAGGGCGCGAGGAGAACGCCGCTCAACACGGTCAGCGATCGGTCGAGCACGGCGAGACCGGGCTCCTGTGGGGCAGGGTTGTCGGTCGCCTGCGTCCCGTCATACCGGTCGAGAATGAGGCCGCGATCGGACAAGAGACTGCCGACATAGAGCGTTTCCGGAATGCGCCCGTTGTGAAGCTCGACGAGCCTTGGATCGAGACCCGTATAGCGGCCCACCGTATTGAAGAACATCTTTCGCTTTTCCGGCGTCGAGCGTCCGATTGAGACAAGCCCTGTCAGAAACCCGTTCAGCGTATAGTCTTCGACCGCCTTCATCCCTGCCTCGTCGACCTTCACGTCGTTCAAGCCGTGATGGGAGGCGATCGCCGCCTGGGTGGGCAGCAGGGTCATCGGATAGAGGATCGAATAGTTGCCCGCATCGACATCGACCTTGAGGGCAGGGGAGATCAGGATGGCACGGTTGATGTTGACGGCATAGTTTTCTGCCAGGATCCGCATCAGCGCCGCGACCCTGAGGCCCCCATAACTTTCTCCGGCTATTGCCTTCGGCGAGGCCCAGCGATTGTTCACCGTCAGCCACTTGCGAATGAAGATGGCCATCGAATTCACGTCCGCTGTCGTATTGTAATACGGCTTTGGATCGCCCGGCTTTCCGTCCGCGCCAGGGAGCATCCGGCTGTAACCGGTATCGACGGGGTCGATGAAGACGAGATCGGTAAAGGCAATCCAGCTTTCCGGATTGTCCTCCAGCCGTGCCGGAACGGCAGGGAATGTCCCGTCTCCAGATGTCTTGATCGTCTTCGGGCCGAGCGCTGACATATGCAGGAAGATGCTCGATCCCCCCGGGCCGCCATTGAACACGAAGGTCACCGGCCGCGTGGCCGGATCGGCGCCCTTCAGAGTGTAATTCATATGGAAGATCTCGGCATCCGGCCGTTCGGGATCGATGCCGATTTCCAGCATCCCGGCCTTTGCCTCGTAGTCCGGGAGTGCTCCGGCAGCCTGTGACGCAGGCGCTGTACCCACGAGTAGGATGAGTGCCAGAACTATTGGCAACGCCCCAATCCAGCCGAACCACCGCCGCATTTTTTTGATCTCCTCAACTCAGGCCAATCATAGACCCGATCTGTCACCCAGAATTCCGACAAATGCGCCGGGATCCATTGTTGGCAATGCCGCCGCACACTTGCGGCATTTTCGGCTTTCAAAACTGTCCGCCACGCAAGTCGATCAACTCACCGGTGTCTCGCATGGTACAGGTCATATACTGATGCCCGACGGCCGCCTCGATCAGCCACTCATGCTTGGCCGGCGAGCGGGACCGCGTGAAATGCACGTGGTTCAAACCAACAGCGAAGTTGCGCGCCACGATTTCCGCGCAGCCCCGATATGCCATCGGCGGCGCTTTGGCGTCGGCTGCCACGCGCCGATGCGCCATGCTGATTTCCCGTTCGCGGTCGCCTGCCTGATAGCCCTCGGCATAACTCGGTGTCCGATTGCCCTCCCAATAAGGATAGCCATGCAGGCCGTCGCGATAGCCGCGCTCGAATTCGGCGGTCTCCTCGGCGCTGCCCGGCTCATAGCCATTCTGGTAATGGTGCTTGTTGTGCGCGAGAGCTGCAATGCCGAGGATGGCGATTGCGGCTGCAGCCGCCGCTGCCTTGTCCTTGTCGCTCATGCGAGCTGTTGCAGGCTGCGTGGCTGCTGTCAGTCCAAGTGCAGTCGCAGCGAATATGGCGATGTAACGTTTCATGATTGCTCCCCTTATTTGTCGTGATAGTGCGGACCGCCAAGTCAGGCGCATTACCAGGCCCGCACGCGCTTTTCCGGCGCAAGCCATTCCGGATCGCCTTCGGTGATGTCGAATGCGGTGTAGAAGTCGTCAACATGTTTGAGTGCGGCCACCGAACGATACATGCCGGGTGCGTGAACATCGCTCATGAAGACGCTGCGGATGACCCCGTCGGTTCCCTTCATGCCCCAGAATTGCGCCCAGGCAAGGAAGCAACGCTGCGCAGGCGAGAAGCCGCCGATTTCAACATTTTCCTGCGGGTTTTCGGCGAGATGGTCCTGCAGCGCCGCATAGGCGAGCGTGATGCCCCCGACATCGGCCATGTTCTCCGTAACTGTCAGCGCGCCGTTGAGGGTAAGCCCCGGCAGGACTTCATAGGCATTCGCCTGCGCCACGAGCTTTTCGGCTTCGCGTGTGAAGGCAGCCGTATCCTCGGGCGTCCACCAGTCGCGCAGATTGCCATCGGCGTCGTATTGTCGACCACGACTGTCGAAGCCATGGGTCATTTCATGTCCTAGCACGGCGCCGAGCCGGCAGAAGTAGACCGGCGCATCGAGGTCGGCCTCGAAGGCCGGTGGCTGCAGGATGGCGGCAGGAACTTCGAAGCCGTTGATCGATGTGTTGTAGGCGGCATTGATGATGATCGGCAGCGTCGATTGCACATTGGCGAAGGATTCATGCTCGACCGGGTCGTCGAACTTGTCGAGCGACCGCTTCACGTCAAACGCGATCAGCCGCTGGATATTGCCGATCAGGTCGTCCGGGCGCACCTCAACGCTCGACATGTCGATCCACGTCTCTGGGTAGCCGACCTCGAAGGTGAGTTTCTCCAGCTTGTCCTTTGCCGCCGCCCGTGTGGCCTCCGTCAGCCAGTCCCGGGTCTCGATCCGCGCAAGGAAGGCATCCTTCACGCGTCCGACCATGTCAGCCGATTTGGCCCGCGTCTCGTCGTCGAAATGGCGCTCGACATAGAGCTGCGAAACCGGATGGCCAAGAAAGAGCTTGAGCTCGTCTTGCACCCTTTCCTCGCGGGGCGGCAGCTTTTCGACGCCGAGCAGGATCTTCTGCTGTTCGGCGATCACTGGCTCGAAGCGGCTGCCAAGATAGAGCTTGAAGCGGTTGATCAGTTTGACCTTGAGGTAGTCCCGGATGTCTTCGATAGG
>JAPZUE010000097.1 GCA_027533385.1 Rhizobium sp. | reverse complement strand
CCCCATGACCATTGCTGTCGGACGCGCCCCAGAAAGAGGGCTGTTTGATGCTCTCGATGACTGGCTCAAAAGAGACCGTTTCGTCTTCATCGGTTGGTCTGGTTTACTACTCTTCCCCTGCGCCTTCATGGCCCTAGGTGGATGGTTAACCGGCACCACCTTCGTCACCTCCTGGTACACCCACGGGTTAGCCAGTTCCTACCTGGAAGGCGGCAACTTCCTGACTGTAGCCGTCTCCACCCCCGCCGATGCCTTCGGTCACTCGATCCTCTTTCTCTGGGGACCGGAAGCCCAAGGTAACTTCACCCGTTGGTGTCAAATCGGCGGTTTATGGCCCTTTGTCGCTCTCCACGGTGCTTTCGGCCTGATTGGCTTCATGCTACGTCAGTTTGAAATCGCCCGTTTAGTCGGCATTCGTCCCTACAACGCCCTCGCCTTCTCTGGCCCGATTGCGGTGTTCGTCAGTGTCTTCCTGATGTACCCCCTCGGTCAGTCTAGCTGGTTCTTTGCCCCTAGCTTCGGCGTGGCTGGTATCTTCCGTTTCATTCTCTTCTTCCAAGGCTTCCACAACTGGACCCTTAACCCCTTCCACATGATGGGTGTCGCTGGTATCCTCGGTGGTGCGCTTCTCTGTGCTATTCACGGAGCGACGGTAGAAAATACCCTGTTTGAAGACGGTGAAGGTTCTAACACTTTCCGAGCTTTTGAACCCACCCAAGCGGAAGAAACCTACTCCATGGTCACTGCGAACCGTTTCTGGTCGCAAATCTTCGGCATCGCTTTCTCCAACAAACGTTGGTTACACTTCTTCATGCTCTTTGTCCCCGTGACTGGTTTATGGATGAGTGCTGTGGGTGTGGTGGGATTAGCTCTTAATCTACGAGCCTATGACTTCGTTTCTCAGGAATTGAGAGCGGCCGAAGACCCGGAATTTGAAACCTTCTACACTAAAAATATTCTGCTTAACGAAGGTCTGAGAGCTTGGATGGCTCCCCAAGACCAACCCCACGAAAACTTTATCTTCCCTGA
>JAPZUE010000051.1 GCA_027533385.1 Rhizobium sp. | reverse complement strand
ATGCAGATCGAGGGCATGGCAGAGCTTAACTCTCCAACAATCGAGGAGGAAAAACCCCTTCAGATTACACCGAAAGCCGCCTGATCATGACGGCCCGGTCCCATACCCGAAATTACACCAGCTTGACGGACGCTATCGATCTGGCCGCTGCACGGGCCAATCTTGCCGTGGTTCAGGAGAATCTCGCGCAGACCGAGCTGAAGGCCGATGCCGATGGGGTCATCACGGATGTCTTGATCGAGCCAGGCGAAGTGGTCCAGCCGTCTTCGGGTGCCTTCAATCTGGCCCATGATGGCGAGCTTGATGCGGTCTTCAACGTCGATGAAAGCGCATTGGCACAGGACAATCCACCCCTGTCGGTCGAGGTAGCCCTAGTGGATCGACCGGATATTCGCGCGTCGGCGCGTGTTCAGGAAATCAGCCCTTCGGTCGACCGAAAGCTCGGCACGGTCCGTCTCAAGCTGTCGATTGTCGACCCGCCCGCTGAAATCACCCTCGGTTCGGCGATCGTGGCTCGCGCAGAGCTGGCGATGGCCGGCCGGATCTCCATCCCCTGGTTGGCGCTGACGAGCCGGGGCGGCAAGCCGGCAGTCTGGGTCTTCGATCCCGCGACCCAAATGGTGACGACGCGCCAGATCGAGGTTCTCCGCTACGACGCCGATCGCATCATTATAGCCTCGGGCCTGAATGCCGGCGAAGAGGTCGTGATCGAGGGCACGCAATTCCTTCATGAAAACCAAAAGGTCCAAGCCGTTCAGGGAGATGCGAAATGATGCACAAGGGAGCTCTGGCACTTTTGTGCCTCGCCGCCATCTCGCTCTCGGCCTGCAGTAAGGCGGAAGAGCAAGCGCAACAGCAAGTTCGGCCGGTTCTTTCCGTGATTGCCGGTCCACGTGCCGCCGAACCGGGATCAAGCTTCGCCGGCACGGTGGAAGCCAAGCTCAACATCGATATCGGCTTCCGTCTGCTCGGCAGGATCACCACACGCATGGTTGATGTCGGCGATGTCGTCCATGCCGGACAGGTTCTGATGACCCTGGACACCACGAGCCTCGATCTGGCGGTTCGCCAGGCGCAAGCCGATCTCGCCTCCGCTAAAGCCAAGCTGGAGCTGGCCGAAGTCAATGCCCGCCGTCAGGAAGCCCTTCTCAAGACGCAGGCGACGACCAAGGAACGGCTGGAGGAAGCTGAGCAGACCGCCGAAGCAGCCGAAGCGACTCTTCGTCAGAAGGAGGCCGATCTGACCAAGGCACGGGAGCAGACCACCTATGCCACCATTGTCGCCGAGACGGATGGTGTGGTGTCTGCCGTCAATGCCGAGGTTGGGCAGGTCGTGGCCGCCGGTCAGGCGGTGGTGACCGTAGCCCGTCTTGAAGCGCTCGATGCCGTGATTGATATTCCGGATACGCTGAAGACCCTTCAGTCGGTTGGCACGGAATACGAAGTGGCCTTGCTGTCGAATCCGCAGGTCAAGGTGAAGGGCCGCGTCCGCGAAGCAGCGCCCGAGGCTGATCCCGTCACGCGCACGCGCCGTACCAAGATCGCGCTCGACAATCCGGGCTCCGCGTTTCGTTTGGGCAGCACGGTCATGGCGCAGCCAGTCGAACCGGTCGCAGCGAGCATATGGCTTCCGGATACGGCCGTCGGTACGGCAAAGGACAGCTCCCGTTTTGTTTGGGTGATAGACCCGGCAACCAGCGGTGCCACCCGTCGGGCAGTCGAAGTTTCGCCGGCTGCGGACGGCGGGTTCGATATTCTGTCAGGCCTGAAGGCGGGTGAGCGCGTGGCGAGCGCCGGCGTGAACTCCCTGACCGACAATCAGATTGTTTCTCTCACAGACGAGACCGCCCAATGACCAGCAAGTTCAACCTTTCCGAATGGGCGCTGAAACACAAGTCGCTCGTCTGGTACTTCATGATCCTGTCGACGGTGGCCGGCATCCTCTCCTACTTCAACCTCGGTCGCGAGGAAGATCCAGACTTCACCATCAAGACGATGCTGATCCAGGCCCAATGGCCCGGAGCCTCCGTCGAGGAAATGACCAGTCAGGTCACGGACCGGATCGAGAAGAAGCTGCAAGAGCTTGAGTCGCTTGACTACACAAAGAGCATCAACACCCCCGGGCAGGCGACCATCTATGTCAACCTGCTGGAAAACACCAAAGCAGCTGATGTGAAGCCGACCTGGGTCAAGGTCCGCAACATGATCAACGACATCGTGCCCAACCTGCCGCAGGGGGTCAACGGTCCGTTCTTCATCGACAGTTTCGGCGATGTCTACGGCAATATCTATGCCTTCACGGCAGATGGCATGACGCAGCGTCAGCTGCGGGACTATCTTGAAGCCGCCCGTACCGAGATCCTGTCTGTCCCGAATGTCGGCAAGGTTGATCTGATCGGCGCTCAGGACGAGGTGATCTATCTTGAATTTTCGACCCGCCGGATGGCGGCCCTGGGCATCACCCAGCAGCAGATCGTGGACACCCTGCAGGCCCAGAACGCGGTCGTGGCATCGGGTACCCTCAGAACCGCGTCCGAAAGCATCAGCATGCGGGTCTCGGGACAGTTCACCACAGAAGAGGACCTTCGAAACGTCAACCTGCGGGTCAACGACCGCTTCTTCCGGCTGAGCGATGTCGCAACGATTACCCGCGGCTATATGGATCCCCAGCAGCCGCTCTTTCGCGTCAACGGTCAGCCCGCGATCGGGCTGGCGATCGGCATGAAGCCAGGCTCCAACCTTCTGAAGTTCGGTGAAGCCCTTTCCGAGACCATGGAAAGAGTGACGGCCGGTCTGCCAGTCGGCATCGGTGTCCATCACGTGGCGGACCAGGCCGTCGTGGTAGAGGAGGCCGTGGGTGGTTTCACCAAGGCATTGTTCGAAGCCATCGCCATCGTCCTCGTGGTCAGCTTCATCAGTCTTGGTCTCAGGGCCGGCCTGGTCGTCGCTGTCTCCATTCCTCTCGTCCTCGCCATCACCTTCGTTGCCATGGAGTATCTCGGGATCTCGCTGCAGCGCATTTCGCTCGGCGCCTTGATCATCGCGCTTGGCCTGCTGGTCGATGATGCCATGATCGCCATCGAAATGATGGTCTCCAAGCTCGAACAAGGGGAGCCGCTGTCAAAGGCGGCCACCGCCGTCTGGACCTCGACGGCCTTCCCCATGCTGACGGGGACGCTCGTCACGGTCGCGAGTTTCATTCCGGTCGGACTAAACGACAGTGCGGCCGGTGAATTCACCTTCTCGCTCTTCGTCGTGATCGCCATTTCCCTGATTGTATCCTGGATTGTGGCCGTCCTTTTCGCCCCGCTTCTCGGGGTGCTGATCCTGCCGGAAAAGATGAAAGGGCATCACGAAGAGAAGGGACGCGTGGCGCAGTTGTTCTCGCGCATCCTGTCGGTCTGCATGCACTGGCCAAAGGCAACGGTGCTTGCAACGCTCGCGACATTCCTGCTCTCGGTTTATGGCATGGGTTTCGTGCAGCAGCAGTTCTTTCCGGCGTCGGATCGTCCGGAGCTGGTGGTCGACTGGACCTCGCGGCAGAACTATACGCTTGCTCAGACCAAGGCGGACATGGACAGGTTCGAGGCCGAACACCTGGCAAACGATGACAGCATCGACCACTGGACCTCCTATGTCGGGCAAGGCGCCAAGCGCTTCGTGCTGTCCTTTGATGTCCAGCCTTCGACCGCCTATTTCGGCCAGATGGTCATCGTGACCAAGAGCATCGAAGCGCGTCAGGCCCTAAAGCAGAAACTGATGAAGGTCGCCGAGACCGAATACCCCGGGACTGACATCTTCATCAAGGAGATGGAACTCGGTCCGCCGGTCGGTCGACCGATCCAGTACCGCGTAAGCGGCCCGGGTCCGCAGAAAGTCCGCGACTACGCCACTGGACTGGCCGAGGTTGTCGGCGCCGATCCCCGCCTTGGCCGCATCGTCTACGACTGGATGGAACCAGCCCGCACGGTGAAGGTGAATGTCCTGCAGGAGAAGGCTCGACAGCTGGGCGTCAGCTCCAGCGATATCGCGACCGCTCTCAACAGCATGGCTGGCGGATCAACCATGACGCAGCTGCGCGACAGCATCTACCTCATCAACGTCGTCGGTCGCGCAACGGGCGAAGAGCGCCAGTCCATCGAAACGCTGCGAAACCTGCAGCTCCCGGGCGGAGACGGTCAGTCGGTTCCTTTGGCCTCCATCGCCTCCTTCTCCTATGAAATGGAGCAGCCGGTGATCTGGCGTCGTGACCGTACGCCGACGATCACGCTCAAGGCATCGATCCTGGATAGCACCCAGCCGGCAACGATCGACGCGTCTCTGAAGTCCTCGGTACAAGCCTATGCGGAGAAGCTTCCGGTCGGCTACCGAATCGAGACGGGTGGTTCTGTCGAAAGCAGTGCCAAGAGCCAGGCTCCGATCGCGGCCGTCGTTCCGCTGATGCTCCTGACCATGGCAACGATCCTGATGTTCCAGCTGCAGAGCTTCCAGCGCCTGTTCATGGTGGTCATCGTCGCGCCGCTGGGGCTGATCGGGGTCGTGGCAGCCCTGCTGCCAAGTGGCGCCCCACTCGGCTTCGTCGCGATCCTCGGTGTTCTCGCGCTCATCGGCATCCTGATCCGCAACTCGGTCATCCTCGTCGTCGAAATCGATACGCTGCAGAAGAATGGGCGTCATGCCTGGGACGCTGTTCGGGAGGCAACCGAGCATCGCATGCGGCCGATCATGCTGACGGCAGCAGCGGCCAGCCTGGCGCTGATCCCGATCGCCTCGGAGATCTTCTGGGGACCCATGGCCTATGCCATGATGGGCGGCATTGTCGTCGGCACGGTCCTGACACTGCTCTTCCTGCCGGCACTCTACATTGTCTGGTTCCGCATCAAGGACCCGGCCAAGCAGGGCTCCGCCGCCGAGGCCTGAGCGCCATCGCAGTCACAAAAAAGGACCGGCCGATGATCATCATCTGCCGGTCCTTTTTGTACAATCAATGGGTTCCAGGCTTCAGTAGGAGCTTTCGAGACTGTAGCGGCTGCCCGGATAAAGCAGCCTCACCGCCGTCACCAGCCGGTCCCCCGACCAGGTGCGACGCCGAACCAGGAGGCAGGGTTCGGACCTGGCGATCGCCAGCAACCGGCATTCCCAGGGTTGCGGCAACACCGCCTCGACGAACTGTTCGGCCCGCGAGATCGGCGCAATGCCGCTCAGATAGGCGTTGGGCGTGATCGCCCGGAAATCCTGGTCGAGATAGGCGGGCGCCAGCTCTGCATGGACAAAGCGATCTTCCAGCTGGATCGGCAGATCGTCTTCCTTGTGCACGATGACCGAATGAAAGGCCGATGTGCCAGCCTGCACTTCCAGCCGGTCCGCCAGATCGTGATCGCAGACTTCCGCCTGCATCAGCACGATCTCGACAGAATGCTGGCCGCCGCGCTCGGCGATCTCCTCGGCGATGTTGCGCACGTCGCTGACATTGGCCCGGCGCTTCTTCGGTGCAACGAAGGAGCCGCGCCCCTGGACACGCACGATGACGCCTTCGCTAGCGAGTTCTCTCAGCGCCCGATGCGCCGTCATCCGGCTGACCCCCAGCATCTCGACGAGCTCGTTTTCAGAGGGGATGCGGAAATTGATCGGCCATTCGCCCCGCTCGATCCGCGCCTTGATCTCCGCCTTCATCTGCTCGTAAAGCGGCGTATCCTGACCCTCCTCGGGAAGCGCAAAGTCTGGTTGATCATCGGACATGCTGGTCGATCCTGCTGGTGGCGATGCGAATGTATTGTCGCGGCGCGGCGGTCAATTCCTTATCGGCTAAGGCCTTGTCGAAGCAACTGGTTCGGAACCAGATCCCTGATCGGCCACGGCAGACACCTCGATGACGTAAAGGGCACAATCCGCCCCGAGAGGCTCGACGGCGATTTCGAATGGTGTCTCGTCGCCGATGATGATATCACCGAGCCGGACATCCGATCGCATGCTATCGATCTTAACCACAGCATCGCCGCGAAACACGATCGCGACGGTGTCGCCGGACACCGAAAGGGTCTGCGCGGCTGACACGGCGATCTTCGTCATGCGATGGACGAAAACCCCGCGACGGCTCATCATGTTGAGATCCAGTGTCTCCCCACCCAGACAGTCCGCCTGAACCTCCGCATCGCCGGAAAAGGCGAAGGGAGGCGATGCCACGAGAAGCGGCTGCTCCCGCCTCCCGTCGACCGTCAACTGCATGCCGTCTCCTTGGAGAACGGCGATCGTCCTGTCGATCCCGGCAAAGACCGAGAACGGACCCGACGCCCCGACGGTTGCCAGGCTGATCCGCCAGTCGAACCCGCCGGATCCATCCGCAGTAGGCCGGGAGATCACCTCGCGGGTAATCCCCAGCCCGTTTTTCCAGGGCATCTTCAGGTGCTCGTCAAAGCGCTGGATGCGGAGGGACATGGGGCTGTCGGTTCCCCTCAATTACCGAGGATGCCGGGCAGACGAAGGCCCTTTTCCTTGGCGCAATCGAGCGCGATGTCATAGCCCGCATCGGCATGGCGCATGACGCCGGTCGCCGGGTCGTTCCAGAGCACCCGCTCCAGCCGGCGGGCGGCATCATCAGTACCATCGGCGCAGATGACCATGCCGGAATGCTGCGAAAAGCCCATACCCACACCGCCGCCGTGATGCAGCGAAACCCAGGTCGCACCCGAGGCGCAGTTGAGCAGTGCGTTGAGAAGCGGCCAGTCGGACACGGCATCGGAACCGTCCTTCATCGCTTCCGTCTCGCGGTTCGGCGAAGAAACCGAGCCGGAATCGAGATGGTCACGACCGATGACGACGGGAGCCTTGAGCTCGCCACTGCGCACCATCTCGTTGAAGGCGAGACCCAGCTTGTGACGGTCACCGAGGCCGACCCAGCAGATGCGCGCCGGCAGGCCCTGGAAGGCGATGCGCTCGCGCGCCATGTCCAGCCAGTTGTGCAGATGTTTGTTGTCGGGCAGCAGCTCCTTCACCTTGGCATCGGTCTTGTAGATATCCTCCGGATCACCCGAAAGTGCGGCCCAGCGGAACGGGCCGATGCCGCGGCAGAACAGCGGGCGGATATAGGCCGGCACGAAGCCGGGGAAGGCGAAGGCATTCTCGAAGCCTTCTTCCTTGGCGACCTGGCGAATGTTGTTGCCATAGTCGAGCGTCGGAATGCCCCTGTTCCAGAAGTCGACCATCGCCTGCACATGGGTCTTCATCGAGGCGCGGGCGGCAACTTCCACCGCCTTCGGATCGCTCTCCTGCTTCGCCCGCCATTCGGCAACCGTCCAGCCGAGCGGCAGATAGCCGTGAACAGGATCATGGGCCGAGGTCTGGTCGGTGACGATGTCGGGGCGCACGCCGCGACGCACAAGCTCCGGGAAGATCTCGGCGGCATTGCCGACGAGGCCGACGGATTTCGCTTCGCCCGCCTTGGTCCACTGATCGATGAGCGCGAGCGCCTCGTCCAGCGTATGCGCCTTGGCATCGACGTAACGGGTGCGCAGGCGAAAATCGATGCGGGTCTCGTCGCATTCGACGGCAAGGCAGCAGGCGCCGGCCATGACGGCGGCGAGCGGCTGGGCGCCACCCATGCCGCCGAGGCCACCGGTCAGGATCCACTTGCCCTTGAGGTTGCCGCCGTAATGCTGCCGCCCGGCTTCGACGAAGGTCTCGTAGGTGCCCTGCACGATCCCTTGCGTGCCGATATAGATCCACGAACCGGCGGTCATCTGGCCGTACATGGCCAGCCCCTTCTTATCCAGCTCGTTGAAGTGATCCCAGGTCGCCCAATGCGGCACGAGGTTGGAATTGGCGATCAGCACGCGCGGCGCATCCTTGTGGGTGCGGAACACGCCGACAGGCTTGCCCGACTGTACGATCAGCGTCTCCTCTTCGGTCAGCGTCTTCAGCGTCTCGACGATCCGGTCGAAATCAGCCCAGGTACGGGCGGCGCGGCCAATGCCGCCATAGACCACCAGCTCATGCGGCCGCTCGGCGACATCGGGGTCGAGATTGTTCATCAGCATGCGCAGCGGCGCTTCCGTCATCCAGCTCTTGGCGGAGAGTTCGGTTCCGGTAGCGGCGCGGACGTCGCGGATGTTGTGTCTGGGATTGCTCATGGTCCTCGCTCCTCAGCGTTTCAGTTCGAGCGCGATGGCTTCGATTGATGTCAGAATGGTCTTGAGATGATGTCGCAGCGCCTCGGCCTTCGCGGCGTCATAGGCGAAGGGCGGGGCTTCGGTGGCCAGATGGGTGACCTGCGCCAGTTCCATCTGAATGGCGTGCACGCCGCTCTCCGGCTGCCCGTAATGCCGCGTCGTCCAGCCGCCCTTGAAGCGACCGTTGACCACCGACGTGTAGCCCTCGGCCCGACCGGCGATCTCGGCTGCGGTTTTCTCGATCCTGGCATTGCAGGTGCGGCCCATATCCGTGCCGATGTTGAAATCCGGCAGAGGTCCTTCGAACAGGAAGGGAATGAGCGAACGGATCGAGTGGCAGTCATACAGCACCGCCACGCCATGGATCGCCTTTACGCGCTCGATCTCGGCTTTCAGCGCCGCATGATAGGGCGCATGGAAGCCTGCCAGCCGCTCGGCGATATCGTCGCTCGTTGGCTCTTCCCCGCTCTTCCAGATGGCGACACCGTCGAAATCCGTTTCCGGCACAAGGCCCGTCGTGTTCTGTCCCGGATAGAGGCTCACGCCATCAGGGTCGCGGTTCGCATCGATCACGTAGCGATGGAAGGTCGCCCGGACCGTCGTCGCATCCGGCAACAATCCGGCATAGAGCTCATGGATGTGCCAGTCGGTATCGGCAAGCAGTCTGCCATCGTTATTCAAGCGATCCCAGATCGCGGGCGGCACATCCGTTCCCGTATGCGGGAAGGCGAGAATGACGGGGGAGGTGCCTTGCTTGACTTCGAAGACCGGCTTCATTGCAGACCTCCTCTGTAGGAGGCTGTAACACCCCCCTCTGGTCTGCCGACCATCTCCCCCCCAAGTGGGGAGATCGGCAAGATGCGCGCTTCCTGCCTCGTTGATACAGCTCGACGAGCCGCTGACTCTATCGGGAGATGGACATTACGGCCGTTCCGCGGGTCAATCTCCCCCCTTGAGGGGGAGATGCCCGGCAGGGCAGAGGGGGGTACCATGATTGCCAACATCACGTTCACCCTTCCAGACCCGGCAACAAGCCGGCGGACACGGCCGAAACCAGCGTCCCGTCCGCCACCAGGCGACCGGCAGCCTCAAGATCTGGCGCCATGTAGCGGTCCTCCTCCAGGGTCGCGACATGGGCACGCAGGGTGGAGATCACGTTCTGCAGTTCCGGGCTCGTCGTCAGGGGCGCGCGGAATTCCACGCCCTGCGCTGCCGTCAGAGCCTCGATACCGATGATCGAGAAGAGGTTGTCGGTCATCTGCAGCAGGCGCCGTGCGCCATGGCAGGCCATGGAGACATGGTCTTCCTGATTGGCCGAGGTCGGCGTCGAATCGACCGAGGCCGGATGCGCCATCTGCTTGTTTTCGCTCATCAGCGCAGCCGAGGTGACCTCCGCAATCATCAGACCGGAATTCAGCCCCGGCTTCTTGGCGAGGAAGGCCGGTAGCCCGTAGGAAAGGGCCGGATCAACCAAGAGCGCGATGCGGCGTTGCGCAATGGCGCCGATTTCGCAAACGGCAATCGCGATCTGGTCGGCAGCGAAGGCCACGGGTTCTGCATGGAAGTTGCCGCCCGAGACGACGCTCAGGTCGGAAAGGACAAGAGGATTGTCGGTGACGGCATTCGCTTCGATTTCGAGCGTCCGGCCGGCCATGCGCAACAGGTCGAGGCACGCGCCATCGACCTGCGGCTGGCAGCGGATGCAATAGGGATCCTGCACTCGCTCGTCGCCTTCCAGATGGCTTTCCCGGATGACGGAGCCGGCCAGTAGGCCGCGCAGAGCTGCTGCCGTATCGATCTGCCCCTTGTGGCCCCGCAGCGTATGGATGTCGGCGGTGAAGGGCGCCGACGAGCCCATCGCGGCATCGGTCGAGAGAGCGCCGGTAATCAGTGCGGCCTGTGCGGCGCGATGGGCGCGGAATAGGCCGGCCAGCGCCAGGGCTGTCGAGGCCTGCGTGCCGTTGATCAGCGCCAGTCCTTCCTTGGCCGCGAGCACGACAGGCTTGAGCCCCGCGCGCTTCAGCGCCTCGGCGCCGGAAAGCCGTTCGCCCTCAAAGAAGGCTTCCGCCTCGCCCATCATGACAGCGGCCATATGGGCGAGCGGTGCAAGATCGCCGGAGGCGCCGACGGAGCCCTTTTCGGGAATGAGCGGGGTGACGCCCTTGTCCAGCATGCCCTCGATCAGCCGCACCAGGTCCAGGCGGACACCGGAGGCACCGCGACCGAGCGAGATCAGCTTCAGCGCCATGATCAGACGCACGATGTTGGCGCCAAGCGGCTGACCCACGCCGCAGCAATGCGACAGGATCAGATTGCGCTGCAGTGTCTCCGTGTCAGCCGCGTCGATCTTGATCGAAGCGAGTTTGCCGAAGCCGGTATTGATGCCGTAGACCGGCGCGTTGCCAGCGGCGATTTCGGCAATCCGGGCGGCTGCCTTCTTGATGCCGGCGTCGAAGCTGCGGTCGAGCACGGCACTTTCGCCGCTCCAGTAGATCTGCGCGAGTTCGGCGAGAGAGACGCGGCCGGGGTGAAGCGTAATGGTCACGACAGAATTCCTTTGGCGATGTGGCCGTTCCAGATGCGTAGGTAGAGCGGGTTGAAGCCGATGCGGTAGACGAGCTCCGCCGGGCTCTCGACCGACCAGATGGCAAGGTCGGCCTGCTTGCCGACCTCGATGGTGCCGAGCGTGTCGAGACGCCCCAGCGCGCGGGCGGCATTGCGGGTCACGCCGAGAAGGCATTCCTCGACCGTCATGTGAAACAGCGTGGCGGCCATGTTCATGGTGAGCAGCAGGGAGGTGAGCGGCGAGGTGCCGGGATTGCAGTCCGTGGCAAGCGCCATGGCCGTTCCATGTTTGCGGAAGAGATCGATCGGCGGCTTCTTCGTCTCGCGGATGAAGTAATAGGCGCCGGGCAAGAGCACCGCGACGGTTCCGGCCCGGGTCATTGCGGCCGCACCTTCCTCATCGGTGTATTCCAGATGGTCGGCTGACAGCGCCTGGTATTCGGCTGCCAGCGCTGCCCCATGCAGGTTCGACAGCTGGTCAGCATGCAGTTTTGTCGGCAGCCCGAGAGATTTCGCCGCATCGAAGACAAGCCGCATCTCCTCAGGCGAAAAGGCGATGCCTTCGCAGAAGCCGTCCACTGCATCGACCAGTCCCTCCGCATGGGCTGCCTTAAGGCCCGGCAGCACGACGTCTTCGATGAAGTCGCGATTGCGCCCCTTGTAGTCGGCAGGCGTTGCATGGGCGCCGAGATAGGTTGTGGTGATGGCGACCGGACGCTTGTCGGCGAGCTGCCGGGCGGCACGCAGCATCTTCAGCTCGTCTTCGACGGTGAGCCCATAGCCGGATTTGACCTCGACGGTCGTGACGCCCTCGGCGATCAGCGCATCGAGCCGGGGAAGTGTTTGCAAGACAAGATCCGCCTCGCTCGCCTGGCGCACCTGCCGCACCGACGAAACGATGCCACCGCCGGCGCGTGCGATTTCCTCGTAGGAAGCGCCGGCAAGACGCATCTCGAATTCTCGTGCCCGATTGCCGGCATGCACCAGGTGCGTATGGCAATCGATCAGGCCTGGCGTCACCCAGCGCCCCTCGCAGTCGATGACCTCGGCGCCAGCGGGGATTGCGATCTCGCTCGCCTCTCCGACGGCAACGATCCGCCCGCCCTCGATCATCACCCTGCCATTCTCGATTACACCGAGCCCTGGCCGGTCGGGCGACATGGTCGCCAGTCGCGCGTTGCTGAGTACTGTCGTCATGCGCCCTCGCTTGCGGACCAGACGGCGGTCGTCTTCAGGAGTGTCCGGATCTGCTGGATGTCGCGGTTCAGGGGCCTATCGTCGCGGTAGAAAGGCACCGCATGACGAACCCGCTCATAGATCCGTTGCGTCATCGCAGCTTTGCTTGCCTTGGAGGGCTGCAGGTCATGGGCCTGCGCAGCGGCGGTCAGTTCGATGGCAAGCACCGTCTCGAGATTGTCGAGGATGGCGAGCGCCTTGGCCGCAGCCGGCGTCGCATGGGTGAGAATGTCTTCCTGCAGGCCGGAGGTGATGCCACCGTCGAGGCTCGCGGGCATCGCGAGCCGGCGGTTCTCCGCCACCAGCGCTGCTGCGGTATACTGGATGATCATGAAGCCGGATTCGACGCCGCTGCCCGAGGCGAGGAAGGCCGGCAGGCCGCTCACCAGCGGGTTGACCAGCCGGTCGATCCGCCGCTCGGAAATGGCGGCGAGTTCGGCTGCCGCCGTCGCCAGATGATCCATGGCAAGGCCAAGGGCTGCACCCACGGCATGTGCCTGCGAATGCACTTTCGGGTCTGCAGGTGATCCGCTAACGGCGGGATTGTCGGTGACGCTCGCAAGCTCCCGATCCACCACCGCCCGCGCCTCCACGAGCGCATCGCGCACCGCGCCATGCACATGCGGCACGGCCCTGAGGCTGAGCGGATCCTGCGTCCGCTTGCCGGCAGATTCCGCCAGGAGCGCGCTCCCGGCCAGCAATGTTCGCAAGTTCCTTCCAACCTGCTGCAGGCCCTCGGACTTCCGCAAAGAAAGCGGCATTTCCGCAAAGGGATCGGTCTGCGCGCCGAGGTTCTCATAGCTCATCGCGGCTGCTACATCTGCCCAGTCGACGAGATGCGCGAGCCTGGTGACGGCAAGAGATGCCAGACCGGTGGCGCAAGGTGTGCCGTTGATCAGGCTCAGACCTTCCTTCGCCTGGAGCACAAGCGGCTTGAGATCGAGCGCTGCCAGCGCCTCCGCGCCGGAGATCAGCTTGCCGTCGTGTCGGCATTCGCCAGCGCCGATGACGACAAGCCCGATGGCTGCGCCATGCGTCAGGTAGCCGACCGAACCCTTGGATGGGATGACCGGAAGCATATCACTGTTCAGGAGGGCGATGAGCGTCTCGACGACCTCAAGCCGGATGCCCGAATAACCATGGGCGAAATTGGCGATCTGGGCTGCTATGATCGCGCGTGTTTCCACCCGCCCGAGCGGCTCACCGACACCACAGGAATGGCTAAACAGCAGATTGCGGGAAAGCGACGCCTGCTCCTCACGATCGATGACCACGTCACAGAGTGCGCCGACCCCCGTATTAATGCCGTAGCCTCGGATGCCTTGGTCGACCAGGGCATCGACGATCGCGCGGGCATCGAGAATCCGCTGCCGCGCCGCCTCACTCAAGGCGAGCCTTGCGCCCTCAGCAATCGCGGCGATCGCATCTGATGTCAGAACAGTATCGAGAGTGATCGTCTGCACCATCAGGCGCTCCATCCGCTGAAAACAATTTGCCGGCTAATGAAACTCATTGGAGTATTCTCTTCAGCGCACAGGCAAAGTCGCTGTCGATGCGCTCTTCGGCCCGGTGGCGACCCTCCTGAACCACGAAATCTCCGCGAACCATCACGTCGCGAACGGCCTCGCTGCCGAGTGCAAAGATCCAGCGGTCGAGGATCTGGTCGTCCTTGGCAGCGGCGATGAAGGGGTTGGCGCCGTCGAGGACGACGAGATCGGCGCGCGCGCCAACGCGAATACCGCTCGTCTCGAGACCCGCAGCCTGGGCCCCGCCAGACAGGCTGGCCTCGATCAGCGTGCGGCCGACCGAGGCTCCGGGACCGGATACGAGCCGGTTGCGGCGGCGATCACGAAGCCGCTGACCATATTCCAGCACGCGCAGTTCCTCCGCTACGGAGGTTGCGACATGGCTGTCCGTGCCTATCCCTATGCGTCCGCCCTGGGTCATGAAGTCCGTTGCAGGATAGATCCCGTCGCCGAGATTGGCTTCGGTGGCCGGGCAAAGACCCGCGACCGCACCGGATTTCGCCAGCCGCGCCGTCTCCTCCGCTGTCATATGCGTCGCATGGATGGCGCACCAGCGCTCGTCGACCGCAAACTCGTCGAGCAGGAAAGTGACCGGTCGGCGACCGCTCCAGGCAAGGCAATCCCCGACCTCGCGCTCTTGCTCCGCCACATGGATGTGGATGGGCCCACCCGTCTGCTCCGCCGAGAGCACGGCACGCATCTCATCGGGGGTGGCCGCCCGCAGCGAATGGATGGCGAGGCCGAGCTCCACGTCGGCAGCCGCGCATGCGGGCGCCAGCTGATCGAGCAGGGCGAGGAAACTGTCTATGCTATGGATGAACGGGCGCTGTCCGGCATTGGGCGCGAGCCCACCGAAGCCGGCATGGGCATAGAAGACGGGCAGATGCGTGAGGCCGATCCCCGCCGTCGCTGCCGACCGCAGAATGCGGCTCGACATTTCGAAGCCGTTGGAGGTGCCAACCTCGGTCAGGGCATGGTGGAAATAGTGAAATTCCACCACCTGACCGAAGCCGCCTTTTAGAAGTTCACTATACAACTTGGTCGTAACAGCCTCGACATCGTCAGGCGACATCTTTGCGACAAGCCGATACATCGTGTCGCGCCAGGTCCAGAAGCTGTCATCGGTCGAACCCGCTTGCTCGGCGAGACCCGCCATGGCGCGCTGAAAAGCGTGAGAATGCAGGTTTTGCAGGGCAGGAACCACAGGTCCGGCCAGTGCTGTCGAATCCGGTCCACGCACCATCCCGTGCTCGATTGAGACAATCTTGCCGTCCTGATCGATCCCGATTGTCACATCGCTTGCCCAGCCCTCGGGCAGAAGCACGCGCTCACAGAACAGGCTTTGAGAAGCTTTCATCGCGAAACCTTTGCAAGTTGTATAGGCAACATGGCAGGTTCAGAGTTTTGACGCAAGAGGGCTTCGACGGGTCTGACAGTCGAAGTCGAAAATCATCGTCAGGCGAGTGCCGGAATTTCACCAGGCTTTCGCCAAAGGTCAGATGGCGAGAGGAATGGCACTCGGCTCGGCGATCCGCGGCGAGGCCAGCAAGGTGAGCTCGTCGCGGTGGCGCATCATGGCTTTGAGAAGCGCATGGTCGCGGGAAAGGGCAGCCTGGCGGGTCGGTGACGCGGGGAAATGCGCCATGGCAAACCGCATCTGCGCCCCGGCTTCCGCTGTCGTTGAGAAGGCGCCAGCGGCGACGGCCGCATGCAGCGCGCAGCCGAGCAGCACGGCATCGCATTCCCCTGGCACGAACACATCGCAGCCCGTGGCATCGGCATAGAGCTGAGCGAGCAGCGGATGGTCCGCGAGCCCGCCCGCAAGCAGCAGCTGCCTCGGCGCTCCGGCGCGTCGCGGCTGATGGTCGAGGATATGGCGGATGCTGCAGGCAAGCGCCACGCAGCTGCGCCAATAAAGCCTGTGCAACGAGCGCTCGCTCCGGTCGAGATCCACGCCGGCAATGATGCCCGTCAAAATGGGATCAGACACCGGCGACCGGGTCCCGTGCAGATCGGGCAGCACACTGATCGGAAGCCCGAAATCCGGGCCTTCGGTGGCCAGATGCTCGGCGATCGCATCGAGGATTGCGCGGTGGCGGGCTTTTGTCGGTATTCCGCCAGACGGATGCAGGGAGACGATATGGTCGAGGAACGCGCCGGATGCAGATTGACCCGCTTCGGTCAGCCATAGGTCCGCAATAGCCGCATCGCGAAACCCGCCCCAGCATCCGGTCCCGGAGACGGGCTCTCGGGAAAGCCGCACGATACAGCTCGAGGTTCCCGCAATCAGCACGGCTTCCGATGTCAACGGCATCTCGGGACGCACACCTGCTGCAAACAGGCCGACGGTCCCCGCATAGGCATCGATCAGCCCAGGCGCCACGAGGCAATCCTCGTCGAGGCCCAGTTCATCGGCACTGATTTTCGCCAGCTTGCCGATCGGCCGGCCCGGCGGCTCCGATTGCAGAGGCAGGCCCGCTCGCTCCATCAGATCGCCGAGACCGATCTTCTTCAGGTAGTCGGTCGGAGGTGTGCCAGGCGCTTCGGGCGAATAACCCCATTTCGAGGCAAGCGCCGAATGGCTACGTTTCAGTGATCCCGTCGCCCGCCAGGTCAGGTAATCGCAGAGATCGAAGATCTGTCCGCAGGCGGCCCAGAGGTCCGGCTTGTGGGTCTTCAGCCAGAGCAGCTTGGGGATCTGCATCTCCACCGAAAGCCGCCCACCGAAACGCTCCAGAATTGGATCGGCAACCGCATTGCAGGCCTCGGTCTCGGCCAGCGCCCGATGATCCATCCAGAGGATGGTATCGAGCCAAGGCGCTTGCGTCTCTGAAACGGAGAGCGGTTTTCCATCTCGATCGCGGACGACCAGCGAGCAGGTTGCATCAAATCCTATGGCCAGAACGCTCGCCGCGCCGATGCCGCTTTCGGCCAGCGCAGCCTTCACCGCCCCACAGACCGCCGACCAAATTTCCTCGCTGTTCTGCTCCATGTGTTTGGGCAGGGAGTGGTGAACGCTGATCGGGACGACGCATCGCGCCAGTTGCCGGCCGCTGAGGTCAAATACCCCCGCCCGCGCACTGCCCGTGCCGACATCCACGGCCAAGAGGTGTTCACGCATCAGTCAGATCTTCCGGTCTCCTCACTCCGAGGACAAATTGGAGGAGATTCTCCATGGCGTCAAACTGTCCGTCCGGATGCAATTGGCCCAGGGATGTCTCGTAGCTGGCATGCTGCGTATGCGACCCACCGGTGAAGGCAAGAACCCGCATGCCTGCCGCCTGGGCGGCACGGATCCCGGCGGGACTGTCTTCGATGACGAGGCATTGCGATGGCTGATATCCCATCTGCCGCGCGGCATGCAGAAACAGATCCGGGGCCGGCTTGCCGTTTTCCACCATTGTGGCGCTGAAGATATGCGGTGTCAGCCGTGCAAGGAGGCCCGTCACCGAAAGCGACAGCTCGATTCGCTCCCGCTGGCTCGATGACGCCACGCAACAGTGAACCCCTGCGGCCTTCAGGCCATCGATAACACCAGCGACGCCGGACACGGCTTTGAGTTCGCCTCGGAAGCGGGCGTAAAGCACTTCGCGCATGTCGGCGAGAAAGGGCGGATCGATCTCGACGCCGAATTCTAAGCGCACGACCTTCGCCAGAGATCCGAGGCTTCGCCCCAGAAAGCGCTCCGCCGCCTCGTTCGTCGACAGCAGGATCCCCTTCTTCGCCAGCGCCTCGACCAGAACCTCCAGCGCAATCCCCTCGCTGTCGACGAGAACCCCGTCACAGTCGAAGATCACAAGTCGGATCGGCTGCGGGTCCATGATCACTCAGCTGGCAAGGGTTCCATCGATGTAACGCTGGAGCGTAGCGACGGCGCCGTGGCTCCGCAAGCTGCCGATCGCCTCACCGAATCGCTTCTGGAAACGGGGATCGGTGCCCACCGAGCCGAAGATATCGGTGATCCCGATGAAAGCCTGGGGATCGCTGCGGGAGGCGAGCGCTGCGGCATGCAGCCGTTCGGCACTTGGGTCGTTGAAGGCAATCGCCTTGCCGCTGTCGCTCTCCCCCTCGAAATAACGGCACCACAGGGCCGAAACCAGTGCCAAGCCCTGAACTTCGAGCCCCTTGGCCAGCCGGTCGGCTGTCGAGGGCAGAATGAATTTCGGCTGTCGGTTCGATCCGTCCTGCGCAAGGCGCGGAATGGTGTCGCCGATCTTCGGGTTCGAGAAGCGCGTCTCGATCAGGGAGAAATAGTCCTGAAGACTGGTGTTCGGGACAGGCGGCACGACAGGAATGATCTCGTCGTTTTCCAGTTTTGCGAGGAACCCACGGATCAATGGGTTCTCCATCGATTCATGCACGAAATGGATGTCCATCAACGCCGCCGGATAGGCGATCGCCGCATGGCCGCCATTGAGGATCCGGAGCTTCATCAGTTCGTAAGGGGCGACATCGGGAACGAAGGTAACCCCGACATCCTCGAGCGCCGGCCTACCGAGCGGGAACTTGTCTTCCAGGACCCACTGCTTGAAGCCTTCGCAGAACACCGGCCAGCCGTCTTCGATGCCGTAAGCGTCGCGGGTGATGTCGATCTCCCGCTGCCCGGTCGCCGGCGTGATCCGGTCCACCATCGAATTCGGGAAGGCGACATTATGGTGGATCCAATCGGCGATTTCAGGATCGGACAGTCGCGCAAGCCCGCAGACGGTCGCTTCCGTCACCTCGCCATTGCCGGGAATATTGTCGCAGCACATCACGGTAAAGGCCGGAATTCCGGCTGCCTTGCGTGCCTTCAGGCCGGCAATGATCAGACCGAAGACGGTCTTGGGCTGCTCAGGGTTCTTGGCATCGGCAACGATCGCCGGGTGATTGGGATCGAACCGACCGGTGGCCGGATCGATGAAATAGCCGCCTTCCGTAATCGTCAACGACACGATGCGGATCTCCGGCGAAGCGAGCGTCGCGATGATCCTGTCGAAGTCGGGAGTCGTGATCACGTCGAGCATCGGCCCGGTGATCGTCGCAGCAGACAGGTCGATATCCTGCTCGACCACGGTCGTCAGGAAATCCTGCGCCTTCAGCGTGTCGCGCATCCGCTGGTCGGACGGCATCACGCCGGCACCGATAATGCCCCAGTCGAGGTCGCGCCCTCGGTTGAACAGCTCGTGCAAATAGATCGCCATGTGGGCGCGATGAAAATTGCCGACACCGAAATGCAGGATCCCTGGACGGATGTCTTCGCGGCGATAGGCGGGCAGGGATGCCCGGTCGCCGATATCAGCAAGAGTTGCAAGCGAGAGTTTGGTCGTCATGGGTGCATTCCTTGGCTTGGGGCCGCACGAGCCGTCAGCTCATCCAGTTTCCGCCGTCGACATTGTAGGTCTGGGCAACGATGTAGTCGGCTTCCGCCGAGGCGAGAAAAACCGCCATGCCCGTGAGATCCTCCGCCCGGCCCATGCGGCCGAAAGGCACGGCCTCGCCGACGAGCCTCTTCTTTTCCCCCAGCGGCCGGTTTTCATACTTGGCGAAAAGCGCGTCGACCTCGTCCCACATCTCGCTGCCGACCACGCCGGGCGCGATCCCGTTGACGTTGATGCCGTGTTTGATCAGATCAAGCCCTGCCGATTGGGTCAGCGAGATCACCGCTGCCTTTGAAGCACAGTAGACGCCGACGAGAGCCTCGCCGCGCCGTCCGGCCTGGCTCGCCATGTTGATGATCTTGCCGCCGCGCCCCTGGGCGATCATCTGCCGCGCCACGGCCTGCAAGGTGAAGAGCGTGCCGCCGACATTGATATCGAAGATGCGCTGGTAGCTCTGGCGTGTGATCTCGACGATGGGTGCCAGATCGAAGATCGCGGCATTGTTCACGAGGATGTCGATGCCGCCGGCGCGTGCCACGCAGGCTGTAATAGCCTCGTCGATCGACGCCTGACTGGAGACATCAATCCGCACCGGATAGGCAGCCGGACCGATTTCAGCCGCCGTCGCCGAGGCCCGCTCGAAATCGATATCGGCGATCGCCACAGCAGCGACACCCTCGCGCACATAGGCCTCGGCAAAGGCGCGCCCGATGCCGCGGGCCGAGCCTGTAATGACAGCCGTTTTTCCACTCAGTCTGCCGGTCATAATGCCAGTCCCTTGTCGTTGAATTTCTGCAGGCGGGTGAGGTCCGGCGTGACAAAGACGGTATCGCCGTGACGGACAGGGAACTCCCCGCCGGTCCGTGTGGTGATCGTGCCGACCCCCTCGACCTGGACATGCAGGAAGGTGTCGGAGCCGAGATGCTCGGCAACCGTGACCAATCCGCGCCACATGCCCTCGGTGGTCGACAGCGTCACATGCTCCGGCCGGATGCCGATCGTATGGGCGCCCTGTGCCGAAGCCGCCTGGCCGGAAATCAGGTTCATCTTCGGCGAGCCAATGAAGCCGGCGACGAAGAGATTGGCCGGGCTGCGATAGAGGTCGAGCGGCGAGCCGACCTGCTCAATGCGTCCCTTGTTGAGAACGACGATCTTGTCGGCCATGGTCATGGCTTCGACCTGATCATGGGTGACGTAGATCGAGGTCGCCTTCAGCTTCTGGTGCAGTTCGGTGATTTCCAGCCGCATGGCGACACGCAGGGCGGCATCAAGGTTGGAAAGCGGTTCGTCGAACAGGAAGCAGCGCGGATTTCGCACGATGGCGCGTCCGATCGCGACCCGCTGGCGCTGGCCGCCCGAGAGCTGCCCCGGACGACGCTCCAGATAGTCGGTGAGGTTCAGGATGCGGGCTGCTTCCTCCACCTTGCGGCTGATCTCGGTCGGGTCGACCTTCGCCATTTTCAGCGGAAAGCCGATGTTCGAGCGCACGCTCATGTGTGGGTATAGCGCATAGGACTGGAAGACCATGGCAAGACCGCGCTGGGCGGGTGGCGTCTGCGTCTGGTCCTTCCCGTCGATCAGGATCCGTCCGCCTGTCGCGTCTTCCAGACCTGCGATCAGACGCAGAAGGGTGGACTTGCCGCAGCCCGAGGGGCCGACGAAGACGACGAACTCGCCGTCGTTGATCTCCAGGTCGATCCCCGGGATGACCGCATGCTCGCCGAAGGACTTGGAGAGCTGTTCGAGTTTGATGCTGCCCATGATGGGGTATCCTTACTTGACGGCGCCGAAGGTGAGGCCGCGCACGAGTTGTTTCTGGCTGAACCAGCCCAGGATGACGATCGGCGCGATCGCCATCGTTGAGGCCGCCGACAGCTTCGCCCAGAACAGGCCTTGCGGACTGGAGAAGGAGGCGATGAAGGCGGTGAGCGGCGCCGCGTTGGTGGTGGTCAGCCGGATCGTCCAGAAGGCCTCGTTCCAGGCGAGAATGATGTTCAGGAGTAGCGTCGAGGCGATGCCCGGCAGTGCCATCGGCGTCAGCACATAGACGATCTCGTTGAACAGCGAGGCACCGTCCATTCGCGCGGCTTCCAGGATCTCGCCCGGGATCTCGCGGAAATAGGTGTAGAGCATCCACACGACGATCGGCAGATTGATCAGCGTCAGCATCACCGTGAGCCCGATACGGGTGTCGAGCAGGCCGAAATCACGAAACAGCAGATAGATCGGCACGAGTACGGCAACTGCCGGCATCATCTTGGTGGACAGCATCCACATCAGGATGTCCTTGGTCCGCCGGGTCGGCGAAAACGCCATGGCCCAGGCGGCCGGGATGCCGACGATCAGCGCTAGGATGGTCGAGCCCACGGACAGGATGACCGAGTTCATGAAGGGCTTGATGTAGTCGCGCTGTGTCTGCACCGTCACGTAGTTCTCGAGCGTGAAGGTGGGGATCATGTCGAAGCCCTGGATCGCTTCCGTTTCCGTCTTCACGCTGGTGATCAGCGTGTAGAGGATAGGGAAGAAGATCACGAAGGCGATGCTCCAGGCGAGGACCGTGAAGAGGATCTTGCGGCGGGGGCTTGTGGCACGGGCCATGGCGGGTCTCCTTACCGGTCCAGGTTCTTGCCGACGGCGCGCATCAGGAAGATGGCGACGAGATTGGCAAGCACGACAGCGATGATGCCACCCGCAGAGGCTCCGCCGACGTCGTAGCCGAGCAATGCCGTGCGGTAGATGAGGAAGGCCAGGTTGGTCGAGGCATAGCCCGGACCGCCATTGGTCGTGACCAGGATCTCTGCATAGACGCCGAGCAGGAAGATCGTCTGGATCAGGATGACCACGGTGATCGCGCGGGCGAGATGCGGCAGCGTCAGATAGATGAATTTGTCGATGAAGCGTGCACCATCCATCTCGGCCGCCTCCTGCTGCTCGCCATCGAGCGACTGCAGGGCGGTCAGGAGAATGAGCGTCGCAAACGGCAGCCACTGCCAGGCGACGATGATGATGATCGAGAGCAACGGATATTGCGCGAACCAGTCCACCGGCTGGAAGCCGAGCGCGCGGCTAATGTCCGCCAGCACGCCGTAGCCCGGATGCATGATCAAGTTCTTCCAGATCAGCGCGGCGACCGGCGGCATGACGAAGAACGGCGAAATCACCAGTATGCGCACGATCCCCTGGCCGAACATCGGCTGGTCCAGCAGCAGGGCCAGAAGAATGCCGCCGACGATGGTGATGAACAGCACGCCGCCAACGATCAGCAGCGTGTTCCAGACCGACTGGAAGAAGGCCGGATCCGTGTAGAAATAGCGGTAGTTGAACAACCCACCGAAGCTGACATTGGCCGGATTGAGCAGATTGTAGTTCTGGAAGGAGAACCACAAGGTCATCGCCAGCGGCACGATCATCCAGATCAGCAGGAGACCGACGGACGGCGCCATCATCAGACGGGCCAGGGTGCGTGTGTTTTGAGTAGCCATGATAAAGCTCGCCCTGATGGCCCCAAGCGGACAAGGTCCGGGACCCGTTGGAGGCAAAGTGACAACGACCGGCATTGGCCGCAAGCGGTCGAGGTCTCTCCTGCCCGGACCTCGATCCGGGCAGGCAGGTTTGGGAGGTGGATTACTTGATGTAGCCGGCGCGGGTCATTTCGCGCTCCGTCAGGCTCTGGGCCTGGGCCAGCGCATCATCGACCGACATTTGGCCTGCAAGCGCTGCCGAGAAGAGCTGACCGACGGAGGTGCCGAGGCTCTGGAACTCGGGGATCGCCACGAACTGCACGCCGACATAGGGCACCGGCTTGACGGTCGGGTTCTTCGGGTCAGCCGCGTTGATCGAGTCCAGCGTCATCTTCGCGAAAGGCGCCGCCTTCTGGTATTCCGGGTTCTCGTAGAGAGAGGTGCGCGTGCCCGGAGGAACGTTGGCCCAGCCTTCCTTGGAAGCGACGAGTTCGAGATAGGCCTTGCTGGTTGCCCAGGAGATGAACTTCTCGGCAGCTTCCGCCTTCTGCGAGCCTGCCGGGATGGCGAGGTTCCAGGCCCAGAGCCAGTTGCCGCGCTTGCCGAGACCGGTGTCGGGGGCGAGCGCGAAGCCCACCTTGTCGGCAACGGTCGAATCCTTCGGGTTGGTGACGAAGGAAGCGGCGACGGTGGCGTCTATCCACATGCCGCACTTGCCCTGCTGGAAGAGCGCGAGGTTCTCGTTGAAGCCGTTCGACGAGGCGCCCTGCGGGCCGGCGTCGTTCATCAGCTTGACGTAGAAGTCGAGCGTGTTCTTCCATTCGGGCTGATCGAACTGCGGCTTCCAGTTCTCGTCGAACCAGCGGGCGCCAAAGGCATTCGATGTGGCCGTCAGGAAGGCCATGTTCTCGCCCCAGCCGGCCTTGCCGCGCAGGCAGATGCCGTTGATGTCGTTGGCGCGGTCCGTCATCTTGCGGGCGGCATCGGCGATGAAGTCCCAGGTCGGGGCGTCCGGCATCGTGAGCCCGGCCTTCTCCATCAGGTCCTTGCGGTACATGATGAACGAGGATTCGCCGTAGAACGGAGCAGCATAGAGCTTGCCGTCTTCACCGGTCAGGCCCGAGCGAATGGCCGGAAGCAGGTCATCGACATCGTAGTCGGCACCGAGGTTTTCGAGCGGCAGCAGCCAGCCCTGCTTGGACCAGATCGGAACTTCATAGGTGCCGATCGTCATGATGTCGTACTGGCCGCCCTTCGTCGCGATGTCGGTCGTGACGCGCTCGCGCAACACGTTCTCTTCGAGCGTCACCCACTCGACCTGGATGTCGGGGTTCTTGGCGGTGAATTCCGAGGTCAGCCCCTGCATACGGATCATGTCGCCATTGTTGACGGTCGCGATCGTCAGGGTTTCGGCCGATGCCATGCCGGCAAGCGCAAGCGCTGAGCAGGCGCCCAGCAAAATCGTCTTCAAGTTCATGTCTTCCTCCCAGAAGAGTAATGAGCATTCGCTTTGCTCATGGGCAATTACTCACTTCAAGGGCGAAAAATGTCAATCCAGATTCCTTGCTGCGGTGCCGCAAGGATGGGCTAAATCCATGAAATCCAATTGAAAAATTTAGTCTATGTCAGCTAGCGAGTAGATAGCGTGCCGCCTCTTCATCGGTAATCAGGCTGTTGATGTGCCCGCCGCGCACCGCCGCGAGGATCGCCGGATGCTTGCGTCGACCCCGTGCCAGGCCGACAACGGTCGAGGTTTCCCGCGAGGGGATTTCAAGGCTCGCAACCCGCTCATTGACAGGATGCTTGAGCAGTGTGCCGTCTTCTCCGAAAATCCAGCCACAGATTTCGCCGACGGCCCCGGCGCCCAGAAGATCCTGCATCTCGTCGGGTTTCAGAAAGCCGTCGACCAGAAGCGGCGCCTTCATGTTCATTTCGCCGACGCCGACGAAGGTGACGTCCGATTGCCGGCCGAGCGCAATGGTGGGCGCCACGAGCGGTTGCTTGTGCAGAAGCTGCTTTTCATCGGCTGAGGACACGATAACCGGGAGCGGCATCGGGAAATGGGGTGCCTTGATCGCATCGGCCATCGAGAAGATGACGTTGAAATAGGCGGCCGATCCATCTGGACTGATGTTCCCGGTCAAAGAGACGATCTTGTGCTGCGGACACTCCATGGGCGAGAGCTGATCGATCATCGCGCGCAGCGTACGGCCAGTACCCATCGCGATGACGAGCGGATCGGTCTGTTTCAGCCAGCGCTCGAGCTGCGCTGCGCCGGCTTCCGCAACGCCCACGGTTGCGGATTCAGACCCGGGATCGGTGGGAACGATCTCCACCTCCTTCAGTCCGAACTTGCGTTTGAGGGCGTCTGCAAGTTCAAGGCAGGCTGCGATGGGATGATCGAGCCGCACCTTGATGAGCTTTTCCGCGACAGAGAGCGAAACCAGGCGCTGCGCGCTCTGGCGCGATATCCCCATGGCGGCGGCGATCTCGTCCTGCGTCCGGCCGGCGACATAATAGAGCCATCCGGCCCGAGCCGCATCATCCAATCTTGTGTGACCCTCACCACGTCGTGCCATGCAGTCTCCTCCCAGTCCAAGACACTGCTGCCAATTTTGCCGATCCGTGTCAAATCCGGCCTCTGCGTCCAAAGGTCCGCGGGAACGTCCGGACGGTTGACCGGTTGAGCCTTTGAGGCACTTCAACCTCAGGGTCATGATGATGATACGCCGGATCTCAATGGTCGCTGCGGAGAGGGAAACGCTTGGCTCAGTAGATGTCGCCAGGCTAGCCGCAGCCGAGATCCATGGGCGAAGGATTTCGCCCGATCCCTGGACGTAGACCATGGACGAGTACAGCAAGCGCTGATCGAGCCCGCGAGGTCTGACACATTGCCATTGTCGCGGTGTTGAAGTGAAACCGTGACGGTACTCTCCCCAAGGACGGGACAAAATCACACTAGACAAATGTAACGATATTACATAACAAAACGACAAGACTTGACTGACGGGGCTCGCTGGCCTTAATCAAACAGATGACGGTTCCCCAGCGGATGACTCCGAGGGGATTAATAGGGAACACGGTGCGGACGACCCAACAGGGACCAAGACCGTGGCTGCCCCCGCAACTGTAGGCGGATTGCTGTCATCCTTTCGGCGCGTCAGCGCCGGGCCACTGCGCTTTGTCGTGGGAAGGTGGATGCAGCAGATATCCGTAAGCCAGGAGACCTGCCGTCAAGTGGGAAAAAACGTAGCGGACGGGGTGTGCCGATGGATACGAACTGGCTTTGCGGCCGCGCGTCTTTGCGCGTGCAACATATTGTCATTTTGCCTCCGGAGATCTCCTGCGGAGGGCTTGGGTGGCAGAATCAAAACGACATCATGTAACGGTATGCACCGACTGCCGGCGGCGTGGCGAAACATGCCGGCCAGGCCTTGATCTGCTGCATCGTCTTACGGATAGCCTTCATCGGCTGGGAGCCGATACCGGCTCCGATTTCATGGTCGCGGGAACCGTCTGCATGGCCGGCTGTGATCGCCCCTGCACGATTGCCTTTCAGGCGTCTGGCAAGGTCACCTATCTCTTTGGCGATGTTCAGCCCGACACCGACCTTGAGGCCCTGGTCGATTTCGCGGACCTCTATCTGCGCATGCCGGATGGCATGACGCGTGAGGCCGAGCGACCTGCAGGCCTGCGTGGCAAGACCCTTGCCCGCATCCCGGCTGCGATCCTTGTGTCGGAAATGAGCCCGGAGGCCGTCCAATGAGTTGCGATACGCTCGGCTGCTCCGTTACCGTATCCGGTCTCGCCTGGGGACCGAAGCTCGGCCACTATCTCGTTCGCGATGTAAGCTTCAGCATCGCCGCCGGCGACCGGCTCGCGATTGTCGGACCAAACGGTGCGGGCAAAACCTCTCTGCTTCGCTGCCTCTATCGCGGCGTAACCCCCCTTGCGGGAAAAGTGGAAATCGACGGGGCGGATCTTCGCGGCCTCTCGCCCCGCCAGCTCGCCCGCAAGATTGGCGTTGTCCTGCAGGAAATGCCCGCTGATTTCCCCTTCACCGCCCGAGACGTCGTGATGATGGGGCGGGTGCCGTGGCGCCAGGGTCTCACCGGCTGGGCGGAACGGGATCATGAGGCCGTAATCCATGCGCTCGAACATCTCGATGTCGTGGGGCTTGCCCATCGCCAGTTCTCCACCCTGTCGGGCGGGGAAAAGCAGCGCGTGCTCGTCGCCAGGGCCCTGGCGCAGGACCCGCAGATCATCATCCTCGATGAGCCGACGAACCATCTCGATATTCGCCACCAGCTGGAGATCCTCGACCTCTTGGCGGGGCTCCAGCTGACCATCATCACCACGCTGCACGATATCAATCTTGCCGCCTCTTTTGCCTCGCATGTCGCCATCATGCATGACGGCCGGATGACGGCATTCGGCAGTCCGGAGGCAATCCTCACCGAGGATGCCGTATCGCAGACCTTCGGCGTCAGTGCCCGCATGTACTCGGTCTCGAGCTCATCCAGCCATGCCGGCCATTTCACCTTTTCCAGAACGCTCAGCTAAAACTGAAAGGCATAAACCGTGTTCAAGATTTCTCTCGTCGCTTCCTCTATCGCTCTCGTTGCAGGACTGGTTGCCGCAACGTCCGCAGCCGCCTTCCCCGTCACCGTGAAAAGCTGCAACCGCGATGTCACCTTTGACGCCGCACCGGCGCGTGCAATTTCTAACGACGTCAATCTGACCGAGATGATGCTGGCGCTGAAGCTTCAGGACCGAATGGTTGGCTATACCGGTGTTTCCGGCTGGAAGACCCTGGACGAGAGCTTGCGGGAAGGTGTTCGGGAACTGCCGGAGCTTTCGCCCAAATATCCGAGTAAGGAAGTCCTGCTGAACGCCGACGCCGATTTCTTCTTCGCCGGCTGGAACTACGGCATGAAGGTCGGCGGCGAGGTGACGCCCGAGACGCTCGCCTCCTTCGGCATCAAGGTCTATGAGCTGACCGAATCCTGCATCCACATCATGGCCAAGAACAAGCCGACGATGGACGACATGTTTGTCGATCTCCTGAATCTCGGCAAGATCTTCGGCGTCGAGGATCGTGCCGAGGCGCTGGTGGCTGGCTACCGCAAGCAGCTTGCCGACATCACCACACGGATCGGCGCCGTCGAAAAGCCCGTGCGCGTCTTCGTCTATGATTCCGGTACCGAAAAACCCTTCACCTCGGGCCGCTTTGGCATCCCGACGGCGATGATCGAGGCCGCTGGCGGCGTCAACATCATGGAAGACGTGGAAAAGAGCTGGACCGAAGTCTCCTGGGAGCCGGTCATCGAGCGCAATCCGGAAGTCGTCGTGATCGTCAACTACGGCGAGGTGACCGCCGAGCAGAAGATCGCCTTCATGAAAGAAAACCCGGCCTTCAAGAACCTCGACGCAGTCAAGCAGGATCGCTTCGTGGTCCTGGAATATGTCGAGGCCACGCCCGGTCCGCGCAATGTCCAGGCCATCGATCGCCTCGCGAAGGCCTTCCATCCTCGCAATATGTGACACTTCTGGCGGGGCCGTGGACGCGGCCCCGCCCGGCAAGGAATAGGCAAGGCAGCAGTAATGCAGGGTCGATTGTTTCTCTGGACGGGTCTGGCTCTGGTGCTGCTCGTCCTGTGCGTAACCGCAGGCGTGTCCTTGGGCTCGGCCGCCATCCCGGTCGAAACCGTCTGGGCGATCATCGTCAACAAGCTCGTACCGGGCACCTTCGAGCCGACCTGGTCGCCGGGACGCGAAAGCATCGTTTGGGATGTCCGCTTTCCGCGTGTCCTGCTGGCGGCGCTGGTCGGCGCAGGATTGGCCGTCGTTGGTACGGTGCTGCAGGCCGTGACCCGCAATCCTCTGGCTGACCCGCATCTGCTCGGCGTGTCCTCCGGCGGTGCGCTTGGGGCCGTGATCGCGCTGCTTCACACGGGCCTCGTCTTCGGCCTCCTGACGGTGCCGCTGTTCGCCTTTGGCGGTGCCCTGCTCGCAACCGGTGCCGTCCTCATGGTCACCCGCTTCTCGGGCGCCGCCGCAGATCGGCTGGTGCTTTCCGGGGTCGCGATTGCATTCGTGGCAACCGCGCTCGCCAATCTTGCCATCTTCTTCGCCGATCCGCGCGCCACCCACACGGTCGTTTTCTGGATGCTGGGAGGTCTGGGCCTCGCGCAATGGGATCAGATCCTGTACCCGGCCGTGACGCTCGCCCTGGGTCTCGCTTTCGTGATGCTACGGGCGCGGGAGATCAACGCTTTGGCCATGGGTGACGAAACGGCCGCCACGCTCGGCGTCGTCGTGCCCAGATTTCGCGCCGAACTCTTCCTTGTGACGGCCCTCCTCACGGGCGTCATGGTCGCCTTCTCCGGTGCCATCGGATTTGTTGGGCTGCTCGTGCCGCATTTTGTCCGCCTGATCGTGGGGAGTGACAATGTCAGGGTCATTCCCTGGTCGGCATTCCTCGGGGCCATCGTGCTGATCCTCGCCGACATCGTCTCCCGCACCATCATGGCACCGGAAGACGTTCCGATCGGCGTGGTCACCGGACTGGTCGGCGGCGTCGCATTCATTCTCCTCCTGCGCCGCCGGTAATTCTCATTCCTCTATTGCTCCTCTTTCGTTTTTGCCTAGATTGAAGAAAAACGAAAAAAGGGGAGGAGCCGATATGATTTTCTCGGCAAGGCAGGCGGAGATCATGGCTCTGGCCAAGGAGCATGGCCGTGTCCTGGTGGATGAGCTCGCGGCGCGCTTTGCGGTCACGCCGCAGACAATACGCAAGGATTTGAACGACCTGTGCGATTCCCGCGCCCTCAATCGCATCCACGGTGGCGCGGTCTATCCGAGCGGAAATGAAAACGTCAAATACGAAGCGCGCCGCTCCATGGCGGCCACCGAGAAACAGGCGATCGGTCGTGCCGCAGCCAGCCTGATCCCGGACAATTCCTCGCTTTTCATCAATATCGGCACCACGACGGAAGCCGTCGGCGACGCGTTGATCGACCACAAGGAATTGATGGTCATTACTAATAACATCAATGTTGCCAATCGTTTGCGTATCTTTCCCTCGATCGAGGTGGTCATTGCCGGCGGCGTGGTGCGCGGCTCGGACGGTGGTATCGTAGGTGAGGCCGCGGTCGATTTCATTCGCCAGTTCAAGGTGGATTTCGCCGTCATCGGCGTCTCGGCGATTGATCAGGATGGGGCACTTCTCGATTTCGATTTTCGCGAAGTGAAAGTGGCCCAGGCCATCATCGCCAATGCGCGTCATGTCATCCTTGTCTCTGATGCCTCGAAATTCGAGCGAACCGCACCCGTCCGCATCGGCCATATCTCGCAGGTTCAGACCTTTATCACCGATCACTGTCCCTCGGTCAGCGTGCGCCAGATCTGCGCCGAACGCGATGTGCGCATCATTGAAACAGCGCCTGAAACCCCCGACGCAGTTGCGGAATAACTTTCGTTTGACATTCGTTTAAATTTCGAAAAATATATTCACACTTTCGCAATAGCAGCAAATGCTGCAGGTGCGAACATGCGGAGGAACGATGTCGGGGCAGCCAATCTACGATCTCTTTGTGATCGGCGGCGGTATAAACGGATGCGGGATCGCGCGCGACGCGGCCGGCCGTGGCTACTCCGTTGCCCTGGCTGAAATGAACGACTTCGCCTCCGGCACGTCTTCCGGCGCCACCAAGCTGATCCATGGCGGCCTGCGCTATCTCGAACATTACGAATTCCGTCTGGTCAGGGAAGCACTGATGGAGCGCGAAGTGCTCTGGGCCATGGCGCCGCATGTCATCTGGCCGCTGCGTTTCGTCCTTCCCTTCCAGAAGGGTGGCATCCGCCCGGCCTGGCTCATCCGCCTCGGCCTCTTCCTCTACGACAACCTCGGCGGTCGCAAACTGCTGCCGGCGACGAAGACGCTTGATCTGCGCCGAGATCCTGCCGGCAAGCCCTTGAAGCCGGTCTTCTCCAAGGCTTTTGAATACTCCGACGGCTGGGTCGATGATGCCCGTATGGTGGTTCTGAACGCCCGCGATGCACAGATCCGCGGCGCGACGATCCTGAGCCGCAACCGCGTCGTCTCGGCCCATCGTGAAGACGGCCACTGGGTCGTGACGACGAAATCGCAGCGCGACGGCTCGACCGTGACCCATAGGGCTCGCATGCTCGTCAATGCCGCCGGCCCCTGGGTCGATCAGGTGCTGGCCGGGGCCTTCGGGCGCAACAACGTGCATAATGTCCGCCTCGTACAGGGCAGCCACATTATCGTGCGCAAGAAGTTCACCGATCCGCGCGCCTATTTCTTCCAGAACCCGGACAACCGCATCATCTTCGCCATTCCCTACGAGGGCGAATTCACCCTCATCGGCACGACGGATCGCGACTACACCGAAGACCCGAAGGACGTTCGCATCAGCCCCGAAGAGGTGAGCTATCTCTGTGATGCCGCAAGCGAATACTTCCAGGAACCGGTGCGTCCTGACGACATCGTCTGGAGCTATTCGGCTGTTCGCCCGCTCTTCGATGATGGCGCGTCCAAGGCCCAGGAAGCGACGCGCGACTACGTCCTTAAGGTCGAGGGAACCGCAGGCGATGCGCCACTTTTGAACGTCTTCGGCGGAAAGCTCACGACCTATCGGCGCCTTGCCGAACATGCGCTCGAGAAGATCGGTGAAGCGATCGGCGAGAAGGGCACGCCCTGGACCGCAGGAAGCCGCCTGCCGGGTGGTGATTTCGCCGCGACGGCCTTCGAGCCGACGGTCGCCGATCTCATGAAAGCCTATCCCTTCCTGGATCGTATCCATGCCGAGCGACTGATCCGCTGCTACGGCACCGATTCGAAGGCGATCCTTGGGCGGGCGAAAAGCGCGGCCGATCTCGGTCGCCATTTCGGTGGCACGCTTTATGAAGCGGAAGTCCGCTGGCTCGTCGAGCAGGAATGGGCGGTGACGGCGGAAGACGTGCTGTGGCGCCGAACGAAACAAGGACTGTTCCTGACGCCGGAGGAGGCGAAGGGGCTGGATGCCTATCTGGGGATGCTGGCGGCGGCCTGATCGCCCATCTCGATGAAGACCGACGGTTTGGAGGAGGCCCGAGGACATATGTTGGAACTGCGTAAAGTCTCGAAGAAGGCGGGAGGTGAATTTCACATTCACCCGACCGACCTGACGTTGCAGCGGGGTACGCTCAACGTCCTGCTCGGGCCCACCCTTTCGGGCAAGACATCCCTGATGCGCCTCATGGCGGGCCTGGACAAGCCGACGTCTGGCACGATCCATTTCGATGGCCAGGATGTCACGGGCATGCCGGTCCAGAAGCGCAATGTCGCGATGGTCTACCAGCAGTTCATCAACTACCCGGCCCTCACGGTCTACGAAAACATCGCCTCGCCCATGCGTGTCGCCGGCAAGGACGCAGCCACCATCGATCGCGAAGTGCGCAAGGCCGCCGATCTCCTGCGGCTCACGCCCTATCTCGAGCGAACCCCGCTCAATCTCTCCGGCGGCCAGCAGCAGCGCACGGCGCTCGCCCGCGCCATCGTCAAGAAGGCGACGCTGGTGCTCCTCGACGAGCCGCTCGCCAACCTCGACTACAAGCTGCGCGAAGAACTGCGTGAGGAACTGCCGAAGATCTTTGCCGAGTCCGGCGCAATCTTCGTCTATGCGACGACAGAGCCATCGGAAGCTCTGCTGTTGGGCGGATACACGGCAACGCTCTCCGAAGGCCGGATCACGCAGTTCGGCGAGACGATCAATGTCTATCGCCGCCCCCTCGATATTCTGACTGCCCGGACCTTCGCCGATCCGCCGCTCAACACGATTGCGCTTATAAAGCGGGGGGCGCATTTCGAGCTGAACGGCCAGCCGGTCTTGAGCGTTCCCGCTCATCTCGCGACGATCGCAGACGGCCCTGTCACGGTCGGCTTCCATCCGCATCATCTGTCGCTCGCGGCACTGCCCTCGGCTCTCCCGATGCGCTCGCGCACGCTGGTTTCGGAAATCGCAGGCTCCGAGAGTTTCATTCACGTCGAATATGGTGATGCCCGCTGGGTCTGCCTGGCGCATGGCATCCACGACATCGATCCGGACCGTGAGATCGACGTCTTCATCGATACCCGTCACCTGATGGCGTTCGGCGCCGACGGCAGGGCGCTTGGCGCGCCGGCCGAACTGGCCGCGTGAGGAGCAACGTCATGGCACGCATCAACCTCGACCATATCCGCCACGCCTACTCCCCCGCCGCCCGGGCGGCCGGCGATTACGCTCTGAAAGAAGTTCATCACGAATGGGACGACGGTGGCGCCTATGCGCTGCTCGGTCCATCCGGTTGCGGCAAGACCACGCTGCTCAACATCATCTCGGGTCTCATTCATCCGTCCGATGGCCGCATCGAATTCGATGGCGTCGACGTGACAAACCTGCCGACGGCTGCCCGCAACATTGCCCAGGTCTTCCAGTTCCCGGTCGTCTACGACACCATGACCGTCTACGACAATCTGGCCTTCCCGCTGCGCAACCGCCATGTCCCGGAAGATCAGGTCACCAAGCGGGTCAACGAGATCCTCGACATGATCGACCTGCAGCCCATGGCGCAAAAGCGCGCCCAGGGCCTGACCGCCGACCAGAAGCAGAAGATCTCGCTCGGTCGAGGTCTCGTCCGCTCCGATGTCAACGCCATCCTGTTTGATGAGCCGCTGACCGTCATCGACCCGCACATGAAATGGGTGCTGCGCTCGCAGCTCAAGCGTCTGCATCGCCAGTCGGGCTTTACCATGGTCTATGTCACCCATGACCAGACCGAGGCTTTGACCTTCGCCGACAAGGTCGTCGTCATGTATGACGGCCAGATCGTCCAGATCGGAACGCCGGCCGAACTCTTCGAGCGCCCGAGCCACACCTTCGTCGGCTATTTCATTGGCTCACCCGGCATGAATGTCATGCCAGCAAAGGTTGCCGGCGCAACAGCCACGATCGGCGACCAGACCGTCAGCCTGCCCGGCGCGCCGAAGCTCTCGGGCCAGGGCAAGATCGAGCTTGGCGTTCGTCCCGAATTCGTCCGCCTCGGCCGTGAAGGCATGCCGGTGTCCGTCGCCAAGGTCGAGGATATCGGCCGACAGAAGATCGTCCGTGCCAGCTTCGCCGGCCAGCTCTTGTCGATCGTCGTGCCGGAGGATGCCGAAATCCCGGCTGATCCCAAGATCACATTCGTTCCCGAAGGTGTCGGTATCTATGCCGATTCCTGGCGCGTAGGCATGGAGGGCTGACCATGGAAAAGACCTGGAACAACAGAGCCTGGTTCATGGTCATTCCGGTCCTCGTGCTGGTGGCCTTCTCGGCCGTCATCCCGCTGATGACCGTGGTGAACTATTCCGTTCAGGACACGTTCGGAAACAACCAGTTCTTCTGGGCTGGCACGGACTGGTTTGCCGACATCCTCTCGTCAGACCGCTTCTGGGACGCCCTCTTCAGAAACCTCGCCTTCTCGATGATCATCCTGGCGATCCAGGTGCCGCTCGGCATCTTCATTGCCCTCAACATGCCGAAGAAGGGGTTGGGTGTACCTGTCTGCCTCGTACTGATGGCACTGCCACTTCTTATCCCGTGGAATGTCGTCGGCACCATCTGGCAGGTCTTCGGACGCGTCGACATCGGTCTGCTCGGCTACACCCTGAATGCGATGGGCGTTGACTACAACTATACCCGGGATCCGATCGACGCCTGGGTGACGATCATCGTGATGGATGTCTGGCACTGGACGAGCCTCGTCGTGCTCCTCTGCTATGCCGGTCTCGTGTCGATCCCCGACGCCTATTATCAGGCAGCCAAGATCGATGGCGCGTCGCGCTGGTCCGTCTTCCGCTACATTCAACTGCCGAAGATGAAGCGCGTCCTGCTGATCGCCGTACTGCTGCGCTTCATGGACAGTTTCATGATCTATACCGAGCCTTTCGTCGTCACCGGCGGCGGCCCCGGCAACTCGACCACCTTCCTGTCGATCGACCTCGTCAAGATGGCGGTCGGGCAATTCGACCTCGGTCCGGCCGCGGCCATGTCGATCATCTACTTCCTGATCATCCTGCTGCTGTCATGGGTCTTCTACACCGTCATGACCGTCAGCGACGCCAAGAGCCAGTGAGGAGGAGAGAGATGAACGCTTCCGATACCCGTTCCCGCTTCGGCTTCCTGATCCCGACGATCTACATCGTCTTCCTGATCCTGCCGATCTATTGGCTCGTCAACATGAGCTTCAAGACCAACAACGAGATCCTGGGAGATTTCTCGTTGTGGCCGACAGATCCGACGATCGCCAATTATGTTGTGATCTTTACCGATCCGTCGTGGTATAATGGCTATATCAACTCGATCATCTACGTGGTGCTGAACACGGTGATCTCGGTTGCGGTGGCGCTCCCGGCAGCCTACGCCTTCTCGCGCTATCGCTTCCTCGGTGACAAGCACCTGTTCTTCTGGCTGCTGACCAACCGCATGGCGCCGCCAGCCGTCTTCGCCTTGCCATTCTTCCAGCTCTATTCGGCCTTCAATTTGATCGACACGCATATCGCGGTTGCCATCGCACACTGCCTGTTCAACGTGCCGCTCGCCGTCTGGATCCTCGAAGGCTTCATGTCGGGCGTGCCGAAGGAGATTGACGAGACCGCCTATATCGACGGCTATTCCTTCCCGAAGTTCTTCGTGAAGATCTTCATGCCGCTGATTGCATCCGGCATCGGCGTCGCAGCCTTCTTCTGCTTCATGTTCTCCTGGGTCGAACTGCTGATTGCCCGCACCCTGACAACCACGGATGCCAAGCCGATTGCGGCGACCATGACCCGTACGGTCTCGGCATCCGGCATGGACTGGGGCGTGTTGGCGGCAGCCGGTGTGCTGACCATCATCCCCGGAGCACTCGTGATCTATTTCGTCCGTAACTACATCGCCAAGGGCTTTGCCCTGGGCCGCGTCTGAGGAGGGTTCGATGGATTTCTCATGGATGGCCTGGACGCTGCCGACAGCGATCTTCTTCCTCGTGATTTTCGCGTTGATCCTGTCGATGGCGGTTTGGGAATATCTCTCGCCCGGCGGCAATCCGCGGATTGGCATCTTGCGCTTTGAAACCACACGCGGCGATCGACTGTTCGTCTCGCTGCTCGGTTCGGCGTTCATTCATCTCGCTTGGCTCGGTCTCGTCGGACCGAGTCTGTGGTGGGCTCTCGCTCTCTCCGTTGTCTACGCCATCGGCGTATTCCGCTACGTGTAGAGCAAGAAAAGGCGGATGGCGGCGGGAGGTCGCCATCCTCGAGACTGCAAAGTGTCTGCAATCGCAAACCTTTAGGGAGGACAAATATGCGAAAGCAACTTTTGACGACGACGGCTGCCATGCTCTTGGCCATGACGGGCGTCGCCTTTGCCGATATGGAAGCGGCAAAGAAGTTCCTGGACGCGGAAATCGGTGACCTGTCGTCACTCGACCGTGCGGCTCAGGAAGCCGAAATGCAGTGGTTCATCGACGCTGCCAAGCCGTTCCAGGGCATGGAGATCAAGGTCGTCTCCGAAACCATCACGACGCATGAATACGAATCCAAGGTCCTCGCTCCGGCCTTCACCGCCATCACCGGCATCAAGGTCACCCATGACCTGATCGGCGAAGGCGACGTCGTCGAAAAGCTGCAGACGCAGATGCAGTCGGGCGAGAACATCTACGACGCCTACATCAATGATAGCGACCTGATCGGCACTCACTGGCGCTATCAGCAGGTCCGCAACCTGACGGACTGGATGGCAGGCGAAGGCAAGGCCGTCACGAGCCCGACCCTTGATGTCGAGGACTTCATCGGTCGCTCCTTCACCACGGCTCCGGACGGCAAGCTCTATCAGCTGCCGACCCAGCAGTTCGCGAACCTCTACTGGTTCCGCTACGACTGGTTCAACGACGAGAAGAACAAGGCCGACTTCAAGGCCAAGTATGGTTACGACCTCGGCGTGCCGGTCAACTGGTCGGCTTATGAAGACATCGCCGAATTCTTCACCGGTCGCGAAATCGACGGCAAGAAGGTCTTCGGCCATATGGACTATGGCAAGAAGGACCCGTCGCTCGGCTGGCGCTTCACCGATGCCTGGCTCTCCATGGCCGGCAATGGCGACAAGGGTATCCCGAACGGCCGCCCGGTCGACGAATGGGGTATCAAGGTTGACGAGAACTCCCGTCCTGTTGGCTCCTGCGTTGCCCGTGGTGGTGACACCAACGGTCCCGCCGCCGTCTACTCGATCGAGAAGTACCTGCAGTGGCTGAAGGCCTATGCTCCGCCGCAGGCTGCCGGCATGACCTTCTCTGAATCGGGCCCGGTCCCGGCACAGGGTGAAATCGCCCAGCAGATGTTCTGGTACACCGCCTTCACCGCCGACATGGTCAAGGAAGGCCTGCCGGTCATGAACGAGGATGGCACGCCGAAGTGGCGCATGGCACCGTCGCCGAAGGGCGCATACTGGAAGGACGGCATGAAGCTTGGCTATCAGGACGCAGGTTCCTGGACCCTGATGCAGTCGACCCCGGTCGACCGTGCCCAGGCAGCCTGGCTCTACGCTCAGTTCGTCACCTCCAAGACTGTCGACGTGAAGAAGAGCCATGTCGGTCTGACCTTCATCCGTCAGTCGACGCTGGATCATGCTTCCTTCACCGAGCGCGCTCCGAAGCTTGGCGGTCTGATCGAATTCTATCGCTCGCCGGCCCGTCTGCAGTGGTCGCCGACCGGCACCAACGTTCCTGACTATCCGAAGCTGGCTCAGCTCTGGTGGCAGGCAATCGGTGATGCCTCCTCCGGCGCCAAGACCGCACAGGAAGCCATGGACTCGCTCTGCGCAGAGCAGGAAAAGGTTCTTGAGCGTCTCGAGCGTGCAGGCGTTCAGGGCGACATCGGTCCGAAGCTCGCCGAGGAAAAGACCCTCGAAGAGTGGAATGCCGATGCCGTTGCCAAGGGCAATCTCGCTCCTCAGCTGAAGCTGGCTGACGAGAAGGGCACCCCGATGACCGTCAACTACGACGAACTGGTCAAGAGCTGGCAGAACTGATCTGACAACTCTGTCGATTGACAACCGCCGGGGCGAAATCTACGCCCCGGCTTCTTCACATAAGGAGTCTTCGCCTGATGAGCGGTTACATTCTGGCCATCGACCAAGGAACGACCTCGACCCGCTCGATGATCTTCGATCACGAGATGCATATCGTCGGCGTCGCCCAGCAGGAGTTCACCCAGCATTTCCCGGATTCGGGCTGGGTCGAGCATGATGCGGACGAAATCTGGCAGAGCGTGCTGGCGACCATCGAAAAGGCGCTCGCGGCCGCCCGGATCAATATCGGCGATGTCACCGCGATCGGCATCACCAACCAGCGCGAAACCGTCGTCGTCTGGGATCGCAGCACCGGCAAGCCTGTTCACCGCGCCATCGTCTGGCAGGACCGCCGCACCGCCCGTTTCTGCGATGAACTCAAGCAGAAGGGTCTCGAGCCGCTTTTCACGCAAAAGACCGGTCTACTGCTCGATCCCTATTTCTCAGGCACCAAGCTCTCCTGGCTTCTGAAGAATATCGACGGCCTAAGATCTCGCGCCGAGAAGGGCGAAATCTGCTTCGGCACGGTCGATAGCTGGCTCATCTACAAGCTGACCGGCGGCAAGGTCCATGCGACCGATGCCACCAATGCCTCGCGCACCCTGATCTACGACATCGGCGAAAACCGCTTCGATGACGAGCTTCTCTCCATCCTCGAGATCCCGCGCGCCGTGCTGCCGGAGGTCAAAGACTGCGCCGACGATTTCGGCATTACCGATGCGTCCGTGTTGGGTGCTGCAATCCCGATCCTCGGCGTTGCCGGCGACCAGCAGGCCGCCGTCATCGGCAATGCCTGCTTCGAGCCCGGCATGATGAAATCGACCTATGGCACGGGCTGCTTTGCGCTGTTGAACACCGGACCGGATCGCGTCGCTTCGTCCAACCGTTTGCTGACGACGATCGCCTATCGCCTGAATGGCGAAACGACCTATGCCCTCGAAGGCTCGATCTTCATCGCTGGCGCCGCTGTCCAGTGGCTGCGCGACCAGATGGGCTTCGTTAAGGTCGCCTCGGAAACCGATGCGCTCGCCAGCAAGGCCGATCCGCATCAGCGCGTCTATCTCGTTCCGGCTTTCACCGGGCTTGGCGCGCCGCATTGGGATGCCGATGCCCGTGGCGCCATCTTTGGCCTGACCCGTGGCACGGGTCCTGCCGAATTTGCCCGCGCCGTGCTCGAAAGCGTCGCCTACCAGACCCATGATCTCCTCGAAGCCATGAAGAAGGATTGGAACGGCAGCGCCTCGAAGACGGTGCTCCGCGTTGATGGCGGCATGGTTGCCTCCGACTGGACGATGCAGCGTCTGGCCGACATCCTCGCCGCCCCTGTCGATCGTCCCGTGGTGCTGGAAACCACCGTTCTGGGTGCTGCGTGGCTTGCAGGTTCCCGCGCCGGTCTCTGGCCGGACCAGAAAGGCTTTGCGGCGACCTGGCGGCGTGATCGCCGCTTCGAGCCCGGCATGGCTGCAAGTGAGCGCGAGGCAGCGATTGCCGGCTGGCAGGACAGCGTCTCCCGCTGCCTGACCACCCGCTGATTCTGGAAACATGCGAGCCGTCAGAGCATCGCGACCAGCGTCTCCAGGCGATCGGCATCCTTCGGCAGCTTGTCCTGCCTGAGCCGTGCGATGCGGGGAAACCGCATCGCAATCCCAGATTTGTGCCGCGTCGATCGCGCCAGCCCCTCAAAGGCCACCTCGACGACAAAGCCGTGCTCAGGCTCTGCCCTCAAGCTGCGAACCGGGCCGAAGCGCTCCACCGTGTTGTTGCGCACGAAGCGGTCGAGCACCTCGAGTTCCTCGTCGGTGAAGCCGAAATAGGCCTTGCCGACGGGCACCAGAACATCCCCTTCGCCGGGGATTGCCGTCCAGACCCCGAAGGTAAAGTCGGAATAATAGCTGGACCGTTTGCCGTGCCCGCGCTGCGCATACATCAGCACGGCATCGGCATTCATCGGATCGCGCTTCCACTTGAACCACGGCCCCTTGGCGCGCCCCGCCTGATAGCTGCTATCCAGCCGCTTCAGCATCACCCCTTCGATCACCGGATCGGGCGGTGCCGCCCGCAACTGCTCCAGTTCTTCCCAGGTCGAGAAGGAGACGAGGGGCGAGAGATCGAAGCGCCGTGGCTCCTGCCGCTCGACCAGGGCGCTCAGCCGCTCGCGCCTGGCAAGGAAGCTTTCAGGCCTGACATCGGCATCGCCATCGAAGAGGATGTCATAGGCCCGAATGAAGACTGGATAGTCCTCGATCATCTTGGCCGTCACGGTCTTGCGATTGAGCCGCTGCTGCAGGTCGGAAAAGGTGCGCGTCGGTGCATTCGTTCGTGATGTACCACCCACAAGCAGTTCGCCATCGATCACGCCATCGAACCGGGCAGCCTCGATGATATCCGGAAAGGCGCCGGAGATATCGTCGCCCGAGCGGGAATAGAGCCGGCTGCGTCCACCTGAGCAGGACAGCTGCACGCGGATGCCGTCCCACTTCCATTCGGCGGCGAAATCCTTGGGGTTCAGGTTGGGGAGGTCCCTATCCTCGATCGGCGTGGACAGCATCACCGAATGGAAAATCGCCGGCGTCGACAAGACAGGCTTTTCGACCCGATCCTCCAGCCAGGCAAAGAGCTCTGTGTAAGGTGGCTTCAATCCATGCCACAGGCTCTCGATGTCAACGACGTCCTTGTCGCCATAGAGCGCCAGCGCCTGCTTGGTGAGGCGCGCCGAGACGCCAATCCGAAGCCCCCCGGTCACGAGCTTGATCAGAGCAAACCGCTCGGATGTGTCGAGCCTGTCAAAGAGGTCGCGCATGACCGAACGCGTCTCGTTTCGCCCAAGCCGCTGCAGCCGCTCGACGATCTTTGACAGGCTTTCGAGATCCTCCTCGCCCGGAACCCCCAGTGCCTGTGGCTCCCAGACGAGCGAAATGGTTTCGGCCAGATCGCCGACATAGTCATAGGAATACTGGAACAGGATCGGGTCCATCCGCTCCAGCACGAGCTCCTTGAGCAGTGCGGGCTTCACACCCTTGATGTCGAGACCGTCGGTGAGTGCGGCCAGCGCGTAGCCTCGATCGGGATCGGGCGTGTCGCGAAAATAGTCCGTCAGGAGCGTCAGCTTGCCATTGCGGCTCGGGGTGAGGACCAGACGGTCGAGCAGGCGGGCAAAGGCCTTCATCTCAATCCCCCTCGTCTTCGTAACCGACGAGATGCAGCGGTCGGGCCTTGATGCCCTCAAGCTCGCACCAGCGCACCAGTGCTTCCTCGCGCCCATGGGTCACCCAGACCTCCTGCGGCCCGACTTCGCGGATCGTGTCCAGTAGCTCCGGCCAGTCGCAATGGTCGGAGATGACGAGCGGCAGTTCCACGCCCCGCTGTTTTGCCCTTTGGCGCACCATCATCCAGCCGGATGCGAAGATGGCGAGCGGATCTTCGAAGCGTCGCGCCCAGCGATCGTTGAAGGCCGATGGCGGGCCGATCACCACGGCGCCCTTGAGATGACCCGACTTCTTGTCTTCCGTCGTCGCAGGCCTCAGCTCCCCAAGCTCCACCCCTTGCTCGGAGTAGTAGTCGCAAAGCTTCGCCATCGACCCGTGGATATAAATCGGCTTCTCATAGCCGCCGCGCCGGATCAGCGAAATCACCCGCTGCGCCTTGCCCAGCGCATAGGCACCGATCAGGTGGCTGCGTTCGGGAAACTGCTGCAGGGACGTCAGAAGCTTCTGGATTTCCAGCCGTGGCTCGGGATGGTGGAACACGGGCAGTCCGAAGGTCGCCTCGGTGATGAAGACATCGCAAGGGACCGGTTCGAAACTCGCGCAGGTCGGATCAGCCCCGCGCTTGTAGTCGCCGGACACCACGATCCGCATCCCCTGCGCTTCAATCTCGATCTGTGCCGACCCCAGAACATGACCAGCGGGATGAAAGCGGATGGAAACCCCATTGATCACATGGGTCTCGCCAAAGGCAGCGCTCTGCGACGTCCCGCAGAAATCCGCGCCGTAGCGGATTGCCATGATATCCAGCGTCTGCCGTGTCGCCAGGACATGGGCGTGTCCCGAGCGGGCATGGTCGGAATGGCCGTGCGTAATCAGCGCCCGATCGACCGGCCGGACCGGATCGACAAAAAAATCACCCAGCGGACAATAGAGCCCGCCGGGTGTCGGATGGAGAAGAAGGTCCGGCTTGATCATGCCCAGAACATAGGGCGCCGCTGCCGAGCCTGCCAGCGGTCAGGTCGTGGCAAAGCGTGAAACGGCGAAATAGCCAGCCGCCGAGGCGGTTGCGGAAAGGAAAGCGCCCCAGGCCATATCGACAAGGCTCACCTGCAGCGACCAGCCCTTGAGCGTGGCGAGATTGGTCATGTCATAGGTGCCGTAGGCAAGCAGGCCGATCAGCGCGCCATTGACCAGTGCGGTCACGACGGTCCCGGCAGATACAGCCGGCATCACTGCGAAATAGACAAGGCCGGCCACATAGAACAGATAGAAGATCCCCGCTGCCGCGAAGTTCGGCGTCTCCAGGAGAAGCGCACCGATATGCTCGCGGTAGAAGCCGATCGCGATCCGGGTCAGCCAGAGATAATCGATCGCAAAGAAGACCAGGGCCGTCGAGAAATAGGCGATGACGTAAGGCATAGGTCTTCCTCCTGGGCCGGGCGGGCGCCCGGCCTCCAATCAGATCCCGAGAACCGGCTGGACCAGGCGGACCAGCAGGCTCTTGAACTTCAGTGGCGCATCGGTAACCGCCAGACAGATGCAATCCTCGTCCGGCGTTGCCACCGGCTGGTGCGTCAGCGTCTCGTCCGCTTCCTCGATGTCGCCACGCTTGAACACGGTCGACCCATCGGTGAAGGCGCCCTTCAGCACAAGTGTCAGCTCGCGGCCGCCATGCGAGTGCTCGGGCACGGGCTTGCCCGCCGGAATCTTGAGAAGACGCACCTGGCTTTCGCTGTCGCCTGTCTTGATCGGAATATGATAGGCGCCGCGCCCGAGCGCCTTCCACTTCAGGCCCTCGACGTCACTGCCGAGATAGGAGCGCAGCGGCTCGGGCAGGACCGGAATGTCCACCGGCGTCGCCACAGGTGTGGCCGCGACCGCGCGGGACGGTCCCTGAACCTTCAGCTTCGCCTTCATCATGGCCCAGCTGTCATCCGCAGAGGCAGGTTCGTTTTCCTTGACCTCTGTTGCCTCGAGCAACTGCCCGCCGGTGTGTTCCATGAAGGACAAACGATCCCGGCAGGAAGGGCAGAGCGCCAGATGTGTGGCAACCGCAATGCTCCAGCCTTCGGCCAGATTGCCGCTGGCGTAATCGAGCAGCAGTTCGTCGCTGATATGGTGTTGAACGTGGAGGCTCATGCGCGCTCCTCCAATGCTGCGCGCAGCTTCGCAAAGGCGAGGCGAATGCGCGATTTCACGGTTCCCATAGGCAGCCCGAGTTCGGCTGCGATCGTGCTGTGGGATGCTTCTCTGTAAAACGACATTTTGAGGAGTTCGAGCTGTTCGGGTGGTAGGGTTTCCATGGCACGCCGGAGGCGATCTGCCTCTTGCTTGCCTTCGAATTCGACATCGGCCGGCGGAACGTCGTCGGGCACGAAGGCCGGATCGGACGGATCAAAGGTCGGTCGTCTTTCGCGTCGGAACGCATCGATGCGCTGATTGCGGGCGATGGTGAAGATCCAGCTGGAGACATTCCCTCGCGTCGGGTCGAACTGCTCCGCCTTGTTCCAGACCGCCAGCATGGTCTCCTGCATCAATTCCTCGGCCGCCTGTCCATCTCGGGCAAGCTTTGCCATGTAGGCACGCACTTTCGGACCATAATACTTAAAGAGCGTCTCGAAGGCCTCGATGTCTCTGTCGCGGCCAACGGCGGCCAGAAGCTGCGAGAAATTACGCTGGTCCAGTTCTTCCACCGACTCGGTCATCGAAACGCTTTTTTTCCCTCGTTTGAGCGGCGCAACGACCTGTTGCCGTGCAGTCCGCCCGGGGTCATTGTGGCACGCATCTGCCGAGATGTGTATCGCGTTCATCATGGAGTGGTCTACGGCGTTGCCCTTCGACCGGATCACCAAATGTGAATTTATTCGCGAGCATCGATCCATTGAGAATTGCCTTGCGTAATCCAAGACAATTCCATTGGATGGAACACTTGATAAAGGGCGGATAATGGACACTGGTATTACGAAGGCCGCAATCGGCGGTAAACGCAGGATCGCGGTCGTCGGTTCGGGAATTTCGGGTCTTTCTTGTGCGTGGCTGCTCTCGAAAAGTGTCGATGTCGTCCTTTACGAAACGGAAAACCGTCCAGGTGGCCATTCCAACACGGTGCTTGCGCCCGGGGCCAGCAAGGATATTCCCGTCGATACCGGTTTCATCGTCTACAATGACCGGAACTATCCCAATCTGGTGAAACTGTTCGAGCAGCTCAACGTCCCGACACTGCCGTCGAACATGTCCTTTGCCGCTTCGCTCGGCGATGGAGCCTTTGAATATTCCGGCTCCGGCCTGTCCGGCCTGATGGGCCAGAAGTCGAACATCTTCCGCCCACGCTTCTGGCGCATGGTGAAGGACATTCTTCGCTTCTACAAGGAAGCTCCCGGTCTTCTCGAACGACCGGAACTCGAAGGTGTTTCGCTCGGCGATTATCTCGCCTCCGCCAACTATGCGCCCTCCTTTGTGGAGGATCATCTTTTGCCGATGGGCGCGGCCATCTGGTCGACGACGGCGTCCGAAATGCGGCTCTATCCGCTGCATGCCTTCATTCGCTTCTTCGCCAACCATGGCTTGCTGGTGCTCAAGGATCGCCCGCGCTGGAGGACCGTGAAGGGCGGCAGCCGTGAATATGTTGCCCGCATTCTCGCCGATTTCAGCGGCGAAGTTCGCCTCGGAACCGCAGTGACCGGTGTTCGGCGCGGGATCTCCGGCGTTGAGGTGACCGATGTGCATGGACATGTCGAAACTTTTGACGAGATTGTGCTTGCCACCCACGCCAACCAGAGCATCGACCTTCTCGAAGATGCAGACAGCGAAGAGCGTGAGATCCTGGAATCCTTCCAGTACACGCCGAACCTGGCCGTGTTGCATTCGGACGAGCGGCTGATGCCGAAGCGCAAGGCCGTGTGGTCGAGCTGGAACTACGTGGCCGAAACACAGGCCGATGCCAGCGAAACCCTTTGCGTGACCTACTGGATGAACAAGCTTCAGTCGCTCGATCCGGCAACCCCGCTCTTCGTCACCTTGAATCCATGCCGCCCGATCGATCCGTCGAAGATCATCAAGACCTTCAACTATGAACATCCGCTGTTCGACGTTGCGGCCATTCGCGCGCAGCGCCGGATCTGGGGGCTGCAGGGACGTCGCAAGACATGGTTCTGCGGCGCCTATTTCGGCAGTGGCTTCCACGAGGATGGGCTGCAGGCCGGCTTGGCCGTGGCGGAGGCTCTCGGTGGTGTCCGTCGTCCCTGGTCGGTTCCCAACGAGTCTGGCCGCATCGTCATCAGCCGCCAGCTCGAGGCTGCGGAATGACCCTGAATTCCGCAATCTATGCCGGGCATGTGCTGCATGTCCGCAGCCGGCCGAAGAAGCACAGCCTGCGCTACAGCGTCTTCTCGCTGCTCGTCGATCTCGACGAAATTGAGGAGCTGAACGGACGCATGCGGCTGTTTGGTTATAACCGGGCAGCCCTCTATTCCGTGCATGACGTCGACCACGGCAATGGCCGGCCCGGCGAGCTCCGCAACTGGGTGGAAGAGCGACTTTCGGCGGCGGGTCTGAAAGCCACGGATTGGAAGATCCGCATGCTCTGCTATCCGCGGATCCTAGGCTACGTCTTCAACCCGCTGACCGTTTATTTCTGCTACCGCGCAGATGGCGCCCTCGAAGCCGTGCTTTACGAGGTCTGCAACACCTTCAACGAGCGCCACACCTATGTGATCCCCGTGAAGGCCGATGGTGGTGCGATCCTGCGGCACCGTTGCGCCAAGGAAATGTATGTTTCCCCCTTCATGCCGATGAACTGCGAATACAATTTCCGCATCAGCCCGCCTTCGGACGACGTGGCCATCAACATTGGCGAAAATGATCCGGAAGGCCCGCTTTTGTTTGCAACTTTTTCCGGCAGGCGCCGTCCTTTGTCAGACAAAGGCTTGTTGCACATGGTGCTGAAGTATCCTTTGATGACCCTCAAGGTGATGGGGGGCATTCACTGGGAGGCGCTGAAGCTCTGGTGGAAGGGAGTTCCGATCTATCGACACAAGCCAGCCGCAGCCAGAATAGCCTCCACGATCGTTGTGCAGAATGGGATGAACAAGTCATGAGTCACGCTGAACAGGAAATGCACCCTGTCGTTAGCTCTCTCACATTCTGGCAGCGGATGATGTGTCGCTGGGCCGACCGCATTGCCGTCGGCCGGCTGACCCTGCAGTTCGAAGGTTATGGCGAACATGTCGCCATCGGCGCGACGCCCGGCCCCAATGCCGTGCTCTGCGTCCGCAATACGAGCCCGGTCCTGCGGATACTGACGAGCGGGACCCTGGGATTTGCCCAGTCCTTCATGGATGGGGATCTGGATTCACCCGATATCGGCGCGGTGCTCGAACTGGCTCTCGCCAACGAGCCGCAGCTCGGCCGCGTGCTCGCCTCTTCGTCGATCTTCATGGCGCTCGCCCGACTGCGCCACAAGCTGCGCCGCAATTCGAAGAAGGGTAGCCGGCGTAACATCGCCTATCACTACGATCTCGGAAACGCCTTTTACGGTCTCTGGCTCGACCTGACCATGACCTATTCGTCGGCGCTCTACAGCCAGCCGGGTATGACGCTCGCCGATGCACAGGAAGCCAAATACGCCCGCATCGTCGAGGAGTTGAAGATCGGTCCGGATGATCATGTGCTGGAAATCGGCTGTGGCTGGGGCGGCTTTGCCGAACACGCGATCCGCAAGACCGGCTGTCGGGTCACCTGCCTGACCCTGTCCACCGAGCAGGCGAAGTTTGCCCGTGAGCGCTTGGAAAAGGCGGGTTTCGCCGACCGCGTTGACATCCGCCTTGAAGACTATCGCGACTGCCGCGGGCAATACGACAAGATTGTATCGATCGAGATGTTCGAGGCCGTTGGCGAAGAAAACTGGCCGGTCTATTTCAAGACCGTACAGGAACGCCTCGTCTCGGGCGGCCAGGCGCTGATCCAGACGATCACCATTGATGAAAGCCGCTTCGACTACTATCGCCGCAGTGCCGATTTCATCCAGACCTACATCTTCCCGGGCGGCATGCTCCCGTCCGTGACCGTCTTCGAACGGGATGCTGAGGCTGCAGGACTGGCCGTTGGAGATCGCTTCCGGTTCGGTCGCGACTATGACCGGACGCTGATCGCCTGGGACAGCGCGTTCACCGCCAACTGGCAGAAGATCGAGCCGCTCGGCTTCGATCGCCGCTTCTACCGCATGTGGCGGCTTTATCTGCATTATTGCGCAGTTGGCTTCCGCTTTGGTCGCATCGACGTCGTACAGTTCAGGCTGGACAAGCCAGCCTGAACATAAGCCACGTGTGAGGATGTCGACGTTCTACAGCGCCGTGCGCCAAACATGGCGCACAAAGGTTCGCTGTAGCGCTTTATATCTGCTGCATAATTTTCACCTTAAATCGATTCCGATTTAAGGAATTATGCAGTAGCTCACGGCTTGGGCCGGAGCATCTTGCGCGTCAGTGCAAAGCGCAGGCCGTGCGGCAGGGCGTGCAGAAACCGGATCGCCAGCGCCATCTTCCACGGGAAGATGATCTCGAACTTGCCCTTTTCCAGCCCCCTGGCGATGGTGTCTGCGGCTTCTTTCGAAGAAATCAGGAACGGCATCGGAAAATCGTTCTTCTTCGTCAGCGGCGTATCCACGAAGCCCGGGTTGATGATGGTCATCTTGACGCCATGCCGCTCCAGCTCGGGATAGAGCGCCTCGCACATGACGTTGAGTGCTGCCTTGGTCGCTCCATAGGTCGCAGCACCCGGCAGGCCGACATAGCCGGAAACCGAAGCGACGACCGCGATATGGCCGCGGCGGCGGGCTATCATGGCCGGCATGACGGTTTCCAGGCACGACGCCGTCGCCAGCACGTTCAATTCGAACATCTGGCGCGTGCGTGCGCTGTCGAAATCCTCTGCGTAATCGCGCGTGTAGGAACCGGCGGCAAAAACGGCGAGATCGACAGGACCCATCTCGCTCTCGATCCGCTGAAACACCTGCTTCACGGCATCGGGCTGCGTGACGTCGAGCGGATAAACGCCCACCTTGCCGGGATGGCTCGCGGCAATCGTCGCAAGGCCTTCTTCACTGCGCGCACTGACGGCGACACGATATCCGTCACGCACAAGCCGTTCGGCAAGTGCGCGACCGATGCCGGTGCTGGAACCGGTAATCCAGGCGATTTTGGTCATGACATCCTCTTGGTTCTGTTATGACCAATACGCCGCAGGATCTCCTATGGTTCAGACCGACCAGCGCCCCAGCAGCGAAAGCCCCTCTTCCAGGAGCGAGGCAGCACTCGCCTTGTCTGCCGCCTCGACATAGCAGCGCATTTCCGGGGCATTGCCCGATGGACGGAAATGGATGACGCGACCATCGGCCAGCGTCACGCGCAGCCCGTCGATATCGCTCACCGTCGCCACCTCGCCAAGCGGGGCGAGAAATGCGGACAACTGTTCCCGCGAAGCCCTCAGATGCGCCATCAGCGAGGTGCTGCGCTCGCTGGCATAATTCTCCAGACGATCGCTGAGCGCCACGGGCAGACTGAAATCCTCGACCAGCTGCGAGAGCGACAGTCCCCGTTTGGCGGCGGTTCCGAGCACCGCCAGTGCTGGCAGGAAACTGTCCCGGGTCGGAAGCGCCGTGATCGCTTTCTCGCCGAGGGTGAAATCGGAACCGAGCATCAGGCCGCCATTCGCCTCGAAGCCCAGCACGCTTCTCTCGCCGGCCGCAAGCGCCTCTTCCATCGCGGCAATGACAAAAGGTGAGCCGACGCGGGTGCGGCGAACGGCAAAGCCCCCGTCCTGTTCCAGACCGGAATTCGACGTGACAGGCGTGGCGACGACCTTTGCGCCGAGGAACCGCGAAACGATCAAGCCGAGCAGGTCACCACGCAGCGGCACGCCGTGTTCGTCGGCCACCAGCGGCCGATCTCCGTCCCCATCGGTCGAGAGCACCGCATCCAGTGCAAGCTCGTCCGTCCATTTGGCGAGTTGCGCCACGGTATCAGCCGAGACGGCTTCCGTATCGACGGGGATGAACTCTTCCGAGCGCCCCAGTGGAAACACGGTCGCGCCACACTGTTCGAAGACGGTGACCAGCATGTCCCGGGCGACGGAACTGTGCTGGTAGATCCCGATTCGCTTGCCCTTCAGGGCGTCGGGCGCAAGGATGCCGAGATTGCGGTCGATGAAGAGCCGGGTGGCATCCGCTTCGCGATCATCGCCGGATCCCGCCTCGACCCTGTTGGCCTCTATATCCTCCTTGAGTTCCTGCGCGATTCGGGTGATTGCGTCTTCATCGGCCTTGTTGATCTCGCCATCGGGCCGGTAGAACTTGATACCGTTCCGATCCGCAGGAATATGGGAGCCCGTCACCATGATGCCGGCTGCGCCGATCGAGGCACCATAAAGGGCGAGTGCCGGTGTCGGGATTGTTCCGCAATCGATGGGATGCAGGCCGAGCCGCTTCATGGCAGCCATGATGGTTGCGGAGATGTCCGGGCTCGAGGGCCGAAAATCGCGGCCAATGACAATGGGAGCACCTGATGTCAGCGCGCCGCTCTCCAGCATGTGCCGGGCGAATGCGGTTGAGTAAAGCGCCGATACCGAGCCGACCAGATCCGTCGAAAGACCCCTCAGGCCGCTTGTGCCAAACTTCACCGTCATGAATGCCTCCTGAGCGTCTTGCAAGCAGAAGGCCTTATATGGCCCCGCGACCGCATGCAGCAAGCGGAAGTGACCGCCGTGGGCGCCATGGAGGAATAATCAGTGAAGGAGGCCTGAAATGAAAAGAGCCTGGCGCGGGAGGAGGATGCGCCAGGCTCTTAAACTTGATCGGCAATTGGGAGGAGGAGGAGTATTGCCGATCCTACCGAGCGGCACTGGGAGGAGGAGTGCGCCGCTTCGATGGTTTTGTTATACTCACATCGCTTTGGCCTGCCAATCACCGTTGTTGCAACGCAGCAGTGCGTTTGGCGCATAGCTAGCCTCGGGCATGTCGGGTGGTGTCGGCCAGATGAATGCGAATTGCCCCTGATTCCTTTCGAATCGGCGCGGTTTCCGGGAAATGAAAGTGCGTTTGCGCATCTAATATGCAGCCAGGAGGGCTGCCTACGATGACTGCATGCGCCTATCACAAGGCTGTTATCCGTCTCGTGCCTCTGCGAACTTCGCCGGTGAGCGTGCCAGCGAGGGCCCTCAGGATGGTGCCGGCAGGCGCTTTGGGCTATAGCGGCAGGAAGCTTGAGTGGGTTCCGGAGATCTGCATGACGACGATTCGCTATCACGAGGGAGATATCGCAGCGGAAGATGCTGCGCGCTATGTGGATGCAATCGCGATCGACACCGAGACCCTGGGCCTCGTCCCGCGTCGTGATCGCCTCTGCGTGGTCCAGCTGTCTCCCGGTGATGGCACTGCCGACGTCATCCGCATCGCCAGAGGCCAGACGGCTGCGCCCAATCTGACAGCCATGCTTGCCGATCCCGCGCGGCAGAAGATCTTTCATTACGGCAGGTTCGACATCGCCGTACTCTTTCACACCTTCGGCGTGACGACGACGAACATCTTCTGCACCAAGATCGCCTCCCGCCTCAGTCGGACCTATACCGATCGCCATGGGCTGAAGGACAATCTCAAGGAGCTGCTGGAGGTGGATATCTCCAAGGCGCAGCAATCCTCGGACTGGGCGGCCGAGACCTTGAGCCAGGCCCAGCTTGAATATGCCGCTTCCGATGTCCTTCACCTGCACGCGCTGCGGGACAAGCTGACCCAGCGTCTGGTGCGGGACGGTCGCATCGAGCATGCCGAGGCCTGCTTCGCCTTCCTGCCCACCCGCTCAAAGCTCGACCTGCTCGGCTGGGAAGAAACCGATATCTTTGCCCATAGCTGATCCTTCGGCGCCTATCTGCGGCGACTGACACCAACGCGGGCGATGACATCTGCGGGGATGGCGTAGCGTCGGATCATGTCGGCCTGGTTTCGCAAGCCGCAAAGCTCCCTTTGAACCATCAGGCCGAATACGGCATCTGCCGCCTCGTGAAGCAGATCGTCGAGGTCCGTCTTGCCCTGATCACGTGCGAGCGACAGCCTCAGGAGAGCGTCTTCCGCCTTGCGACCTGCTCGGCCCAGAGCATCCGCTTTCTCGCCGGCAAGCTCCACATCAAGCGGCGTCGGCACCTCACCAGGTTTCGATGACAGCAGGAAAACAGGTGGCCTGACGCTCATGCCTAGATCTTCTCATGGATGAGAATTGGGAGGGCTTCTGCGAAGTTCGCCAAGGTTTCGTTAACCCAGACTTCGCATCATCCCCACATACAAATCGGTGGCAAAAACGGGTCTTTCAAGTCTCCCGTGTGACAAAGGCGTTGATCAGGCGACCATGACGGAAGCATCCAGTATCCTCCTCGACTCGGTATCGCGTAACCCCTCCATCTATGATGTCGATCTGATCGAATCGTCCGCCGACCAAGCCGCAATCGAAGAAGGTCCGCGATATGCACCGGCCAACTGGCTCGATGCCTTCATCGTCGACGAGCGCAGCCGTTCGGACGAGGCCTTCGGCGAGCGCGTGCCGCTACCCTCTGATGAGGCCGGCCTCTATCCGAGTTACATGCGCCTCGTGGATGTATGAGTTAACGAGGCAAACTCGCGGCCGTCGCACGTGCCCGGATTTCCTCTAGGCTCCAATCCACCATCAGCCTGCCATCCTGCCAGACCGGCTGCAGAAGGTTGGTCCTGTTCCCGAGATCCTGGAGCGGTATGGCCACGATGTCGTAGCCATCGGCAATCGCGGCCATTCGGCCGGCCATCGGCGCCTTTTCCTGCGGATTGGAAGGACGCCGGGCGATCGGATGCCATTGTCCGCCATCATCCTGCACGGCGCTCGTGCGCATTGTGAAGGACATGGTGTCCCTGTTGATCTTGTGCAGCAGTCCCGATCCCATGCCGAAGGAAATGTTCTCGGCCGAAAAGCCCATGCCTTCGAGCCTGCCGAGAATCATCTGGATGTCCTGTATCGACACCCCATCTGCCTGAATAACCCGCACATTGCCGTCGAGCACCTTGAATCCCTTGCCGTTGAGCCGGGTGCCGAAGGCGTAGGCGAGCTGCGCGACCACCTGGACGGGCGTGTCGATCGGGTCGCCGCTGTCGGGACGCACGACCAAAACGCCGCCGGCGGCACGCACCTTTGTCTGCAGCCTCTTGCCCCAGATCTCCGAGACGGCATTGTGCAGGTCGAAACTGTCTGAAACGACGGAATAGGCGCCGAAGCTCGCGAAATTGTCGATCATGTTGGAGTAGGCATCGACCTCTCGCCCCTGACCCCATGCGATGATCGTCCCGTGCTCGGCTGCCGGAATCGAATAGGCCGGCATGGAAGCATGGTAGAAGCGGCGTGCCTGAAGGATGGCTGGTAGCGAATCCGAGCTGTTGAAATGCACCAGATGCGCCGCACCGCCGATGGCGGCCTGCTCGGTGCTTGATGTGCTGCGGCAGCCATAGTCGCTGATCCGGCTCGGCTGCAGTCCCGCAGGGTCGTCGGTTGTCCGGTCGAGAAATGGCTGGATCGCAAGACGCAGCCGCCAGGCCGTGGTGGCGACGGTCGAAGGATACCACACCGCCCGAAGCAGTGCCGTCTCCATATAGGAGGTGAGCCAGGGCACCAGCGGATCGGTATTGACCACCTGCATGACAGGTACCCCGCGGCGGATGGCCAGGCCTTCCGGAAGGGCCTCGATCTTGAGAGGCAGCACCCCACCATGGGTCTTGAGAATATGCTCCCAACCCCTGCGGTCAAAAGGCTGGCCATGGGCGCGTGCGACTTCCTCCGCCTCGTCGATGTCCGCACTGGTAATCGGCTTGGACAGATATCGTTTCAGGAACATCTGCAGTCCGAAGAACATCACCTCGGGCCGAAACGAGTGCCCCCGAGTGGTGACGAAGGCGCTGACGGCGCGCGTATTCTGCGGATACTGAAGAAAGACGCCAAGCTTGTAGCTGTCGGTGTTCAGGAGAAGATTGTCTGTCATGCCTGGGCCTGTGATTGCTTGATGAGAATATGGTCCGCCGCGCTTCCATCATGCACACCCATCTGTGCGCGAGGCTGGAGTACCCTGCCACTCGATCAATTTAGGGTTTCGTTAACCATAATGCGGGAGGATTGAGGATCGGTGTGAGCCGACGAAGTGACTGCTTTCGTGTCACGCCGTCATGATCCACCGGATGCAAAGAATCCCGAGGCACCAGAACCGGAGAGGTTGCCTATGCTTCCTCCAGTCCCTGCGTCCCCTGCAACATTTACGGCGACCGAGCCAAAGCTGCGTCCCGATCCCTCGGCAACGCCTCGACCAGTGGCGCTTCCTTCGGCAGCGCAGCCGGCAGCCCTCAGCCAGAATTCGGCGATTGCAGGACAGCTCAATATCATGCTGCTCTCCGGTCCCGAACGCATGTCTCAGAACCTCGCGGCACTCGCTGAGGTTCTGGGCAGCGCGCTGAAGATCGAGCAGCGCCCGGACGAAAGCCTGAACGACTATATGGGCCGCCTCATCGAGGGTATCGCAAATCTGCCCCAGGCCGATCGCCTCCGGCTGCAGAAGCTTTTGACCCAATCCTTTGCCGGATTGCAGCTGCGCACGCTGCTGGAGGCCATGGCCAATCCCTCCGGGCCGGAGCGTGCCACGCTCGCACTCTATCTCGAACTCTACCGCCAGACCGACAGGGACGGCGCGATGCGCTCGGTGATCTCGTCTTACCGCGAAGTTGCGGCCGAAGGGCGAGGCGGCGCACCTGGCTCGGGCCGTCCCACCGCCGCCAATGACAGCAGCCGGCCGTCCGCCGATCCTCAACGGACCGCCCAGCCTATGGTCGATCCAGGTCAACCGCAGAGGATGCCTGGAGGCGAAGCCCGGGGCAGGGGAGATATCGGCTCCTCCTCCTCTTCCGCCTCGCTGGTACGTTCGGGTCAGGACGTCACAGCCTTCCCAAGGGGCGCGCCTCCATCTTCAGCGCCCCTCTCGCAGGATCTGGATACCACCAGCGAATTTCCGGAGACATCGCGCAACGGCATTACCGGCCAGCCCGATCCAAAAGCCGCGACTGCGCGGCAGGCAGGCGAGGCACCCGAAATGCGTGGCCGATCCTCCGCCACGCCGGAAGCGGTCCAATTGCGTAGAAATGGCATCGAACGGACTGAAGCCGCACCGAATATGCCGCGCCAGGCCGACGAACCTGTCCAGGACGGCCTGCGACCATCCGCAGATCGATCCGCCGCCTCGGCCAGCCCGGCCATGTCTGCCCAGACGCAGACCCGGCCTGCCACACCGACTCCGACAAGCTGGCTCGCCGAATTGTTCGAAACGGATTTTGTCCGCACACTCTTGCAGCTGAAGACGCTGCCTTTCGATCCGCAGGCTGCAGCCAGACCATCGGCCCGGCCAGGCTCAGAGAAGACCGTCGCCGAGCCGGCTCTCAAGGATGGTGCAGCCGGCGAGACTTTCCGCAGCGCTGCCGAAGAGGCTGCCCAGACGCCCGAAGCCGCCACCAGGAATCCCGGGGACGAACGTCCGCTGCCTCTCCCCATCCCCGTGCCCGAGCAGGCTCTGCTCCGCAACCCCATTGTCCGCGAAGGAATGCCTCTGCCTTTCGTACCCTATCTGATCGCCGATGACGGCGAGATGGAGCGTGTCGAGGAGGAGGAGGACGAGGACAGCCAGGGCAGAGATGAGCGGGACACGGGTCGGGACGCCGAAGAAGAGGCCGGTGATCAAGACGCGCACACGGCCGGCGAAACGGAAGCTTCGGGCCCGGTGACCACGGCAATCGCTTCGGACGCCGCCGAGACGACCGTCTCCGATAGGCCATTGCTGCCGCCGCCCTCGGATAAAGCCCTGCAGCTCCAGCCGGAGCCCGCCCATGAGCTCTATCTCCGAATGGCCGGGCTCACCTGACAATCACAGCCGCAAAAGAAAAAACCCGCCGGGATCGCTCCCGACGGGTTCTTTGCATTTACTCAACAGCGAGGATTAGTCGTTGTTGCGGTTCTTCAGGGCCGCACCCAGGATGTCGCCGAGCGACGCGCCCGAGTCGGACGAACCGAACTGAGCAACGGCTTCCTTCTCTTCTGCGATCTCGAGAGCCTTGATCGACAGCATGACCTTGCGGTCCTTCTTGGAGAAGTTGGTGACGCGGGCGTCGACAACCTGACCAACCGAGAAACGCTCCGGACGCTGCTCGTCACGGTCACGCGACAGGTCGGCGCGACGGATGAACGAGGTGATGTCTTCGTGGTTCACGAGCTTCACTTCGATGCCGCCATCGTTGATGCCGATGACTTCGCACGAGACGACAGCGTTCTTGCGCAGGTCGCCTGACTGGGCAGCTTCGCCGACCGAATCACGGCCGAGCTGCTTGATGCCGAGCGAGATGCGCTCCTTCTCGACGTCGACGTCGAGAACGACGGCCTTGACCACGTCACCCTTGTTGTACTCTTCGATGACCTGCTCGCCCGGACGGTTCCAGTCGAGATCCGACAGGTGAACCATGCCGTCAACGTCGCCTTCGAGGCCGATGAACAGGCCGAATTCGGTCTTGTTCTTGACTTCGCCTTCGACTTCAGTGCCGGCCGGGTGGCTGTAGGCAAATGCCTGCCACGGGTTCTCGAGGGTCTGCTTGAGACCGAGCGAGATACGGCGCTTCGACGGATCGACTTCGAGAACGACGACATCGACGTCCTGCGTGGTCGAAAGGATCTTGCCGGGATGAACGTTCTTCTTCGTCCAGGACATTTCCGAGATGTGGATCAGGCCTTCGATGCCCGGCTCCAGCTCGACGAATGCACCGTAGTCGGTGATGTTCGTGACGGTACCGGAGATCTTCTTGCCAACCGGGTACTTGGCAGCAATGCCATCCCACGGATCCGACTCGAGCTGCTTCATGCCGAGCGAGATGCGGTGGGTTTCCTGGTTGATACGGATGATCTGAACCTTGACCGACTGGCCGATGGACAGGATTTCCGAAGGATGGTTGACGCGGCGCCATGCCATGTCGGTGACGTGCAGCAGGCCGTCGATGCCGCCCAGGTCAACGAACGCACCGTAATCGGTGATGTTCTTGACGACGCCGTCAACAACCTGGCCTTCTTCGAGGTTCTGAACGATTTCAGAACGCTGCTCGGCGCGGGACTCTTCGAGAACCGTACGACGCGATACAACGATGTTGCCGCGACGCTTGTCCATCTTGAGGATTTCGAAGGGCTGCGGGTTGTGCATCAGCGGGGTGACGTCGCGGATCGGACGGATGTCCACCTGCGAACGCGGCAGGAAGGCAACGGCGCCGTCGAGGTCAACCGTGAAGCCGCCCTTGACCTGGTTGAAGATGACGCCTTCAACGCGCTCGCCAGCTTCGAACTTGGCTTCGAGCTTGATCCAGCTTTCTTCGCGACGAGCCTTCTCGCGCGACAGAACTGCTTCGCCGAGAGCGTTTTCGATGCGCTCGACGTAAACTTCGACTTCGTCGCCGACCTTCAGCGAACCGTCCTTGGCGCGTGCACCGAATTCCTTCAGAGCGATGCGGCCTTCGACCTTCAGGCCGACGTCAACAATGGCGACGTCCTTTTCGATGGCCGTGATGATGCCCTTGGCAACATAGCCTTCGGCCAGATCGGTCTTGGCAAAGGATTCCTCAAGGAGGGCTGCGAAGTCCTCGCGCGACGGGGTAGAAACAGACATGAAATCTCCTAGTCGCATCCCACTGGATGCGTGAGCGCCGGGGGTTGGTGTTGATCTTGGCCGGCAACCGATCCGCTCTTCAAAAGAGCAATTCCGGCGCGGGGACTGGATGTCGGCCCTCAGGCACCGGCTTTGCCGGCCCCTGGTCACTTCATTTCGTCAGGGCAGCGTCGACGAGAGCCTTCGCCGCCAAGAATGCGGCCTCTATACTCATTTCGGACGTGTCTAGCAAGTGCGCGTCATCCGCTGGTTTCAATGGGCTGTCAGCGCGTCCCATGTCGCGCTCGTCGCGCTTCTTCACATCCGCAAAGATCGCCTCGAAATCGGCCTGGCCGCCCTTCGACCGGATTTCGTCATAGCGCCGTTTTGCGCGCACCTCGGGAGAGGCCGTGACATAGAGCTTTACGGGCGCCTCGGGGCAAACGACCGTGCCGATATCACGCCCGTCGAGCACCGTGCCGGGCGCACGTTTCGAAAACGCGCGCTGGGCCTCGACGAGTGCCCGGCGAACCGCCGGCATCACGGCGATCTTCGAGGCCGCCTCGCCGATCTCGTGGGCAGAGAGAATGTCGCGATCGAGCCCAGCCAGTTCGACGGCCAGAGCCATCCGCTCGGCAACCGCCTCGTCATCGAGTGGCAGGCCGGCATCGAGCAGTGCCTTCGCGGTCGCCCGATAGGTGAGCCCCGTGTCGAGATGATGGAAGCCGTAGGTCTCCGCGATCCGGCGCGACAGCGTCCCCTTGCCGGCTGCAGCCGGTCCGTCGATGGCGATGATCATCCGGCCCTCTTCCATTCTGCCTGTCATGTCCCCGCTGATACAAATCTTGGATGGGATTGCCAAGCGATGCATGCGATCGGCAGCTTGCCAAAATACCTGCGCAGATTGCCTTTGACAGGACGTGCGCCAGCGATTAAGGGGACCGACTACAGTTTGGCCGGCCTCGTGCCGGGCGCTAGGCGCATGCCCTTAATCTTCACGACTTCATGAGGCTTTGACAGTGGCGAAGGCAGAACTTGGAACGAAACGCACTTGCCCCGACACCGGCAAGAAATTCTACGACCTGAACAAGGACCCGATCGTGTCGCCGTACACGGGCAAGTCCTGGCCGCTTTCCTATTTCGAGGAAACGTCGGTCGCAGCCATCATGGAAAAGGCTGAAGAAGAGGACGTCGCAGAAGTCGATACCGAAAACACCGATGTCGAGCTCGTCTCGCTCGAGGACGGCGACGACGCGGCCGGCGGCGACGATCTTCCCGATATCGGCGACGATGACGTCGAGATCGACGGCGACGACGACGACACCTTCCTCGAAGCCGACGAAGACGATGATGACGACGACATGTCCGGCCTCATCGGCGTCACTGGCGACGACGACGAAGTCTGAAAATTCAAGCATTTCGGGCCCGGGCACAAAAAAATGCCCGGGCTTTCATTTTTCGGCTTGCCATCTCCGATAACCGGAAGTATCAAGCCGCCACCCCGACGAAAGCGCTGCTTTCAACGGGGTTCCCGGAGCCGGAAATTACCCGGTACCCTGATGGGGCTATAGCTCAGCTGGGAGAGCGCTTGCATGGCATGCAAGAGGTCAGCGGTTCGATCCCGCTTAGCTCCACCAAAACTCCCTTAGAGAAACTGACGATTGTTTCGCGAACACATCGCGTGTCTTATGCTGCGGTGTGGATCGGCTTGGCGTCGGCCGCGCACCGCGTCAGCCCACTCACCGCTGAAACAGCTCCACCCGCTCGCCGTTTTCCGACAGGTCGATCTGGAACCAGTCGATGATCTTGCGGATGTCGAGTTTCACCTCGCCGTCGCGCAGCTTCAGATGCAGCTTGTCCTCGCTGACTTCAACAGGCGTGCCGATATAGAGGCGGTCATTGCCGGAGTCGTCCACGGTGTCGATGGCAAATCGCATGGGGTTCCTCCCGGAAAATTCAGAAGAGCGGTGATGACAGTGGTTCGAGGGTTTAGTAACGCGTCCTTGAGCGAGGCTTTCTTTCCGTAACGGCAGGGAGCTTTCCGTAGGACCTGATGGCTTGGGCAAGGAGATTGGGCTGTGTTCGTGTTTTCCAAACTGTTCTGGAATGCCGTCCAGCCGCTGTCCCTCGTCTTCCTGTTCGGGAGCGTCTGTCTTGTCCTGATCTGGTTCCGACGCCCGCGCCTTGCCGCCGCGTCGCTGTCGCTCGCTCTGATAATCCTTTTCCTGACGCTCTATACGACGCTCGGCTCCGTGCTCTTGCAGACGCTGGAGGCCCGCTTTCCACGTCCGGAGCGAGATCCCGCACAACTTGGCTGCATGATCGTGCTGGGTGGCGCCTTCGAGACGGAGGTGACCACGGCTCGTGGCGGCGTTGACCTCAATCAGGCCGCCGATCGTTTTGTCGAAGGCCTGCGGCTCGCCATGCGCTATCCGGAGGCGAAGATCCTGGTTTCCGGTGGTGACGGCTCCTTGAGTGGCGTCCTGGAAGGCGACGCTGCCGCCTCGATCCGCTTTTTCGAGGCCTTCGGGATCTCGCGCGACAGGCTGATTGCCGAAACGAGTTCGAGAAACACCGATGAGAACGCCCAGAATAGCCGCGATCTGCTGGCCTCCAACGGCCTCGACGACTGCTTGCTGATCACATCGGCCTTCCACATGCCGCGTTCCGTTGGCCTTTTCCGCAAGGCGGGCGTCGAGGTGACCCCCTGGCCCGTCGACTATCGCACGGCCGGCAACCTGTCCTTTGCCCTCGATTTCACCCAGCCGACGCTCAACGCGCAGCAGATGTCGACTGCGGCAAGGGAATGGGTGGGGCTGGCCGCCTATCGCGCGCTGGGCCGCATCGACGCAGTCTTCCCCGCGCCATAGCGCGGCATCACTTCTTTGAAATCGTCAGGAACTTCGTGCCACGCACGCGAACCATCATCGCGCAGGGTTCCTGGCCCTCTTCGCGCTCGCAATAGCGCGGATGCATCTTCAATATGAAGACCATGTTTCCGAAACGCTGGATGAAGTCGTAGGAATACATCTGCGCGGTGGCGATCATGAAATAGCCGCCTTCCTTGACCTGCAGATAGAAATTGAAGGGGCAGCCATCTGCCGTGCAGTCCGGGCCGCGCACACCGTCGCAGACGATCTCGCTGCTGTTTGTGACCGCATCGGTGATGCCGTCATTGTTGATGTCGATTCGGTCGATGAAGCCGCTGCCATACTGCACGACATCGCATCGCTTGGCGTAATGGTTCTTCTCGTAGACTTCGGGATCCTGCAGCAACTCCTGCTGGGCGGCGGCGGGGACGGCAAACAGGCCGGCAGCGGCGACGAGAAAGAGGCGGGCGAGAAAAGACACGGTCTGGACTCCGGATCGCAATCTGTGCTGAACGAGGCGCAAGTCTAGCGCCAGCGTCTTGCCTCACCCTTAACGGCATGCTGCAAATCTGGCCGAAACTGACCCAGCAAGGAAAGAAGCCATGTCGCTCCTGTCTTATCTCGACTATGCGGGGATCGCCCTGTTTGCCGCGACCGGCGCGCTGGCGGCCTCGCGCAAACAGCTCGACATGATCGGCTTCCTGTTTTTTGCCGTCGTCACGGGGCTCGGCGGCGGAACGGTGCGCGACATCGTGCTGGGCCGCGTGCCCGTCTTCTGGGTTCTGAACCCGGATTACATTCTGATCTGCTGCGCAATCGGCGTTGTCGTGTTCTTCACCGCCCATCTTGTCGAATCGCGCTATCGCCTGCTGATCTGGCTCGATGCCATCGGTCTCTCGGCCTATTGCGTCATGGGAGCGGCAAAAGGTCTCGCGGCCACGGGTTCGCCGACAATCGCGATCGTCACTGGAACGCTGACCGCAAGCCTTGGCGGGGTGCTGCGCGATCTGCTCGCCAACGAGCCCTCAGTCCTCTTGCGACCGGAGATTTATATTACTGCGGCCCTCGCCGGTGCGGCTGTCTTCACTGCCACAAACGAATTCGGCATGCCGCTTTATGCCGCATCAGCCATCGGCGCGCTCGCAGCCTTCCTGATCAGGGGCGGTGCTCTCCATTTCGGCTGGACCTTTCCGACCTACAAGCACAAGCCTGGAAGGCACCCTGACGAGGTCATGTAAGGTTTGAGGAGAAAATCAGCTCTGCTTGGGGCGCAGGCGGATAACCACATCGACATGCGCGATTTCCATGCCTTCCGGCGGGGCAGGCAGGTTGTCGATGCTGATATTGTTGATCGGAATGTCGAGGACCTTGTTCTCACCTTCAACGAAGAAGTGATGATGGTCGGAAACATTCGTATCGAAATAGGTCTTCGAGCTCTCCACCGCCAGAACCCGGATCAGACCGGCCTCGGTGAACTGGTGAAGCGTGTTGTAGACGGTCGCAAGCGACACCGGAAAGTCGGCGGCAAGCGCCTCCTCGTGCAGCTCTTCGACGGTGAGATGGCGATCCCCCTTGGCGAACAGAAGCCCAGCCAGCGCAATACGCTGTTTCGTCGGGCGCAGGCCCGAGCGGCGCAGTTTCAGTTCGATACCCGTTTGGCAGGTTGCCATCGTCAAAGACGCACTCCAGTCGTTGTGTGCCCTGCGTCAGCATGCACGACTGTCGATATAACTGCAAAATCAGGCTGTTTCAATAGTTGCAGTGGAGGACACCCCCTCCGAGGCCTGCCGTGGCACGGTTTTTGGCATCCCGGGTCTGGTGATGGCCTTTTCCTTCCTGTATGCGACGATGAGATTAGGATGAGGCGGACAAGGCCTTAAGGAAGCAGGGATTGGCTACGGGGCTTCAATTTGCCACCGTCTTGCTCTAATGGGTCCCGGATACGAGAAGCAGAGGGGGGAAGAAGAAGAACAATGGTTACGAGACAATCCAGCTACAACTACGATGAAATCCTCGCCTGCGGCCGCGGTGAACTCTTTGGTCCCGGCAACGCGCAGCTCCCCCTGCCGCCGATGCTGATGGTGCACCGGATCACCGACATCTCGGAAACCGGTGGCGCCTTCGACAAGGGCTATATCCGCGCCGAATACGACGTGCGTCCCGATGACTGGTATTTCCCCTGCCATTTCCAGGGCAACCCGATCATGCCGGGTTGCCTCGGCCTTGACGGCATGTGGCAGCTGACGGGCTTCTTCCTTGGCTGGCTCGGCGAGCCGGGCCGCGGCATGGCACTCTCGACCGGCGAAGTGAAGTTCAAGGGCATGGTGCGCCCCGAAACCAAGCTCCTCGAATATGGCATCGACTTCAAGCGCGTCATGCGCGGTCGTCTCGTGCTGGGCACGGCGGACGGCTGGCTGAAAGCCGATGGTGAAACTATCTACCAGGCAACCGACCTGCGCGTCGGTCTGTCAAAGGACAAGACGGCCTGATCCGGCCCGGTCCGCACCTGAAGTTCATAAAGAAGGTCTGAGAGATGAGACGGGTTGTAGTAACAGGTCTTGGCATCGTGTCCTCCATCGGTGCCGATGCCGCCGAAGTCACGGCGTCGCTGCGCGATGCGAAGTCGGGCATCACCTTTTCTCCCGATTTCGCCGAGCACGGCTTCAAGTGCCAGGTCTGGGGCAAGCCCACCCTGGACCCGACCGAGTTGGTCGACCGCCGTGCCATGCGCTTCCTGTCCCAGGGCGGTGCCTGGAACCATGTGGCCATGAAGCAGGCGATTGCCGATGCCGGCCTCGAAGAAGCGGATTATCAGCAGAACGAGCGCGTCGGCATCATCATGGGTTCGGGTGGTCCGTCGACCAAGCAGATCGTCGAAGCCGCCGATATCGTCCGCCAGAACAACAGCCCGAAGCGTATCGGCCCCTTTGCCGTTCCGAAGGCCATGTCATCGACCGCGTCCGCCACCCTTGCCACCTGGTTCAAGCTGCACGGCGTCAACTACTCGATCTCCTCGGCCTGCTCGACCTCGGCACACTGCATCGGCAATGCCTATGAGATGATCCAGTGGGGCAAGCAGGACATGGTCTTCGCCGGCGGTCACGAGGATCTCGACTGGACCATGTCGAGCCTCTTCGATGCCATGGGTGCCATGTCGTCGAAGTACAACGACACGCCTTCGACCGCCTCGCGCGCCTATGACGTCTCGCGTGACGGCTTCGTCATCGCCGGCGGCGCTGGCGTTCTGGTTCTTGAGGAACTCGAGCACGCCAAGGCTCGCGGCGCCAAGATCTATGCAGAGGTCGTCGGTTATGGCGCAACCTCCGACGGTTACGACATGGTCGCTCCCTCGGGCGAAGGCGCCATCCGCTGCATGCGTCAGGCGCTGTCCACGGTGAAGGGCGATGTCGACTACATCAACACCCACGGCACCTCGACCCCGGTGGGTGATTCGAAGGAAATCGGCGCGATCCGCGAAGTCTTCGGCGCCAGGATCCCGCACATCCAGTCGACCAAGTCGCTGACCGGCCATTCGCTCGGCGCAGCGGGTGTTCAGGAATCGATCTACGGTCTCCTGATGATGCAAGCTGGCTTCATCGGCGAAAGCGCTCACGTGACCGAGCTCGATCCCGAATTCGAAGGCGTGCCGGTGGTTCGCAAGCGCATCGACAACGCCAAGATCGATACCGTGCTATCCAATTCCTTCGGCTTCGGCGGTACCAACGCCACGCTCGTATTCCAGCGCCACAACGGCTGATCGACAGGCGTCTGAAACAAAAATGCCTGGCGCGTTGCCGCGCCAGGCGTTCATCCGAAGTGGTCCGCCAGCCGTGGGAGTACGGCTTACTTCGGTTGAGGAGGATCGCTATGGTCGATCACGCCGATGAGCATGGCGATGCTGACCGCATGCATCAGGTTGCTCGCCTCGAGCTTTTCCTGGGCGTTGATCAGGGCTTCATTCACATCTTCCCGGGATAGCCCGAGTTCGTTCGCCGCCTCGTCAGACCGCTTGCCTTCTGCAACGAGCTGCAGGCAGCGGATCTCGCGCTCTGTGAGCAGAGGAAAAGCAGGGGCTCGTCCGATGGCCCGTTTGGTATCGGTTTTCATGGGGTAGTGCCGCATTGGAGAAGACAGCGACTTGATAGGCATCAGGTCGTCAGGCGGCGCTATTACCATCCTCGCCATACGACGTCTTTGACACCGCACGCCAAGAATTTATCCGAACACGCTAAACAAGTGAAATGCAGCGCCAAAAGCGCTTTGATAACGAAATTAGGATGGATCCGCCGCAGTTTGTCAAGTTCAGTGACGCTCAGGCAGACTTGCGTTCCCTGACCTCTGTTGGCGTCGTGCCGAACCAACGGGTGACGGATCGCGTGAACGCGCTCGGCGCCGAGTAACCCAGGCGGTAGCAGATTTCCGAAATCGGCAGCTCGCTCTCGGTCAGAAGATTGAAGCTGACTTCCTTGCGGATCTGGTCGCGAAGCTCGTTGAGGCTCGTGCCGTGTGCAGCAAGGCGCCGCTGGAATGTCCGCTCCGACATGCCGAAATAGGGTGCGATCTGCGCAGGGGAAAATCCTCGTCGGAGACTTGCAGCAAGAGATAGCGGCGCACCTGCTCCAGAAAGTCCGCGGCCTTTGCGGGTGACGGCGGCCTGAGGCTGCGGCACTGAAGATCCATCAGCTCGAACAGCCTGCGATCGCCGGTCGGATTCTGGGCGTTGAGAAAGGCGCGTGGGAAATGCACGCAGTTGACGCGAGCGCCAAAGTTCAGGCGTCGCGCCAGAAACTGTCGAAATGGCTGAAGATTGCGCGGCGCCGGTCGCTCCAGATCGATCTCAATCCCGTCGCTGCCGCTGAGATCCCGGGCGCGCTGCATCACCAGCCCGACCGACATATCGACATACTGGTCCCGTTTCACGATGACCGGCGCAAATGTCCAGGCGAGATGCGCCCCGCGCTCGTCGATCGTCAGCTTGGAATAGCTGGTATGGGTGACATACTGGATGTGGTCGTCGAGAAACCGGACGAAATCGAGCCCGGTCGGCGCGGCCATCAGCCCATAGCCGAAAGGTCCGGTGGAGCCGGCCTCGTAGCCCTTGATGCTGGTGATCCCGAAGGCTTCGTCATCGGCGAGCAGCGCACAGGCCTCCAGAAGCCTGCACAGGCGATCGAGACTGATGCGGGCGAGGCTCTGAAAAACCTCCGGATCGATGTCCAGCGCCTTGCAAATGGGCTTTATGTCGATGCCATAGGACTGCGCATGCTCGACCACCGCCGAGGCGAGGCCGGCCACGGTGGTCAATTCATCGGTGAGATTCCGAGGAGGCATGTGACCGTTGGCGCCAGAAGAGAAGCTGATGGCGTCGGATGCTAAGGCAGCGGTCGATCCGAGTCGAGCGGCACTTAGTCTAAGACGCGGCCCATGCCTCGCTCATCACGTGGATGTCAGCGCTTGGCCCAGAGGACCTTGAACCGGGCGTTGCGGCAGACTTCACCATGCTGCTTGAAGTGTTGCGCCAGCACCGGCTCGTAGGGCAGGCCGCGATTGGCGACCATCAAAAGGTCCCCGCCGCCACGCAGTGAATCCGCCGCCGCCTTGATCATCGCCGCCCCGATCGAAGGCTCGGCTGCATGACCCTCATGGAAGGGCGGGTTCATGATCACGAGGTCGTACTTCTCCCTTGGCGGCTCGTTGCCGAGATCCTGCCAGAAGAAGCGGGTGGTAAGATCGGGGCAGTTGCGGGCCAGATTGCGCTTGGCATGCTCCAGCGCCTCATGGCTCGCCTCGAAGAGATCGATGCGGTTGGTACGTGGCGAAGCCTCGGCCAGCATCACCGACAGGTAACCCCAGCCCGCGCCGAAATCGGCGGCATTGCCGTCGAAGTTCGTCGGCAGGCGGCTTGCCAGCAGCTCCGAACCTTCATCGGCATGGGCATGCGAGAAAAGGCCTGAGCGCGTCTCGAAACGGCCATCGACCATCACCGGCTTGGCCGCGAGCGTCGAAACCTGTGCAGACGTGTCGGAGGGAACGGTGAACCAGACCACCACGCCGTGATACTTGGGCATGGATTCCGGCGCAAAGCCCAACCGATCGAGCTGCTTGCGCAGCGGCAGGATCCCGTCTTCCTTGGCGCCTGCGACCAGCACCAGACCGCCCGCCTTCACCCGTTTCAGCGCCTCGGCCAGACGATCCTCGTTGACGCCCTTGTGCTTGCTGCACAGGATCAGGGCCCCGTCATAGCCGTCGCCTTCGATGGTCGGGACCGGGTTCTGATGGCTCGCCTCCAGGCGGCGGAACTCCGGGCGAAAGTCCTGAACGACCGTCAGTTCGGCGGCAAAGCCCTCAGGTCTGGCAAACCCGGCCTCTGCGCCGAGAAACAGGTAACGACTTGCCGCATCCGGAAGGGCGACAACCTCCGTCACGAAGGGATGGAACAGGGTCTTCAGGGTCTCGCGGCTCATGGCTCGGTCTTCTCTCTCGGCGAACAAAAAAGGCGCGGGAAACCCTCCCGCGCCTCGGATCGGGAACGACGTCCGCTTATTCAGCGGCTTCGCCGTCTTCCTTCTTCTTTTCGGCAACGATTTCCTGGCCGGTGGCCTGGTCGACGACCTTCATCGACAGGCGAACCTTGCCGCGCTCGTCGAAGCCCATCAGCTTCACCCAGACCTTGTCGCCTTCCTTGACGACGTCCGAGGTCTTGGCAACGCGCTCGGAAGCCAGCTGCGAGATGTGCACGAGGCCGTCACGCGAGCCGAAGAAGTTGACGAAGGCACCGAAGTCGGCGGTCTTCACAACGGTACCTTCGTAGATCACGCCGACTTCCGGCTCGGCCACGATCGAGTGGATCCACTTGCGGGCCGCTTCGATTTCCTTGCCGGAGGCAGAGGCGATCTTCACGGTACCGTCGTCTTCGATGTTGATCTTCGCGCCGGTCTTTTCGACGATTTCGCGGATGACCTTACCGCCCGAACCGATGACTTCACGGATCTTGTCGACCGGAATGTTCATCACTTCGATACGCGGAGCGAATTCGCCCAGCTGGCCACGGCTTTCGGTGATCGCCTTCGACATTTCGCCGAGGATGTGCTTGCGGCCGCCCTGGGCCTGGGCAAGCGCGACCTTCATGATCTCTTCGGTGATGCCGGCGATCTTGATGTCCATCTGGAGCGAGGTGATGCCGTCGGCCGTACCGGCGACCTTGAAGTCCATGTCGCCGAGGTGGTCTTCGTCACCCAGGATGTCGGAGAGAACGGCAAAGCGCTCGCCTTCCAGGATCAGACCCATGGCGATACCGGCAACCGGCTTTGCCAGCGGAACGCCGGCGTCCATCAGGGCGAGCGAGGTGCCGCAAACGGTTGCCATCGAGGACGAGCCGTTCGACTCGGTGATCTCGGAGACGACGCGCAGCGTGTAGGGGAACTGCTCGGCCGACGGCAGCATCGGACGGATGGCGCGCCATGCGAGCTTGCCATGACCGATTTCGCGACGACCCGGCGAACCCATGCGGCCGGTTTCACCGACCGAGTAGGGCGGGAAGTTGTAGTGCAGCAGGAAGCGTTCCTTGTACATGCCGGTCAGGCTGTCGACATACTGCTCGTCTTCGCCGGTGCCGAGCGTGGCGACAACGATCGCCTGCGTCTCGCCGCGGGTGAAGAGGGCCGAACCATGCGTGCGCGGCAGGATGCCGACTTCCGACACGATGGCGCGAACCGTTTCCAGGTCGCGGCCGTCGATGCGGCTCTTGGTGTCGAGAATGTTCCAGCGAACGATCTTGGCCTGCAGGTGCTTGAAGACGGCGCCGACTTCTTCTGCAGAATACTTCGCTTCGCCTTCCTCGGGGAGGAAGTGTGCCTTCACCTTGGCCTTGACGGCATCGACGGCGGCGTAGCGTTCAGCCTTCTGGGTGATCTTGTAGGCAGCGCGCAGTTCGGTCTCGGCGATCGAGAGCATTTCGGCTTCGAGAGCGGAGTGATCTTCCGGTTCGAATTCGCGCGGCTCCTTGGCAGCGACTTCAGCGAGCTTGATGATCGCGTCGATAACCGGCTGGAAGCCCTTGTGGCCGAACATGACGGCGCCGAGCATGATCTCTTCGTTGAGTTCCTTGGCTTCCGACTCGACCATCAGAACGGCGTCGGAGGTACCGGCAACAACGAGGTCGAGCGAGGACTCGTCCATCTCGTCGAGATGCGGGTTCAGAACATATTCGCCGTTGATGTAGCCAACGCGTGCGCCGCCGACCGGACCCATGAACGGAACGCCCGACAGCGTCAGAGCGGCCGAGGTGGCAACCATCGACAGGATGTCCGGGTTGTTTTCCAGGTCATGCTGGATGACGGTGACGACGACCTGCGTGTCGTTCTTGTAGCCTTCCGGGAAGAGCGGGCGGATCGGGCGGTCGATCAGGCGCGAAACCAGCGTTTCGTTTTCCGACGGACGACCTTCGCGCTTGAAGTAGCCACCCGGAATCTTGCCGGCGGCATAGGTCTTTTCCTGGTAGTTGACGGTGAGCGGGAAGAAGTCCTGGCCCGGCTTCGGCGCCTTGGCGGAAACGACTGTAGCGAGAACGACGGTTTCGCCATAGGTCGCGAGAACGGCACCATCAGCCTGGCGGGCGATCTTGCCGGTTTCCAGCTTCAGCGGGCGACCTGCCCACTCGATTTCGACGCTGTGAATGTCAAACATATCTTGTCCTTCATATGCAGAGCCGCGTCCTGCCGGTGGGCAGGGTCGGTCGGTCTGCAATGTGCTGACGCAATCACGGGCAAGACAGTGGGAGGCTTCTTCATCGGCATCTGCCGGCAGATGCACCCTTGAGGGCGCGGAAGCATCCAACAATCCTGCCCCATGACAGGTCATCGGTTGTGGTCGACAGATCCGGCCCATCCGGCCTGTCGTTCGTTCCGGGCGGTCTTCGCGCGGAACCGGTCGCGGGTCGTTTGCCTGACCCGGAAAGGCAACCGGCGGACCTTCGCGAGGAAGGTCCGCCGGGAAGTCGTTAGCGGCGGATGCCGAGGCGGCCGATCAGGGTCGTGTAGCGGCCTTCGTCCTTCTTCTTGAGGTAGTCAAGAAGCGAACGGCGGCTCGAAACCATGGTCAGAAGGCCACGACGCGAGTGGTTGTCCTTCTTGTGACCCTTGAAGTGTTCGGTCAGGTTGTTGATGCGCTCGGTCAGGATCGCAACCTGGACTTCCGGAGAACCGGTGTCGCCTTCGGTGGTCGCATATTCCTTGATGAGGGCAGCCTTGCGCTCTGCAGTGATCGACATCGGGAATCCTTTCTGGATAACGGGAAACAAAAGACGCCAAAGGCCGGGATGTCGTCCAGCATTGGCCGTGAATGCGGGCACCCGAAGGGCCAGCTGCCGCCGCCTATACTCCATTCGCTCACGAAAGGAAAGAGCAGGCGGCGGTATGGGTTCAGGCGAACACGCGCCGCGGGTGGAATTCGCCGCCGGCGATCTCGCCGATGGCGATCAGCTTGCCGCCGGCAAGCGCCACGGCTTCCGGTTCGGCAACCGGCGCATCGCGCCCACGCAGGATGATCGGATTGCCCATGCGCAGGCGATGCGCCTGGTCGTCGGTGATGCGAAGCTGCGGCAGGGCAGAGAGCGCCTCGGCCGTATCGACGAGGAATGCGTCGAGTGCCGCAAGCCGTTCGTCGCGATCTTCGATCGCTTCCAGCGCCACGAGCTCCGAAAGCGGCACCATCATTTCCTCGGCAAATGGCGCCACGAAGGTGCGCCGCAGCGAGGAGATATGGCCATAGCAGCCGAGATCGCGACCGAAGTCACGCGCCAGCGAGCGCACATAGGTGCCCTTGCCGCATTCGACCTCGAAATGCGCCTTGTCAGCCTCGCAGTTCAAGAGCGTCAGGCGATGAACCTCGACTTCGCGCGAGGGAATGTCCACCGTCTCGCCGTCGCGAGCGAGGTCATAGGCGCGTTCGCCGGAGATCTTGATCGCCGAAAACTGCGGCGGGATCTGGCTGATCGTGCCGGTATAGTTGGGCAGCAGAGCCTTGATATCGGCCTCATCAGGACGCTTGTCCGAGCTCTGCGTCACCTCGCCCTCGAGATCATCCGTCGAGCGCTCTTCGCCCCAGGTAACGGTGAACTCGTAGATCTTGCGCCCGTCCATGACGTAAGGGACGGTCTTGGTTGCATCGCCAAGTGCAATCGGCAGCATGCCGGATGCGAGCGGGTCGAGCGTGCCGGCATGACCGGCCTTCTGGGCGTTGAACAGCCACTTGATCTTGCCGACAGCCTCGGTCGAGCCGAAATCGACCGGCTTGTCGAGGATGAGCCAGCCCGAAATCGGACGGCCCTTGGGCTTGCGGGGTTTGGACATCTGTCTTGTTTCTCAGTCTTCGTCGTTGTCTGGCCCGAGGTCGCGCTGGACCTCCGGCGAACGCAAGAGCGCATCGATCTTCTGGTAATTGTCGAAGCTCGTATCGTCGCGGAAGCGCACTTCCGGCATGTATTTCAGCTGGCGCAGCTGATTGCCCAGCCGACCGCGGATGAACTTGGCATGCCTGTTGAGCGCGGCAATCACCGTGTCGTGGTCCTTGACGCCGAGCGGCGTGACATAGGCGGTCGCCATCTTCAGGTCCGGCGACATCCGGACTTCGGAGATGGAGATCACCGTCTTCTCGATCACGTCGTCGCGGACTTCCCCGCGCTGCAGGACCTGGGTGATGGCGGCGCGCACCTGCTCGCCGACGCGCAGCATGCGCTGCGAGGGTGCCGATGAGGTTGGTTTGGTCATGGTTTTCCTGACTTCATTTTAAACTTCAGCACTGCGACGAGCGCGCCCATCGCCAGCGGCATTGCAAAGGAGATCGACATGATGGTCCCAGACCAACTTGTTCGGCAACCTTCGGCAATCATGTAGAGCATGATTGGGTCTTCGGGATCGTCCGAAAGGCCCAGTATCACCAATCCCAGTGAGAGCAGCGTGATTGGCCAAACCAACCAGCGCCAACCCTTCATGATGCCGATCGTCACTACAAGCGCGAGGATGAATGACCACCGTGCGCTGTTGACGACTTCGTTTGCGACTGTGACAACGCCGTCTGATGGATCCCATCCGGCCTTGTCGCAAACTTCCGCGAACGCACTCGTTGCATAAAGAAAACAGACGATGGCGATGGCCACCGTCTGTTTGTTCGTATGACCGCCGAGGGCAGCCAAGACCGTTATAGCGTGCGGGTGACGTGTTCGACGCGGAAGCACTCGATCGTATCGCCGGCGCGGATGTCTTCGTAGTTCTCGAAGGCCATACCGCATTCCTGACCGACCGGCACTTCGGAGACTTCGTCCTTGAAGCGCTTGAGCGTCTTGAGCTTGCCTTCGTGGATGACGACGTTGTCGCGCACAAGACGGACACCCGCACCACGTTCAACCTTGCCTTCGACGACACGGCAGCCTGCGACCTTGCCAACCTTCGTGATGTTGAACACTTCGAGGATCTGGGCATTGCCGAGGAAGGTCTCGCGACGTTCCGGCGACAGAAGACCTGACATCGCTGCCTTCACGTCATCCACCAGATCGTAGATGATGTTGTAGTAGCGGATCTCGATGCCTTCGCGCTCGGCCAGCGAACGGGCCTGGGCGTTTGCACGGACGTTGAAGCCGATGATGGCAGCGTTCGAGGCTTCGGCGAGCGAGATGTCCGACTCGGTCACGCCACCAACGGCGGAGTGAACGATCCGGGCACGCACTTCGTCGGTGCCGAGTTTTTCCAGCGCACCGGCAATGGCTTCGATCGAGCCCTGCACGTCGCCCTTGATGACCAGCGGGAACTCCTTCATGCCGGAGGACTGCAGCTGGTTCATCATCTGCTCGAGCGAGCCGCGCGAACCGGACTGGCGGGCAGCCGCCTTGTCGCGGGCGAGACGCTGGCGATACTCGGAGATTTCGCGAGCACGGGCTTCGTTTTCGACCACGGCGAACTTGTCGCCGGCAGCCGGCGTGCCCGACAGGCCGAGAACCTCGACCGGCATGGCAGGACCCGCTTCCTTGACGTGCTCGCCCTTGTCGTTGACCAGCGCGCGCACACGGCCCCACTGGTCGCCGGCAACGATGATCTGGCCCGGACGCAGCGTACCCTTCTGGATCAGCACGGTTGCCACCGCGCCGCGGCCACGGTCGAGCTCGGCTTCGATGACCGTACCTTCGGCCGTCCGGTTCGGATTGGCCTTGAGGTCAAGAATTTCGGCCTGCAGCAGGATCGCTTCCAAGAGCTTGTCGAGGTTGGTCTTGTTCTTTGCCGAGACTTCGACGTCGAGAACTTCACCACCCATGGATTCGACGAAGACTTCGTGCTGCAGGAGCTGCGTGCGAACCTTCTGCGGATCGGCTGTCGGCTTGTCGACCTTGTTGATCGCCACAATGATCGGCACGCCGGCCGCCTTGGCGTGGTTGATCGACTCGATCGTCTGCGGCATCACGCTGTCGTCGGCCGCGACCACGAGGATCGCGATGTCGGTTGCCTGGGCACCACGGGCACGCATCGCGGTAAACGCGGCGTGGCCGGGGGTGTCGATGAAGGTGATCTTCTGACCGTTCTGTTCGACCTGATAGGCACCGATATGCTGCGTGATGCCACCGGCTTCGCCGGCAACCACGTTGGCATGACGGATGGCGTCGAGCAGCGAGGTCTTGCCGTGGTCGACGTGACCCATGATCGTGACGACAGGCGGACGCGGCAGAAGCTCGCCTTCGTCGTCAGCCACGTTGAAGATACCGGTTTCGACGTCCGATTCCGAAACGCGCTTGACGGTATGGCCGAATTCGGTCGCGATGAGTTCGGCGAGGTCGGCGTCGATGACGTCGCCCGGCTTCATCATCTGGCCTTCCTTCATCAGGTACTTGATGACGTCGACGGCGCGTTCGGACATGCGCTGCGACAGTTCCTGGATGGTGATGGTTTCCGGCAGAATGACTTCGCGCATGACCTTTTCGCGGGTCTCCTGCATCTGGCTGCGGCGGAATTTCTCCTGGCGGCGACGCATGGAGGCGAGCGAACGGCCACGGGCATTGCCGTCGTCGTCCACGTTGGCGCTGGTGACGGTCAGCTTGCCGCGACGGCGATCTTCCTCGGCCTTCGGACGGGCAGGGACCTTGGCCGGAGCCGGAGCTGCGACCTTGCCGCGACCCGGAATGCTGCGTGCGGGACCGCGATCATCGTCATCGTCGTCGGTCTTGCGACCGCGAACAAAGCCCGGAGCTGCCGGAGCAGCCGGAGCAGCGGGAGCGGCCGGACGAACCGGTACGACCGGTGCGGCGGCAACGGGCGCCGGTGCCGGTGCCGGTGCAGGCTCGGGTTCGGCCTCCACTTCCACCTTCGGTTCCAGTGCCCGGCGAGCGGCCTCTTCTGCGGCAAGGCGGGCAGCTTCTGCAGCTTCTGCCTTGCGACGCTCATCTTCGATGGCGCGCTGCTTGGCTTCCTCGACCTCGCGGGCCTGGGCCTCGATGAGCGCGCGGCGACGGGCGTCCATTTCGCTCGCCGACAGGTCGTGCAGGACGGCGCCGCGCGGGCGTTCCGGCTGGCGCTGCGGCTGCTGCTGCTGCGGGCGCTGCTGCTGTGATGCAGGCTGATGGATGCGCGGAGCCGGTGCCTGAGGCTGGGCCGGAGCCGGTCGCGGCTGCGCCTGCGGGGCAGGGGCTTCCGGTGCGCGTGCTGCGGGCGCCGCAATCGGCGTGATCGGCTTTTCGTCCAGCGGGCGGGTCGGGCGGCGCTTCACCGTCTCGACGACGACCGACTTCGTACGGCCGCGCCCCATGTCCTGGCGCACGGTACCCTGGCTCATCCCCGAGGGCTTCAGGGTGAGAGTCTTCTTCACGCCGATTGTCTTGTCGTCTTTGTTGTCGGTCATTCCGTTCCCGTTCCTTCGAGCGGGGCCGGATGCCGAGCATCAGGCCTCGCCGTTCACATACTGTCCTAAACCACGGAGGCCGACCTGTGCCGGTGACCGCGTCATTGTGATTTCGGGCCAGCGCCCGATCCCTGCGGCGAGTGGCCGCGATAGGTTTCGAGCAGAGTTGCGCGCTTCACTACACCCTCACCCGCCTGCCCTGCAAGCACGCAAGCATGGATAAACGCATTCTGGCCCATCTGTTCGTCCAATTCCGCCCCGGTGAGCAGGTGGTATGCGGGCACTTCCGCATCCGCCCCCGTTCCGAGGTGCCAGGCCTTTCGGGCCTGGTCGATCTTTCTCACGCCATCCGCCGCGGCATCCAGCGAATGGAACACCGCGATGGCCTCGCCGCTGCGCACGGCCGCCTCGACCTTCGCCGCTCCGGTGATGAACTGGCCGGCCTTGCGGGCCATGTTCATCATGCCGATCAGCTGCGCGACCAGGAGACGGTCGACGACGGATCCGAGCTCCGGATCCGCCTTCACATCCCGTTTCAGGGCGCGGGCGAAGAGCTTCTTCGCCACGGCCTTGTCGACGGCCTCGCGGCTCGGGCTGACCCAGCAGCCACGACCCGGAAGCGTCCGCTTCAGATCCGGGACGATGGTCCCGTCCGGGGCCGCCACGAACCGCAGGAGCGTCTCCGGCGATCCGCTTTCGCGGGTGACGATGCACATCCGTCCGTTCACGTCGGAGAGGTCGAAATCGTCTTCGGCCTCTGTCGCGTCGGGCGTCTGCGCGCTCATCACGCTTCCTGCTCGGCTTCTTCGCCTTCGAGTTCGCCTTCAGCCTGGGCTGCAAGGTCTTCCTCGGTGATCCAGCCAGCAGCCAGACGAGCCTGTACGACCATGGCTTCTGCCTCGGCGCGCGAAATGTCGAACTTCGAGAACAGGCCCTCGAACTTCTTCGTCTCGCCATCCTTGCGCTCGCTCCAGCCGACGAGATCGTCAGCGGCGCAGCCGGCAAAGTCCTCGATCGTCTTGATGCCGTCTTCGCCGAGAGCCACCAGCATGGCCGACGTCAGGCCATCGATCTGGCGCAGCTCGTCGGACACGCCGAGTTCGCGGCGCTTGGCATCCATTTCGGCTTCGATCTTTTCCAGATATTCGCGGGCGCGGGTCTGGATCTCCTGAGCCGTGTCTTCGTCGAAACCGTCGATCGAGGCGATTTCGTCGAGATCGACGTAAGCCACTTCCTCGACCTGGGCGAAGCCTTCCGACGCCAGCACCTGGCCAACCATTTCGTCGACGTCGAGCGCGTTCATGAAGAGGTTGGTGCGCTCGTTGAATTCCTTCTGGCGGCGCTCGGACTCTTCGGCTTCCGTCATGATGTCGATGTCCCAGCCGGTCAGCTGCGACGCCAGACGCACGTTCTGACCGCGACGACCGATCGCCAGCGACAGCTGCTCGTCCGGAACCACGACCTCGATACGCTCTGCATCTTCGTCGAGAACGACCTTGGCGACTTCAGCCGGCTGCAGGGCGTTGACGATGAAGGAAGCCGGATCCTGGCTCCACGGGATGATGTCGATCTTCTCACCCTGCAATTCGCCGACAACCGCCTGAACACGGCTACCGCGCATACCAACGCAGGCGCCGACCGGATCGATCGAGCTATCGTTCGAAATGACGGCGATCTTGGCGCGCGAACCCGGGTCACGGGCAACCGACTTGATCTGGATGATGCCGTCGTAGATCTCAGGCACTTCCATGGTGAAGAGCTTCACCATGAACTGCGGATGGGTACGCGACAGGAAGATCTGCGGGCCGCGCTGTTCGCGGCGCACGTCGTAGACATAGGCGCGGACGCGGTCGCCGTAACGGAAGGCTTCACGCGGGATCATCTCGTCGCGACGGATGATGCCTTCGCCACGGCCGAGGTCGACGATGACATTGCCGTATTCGACGCGCTTGACGGTGCCGTTGACGATTTCGCCGACGCGGTCCTTGAACTCGTCGTACTGGCGGTCACGCTCGGCTTCGCGCACCTTCTGCACGATGACCTGCTTGGCCGACTGGGCAGCGATACGACCGAAATCCATCGGCGGCAGCGGGTCGGCGATATAGTCGCCGATCTTGGCGTCGACATTTCGGTCGCGGGCGAGTTCCAGCGCGATCTGGGTCGAATAGTCCTCGACCTTCTCGACGACTTCGAGCAGACGCTGCAGGCGGATCTCGCCGGTCTTCGAGTTGATGTCGGCGCGGATATTGGTCTCCGTCCCGTAACGCGAGCGGGCAGCCTTCTGGATCGCGTCGGCCATGGCGGCGAGCACGATTTCGCGGTCGATCACCTTTTCACGGGCAACGGCATCTGCGATCTGCAAGAGCTCGAGCCTGTTAGCACTGACTGCCATTGTCTTAGGTCTCCGTCTTCACGCCCGGGCATCGGCCTCGGGCTATAGGTCAAAACGTTATTCTTCGCTGTCGTCTTCGTCGTTCTGGTTCGCGGCCTGCGCCTTGGCGAGCTTGTCGGCACGCAGCGCGTCACGGATCAGATCGTCCGTCAGAATGAGCTTGGCTTCGGCGAGCGTGTTGAAGGGGATGACCACCTTCGGCTCCTCGCCATAGGCCACCTGGTCGCGCTCCAGGGTGAAACCGTCCTGGTTCACGTCGGTGATCTTGCCGCGGAAGCGCTTGCGGTTCTCGACCAGGATCGAGGTCTCGCACTTCACGATATGGCCCTGCCAGCGGCTGAAATCCGACTTGCGGACCATCGGGCGGTCGATACCCGGCGACGACACTTCCAGATGATAGGCCTTGTCGACGGGATCTTCGACGTCGAGCACAGGCGAAATCGCCATCGATACGGCTTCGCAATCTTCAACGGTCATCGTGCCGTCGGTGCGTTCTGCCATGATCTGCAGCGTCATTCCGTTCTGGTTCATCATGCGCACGCGAACCAGCTTGAAATCCATCGCGACGAGCACGGGCTCGATAATCTCTGCGATACGACGGTCAAGGCCCGTCTCGGTGATGATCCGTGCTTCGCCGGGTTCCGGCTTCGGCATGTCTTCGGACAATCGTTTTACTCCCGATTGGCTGCGATCGCCAATAAAAAAGAGCGGGTCCTTCCGGGCCCACCCTTCATCTGTCGATCAAGAATTTGAAGGTCATATACGCGACTGCCCCGGCTTTTGCAAGCTTTTCGGGAAGGGTTGAAAACAAACTTGCCATTCATGCGTTGCGCAGGGCAAGGTCTGACCCACCGTGGTCGTTCCCGCGAGGTCGCCATGGCCAGAAAAGTGTAGACATGTCCGCAAACGAACGCCGTTCTCCGCTTCTGCCGCTCCGCAACGAAGCCTATCGCCGGATCTGGATCGCCAGCATCTCGTCCAATCTCGGTGGCCTGATCCAGGGCGTCGGTGCCGCCTGGATGATGGCGTCGATCTCCACCTCGGAGAACATGGTGGCCCTGGTCCAGGCCTCCAACACCGGTCCAATCATGCTGTTGTCGCTGATTGCCGGTGCGATTGCCGACAGCTTCGATCGCCGCAAGGTGATGATCGCCGCCCAGCTTTTCATGATCGTGGTCTCGGCGCTTCTGACCTTGTTCGCCCTCCTCGATCTCATCACGCCCTGGGCGCTTCTTGCCTTCACCTTCCTGATCGGTTGCGGCACGGCGCTCAACAACCCGTCTTGGCAGGCCTCCGTCGGCGATATCGTGCCGCGCAGTGATCTGCCTGCAGCCGTGTCGCTCAACAGCATGGGCTTCAACATCACCCGCAGCGTCGGCCCCGCGATCGGTGGCGCCATTGTCGCTGCAGCGGGAGCCGCTGCTGCCTTCGCGGCCAACACGCTCTCTTATATCGCAATCATCTACGCGCTTTTCCGCTGGCGCCCCGACATCCCGAAGAACCCGCTGCCCCGCGAGCAGCTCGGCTCGGCCATCGCTGCCGGATTGCGCTACGTCGCGATGTCGCCCAATCTCGGCAAGGTTCTCTTCCGCGGCTTCGTCTTCGGCCTGACCGCAACCGCGATCCTCTCGCTGCTGCCGATCGTCGCCCGCGACCAGTTGTCCGGAGGTCCGCTCACCTTTGGCGGCCTGCTCGGGGCCTTCGGGCTCGGCGCCATCTTCGGCGCATTTTCCAACCAGCGCGCCCGCGAACTCCTGTCGAGCGAGGACATCGTCCGCGCAGCCTTTGCCGGATTTGCCGTTGCCGCCGGCGTCACCGGCATCAGCACCTCGATCTGGATCACGGCGCTTGCCCTGATGGTCGCCGGCGCCTGCTGGGTCCTGGCGCTGTCTCTGTTCAATACCGTCGTGCAGCTCTCCACCCCACGCTGGGTCGTTGGCCGGGCACTCTCGCTCTACCAGACCGCCACCTTCGGCGGCATGGCAACCGGCAGCTGGCTCTGGGGCAGCGTGGCTGAAAGCTACGGCTCCGGTCACGCGCTGGTCGCCTCGAGCCTCCTGATGATAGCAGGCGTCTTCATCGGCTTCTTTCTGCCCATGCCGGCTTTCGCCACCCTCGACCTCGATCCGCTCAACCGCTTCAACGAGCCTGCCCTGAAGCTCGATATCCGCCCGCGCAGCGGCCCGATCGTCATCCATGTCGATTTCGAGATCACCGATGAAGACGTTCCAGAGTTCTTGACGATCATGGTCGAGCGCCGTCGCATCCGTTTGCGCGACGGGGCGCGAAACTGGGCGCTGATGCGCGATCTGGAAAACCCTGATATCTGGACGGAAACATATCACGTCCCGACCTGGGTGGATTACGTCCGCCACAACCAGCGACGCACCAAGGCCGATGCCGAGATCACCGATCGGCTGCTCGAACTTCATCGCGGCGACAGGCCGCCCAAGGTCCATCGGATGATCGAACGTCAGGCAATACCTCCGGCCGATGACGTCTTCCATCAGCCGCATATCGATCATCATTGAGCCTGAGGGTCAGCGCAGCTTGGCCTTGAGATCCGCACTCGGATAGCAGGTCGGTTTCATCCCGTTCTTCGCCTGCCATTCGCCAAGCGAGCGTCGCGTCTTGAAGCCGGGCAGACCATCGACCTTGCCGACGTCATAACCTTGCGCGACCAGCGCCTGCTGCATGGCGAGCACATCCGAGCGAAGCATCTTGCCGACATCGCCCCAGGCTGCCCTGAAGGCGCCGCCGCCACTCGCGATCCGGTCGGCCAGATTGCCGATGAACAGCGCATAGAGATCGGAATTGTTGTATTCCTTGATCACATAGAAATTCGGCGTGACGAGGAATTCCGGGCCATAGGTCCCGGCCGGCACCAGCATCATCACCGGCTGCGACGCTTCTGATGAGGGGAAGGCCCGGCCCGAAATCCTGGTCAGCCCGGTGCTTGCCCAGGCCGAGACGGGCTTGGCTCTGTCGGGTCCTTCCTGCGCACAGGAAACGCCGTCGGGGATGCTAATCTCGTAGCCCCAGTCGCGACCTCTCTGCCAGCCGCTCTTCACCAGATAGTTGGCGATGGATGCCAGCGTATCGGGCACCGAGTTCCAGATGTCGCGCTTGCCGTCGCCGTCGAAGTCGACCGCATATTTCAGATAGCTTCCCGGCATGAATTGCGGCTGCCCCAGCGCCCCGGCCCAGGAGCCCATCAACCTGTCGGCACTCACGTCGCCGCTTTCGACGATGTGCAGTGCCGAGATCAGCTCCTGCTGGAACATCGGCTTGCGCGTCGACATGAAGGCCTTTGTTGCCAGCACATCGATCGCCGAATGCGGCAGCTTCGCCCTTCCATAGCCGGACTCGCGCCCCCAGATGGCGACAATGATCGATCCTGGAACCCCATAGGTCGCTTCCACCTTGCGCAGCGTCGAGGCATGCTGGCTTGCAAGCGTTCGCCCGGTGGCGGCCAGACCCTGCATCCGTTTCTCGTTGAAATAGGAGGCCGGCGAGCTGAATTCCGCCTGGCTCTGCGTCCGCTCCTTCGGCGGCTCCGTGCCAGGGGGCACGAGATCGGGCAGGTCCCATTCCAGCTTGACGTTCTGCAAGGTCCGATCGAAGGCCTCCTTGCTGATCCCGCCTTCCTGAGCCGCCCGCCAGAGATCACCTGCAATCCATTGCCGGAACTGCGCTTCGACGGCACTGCGGGAAACGGCGGAAGCGTGCGTGGCGAAACCTGCGGCGGCGACCAGTGAAACGGTGGTCAGCAGCCAGCGCAGCGGCTTTCGAAGTCGTGCCATCGATCTTTCCTCCCGCAAAACCGTCAGATTGCCGTCCGGGCGCGCAGCGCCGCAGACAATGTGCCCTCATCCAGATAGTCGAGCTCGCCCCCGACGGGCACGCCATGCGCAAGCCGCGTGATCTTCACGTCCAGCCCCGTCAGGTGGTCGGTTATATAGTGTGCTGTGGTCTGGCCCTCGACGGTGGCATTAACAGCGATGATGATCTCGCGGATACCGCCCTTCGCCACCCGGCCGATCAGCCCCTTGATGTTGAGATCATCGGGCCCGATCCCGTCGAGCGGCGACAGCGTGCCGCCCAGCACGTGATAGGCCGCATTCATCGCGGCTGCGCGTTCCAGCGCCCAGAGGTCGGAGACATCCTCGACGACGATGATCACCGTCTGGTCGCGAGCGACGTCAGTGCAGACGGTGCAGGGATCGACGGTGTCGACATTACCGCAGCAGGAGCAGATCTTCACCTTGTCATAGGCCTCGCCCATCGCGTGACCCAAGGGTCCCAGAAGCTGGTCCTTCTTCTTGATCAGATGCAGCGCCGCGCGCCGCGCCGAGCGTGGTCCAAGCCCCGGCACCTTCGCCAGAAGCTGGATGAGTTTCTCGATTTCGGGGCCGGTGACTCGTTTTGCCATGGCCGCGTTTCTAGCCCATATAGTCAAAGAACGGAATCGCCGAAGGGTGCGTGAAATGAAAATCCTCGCTGTCTGCCTGGGTCGACCCGAGATCCTGCCCGGCAAGAAATACAAGACCGGCATCAACAAGCTCGCCATCCAGGGTCCGATCATGGTCGACGCCGAGGGCCTCGTTGGCGACGCGATCCTCAACCGCAAGCATCATGGAGGCGTCGATCAGGCCGTCTATATCGAGGGCTCCATCGATCTCGACTGGTGGCAGGCCGAACTCGGCCGCGATCTGCCCTATGGCACATTCGGCGAAAACCTCGTGATCGAGGGTCTGGAAAGCGCCATGCTGGCGGCAGGCGACAGGCTGGCCATCGGTGAGGTGCTCTTGGAAGTCACCTCCGCTCGCATGCCCTGCGCCACCTTCGCCGCCAAGATGGGCGATCCGACCATCGTCAAGCGCTACACCCGCGCTGCCCGCCCGGGTGCCTATGCGCGGGTGCTGCAGGGTGGCATGGTCGAAGCCGGCCAATCCGTCGAATTCACGCCCTGGAGCGGCGACCGCGTCACCATGCGCGAGATGATGGCGACCTTCGGTCGCAAGTTGAGCGAAACCGATCGCGCCCGGTATCTGGCTGCTCCCGTCCACTACAAGGTCCGCGACGCGATCCGGGCCGGCGAGATGTGAACATCCGCCGAAGGTCTTAGTATTCACGGCTTTACCCCTTGATCGCCTCTCGCCATCATGCCGCCCGGAGTGGAGGAGTGATGGACCCGAGGAGAACAGAGCTGACCGCAGCCGATGGCGTGCGGCTGACCGGTCATTGGTGGCGGTCAGCTGAAGGGACACCTGTCGCAACTGTCATCGTCAATCCGGCAACCGGCGTCCAGGCCCGCTATTACCACCGTTACGCCGCCTATCTCGCGGCAAACGGCTTCTGCGTCCTCACCTACGATTACCGCGGCATAGGCTTCTCCCGCCCCGAAAGCTTGCATGGCTCGACCTTCACCTGGCGGCAATGGGGCGGGCGGGATTTCGACACGGCCCTTCGCCATGCCTTGCAGGAAGACGCGACGGGACGTGTCCTTGTCGTCGGCCACAGCATCGGCGGCTTCCTGCCCGGCTATTCGCCGGCAGTCGGGCGCGTCTCGGCCATGCTTTCGGTCGGTGGCCAGTATGGCTATTGGGGCGACTACAGGCTGAAACGCCGCTTGCCGCTGTTTCTGAAATGGCACGTCGCGATGCCAGCCATCACCCTGGCGCTCGGGCACTTTCCCGGCAAGCGTCTCGGCTGGCTGGAGGATCTGCCAAAAGGCGTCGCCTATGGCTGGGGTCTACAGCAGGGCAGGGCGGAGCAGGGCCTGTCGCGCGAGGCCGCCGAAGTCATGTGGGACCGTTTCGCCACCGCAAGCGGCCCGATCCTCAGCGTCACCATGTCGGATGATGAGATCGCCACCCCGAAGGCGGTCAAGCGGGCCATGCGCTATTACAGCCGCTCGACCGTTACCAAGGTGATGCTCGCACCAGAAGACCTCGGTTTTGACCGGGTCGGACACTTCGATCTCTTCCACGCCCGCCATCAGGATGGCTTCTGGCGTCAGAGCCTCGTGTTTCTGCGCGACGGGGAAAATCCCTGGGGTAATCGGGTCTATCGCTGACAGACCCGATCAGCCCTCCTGATCAGAACGGGAACTTCATACCCGGTGGCAGCGGGATGCCGGCGGTCAGTGCCGCCATCTTTTCCTGCGCCTGGGCTTCGCCCTTGTCCTTGGCGTCCTTGTGGGCAGCAACGACCAGGTCTTCGAGGATCTCGACGTCGTCTTCCTTGAAGAGCGAGGGGTCGATCTTGATGCTGCGCATCTCGCCCTTGCCGGTCAGCACCACGGTCACCAGGCCGCCGCCGGACTTGCCCTCGATTTCGAGCGAGGCGATTTCCGCCTGCATCTTCTCCATCTTCGACTGCATTTCCTTGACCTTGCCCATCATGCCCATGATGTCGCGCATTACCGTCACCTTGGATTGTTGTCGTGTTCTGCGGGGAGGGCTTCAAACCCTAGAATTCGATGTCGTCGCCCGGCAGGATGTCACCATCGGCGGATTCCGCCGCGGCCGGCGGTGCCGCAACGATATCGTCATCCTCGATCGCCGCCGCCTTGATCCTCACATCGGTGATCTTGGCGCCGGGAAAGCGCGCTAGGATCGCGGCCACATCAGGATCCTGCCGCGCGTCGAGAAGTCTTGCCTCGCGCGCCGATTTTTCCACCTCGACCAGCGTCGGTGCGCCTGCCTCGTTGGACAGCGTCACCCACCAGTTCACGCCGGTCCACTCGCTGAGCTTCATCTTCAGCTCGTTGACGATCGTCGGCGGGCATTGCGATTCCAGCCGGATTTCCAGCCGGCCCGGCTCGATCTTCACGAGATGCACGAACTGGCGCAGCTGGGCACGCAGCACCGGTGCCCGGTTCTTGGTGCAAAGATCGGCGATATCGTCGAGCGTCTCCACGCGGACGCCCGGGATCGGCGCGTCCTTGACCTTGGCTTCCCGCCGCTCCATGCCTTGCGGCAACGCGTCGCCCGCCGGCACACTCTGCAGATGTGCAACGGGCTGGCTCATCGCCGGGCGCGGAGCGCTGTCTGGCGATGCTTGAGAAACGGCCTGCACCCGCATGGCCATCGAAGCGCCACCGCCGCCGCCGTTCGGACGGGGTGCGGATGGCCCGCGCTCTGCTCCGCCATCGCCATTGGAAAGCTCAAGCAGGCGCCGTGCCGCATCCTCGGGTGAAGGCAGATGCGCGGCATGCGCCAGCCGGATCAGCACCATCTCGGCGGCACCCGCCGGTCGCGAGGAGGCCTCGGCTTCGGGAATGCCCTTGAGCAGCATCTGCCACATGCGCGACAGCGTCGTCACCGCCACGCTGTCGGCGAGTTCCGCACCCCTGATACGCTCGACTTCGGACAGCGAAGGATCCTGCGCGGCAGAGGGAATGTATTTGAGCCTGGTCACCAGATGGGTGAAGTCGGCAAGATCGGTCAGAACGACGGTCGGGTTCGCGCCCGCCTCGTATTGGCTGCCGAATTCGGAAAGGGCAGCCGCCACATCACCGCGGACGATATGCTCGAACAGATCGACGATACGGGCCCGGTCTGCGAGACCCAGCATGGCGCGCACGGCATCGGCATGCACGGCCCCGCCGCCATGAGCGATCGCCTGATCGAGCAGCGAAAGACCGTCACGGGCCGAGCCTTCGGCGGCGCGCGCGATCATCGCCAGCGCGTCTTCGTCCGCCTCGATGCCTTCCTTCGACGCGATTGTCGAGAAAAGCCCGACGAGATCGCCGGCGCTGATCCGGCGCAGGTCGAATCGCTGGCAGCGGGAGAGGACGGTGATCGGGACCTTGCGGATTTCGGTCGTCGCGAAGATGAATTTTACATGCTCCGGCGGCTCTTCGAGCGTCTTCAGCAAACCGTTGAAGGCCGCCGTCGACAGCATGTGCACTTCGTCGATGATGTAGACCTTGTAGCGCGCCGAAACCGGGCGGTAGCGCACCTGCTCGATGATCTCTCTGATATCGTCGATACCGGTATGCGAGGCGGCGTCCATCTCGATCACGTCGACATGCCGGCCTTCCATGATCGCCTGGCAATGTTCGCCGGGGATGCGAAGGTCGATTGTCGGCTTGTCGATCTCTGAAGTCTTGTAGTTGAGCGCGCGTGCCAGAATACGGGCCGTGGTCGTCTTGCCCACCCCGCGCACACCGGTCAGCATATAGGCTTGCGCGATGCGGCCGGTCTCGAACGCATTGGTCAGCGTCCGCACCATCGGCTCCTGGCCGACCATCAGGTCCGTGAAATCCTTGGGGCGATATTTGCGGGCGAGAACGCGGTAGCCGCCGGGGGCGGGCTTGGCCTCTGCAATCGGCTCGAAATCGCTCATCGCGTTGCCAGCTTCTCCGTCGCCCGCATCCGGGCATGGCACGGCCCCTGTCGGAAACAAAGGCCGGAAATGAAGATGAGGTGGGAGGCTGGCACGATGACCCGTGCCGCGCTCGTTAGGGCTGCTTCCTTCCGGACCTGACCCGGTTGGCGAGTGGCTCGTCCACCACCAACCTCCCGAGGAGACATATCGGCAATAACGTCGCCAAATGCAAGCCAAGCGCTGAAAAAACTGCTAGCCTCGATCAAAACGTTACGGAGAGAAACACCTTGCAGCCTTTTACCCTCGATGACCGTCTCGCCAGGGACAGTGTCTCGATCCTGAAACTCGACCTCTGCGACCTCCGTCTGGCAAGGGACAGCCGCTGGCCCTGGCTGATTCTGGTCCCGCAACGTCCTGACGTTTCGGAAATCTTCGACCTGACACCACTCGATCAGGCCGCCCTTGCGCTGGAGCAGGTGACGGTTGCGGCAGCGCTGAAGAAGGCGACCGGTGCCGCGAAGATCAACATCGCCGCGATCGGCAATATCGTCCGTCAGCTTCACGTGCATGTCGTCGCGCGCAGCGAAAATGACCCGAACTGGCCCGGCCCGATCTGGGGGTTCGGACAGCCGGTCCCCTATGAGGAAAAGGCCTTCGAGGCCATGAAGCACAGGATACTTGAAGCATTCCAATGAAGAATTCGATTTTCCTCAACCGCGCCCCGCATCTCGAACCCAGCGAACTCACGGCCTTCTCGGGCAATGGCCTTGATCGTGACAGCGAGCACCGCGACGAGACCTCGCTCGAAAGGGCGCTGAAGGTAGAGGGTACGCATATTCTCGCCTTCTCCGGCACGCAGCTGGTCCTGAAGCATGATGGTCAGGTGCTCGATCCGCTGTTTGCTCCTTACGAGCTGGCGGATCTCCAGCCGAACTTCGATGATGCGATCCTTCTCGGCCACCAGCCGTCAGGCGAGCCGCGTCTCGCAGTTCCCGTCAACGTGCCGCCGGAAGCACTTGCCGCCCACTACAAGCCGGCGGACCCCCGCGCGCTGTTCCGCGATGCGCTTGTTGGTGACGAACTCTTGGGCGAAGTCGCCCAGGCCCTCAGCCTCCTGCGCTGGAATGCAGACAACAAGTTTTGCGGTCGCTGTGGCGGCACGATGGAAACCCTCATCGGCGGCTACAAGCGCAAATGCACCGCCTGCAGCCACGAAATCTTCCCGCGAACCGATCCGGTCGCCATCATGCTGGTCGTCGACGAGAAGAAGGATCGCTGCCTGATGGGCCGCAGCCCGCGCTTTCCGGCGGGCATGTATTCCTCGCTCGCCGGCTTCGTCGAACCGGGCGAAACGATCGAAAACGCCGTGCGGCGCGAAACGCGCGAGGAGTCGGGCATCACCGTCGGCCGCGTCCGCTATCACGCCTCCCAGCCCTGGCCGATGCCGCACCAGCTGATGATTGGCTGTTACGGTGAGGCCACAGACTTCGACATCACCTTCGACACGACGGAACTCGAAGACTGCCGCTGGTTCACCCGCGCGGAGATCGGTCAAATGCTGTCGGAAGGTTCAGCCGATGGCAGGACCCTGCCGATAAAGGGCACGATCGCCCGTCGCCTGATCGAAGACTGGTACGAGTGGCGGCACTAAGCCGCCCTCTTTGCGTCAACTCAAAGCTTGCCGCGCATCTGATGCGCCTTGTAGACGCCGAGGATGCGGACTTTCTCCGAGAAGAACCGCAGCTCTTCCAGCGCCCGCTTCACCGGCGCATCGTCCGGATGCCCCTCGATATCGGCGTAGAACTGGGTGGCGATGAACTTGCCGCCGATCTGGTAGCTTTCGAGCTTGGTCATGTTGACCCCGTTCGTCGCAAACCCGCCCATCGCCTTGTAGAGGGCCGCCGGAATGTTGCGGACATTGAAGACGAAGGTCGTGATGAAGCGCTCGTCGGCGCTTGCGCGCTTCGGCTCGTCCTCGTCGCGCGACAGCACTACGAAGCGGGTCACATTGTTTTCGGAGTCTTCAACGTTCTCGGCAAGGATCTCCAGCCCGTAGAGTGAGGCCGCAAGCCGGGGCGCGAGAGCCGCCATCGTCCGGTCGCCTTTTTCCGAGACGAGCTTTGCCGCACCAGCCGTATCGCCGGCGACAACAGCCTTCCAGCCATGGCTGCGTATGATCTTGCGGCACTGCCCAAGCGCGTGGATATGGCTGTGCACGGTGCGGATCTCGTCGAGCTTCACGCCCGGCAGCACCATAAGCTGGAAGCGGATCGGCATGAAATACTCGCCGACGATATGCAGGCGCGAGAGCGGCAGCAGATAGTGGATGTCGGCCACGCGGCCCGCCAGCGTATTCTCGATCGGGATCATCGCCAGATCCACCTCGCCCGTCTCCAGCGCCACGAAGGCATCCTCGAAGGTCGGGCAGGGCAGCGGCTCCATGTCGGGGAACATGTCGCGGCAGGCCATGTCGGAATTGGCGCCATAGTCGCCCTGGAAGGAAATCTTGTTCGTCGGTGCCAAGGGATCAGTGTCCTGCGTTGGAGGATGCGGAAAGAATGAGACGGGCCTTTTCGAGGTCGGCAGGCGTGTCGACGCCGAGCGGCACGGTCTTCACCACCTCGACATCGATGCGCATGCCGGCTTCGAGCGCCCGGAGCTGCTCGAGCGATTCGCGTTTTTCAAGCGTCGAGGGAGAGAGCGCCACGAAGCGTTCAAGCGCCTGCCGGCGATAGGCGTAAAGCCCGATATGGTGATAGAGCGGCCCGGCCCCGTGCGGTGCGGTGGCGCGGGTGAAATAGAGTGCCCGAAGCCTGTCGGCCGAAAGCGGCGAGCCGACGACCTTCACCACATTCGGATTGGTCTTTTCCTGCTCGTCCTCGATCTCCACCGTCAGCGTCGCGATGTCGACGGCGGGGTCTTCGAGCGGCCGCAATGCCGCCCGGATCGTCTGCGGATCGATCGTCGGCAGGTCACCTTGCACATTGATGATGATCTCGGCCTGTCCGTCGGGGTCGACCTTTGTCAGCGCCTCGAAAATCCGGTCGGAACCCGACTGGTGGTCGCTCCGCGTCATCACCACCTCGAAGCCTGCAGACTCGACCGCGTCGAAGACAGTCTGGTCGTCGACGGCAACAATGATTCGCCCGACATTGGCCTCGTGAGCCCGTTTTGCGACCTGCACGATCATCGGCAGACCGGCAATATCGGCCAGAGGCTTGCCCGGAAGTCGAGTGGACGCCATGCGGGCGGGGATGAGGACTAGGGTTTTGGCAGTTCTGCCTTCATTCATGTCCGTAACCCCTTCAAATCACCGCACAGAAGTGTCAAATAGTCCCAGCTGCGGGACCATAATCGTGTTGCAAGTGTTATGCAAAAGACATAGGTTCCGCGCGATTTCAAGATCGTCCGGTTGCTCATCGGCCGGCTGCACGGGGAGCTTTGCAGATGAACTCTTATACCAACATGGGCGTGGGTGCCTTTCTCGGCACCGTCTTCGTCCTGATGTCTGTGTCGATCGCTTCGGAGGGAATTTTCCATTCGGAAACGCCTGAGAAGGAAGGCTTTGCCATCGTTGCCGAAGAGGCAGCACCTGCCGAGGCGGCTCCCGAAGTGGCCGCAGTGCCGATCGCAGTCCTGCTCGCCAGCGCCGATGCGGCTGCAGGCGAAGCCTCGTTCAAGAAGTGTGCAAGCTGTCACACCGTCGACAAGGGTGGCGCCAACAAGGTTGGCCCGAACCTCTATGGCCTTGTCGACCGTCCGATCGCTTCGCATGAAGGCTTCAGCTATTCGGCTGCCATCACCGAATTCTCGAAGGGCGGCACCGAGCTCTGGACCTGGGATCACCTGAACGAGTTCCTGCTTGCTCCGAAGCAGCACATTCCTGGCACATCGATGGGTTTCGCCGGCCTCAAGAAGGATGACGAGCGCGCCAACGTGATCATGTATCTGCACACCATGGCAGACAGCCCGGTTCCGCTGCCCTCGCCGGATGCAGCTGCTGCCGCTCCGGCTGATGCCGCTGCCGCTCCGGCTGATGCGGCTGCTGCGCCTGCAGAAGCACCGGCCGCAGCGCCCGCCGAGGCTGCTCCTGCCGCCCCGGCAGAGGCCGCACCGGCTGCACCGGCAGAAGCAGCACCGGCCGCGCCCGCGCCGGCACAGCCTGCGACGCCCTGATCGCTATCGATATCCGTCGAAATCTTGCGCCCGGCCCTAGTGGCCGGGCGTTTGCATTCTGGCCATCAGAGCAGCAGCAGGGCCCAGAAGGAGACGGTCACCACCCCGGCAGCCGTCGAAAGCGTGATGACCGATGCCGCGAGCCCCTGGCCGACGCCGAAGCGGCTGGCAATCAGCCAGGCGTTGATGCCCGTCGGAACGGATGAGGTCAGTACCAGCGCTGCCGTCCATTGCGGCGAGAGCCCAAGAAGGGTCGACGCCAACCAGACCACGGCAGGCATCAGCCCGAGCTTCAAGAGCGAGATGGTTCCGGCGATCTTCAGGTTTCCTGCCATGCCGTATTTGTTCAGTGTCATGCCCAGGGAAATCAGAGCCGCCGGTGCCGCCATGCCCGCGACCTGCGCGACGACACCATCGATCAAGGCGGGCACCGGCGTCCCCAGAAGCTGCAGCAGGATCCCGCCTGCAAGGCCAATGATCAGCGGGTTGCGCACCAGGTTGCCACCCACCTGCTTGGAAACCGTAAGAATGCCGGCACCCTCCCGCCCTCCCGTCTGCCGCTCCGCCCGCTCCATGGCCAGTACACCGGCGATCATCATCAGCGGCAGATGGATGGCGAGCAGGATCGACATGGCGACGATCCCCTCGGGGCCTACGGTCCTTTCGACCAGCGGCAGGCCGATGAACACGTTGTTGGCGAAGGCCGACGAGATGCCGGCGAGCACGCCGAGCTTCTGATCGCGCTTGAAGATCCGCGTCGAGACGAGGTGACCGATCGTCCAGGCGACGAAGACCCCGGCGAAATAGGCGATCCACAGGCGAAAGGGAGAGGCGCCGTGGAAGTCTGCATTCGCAATCGTCCGCAACAGGAGCAGCGGCACGGCCACCTTGAAAACGAAGTCTCCGAGACCGTCGCCGATCTCGGCTGCGAGGATCTTCAGCCGGACGAGCGCCCAGCCGAACAGAATGAGGATGAAGATGGGAAGAACGTCCTGGGCAACGGTGGTCATGAAATCGACTCGTGATGACAAGATGGACCTTGTTTAGGCCTCTTGTCCCGCGCGGCCAATCCGCCAGAAACGACAAAAGCAGGCGGTGAGCCTGCTTCGACGCCCGGCAAGGCCGGGATGGGATTTGCCGCCAGTACATCCGTGGTCAGCACTCCCGAAATCTGGACCGGGGAGGGTCCGTGTGGCGCCCAGGGGAGATGGCCGTCCACGACTTGCTTCTACTTGCCCGATGTAACGGCAAGATGACGCCGGTCCGTTGCCTCTTTTCTTCGCTGCAAAAAAGGCTATGACCGTCAGGCCAAGCAAACGGAGCCCCGGACCTCATGAGCCAGTTCGATGTCCTGACGATCGGCAACGCGATCGTCGACATTATTTCTCGCTGCGACGACCAGTTTCTGATCGACAACGCCATTACCAAGAGCGCAATGAACCTGATCGATGCGGAACGTGCCGAACGGCTCTACGGCATGATGGGTCCGGCAGTCGAAGCCTCCGGCGGCAGCGCCGGGAACACGGCAGCCGGTATCGCCAATTTCGGGGGAAAGGCTGCCTATTTCGGCAAGGTCGCGGAAGATCAGCTTGGCCACATATTCACCCATGACATCCGCGCCCAGGGTGTTCATTTTCAGACCCGCCCGCTGGGCACCCAGCCACCGACCGCCCGCAGCATGATCTTCGTGACCGAGGACGGCGAGCGTTCGATGAACACCTATCTCGGTGCCTGCGTCGAGTTCGGCCCCGAGGACGTCGAACCCGACGTGGTCGCCCAGTCCAAGGTTACCTACTTCGAAGGTTATCTCTGGGATCCGCCGCGCGCCAAGCAGGCGATCCTCGACTGCGCCCGCATTTCGCATGAAGCCGGTCGGGAAATGTCGATGACGCTGTCCGACAGCTTCTGCGTCGGCCGTTATCGGTCGGAGTTCCTCGATCTGATGCGTTCCGGCACCGTCGACATCGTCTTCGCCAATGAGCAGGAAGCCCTGTCGCTTTACGAAACCGACGATTTCGCCCATGCGCTTGACCTGATCTCCAGGGATTGCAAGCTCGCAGCCGTGACCATGGGCGAGCAGGGCGCCGTGATCGTCAAGGACGACCAGCGCATCCGCGTGCCGGCAACCCTGGTGGAAACGGTGGTCGATACGACCGGTGCCGGCGATCTCTTCGCCTCTGGCTTCCTCTATGGCTATACCAACGGCCGAAGCCTTGAGGATTGCGGCCATCTCGGCTGCTATGCCGCCGGTGTCGTCATCCAGCAGATCGGCCCGCGGCCGATGATGTCCCTGAAGAAGGGGGCAGCCGGGATCGGCCTTATTTGAAGGCCTCGCCCGGATAGGCGCCCCAGATCTCGTTCTGCGATACCCATCCGCTGACGCCGCCGGTTTCGCCTAGGCACCAGTTGCCATTGCATTCGCTGAGCTTGAGCACGACACCCGGCTCGAGCTTGGCGACGACCTGAGCCGACGAATTCGAATCGCGGCGCATCATCACATAGACATTGTCGCCGTTGCCGCGCATCCAGGGTGCGGCAACTGCCGTCCGCTCGCCCGTCAGCAGGGTCTGGTTCACCCAGCCTTCGGTGCCGTCGGCATCGCGGATCTGCCGCCAGTTCTCGTATTCGCGGATGATTTCCACCGGTAGGCCGGATTTCATGTAGCGCCAGGACACGGCGTAATCGGTGCTCGGCCCGATCCGCAGGTTCACCTTCTCGGCCTTCAGGCTGACGAAGCGCGGCAGGGGCAGACCGCTCGATCCCTTCGTTGTCGATTGGGCGTGACCGGCGATCGGAGCGACCACGAGAGACAGCGAAAGGGCGCTGAATGCAAGGCTGACGCGGCGCAGGTTATCAAACATGATCGTTCCGGGCTTAAGCTATGGAAATGAAGTGCTTTCCACCGCCCCGTAGCGCCTCGCGCGCATCAGGGACAAATCCGCCGCTATCCGACGAGTTTTGTTTGTCTTCGCCGGCGGGTTTGGTAGAAATTGCCTTCCTGAGGAGCGAAGTATCCCGCGACTTGGTTAACGAGTTCTGAACAAGGCATCGATGCGGCCCATGACGAACAGGAAGAGACCCAAGGTCTATATCACGCGGAAACTCCCGGATGCCGTGGAAACACGCATGCGAGAGCTGTTTGAGGCCGAACTGAATGTCGATGACAAGCCGCGAACGCGCGAAGAATTGATCGCTGCGGTGAAGGTGGTCGACGTGCTGGTGCCCACGGTCACCGACCGAATCGATGCGGCCCTCATCGCCGAAGCCGGCCCGCAGCTGAAGCTCATCGCCAGTTTCTCCAACGGCACCGATCATATCGATATCGATGCGGCGGCAAAGAAGGGCATCACCGTCACCAACACGCCGAATGTCCTGACCGAAGATACGGCCGACATGACTATGGCGCTGATCCTCGCCGTGCCGCGCCGTCTGGTGCAGGGCGCGCGCGTGCTGATGGACAAGCCGGGCGAATGGGAGGGCTGGTCGCCCACCTGGATGCTCGGGCGCCGCATCTGGGGCAAGCGCATCGGCATCATCGGCATGGGCCGCATCGGTACCGCCGTCGCCCGCCGTGCCAAGGCCTTTGGTCTCTCGATCCACTATCACAACCGCAAGCGCGTCAATCCGGCAACCGAGGACGAGCTTGAGGCGACCTATTGGGATAGCCTCGACCAGATGCTCGCCCGGGTCGACATCGTTTCGGTCAACTGCCCTTCGACGCCGGCGACCTTCCATCTGCTTTCGGCCCGTCGCCTGGCACTGCTCCAGCCGACCAGTTACGTGGTCAACACCGCCCGCGGCGACATCATCGACGAGGATGCCCTCGTGCAGGCGCTGCGCGCCGGCAAGATCGCCGGGGCCGGCCTCGACGTCTTCGAGAACGAGCCCGCCGTCAATCCGAAGCTGGTGAAACTCGCCAACGAGGGCAAGGTCGTGCTCCTGCCGCATACCGGCTCGGCCACGATCGAGGGCCGGATCGACATGGGCGACAAGGTGATCATCAACATCCGCACCTATTTCGATGGCCACCGGCCGCCGAACAGGGTCCTGCCGAACCGCAGCTGATCCTCAGGCGAGGCGCTTCTGCATTTCGATGAAGGTCGGGCGGTCATAGCCTGCATGGCTTTTCTCGGCCGTTCTGACGAAGCCCCATGCGCCGAACCGCCGATGGTTGCCGGTCAGCTCGATCCGGGTCTCCAGCCGCAAGGCCGGCTTGCCGAGTTCCCGCGCGATCGCCTCGGCCTCGGCGAGAAAACGGCTGCCGATCCCGCTGCCTTGTGCCTCGGGCGACACAGCCAGCTTGCCGACATAAAGGAACTCCTCTTCCGGCCGCAGGAAGGCACAGCCGAGAAGCCGTTCATCAACCTCCGCCACCAGCCCGATCTCGTCCCGGGCCTTGTCCTTGAGCGATGCAACGGTCAGTCGATGCGCGGAGGAGGGCGGGTCGATAACGCCGTCCATATAGGCAAACGAGCCCATGATCAGCGCCAGCAGCTCCTCGTAGCGCGTAAAGCTCTCGTCAATCCGGCGAATGCTCACACTCATGTCCCTGCACGTCTCTTGTAGCGGATCGTGTCGAAACGGGCCGCAAGCCCGTCATACATCAGAAGCCGGCCAACAAGCGGCTCGCCGATCCCGGTAATCACCTTGATCGCCTCCATGGCCATCAGTGTGCCGATCACGCCGGTCAGCGCACCGATCACGCCTGCCTCGGCACAAGCCGGCACCAGCCCCTCGGGAGGCGGTTCGGGGAAGAGATCGGTATAGCGCGGATAGGCCACGCCATCCGGTCCGCTTTCGTAAGGCTTCAACACAGTAACAGTCCCGTCGAAGCGCCCGACGGCTCCTGTCACCAGCGGTATCTTCGCGAGCTCGGCAGCATCCGCTGCCGCATAGCGGGTAACAAAGTTATCCGAGCCGTCGATCAGCAGTGTGTAACGGGCGAGATAATCCCGCGCGAATTCAGCCGTGAAACGCTCTTCGTATCGGATCGTCCGGCAATGCGGATTAAGCCGTGTAATGGCCTGGGCCGCACTCTCGGTCTTCTTTGCACCCAGCGTCCCGGTATCGTGGATGACCTGGCGCTGCAGATTGGAGAGCGAGACCCCGTCGTCGTCGACGATCCCGAGCGTGCCGACGCCCGCCGCCGCCAGATATTGCAGCACCGGAGACCCAAGCCCGCCTGCCCCGATTACCAGCACCCGCGCCGCCTTCAGCAATTGCTGCCCATGGCCGCCCACCTCGGGCAGCAGGATATGACGATGATAGCGGGAAAGTTCTTCGGGCGAGAGCGGATCCATGGGCTCACCTTGCCACCGGGAGGCCGAGAAGGAAAGCGCGCTCAGCCATCGATCTGCCCATCCCTGACGGTGACGAATTGCGCGCGTTCGCCAAGCGCCGAGAACATCGCTCTGTCCGTCCCCGTCATGAAGGCCTGCCCACCGAGTGCATCGATGCGGGCAAAGAGCGCCGCCCTGCGTCCTTCATCGAGATGTGCCGCGATTTCATCCAGCAGCAGGATCGGAGCAAAGCCAGTCATCGTCGCCACCAGCCGGGCATGGGCAAGCACCAGCCCGATCAGGAGCGCCTTCTGTTCTCCCGTCGAGCAGCGCTCGGCATCCATGTCCTTCTCGATATGCCGCACGATCAGGTCGGCGCGGTGCGGGCCGTCCAGCGTCCGCCCGGCTGCCGCATCGCGGTGACGCGACTGGGCGAGGATCTCGATATACCGCTCCTCCAGTTCAAAGGCCGGCAGATCGGCAAGCTCGTCGCAAAAACCCGTAAGCGCAAGCGATGCCGATGGAAAGGCGGAAGCGTCACGGTCTGCCTCGATCAGCCCGGAGAGGAGGCCGAGCATCTCCCGCCGGGCTGCGGCCATGGCCGTGCCGAGCGCTGCCATCTGCTGCTCGATGCCGGACAGCCAGGCCGGGTCGAAGCGGCCCTCGGACAAGAGCTTGTTGCGGCTGCGCATGGCCCGCTCGAAGTCGTTTGCCCGCCGTCCATGGGCCGGGTCGAGCGATAGCACCAGCCGGTCGAGAAAGCGGCGCCTGTCGGCCGATGGTCCGGTGAAGAGCCCGTCCATGGCCGGCGTCAGCCAGAGAATGCGCAGATGATCGGTCAGCTCGTCGACCGATCTGGCCGGCGCGCCGTTGATTCTGAGCCGCCGGACGAGATTGTCCTCTTCGGTGGTTTCCGTTCCCGTGCCGATATCGGCCTCGCCGGCCATCCCGTCGATCGCTGCAAAGATCGTGAAGCTCGCCGATGCCCCGAGCCGCGGAATGTCGGAGAGCACCGCACGGCGAAGCCCGCGGCCTGGCGACAGGAAGGAGATCGCCTCCATGAAATTGGTCTTGCCGGCCCCGTTGTCGCCGACCAGCACGACATGCCGCCCGTCCAGCGCCAGACCTGCCTGGGCATAGTTGCGGAAGTCTGAGAGTTTGAGCCGGTGGATCTGTGTCTTCTGGGTCATCGGTCGGAATCGTTGTCGCCTTGAGCTAGGCCGATTGGCAGGCGAAGGCAAGGCGCAAGCATGCTTTCCGCTTGATCTGCAGCTCTGCGACGCCTGGCGGCATGGACGTTTTTTCCAGGCGCTCTAGTTTCGGATCATACTCAAGCCGGAGGCCACTGCATGCCCCTGCATACCGATGATCTCACCCCAGAAGAAGCCCGGCGCGACCATTGGGAGATGCTGGGCTTTCTGGCGTTGAATGCGACGCTCGGAGCAGCGCTCGGTTTCCTGGTCGCTTTCGCGATCGTCTGGCTCGACCTTGGCGGACTGGGAACGTCGCTCTCCCGGTCAAGTCATCCCGTCCTCCCGACCATCATGATGGCCGTGCCTCTGGCACTGATCTTTGCGGCAGCCGTGACCGCCTCTGCCATCATGACCATGCCCTATCGCAAGAAGAAGCAGCGTTGAGGCCTACGCGCCGTTTGACCGCACCCGCGACTTGCGGCATCAAGGCGCGGCAGACGATATGGAGAGAGCCATGGACGCGAAAGACGAGCGCATAACCCGTCTTGAAGAGACGGTGGCCCACCAGACCCGCGTTATCGAGGAGCTATCGGACCAACTCGCCGAACAATGGAAGGTGGTCGAACAGACCCGCGCCAAGCTCGACCGTCTCACGGAACGCTTCCTGTCCCTGGAAGAGCAGGGTCTGGAAGCGCCAGCCATCACCCGCCCGCCGCATTACTGATCGCAGCTCACATGAGCCATGGCTGCGTCTCACGATAGAGGCATGCAAAAGGGGCAGCCCTAACAGGACCGCCCCTTGCAAATCATCTCGCTTGGAAACAGCAATTAGTCGCTGAGCGTGTCGAAGAAATCCTTCATCCGGGCGAAGAAGCCTGTCGATTCCGGATTGTTTTCCTTTGAAGACAGCTGCTCGAACTCCTGCAGCAGTTCCCGCTGACGCTTGGTCAGCTTCTGCGGCGTCTCGATCTGGATCTGGATATAGAGGTCACCCACCTGCGTCGAACGCAGAACCGGCATGCCCTTGCCCTTGAGGCGGAACTGTTTGCCGGCCTGGGTACCCTCCGGCACGGTCACACGCGACTTGGTGCCATCAAGCGTCACCACATCGAAGGTCCCGCCAAGCGCTGCCGTCGTCATCGAGATCGGCACGGAGCAATAGAGATCGGCCCCGTCGCGCTGGAAGAACTCATGCGGCTTCACCGACAGGAAGATGTAGAGATCCCCCGACGGACCGCCCCGCAGCCCGGCTTCGCCCTCGCCCTGCAGGCGGATGCGCGTGCCGTCTTCGATCCCTGAGGGAATGCTGACGGAGAGCGACCGCTCTTCGGTCACCCGGCCCTGCCCGTGGCACTTGCCGCAGGGATCGCTGATCGTCTGGCCGCGACCGTGACAGGTCGGGCAGGTGCGTTCGATCGAGAAGAAGCCCTGGGCCGCACGAACACGGCCCGAGCCTTGACAGGTCGTGCAGGTCTTCGGTTGTGTGCCGGGCTTGGCACCGGAACCGGTGCAGACGTCACAGGTGATCGAGGTCGGAACCCGGATCTGCGCGGTCTTGCCGGTAAACGCCTCTTCCAGGCTGATTTCCATGTTGTAGCGCAGGTCTGCGCCACGTTCGCGACCGCCGTTTGAGCGGGCACGACCACCACGGCCGCCGCCCATCATCTCGCCGAAGATATCCTCGAAGATGTCGGAGAAGCCGCCGCCGGCGAAACCACCACCACCGCCGAAGCCGCCACCGCCCATGCCACCCTGTTCGAAGGCGGCGTGGCCGAAGCGGTCATAGGCCGCGCGCTTCTGGGGATCCTTCAAGGTCTCGTAAGCCTCGTTGATCTCCTTGAACTTCTTCTCGGCTTCGCTGTCATCGGGATTCTTGTCCGGATGATATTTCATCGCCAGCTTGCGGAAGGCGCTCTTCAGCTCCTTCTCGTCCGCCGTCCGGCCAACCCCGAGGGTCTCGTAGAAATCTGCTTTTGCCATGGTCTTACAAAGCTCTCAAAGCTTTCCCAACGCTCGTGTGGCTGCCAGCTGCCTTGCCGGCCTGCTTGTCGCAGGCCTGCATGTCTTTCTGGAAGTCGGAGGCCGCGGACATCGCATCCTGCATCAGAAGCTTACGCGCTTCGCCCTTGCTGATCAGCCCATCCGCAGATGTGACGGCCGCAAAGGCCAAGGAATGCGCGGCCATGTCGCAGGAGGAGACTTCGCCACCGTTCTCGCGCCTTTCCAGCGCAGCTTCGATGATCCGTCCGAGGTCGTTGCCGATGCGGGAAAGGGAATTGCTGTCCTTCGCGGAAATCGCCTTGGCCACTTTGGCCTCGGCGGCGCTCACCTGGCGGTGAACGGCGCTGACCTGCCCCCTGTCCTGTGCCATGGCACCGGTCGTCAGGATCAACGAAATGGCGGCTGGCCCGAGGGCCAGCCAGCGCGGAAAACGGCGTCCGAAGCGGCCCTGCATCAGGCCGACTTCTTCGCGTCTTCGTCCTTCACTTCTTCATAGTCGGCGTCGACGACGTTGTCGTCCTTGCCGCCATCCGTATTGCCTGCACCACCTTCGGCCTGCTGGGCTTCATAGATGGCCTGGCCCAGCTTCATGGAAACTTCCATGAGCGTCTGGGTCTTGGCCTGGATGTCATCGGCATCGGGCTCGGAGGCTTCGATGGCGCCCTTGAGGGCCGCAATCGCGTCCTCGATCGCCTTGCGATCGGTTTCCGAAACCTTGTCGCCATATTCCTTCACCGACTTCTCGGTGGAGTGAACGAGGCTTTCGGCCTGGTTCTTGGCTTCGACTACTGCACGACGCTTCTTGTCGGCCTCGGCATTGGCTTCGGCATCCTTCACCATCTTTTCGATGTCGGCGTCGGAGAGACCGCCGGAGGCCTGGATGCGGATCTGCTGTTCCTTGCCGGTGCCCTTGTCCTTGGCCGAAACCTGAACAATGCCGTTGGCGTCGATGTCGAAGGTGACTTCGATCTGCGGAACGCCACGCGGTGCCGGCGGCAGGCCGACGAGGTCGAACTGGCCGAGCAGCTTGTTGTCGGCAGCCATTTCACGCTCGCCCTGCGAAACGCGGATGGTGACAGCCTGCTGGTTGTCTTCCGCGGTCGAGAAGGTCTGGCTCTTCTTCGTCGGGATCGTCGTGTTGCGATCGATCAGGCGGGTGAAGACGCCACCGAGCGTTTCGATGCCGAGCGACAGCGGGGTCACGTCGAGCAGCAGAACGTCCTTGACGTCGCCCTGCAGAACGCCGGCCTGGATGGCGGCGCCGAGTGCGACGACTTCATCCGGGTTGACGCCCTTGTGCGGCTCCTTGCCGAACAGCTGCTTGACGACTTCCTGAACCTTCGGCATGCGGCTCATGCCGCCGACGAGAACGACTTCATCGATATCGGCAGCGGTAACGCCGGCATCCTTGAGGGCTGCCTTGCACGGTGCGATCGTGCGCTGGACGAGATCGTCAACCAGGCTTTCGAACTTGGAGCGGGTCAGCTTCATCGTCAGGTGCTTCGGACCCGAAGCGTCTGCCGTGATGAAGGGCAGGTTGATTTCGGTCTGTTGCGAGGACGACAGCTCGATCTTGGCCTTTTCAGCGGCTTCCTTCAGGCGCTGCAGGGCAAGCTTGTCGCCCTTCAGGTCGATGCCCTGGTCCTTCTTGAACTCGGCTGCAAGATATTCGACGAGACGCATGTCGAAGTCTTCACCGCCGAGGAAGGTGTCGCCATTGGTCGACTTCACTTCGAAGACGCCGTCGCCGATTTCCAGAACCGAGATGTCGAAGGTACCACCGCCAAGGTCGTAAACGGCAATCGTCTTGCCGTCCTTCTTGTCGAGACCGTAGGCGAGAGCGGCAGCCGTCGGCTCGTTGATGATGCGCAGCACTTCAAGACCCGCGATGCGACCGGCATCCTTGGTTGCCTGGCGCTGCGCGTCGTTGAAGTAGGCGGGAACGGTGATGACGGCCTTTTCGACCTTTTCGCCGAGATAGGCTTCAGCCGTTTCCTTCATCTTCTGAAGGATCATGGCCGAGATCTGCGACGGGGAATAACCCTTGTTCTGGGCTTCGACCCAGGCGTCGCCATTGTCACCCTTGACGATCTGGAACGGCACGAGGCCCTTGTCCTTTTCAACCGTCGGATCTTCGTAGCGGCGACCGATCAGGCGCTTTACGGCGAAGAGGGTGTTGGTCGGGTTGGTGACGGCCTGACGCTTGGCCGGCTGGCCGACGAGGCGTTCGCCATCGTCAGAAAAGGCCACCATGGAGGGCGTGGTGCGTGCGCCTTCGGAATTCTCGATGACCTTTGCATCCTTGCCGTCCATGACGGCGACGCAGGAGTTGGTCGTTCCAAGGTCGATACCGATTACTTTTGCCATGTCATTCTCTCCTTGAAGCAGGCCGTCGGAACCCCAATCAGGCATTCCTGACAGCCCCTCGACGTAGATGGTCTGGGATATACTGCAGCGCCGCTGCGGCTATGTCGCGTATATAAGAAGCGGAATTTCTGACTGCAAGGCTGGAAATCCGCCGAAAACCGGGAAAAAAGAACAGATTGGCGCAGCAGCTTCATCTGTTTTGCAGCACCCGTCCGTCCGTTATCAAGCCGGTATGATAGCGCCTTCAGCTTGCGTCAGACCGATCCTTATCCAAGCCTTGATGTTGGCCTTCATTGCCCCAGGATCAAGTCGAGAAGCGTTGTTCGATGCGGAGCCTGGGGCTGACCGACCTCACCCGGCGGAACGGGGCCGGGGGAGCCGGTGACGTCCTGCGAGGGAACCGGCTCTGCTGGATATTCTTCCGCATAGACGGGCTCGCCGGTATAACGCTCTTCGCCTCCACCCTGGAGCACGTCGGAGATGATGGTGCCGATGGTCATCGGATCTTCGGCCGGTGCCGGCTCGATGAAATCACCGCCTGGTAGCGGGGCAGGCGCCAGACCCTGATGGGCGGCCGTCATGAAGTCGTGCCACGCCTGGGCAGGCAGCCCGCCACCAGTCACCTTCTTCATCGACTGGCCGTCGTCATTGCCAAACCAGATGCCGGTCGTCAGGTTGCTCGTATAGCCGACGAACAGCGCATCACGGAAGGATTGCGTCGTCCCGGTCTTTCCGGCCGCTTCCCAACCGGGCAGCTGGGCCTTCTTGCCGGTGCCATGGTCGATGACGCTGCGCATCATCACGTTCATCGCCGCGACGACCCCGTCATTCAACACCTTCGGCGGCTCCAGATAATTGTTCTCGTAGAGCAACGTACCATCTGCCTTCGAGATGCGCCGCACGATATGCGGTGTCGCCTTGTAGCCACCGTTCATGAAGGGCGCGTAAGCCGCCGTCAGTTCCAGCAGCGACACCTCGGATGTGCCGAGCGCGATCGAGGCATTGTTCTGCATGTCTGATTCGATGCCCATCCGGTGCGCAACCTTGATCACCTGCTCGGGACCAACCTCCATCACCAGCTGGGCTGCAATCGTGTTGAGCGATTCGGCGAGCGCCTGCGTCACGCTCACCGGTCCGCGATACTTTTCGTCGTAGTTCTCCGGCGTCCAGGAGCCGATCCGGATCGGCGCATCGTTGCGCACCGAAGTCGGACGCAGACCGTTCTCGACCGCTGCCGCATAGACGAAGGGCTTGAAGGCCGAGCCCGGCTGGCGCTTGGCCTTGACCGCCCGGTTGAACTGGCTCTCGGCATAATCGCGCCCGCCGACCAGCGCGCGGATTGCGCCCGTCCCGTCGATCGACACGAGCGCCGCCTGCGAGGCATTGACCTTCTCGCCCTCGGCTTCCAGGGCCTCTGTCAGCGCCGCCTCCGCCTTCTTCTCAAGTGTCATGTCGATGGTCGTCTCGACCACGATGTCTTCGGTCACCTTGCCGATCAGCATGGTGACTTCGTCGCGCACGAGATCGGCGACATATTGCCCGGCACCGCTCCAGTAGCGCTTCGCCTTGGTCGGCGGCTGCGTCATCGCCGTCTTGATCTCGTCCTGGGTGATGTAACCCTCTTCGAGCATCGCCTGCAGCACGACCTGCGCGCGTGCCTCGGCCGCTTCCGGATCGCGCGCCGGCGACAGCCGCGACGGCGCCTTGAGAAGCCCTGCGAGAAGAGCGGCCTCGCCGAGGTTCACGTCACGCGCCGACTTGTTGAAATAGCGCCGTGCCGCGGCTTCCACGCCATAGGCATTGGAGCCAAAGAACACCCGGTTCAGATACATCGCTAGGATCTGGTCCTTGGTGTATTTCTGCTCCAGCCAGAAGGCCAGCAACACTTCCTGCACCTTGCGCTCGATGGTCCGTTCCGGCGACAGGAAGAGGTTCTTGGCAAGCTGCTGCGTCAGCGTCGAACCACCCTGGACGGCCCGGCCGCTGGTCACGTTGGTGACGATCGCGCGCGCCAGACCCAGCGGATCCACGCCGAAATGCGAATAGAAGCGTCGGTCCTCGATCGCCATCACCGCCTGCGGGATGAAGGGCGACATTTCCTCGAGCGGCAGGGCCTCGCCACCGGTCGCGCCGCGATTGGCGATCAGCGTTCCCTCAACCGACACGATCTTCATGTTCGGCGGGCGCTCGGGGATCGACCAACTGCTGGCGCTCGGCATTTGCGAGCCGTAATAGGCAACAAGGCCAACGACGCCGATGCCGCACCAGATGGACAGCACGAACCCCCAGTAGATCAGCTTGCCCAGCCCGAACCCACCGCCGCTCTTCGCCTTGCGGCTTTTCGGACCGGCCGATTTGCCGCGTTTTGCGGAGCTCGTCGCCTTTTTGCCACTGGCACGGGCCGCGCGTCCGCCGATAACGCGATCCTCGGCATCCAGCCGGAAATCCTCGTCCTCGCGCTCGTCGTCAAAGCGCGGCTCGATGCGGTCGCGGGATTTTCCTCGGCTCACCATTGCGGTGATCTTGCTCCAGATGCTCGTGATGCGCAGCCCGTGGAGGACCCGCGCGGAAATCGCTTCAAGAAATCTCGGACGATCATGCCCCTTCGGTCGATGATCGCGCAAATGCACAGTAAATGCGGCGATTTAAGGGGTGGTTAAAGCCTCGTAAACAAGCCTTGAACGCGCTGTGAGTTTACTGGCAGAGATCGGCCCATTCGCCACCGACGAGCGACAGCATGCGCTCCGGTGCAATCCGCACGGCCGCATTCGTTGCGCCACCCGCCGGCACCACCTCATCGAAGGCTTTGAGCGACAGGTCGCAATAAACCTTCAGCGACGAGGGCAGGCCAAAGGGGCAGACGCCTCCCACGGGATGGCCGGTCGCTTCGACCACGGCCTCTGCATCGAGCATACGCGGCTTGACCCCGAAGCGGTCCTTGAACTTGCGATTGTCGAGCCGCTTCGTTCCCGCCGTAACCACCAGCACGACATCTTCGCCGATCCTGAGGCAGATGGTCTTTGCGATCTGGTCCGGCTCGACGCCATGCGCCTCGGCCGCAAGCGGAACGGTGGCGGAACTCGCTTCGGTGACGATGACGGAGATGTCGGGAGCGTGCTCCCGGAAGAACTGGCGGACGGATTCGAGGCTCATGAGAGAAGTCTATCCGCAGCCGACGAGGCATTTCAAGCTGTGAGCCTACTTGAAAGCCGCAAGCCGCGTCCCCATTTCTGGATCACCAGACGATGGAGAGTGTGCGAAGATCCTCAGCGAGGAAGTTTTGTACGCTTAACCGCTTGTTAAGCATCCAGCGCGATCATCAAGATCCGGGATGCGGTTCGCGAAGGTGGGCCAACATCCGAGACATCGAATGGCACGTTTCCGTCCCTGACCACGGATGTACTGGCAGGCAAGCGTAGAAGCGTAAAGGAAAGGCCGGTTTTTGACCGGCCTTTTTGCTTTTCTGGCCTCAGCCGTTCGCCAGCGCGTCGAGGATCCGGATCCACGAGCGGATGCCCTTGTGGAACGAGTTGAGGTCATACTTCTCGTTCGGCGAATGGATGCGGTCATCGGTCAGGCCAAAGCCGACCAGCAGCGAATCCATGCCGAGCATCTTCTGGAAATCGCCGACGATCGGGATCGAGCCACCCATGCCGATGATCACGGCCGGCTTCGGCCATTCGTCCGAAAGCGCGTTCTTCGCCTTGGTCAGCTCGGGCGAATCATAGGAGAGCTGAATGGCCGGCGAACCGCCATGCTCGTGGAACTCCACCTTGCAGTCGGCGGGAATACGCGCCTGCACGAAGGCGCGGAAGCTCTCGCGCACCTTGGCCGGATCTTGTGTCCCGACCAGGCGGAAGGAAATCTTCGCCGAGGCCTTGGCCGCGATCACGGTCTTGAAGCCTTCGCCGGTATAGCCGCCGATGATGCCATTCACTTCCGCCGTCGGCCGCGCCCAGGTCAGTTCCAGCACGGAACGGCCCTTTTCCCCCGCCGGGACCGACAGGCCCACCTCGCCGAGGAAGCTCTCCGCCGTCCGCCCCAGGCTTTCCCAGGAGGCCTTGATATTGGCGGGGGTCTCTTCGACACCGTCGTAGAAGCCGGGAAGGGCTACCTTGCCGGTTTCATCATGCAGATCCGCGAGGATCTTCGTCAGAATGTGAACCGGATTGGCCGCAGCCCCCCCGAAAAGACCTGAATGCAGATCGCGGTCAGCGGCAATCACGGTCACCTCTTCACCGACGAGACCGCGCAGCGCCGCAGCGATCGCCGGGGTCTCGCGATCCCACATGCTGGTATCGCAGACCAGCGCGAAGTCGGCCTTCAACTCGTCGGCATTGGTCGCGAGGAAGGGTTTCAGCGACGGCGAACCGGATTCTTCCTCGCCCTCGAACAGGATCGTGATCTTCACCGGCAGCGAACCCTTCACCGCCTTGTAGGCGCGGCAGGCTTCGACGAAGGTCAGCAACTGCCCCTTGTCGTCGGACGTGCCGCGACCGGTGATCACCTTGCGGCCATCCTTCTCCTTGATGGCAGGCGCAAAAGGATCGTCTTCCCAGAGATCCAGCGGATCGACCGGCTGCACGTCGTAATGGCCGTAGAAAAGCACATGCGGCGCATCGGCCCGATCAGCTGCGTGATGCGCCACCACCATCGGATGGCCGGGCGTATCGCGCAGCGAGGCGTCGAAACCCAGTTCGGAAAGCGCCGAGACCAGCCACTCACCGGCCTTGCGGCAATCGGCCTTGTAGGCCGTATCCGTCGAAATCGAGGGAATGCGCACGAGATCGAACAGGCGCTCGAGGCTCTGCGGCAGGGCCTCGTCGGCCTTCGCGAGGATTGGGGAGAGATCGGTCATGGTTATGTCCTGCAATTTTGAAAGTGCGGCGGACGATAGACTAAACCTCCCTGGGTTTCGAGGCGCATGGACCGCGAATTTTTCTCAAGGTGCCATCAAGATCCATTCACAGCTTGCGCGCATTGGCGATCGCCCAGCGGATATATTCCTTGAGCAATTCCTTCTCGAAACGCCGGAAACCCTGAAACACGGCCTGCTCGGCCTCTTCGGCCGCCGCAAGCGCCTCCTCGCGCATGTCGCGCGCCTTGTCGGTCAGGAAAATCTGCTGTGCCCGCTTGTCCTTTGGGTGCGCCCGGCGTTCGATCAGCCCGTCGCGCTCCATGCGCGCCAGCGTATTGGCAATCGTCGCCTGCTCCACATCGACGCGGTCGAGAAGCTGCCTCTGCGTCAGCCCCTCTTCCTCCCAAAGCTCGATCAGGATCGGAAATTGTCCGGGCGAAAAGCCGAGTTTCGCCGCTCGCGTCTGCAGCGCCCGTGTAAAGCCGCGCGCCAGCTGGCTCGCCAGCCAGGTGGCGGATTCGGAGCGGTCGGGGATCGTACGGTCATGGGCCATGGCGCTCGACACGTCGTCGCGGTTTCGTCTGGCAGGAATGATCGCATGCGATCCATTTCCGAGGCTGACTTATTTTGGGTTTTAAGGGTGGGAAGTGGAGGCCGTCGTGGCATAAGGCGGGGACTGCCACGACGGCTCCGGAATATGGGGACAAAGGCCCGGAGAGGGGGATAAGGCCTTTGCCCGAGTCTGAAGCGGCGGGGGACGAGCCTCTTTCAGACTACGGCGTGATCAGTCGCCGATGACTGTGATTTGTGATCCGGAATGTGGTTTTTCAAGGGAAGCCGGGATTACAAATCGGTAAGCTTTTCGTGATGATTCGCCGCCGATCCGGCGCGATCGTCTCCCATGGATGGCGAGCGTTTTTGCGGCAGCAGGGTCAAACCGTCATGGACGTTTCAGCCGCCCCGCGCTATCCATGCCGACATGAAAAAAGGCGATCATCTCTTCCTCGTCGACGGCTCGGGTTTCATCTTCCGCGCCTTCCACGCCATCCCGGCTCTCAACCGCAAGTCCGACGGCCTGCCCGTCAATGCGGTCTCCGGCTTCTGCAACATGCTGTGGAAGCTGCTGCGTGACGCGCGCAACACCGATGTCGGGGTGACGCCGACCCATCTCGCGGTCATCTTCGACTACTCGTCGACGACCTTCCGCAAGGAAATCTACCCGCTCTACAAGGCCAATCGCTCGGCCCCGCCGGAAGATCTGATCCCGCAATTCGGCCTGATCCGCCATGCGACACGCGCCTTCAACCTGCCCTGCATCGAGACCGAAGGTTTCGAGGCTGACGACATCATCGCCACCTATGCCCGCCAGGCGGAAGCCGTAGGCGCCGATGTCACCATCGTCTCCTCCGACAAGGACCTGATGCAGCTCGTCACGCCGAACGTGCATATGTACGACGCAATGAAGGACAAGCAGATCGGCATTCCCGACGTCATCGAGAAATGGGGCGTTCCGCCGGAAAAGATGATCGATCTGCAGGCGATGACCGGCGATTCGACCGACAACGTGCCGGGCATTCCAGGCATCGGTCCCAAGACCGCGGCCCAGCTGCTGGAAGAATTCGGCGATCTGGAAACGCTGCTCGCCCGTGCCGATGAGATCAAGCAGGTCAAGCGCCGCGAAAACATCGTCGCCAATGCCGAGCTTGCCCGCGTGTCCCGCCAGCTCGTCGAACTGCGCACCGATGTGCCGCTCGACATGAAGCTCGAGGACCTGGTGCTCGAACCGCAGAATGGTCCGAAGCTGATTGCCTTCCTGAAGGCGATGGAATTCACCACGCTGACGCGCCGTGTTGCCGAAGTCTGCGACTGCGATGCGTCTGCCATCGAGCCCGCAGACGTCCCCGTCGAATGGGGTGATGCCGCTCGCGGCCCAGATCTCGATGCCGGAGATGCTCCCGCCGCCTCGTCTGCTCCTGCCACTACACCGTCTTCCACAACGGCGGTCGCAACGACCAGCAGTCCCGACGGCAAAACCCCTGCCGATCTTGCGGCCAGCCGAGCCAATGCCTTTGCCGGCAAGCCGATCGATACGAGCGCCTATGTGACGATCCGCGACATCGCGACCCTGGAACGCTGGATCGCCGATGCCCGCGAGACCGGTCTTGTTGCCTTCGACACCGAGACCACGTCTCTCGATCCGATGCAGGCCGAACTCGTCGGCGTCTCGCTCGCGATCCAGGACAACGTCCTCTCGCCCGGCTCGACCGACATCCGCGCGGCCTATATCCCGCTCACTCACAAGACGGGTATCGGCGATCTGCTCGGCGGCGGTCATGCCGACGGCCAGATCCCGATGAAGGAGGCGCTGGCCGCCCTGAAGGGCCTGCTCGAAGATCCTTCCGTGCTTAAGGTCGCGCAGAACCTGAAATACGACTACCTGGTGATGAAGCGCCACGGCATTGTCATGCAGGCCTTCGACGACACCATGCTGATGTCCTACGTGCTCGACGCCGGCAAGGGCAATCACGGCATGGACGGCCTGTCGGAGAAGTGGCTCGGCCACACGCCGATCGCCTACAAGGATGTCGCCGGCTCCGGCAAATCCTCCGTCACCTTTGATCTCGTCGACATCGATCGCGCCACCGCCTATGCCGCCGAAGACGCCGATGTCACGCTTCGTCTCTGGCTGGTGCTGAAACCGCGCCTGGCCGCCGAGGGCCTCACCCGCATCTACGAGCGTCTGGAGCGCCCGCTCGTACCCGTGCTTGCCCATATGGAAGAGCGCGGAATCACCGTCGACCGCCAGATCCTCTCGCGCCTGTCGGGCGAGCTTGCCCAGAAGGCCGCCGCCGCCGAGGATGAGGTCTATGAACTCGCCGGCGAGCGGTTCAACATCGGCTCGCCCAAGCAGCTCGGCGATATCCTTTTCGGCAGACTAGGCCTGCCCGGCGGCTCCAAGACCAAGACCGGCCAGTGGTCCACCTCGGCCCAGGTGCTGGAAGACCTCGCCGCCGAGGGCGCACCGCTGCCGCGCAAGATCGTCGACTGGCGCCAGCTGACCAAGCTGAAATCCACCTATACGGATGCGCTTCCCGGATACATCCATCCGCAGACCAAGCGCGTCCACACGGGCTATTCGCTCGCCTCCACGACAACGGGTCGCCTGTCGTCGTCGGAACCAAACCTGCAGAACATCCCGGTCCGCACCGCCGAAGGCCGCAAGATCCGCACGGCCTTCATCTCGACGCCTGGCCACAAACTCTTGTCCGCCGACTACAGCCAGATCGAACTGCGCGTGCTGGCCCATGTCGCCGACATCCCGCAACTGCGCCAGGCCTTCGCCGATGGCGTCGACATCCATGCCATGACCGCGTCGGAAATGTTCGGTGTGCCGGTCGAGGGCATGCCGTCGGAAGTCCGCCGCCGCGCCAAGGCGATCAATTTCGGCATCATCTACGGCATCTCCGCCTTCGGCCTTGCCAACCAGCTCGGTATCGAGCGCTCCGAAGCAGGCGACTACATCAAGAAATATTTCGAGCGCTTCCCCGGCATCAAGGACTACATGGAGAGCACCAAGGCCTTCGCCCGCGAGCATGGCTATGTCGAAACCATCTTCGGCCGGCGCGCCCATTACCCCGAGATCAAATCGTCCAACCCCTCGATGCGCGCCTTCAACGAACGCGCCGCGATCAACGCCCCGATCCAGGGCTCGGCTGCCGACATCATCCGCCGTGCGATGATACAGATCGAGCCGGCACTTGCCGCAGCCGGTCTCTCGGAGCGTGTCCGCATGCTGCTGCAGGTGCATGACGAACTGATCTTCGAAGTCGAGGACGAAGCGGTCGATGCCGCCATGCCCGTCATCGTCGACATCATGGAAAACGCCGCCATGCCGGCCGTCTCGATGCGCGTGCCGCTGAAGGTCGACGCCCGCGCCGCCCACAATTGGGACGAGGCGCATTGAGAATTTCCGGCCTCGCCGGTTAGCGAAACACGGGGCCCGTTGGGCCAACAGGAGTATCAATCTTGGCCTTCAAGACCATCAACGGCAATGTCGTCCACTACGAGCTGATCGGCGAGGCGAAAGCCAAGAACCTGATCGTCTTCTCCAACGGGCTCGGCACCGACTTCCGCATCTGGCTGCCGCTCTTCGACGAGCTCGGCGACGATGTCTCGGTGCTGCTCTATGACAGCCGTGGCCACGGCCTGTCCGGCGGCGCCGACAAACCCTTCGGCATGGCCGATCTCGTCTCGGATCTCGCCAGCCTCTGCGACGAACTCGGCATCCGCAAGGCCACCTTCTGCGGCCTCTCCGTCGGCGGTCTCGTCTGCCAGGGCCTCTGGAAGGAGCGACCGGATCTCTTCCGCAAACTCATTCTCTGCGACACCGCACCCCGCATCGGGTCTGCCGAGATCTGGGCCGAGCGTATCGCCGGCATCGAGAAGGGTGGATTGGAAAGTGCGGCCGACAGTGCCATGGCGCGCTGGTTCACTCCGGCCTTCCATGAAGACCGCGCCGATGAACTGGCCGGCTACCGCCTGATGATGACGCGCCAGTCCATCGCCGGCTATCTGTCGACCTGTGCTGCCCTGCGCGACACGGATTTCTCCGATGTCCTGCCGACCATCACGGTCCCCACGCTCTTCGTCGTCGGCGACCAGGACGGCTCAACGCCGCCCGCCACCGTCAAGGCCGGTGCCGATCTTGTGCCGGGCGCCCGTTTCGAAGAGATCGCGGATTGCGCCCATATCCCCTCGGTCGAACAGCCGGAAGCGCTCGCTGATCTGATCCAGGGCTTCATGCGCAAGCAGTAACAATCACCTCCCCCTTGAGGGGGGAGGTCGCCGCAAAGCGGCGGGTGGGGGTGACACGTTTCCGATCGACCGGACGCTCACCCCACCCCGGGCCTGCGGCCCGACCCTCCCCCTCAAGGGGAGGGTAGTCTGCGCTCAGTGCGCGCCGGACATGTCGCCCAGCACTTCCTTGGAAGCCACAGTCGAATCCGCGTTCAGCTTGTAGACCATGGGAACGCCGGTCGCGAGATTGACGCCAAGGATCTGCTCCTTAGTCAGCTTGTCGAGCACCATGACCAGCGAGCGCAGCGAGTTGCCATGCGCCGCCACCAGCACCTTCTCGCCACGCAGCACGCGCGGCAGGATTTCGGTGAGATAATAGGGCCAGACGCGGGCCCCGGTGTCGCGCAGGCTTTCGCCACCCGGCGGTGGGATGTCGTAGGACCGGCGCCAGATGTGCACCTGCTCCTCGCCCCACTTGGCGCGCGCATCATCCTTGTTGAGGCCGGAAAGGTCGCCGTAGTCGCGCTCGTTCAGCGCCTGGTCCTTGATCGTCGTCAGACCGGTCTGGCCGACATTGTCGAGGATGATGTTGCAGGTCTTCTGCGCGCGGGTGAGGACGGAGGTGAAAGCGATATCGAACTTGATGCCGTAATCGGCAAGCGCCTTGCCGCCGGCATTGGCTTCCTGCACGCCGAGTTCGGTCAGGTCCGGATCACGCCAGCCGGTAAACAGGTTCTTCAGGTTCCAGTCGCTCTGGCCATGGCGCACGAGCACGAGGGTACCGGTCATCGACAATTCCTCTCTTGACGATCAGGGGGTGGAGTTGAGCCCGAGCACGTCGAGCATGGTATAGCGTCCGGGCTTCTTGTCCCGGGCCCAGGTGGCGGCCTTCAGCGCGCCACGGGCAAAGAGTGAACGGTCGGCAGCGCTGTGCGAGAGGGTGACGATCTCGCCTTCGCTGGCAAACAGCACCTGATGCTCTCCGATGACCGAGCCGCCGCGCAGTGTGGCAAAGCCGATCGAGCCTTCCTCGCGCGGTCCGGTATGGCCATCGCGCACGCGGACCGAATGATCGGCAAGCGAAATGCCACGGCCCTCGGCCGCTGCTTCGCCGAGCAGAAGCGCGGTCCCCGAGGGCGCGTCGACCTTGTGCTTGTGGTGCATTTCGAGCACCTCGATATCCCAGCCGGCCGCATCAAGCGCGCGCGCCGCCTGCTTGATCAGAACCGAAAGCAGATTGACGCCAAGGCTCATATTGCCTGACTTCACGACGCGTGCATGACGTGCCGCCGCGTCGATCTTTTCCTCATGCTCCGGCAGGCAGCCGGTCGTGCCGATCACATGCACGATCCGCGCCTGGGCCGCGAGCGCTGCAAATTCGACGGTCGAAGCCGGTGTCGTGAAGTCGATGACGCCATCGGCATGCAGGAAAGCCGCCAGCGGATCGTCGGTCACGGCAACGCCAAGCTTGGGCACGCCTGCCAGTTCGCCGGCATCCTTGCCGAGAGCGGCGGAGCCGGTCCGCTCCACGGCGGCATGCAGGACAAGACCCGGCGTTTCGCTGATGATTTTGATCAGCGTCTTGCCCATGCGACCGGCGGCACCGACGACGACGAGCTTCATGGGCGTATCCATGCGCAATTATTCCTGGCTGCTGTGCTGGCCGTTGGAAGCGGCCTGAAGGTTGTTGAGGCGAGCGTAAAGACCGCCCGGCTGCTGTGCAAGGCTCTCATGGGTGCCTTCTTCTGCCACCTGGCCGTCCTGCATGACGATGATCTTGTCGGCATTCACGACGGTAGAAAGCCGGTGCGCGATGACGATGACGGTGCGCCCCGCCATGGCGGCATCGAGCGCCTGCTGCACGGCAGCCTCCGATTCGGTATCGAGCGCCGAGGTTGCTTCGTCGAGCAGCAGGATCGGCGCATTGCGCACCAGCGCGCGGGCAATCGAAAGCCGCTGCCGCTGACCGCCGGAAAGCGTGATGCCGTTCTCGCCGACAGGTGTGTCATAGCCCTGCGGCTGCGCCAGGATGAAGTCATGGGCGTTCGCAAGCCGCGCCGCATCCTCGATTTCGGCATCGGTCGCCTCCGGGCGCCCGTAGCGGATGTTGTCGCGGATCGAGCCCTCGAACAGGTAGGGCTGCTGCGAGACATAGGCGAGATGACGGCGAAGCGACGACTTCGTCACATCGGCGATATTCTGACCATCGATCAGGATCTCGCCTTCTTCCGGGTCGTAGAAACGCGGCACCAGCGTAATCACGGTCGACTTGCCGGCGCCCGACGGGCCAACCAGCGCAGTTGTCTTGCCGCCTTCGGCTGTGAAGCTCAGATTGCGCAAGGTCGGCTCGTTCGAACCATAGGCGAAGGTGACGTTGCGGAACTCGATCTTCGCCCCGTTGACCGCAATCTGTCTGGCGCCGTCCTTGTCCTGCTGGTTGGGCTGCGTATCGAGGATCTCGTAGATCATCCGCGCATTGACAGCGGCGCGTTCCATGAACACCTGCAGGCGCGCCAGCCGCTTGGCCGGCTCATAGGCGAGCAGCAGCGCGGTCACGAAGGAGAAGAAGGCGCCCGGCAAAACGCCGCCATAGATCGATTGATAGGCTGCATAGACCATGACGCCGGAAATCGAGAGGCCTGCAAGGCTTTCGGTCAGTGGGCCATTGCGTTCGCTAAGGCGGGCGATCCGGTTGGCACGGCCCTCGGCGGCATCGATCGTCGACTGGATCTTGTTCTCCAGCTGGCTTTCCATGGTGAAGGCCTTGACGATCGCAATCCCCTGCACCGCCTCCTGGATGGCCCCGAGCACGTGCGAATTCAGGATGACCGATTCCTTCGTCGCGCTGCGCAGACGCCGGGAGATGTAGCGAAGGCCGAGGAAGAGCGGCGGCGCCACGGTAAACACGATCAGCGACAGCACGATGTCCTGATAGAGCATCACGCCGAGAAGCGCGATCAGTGTCATGAGATCCCGCGCCAGCGAGGTGATCGTCATATTCAGGACATCGCGGATCCCGTTGATGTTTTCATTGATCTGCGCGGCGAGTCGGGCCGAGCGCGCTTCGCTGAAATAACCGATCGAAAGCGACATCAGATGCGAAAACAGCCGCCGCTGGTAGCGCGCCACGATGTTGTTGCCGATCGTCGAGAGCGTCACGGCCTGCCCATAGCCGGCGAAACCGCGAATCACGAAGGCGGCGAAGATCGACCCGCAGATGATCCAGACCAGATCGGCGCGCCGGTTGGCGAAGGCCTCGTTGATGACGGCTTCCATGATCCAGGCCGTGAAAGCGGTCGTCAGCGCAACCGTGACCAGGCAGACGATGGCGAAGGCATACCCGCCCACATGCTGTCGCCCGTTTTCGGCGATGACGCGCTTGAGGACGGCGGAGACGCTGTCCATGTTGGGTTTCTCGGTCTGGCTGTCCTGGGCGTCCAAAAAAGAGTGTCCTGTGCTGTTGCCGTCCATGCCCCTGCCGGGCGCCGCCGCTCTATAGCCAGTCGCGGCGCCTTTGGCCATAGAGGGCAGGCAGGCAGGCCTTCAGCGCCAGTGGCGCCCCTCGGTCGCAAGCCCGAAATCAGAAGGCGCGGTCGCATAGGCGGCCAGTCCGTGCAGAGCGGCCTGCGGATGGGTAACGACGAAGGTCGGGATCCCGTGCATCACCGCCTGATGCGGCGCCTTGTCCTCGAAGGCGGCGCGGAATTCGCCGCTCTGCAACGCCGGCAGGATCTTCGGTGAAATGCCGCCGGCCAGGAACACGCCGCCCTTGGCCATGAAGATCAGCGCCAGATCGCCGGCAACCCGGCCGAGATAGGTGGCAAACAGGCTGAGCGCTTCACCCGCCAGTGCATCCGCCCCGGAAATGCCGGAGGTCGAAACCTGGGCCGGATCCTCATAGCGTGGCGTCAGGTTCCCGTCGGCCTTGCAGAGCGCCCGGTAGATGTTCATGAGGCCACGGCCGGACAGAAGCTCCTCCGCCGAAATCCGCCCGAGCGTCGCGTTCGGATCGCGCACCGGTGTCAGATACGGCCAGATCTGGTGGTCGCGTGCCGTGCGCGGACCGACGTCCACATGCCCGCCTTCGCCCGGAACCGGGAACCACATGTCGCGCGCCCTGACAAGGCCGGCAACGCCTAGCCCCGTGCCGGGGCCGAGCACGACGCGCGAGCCGATCGGCGCCTCGCTGAGCGAACCCAGATGTTGCCGGTCCTCGACGCCAAGCGTCGCGGCGGCCAGCGCCTGCGCCTCGAAGTCATTGAGCAGCAGAACCTCCGAAAAGCCGAGATCTGCCATCAGCACTTTGGGGCGCACAATCCAGGGACAATTGGTCAGCGGCACTTCATCGCCCTTGATCGGGCCGGCCAGCGCCAGGATCAGCGAGCGCGGCTTGTGGCTCGTGGTTTCCAGCACGCAGGTGCGGATCGCCTCGTCGATCGTGGGGAAATTCTTGTTCACCACATTCGGGAAGCTGATCGCCTCACCGCTTTCGTCGATCAGGATCGAAAAGCGGGCATTGGTGCCGCCGATATCGCCGATCAGGATCGGGAAGGGGAGTTTGTCGTCACGCTGTGTCTTGGCCATGGTCTGTCCGGTCTAGGGCCCTGCTGCTCAGGCAGTGAGGGTCTGCATCAGGATGTCGGCGGTTGCGAGGTTCAGCGCCATCGGAATGTCGTAGACCGTCGCAAGCCGCATCAGCGCCTTGACATCCACATCATGGGGCATCGGAGTCAAGGGGTCGACGAAGAAGACGAGCATGTCCACTTCACCCGTCGAGATCAGCGCACCGATCTGCTGATCGCCGCCGAGCGGCCCGCTTTTCAGCCGTGTCACATCGAGTTCGGGCACGGCATCCTTGATCCGCCCGCCCGTCGTTCCCGTGGCCACGATCCGCCAGTTCATCAGCTTCGCCTGGTGACGCTTGGCGAACTCCGCCATGTCGTCCTTCTTCTGGTCATGCGCGATCAGGGCGATGCAACGGGTGCGGCTCACGACGGGTCCCCAACTGATTTAAATCGATTTGATCCACCCATCTAGCGCAGGCAGCCGGACTTGAAAAGGCACCCTTTCAGAGTGCTGTCATCACCAGCCGGTTGGGCGGGCGGCGGGCACGGGGACCACGGCCGGCAGCTCGAAAGCCTGCTGCGATGCCGGAGCGGGAGCCGCAAATGCAGAAGCCGCGCTGCCGGGCATCACCCCTCCATCCGCCTGATAGGTGACTTCGAGCTCGCTTGCCGGGCCCCGCGCGTCAAGCACCATGGCGCAAGCCTTCGGCAGATCGGAAACCTGCATGGCGCGTGGCTTCGGCGCAGGTTTTGCGTTCGGGTCTTTCTTCGGCGCCGCCCAGGGCTCCTTGGTGAACCACCAGGCAAGCGACTGGTCGCAACCGTCGCCGGGCGGCACGGCCGCCTGCGGCTTGCAGCCGGCAGCGCCGTCCGGGCAGCGCATGCGGATATGGAAATGTGCATCATGGCCATAGATCGGCCGGATCTTGCCGAGCACCGCCCTGTCGCCCGTCCAGGTGTCGCAAAGCTTCTTCTTGATCGCCGGATTGACGAAGATGCGCTCCACCTGCGGATAGCTGGCCGCCTGCACCACAAGCCGCGCATGGGTATTGGTCCAGAGCCTTCTGTCGACGGTCAGGAACTTGTCCTTCTCGAGCATCGAGGTGAAGGGCATCTCTTCGCGCTGCTGCGGGGACAGCGGATTGACGGGCTTCGGCGTGAACCAGATATCGGCATCAAGCCCGATCTGATGCGAGGCATGGCCCGAAAGCATCGGTCCGCCGCGCGGCTGCGAGATATCGCCGATCAGGATGCCGGAACCCCAGCCGAGCTGCACGGCATCTTTCGAGAAACGCTCGAGCAGCGCGATCATGTCCGGGTGGCCCCAACGGCGATTGCGCGAAAGCCGCATCGCCTGCCAGGTCGGTCCGTCGGTCGGGATGGCGACAGCGCCTGCAATGCAGCCCTTGGCATAGGAGCCGTAAGGCGATGGGGCCGCCTTCGCCGGCAGCGCCATGCCGCCAAACAATTCCTTGGCAGGTCGTCCTTCCGCAAAGGCCATATCGCTGACGGCGCCGGCAAAGGCCGCCGCGAGCATCAGGGCCGTGGCCATCGGGCGCGTGCCCCAGGTCTTCTTCATCGTGCGCATGTCCCCGGTCTGTCCGAACCTCACCCCGCGCATCGTCGCCGGGTGAATCACCTGTCATTCTAACCTGAAACGGAAATGGGGTGAATCTGCGGAAGCTCAGATGCTCACATCTGTGTCAGTCCCCTGTTTTTTGCCGGACATTGCCTTATTCTGCTCTGCAACAAAAGCAAATCAGGGGATGTTGGCGATGGGTCTGAACAGGATGGGCGTGGCAGTCTGGGGCTTGGTGGCATTGCTCGCAGGGCCGCCCTCACTGGCCATGGCGCAGGAACCGGCCGAGCCGTTCCGGCATGGCGTGGCGATTGTCGGCGATCTCAAATACCCCGCTGGCTTCGAGCACTTCGACTACGTCAATCCCGCAGCGCCGAAGATCGGTACGCTTCGGATGTCCTCTACGGGCACCTTCGACACCTTCAATCCGGTGCTGAACCGTGGTGAGGTGGCGCCCGGGCTTGCAACCGTCTTCGACACACTGCTGAAGGATTCGGACGACGAAGTGTCGGCCGCCTATGGCCTTCTGGCGGAAGGCGTCTCCTTCCCGGCCGATTTTTCCAGCGCCACCTTTCGACTGCGTGCGGAAGCCCGCTTCGCCGATGGAGAACCGGTCAAGCCAGAGGACGTGATCTTCAGCTTCGAGAAGCTGAAGGAGCTGAATCCGCTCTATACCAGCTACTACAGCCATGTGATTTCGGCAGAAAAGACCGGCGAGCGGGATGTGACCTTCCGCTTCGACCAAAAGAACAACCGCGAACTGCCGATGATCCTGGGACAGTTCCCCGTCGTGCCGAAGCATTGGTGGGAGGGGAACGGCCCCGATGGCAAGCCGCGCGATATCTCCCGCACGACGCTGGAGCCCGTCCTCGGATCGGGACCCTACAAGATCGCCGAATTCAAGGCCGGCGCCACCATCCGCTATGAACTACGCGACGATTACTGGGCGAAGGATCTCAACGTCAACCGCGGCTACAACAACTTCAAGGACGTCACCTACACGATGTTCGGCGACCGCGACGTCGAGTTCGAAGCCTTCCGCTCGGGCAATACCGATTTCTGGCAGGAAACGCGCGCGGCCCGCTGGGCGACCGGCTTCGATTTCCCCGCCGCGCAGGATGGTCGTGTGAAGAGGGAAGAGTTTGAAAATCCCTTCCGCGCCACGGGCGTGATGCAGGCTCTGGTGCCGAATATGCGGCGTGACCTGTTCAAGGATCAGCGTGTGCGCGAAGCCTTGAACTACGCCTTCGACTACGAGGAGCTGAACCGAACCGTCTTCTTCAACGCCTATCAGCGCGTCGACAGCTTCTTTTTCGGCACCGAACTCGCTTCCACCGGCCTGCCTGAGGGCAAGGAGCTGGAGCTGCTGACAAGCCTGAAGGACAAGGTCCCGGCTTCCGTCTTCGACACCCCGTTCAAGAACCCGGTCGGCGGAACGCCGCAGGCCTCGCGCGACAATCTTCGCAAGGCGGTCGAATTGTTCAAGCAGGCGGGCTACGAGCTGCGCGGCAATGCCATGGTGAACTCCGCAACGGGCCAGCCCTTCCGTTTCGAGCTCCTGCTGCCCAGCCCCCAGCTCGAGGTCGTGGCCGTCCCCTACCAGCAGCAACTGCGCAAGATCGGCGTCGAGATGGCGGTGCGCACCGTCGATGACAGCCAATACACCAACCGTACCCGGACCTTCGATTATGACATGACCTGGGTCGTTTGGGCCCAGACGCTCAACCCCGGCAACGAACAGCGCAATTACTGGGGCTCGTCCACGGCCAACAAGGAGGGCTCGCGAAACTATGCCGGGATCGCCGATCCTGCCGTCGACGCCCTGATCGAGAAGATTATCTTCCCGGCCGACCGCGCCGAGCAGATCGCCGCCGCCAAGGCCATGGATCGCGTTCTGCTCGCCCACGACTATGTCATCCCGCTCTATTACGGTCGGACGGCTCGCTATGCCTATTGGGACAAGTTCGAACATCCGCCCGAGCTGCCGACCTATAGCACCGGCTTTCCCAGCATCTGGTGGGCCAAAGCCCCGTGATGTCGCCGCGGGGCTTGCGCCGCCTGCATGAGACTCTAGGAATGGAGGGGACGAATCGCGGTGAGACGGAGCGGCTGATATTGGCGGACGAAACGAGACTGGACATCGTGGGCAGACCTGACCGGAAACGGGAGCGCCGCGCATGACGGCCTATATCCTCCGCCGCCTGCTTTTGATGATCCCGACCATGATCGGCATCATGGGCATATCCTTCATCGTCATCCAGTTTGCGCCCGGCGGCCCTGTCGAGCAGGTCATCGCCCAGCTGAGCGGCCAGGGAGACAGCGCCGACGCCCGCCTGTCTGGCGGCGGTGACATGCTGAACCAGCAGGTGGGCACGGAGGAGGGCGGTTCAAGCTATCGCGGCGCCCAGGGTCTCGATCCCGAACTGATCGCCAAGCTCGAACAGCAATTCGGCTTCGACAAGCCGCCGCTGGAGCGCTTCCTCGAAATGATGTGGAACTACATCCGCTTCGACTTCGGCGAGAGCTTCTTCCGCAACACCTCGGTCATCGACCTGATCATCGAAAAGCTGCCGGTATCCATCTCGCTCGGCCTCTGGGTGCTGCTGATCTCCTACGCAATTTCGATCCCGCTCGGCATCCGCAAGGCGGTCGCCGACGGCTCCCGCTTCGATGTCTGGACCTCCGGCATCATCGTCATCGGTTATGCCGTCCCGGGCTTCCTCTTCGGTATCCTGCTGATCGTGCTTTTCGCCGGCGGGTCCTTCTTCGACTGGTTTCCGCTTCGGGGACTGACCTCCGACAATTTCGACGAATTGTCCTGGTGGCAGAAGATCCTCGACTACTTCTGGCACCTTGCTTTGCCGCTGACCGCCCTCCTGCTCTCGGCCTTCGCGACCACCACGCTGCTGACGAAGAACTCCTTCATCGACGAGATCAAGAAGCAGTATGTGGTGACCGCCCGCGCCAAGGGGCTCGGTGAGCGCCAAGTGCTCTATGGCCATGTCTTCCGCAACGCCATGCTGATCGTCATTGCCGGCCTGCCGGGCGCCTTCATCTCGGCCTTCTTCACCGGCTCGCTTTTGATCGAGAACATCTTCTCGCTCGATGGCCTTGGCCGTCTCGGCTACCTCGCAATCGTCAACCGCGACTATCCGATCGTCTTTGCCACGCTCTACATCTTCTCGCTGATGGGCCTCGTCATCGGCCTGATCTCCGACCTGATCTACACCTGGATCGACCCGCGCATCGATTTCGACCGGAGGGACGTGTGATGTCCGCCGTCGAGACCGCAACCATTGCCCCGCCGAAGAAGGGTTGGCTCAACCCCACCAACCGCCGTCGCCTTGAGAATTTCAAGGCGAACCGCCGCGGTTTCTGGTCCTTCTGGATCTTCATGGTCTTGTTTGTGCTCAGCCTGTTTGCCGAGTTCATCGCCAACGACAAGCCGATCATCGCCTCCTACAAGGGCGAGATACTCTTCCCCGTCGTCATCGATTATCCGGAAGAGAAGTTCGGCGGCTTCCTTGCGGTCACCGATTATCGGTCGCCCTTCATATCAGACGAGATCAACGCCAATGGCTGGATGGTCTGGCCGCCGATCCGCTATTCCTACCGCACGGTCAATTCCGAGGTGCCCCACTCCGCACCAACAGCGCCCTTCTGGCTGATGGACCGTGAAACCCGCTGCGCCGCCTATCCTTTGAAGGCCGAAGATCCGAACTGCGTGCTCGGCAACATGAACTGGCTCGGCACCGACGATCAGGCGCGCGACGTCATGGCCCGGATGATCTACGGCTTCCGCATCTCGATCCTCTTCGGCCTGGCACTGACGCTTGCATCTGCCGCGATCGGGGTGACGGCAGGTGCCGTGCAGGGCTATTTCGGCGGCTGGACCGACCTTCTGATGCAGCGCTTCATCGAGATCTGGTCGTCGATGCCGGTGCTCTACATCCTGCTGATCATCGCAGCCATCCTGCCGCCCGGCTTCTTCGTCCTGCTCGGCATCATGCTGCTCTTCTCCTGGGTCGGCTTCGTCGGCATCGTGCGCGCCGAGTTTCTCCGCGCGCGAAACTTCGAATATGTGAATGCCGCCCGGGCACTCGGCGTCGGCAACGGCACGATCATGTTCCGCCACCTGCTGCCGAATGCCATGGTCGCGACGCTCACCTTCCTGCCCTTCATCCTCTCGGGCTCGATCACCACGCTCACCTCGCTCGACTTCCTCGGCTTCGGCATGCCCCCCGGCTCGCCCTCGCTCGGCGAACTGATCGCGCAAGGCAAACGCAACCTCCAGGCCCCCTGGCTCGGCCTCACCGCCTTCTTCACCATGTCGATCATGCTCTCGCTCCTGATCTTCATCGGCGAAGCCGTGCGCGATGCGTTTGATCCCAGGAAGACCTTCCGATGAGAGCGGGTTCGTCATGGAGACGCATCTGTGGCATGATGCGACGAGTCCGGTCAGGAGCGTGATGCCATGAACAAGATCGTCAGAGAGCATTATCCGGTTGAGAATTTGCCCGCCGACCTCCGGGAGGGATTGACCGACGGCAGCACCGTGCGGGTTGTGGTCGAGGTCGACGAGGTAACTCCCGATGACCATAGACGGCGCTCGGTCAAACAAACTTTGGAGCACTTGGAAAAGATACGACAAGGCCGTGTTCCCGACACCGACGTTGCGGAGGCAGTTTCAAGAATCCGGGCGCTTCGAGATGAATGGGAAGATTAATGACGGCCGTTGAACGTGTCTATCTGGACACCAACGTGTTCATCATGCTCTCTGAGAAGGACCATCGTCTGCAGCAACTGCTAGTGCGGATGATTTCGTCGCAACCGTCTGAAAAGCCGCCGAAGTTCGCGACCAGTGAGCTGACGCTGTCGGAACTTCTGGTAAAGCCGTATCAAGTTGGCGACGACACGCTGATCAATGGTTACGAGTCGCTGATACTGAACAGCGAATGGCTCGATGTGCGCCCGGTGGATCGCGCCGTACTTTACTATGCCGCTGCCCTTCGTGCTCAATACCGCCACTTGAAGCTGCCGGATGCGATCCATGTGTCCAGCGCGATCGGGCAAGATTGCTCACATTTCCTGTCTGATGATCATGGCATCAAAGATCGCTACGATCTCGTACACAGACGAAATGGGTTCAATCGCTCTGCACCCACCCTCACCATCCTCCGCCCCGACGAACCCTCTCTCACCTCCCTGATCGAAAGCCTCACCGCATGACCGACCCCCTGCTTTCCGTGCGCGATCTCTCCGTCGCCTTCCACCAGGGTGGCCGCGAGAGCCTGGCGGTCGATCGCGTCTCCTTCGACATCGGCCGTGGAGAAGTCGTGGCACTTGTCGGAGAATCCGGTTCCGGCAAATCTGTCTCCGCCGCCTCGATCCTGAAACTTCTGCCCTATCCGGCCGCGAGCCACCCCTCTGGCCAGATCCTCTTCGACGGTCGTGATCTGATGACCGCCAGCGAGCCTGAGCTCCGCGCCGTGCGGGGCAACGACGTCACCATGATCTTCCAGGAGCCGATGACCTCGCTCAATCCGCTGCACACCATCGAGCGGCAGATCGGCGAGATTCTGGCACTGCATCAGGGCCTTGAAGGCGCACCCGCCCGCGCCCGCGTGCTCGAACTGCTGCATCAGGTCGGCATCCGCGAGCCGGAAAAGCGGCTGACAGCTTTCCCGCATGAACTTTCCGGCGGCCAGCGCCAGCGCGTAATGATTGCCATGGCACTTGCTAACAGGCCGAAGCTGCTGATCGCCGACGAGCCGACCACGGCGCTTGACGTCACCGTCCAGGCGCAGATCCTCGAACTCTTGGGGCGCCTGAAATCCGAGCACGGCATGTCCATGCTCTTCATCACCCATGACCTCGGCATCGTCCGCAAGTTCGCCGATCGCGTCTGTGTCATGACCAAGGGCAAGATCGTCGAGGCCGGAGCCGTTGAGGATATCTTCGAACGGCCACAGCATGCCTATACGAAGAAGCTGCTTGCCTCCGAGCCGCGCGGCGAACCACCCGTCCTCGACGAGACGAAGCCTGTAGTCATGCAGGGAGAGGACATCCGCGTCTGGTTCCCGATCAAGGCCGGCTTCCTGCGCCGCACCGTCGATCACGTGAAGGCCGTCGATGGCGTGGATCTCACGCTGCGCGCCGGGCAAACGCTCGGCGTCGTTGGCGAATCCGGCTCAGGCAAGACCACGCTGGGTCTCGCCCTGTCGCGTCTCATCTCCTCGAAGGGCCGTATCAGCTTCATCGGCAAGGACATTCACGCCTTCTCCTATCGCGAGATGCGCCCGCTTCGCGATCGCCTGCAGATCGTCTTTCAGGACCCCTTCGGCTCGCTCAGCCCCCGCATGTCCGTGGGTGAAATCATCGCCGAGGGCCTCAAGGTCCACGAAAAGCAGCTGTCCGCAGACGAACGCGATGCCCGAGTCGCCTGGGCTCTTGAGGAGGTCGGCCTCGATCCAGCCACCCGCTGGCGCTACCCGCATGAATTCTCCGGCGGCCAGCGCCAGCGCATCGCCATCGCCCGTGCCATGGTGCTGAAACCCCGCTTCGTCATGCTCGATGAACCAACCTCGGCGCTCGACATGACCGTCCAGGCCCAGGTCGTCGATCTCCTGCGCGATCTGCAGGCCAAGCACGATCTTGCCTATCTCTTCATCAGCCACGACCTGAAGGTGGTGAAGGCGCTCGCCAACGAGCTGATCGTCATGCGCGGCGGCAAGGTCGTCGAAAAGGGCCCGGCGACAGAGGTCTTCGCCGCGCCAAAGGCCGACTACACCCGCGCGCTGATGGCTGCGGCTTTCGATCTCGAAGCCGTCGAGGCCGGCGGCATCCGCCAATAATGTGAGTTTCCAGATGTCCGAAAAACGCCCCGTCGTCATCGACCTCCGTTTCGCACGCGAAAGCGTGGTCTCCGTTCTCCGTTCCGCCTTCAAGGATCGTCCGGTCATCGACATGGGCGATCCGGCCAATGCCGACCGGGATCTCTCGGACGCCGAATTCGCCGTCGTCTGGAAGCCGGACCCGGCGCTCTTTCGCCGCGCCACGGGGCTCAAGGCCATCTTCTCAGGCGGGGCCGGCGTCGATCACATCCTCTCGGCCTATAAGCTGCCGGACCTGCCCATCGTCCGTTTCGTCGATCGCAGCCTGACGGACCGCATGAGCGAGTGGGTCGTCTGGCAATGCCTGCATCACCTGCGTAACGGCATCGCCTATGCTGGCCAACAGCGCGACCGCGTCTGGCACGAGATCGCCGACCAGCCGGAAGCACGCGACGTGACGGTCGGTGTCATGGGTCTCGGCGTCCTCGGTGCCGATTCCGTCCGCAAGCTGAAGGTCATGGGCTTTGATGTCATCGGCTGGTCCCGACGTGCAAAGGTGATCGACGGTGTCGAAACCTTCGATGCCGCAGGGCTGGATGCCTTTCTGGCGCGTACCGACATGCTTGTCGGCCTTCTGCCCCTGACGGATGATACGCGCGGTATCTATGATCGCGCACTCTTCTCTAGGCTCCGCCATACTGGTCCTCTGGGCGGTCCGATTTTCCTCAATGCCGGTCGAGGCGGCAGCCAGAATGAAGCCGAGCTGATCGAATGCCTGGCCGATGGTACCTTGAAAGCCGCATCTCTGGATGTCTTCGAAAAGGAGCCGCTCTCCTCCGAAAGCCCCCTTTGGTCGATGTCGAACGTTATCGTCACCCCCCATGCCGCGGCCGCCTCCGATGTTCGCGCCCTCTTCCGTCATGTCGAGGAGCAGATCGCCCGGTTCGAAGCCGGCCAGCCGCTGGAGTTTGTTGTCGATCGCGCAAGCGGTTACTGATCGAGCACGACCCCTCGCGGAACAAACCGCCGTCAGCTCCCGTTTGTCCTGAGAATTGCGCCTTGAGCGCCCCAGGACCTAGAGCACGTCCAGCAAAAGTGCGTTAGCGGTTTTGCGTCCGGACTGCGTAAAAACAGATAGATAGAGCGTTTCCGGTGATCACGCGATCACCGGAAACGCTCTAGGGAGCACGCCATGACTGGCCGAACCGATTTGCCCGATACGACCGACCGCCGGACCCGTGGATTGAAACCCGAGCCGATGTCGGCGACCGATGCGCGACAGGGTTTTCGCGGTAAACCCGTCCTGATCGTCCTTCTCGGCGGCCTGATCCTGGCTATTCTCGTCTGGATCCCGGTCGAATGGTGGGGCAATTCGATTGCGCCGGACAATCCGGCGAACGAGCCCGCGCAGACGATGCCGCCGTCTCCGGGCGGCACCAACAGCGCCGAGCATAACATGCCGCAATCCAATCCTACGCCCGGTCAGTGATCGGGCGTCGCTCACTGGACAATCCGACATTGTTTGCCGATAACTGTCGCGGAAGCGACCGAAACGTTCCGGTCGTCCCCCGCAGCGCCCGCTGCGGATGATAAGGCAGTCGATCATGACCAAGACAGATATCGCGACCCGGGTTTACAACCACGCCTGGAAGCTCGACCCCATCATCCGCAGTCTGATCGACACCGACTTCTACAAGCTTTTGATGCTCCAGATGATCTGGAAGCTTTATCCGGAGGTCAATGCGACCTTCACCTTGATCAATCGAACGACCTCGGTGCGCCTCGCTGACGAAATCGACGAGCATGAGCTGCGCGAGCAGCTTGATCATGTTCGGTCATTGCGTCTCACCAAGAAGGAGATGATCTGGCTTGCGGGTAACACCTTCTACGGTCGCGCCCAGATCTTCGAACCCGAATTTCTCGCCTGGCTCGGCAATCTCCAGCTGCCCGAATACGAGCTGGCCAAGCGCGACGGCCAGTATGAACTGACCTTCCACGGGTCCTGGATGGAAACGACGCTCTGGGAGATCCCGGCGCTGGCCATCATCAACGAACTGCGCTCGCGCGCCGCCATGCGCTCGCTGGGCTATTTCACCCTTGATGTCCTCTATGCCCGGGCCAAGGCCAAGATGTGGTCGAAGGTCGAGCGCCTGCGCGAACTGCCGGGACTGCGGATCTCGGATTTCGGCACCCGCCGGCGCCACAGCTTTCTTTGGCAGCGGTGGTGTGTAGAGGCCTTGAAGGAAGGCATCGGCCCGGCCTTTACCGGCACCAGCAATGTCCTGCTCGCCATGGATTCGGATCTCGAAGCCGTCGGAACCAATGCCCACGAATTGCCGATGGTGGTCGCAGCCTTGGCCAGGAACGACGAACAGCTCGCCGCCGCACCCTATCAGGTTCTGAAAGACTGGAACCGCCTCTATGGCGGCAATCTTCTGATCGTCCTGCCCGATGCCTTCGGGACCACGTCCTTCCTCCAGCATGCACCGGAATGGGTTGCAGACTGGACCGGCTTCCGTCCCGATAGTGCGCCCCCGATCGAAGGTGGCGAAAAGATCATCGACTGGTGGAAGAAGATGGGCCGCGATCCCCGCAAGAAGCTCCTGATCTTCTCGGACGGCCTCGACGTCGATGCCATCATCGACACCTACCGGCACTTCGCCGGGCGCGTGCGCATGTCCTTCGGCTGGGGCACCAACCTCACCAATGACTTTGCCGGCTGCGCGCCGCAGGAAATCGCAGGCCTGCGCCCCATCTCGATTGTCTGCAAGGTCTCCGAAGCCAATGGCCGTCCGGCCGTGAAGCTCTCCGACAATCCGCGCAAGGCAACCGGCGACCCGGCTGAAGTGGAGCGCTATCTCCGCTTCTTCGGCTCGCAGGACCGCGTTGAACAGGCCGTCCTCGTCTGAGTGGAGCTGATCTGCTGCTCTAGCAGTCTTGCATCCGCCGCTTTCGCCATGCAGTCTTGGTGGCTGCGGGAGGGAGCCCGCCATTCGCAAGGGAGGAATGCCGGATGGATATGCAAGGCAGCGAGCGCATCGAAGCGCCGGTCGAAACCGTATGGCGTGCGCTGAACGATCCGGAGATCCTGCGCCAGTCGATCCCCGGCTGCGAAAGCCTGGAAAAGACATCCGACACGCAGATGGCAGCCAAGGTCGTCCTGAAGATCGGGCCGATCAAGGCCAGGTTTGAAGGGGCAGTCGAGCTGCAGAACCTGAACCCGCCGCATTCCTACACCATCTCTGGCGAGGGCAAGGGCGGTCTTGCGGGCTTCGCGAAGGGCGGCGCCGATGTGACGCTGACGCAGGAAGAGGATGGTGCGACCCTCCTGACCTATACCGTCAAGGCCGAGGTTGGCGGCAAGATTGCCCAGCTCGGCAGCCGCTTGATCGAATCGACGTCCAAGAAACTCGCCGGCGAGTTCTTCTCGAACTTCAGTTCTGCCGTGACGGGTGGGGTCGAGGCAGAGGCTTGACGGAAGCCTTGCGATCGGGTGAAAGCCCGGCACAAGGAAGCGGCGGCATCGTGGAACCAGCCGAGATGATTCGGCTTTAAGGGGACATGATGATGAACGAAGGACCTGATCAGTATTTCGAGCAGCAGGACATGGCGGTCAAGCTGATGCTTCTCGAGAACAAATCCGACGAACTGACGGATATCCTGGTTGAAGCGCTGCAGGACGCGCTGAAGCTCCTCGAAGAAGAACTCGCGACCGTTCACTGACGCCGATCGATCCGAAGATCAGAACCGGTCGGAAACCTGAATTCCGGCGGGGCCGAGAATAACGGCGATCAGCACCGGCAGAAAGAACAGGATCATCGGGACGGTGAGCTTTGGCGGCAAGGCTGCGGCCTTCTTCTCCGCTTCGTTCATGCGCTCGTCGCGGCCTTCCTGGGCAAGCACGCGCAGTGCCTGGGCAACAGGCGTGCCGTAGCGATCAGCCTGGATCAGCGCCTGAACGACGTTCTTCACGCCATCGAGCTGGGTTCGTGTGCCCAGATTTTCCAGCGCCTGACGTCGATCCGGCAGGAACGACAGTTCGGCTGTTGTCAGAACCATTTCCTCGGCCAGTTCCGGCGATTGCTCGCCGATTTCGTCCGAGACGCGCCGCATGGCGGCCTCCAGAGAAATACCCGATTCCACGCAGATCAGCATCAGGTCCAGCGCATCCGGCCAGGCGCGCTTGATCGATTGCTGCCGCTTGGTGATCCGGTTCGAGACATAGATGTTCGGCAGATAGAAGCCGATATAGCCGCCCACGACAGTCGCAAACAGTTTGATCGGCAGCGGCTTGTCGGCGAGATTGCCGAGTACGAAAATCCAGAAGGCCGTCAGCGCGAGCGTTGCAAAGGGCAGCAGGAAGCGCGCGACCAGAAACATGTTCAGCGCGTTCTGCGAGCGCAGACCGGCAGCCTTCAGCTTGTCCACCGTGTTGTCGTCAACCAGCGCCTTGCGCAGGTTGAACCGTTCCACGATGTTCTTGACCGACTTGTTGTTGCTCGCCCGCAGCGAGGCGCGCCCTTGCGCCGCTTCGGCATTCAGTTTGGCACGCTCCCGAGCGCGAATGAGATCGCGTTCGGTCGAAACAGCCTTCATCCGCTTGTTCAGGTCGCCGCGCTCGAGATACGGCATCGCGATCGTGTAGAAGGTTCCGAACACCGCCAGTGCCACGAGGACCGCAATCACCAGCGCCGGATCGGTCAGTTGTGCGGCCCAGTTTTCCGTCATCGGTTCGCTCCTCAGATCTCGAAATTGATCATGTTGCGCATGACGAGCAGTCCGATGCTCATCCAGACGGCCGAAAACCCGAGGATCAGGTGGCCGCGGGAATCGGTGAACAGGATCATGATGTATTCGGGCGACGTCAGGTAGACGAGGAGGGCGACAATGAAGGGCAGGGCGCCGATGATGGCAGCCGACGCCTTGGCCTCCATGGACAGCGCGCTGACCTTGGCCTTCATCTTCTTGCGATCGCGCAGCACGCGCGACAGATTGGAGAGGGCCTCCGACAGGTTACCGCCCGCCTGCCCCTGGATCGCGATGACGATGGCGAAGAAATTCACTTCCGGCAGCGGCATGGTCAGGTGCATACGGGCGACCGAATCGGACACACTGAGGCCCAGTTGCTGCGATTCGACGATACGGCGGAACTCTGTCTTCACCGGCTCCTGCCCGTCGGAGGCAATCATCCGTATGGCATCGTTGAGCGGCAAACCCGACCGGATCGAACGCACCATGACATCCAGAGAGTTGGGAAACTCTTCGAGGAACTTTTTCTGTCGGCGGCCGACGAGGAAACCCACGAACCAGCGTGGCAGACCGAGACCCGCCACGAAGGAGGCGCCGAGCATGACCAGAGGCGGCATGCCCGCAAGAAATGTCATGGCAAGCACGACGATACCGAAAAGCGCGCTGAACAGGTAGAATTGGGTGATGCTGATCGCCAGACCCGATTGCGTCAGCTTGGCCTTGATGCTGGCGGCATTCGCCTTCTTGGTCTTTTCCTGCTGCTGCTTCTTTTCAAGCTCTTTCAGCGAGTCCTGAACCGACTTGCGTCGTTTCGATATCTCCTGCACGCGGTCGCGCGCCGCCTTCATCTGCGCCGTGTCGGTTTCTGCTGATCGCACGCGATTGATGCGGCTTGCGGTCTTCTTCTCGTTCTCGATCCTCGAATAGAGCACACCATAGGCCACCGCACCGGTCGACACGGCGACCAGGAGGACAATGGCGAGAATGGTGGGATCGATGCCGAACATGACTGGTCAGATCCCCTTCGACTTCTGTTCCATGGTGTCGAGGGCGGCCGCGAGGCGGCGGTCTTCGTTGTAATAGCGTGCGCGGTCCCAGAAATGCGGCTTGCCGATGCCGGTCGACATGTGCCGGCCGATGATCTTGCCGTTGGCATCTTCGCCTTCGATCTCGTAGCGCATCAGGTCCTGGGTGATGATCACGTCGCCTTCCATGCCGATCACCTCGGTGATGTGGGTGATGCGGCGTGAGCCATCGCGTAGACGGGCGGCCTGGATGATGACGTCGATCGAACCGGAGATGATTTCGCGAACCGTTTTCGCAGGAAGCGAGAAGCCGCCCATGGCGATCATCGATTCCATACGGCTCAGGCACTCTCGTGGCGTATTGGCGTGGATGGTACCCATCGATCCGTCGTGACCGGTGTTCATCGCCTGAAGAAGGTCGAAGACTTCCGGTCCGCGCACTTCACCGACGATGATGCGTTCGGGGCGCATACGCAGGCAGTTCTTGACGAGATCGCGCATGGTGATTTCGCCTTCGCCTTCGATGTTCGGCGGGCGTGTTTCAAGACGCACGACATGCGGCTGCTGCAGCTGCAGTTCGGCCGTGTCTTCGCAGGTGATGATGCGCTCGTCCGAATCGATGAAGCCTGTCAGGCAGTTGAGAAGCGTCGTCTTACCCGAACCGGTACCGCCCGAAATGACGACGTTGCAGCGGACGCGGCCGATGATCTGCAGAACCTCGGCACCTTCAGGCGTGATCGCGCCGAACTTGACCAGCTGCGCGAGGTTCAGCTTGTCCTTCTTGAACTTACGAATGGTCAGCGCCGGCCCGTCGATGGCAAGCGGCGGGGCAATGACGTTGACACGCGAGCCGTCGGGCAGACGCGCGTCGCAGATCGGGCTCGATTCGTCGACACGGCGGCCGACCTGGCTGACGATACGCTGGCAGATCGACAGAAGCTGGGAATTGTCGCGGAATCGGATTTCCGACTCGATGGTCTTGCCGCCCACTTCGATGAAGGTCTGACCGGCCCCGTTGACCATGATATCGGCGATGTCGTCGCGGGCGAGCAGTGGTTCGAGCGGACCATAGCCCAGAACGTCGTTGCAGATGTCTTCGAGCAGCTCTTCCTGCTCGGAGATCGACATCGCGAAATTCTTGATCGTGATGATGTCGTTGACGATGTCGCGGATTTCTTCGCGCGCGCTTTCGCCGTCGAGCTTGGCCAGCTGCGACAGATCGATGGTATCGATCAAGGCCGAGAAGACCTGGCTCTTTGTGTCGTAGTAATCTTCCGTCCGCGGTGGCTTCTTGCGGCTCGGCGTCTGCATCGATGGCGGTGTGACCTGCTGCCGGCTGCTCACCTCGGGGCTGCCGGGTTCGAGGAGCGTGCTGGAACGTGCCGCAGGCGCGGCAGCAGCCGGCTGTGCCGGGATCGTGCCGACGCCCGCCCCGCCTTTGCCGAAACCGTCGTTTCCGCGTTTGCCAAACATGAGCTCTACCTGTTCCTGTTACCGGTCTTACTTCTTGCGTAGTTTTTCGATGAGCGAGCCGAGGCCCGCTTTCTTGGGCTTCTTGATCGTGGCGCGGCCCGTCACCAGATGCGCGAGCTGCGAAAATGTCTCGGCCGTCGGAGATTTCCCGTCGAGCTCGCTGATCATCCGGCCGCTATTGGCAGCCGTGCCGAAGAGCTGCGCGTCGAAGGGAATGATCGCGACAGGTTCGAGCTCAAGCGGCTCGAAGAAGTCCGAAGGCGCAATCTCTGGCCGTTTCGGCATGCCCACCTGGTTCAGGATCAGATGCGGCGGCTTGTCCTGCGGTCTCAGCTTCTTCAGCGCATCGATCATGTTCTTCATGTTGCGAAGATTGGCGAGGTCCGGGGCGCAGATGATGACGATCTCGTCGACATCAGACAGAACGGCGCGGGTCCAATCGGCCCAGGTATGCGGAAGGTCGAGCACGGTAACCGGCGCACTGCGCTGGAGCACGTCGAGGATCGGCTGGAAGGCACCACGCTCGTAATCATAGCCACGATCCAGCATGGAAGGGGCCGCCAGCAGCGAAAGGTTCTGGCCGCACTTGGTCAGCAGGCGGTCGAGAAAGACTTCGTCGAGCCGTTCCGGCGAGAACACGGCCTCTGCCATGCCCTGGGCCGGATCCTGGTCGAAGTCGATATTGGCCGTGCCGAACGGTAGATCGAGATCCGCAAGCACCGTCTCGGTGGAGAAGAGCGACGCGATACCGAAGGCGCAGTTGTGCGCGATCGTCGAGGAGCCCACGCCCCCCTTGGCACCGATGAAGGCGATGCTGCGCCCGAGTGGTTCGGCCTCGGGATCGACGAAAATCGAAGCGATCGACGCCATCATGTCCGCCATGGTGAAGGGCGCCACGATGTATTCGGAAATCCCGCTGCGGATCAGTTCGCGATAGAGCGCGATATCGTTGTGCCGGCCGACGATGATGACGCGTGAACTCGGATCACAGACCTCGGCAAGCGGCGCAAGCTCCGCCATCAGATCGCGCGGTCCCGCATCAGTTTCCAGAATGATCAGGTTCGGCGTCGGCGTCGAAGAGAACATGTTTGCCGCCGCAGCGATATTGCCATGGGTGATACGCATGCTGACACGCGCCATGCGCCGGTCGACGGCACATTGTTCCATGGTCCGGTGGACGCCGTCGCTGATACAGAAGGCGTGAATGGAAATGCGCGGCAGCGGGCGCAGGCTTTCGACGTCGCCCGCAATCACGGTTTCGGATGCGCCGCGATATCCGTCGGTGGTGTCGTCGATGTCGTAGTCGATCGCGTTCATGCTCTCATCCTGCCCTCTTGGACCGCAGTCACATCAATTCGTGGAGGTATCACTGCCTGCGCGATAGAGCCCGATGACGGTCGAGCGCCGTGTCGCATCGATCGGCGCCATGTCGCGCGGGGTGACGAGATCCATCGGATTGGCGATTTGTGCGGCAAGGTTGCTCTGCGTCGCGCAGCCGAAATTGTGGTAATTCTTGTTGCTGAACGTGTTGTTCTGCAGGTCCTCGGGCCACTCGCCGCAAGGATTGGTCGTGGCCGTGATTGCCACATAGCTGAGACGGACGGGCGCTGCGTTGCTGTTCGCCTCTGCCTGGTAGGAGGTCTCGATGATCCGGTTTGCGGGCACGCCGCGGGTCGTGAGAACCTGACGGATCTGCTTGCGCATGCCCGATGCAGCGCCCGAATTCGGCGAACCGTGCGGAATCATGATCTGGATTGTTCCGGTCGACGTCGACAGATAGTCGGCCGCAAAGCCGGCGATCGAGTCCTGCACGTTCAAGGTCAGCTTCCGGTCTCCCGATGCGATCGGAACATCCAGCGTATGTTCTACCTCGCTCAGCATGATCGGATGGCGCGTCCGGTAATCATCGGGAATGGCGGAGGTCGACATCTTGTCCTTCGTGCTGCCGCAGCCAGACAGCACGGCGACCGTTCCGAGAACCAGGCCGGTGAACAGGATGCGCTGGAATGAGTGACCTTGAGATGCCATGGCTGGCCGACTTTCCCTGACTTGACGTGTCGAATGTTTCATCACGATCCTCACGCCGTTCACTTGTAGATGAAGCCAACCGCGCCATGGTACTGGCCGGCCGGTTCGTTGTTTTCGCGACGGCCGTAGAGCTTGTTGACCTTGTTCAGGAAGAAGGTCGCGCCGTCATTCTCGGGGTTGAAATTGTCATCGGGCCGCGACAGCGCGCCGCGTGCCACCGGGCGCACCAGATAGGGCGTTGCGATGATGACGAGTTCGGTCTCGTTGCGCTGGAAATCCTTGCTCCGGAACAGCGTACCGAGAACGGGAACCTTGGAGAGCCCGGGCAGACCGGACATGGCCTGTCGGATATTGTCCTGCACCAGGCCGGCGATCACGATGGAACCGCCGGACGGGAGTTCGACCGTGGTAGACGCTTCACGCTTGCGGATCGACAGATAGGTTGAGCCGGGGAACGTGCTGCTTCTGATATTGCCAGTCACCTGGGATGCTTCCCAAGTGGGCTCCGACACATTGGTCTCGATCTGCAGGCTGATCCGGCCAGGCGCCAGGACGACCGGTCGGAAATTCAGTTCTATCCCGTAGTCGACGGATTGGATTGTCCGCTCGATACCGTCGTCGGTGATCTCCTGCTGGGCTGCCAGACGGAATTCGCCGCCTACATAGAACTTTGCGGGTTCCCCAGAGATGGCGGTCAGGCTCGGCTCCGCCAGGGTCCTCATCACGCCGGCCTGCTCCATGGCGTTGATATAGCTGTTCATATTCAACGCACCGAGACTAGCTCTCACAGCGGCAGTGCCGGTCGGGTCGATAGCGTTGCCAAGGTTGACAGGATTGGCATAGCTGATGCTGCCTGTGTCGCCGTCAGTCACGCTGCCTGAAAAGCCCAGTTGCTTAAGAACCTGACGGCTGACTTCCGCCACGGTGACCTTCAGCGTCACCTGATCCTCGCCCTCGATGGTCAGCAAGTTGACGATCTGCGATTCCTGTCTGCCTTCCGCGAAGATCGCAACGTCACCGCCGTTGTCGCCGCCAGACGCCGTGGCAAAGCGGGTCGTCGCTTCACCACCCTTGAGAAACGCCTGTGCCAGGCCCTCGGCACGTGCGGCATCCTGCGGTGTTCGGACTGTACCGGTGAGGACAATATTGTCCGAGACGATCTCGACCTTGATATTCGATTCAGGAATGAACCGACGCAGATTGGCTTCTAGGCCAGCAATATCGCGCTCGATTTCGATATCGAGGCTGACGATTTCCTGGCCGTCGGCGCCGAAGATGAAGATGTTCGTCTGTCCGACGGCCTTGCCGAAGAGATAGATGCGCCGTGATGAACGCGTCACGGCGTCTGCCATCTGCGGATCGGCGACCAGAATGTCATGCGCGTCGACGGGAAGATCAACGACAAGCGCTTTTTTCAGCCCGAGTTTCACGGTCCGACGTGCGCCGGGGCCGGCATTGGTGATGCGCAGGACCGTCTCCTGCGCGGCTTCTGCCGCCGGGACGGAAGGCTGAAGGTTGAAGAAGGAGGGCGGAGCGCCGGTGAATGCAATCGCGAAAGCGATGCTGCCGGTCAGGGATACTCGGATATTGTGCGTCAGACTGGCCACGATGCGTCCCCACTCACTGCATGGAATTGGCGGGCGAGGCATTCGACTTGATGACCTCGCCTGACTTGATGACCTGGATGTTCGGCTGACCGTCACCACCGCTCAGCAGATGGTCGGCCGCAGACGTATCCTCTTCCTGCGCATCCGCGACCGAGCGCAGGGCAAGCGAAAGGCGGTCCGCCATCTGCTGCGCCACAGCCATCACCTTGGTCTGATCCGGCGTGAGCTCCAGCGTGGCCGTGGTCCCGATGACGGATTTCGAGCCGTCCGGCGCCTCTTCGATCTGCTGGTCGATGGCAAGCACGCGGACGTTGGACAGCACTGTTTCCGTCAGGAAATTGTCGTCGTCACCCTTGCGGACCATGATCACGTCGACTCGGTCGTTCGGCAGGATGAAACCGCCGGCACCGGTTGCGACCGAGATCTCGGTCGATACGGCGCGCTTGCCGGAGGGCAGCAGTGCCGAGAGGATCCGCGACGAGGAATCGGCGATCTTTTCGCGCCTCAGCGGTTCGCCTTCGAAGACAGGCAGGCGCACCACGACGCCGGAGAGCTCGGAAATGGCGTCCGGGCGCGTGGACGAGGTGATGAAACCATCGACAACACTGCCTTCTGGCCACGCCATCCACCGCATGGAGTTTTCATCGAGACGGGCTCCGACTGGTAGATTGGCTGCCGATACGAGCACGTCGACGGCCGGTTCCTTTTCGACCACGGAATCCTGAACGATCACGGTCTGGTTGCCGGTCAGGCGCATGGCGAGGAGACCGGCCATACCGGCGGCCACGACGGCGACAGCGAGTATGATGAGGCGGGCGGGTTTCATGATCGGTCCTCGGGCGACGCAATAGGTTCTGCCGGCAAGGTTGATCAGGAATTGGTGTACTTATGGTTAATAAGGCGCTTACAATCGTAGTTAACGGGAAGTTTCCGTGGCTTCCGTCAAATAGCCTTCTGAATGGCGGCGATGACCAGCGGAGAACTGGGGTAAGCCATCAGCCCTGCGCCCCCGATCGCGATTCCATAGGGGATCTTCTTGGCCACCATCAATGTCTGTGGGAGCTTGACCCCGACGGTCGCAAGCTTGTCCCAATTGGCACGCAAAAGCAGTACGATGATCGTCAGCAGGCCGCCGAGATAGCCGGTGAACACCAGGAACTCGAAGAGGGAATGGTTGAAGCCGAACCAGAGTGCGGCCGCGGTCAGGATCTTGGCGTCGCCCCCGCCCATGACGTTCACGGCGAAGAGCGCAAAGCAGGCAGTGAAAACGATGCCGGCGGCTGCAACGTGCCAGCCGAGTTCGATCAGGGAGAGGCCGCTGAAAGGGCTGATCACGACGAAGGCCAGGATAAGCGCCACCGAAATCCAGTTCGGTATCGTCATTTCGAGAAAGTCGGTGAGCGCCGCGATAACCAGGCAAAGAGGCAGAAGCGCAAGAACGATCAGTTGATACATGGCCAACTCCGGTTGCCGACAACGTAGTTCGAATTCGTGAACATCTGGCAAATTCGTACCGCAGCGCTTGTCAAAAAAAGGCCGCGTCGCGGGAACGCGACGCGGCCTTTTTTGCTGAAGCTGCCAGGGCTCAGCCCTTGTAGTTCAGTTCCTTGGAGATTTCGTTGAACTGGTTGTTCAGCGAGCCGCCCAGGGTCGTGGCGCCGGTGATCAGGGCGACCGAGATGAGGGCTGCGATGAGGCCGTATTCGATGGCGGTTGCGCCGGACTCGTCCTTGACGAAACGTGCGAAAAGCTTGGTCATGTTATTCTCCTACTCCGCGAGGTTGTTCAGCACTGCCGGCAACTGTTGCTGTTGCTCGGATGTCGCCAACCTAAACGCCGCCCTGTTGCCATCGACTTAAGAAAAAAGGTTAGCGGAACGTGAAACGCAGCAAGCGATTGTGGTGGTAAACGAATACTGCCGCCGATTGATAAGATCCCATCTAAAGGGCCGGTTTTCCGGCCTTTTATCGGCAGGCGGTCTGCCTTGAGCCTCAAGCACGGCCCGCGTCACCGCAGCCTTCTCGCGCCTTTTGATGCCTGCAAGCCTGGTCAGTTGCCAGTGGATGTTCCAGAACGAGCCAAATTGAACCGGTGGAGCGCCGGCCTGCTGCCATCAAGATACCGGGTCCGGTGACGGCTCATGCGTCTCTCCATCCGCCTCTCGGCCAATTTAACCCTTCATTCACCTAAAGACGGCATCCTTCACGCAACCTCACGCGCGTATTCAAAGGCAAGTTCATGTCCGATCGTCCTATTGCCGCTGCAGCTGCCATGATGCTGGCCTTTGCCATGGCTTTCCCGGCCACAGTGGTTCATGCGGAAGACGAGGGTATCCTGCGCGTCTATATGAACAGCGCGCGGGTCCTGAAGCTTGATCGGCCTGTGAGCAAGGTGATCGTCGGAAATGCCGAGGTTGCCGACGCGACCGTCGCGGACGCCAAGACCATCGTCCTGACCGGTCGTGCTTACGGCACCACCAATCTCGTTCTGCTGGATGCGGACGGCAATGCCATCGTCGACGAACGCATTCTTGTCTCGATCGACGAGTCCAGCACTGTGCGCGTCTTCAAGTCGACGGAGAGAACCGTGCTTTCCTGCACGCCGAACTGCGAGGAACACGCCCAGACAGGCGCGACTGAATAGCAATTCGGCTCCAGATCCCTCGATGGACCGCTCCTTTTGCCCCCGATCTGCTAAACGGCGTTGCAAAGTGTAAAGATTCGGGAAACGGAAAATCAATATTTGGCTCGTAGCTTCTCCTCACCTTTGAGGATGAACCAGGCTATGACCAGCCACGCTTTTGAACGAAACCATCCGACTGAACGCTCCTCCAGACCCCGCTTTCGTCTGTGGCGCCGGCTTGCCCGTTCCAAGGATGGTTCTGCAGCGATCGAGTTTGCGATCCTCGCGGTACCGTATTTCCTGATCATCTTCGCCATCATCGAGACCTTCGTGGCTTTCGCCGCCGAACAGCTGGTGACCAATGCGGTCAATACCTTGGGGCGGCAGCTGCGCACCGGGCAGATCACCTATCAGCTCAACCGCGCCGCGACGGACATGGACGCGACCAAATTCCGCAGGGCCTTCTGCGCTGAAGTGAGCATCATGATCCAGTGCTCCGAAACCGAGATCACGACGCCAAGCAAGCTCTATATCGATGCCCGCAGTTTCAGCAGCTTCGGAGACATCCCGACCACCATTCCCAGGGTTTCTACCAGCGCCTTCGCTGACATTGATCCGAAGAGCTTCAAATTCACGCCCGGAGGGCCGGATACGGTCAACATGCTGCGCGCCTATTATCGCTGGCAGGTGATCACCGACCTCGTCCGTCCCTACATCACGACGATCCGTCCTTCCGACGGCTCCATGCCTTCAGATTTCTTGATCGTCGCCACCACCGCCTTCCAGAACGAGAAATATCCATGATCGAATTCGGCCGAGGGATTTCCGTTCTGCTGGAAGGCGTCAGTGGTTTGCGGCGAGGGTTCCGTGCCCTTGCCCGCACTACGAAGCATCTTGCTGAGGACCGCCGGGGCGTGGGCGGTGTCGAATTCGCCCTCATCGCTCCCCTGCTGATCGTGCTCTATCTGATGGCCTTCGAGCTCACCATGGGCCTCAGCGTCGCCAAGAAAACGTCGATGGCGAGCAGCACGATCGCCGATCTCGTGGCGCGTCAGGAAACGGTCACTCCGGCCTTCCTGTCCGATATGGTGGACGTCTCCAACGCGATCTTCGTTCCCTATCCCTCGAACAACCTGCTGATCAGGATAAGCGGCATCAATATCGACGCGAGCAAGTCTCCAAAGGTCATGTGGTCATGGTCGACAACGGGGGTGGCGCCCTACGCGGTCGGCAGTAACGCGCCGGTGCCCGCAGACATGCTCGTCGCAAATACCTTCCTGATCCGCAGCGAACTCAGCGTCTCCCATGAACTGATGATGTACCTGCCCGGATTGTCGGGAACCGCGGCAAAAAGCCTGACCATCTTCCGCGAGTTCTACTTCCGCCAGCGTCTCGGCACGAGCGTGGTCTGCCAGGGTTGCTGATCGCCAATGTTTGCCAAGCTCGGGGCTAAGCGCTAAGGATGCTCTCGACGGCCGGCAGAACAACAAACCAGACCCGGCCATGGGTTGCATATGGCACGCGCTTTCCTTTTCGTCCTTGATTCCTTCGGTATCGGTGGTGCTCCTGATGCGCCGGCCTATGGTGATGACGGCTCCGATACGCTGGGCCACATCGCCGAGTTCTGTGCGGCCGGCGCCGGTGATCGCAATGGCCTGCGCAAGGGCCCGCTGGTTCTGCCCAACATGTCCGCGCTCGGCCTCCTGGCCGCTGCAAAACTCGCCACCGGCAGAACGCCGCAGGGCATGCCCATCCCCGAGCGCGTCTTTGGCCTGCACGGCGCGGCGAGCGAAGTCTCGCACGGCAAGGATACCCCTTCGGGCCACTGGGAGATCGCCGGCACCCCGGTCATGTTCGACTGGGGCTATTTCTCAGAAGGTGACGAGGCCTTCCCCGCCGATCTCGTCGAGGCGATCTGCCGCGAGGCGAACCTCCCCGGCATTCTCGGCAATTGCCACGCGTCGGGCACCGAGGTCATAACCCGCTTCGGCGAGGAGCATATCCGCACCGGCAAGCCGATCTGCTATACGTCGAGCGACTCCGTCTTCCAGATTGCCGCCCACGAGACCCATTTCGGCCTCGAGCGCCTGCTCCAACTCTGCCAGATTGTCCGGAAACTGCTCGATCCGCTCAACATCGGCCGCGTCATCGCCCGTCCTTTCGTTGGCGAAACGGTCCAGACCTTTGAACGCACCGGCAATCGCCGCGACTATTCCGTCCTGCCGCCCGAGCCCACCCTGCTCGATCGCCTCCTGGAGGCCGGCCGCAAGGTTCACGCCGTCGGCAAGATCGGCGATATCTTCGCCCATCAGGGTGTCTCGCGCGTCATCAAGGCCAATGGCAACATGGCGCTCATGGATGCGACACTGAAGGTCATGGACGAGGCGGCAGACGGCGATCTCGTCTTCACCAATTTCGTCGATTTCGACATGCTCTTCGGCCACCGCCGTGATGTCCCGGGTTACGCCGCCGCCTTGGAGGCCTTCGACCGCCGTCTGCCGGAAGTCCATCGCAAGCTGAAGCCGGGCGACATGGTCATGATGACGGCGGATCACGGCTGCGATCCCACCTGGCGCGGCACCGATCACACCCGCGAACGGGTTCCGATCATGTGCTTCGGTCCCGGCGTGCGTTCCCGCAACGTCGGGGTCCGCAATACCTATGCCGATATCGGCGAAACCATCGCGGCACATTTGGGTCTTGCCCCCGGCCGCTACGGACGGAGCTTCCTGTGACGAAAAGACTGAAGAAGGCCGAACTGCACTGTCACATCGAAGGTGCAGCGCCGCCGGCTCTCGCACTGTCTCAGGCCGAGAAATACGGCGTCGATCCCGCGACCTTTATGCGCGACGGCACCTATGCCTGGGCCGACTTTGCCGAGTTCATCAAGGCCTATGACCGCGTTGCCGCCCTCTTCCGCACGGAGGAGGACTACGCCCTGCTGACTGAGACCTATCTGCGCGAACTCGCCGCCGTGGACACCATCTATAGCGAGATCATCGTCTCGCCCGATCACGGCGACCGCATCGGCCTCGGGGCGGATACCTATCTCGCCGGCATCACCGCCGGCATCGCGGCGGCGAAAGCCGCAACCGGCATCGAGGCCCGCATCATCGTCACCGGCGAGCGTCATTTCGGCCCGGAAAGCGTGATCGCAGCCGCCGAATATGCCGCCCGCAGCAACAATCCGCTGGTGACAGGCTTTAACATGGCCGGCGAGGAGCGCATGGGCCGCGTGGCGGATTATGCCCGCGCCTTCGATATCGCCCGCGACGCCGGGCTCGGCCTCACCATCCATGCCGGGGAAGTCTGTGGCGCCTTCAGTGTGGCCGACGCGCTCCATCTCGTGAAGCCCGCCCGTATCGGCCACGGGGTCCGTGCCATTGAGGATGCCGAACTCGTCCGCCGCCTTGCCGATCTCGGCACCGTGCTCGAAGTCTGCCCGGGTTCGAATATCGCACTCAAGGTCTTTCCCGATTTCGCCAGCCATCCTCTGAGGAAGTTCCACGAAGCCGGCGTCAAGGTCTGCATCAATTCCGACGATCCGCCCTTCTTCGGCACGTCGCTCGCCCAGGAATATGATTGGGCATCGAGCGAATTCGGCTTCACCGACGCTGAGATCGACGGCATGACGCGCACGGCAATTGAGGCGGCCTTTGTCGATGAGGAGACGCGGGCAAAGCTTTTGGCTCGCCTTTGATGCCGCAGCTGTTGAAGACCCGGCAAAATCCGGCAACGCTCTTGCGGCACCATCAGAGAACGTGAAAATAGAAGCACCTCAGAAAACAAGAAAAGAAGGCTCGACCATGGACGGCGTAACAGTCATCGATCACCCCCTCGTGCAGCACAAGCTGACGATCATGCGCCGCAAGGAAACATCGACCTCGAGCTTCCGCCGCCTGCTGCGCGAGATCTCGACGCTGCTTTGCTACGAGGTCACCCGCGACCTCGAACTGACGATGGAGACGATCGAGACGCCGCTCACCGAGATGCAGGCACCGATCCTCGAGGGCAAGAAGCTGGTCTTCGCTTCGATCCTGCGCGCCGGCAATGGCCTGCTCGAAGGCATGCTGGAGCTGGTGCCGGCCGCCCGCGTCTCACATATCGGCGTCTACCGCGATCATGAGACGCTGCAACCGGTCGAGTACTACTTCAAGGCGCCCGAAAACCTCGCCGAGCGCCTCGTCATCGTCGTCGACCCCATGCTCGCTACCGGCAACTCCTCCATCGCCGCCGTCGACAAGCTGAAGGAGCGCGGTGCGAAGAACATCCGCTTCCTGTGCCTGCTCGCAGCCCCGGAAGGCGTGAAGAACTTTGTCGAAGCCCATCCCGACGTACATGTCTACACGGCATCGATCGACAGCCACCTGAACGAGTTGGGTTACATCGTGCCCGGCCTCGGCGATGCCGGCGACCGTATGTACGGAACGAAGTGATTTCTTAACCAGATCGCAAGGTTTGACGGCCCGAAACTCCGGTTTCGGGCCGTTTTGCGTTGCAGGTTATCCAACTTCTTCTGCCTGCCTGCTACGATCCCGGCATTGTCCAAGGGGATATTGCCGATGTTTGCCCGTACGCTCTTCACAGTCCTGATGCTTGCGCTTTCCGCCAGCCAGTGGCCGACGATCGCGGCGAAGGTCGAGGCTATGCTGGCCGAGCGTGAGACCACCGCGCCCGAAGACGTGGCAGCCAGGCCCACCAATGCCCCTTCCGGCCAGACAGTGCTGACCATGGGGCCGGGCGGCCACTATGAAGGCACGTTCAAGATGAACGGCAAGCCGGTCGAGGCCATGGTCGATACGGGAGCCTCGCTGGTTGCGATCAATGTCTCGACCGCCCGCCGTCTTGGCTTCAGCCCCGCAAGTCTCGACTTTCGCCACGAGGTCAATACCGCGAATGGATCGATCAAGGCTGCCCATGTCGTTCTGGATCGTGTCGAGATCGGCAGCATCCGGGTGCGCGAGGTCGATGCCTTCGTCCTGTCCGACCAGGCGCTGTCATCGACGCTGGTTGGCATGAGCTTCATGAAAAAACTCAAGTCCTACACGGCCGAGGACCGCAAGCTGCGGATGATCCAGTAGGCCTGCAGCCTTTACTCAGCGCCGATCCTCAAGCCGATAACTGGCGTGGCATTGGGCTTCGTCTCTGAAATCCGGTAGCATTCGGCAACCGTCTTCGCGGCCTGTTTGGCTGCCGTCTCATCATTCGCCTGCACGAAGGCGATGGGTTCGCCCTTGGCGACGGCTGTGCCCAGCGGTCTGAAGCCGGAAATGCCCACGCCGTGGTCGATCTTGTCGCTCGGACGCTGGCGGCCCCCGCCAAGGGTGACAACCGCCAGCCCCAGCCCGCGCGTATCGCAGGCGCTGAGATAGCCGTCCTGTTCGGCAAGAACGGCCACTTCGACCTTGGCGCGTGGCAGATAACTCTCCGCCTTGTCCATGAAATCAGAGGGCCCGCCGAGTTCCACGACCATCCGGCCAAAGATCTCGGCCGCCTTGCCGGAGGCAAGCGCCTCGCTGCAGCGGGCAAGCGCCCCTGCCGTATCGGCCGCGAAGCCGGCATTCACCAGCATCTCGGCTCCGAGTGCCAGCGTCACCTCTTCAAGCCGTGTGCCGCTCTTCTGACCTTTGAGGAAATCGACGGCATTCTGCACTTCGATTGCATTGCCGGCGCAGTCGGCCAAGGGCTCGTTCATATCGGTCAGAAGTGCCGTCGTCTTCACGCCCGCTCCATTGGCCACCCGGACCAGCGAGCGTGCCAAGGCCTCCGCATCTTCGCTCTTGGCCATGAAGGCGCCATTGCCGACCTTCACGTCGAGCACCAGGCTTTCCAGCCCGGCGGCAAGTTTCTTCGACAGGATGGAGGCCGTGATCAGCGGAATGGATTCCACCGTCGCCGTCACGTCGCGGATCGCATAGAGCCGCTTGTCGGCGGGTGCGAGATCGCCCGTCTGGCCGATGATCGCACAGCCGGCGCGGTCCACCGTGCGGCGAAAGGTGACATTGTCGGGCATCACGTCATAGCCGGGGATCGACTGCAGCTTGTCGAGCGTGCCGCCGGTATGCCCAAGCCCGCGGCCCGAGATCATCGGCACGGCAAGCCCGCAGGCCGCCACGATCGGCGCCAGCATCAGCGAGACATTGTCGCCCACGCCACCGGTCGAGTGCTTGTCGGCCACCGGCTTGCCGACGCCGGCCCAGGAGAGCACATCGCCGGAATCGCGCATCGCAAGCGTCAGCGCAACGATTTCGTCCGGCGTCATGCCCTTGAAGAAGACGGCCATGGCAAAGGCCGCGACCTGGCCCTCGGAGATCGTTTCCTTGGAGAGCCCCTCGATGAACGCGGCAATCTCTTCGCCTGTCAGCGTGCCGCCATCCCGCTTGCGACGGATGATCTCCTGGGGAAGCATGGTCAATACCCCGAAACCTGAGCCTGAGCCTGATGGCCCGAAAGCACCGCAAGGATGTTGTCGAGCAGGCCCGAAGCACCGAAGCGGAAGGTCGATGGCATCACCCAGTCCTCGCCCATGATCGTGTCGGCAAGGCTGAGGTAAAGGGCGGCATCGGCCACGGTCGAGATCCCGCCAGCCGGCTTGAAGCCCACCTTCTTGCGGCTGTCGCGGATCGCCTGCAGCATGATGTCGGCGGCTTCCAGCGTCGCATTGACGCCGACCTTGCCGGTCGAGGTCTTGATGAAGTCGGCACCGGCCGCGATTGAAAGATCCGAGGCGCGGCGGATCAGTGCGATGTCCTTGAGCTCGCCGGTTTCCAGGATCGTCTTCAGGATCGCCGGACCGCAGGCACCCTTCACGGCAGACACCATGTCGGTCACGGCCTTGTCGTCACCGGCCGCCAGCGCCCGATAGGGGATCACGAGATCGATGTCGTCGGCGCCATCTGCGACTGCATCGCGCGTCTCGGCCAGCACATCCTCGGTCTTCATCTCGCCCGAGGGGAAGTTCACGACGGTCGCGATCCGGATCGGGCTGTCGGGGCCGAGCAGGGTGCGCGCCTGCATGACGAAGCGTGGCCAGATGCAGATCGCAGCTGTCGGGCCAAAGGCGCTCTGCGCCTTGCCGCACAGCGTCACGATCTGTTCGGGCGTGCAGTCGTCCTTGAGGTTGGTGAGGTCGAGCAACGAAAGCGCCCGCGAAGCGACAGCGCGCAGTTCTTGATTATCCAATGTCATTTCCTCCGCCGATCATCCGTTTCAGGATGGTGGCCAGACGTTTGCCGCCGATCGGCGCCATGTCCTTGGTTTCTTCGTGGCTCAGCTCGCCACCGGTCATGCCGGCCCCATAATTGGTGATCACGGAGGCAGCTGCAATCCTCAACCCGTAGAATCGGGCGAGGATCACCTCCGGCACGGTCGACATGCCGACGGCATCAGCCCCGAGTACGCGCGCCATGCGGATTTCCGCCGGCGTCTCGAAGCTCGGGCCGGAGAACCACATATAGACGCCCTGCGACAGCGGTACGCCCTCGGCCTCCGCTGCCGCCCGCATCGCCGCCTGCAACTCGGCATCGTAGGCCGAAGTCATGCCGACGAAGCGCGCATCGCTCGGCTCGCCGATCAGCGGGTTCTTGCCCGAGAAGTTGATGTGGTCGGTGATCTGCATGACAGAGCCGGGGGCCATGTCCTCGCGCAGCGATCCCGCCGCATTGGTGAGAATCAGCGTCGTGACGCCGAGCCCCATCAGCACTTCGATCGGAACCCGCATCGCGGTCGGATCGCCGTGCTCGTAGTAATGCACGCGACCCGCCAGCATGATGACCGGAGTCTTGCCCAGCATGCCGGCCACAAGTTCACCAGCATGGCCGGAGACGGCGCTCAAGGGAAAGCCGGGAAGCTCGGAATAGGGAACGCGAACCGCATCCCGCACCTCGTTGACAAGCGAACCGAGGCCAGACCCCAGCACGATCGCATGACGCGGAACCAGCCCGTTCAGCCGTTCCACGAGAAGATCGACAGCCGCCTTCATCCGATGACATCCGTCTTGAAGCTGAGCGGCAGAAGCTCGTCCATGGTCATGGTCTTCTGCACACCCACTTCGTCGCAGAGATAGATCTTGGTATCGGCGGATGCGAATTCCGAGATCTTCTGGCGGCAGCCACCGCAAGGCGGGCAGAGCGCCAGCTTTTCGGCAATCACCGCCATCTCGACGATCTTTTTTCCGCCGCCCATGATCATGCAGCCGATCGCTGTCGGCTCCGCACACCATCCTTGAGGGAAGGAGAGGTTCTCGATGTTGGCGCCCGTATAGATCCGGCCGTCATCGGCACGGATCGCCGCCCCCACCGGGAATTTGGAATAGGGCGCATGGGCAAAGGCCATGGCGCCGCGCGCCGCCTCGAAGAGATCGTGAGCCATGGATCAGCGCTCCTTGGTATAGGCCACGCCACCGGCCTTCGGCGGATTGGCAGCACCTATAAAGCCGGCGAGCAGGATGCAGGTCAGGATATAGGGCAGCGCCTGGAAGAGCTGCACCGGCACTTCCCCGATCAGAGGGATTTCCTTGCCCTGCATGAAGTTTGCCAGCGCATCAAGGAAACCGAACAGCAGGCAGGCGAACATGACCGGGACGGGCTTCCACTTGGCGAAGATGAGAGCGGCGAGCGCAATGAAGCCCTTGCCCGCCGACATGTCCTTGATGAAGGCCGCCGACTGCGCGATCGCCAGATAGGTGCCGGCGATTCCGCAGAGCAAACCGGCAACCAGAACCGCGCGGTAGCGCAGGAAGGTCACGGAAATGCCGGCCGTATCGACCGCACCCGGATTTTCGCCCACCGCGCGCAGGCGAAGACCGAAACGCGTGCGATAGAGAACCCACCACGAGATCGGCACTGCGAGGAAGGCGATATAGGTGATGATGTTGTTGCCCGAGATGACGTTCGAATAGATCGGCCCGATAAATGGCACATCGCGCATCATGTCGGCACCCGGCAGGGTGATTGGTGCGAAGCGGCCTTCGCCGGAGATCTGCGGGGTACGGCCACCTTGACCAAACCAGGCCTGACCCAGCACGACGGTCAGACCCGCTGCCACGAAGTTCAGCGCCACGCCGGAAACGATCTGGTTGCCGCGATTGGTGATCGAGGCAAAGCCGTGGATCAGCGAGAAGACCAGCGAAACGGCAATGCCGGAGAACAGCCCCAGCCAGGCCGAGCCGGTGAGATAGGCGACACAGGCGGCAGCAAAGGCCGAGGCCAGCATCTTGCCTTCAAGCCCGATGTCGAACACCCCGGCGCGCTCGGAATAGAGGCCAGCAAGAGCGGCCAGGATCAGCGGGATCGACAGACGGATCGTCGAGCCGAGGATGCTGATGAGCATGTCAAAGGATTCCATGGTCGCGTCCTCAGGCCTTGGTCAGTGACTGGTAGATCCGCACGATCATCGGGCGGCACATGAATTCCAGCGCGCCGGCAAACAGGATCACCAGACCCTGGATAACCACGATCATTTCGCGGGTGATGTTGGGCATGTCGAAGGAGAGCCAGGCTCCACCCTGATAGAGCACGCCGAACAGGATCGCGGCGAGCACGATGCCGAGAGGATGGTTGCGCCCCATCAGCGACACGGCAATCCCGACGAAGCCGGCACCGGCGACGAATTCCACCTGCAGGCGGGCAGAGGCCCCGAGCACCGGGTTGAGCGCCATCATGCCGGCCAGACCACCCGAGATCAGCATGGTGATCATGACGATCTTCACATAGGGAATGCCGGCATAGGCGGCGGCCGATCGGCTGATGCCGAGTGTGCGCATCTCGTAGCCCAGCTTGGTGCGCCAGATCAGCACCCAGACGAGAACGCACATGACGAGCGCTATCAGGAAGGACACGTTGAACGGGGCCGGGCCGAGCGTACCGCCGAACATCGCGATCAGCCAGTCGAGCTTCGGCAGCTGGCCGCCTTCGAGGAAGGTGCGGGTCTCAGGCGCCATCTTGCCGGGCACGATCAGCACGTTGACCAGAAGATAGACCATCAGCGCCGCGCCGATGAAGTTGAACATGATCGTGGTGATGACGATGTGGCTGCCGCGCTTGGCCTGCAGCCAGGCCGGGATTAGCGCCCAGGCAGCACCGAAGAGTGCCGCCGCCATGATCGCAAACGGCATGGTGACATACCACGGCACATAGTGATCGAGCGCCAGTGCCGCGAGGGCTGCACCGAGACCGCCGAGATAGGCCTGACCTTCGGAGCCGATGTTGAACAGACCGGCATGATAGGCAACCGCCACAGAAAGCCCGGTGAAGATGAAGTTGGTAGCATAAAACAGTGTGAAGCCAATGCCTTCACCGCTGCCCAGCGCGCCCTCGATCATCAGCTTCAGCGCCTCCCACGGGTTTTCCCCGATGATCCAGACCACCAGGCCCGAGACCAGGAAGGCAAGCAGGAGGTTGATCAGCGGCAGCAGCGCATAGTTGATCCAGTTTGGAAGGGGTACGGATGCAGTGCTCATCAAAACCTCAAGCGGCAATGCCGGCCATCATCAGGCCGAGTGTCTGTTCGCCTGTGTCAGGCGTCTTCTCGCCGACGACCTTGCCGGCGAACATCACCAGAATGCGGTCGGAGAGCGAGCGGATCTCGTCGAGTTCGACGGAAACGAGCAGCACGGCCTTGCCGGCGTCGCGCGTTTCCACGATCCGCTTGTGAATGAATTCGATGGCGCCGATATCGACGCCGCGCGTCGGCTGGCCAACGATCAGAAGCTTCGGGTCGCGCTCGATTTCGCGCGCCACGACGATCTTCTGCTGGTTGCCGCCGGAGAAATTGGCCGTCTTCAACCGCGGGTTCGGCGGACGGATGTCGTATTTCTCGATCTCTTCCACCGCCGCCTTGCGGATCAGGTTCGGATCGAGGAACGGACCCTTGCCGTAACGCTCGTCGCGGTGATAGCCGAGAATGGCGTTCTGGCTCTCCTCGAAGGGAAGGACCAGACCCATATGATGCCGGTCTTCCGGAATATGCGCCACGCCGATGCCGCGCAGCTCTGCCGGATCGAGACCCGCCACATTCTGGCCGTTGATCCAGATCTCGCCCAAGGTCGGCTTGCGGATGCCGGTGATCGCTTCCAGAAGCTCGCTCTGGCCATTGCCGGCAACACCCGCGATCCCGACGATCTCGCCATCGCGAACGTCGAAGGAGACATTGTCGACCATCACGACGCCGCGGTTGTCCTTGACCGTCAGGTTGCGCACGGAGAGGAAGACATCGCCCGGATTGGCCGGCTTCTTCTCCACATGCAGGAGCACGCGGCGACCGACCATCAGCTCGGCGAGCTCTTCGACCGTGGTCTCCGAGGTCTTGCGGGTCGCAACCATCTCGCCCCGGCGCATGACTGAAACCGTGTCGGTAATCGCCATGATCTCGCGCAGCTTGTGGGTGATCAGGATGACCGTCTTGCCCTGGTCGCGCAGCACGCCGAGGATCTTGAACAGGTGATCGGCTTCCGCTGGCGTCAGCACGCCCGTCGGCTCGTCGAGGATCAGGATCTCGGCGCCGCGATAAAGCGCTTTCAGGATTTCGACGCGCTGCTGCAGACCGACCGGCAGTTCCTCGATAATCGCATCGGGATCCACTTCCAGCTCGTAGTCTTCTTCCAGCTTTTTCAGCGCCGCGCGCGCCGCATCCGTGCCCTTGCCGAGCAGGGCGCCGCCTTCGGCGCCGAGCATCAGGTTTTCGAGCACGGTGAAATTCTCGACCAGCATGAAGTGCTGGTGCACCATTCCGATTCCGGAACTGATGGCGGTCTGGCTGTCCTTGATGGTGATCGGCTTGCCGTCGATCTGGATGGATCCATGGTCGGCCTGATAGAAGCCGTAAAGGATCGACATCAGCGTCGACTTGCCTGCGCCGTTTTCACCGATGATGCCGTGGATCGAGCCCTTGGCGACGGTCAGATTGATATTCTTGTTGGCATGCACCGCACCGAACTTCTTGTCGATGCCGATCAGTTCGATCGCGGGTACCTGGCTCGCTGCACTCATTCCGGTCTCCCAGACATAAAAAAAGCGCAGGACGACCCATGAGCCGTCCTGCGCCTGGATTTCAGATCACTTCGGGCAGGAATTGTCCGACATGTAGTCGTGCACCTTGATGGTGCCGGCGATGATGTCGGCCTTTGCCTTTTCGACAGCGGCCTTCATGTCTTCGGTGATCAGCTTGGCGTTGTTGTCATCAAGCGCATAGCCGACGCCGTCTTCGGCAACGCCGAGAGCCTGCAGGCCGGGCGTGAACTTGTCGTTCTTCGCATCGGCATAGGCGTTGTAGACGGCGAGGTCGACGCGCTTGACCATCGAGGTCAGGACCGAACCCGGATGCAGGTGGTTCTGGTTGGAGTCGACGCCGATCGACAGCTTGCCGTTGTCGGTAGCCGTCTGCAGAACGCCGAGACCGGTCGCACCGGCTGCCGCGTAAATGACGTCCGCACCCTGGTCGATCTGGTTCTTGGTGAGCTCACCGCCGCGTACCGGGTCGTTCCAGGCTGCGCCGGTGGTGCCGGTCATGTTCTGGAAGACTTCGATGTCGGCCTTGGCAGCGCGTGCGCCCTGCTCGTAGCCGCAGGCGAACTTGCGGATCAGCGGGATGTCCATGCCGCCGATGAAGCCGACCTTGCCGGAGGTGGAAGCCATGCCGGCGAGCAGGCCGACGAGGTAGGAACCCTCATGCTCCTTGTAGACGACCGAACGGACATTCGGCTTGTCGACGACGGAGTCAACGATGACGAACTGGGTGTCGGGGAACTCGGCAGCAACCTTTTCGATGGCCGAGGTCCAGGCGAAGGAAACGGCGACGACCGGGTTGAAGCCGCGCGAGGCGAAGTTGCGGATTGCCTGTTCGCCCTGCGTGTCGCTGGTCGGTTCGAAGTCGCGATATTCGATGCCGGTTTCCGCCTTGAACTTCTCGGCACCGCTGTAAGCAGCTTCGTTGAAGGATTTGTCGAACTTGCCGCCCGTGCCGTAAACCAGCGCCGGCTTGATATCGGCCGCAAGTGCGGTCGTCGACATCGCGGCCAAGGCAAAGAGACTGAGGAGGGTTTTCTTCATTGTGCAGCCCTGTTGTTGCTATTGATCTTGTTGGGTCCTCCCGCAAGCCTTTCCGAGTGAGAAAGACATGTCTGCGGAACCGCCGCCCCCTTTTCCGGAGGTCCTGGCTGGCTTTCATCCTTGCATGGCTCGTTTCAAAATTCACCAGATTTTTTTCATCTGGTAAAGATTCACAAGCCTGCTGATTTTTCAGCTGTTGGCGCTGAAAAATCAGTCAGATCAATGAGATTTGTGCTGCTGGTTTGAGCAATTGCCCTTAAGCCGCAGGCGTAATCGGGCAGGAGACGCCCGTACCGCGCAGTCCGCAATAACCGTTGGGATTCTTCGCCAGATACTGCTGGTGGTAGTCCTCGGCGAAATAGAACGTATCAGCTGCCGCGATTTCCGTGGTGATCCGGCTGTTGCGCCCGGCCTTCACCAGCGCCTCCTGGAAACGGTCGCGCACGGCAACCGCCAGCGCCATGTCGTCCTCATTCTCGACATAGATCGCCGAGCGGTAGGTCGTGCCGATATCGTTGCCCTGGCGCATGCCCTGGGTCGGGTCATGGGCCTCGAAGAACACCTTGAGCAGGCCTTCGAGCGTGATCTTTGCCGGGTCGTAGACGACCTTGACCACTTCCGTGTGTCCGGTGAGGCCGGTCACGGTTTCCTGATAGGTCGGATTGGGCGTGATGCCGCCCTGATAGCCGGATGCCGTCAGATAAACCCCAGGCGTCTGCCAGAGCAGGCGTTCGGCGCCCCAAAAGCAGCCCATCCCGAGATAAACGGTCTTCATGCCCTGCGGCACGGGGCCCTTGAGCGGCAGACCCGAGACGAAATGCGTCGATGCCGTCGGGATCGGCTCGGCACGGCCTGGAAGCGCGTTCTCGGCCGTGGGCATGACAGTCTTCTTGTTGAACATGTCGATCAGGAACATCTGAACCCTCCTGCGGCCGACGATCGGCCCGTTTGATTGTCCGGGGCTCCGCTGGTGGCGGGCGCCTGCCGATGTCTTCGTGTGAAGCACCGGCCTCTGTATCATGGGTCGCCAGGACCGCCTGAAACTTACAATCGACCGGCTGCGCACTGCGCCTTGCCGCCTGTATCGACAGGCGTCAGGCTGCAAACCGACCGGCGGGCAAAGGCTTCTTGTACCCGATCATCCAGAAGGCGAGCGACAGCACCAGCATCGCCGCAAAGGCAGGCTGGGGCAGCACGACATCGCGAACCGCAAGCCAGGCGCCGTCTCCGAGCCGTGTCACCACGAGTTCCTCAAGCGTCATCAGCGATCCCGGATGAGCTCCGATCCAGGCCTCGGACAGCGGGGTCAAGATGACCTCCGAAGCCGACACCGACGCGATCGCATCGATCACGCCGAGCACGACGGCGACGCAAAGCGCAAGCAAACTCAAGACCCTGAACAGGAACCGCACCACCAATGTCTCCGGCTGAAGCACGACCTGGCTTGTCCACGCCCGCCGTGCTGACGCTATAGATAGGGAATTGCAGGCCGATGTCAAAATTCTGATAGATTTAGGTTGATCCGCCGAAATTCCTCGGTATATATCGCGCCCGACCAACCGCGGTAGTTTTTCCCCGCGATCCTCCTGGACAGGTGGCCGAGTGGTTTAAGGCGCACGCCTGGAACGCGTGTGTGCGTGAAAGCGTACCGTGGGTTCGAATCCCACCCTGTCCGCCATTTCCCGATATCGTCCCACTGTAGCTTGACGCGCAAAATCGGAAATTTGACAGCAGGTTTTGCAAAAACCACTTTTTGATCTGTCTCTTGGAATGGCCCTCAAAGCCGCTTCGAAACCACGTTGAGAGCCATTCAAAGGATCGCCGTTAAAGAAGCGCCT
>JAPZUE010000017.1 GCA_027533385.1 Rhizobium sp. | reverse complement strand
CGTCGATCTGGTCGTAGGCCTTGAACTCACCGAAATACTTGGTGATCGCTGCCGTCAGAGACGTCTTGCCGTGGTCGACGTGGCCGATCGTGCCGATGTTGACGTGCGGCTTGTTGCGCTCAAACTTACTCTTTGCCATTTTCGGCTCTCCATTTTGTGGTCCCCGTCAGGGGAAATTCAAATCTTCAATTGGACGGACGGCGTATCCCGGTCACTTCTGACCGGAATACTTAGCCTGGATTTCAGCAGCAACGTTCGACGGGACCGGTGCGTAATGGTCGAAGACCATCGAGTACTGGGCGCGGCCCTGCGACATGGAGCGCAGGTTGTCGACGTACTTGAACATGTTGGCGAGCGGAACGTGAGCGTTGATCACGATCGCGATGCCGCGCTGTTCCTGGCCCTGGATCTGGCCACGACGGGAGTTCAGGTCGCCGATAACGTCGCCGACGTAGTCTTCCGGGGTCACGACTTCGACGCGCATCATCGGCTCGAGCAGCTGAGCGCCAGCCTTCTTGGCTGCTTCACGGAAGCAGGCACGCGATGCGATTTCGAATGCGAGAACCGACGAGTCGACGTCGTGGAAGGCGCCGTCGATGAGTGTGGCCTTGACGCCCAGCATCGGGAAGCCCGCGAGCGGACCCGAAGACAGAACGCTTTCGATACCCTTCTGAACGCCCGGGATGTATTCCTTCGGAACAGCACCGCCGACGATCTTGGACTCGAACTTGAAGTCTTCACCATCCGGGTTCGGTTCGAAGACGAGCTTGACGCGCGCGAACTGACCGGTACCACCGGACTGCTTCTTGTGCGTGTAGTCTTCTTCGTGCTGCTTCGTGATGGTTTCGCGGTAAGCAACCTGCGGTGCACCGACGTTGGCTTCAACCTTGAACTCGCGACGCATGCGGTCGACGATGATGTCGAGGTGAAGTTCGCCCATGCCGGCGATGATGGTCTGGCCGGATTCCTGGTCGGTCTTGACGCGGAAGGACGGGTCTTCGGCTGCCAGGCGGTTGAGCGCGAGGCCCATCTTTTCCTGGTCGCCCTTGGACTTCGGTTCGATCGCGATCTGGATGACCGGCTCGGGGAATTCCATGCGCTCAAGGATAACCGGCTTCAGGGGATCGCAGAGCGTGTCACCCGTGGTGGTTTCCTTGAGGCCGGCGAGAGCAACGATGTCGCCTGCAAAGGCTTCTTCGATGTCTTCACGGCTGTTGGAGTGCATCTGCAGCATACGGCCGACGCGCTCGCGCTTGTCCTTGACCGTGTTCATGACAGACGAGCCCTTTTCGAGCTTGCCGGAATAGATGCGGGCGAAGGTGAGCGAACCGACGAAGGGGTCGTTCATGATCTTGAATGCCAGCATTGCGAGCGGCTCGGCGTCATCTGCATGGCGCTCGATTTCGGCTTCGGTCTTGAAGTCGATGCCCTTGATCGCAGGGATGTCGAGCGGCGACGGCAGGTAGTCGACAACCGCGTCGAGGAGCGGCTGAACGCCCTTGTTCTTGAAGGCGGTGCCGCAGAACATCGGGTGGAACTTGACGTCGATGGTGCCGCGACGAACGAGTTCGCGGATCTTGTCGTTGTCCGGCATGTCGCCGTTCAGGTAGGCTTCCATCGCTTCTTCGTCGATCTCGACCACGGTCTCGATCAGCTTTTCGCGATATTCTTCGGCCTTTTCCTTCAGGTCGGCAGGGATTTCGACAACGTTCCAGGCAGCGCCGAGGGACTCGTCGCGCCAGATCAGAGCGTTCATCTCGATCAGGTCGACAACGCCCTTGAAGTCGCTTTCAGCGCCGATCGGCAGCTGCATGACAACAGCGGTGGCGCCAAGACGGGTCTTGATCATTTCTACCGAGCGGTAGAAGTCAGCACCGGTCTTGTCCATCTTGTTGCAGAAGATCATCCGCGGGACGTTGTACTTTTCAGCCTGACGCCAGACGGTTTCGGTCTGCGGCTCAACACCAGCGTTAGCGTCGAGAAGAGCAATCGCACCGTCGAGAACGCGCAGCGAACGCTCGACTTCGATGGTGAAGTCAACGTGGCCGGGGGTGTCGATGATGTTGAAGCGGCGCATCTTGCCGTCGCGACCCTTCCAGAAGGTGGTGGTGGCAGCGGAGGTGATCGTGATGCCACGCTCCTGCTCCTGCTCCATCCAGTCCATGGTGGCTGCGCCGTCATGAACTTCGCCGATCTTGTGAGACTTACCGGTGTAGTAGAGGATACGCTCGGTGGTCGTGGTCTTGCCGGCGTCAATATGCGCCATGATACCGAAGTTGCGGTAGTCTTCGATTTTATATTCGCGAGCCATAACGGACTGCCTTTCGATATTCGATCGGTTGATTACCAGCGGTAATGCGAGAAGGCGCGGTTTGCATCGGCCATCTTGTGGGTGTCTTCGCGCTTCTTGACGGCGCTACCGCGGTTGTTCGCTGCGTCGAGCAGCTCGCCGGAGAGGCGGTCGACCATAGTGGTCTCGTTGCGCTTGCGGGCAGCGGTGATCAGCCAGCGGATCGCGAGAGCCTGGCGGCGCTCCGGACGAACGTCGACCGGGACCTGGTAGGTTGCACCGCCGACGCGGCGCGAACGGACTTCAACATGCGGCGCGACGTTGTCGAGCGCCTGATGGAAGACGGCAATCGGTTCCTGCTTGGACTTGTTCTGAACGACGTCGAAGGCACCGTAGACGATGCTTTCAGCGACCGACTTCTTGCCGTGAAGCATGATGGCGTTCATGAACTTGGTGACGACGAGATCGCCGAACTTCGGATCCGGGTTGATCTCACGCTTTTCTGCACTATGGCGACGGGACATACTATTTGTCTCTCAACGGTTAGGGACGCTTTATCACGCGGAGAACCTCGCGCAGCGCCGGTATCTGATGGATGAAGGACCGAAGCTTACTTCGGACGCTTCGCACCGTACTTCGAACGGCGCTGCTTGCGGTTCTTGACGCCCTGGGTGTCGAGAACGCCGCGGATGATGTGGTAACGAACGCCCGGCAAGTCCTTAACGCGGCCGCCACGGATCATGACGACAGAGTGTTCCTGCAGGTTGTGACCTTCGCCCGGAATGTAGCCGATGACTTCAAAGCCATTGGTCAGGCGGATCTTGGCGACCTTACGCAGAGCCGAGTTCGGCTTCTTCGGGGTCGTGGTGTAGACGCGGGTGCAAACGCCGCGCTTCTGCGGGTTTTCCTGCAGAGCAGGAACCTTATTGCGCTTTACCTGTGCCTGACGCGGCTTGCGGATCAGCTGGTTTACGGTAGGCATATACCCATCCCTTGCAAAATCTAGTCTCAAGCCCTTTCAGGCCCTGTTGGTTTGCCGTTTCCGGCGGCGGCCGCACTGTTTTCTTCATGCGCAAAATGTGGCCCGACCCGTTTTCGCGGATGGACCACAAAAGACAGAGGACGCACTGCGAGAGTGCGTCGTGCGAGCAGCATTCGTGTCGTCAACGTGCGTTTGGAGACCTGTTTGAGATGAACTTCAGGACGCGTCGTCCCGAAAAACCCGATCTCACATGGGCTCCGATGGCCGGGGTACTACTGTTTTCCCCCCTTAACGTCAAGTCACATCTGACAATTAATGCCCTGAGCGCCCTGCCCGACCGGGAGTCTGGCCGCTCAGCACAGGAAAAAGCGGCTGCACGGACGATTTGGCTTGGCTTGCGGCGTGAAACTTCTAGATAGGTAGAGATGGAGGGTCAACCTCCCTGCCCGTCTGGTCGAATCGGCCGCGGCGAAAGAATCGATCCGCCACAACAGGAAGACCAGGCGCCATGATCACCAGCCCCGACAATGACAACAACCGCGACGAGCCGATGGTGTTCATCGTGATCGCCAAGGCCTACGAGACCGAAGGCGGCGAACCGATCGACCTGCATGTCATGCTGACGGCCCCGGACGACGACACCGCCGTTCGGCTGACGCTGAACGCGCTGTCCGAAGAGGGATTCCTGGAGGCCGATCTCGACCAGATCGGCATGATCACCGGCGCTCCGGACGAAGAGCCGCATGCCTCTGCCTATCAGGGTGCGCTGGAAGGCGAAGTGGCGATCATCCGTTTCGCCTGAGCCACAATTCCCAAGACATGACTTAAGGCCGGTCGCTTGCGATCGGCCTTTTTCGTTGCCGCAAAACAGCCCTACCCCGGCACACACGAAAAAAGGCCGCCCGGATCGCTCCGGGCGGCCTTTGATCTTGCAAGCCTCAGCGCCGATTACTCGGCGGCAGGCGCGCTTTCGCCAGCGAGGTTCTGCAGCATCGGGGTCGCCACGTCGGCGCCCGTGCCCTTCTTGCGCTCCTCCAGGATGAGGTCGTCGCGCGAAGAGGCGATGCGGCGGATCTGCGTCATGGTACCGCCGGTACCAGCCGGGATCAGGCGGCCGACGATGACGTTTTCCTTCAGGCCCTGCAGCGTGTCGGTCTTGCCGGCGATTGCAGCTTCCGTGAGAACCTTTGTGGTTTCCTGGAAGGATGCAGCCGAGATGAACGACGGCGTCTGCAGCGATGCCTTGGTGATGCCGAGGAGGACGGGTTCGCCATATGCCGGCTTCTTGCCTTCCTCGATCAGGCGCTCGTTCATGTCATCCAGTTCAATGCGGTCGACATTGTCGCCGACGATGTACTGGCTGTCACCCGAGTCGGTGATCTCAACCTTCTGCAGCATCTGGCGAACGATCACCTCGATGTGCTTGTCGTTGATCACAACGCCCTGCAGACGGTAGACTTCCTGGATTTCGTTGACCAGGTACGAGGCAAGTGCCTCGACGCCCTTGATCGCCAGGATGTCGTGCGGAGCCGGGTTACCGTCGAGGATGTAATCACCCTTTTCGATGTAGTCGCCTTCCTGAAGGTGGAAGGGCTTGCCCTTCGGGATCAGGTATTCGACCGGCTCGACACCGTCTTCCGCCGGCTCGATGATGACGCGACGCTTGTTCTTGTAGTCGCGGCCCAGACGGATCGTACCATCGATCTCAGCGATGATGGCGTGGTCCTTCGGACGACGGGCTTCGAACAGTTCGGCAACACGCGGCAGACCACCAGTGATGTCCTTGGTCTTGGCGCTTTCGAGCGGCGAACGCGCGAGAACGTCACCCTGAGACACCTTCTGGCCGGGCTCGACCGAGAGGATCGCATCGACGGACAGCTGGAAGCGTGCCTCGCCGCCACGGGCGACCTTGAGCACGTTGCCGCTGGCGTCCTTGATGACGATCGCCGGCTTGAGGTCCGAACCGCGCGGGGTCGAACGCCAGTCAATAACCTGACGCTTGGTGATACCGGTCGACTCGTCGGTGGCTTCGAGAACCGAGAGGCCGTCGACGACGTCCTCGAAGTGCACGATACCCTCGACTTCCGTCATCATCGGGCGGGTATACGGATCCCACTCGGCGAGACGCTGGCCGCGCTTCACCTTGTCGCCGTCATCGACGAAGACCTTCGAACCGTAGGCAACGCGCTGCGAAGACCGCTCCACACCACGCTCGTCGAGGATGGTGATCGCCATGCTGCGGCCCATGGCAATGAGAGTGCCTTCGGAGTTGCGCAGCATGTTGCGGTTCTTGATCTGCACCGTACCTTCGTACGAGGCTTCCAGGAACGACTGGTCAACCACGGTCGCGGTACCGCCCAGGTGGAAGGTACGCATGGTGAGCTGGGTGCCGGGCTCACCGATCGACTGAGCGGCGATGACGCCGACGGCTTCGCCCATGTTGACGGGTGTTCCGCGAGCAAGGTCGCGGCCGTAGCAGATCGAGCAGACGCCGGTCTGAACTTCGCAGGTCAGGGCCGAACGGATGCGGATCGACTGGATACCAGCCTTTTCGATCTCGATGACATCGGGTTCAAGGATCATCTTGCCGGCATCGACGATGCGCTCACCCGTGACCGGATGATCGATGTCGTCAAGCGCGGTACGACCGAGAACGCGGGCACCGATGGAGGCAACGACCTGACCGGCGTCAACGATCGCCGTCATGGTCAGGCCCTTGTCGGTGCCGCAATCGACCATGTTGACGATGCAATCCTGGGCCACGTCGACGAGACGACGGGTCAGGTAACCGGAGTTCGCGGTCTTCAGAGCGGTGTCTGCGAGACCCTTACGGGCACCGTGGGTCGAGTTGAAGTACTCGTTAACGGTCAGACCTTCCTTGAAGTTCGAGATGATCGGCGTCTCGATGATTTCGCCCGACGGCTTGGCCATGAGGCCGCGCATGCCGCCCAGCTGACGCATCTGGTTCGGTGAACCACGAGCACCCGAGTGCGACATCATGTAGATGGCGTTCATCGGCTTCTGACGACCGGTCTCCTTGTCGAACTCGACAGCCTTAATGCGGGCCATCATGTCCTCGGCGACCTTTTCGGTGGCCTTACCCCAGGCGTCAACGACCTTGTTGTACTTCTCGCCCTGGGTGATCAGGCCGTCGTTGTACTGCTGCTCGTATTCCTTGACCAGCGTTTCGGTGTCGCCAACGATCTTAGCCTTGGTTTCCGGGATGATCATGTCGTCCTTGCCGAACGAAATGCCGGCGCGGCAGGCATGGGTGAAGCCGAGCTGCATGATGCGGTCGCAGAAGATGACCGTGTCCTTCTGGCCGCAATGACGGTAGACCGTGTCGATCATCTTGGAGATGTTCTTCTTGGTCATTTCCTGGTTGCAGATGTCGAAGGGCACGTTGACGTTCTTCGGCAGGAGTTCGCCGATGATCATGCGGCCAGGCGTGGTTTCATAGATCTTCGAAACCGGGTTGCCCTCGGCGTCGACGGTCTTGAAGCGGCCACGGATCTTGGCGTGCAGCGTGACGACCTTGTTTTCCAGAGCGTGGTGCAGTTCGCCCATGTCGGAGAAGGCCATGCCTTCGCCCGGCTCGTTCTGGTTCTGGATCGACAGGTAGTAGAGGCCGAGAACCATGTCCTGCGACGGCACGATGATCGGCTGACCGTTTGCCGGGTGCAGGATGTTGTTCGTCGACATCATCAGGACGCGGGCTTCGAGCTGGGCTTCGAGCGACAGCGGCACGTGAACGGCCATCTGGTCACCGTCGAAGTCGGCGTTGAAGGCCGTGCAGACGAGCGGGTGCAGCTGGATCGCCTTGCCTTCGACCAGGATCGGTTCGAAGGCCTGGATGCCCAGGCGGTGCAGCGTCGGCGCGCGGTTCAGGAGAACCGGATGCTCGCGGATGACCTCGTCGAGGATATCCCAGACTTCCGGCTTTTCCTTTTCAACCAGCTTCTTGGCCTGCTTGACGGTCGAGGAGTAACCCTTGGCGTCGAGGCGGGCGTAGATGAACGGCTTGAACAGTTCGAGCGCCATCTTCTTCGGCAGGCCGCACTGGTGCAGCTTCAGTTCCGGACCGGTCACGATGACCGAACGGCCGGAGTAGTCGACGCGCTTGCCGAGAAGGTTCTGACGGAAGCGGCCCTGCTTGCCCTTGAGCATGTCGGAGAGCGACTTCAGCGGACGCTTGTTGGCGCCGGTGATGACGCGGCCACGACGGCCGTTGTCGAAGAGCGCGTCCACAGATTCCTGCAGCATGCGCTTTTCGTTGCGGATGATGATGCCCGGAGCGCGCAGTTCGATCAGGCGCTTCAGACGGTTGTTACGGTTGATGACGCGGCGATAGAGATCGTTCAGGTCAGACGTCGCGAAACGGCCGCCATCGAGCGGAACGAGCGGACGCAGATCCGGCGGGATGACCGGAACGACCTTCATGATCATCCATTCCGGACGGTTGCCCGACTCCATGAAGTTCTCGACGATCTTCAGGCGCTTCATCAGCTTCTTCTGCTTGAGATCCGACGTGGTGTCGGCAAGCTCGGAACGCAGATCGCCAGCGATACGCTCGAGGTTCATCGAGGCCAGCATTTCGTAGATGGCTTCAGCACCGATCATGGCGGTGAACTGGTCTTCGCCGAACTCGTCGACGGCCATCATGTACTCTTCTTCAGAGAGCAGCTGGTTTTCCTTGAGCGAGGTCAGGCCCGGCTCGGTCACGATGTAGTTCTCGAAGTAGAGAACGCGCTCGACATCCTTCAGCGTCATGTCCAGCAGTGTGGAGATGCGCGACGGCAGCGACTTCAGGAACCAGATGTGGGCGACCGGGGCTGCGAGCTCGATGTGGCCCATGCGCTCGCGGCGAACGCGCGACAGCGTGACTTCGACGCCGCACTTTTCGCAGATAATGCCCTTGTACTTCATGCGCTTGTACTTGCCGCACAGGCACTCGTAGTCCTTGATCGGTCCGAAGATACGCGCGCAGAAGAGGCCGTCACGCTCGGGCTTGAACGTGCGGTAGTTGATGGTTTCCGGCTTCTTGATCTCGCCGTAGGACCAGGAAAGGATCTTTTCCGGGCTCGCGATCGAGATCCGGATGCTGTCGAAGTGCTGGGCCGGCACCTGCGGGTTGAAAAGGTTCATGACCTCTTGGTTCATGCCTGTCTCCTTGATGGGGCAAAGAGCCCTCGATTGGGTCGCGGTGGCGGCGAAGTCCCGGGATGCCGCACCGAACCCTGAAATGACAATAACCGCGAAATGCGGCGAAACTCGCCGTCCCTCCCCGATATTGGCCTTCGGGGCGAGCCGGGAATGGCGTGCGAGGCGATTTCCGCCACGCACCCCTTGTCAAACTTACTCGGCCGCGTCGGGCAGCTGGCCGTCTTCCGGCAGGATCTTCGAGTTCTCGAGTTCGACGGAAAGGCCCAGAGAGCGCATTTCCTTGACGAGAACGTTGAAGCTTTCCGGAATACCGGCCTCGAAGGTATCGTCGCCACGGACGATCGCTTCGTAGACCTTGGTACGGCCGGCCACGTCGTCCGACTTGACGGTGAGCATTTCCTGCAGGGTGTATGCCGCACCGTACGCCTCGAGTGCCCAGACTTCCATTTCCCCGAAGCGCTGACCGCCGAACTGCGCCTTACCACCGAGCGGCTGCTGGGTGACGAGCGAGTACGGGCCGATCGAGCGAGCGTGGATCTTGTCGTCGACCAGGTGGTTCAGCTTGATCATGTACATGTAGCCGACGGTGACCTTGCGGTCGAAGGCTTCACCGGTACGACCATCATACAGGACCGACTGACCCGACGGATCGAGACCCGCACGCGTGAGCATCGCGGAGACGTCGCTTTCATGCGCACCGTCGAAGACCGGGGTGGCGATCGATACGCCACGCTTGGCTTCTTCGGCGAGCTTGACGAGAGCGTCATCGTCGAAGTGCTTCACTTCGTCGTGGGCTTCCGACTCGTAGATCTCCGTCAGTTCTTTGCGCAGATCGGTGATGTCGAGGTGCTTGCGATAGTCCTCGAGCATCTGGCCGATCTTCTTGCCCATGCCGGCGCAAGCCCAGGCAAGGTGGGTTTCGAGGATCTGACCGACGTTCATGCGCGAGGGAACGCCGAGCGGGTTCAAGACGATGTCGACATGCGTGCCATCTTCGAGGAACGGCATGTCCTCGACAGGTACGATGCGCGAGACAACACCCTTGTTGCCGTGACGGCCGGCCATCTTGTCGCCCGGCTGGATCTTGCGCTTCACAGCGACGAAGACCTTGACCATCTTCATGACGCCCGGGGGCATTTCGTCGCCGCGCTGGACCTTTTCGACCTTGTCCATGAAGCGCTGTTCAAGGCGCGACTTGGATTCGTCGTACTGGCCGCGGAGCGCTTCGAGTTCGCCCTGCACCTTTTCGTCTTCGACGGCAAACATCCACCACTGCGAGCGGGGATATTCGGAGACGACGGCGTTGGTAAGTTCGACGCCCTTCTTGAAGCCCTTCGGGCCGGCGATCGAGATCTGGCCACGCAGCATGTCGAGCAGACGGCCGTAGACGTTACGGTCGAGGATCGCCTGTTCGTCGTCGCGGTCCTTGGCGAGGCGTTCGATTTCCTCGCGCTCGATGGCCATCGCGCGCTCGTCCTTCTCAACGCCGTGGCGGTTGAAGACGCGGACTTCGACGATGGTGCCGAAGGTGCCCGGGGGCATGCGCATCGACGTATCGCGGACGTCGGAAGCTTTTTCACCGAAGATGGCGCGCAGAAGCTTTTCTTCCGGCGTCATCGGGCTTTCGCCCTTCGGGGTGATCTTGCCGACCAGGATGTCGCCAGGAGCGACTTCTGCACCGATGTAGACGATACCGGCTTCGTCGAGGTTCTTCAGCGCTTCTTCCGAAACGTTCGGAATGTCGCGCGTGATTTCTTCCGGACCAAGCTTGGTGTCGCGGGCCATGACTTCGAACTCCTCGATGTGGATCGAGGTGAAGACGTCTTCGGCAACGATGCGCTCGGACATCAGGATCGAGTCTTCGTAGTTGTAGCCGTTCCACGGCATGAACGCGACGAGCGCGTTGCGGCCGAGTGCCAGATCGCCGAGGTCGGTCGACGGACCGTCCGCGATGATGTCGCCCTTGTTCAGAACGTCACCGACGGTGACCAGCGGACGCTGGTTGACGCAGGTGTTCTGGTTGGAACGCTGGAACTTCTGCAGACGATAGATATCGACGCCGGACTTCGACGGATCGAGGTCTTCGGTGGCGCGGATAACGATACGGGTCGCGTCGACCTGGTCAACCACACCGCCGCGACGGGCACCGATGGCAGCGCCGGAGTCACGGGCCACGATCGGCTCCATGCCGGTTCCCACGAACGGGGCTTCGGCGCGCAGAAGCGGCACGGCCTGACGCTGCATGTTCGAGCCCATGAGAGCGCGGTTGGCGTCGTCGTTTTCCAGGAACGGGATAAGAGCGGCCGCAACCGAAACCAGCTGCTTCGGCGAGACGTCCATCAGGTTGATGGTGTCGCGCGGGGACAGCATGACTTCGCCAGCATGACGGCAGACGACGAACTCTTCGACGAACTGGCCATCGGCCGTCAGCTCCGAGTTGGCCTGGGCCACGTAGTACTTGGCTTCTTCCATCGCCGACAGATAGACCACTTCGGTCGTGACCTTGCCGTCGACGATCTTGCGGTACGGGCTTTCGATGAAGCCGTACTTGTTGACGCGGGCGAAGGTTGCGAGCGAGTTGATCAGACCGATGTTCGGGCCTTCCGGCGTCTCGATCGGGCAGATACGGCCATAGTGGGTCGGGTGAACGTCGCGGACTTCGAAGCCTGCGCGCTCGCGGGTCAGACCACCCGGGCCAAGAGCCGAGAGACGGCGCTTGTGGGTGATTTCCGAAAGCGGGTTCACCTGGTCCATGAACTGCGACAGCTGCGAGGAGCCGAAGAATTCGCGAACGGCAGCAGCAGCCGGCTTGGCGTTGATCAGGTCCTGCGGCATGACGGTGTCGATTTCGATCGACGACATGCGTTCCTTGATCGCGCGCTCCATGCGGAGCAGGCCGAGACGGTACTGGTTTTCCATCAATTCGCCGACGGAGCGAACGCGACGGTTGCCGAGGTTGTCGATGTCGTCGATCTCGCCCTTGCCGTCACGCAGCTCGACCAGCATCTTGACCACGGACAGGATGTCGTCCTTGCGCAGAACGCGGACGGTATCCGGGCAGTCGAGGTCGAGACGCATGTTCATCTTGACGCGACCGACGGCCGACAGGTCGTAGCGCTCGGCGTCGAAGAACAGCGACTGGAACATGGCTTCAGCCGATTCCATGGTCGGCGGTTCGCCCGGACGCATGACGCGGTAGATGTCGAACAGAGCGTCCTGACGGTTCTCGTTCTTGTCGGCTGCGAGCGTGTTGCGGATGTAGGCGCCGACATTGATGTGGTCGATGCCGAGAACCGGGATCTCGTCGAAACCGGAATCCAGGATCTGCGGGAGCGACTTTTCGTCGATCTCGTCGCCGGCTTCCATATAGATCTCACCGGTCGACATGTTGACCAGGTCTTCGGCGAGATAGGTGCCGAAGAGATCTTCGTCGGAGGCCTTCAGGAACTTGACGCCCTTGTCGGTCAGCTGACGCAGAAGACGCGGGGTGAGCTTCTTGCCGCCTTCGACAACAACTTCGCCGCTGTCGGCGTCGACGAGGTCGGAGATGGCCTTGGCACCCTTGAGGGTCTCAGGGTTGAACGGGAAGCGCCAGCCCTTGCCATCACGCTGATAGACGGACTTCGAATAGAAGGTCGACAGGATTTCTTCGCCGTCCATGCCAAGCGCCATCAGCAGCGAGGTCACGGGGATCTTGCGGCGACGGTCGATACGGGCATGCACGATGTCCTTGGCGTCGAACTCGATGTCGAGCCAGGAACCGCGATAGGGGATGACGCGGGCAGCGAACAGCAGCTTGCCCGACGAATGGGACTTGCCCTTGTCGTGGTCGAAGAAGACACCCGGCGAACGGTGCATCTGCGAGACGATGACGCGCTCGGTACCGTTGACGATGAAGGTACCGTTGTTGGTCATCAGGGGCATGTCGCCCATGTAGACGGACTGTTCCTTGATGTCCTTGATCGAGCGGGCACCTGTATCCTCGTCGATATCGAACACGATCAGGCGCAGCGTGACCTTGAGCGGTGCGGCATAGGTCAGGTCGCGCTGACGGCATTCATCGACGTCGAACTTCGGCGGCTCGAATTCGTAGGACACGAATTCCAGCATCGATGCACCGGAAAAATCGGTGATCGGGAATACGGACTTGAAAACAGCATTGAGCCCCTCGTCGGGACGGCCGCCAACCGGCTCGTCAACCATGAGGAACTGGTCATAAGATGCCTTCTGAACCTCGATGAGGTTCGGCATTTCTGCGACTTCTGGAATTTTTCCGAAAAACTTGCGTACGCGCCTGCGACCGTTAAAGGTAAGGGTCTGAGCCATCGTCGCTCCTTGTCAGTTTGCACCCGGGCCTGCAACAGACGGTGACCGCTGGCCAGGCGGCTCCGTCAAAAAATGGATCACTCAATCTCGTCCCGAAATCCGAAAGGCCGGCCGGTTTGCCGGGCGTTCGGGTCAGGACCATCCTCTTGAGAACCCATTACCCAGGAACCGTTTTCAGACGGTTCCTGGGTAATATGTTCCGGAGAAGTCGGCGGAAGAAGTAAATCTTCTCCCGCCGCATTCCAATATTACTTGACGTCGACCTTAGCGCCGGCTTCTTCAAGCTTCTTCTTGAGGTCAGCAGCTTCAGCCTTGGAAACAGCTTCCTTGACCGGCTTCGGAGCGCCTTCGACGAGGTCCTTGGCTTCCTTGAGGCCGAGGCCGGTGATGCCGCGAACTTCCTTGATGACGTTGATCTTGTTGGCGCCAGCGTCAACGAGGATAACGTCGAACTCGGTCTTTTCTTCTTCAGCAGCAGCCGGAGCAGCGCCGCCAGCAGCAGCAGCAACAGCTACCGGAGCAGCAGCAGAAACGCCCCACTTTTCTTCGAGCATCTTGGAAAGCTCAGCAGCTTCCAGGACGGTCAGCGAGGAGAGGTCTTCAACGATCTTTGCGAGATCAGCCATTGTCGTACTTCCTTATAGATGTTCGGTTCGAAACGAACTGGTTTTGATTTGAACAGCGAAAAACCGCCTTACGCGGCTTCGTCCTTCTTTGCGTAGGCCGCGAAAACACGCGCCAGCTGTGCAGCCGGAGCCTGTACGACGCCTGCGATGCGGGTTGCCGGGGTCTGAATCATACCCAGCAGCTTTGCGCGCAGTTCGTCCAGCGAAGGCAGGGTCGCAAGCGACTTGACTGCTTCGGCGTTCAGCGTGGTCGTGCCCATGGCGCCACCGAGAACAACGATCTTGTCGTTGGTCTTGGCGAAATCCACGACGACCTTGGGAGCCACGATCGGGTCGGTGCTGTATGCAATCAGCGTCTGACCCTTGAAGAGATTGCTCATCCCTTCGGCTTCCGTGCCCTGAAGAGCGATCTTGGCCAGACGGTTCTTCGCGACTTTGACGGTGCCGCCAGCAGCGCGCATCTTCGAACGAAAATCGTTCATCTGCGCAACTGTGACACCAGCATAGTGGGCCACGACAACCGAACCGGAAGCCTTGAAGACTTCGTTCAGCTCCGTGACAAATTCGCGCTTTTCCGCTCTTTCCACTGTCTGTCTCCAGTTGATGGGACCGCAATCCTGCAGGCCCCACCGGGTTTGCCTTTGCCTCAAGGGATCCAAACATGTCGGACCCCGAGCGACGCTTGAGGATCCTGTCCCCTCTGCTTGGAGCACGCTCCAGGCACAAGGCGAATAAGGCTCGAACCGAACTTCAAGACGTCATCAGACGTTTAAATACCGGATCTTACCCGTCTCATGAGGGCAATCATTAAGGCCCGAAGGCCACCCACAATCTCGGACAGGAGTGTCTGGTCTTTCGGACCAGACATTTCCGGCCCCGAAAGGCCGGAAACTTGTTGGACCGGAGCGCAACGCTCCGGCCGAATTCATGATCAGGCCGTAACCGTGGCCGGGTCGATCTTGACGCCCGGGCCCATGGTCGAGGAGATCGCTACGCGCTTGACGTAGTTGCCCTTGGCGCCAGCCGGCTTTGCCTTGATGACGGCGTCAGCGAAGGCCTTGATGTTTTCTTCGAGCGCCTTGGCGTCGAAGGAAGCCTTGCCGATGCCGGCATGGACGATACCAGCCTTTTCGACGCGGAACTCGACGGCACCGCCCTTGGAAGCCTTGACGGCGCCCGTGACGTCCATGGTGACCGTGCCAACCTTCGGGTTCGGCATCATGCCACGCGGGCCGAGAACCTTACCGAGACGGCCAACGAGCGGCATCATGTCCGGGGTCGCGATGCAGCGATCGAAGTCGATCTTGCCGCCCTGGACGATTTCGAGCAGGTCTTCGGCGCCAACGATGTCTGCACCGGCAGCCTTGGCTTCGTCAGCCTTGGCGCCACGTGCGAAGACGGCAACGCGAACGTCACGGCCCGTACCGTTCGGCAGGTTGACCACGCCGCGGACCATCTGGTCTGCATGGCGCGGGTCGACGCCGAGGTTCATGGCGATTTCGATCGTCTCGTCGAACTTGGCGACGGCACGTTCCTTGACCATCGAGATGGCGTCAGTGAGGGCGACCAGCTTGGTCGGGTCCACGCCTTCGCGGATCTTCTGAATACGCTTTGCTACCTTGGCCATGATCAACCTACCACTTCCAGGCCCATGGAGCGGGCAGAGCCCTCAACCATCAGCATTGCGCCTTCGATGTCGGCGGCGTTCAGATCCTTCATCTTGCCTTCGGCAATTGCGCGGACCTGCGCCTTGGTGATCGTACCGACCTTCGCACCCTTGCCCGGAGTCTTCGAGCCAGAGGTGATCTTTGCTTCCTTCTTCAGCCAGTAGGTGACCGGCGGCTGCTTCATTGCGAAGGTGAAGGACTTGTCCTGGTAATAGGTGATGACGACCGGGATCGGCATACCCTTTTCCATTTCCTGCGTGGCGGCATTGAACGCCTTGCAGAATTCCATGATGTTAATGCCACGCTGACCAAGGGCCGGGCCGATCGGCGGGGACGGGTTCGCCGATCCTGCCTTGACCTGGAGCTTGAGCTGGCCTGCAACTTTCTTAGCCATTACTCTCTGCCTTTCATTTCAGACCGGTTGCCCGATCCATTATGCCAGCGTCACGCTGGCGGCTGCGGTTGCGTGGTGCGTCTGGACGGTCCGGCTTAGAGACCGCCATCCTCCCACGCGGATCGGGGAGTTGCCTCCCCTTCTGCGATCAGACCTTTTCGACCTGACCGTATTCGAGTTCGACGGGGGTCGCGCGACCGAAGATCGAGACTTCGACCTTGAGGCGCGAGCGCTCTTCGTCCACGTCCTGGACGATGCCGTTGAAGGAGGCGAAGGGACCGTCGGAGACGCGAACCTGCTCGCCGATTTCGAAGGATACGGAGGACTTCGGACGCTCCACGCCTTCCTGAACCTGACCCAGGATGCGCTCAGCTTCGAAATCCGGGATCGGCACCGGCTTGTTGTCGGAACCGAGGAAGCCCGTGACCTTCGGGGTATTCTTGATCAGGTGGTAGGCTTCGTCCGTCAAGTTCGCCCGCACCAGCACGTAGCCGGGGAAGAACTTGCGCTCGCTGTCCACCTTGCGGCCGCGGCGAACCTCGACGACCTTTTCGGTCGGAACGAGGATCTTTTCGAAGAGATGATCAAGGCCCTTCTGACGCGCCTTGTTCTCGATGTCTTCCGCGACCTTCTTCTCAAAATTAGAATACGCGTGGACGATGTACCAACGTGCCGCCATGTTCGTCTCCGCCCGATTAATTGCCGACGCTCAGCACAAGGCTAAGCAACCAGCTGATCAGCTGGTCCGCGCCGAAGAAGAACAGCGCAGCGAAAAACACCATCGCCAGGACCATGAGCGTCGAAATCGTGGTCTCGCGACGCGAGGGCCACGTCACCTTGGACGTCTCGGAGCGTACCTGCTGCAGAAACGCGAATGGATTACCCTTGGATGCCATTTAATGCCCACGCATTTACGGCGCGTAAAGCCGACCTTGGTCAGCCCCACGCACCGCGTGTCTGTTTGAACCCTACATAGAGAGCGATTCCCTTTTTCACAAGAGGGAAAAACTCTCCAGCAACTTTTCGGCTACGCCAGATCTTCTTGCACGTCGCAGCTTCAAAAAGCGCGCCGGGCGGACATGGCAGGGGCAGAGGGGCTCGAACCCCCGACCTGCGGTTTTGGAGACCGCCGCTCTACCAACTGAGCTATACCCCTAAGCCTCACCCTGGACTGGAACGCTCCCGTCCGAGGCATGGCGCTCCCTTTAAGACGGCAGCGATGGAATGGCAAGTGTCTTTTTTCTGCTTTTCACCAGAGTGGTCAATGGCATGCCGATGTCTTGTCAAAAACGCACTAGAGACGCGGCAACGAGTCCCCTCGCCCGCCCAGTTCTCGATCATTTGAACGTACAGGTGACATCCGATGCGGCGTGAAGCGACGTCGGCTGCGGCAGCACACGTGCGAGTCGCGACGCAGCGCTTGCCAGACTCTTCCCTTTGCCTGATAGTTCATGACGTGCTTCTCGGAGGATTGCCATGATCCGCATCAGCAATGCCAGCCTGCCCGGTTCCGAGTTCGATGACGCCGACATGTCGGAATCCCGTTTCAGCGATGTCTCCCTGAAGGAGGCAGTGTTCAGCAACGTGGATCTCGGTCGCAGCCTGATGACCGATGCCAATGCCGAGCAGATGGTGATCCGCAACGTGGCGATGAACGCGGCAGTGCTGGAGAACGTTGTGCTGCATGCCGCAAGCCTCACTCATGTCGACCTGAACGGCAGCACCATTCGCTTCGCCAGCCTTGCGGACACCTCGATCGCGGAATGCGACCTGACCGGGCTGACGATCAACGGCTACCTCGTCACCGATCTGTTGAGGCTGGCGGAAGAGCAGTTTCTGCAGCGGGCGTGACCGCAACTGCCTCCCCGGGCATTCCCACCAGGGGCGTGCTATAGCCGCGACCATCTGAACCTTCATTCCCCAACGAAAAAGGCCCCGCTGTTTCCAGCGAGGCCCTCGATCTTATCGACCCTGTCGGTCAGATCATCGATTACTCGATGATCGAAGCGACGATGCCGGCGCCGACGGTACGGCCGCCTTCGCGGATCGCGAAGCGCAGCTTTTCTTCCATCGCGATCGGAACGATCAGCTCAACGGCAACCGTGACGTTGTCGCCCGGCATAACCATTTCCGTGCCTTCCGGAAGCGACACGATGCCGGTCACGTCCGTCGTGCGGAAGTAGAACTGCGGACGGTAGTTCGTGAAGAACGGCGTATGACGGCCGCCTTCTTCCTTCGTCAGGATGTAGGCTTCTGCCATGAACTTCTTGTGCGGCTTGACCGAACCCGGCTTGCACAGGATCTGGCCACGCTCA
>JAPZUE010000112.1 GCA_027533385.1 Rhizobium sp. | reverse complement strand
GCTCTCGCAGTAGTTTCCGGCGCTCAGGCTGCTGACGCAATCGTCGCTGCTGAGCCCGAGCCCATGGAATACGTTCGCGTTTGCGACGCCTTCGGCACCGGCTACTTCTACATCCCCGGCACCGAAACCTGCCTGAAGATCGGTGGCGAAATCCGTGTAGGCGTAAACTTCCAAGATCCTGACTTCGTCGGCGCGGTAGCCGCCGACAACGGTTCTTGGAACTCTAACGTTCGTGCTCGTATCGTTGTCGAAGCTAAGAACGACTCGGAACTCGGCACGATCGGCTCTTACATCCGTATCCAGGGCTTCGGCGATAACGACTTCAGCAACTCTTCTGGTGCATTTGAACTTGATCAGGCCTACATCACCGTTGGTGGCTTCAAGGTCGGTTACTTCCTGAGCGTTCTCGACGACATCGGTACGGCATCGGAAGGCGACGCCTTCATCGACGACGCCAAGTACAACTCGATGAGCTACACTTTCGCGTCTGACGCTTTCAAGGTAACACTTGGTCTCGACGATCTGAGCCCCAAGTACAACGACAACAACGTTGGTCTTAACGGTGTTGTTTCTGCTTCGCTCGGCGCGGCGACCGTTTCGGTTTGGGGCGCATACGATTTCGAAGCTGAAGAAGGCCTCGTCGTCGGTGAAGTGTCTGCCGATGTAGGCCCGGGCACATTCGAACTCTACGCTGGTTACTCGACTGGTGCTAACGTCTACGTAGATTCTGCTCCGACCATCGGCAGCATCGAGTGGACCGTCGGTGCCGCTTACGCTATGAAGGCTACCGAAAAGCTGACGATCACCCCGTCGGTCAATTACTGGGAAGGCCAGGGCGGTCTCGACGCTTGGGGCGCTGGCCTCCTCGGCGAATACCAGCTCGCGCAGGGCTTGAAGGCTTCGGCGACTGTAGACTACTACGACGCCGACACCGCTGCTGACGCTCGTTGGTCTGGTTTCGTTCGTCTGACCCGTTCGTTCTAATAGCTGTTTTGGTCTAACGGAAATTGCCCGCAGCCTCATTTTCGGGGCTGCGGGTTGTTGCCGTTTTGTAACTTGGTTTGGAAAATCCGTCTGGTAGTGACGGTTGAGCAGGAATACCGCTTGATTTGCCGAACGAGATGACTGGTTCTTCTTCTCCGCGACTTCGCAGAGATAGTGATGCCATCAGATCACGAGCCCAAGACACCCCCTTTGCACTCCTATGAAGCGGCCTTTTCGCTTCATTATCAGTACGCATTGGGCGCAGGTGTGAAACCGGTCAGGTCACACAGCCTGAGGCAATTGTTTCAGAGATACGGTGATCTTCTCTGGGAGCCTGGCTCGCACAAATACAACGTCACGGCGTTCATTGCGGAGCTTGATGAGCTGCAATTCGGAATGGAGTTTTCCGAATTCTCAGATCAGATGCTCGACAACCTTCTGAGCCTACTACGCAAGCGCGGCAACAGTAATGCGACCATCAATCGAAAGATGGCAGCACTTAGCAAGCTGTTGCGAAAGGCTTATAAGATGGGTGACGTGCATAGTTTGCCGGAATTCCGCCGTCAGAAGGAAAAGGCGGGCCGCATCAGGTTCCTGGACTACAAGGAGGAGGATGCTCTATTCGCTGCTGTGAAGGAGCGGAACGAGCAATACTACTGGCTCTGTGTGTTCCTGGTTGATACCGGTGCCCGTATCGGTGAGGCGATGAAGCTCAAATGGGGCGACATACTGCCTGACCGCGTGACGTTCTGGGTTACAAAGTCAGGAAAAAGCCGCTCCGTCCCGCTGACAAGTCGCGCTCAGCGAGCGGTCGAAAGGAGGTCAAAAACCTCCGGTCCCTTCTCCGACATCAACTACCAAGCTTTTCGCGCAGTGTGGAACGCAGCAAGGGCTGACGCTGGGTTGGGAGACGACCCTGATGTCGTGCCTCATGTGCTGCGCCACACGTGTGCTTCACGGCTTGTCCAGGGCGGCATAGACATCCGCCGCGTGCAAACCTGGCTTGGCCATCAGACCCTCGCAATGACGATGCGATACGCTCATTTGGCTTCACATGACCTAGATATGTGTGTGCCTGTTTTGGAGCGGGCGGCGGCTCCTGATGATCTGTGAAGCCAAAAGACATTATCTCCCCTCAGAGAAACTAAGCCGCTGTCTTCCCATCCCTCAGCGCTCTGAAGACACTTGAACGACTCACGCCTAGCTCTTCAATGATGGCTTCGACGGTCTTGCCCCGAGAGCGCATCTCGCGAACTTTGTCAGCTTTGTTGCGAGCGGTCGGGGCTCGGCCTCGGTATTTGCCGTCTGCCTTGGCTTTGGCGATGCCTTCTCGCTGGCGTTCCAACATCAGCTCACGTTCGAACTCCGCTATAGACCCCAGCATATTCAGCATCAGCTTGCCAGTTGGGGTCGATGTGTCGAGGTTCAGAGCTAAGATCTTCAACTCCACGCCCTTTGATCTCAGCTTGCCCATGATCTCCATCAGGTTGGCCATGGACCGTGCCAGACGGTCGAGCTTGGTGACGACCAGCGTGTCTCCTTCGCGGACATAGTCCAGGACGCGCTCCAGTTCCGGGCGCTTCGTATCCGCCGACGATACCTGTTCCTGAAAGATCTTGGTGCATCCCGCCGCAGTCAGATCGCGGATTTGGCTTTCCAGTCCGGCAATCTGTTCGAGCGTAGAGGTGCGGGCGTAGCCGACGAGTGTCGAAGTCATAAGTCTCAGCTCCAGAAGTTCCAATGAAGTCAATGATGTTGTGAGACTATCGGTGTCAAAGGTCAATCCCTACTCTTGTGAGACTGTGTCTGCCGTGGGTGGCGAAGTGCCACAGAACCTAGGTCTATTGATACCGAGGGACCAGCGGCTATCCTCCTTCCCCACTCCCGTTGCCTGAACTTCGCGACTTCGTTTGGCGCGACCAGTGCCTTAGACTCCCTCCCAACGCGAGTGAAACTCGCTCTTCATGCGTGGTAGCGAGCAGGATCGGAGCAAGTCGGCACCACGTTCCGCAGGGCATCTTTCTCGGACAAACAGGCTTGAGCTAACAGCCCCGGGGGGCGGGGGTGTTATGGGATCGGCAGGGGGGAAGGGGGGCAAAACGGCCCGTAGGAATAAGGTGGTGACGTCCGCAAATTTTCGGACGAAAATCCATCGGTCCAAGTCTTGGGTGGATTTGTTGTGAGAGAGGCGACGGTGTTAGAGAAGCACCGATAGGGAGCCATACAGTACTTTTTAACGATTGACCTGCCACTGCGAATTTCCTCCAGAATTGATTAGAGTCCGGCCCATCAGAGGACGGACGAATGAAAAAGCAGAGATTTACGGAAGAGCAGATCATCGGGGTGCTGCGTGAGCAGGAGGCTGGCGCGAAGGCTGCC
>JAPZUE010000101.1 GCA_027533385.1 Rhizobium sp. | reverse complement strand
GTATCGGGCGTGTTACTTCTGATGGCGCTTGTCGTGTTAGCTCCGATATCGCCCGGATCAAAGCTCTGGAGTTCGACGTCGGCGTTAATTAAGCGCGCTTATTTAAGTCTGTCGATTAATTAAATGAAATGCGTCTTGCTTAAATAAGGTGCGGGGCTGATATTGGATTATGCCTGATTCCCAATCCAAAAACCGCCAGGGTCGTTTCGTCGAGACGGTCGCCGCCAGTGAAACGGTGCGTGCGTTCGTGCCCCCACCATTACCGCCCGAACCGGCGATTGATGTGCTTTCATTGTTAGAGCGCCTTAGCTTGGCTGAACGCGCGCTCGGACGCCTGGATGGTATCACAATGCTGCTGCCGAGACAGGAGCTGTTTCTATATATGTATGTGAGAAAGGAAGCTGTTCTTTCCTCGCAGATTGAAGGCACGCAGTCCACGCTTTCCGATCTCTTGCGGTTTGAGACCGAAGCCCAAGCCGGACAGCCGGTTGATGATATCCGTGAGGTATCCAACTACGTAGACGCCATGATGTATGGTTTAGAGCGGCTGGAAACGCTGCCCATGTCGTTGCGTCTGATCCGTGAGATACACGCCAGGCTCCTACAGAGTGGGCGAGGAGGCACCAAGGATCCTGGAGAGTTCCGCCGCTCGCAAAACTGGATTGGTGGGACGCGCCCCGGTAACGCACTCTTTGTACCGCCACCCGTCACTGAAATGGCCGGTTGCCTCGATGCGTTCGAGCGCTTCATGCATGACGATCAATCGCGGTTACCGGCGCTAATTAAAGCCGGCCTGTTGCATGTGCAGTTTGAAACGATCCATCCGTTTCTCGATGGAAATGGTCGTATTGGTCGTCTGCTGGTGACCCTGTATCTCTGCATCAACGGCGTTTTACGAAAGCCGCTTCTCTACCTCAGTCTTTATCTGAAGTCTCATCGGAGAGAATATTATCGATTGTTGCAAGAGGTCCGTGAACATGGAAACTGGGAAGCCTGGCTGGACTTCTTCCTGGCCGGCGTCGCGGACACCGCCAATCAAGCGTTTGAGGCTGCCACTCAGATCGTTGATCTTTTCAAGGAAGATCGGGAGCGGATCACGATGGAGAGTGATAGAGCAGGGTCGGCCCTTCGCATTCACGAGCTGTTCCAACAAAATCCTTTTCACACAGCGAACCAGATTGTTCAGATAACAGGTCTGTCCGCACCAACCGTCAACGCCGCGCTGGCCGATCTAGAGCGATTGGGCATCGTTGGTGAGGTGACCGGCCGCAAACGCGGCCGCGTGTTCAGCTACCAACGATATCTCGCAATTCTGAGCAAAGGTACCGATCCCTTGCCCCTCGGTTCATGAGCAATAGATGGACCGAAAATTCGTTTCCTCTCAAGAGCAGAGGCTTCGCATTAGCGGGTCGATGGTCCGTTTGCCCTCAAGAAATCCGCCGGCGGCAAAAATCGGACATTCGGTGTTGGTTTCCACGCAGAACTGAGCCGGTTTGGAGTGAACCCCTCGGGCTGGACCATCGAAACGCTTCAAACTAAGCCGCCTGCTGGGCGAGTTGAGTTTCGAATTCTGCTGGCGATAAATAGCCAAGGGCTGAATGCAGCCGTTTGGCATTGTAAATCTGCTCGATGAACCTGGGCAAGTGTTCGGCCACGTCAGCGAATGTCTCGTAGCCTGCGGGGTAGATTTCCTCCACTTTCAGGGTCTTCATAAAGCTCTCGGCCTGCGCATTGTGATAAGGGTTGCCGACGGCGCTCATGGATCCCTGTAGACCTGCCGCATCGAGCGCTCGTCGATACGTCTCACTTGCGTATTGGGCAGATTCAACCGGTCGCCGCAACACCCTCGATCATATCTGATTTGAGCAAACCGTCGAGCGCCTCTGCAGGTGTGCGCCAGCCCAGCGTCTTGCGTGGTCTGCTATTGAGCGCATGGGCTACGGCGCTTAATT
>JAPZUE010000099.1 GCA_027533385.1 Rhizobium sp. | reverse complement strand
GCGACTGTGCGGGTTCAATGGATTGCCGGATGGCGCTCCTTGCTCACTTACGGTCTCAAGCGACCGGAGGGGGATCGGGCTGCCATCCAGAGCCGCTGGGATCGTTCTATCACAACGGGCCGAAGTTTGCTTACAAGGGGGAGGGTCGGAGCAAGGCTCCGGGGTGGGGTGATGGCTGAAGGTCAGAAAGATCGAGCAAACGTCGAACTCGAAGTAGGGTTCACCCCCACCCGCCGCTTCGCGGCGACCTCCCCCCTCAAGGGGGAGGTGGGCAGCACGACGCCCCCGCTCCGCCGCCCACTCTCCCCCCGTGTGAGGGAGATGTCACGCAGTGACAGAGGGGGGCGTTCTTGCTCCGCGCATCGGTGAAGCACCCAGCAGGGTACCTTTCCCTACATCGCCTCGAAGGCAATATCCTGAGCGCCCTGCCAGAGAACCATCTTCCCCATGGCCTCCAGCTGCTCCCCACCCTTCACCACCGTCAGAAAGTGATTGCCCGCCAAAACGCCCATCTTGCTGGCAAACTGCGAGGAACCATAGGCAAACAGCAGTTCGGTTTCGCTGAAGCCGCCGGGATAAAGCAGGATATCGCCGCGCGAGGGATGGGCCGTGTGGTTTTCGAAACCGGCGCCGAACTGGAAATCGCCCAAGGGCACCCAGACCGCCTCGCCCGACCAGCGCGAATGGATCGCCTGGTTCCGAAAGGGAAGGAAGGTCTCAAAAATGCGGCAGGTCTCGGGCGCTTTTTCGCGCTCCAACCGGGCCTCGAAGACGAAGGGGCCGACGGTGACCTTCAGATGCGAGAGCGCCATGATCAGCCCGTCTTCATCAGGCGCTGCTTCTGGCGGTTCCAGTCGCGTTCCTTCTCGGTCTCGCGCTTGTCATGCAGCTTCTTGCCCTTGGCGAGCGCCAGCTCCAGCTTCGCCCTGCCCTTCTCATTGAAATAGATCTTCAAGGGCACCAGCGTCATGCCCTCGCGATTGATCGAGGCGCGCAGGCGGTTGATCTCGCGCTTGGAGAGCAGCAGCTTGCGGCGGCGGCGCGGCTCGTGATTGAAGCGGTTCGCCTGCAGATATTCCGGCAGATGCGAATTGATCAGCCAGATCTCCTCGCCCTCATCAGAGGCATAGGATTCGGCAATATTGGCCTTGCCCTCGCGCAGCGACTTGACCTCCGTGCCGGTCAAAACCAGACCCGCCTCGTAGGTGTCGACGATCTCATAATTGAAGCGCGCCTTGCGATTTTCCGCAACGATCTTGTTGACGACGCGCTGTGAGCCTTTGGGGGCCATGGCCAAATCTTCCGTTTCGCCCGGGATTTTGTGGGGTTGCGCCTACGCGGGCGGGGCGTGGCGGGTATGGGAGGTATGTAATGGAGGATGGGGGGGAAATAAAGGTGGGGGTGGTGTGCTGGGAGTTTGCGCTGCTCATGGGAAAAGAACCCGTCCTCACACCACGTGGGGATCATACGTTCGAAGCCATTGAATTAAAAGCTGATCGGGTCAACCTTTGGAGGCTCGCTGAGTAGAATGCGCATCATTCTTAGCGAGGATGATTGGGCAGATTCAACCGGTCGCCGCAACACCCTCGATCATATCTGATTTGAGCAAACCGTCGAGCGCCTCTGCAGGTGTGCGCCAGCCCAGCGTCTTGCGTGGTCTGCTATTGAGCGCATGGGCTACGGCGCTTAATTCGTCG
>JAPZUE010000031.1 GCA_027533385.1 Rhizobium sp. | reverse complement strand
TGAACAGCCCTGTTTCTCAGCAAAATCGGATGATTTAAAACAACATCTTACCCTAGAAAATTTAACCCGTATGATGAGGGAATTAGGGGGAGAATGGGAACTTACCCTTAAATTTCCTGAGCAACAAGTGATTAAATTAAGTAGTGAGCACCCGTAGTTCCTAGGTTGGTTTGAGGGAATAAATATGTTCAAGAAAACCTCTCAATTCTCAGGAAAAGCGAAACCCAACACCCAACACCTAAATCCGTCTGAATCTTTTTGTTGGGTTTCCTTACGTCAACCCAATCGACGATAATTGCTATGATTACTAGGTTCGGTAGAGCCGATTTTTTTTAAGCATTTAACATTTAAGCACCCAATCTTCCTTCTAAAATGCCAATGATGGACAAATCCTCATCTAAGGTTTCCCAATGTAATCCCGTGCCATCACAAATTAACTCAACCTCTGCTAATTGTTCAAAGGTTGCTTTTGATAAGCGTTTATTTTTATAAGCAGGAAAACGAATTTCTCTATCGTCTTCTAAACGAATACAAATCCATTTATCTTCAACCCAAACTTTTTGAGCTTTTACTCTGCTTTCATGTACCAAATACATCGTGCCATTTCCTCCGTATTATTTCTATGTTTTCTGTGATGAGAATTTCAGCCCGAACAATTTCTTTAGTTTTCAAACCTTTGGCATAATCCAATTCTAGCGGCTCTAGCCAAAATTTAGCATATCCGCCGCCCCGTCGAACGTGAACGTGCATGGGTTCATTGCCTTCTGGCATAGAAAAAGAAAACATAGCCTTCCAGTCTGAAAATTTCTGGCATGAGGTTAAAGCTTATTTGGCTGGATTTGGCCAAGCATGAAATGTAACGTACCACCAATTTTATAATATTCAGTGGGTTATGCTACAGTGCTTGTCATTTTGGTGCGATCACTGTTTTAGAGGACGAAAAGCGCTCGCATCCTTTCCGAGGTTGGGTCATCGGAACGAAACCCAACACCCAAATCTGTCTGAATCTTTTTTTGGGTTTCTTTGGGTGTATGGTTGGGTTTCCTTACGTCTATCGGCTAGACAAGGAAAAAGCGATCGAGGATTTCCGACAAGCCGCCGAACTGTTCCGCCAGCAAGGGAACGCGCCAGCACGCGAAAAAGCCCTGCAATTCCTACGGCAATTAGGCGCGGTCTAGATACTCGATCGATTTTGAATCTCACCCCGAAAAAAGCGATCGATCTTACAGCAAGATTTCTAGCGCTAGGGTGAACCCCGGAACCACATCTTCCCCGCTTAAAATCGCGTTCTCGGGATAACAGGTAATCGTCCCGTCCTGACGGTAGACGAAAGCCTGTTTATTGTGGCGATCAATCAACCATCCTAACTTCACCCCGTTCTCCCGATACTCCTCCATTTTCCGCTTTAACTTGGATAAACTATCGGTTTTAGAACGGATCTCGATCACGAAATCCGGCGCGAGATCGAGAAATTCATCCTCCCTTTCCTGCCAACCGGACGGTAAACGTTCTCTCGCCACGAAAGCCACATCGGGAGAGCGTACCGCGCTATTGGCCAGTTTAAAACCGCCGCTAGAACTAAATACCTCTCCTAACCCGTTCTGTTCGACCCAGTAGAGCAGGCGAGCGCCGGCTTTCAGTTCTCGATTCGCCGAAATACTTCCGATCGGTGCCATAGTGACTAAGGTTCCATCTGCATTGCGTTCAAAGCGTAATTCCGGGTTCTGACAACTGAGGCGAATTAATTCCGCATCAGTAATCGTCGGGGATTTGCTTACCATATTGCATCAAAAAAAACAAGTATTTTTCACTAAATGATAACAAAGCTCTCCCGATTGCCGCGCTTTTTCCTTTTGTACCCGAAAGGAAAAAAAATTGATTGCCCTATTCTGCATATTCCCAAAAAAACAACCGATGAATTAGGTAGAAGCTCAAATCACCCTTACCGAGGAACTACCCATGAAATCCTTCGCCCTTCTCACCACCGTCAGCCTAATCGGCCTCTCCACCCTCGCAACTGTTCGCCCCGTTATGGCCCTAGAAAGCCGACAACCAGCCGAAACCCGGATCGCTCAAGCGAACTACAAAAAAGCGATCGCCCACTTTAACCGGGGAATTAACTACATCCAACAGGAAAAATATGATCTCGCCCTCGCTCAATTCACCAGAGCGATCGAACTCGATCCGGACTATACCGAAGCTTACCTCGGTCGGGGCATGATTTACACGATTCGCGAACAATGGCGGCCGGCGTTTCAAGACCTGAACACCGCGATCCGACTAAACCCCCGCGCTGCCTACGCTTACCATTTCCGGGGTATCGTCCATCTCGCATTTAACCAGAGACAAAATGCGATCGCCGATCTAACAACGGCCGCCGAATTATTTCGCCAGCAGGGAAACACAGAAATGTACAACAGCGCCATAGAAGCACTACGGCAGATAGGTGCGTAAGTTGCAAGGGAGAGCGATCGCTCTCCCCCTCTAAACTTTTGTGAAAAAAGCAACCTGAAGACTTAAAACTTGATCGCATAATTGGAAAAAAACCAACGATAACATCCTTGCAAGTATCCCTCGACTAAAGAGGAGCCAACCCGATGAAACCAATTACTTTCACCCTATCGGTGCTACTGGCCACCACTGGCCTACTCGTTCAACCAGGAGGCTTCCTGATGGAAAACGTTCCACCCATCCTCGCGCAGGAGCAGACCGCTTCTAGAGTCTATCAGAAAGCCAGCCCCGCCGTCGTCACCGTCAAAAATGGCAGCGGCCACGGTAGCGGCTTTCTCGTCAGTCCCGACGGTATCATCATTACCAACGCCCACGTTGTTGCGGACGGACCGCGGGTGGTGACGGTGAAATTTGCCAACGGACAGCAGGCCTCGGCAGACGTGATCGGCTTCGCTAAAAATGGCGTGGATTTAGCCGTCCTGCGGATTTATAACCGCCAAAACCTGCCCTATCTTCCCCTCGCCCGTGCGAACTCCGCCAAAGTCGGCGAAAGCGTTTTCGTCATCGGCACACCCTTAAACGAGGACTATCAAAACACCCTCACCCAGGGCATTATCAGCCGTCTCGACCCCGAAAAAGGCATTGTGCAACACAACGCTAATATCAACAAAGGCAATTCCGGCGGGCCGCTTTTGAATTCACGGGGGGAAGTGGTGGGGGTTAACGTCGCAGGCGATATCGGGAGTTACGTTTACGACGGTGCGGGAAACCCGATCGGCCTTACCCAGAGCGGGATTAATTTCGCCGTTTCCCTCGATCGCCTGCAAGCTTTCCTCGCCGCAGTTAAAACAGGCGATGTCTCCACCGTCTCAACATTAGGACAGGACGATCGGATACAGTTACTCACCCTCCCTCTTAACGGTCAGACCGTTCAAGGCAACTTGACCAAAGACCAAAACCAACAATATTACGGGTTCGAGGGTCGTGCTGGACAGAAAATCGTTCTGGATATGAACAGCAACGAGATCGCTCCCTATCTTGTCCTCTATCGCGTTCTCCAATCTTCCGAGGGGACAAAATACCCACAGGTCGCCCGTAGTGACCAGCGCGTCGATCGCGCTCCCGGGGATTTTAACGCTCGACTCGTAACCGAATTACCTGCCGATGGAGTTTATATCCTAGTGGCTACCTCTCGCGAAGGGGGTGAATCGGGTCGCTACACCCTCAACGCCGCCGCTAAACCTTAAATAATCCCATTTTGACCCTAATCACGATTCTAATCCCTATTTTCTGAGGAACTATCCCTATGAACTCTAGATATATTTCCCACCGTCTCGCTTGCGTCGGCCTCCTCGCCACTGTCCTCCTCGGTGGTATCGCCCCCGGTTTCAGCCAATCGACCACCCCGAATCGCGTCACCTTCTTCTGTAAAGAGGTGTCTGATCGCGCATCGGGAGGGAAAATCCCCGCCACCCTCGCTTGGATTCCCGAAAGGGGCGGCAATGTGCGGATTATCGGCTGGAAATCGGAATATTTCTCCAAACGTTCCCCGGTTCGTTGCGAGGAAGTCACGAAAAAATTCCAGGAAGCCTATAATCAAGGGCGTTTTAACTACCTCACCACCGGCCGGGCGAAAGGATACCCGATCATCTGCAGCGTTTCACGATCCGGCGATCCCTGCGATGGTAATAGCCAACTTTTTACCCTTAAACCCCACGATAACCCAGATTTAGTCTTGCAACAACTCATGGACATCCTAGAGGGGAAAAGCTCGGATATGCTCCTCCAGAGTTCCGGAGATAAAACCTATATCTCGATGACGGAGTTTTTCGCCAAAGCACCACTCGCCGATCGCGACGCACCCTGTGGTACGAGATCTGCTGGCCCGCAAAATAATTGCGTTCCCACCCGCTAGAATTTTCGCTGTTTTACCCCGAATTTCCCCATAATAATCATGTTGAAACCCTTTCCCCTACTCCTAAGCCTCCTACTTCTGCCCGTCGTACCGGTTAAAGCGCTATCCCCTTTCTCTGCTCCGGCGATCGTGGCGGAAGACAGCCCAGACGCGCAGATCGAGCGATCGATCCGTCAAGTCACTGTTAAGATTACTAGCGAGATAAATCGGGGATCGGGAATCATTATCGGGAAAAAAGGCAGTATATATCTCGTTTTGACCAACGCTCACGTTACCCGTGGCGCGACCACCCTACAGATCCAAACCCACGACGGCCAAACCCGCACAGCCTCGATCGCGCCGAATTCCCTTTTAAAAGATAAGGATCTGGCCCTAGTGGAGTTTAGCGATACCCGGGATTATCCGATCGCTAAAATTCGCGCCATTTCCCCGGATGCGGAACTAGATATCACTGTAACCGGTTATTCCGCAGAAACGGGGCAGTACACCACCGATAACGGGAAAATTGAACAAACAAGCGATCGACCCCTCCAAGAGGGCTACAGCGTCGGTTATAGTGGCGATATCGTGCAGGGAATGAGTGGCGGTGGTATCTTTTTCGAGGATGAGTTAATCGGCATTAACGGGCGATCGGCCCATCCGATTCTCTCTAACTACATCTACGAGGACGGTACAAAACCCACAGACGCGGAAATCCAACAGATGAGAGCGGTTAACTGGGGCATTTCCCTTCATACCCTATTAACCTACATCCGTCCCGAAATCCTCAGCGCCTATAACCTACCCCTACCGCAGGTGAACCCCGATATAGAAACCACCGTCTATACTGGTTATATCGCCAAATTAGAAGCGAAAGCGAAGGGTTTCACCGTCCGGATTGATAGTAGCAGTACAGCCAATGGAAGTGGCGTAATTATCGCTAAAAAAGGCAATATTTACACGGTTTTAACCGCAGACCATGTATTATGTGAGAACAAGGAAGAAAGTCAAGATGCTGCAAGTGAACCTTGTCCCGATCACACCTACACCGTCGTCACCAGCGACGGCAAAACTCGAAACATCGAGAAAAGCACCATCATCCGGCAGGAAGGGGTAGATTTAGCAGTTTTTCAGTTTGAAAGCCTGGACAATTATCCCGTTGCGGAAATAGCGAATTATAACCCAAATACCAGGGATTTTGTTTTTGTTGCAGGCTTCCCCAAAATTGGCGACAATCCCTCGAAATGGTTGTTTAGTGGCGGTATAATTATCGAGAAAGAAGAGGGATTAATAGAAACCCGCCAAAGTACTTTAAGCAATAAACAAGGGGGAACATTACAAAGTGTTGCTTCTTTAACCGGAGGCTATGAATTAGTTTATACCAGCATCACATTTGGGGGCATGAGTGGCGGTGCAGTCTTAGACTCCCAGGGGAGAGTAATAGGGATTCATGGAAGTTCAGAAGGAGCA
>JAPZUE010000067.1 GCA_027533385.1 Rhizobium sp. | reverse complement strand
TCTTCTCAACGAGCGAGCGCAGGTTCATCATGTCGTCGGTCATCGGTGGCCTTTCCATCAGGTTGGTCTTGAACAACCCGACCCTACCGGAAAAACACTGGTGACCACCCCTCAGCTACACCAATCCCTGGGACACGATCCACTTATGGCTTCCCGCCCTACCATTACTGATCTGGCTAAAGCGGCCGGCGTTAGCGTTGCGACTGTCGACCGGGTCTTGAACGGTCGACACAAGGTGCGGGAGGACACCGCAAGACGGGTCTATGAAGCAGCGAACGAAATCGGCTTCCATGCAGTCGGCCTACTCAGGCAGCGGGTGTTCGAAGGCTTGCCGCAATACAAGCTGGGATTCGTTCTGCAGAAGCCGGATCACCATTTCTATCAGGCCTTCGCGCGCGAGATTGAAATTGCAGTGCAGAACCATCCTGGAATACGGGGGGTCGCGCAGATCGATTTCTGCACATCCCAGACGCCTTCTGAATTGGCAGACAAGCTTCGTGAGGTGGGCGGCCGAAACCAGGCCGTCGCGATGACGGCGCCTGACTATCCTGCTCTGTCTGTGGTCGTAGAAGAACTGAAGGCGAAAGGCGTGCCGGTGTTCTCGTTGCTGTCCGACTTCGCCTCCGGTATTCGGGAGGGATATGTCGGCCTGAACAACCGGAAAGCTGGGCGAACAGCAGCATGGATGATTGCGAAAACCGCGAAGAAGCCCGGCAAGGTCGCCGTTTTCGTTGGGAGTCACCGATTTCACGGACACGAGCTTCGCGAGATCGGTTTTCGCTCGTACTTTCGCGAACATGCTCCTGATTTCGAGGTTCTCGATACCCTTGTAAACCTTGAGACTGTACAGATCACGCACGAAGCGACGCTCGATCTCCTGCTGCGCCACCCTGATCTCGTTGGCTTCTATGTTGCGGGCGGCGGAATGGAAGGCGCGATCTCTGCCATCAGGGAGGAAAAGCTTGGCGGCAAGCATATTGTTGTGGTCAACGAGCTGACGCCAATCTCCCGCGCCGCGCTCGCAGATGAGATTGTAAACATGGCAATTGCGACCCCTCTAGCTAATCTCTGCCGTGAGCTAGTTCAGTTGATGGTGGAGGCTGTGGATAGCGGCCCTGCTACAGCACCAGGGCAAACGTTCCTGCCTATGGAGCTTCACGTGCCCGAGAACATTTAAAAAAGACAGATTTACATCATGCCATTTCGCAAATTCTATCATAAATGAAAGATATCACCTCCAATTCTGCTTTGACGAACGTCATGAAACCTGATGATTTCGAACTCAGCGGATCCCACGGAGGAACTCGGGAGCCGCCAGACACTTCGGGAGAATTTCCATGGCTGCGCCCACCTTCGCGCTCAACCACATGGTTGCACCACAGATGCCGCTTGGCGCTTTCTTCAAGCTCGGCAAAACTCTTGGCATCAACCAGTTTGAGATCCGGAACGATCTCTCCGGCAATGCCATTCTAGACGGAACTTCCCCTTACCAGGTGCGCGAGCTTGCTGCAGGAGAAGGCGCGGAAATCATTTCCATCAACGCCCTTCAGCGGTTCAACGAATGGACACCAGCCCGTGAGGAAGAAGCGCGAAGCCTGGCGACCTATGCTAGCGCCTGCGGTGCAAAAGCCCTTGTTCTGGTGCCCGTGAATGATGGCTCCGGCAAGCTTGAAGGCGAGCGTCAGGGTAATCTTCGTGTTGCACTTAAGGGGCTGAAGCCGATCCTTGAGCAGGCGGGCATCATCGGTCTCGTCGAGCCGTTGGGCTTCCAGATCTGTTCTCTACGCTCCAAGAAGGAAGCCGTCGATGCCATACAGGCGATCAACGGTACGGATCGCTTCAAGCTGGTGCATGACACCTTCCATCACGTTCTCGCTGGCGAGCCGGATGTTTTTACGGCGATGACTGGCCTCGTCCACATCTCAGGGGTCGATGACGGCCAGGTTAGCGTCGACGACATGCGTGATCCGCATCGGGTTATGGTGACCTCTGGGGATCGACTCGCCAATATGGCGCAAATTCGGGCTCTGCTCGCTCAAGGCTATGCAGGCCCCTTCTCTTTCGAGCCGTTCTCGCCCGCTGTTCATGCCACGACCAATGTGGTCGGCCTTGTCAAAGGCAGCATGGATTTCATTCGCGATAAGCTCTGAGCAGATCCCCGGACGGCCAGGAGGAGTTGGACGTCCGGGCGAATTGCCTCCGGGGAGGAGGCGTGCCGGCTTTGAGGGGTGTTGCCGGGCACCGCACAACAAGTGGAGGAATAACAAATGAAGAAGCTCGTAGTAGGTGCCCTTCTGGGCGTACTCATGGCATCCAGTGCAATGGCAGGCAATATCGGCGTCTCCATGGCGAACTCCGATACCTTCCTGACTGTCCTGCGCAAGGGCATCGAGAAGGCTGCTGGTGACGCAAGCCAGCCTGTTCAGATCGAAATCGCCGATGACGATGTCCAGAAGCAGCTTTCGCAGATCCAGAACTTCATCGCATCCAAGGTCGACGCGATCATCGTCAATGCCGTGGACACGTCCGCGACAGCGCCAATGACCAAGCTTGCCAATGATGCAGGCATCCCGATCGTCTATGTTAACCGCCAGCCGGCAGACGTGGATGCACTCGGTCCCAAGGGCGCTTTCGTCGCCTCGAATGAGGTCGAGTCCGGAACTCTACAGACCAAAGAAATCTGCCGGATTCTCGGCGGCAAGGGCGACATTCTCGTCATGGTCGGCGACCTTGCAAACCAGGCCGCAGTCCAGCGCACGAAGGATATCCACGACGTTATTGCGACACCGGACTGCGCGGGCATGAAGATCCTCGACGAGCAGACCGCTGTCTGGGACCCGGTCAAGGCTCAGGACTTGATGACCAACTGGATCGCCGCTGGCCATAAGCCGGCTGCCGTCATCGCCAATAATGACAACATGGCGATCGGCGCGATCAACGCGATGAAGTCCGCAGGCTGGGATATGAAGGATGTCGTCGTCGGCGGCATCGACGCGACGCAGGAAGCGCTTGCCTATATGAAGGCCGGGGACCTTGATGTGACCGTCTTCCAGGATGCCTTTGGCCAGGGAGCAGGCGCCGTGGATGCGGCCGTCAAGCTCGCCAAGGGTGAGAAAGTCGAAGCCAAGGTCTGGATCCCCTTCCAGCTCGTCACGCCTGAAAACATGGATCAGTTCGTGACCAAGAACTGATGCCAGACTGAACAGGCCCGCCGTCATCCAGGCGGCGGGTCTGTCATTCGGGGAGGAGCCGAGATGGCACGATTACAGGCATTGAGCCCACAGACCATGCAGGCCGTCCGGACCAGCGGGGCCGTTCTACAGAGCGAGTACCTGCTTGAGGTCTCCGATGTGCGGAAAGAATTTCCGGGCGTAGTTGCTCTCGACGATGTGCAACTCAAGCTTCGCCGGGGAACAGTGCATGCCCTGATGGGCGAAAACGGTGCCGGGAAGTCGACCTTGATGAAGATCCTGGCTGGCATCTACACGCCCGATAGCGGCAGCTTCAAGCTGCGTGGTGTCGACATTCGTCTCAAGAACCCGCTCGACGCCCTGCAGAACGGCATCGCCATGATCCACCAGGAACTGAACCTGATGGCCCCGATGACCGTCTCGGAGAACATCTGGATCGGACGCGAGCCCCTGGGGCGCTTCAACCTCGTCGACCATGCGGAGATGAACCGTCGCACGGTGGCGCTGTTCGACCGCCTCGGCATCGACATCGATCCGGAAATCAAGGTGGGAAAGCTCAGCGTCGCCAATCGCCAGATGGTCGAGATTGCCAAGGCCGTTTCTTTCGATTCTGACGTCCTGATCATGGACGAACCCACGTCTGCCCTGACTGAGAAAGAGGTGAACCACCTCTTCCGGATCATCCGGTCGCTACGCGAGGACGGGAAGGGCATCATCTACATAACACACAAGATGAATGAGCTCTTCGAGATCGCGGATGAGTTCTCGGTGTTCCGCGATGGCAAGTACATCGCCACCTGCAACTCGGCCGATGTGACCCGCGACGATATCATCCGCATGATGGTGGGTCGCGAGATCACCCAGATGTTCCCGAAGGAGGCCGCCAACATCGGCGATGTTGTCCTGTCGGCGAAAGGTCTGACGCTGAATGGCGTGTTCCGTGACGTAACTTTTGACCTGCGGGCGGGCGAAATTCTCGGTTTTGCAGGATTGGTCGGTTCCGGCCGCTCAAATGTGGCCGAAACCATCTTCGGCGTAACGCCCGCCGATGCTGGCACAATCGAGCTTTTTGGGAAGAAGGTTGATGTCTCCTCGCCATCAATTGCGATGAGCCACGGGCTCGCGTTTCTGACTGAAGACCGCAAGGAAACGGGCTGCTTCCTTTTGCTCGACATCCAGGAAAACGCACAAATGGCAGTTTTGCAGCAAGGCTACTCCCAGTTTGGCTTCGTCCAACAGGAGAAGCTCACAAAGGCTGCATCGGATATGGCCAACAGGCTTCGCGTCCGCACGCCCGACATGAACGAGCCGATCATCAACCTATCCGGCGGCAACCAGCAGAAGGTGCTGATCTGTCGCTGGCTGATGACCAATCCGAAGATTCTGATCCTCGATGAGCCAACCCGCGGTATCGATGTCGGCGCAAAGGCTGAGATCCACCGCCTGATCTCGCAACTAGCGGGTCAGGGGGTCGCAATCATCATGATCTCGTCGGAAATGCCCGAAGTGCTCGGGATGAGCGACAGGATCGTCGTGCTGCATGAGGGCCGGGTCACGGGGATCCTGGACCGCGCGGAAGCCGACCAAGTCAAAATCATGGAGCTGGCGTCGCGTTGACGACCAGCCGGGAGGAAATTATGTCAGATGCCACAAACGAACTCGGCGAGACGTCGAAGACGGGTCTCAAGAAGGTCCGGCGGCTGCCACCAGAAGTCTCGATCCTGGCCGTCCTGATCGGGATCGCACTCGTCTTCGAAATCATCGGTTGGTACGTCGTCGGCGAGAGCTTCCTCGCCAACAAGCAGCGCCTGTCGATCATCGTGTTGCAGGTCGCCGTGACGGGCATCATTGCCGTCGGTGTGACACAAGTGATCATCACTGGTGGCGTCGACCTTTCTTCGGGTTCGATGGTCGGCTTTATCGCAATGGTCGTGGCAAGCTTCGCCCAGACGTCGCTCAATGCACGAGCTGTGTTCCTTCAACCGGAATATGCTGCGTTCGGTCTGAGCTGGTTCATCGACTCTAGCCCCCTTTGGCCGATCCTGGTCGGTGTCCTCCTGGGAGCCCTTCTTGGCTATCTCAACGGACTGATCATCGCCAAGACCGGAATTCCTCCGTTCATCGCCACTCTGGGCATGATGGTATCGGCACGTGGTCTTGCCAAATGGTACACGGAAGGTCAGCCCGTGGCCCTACTCAACGAGAACTTCACCTGGCTCGGGCAGAGCTTCGACCTCTGGGGCTTTCCTGTACCGCGCACGGTCATCGTCTTCTTCATCGTCGCCACGATCTGTCATATCGCACTCTGCTACACACGCTACGGCAAGTTCACCTATGCCATCGGCGCTAACCCCCAGGCCGCCCGCGTTTCCGGCATCGATATCGGCAAGCACCTGATCAAGGTCTATGCGGTGGCAGGGCTTCTTTCGGGCGTCGCGGGTGTGATGCTGGCAGCACGTGCTCAGTCGGGCCAGCCCAATATGGGCGTTGCCTTCGAGCTTGATGCGATCGCTGCGGCCGTCATCGGCGGGGCGTCACTTGCGGGCGGGGTCGGTCGCATCACAGGCACGGTCATCGGCACGATCATTCTGGGCGTTGTGACCTCAGGTTTCACCTTCCTCAAGGTCGGCGCCTACTACCAGGAGATCGTCAAGGGCGCGATCATCGTTGCTGCCGTGGTGATCGACGTGCACCGCCAGAAGAAAAAATCTCGCGCCTGATCTCATCTCGTCAGACGCGAGGAGGCGATGCTGCTCGGGGGAGTTCGCATCGCCTCCCTCCCAATTTTCTGTCCCCTCCCGCTACAACTCGACGTCTTGGAGCATTGGACATCAATGAAGACCTATGTACTGACCGTATCCTGCGCGTCCACTCGTGGCATCGTGGCCGCGATCTCGGGTTATCTCGCGGCACAGGGTTGCAACATCGTCGACAGCTCGCAGTTCGACGACCTCCACACCGGCCAGTTCTTCATGCGCGTTTCCTTCATTTCCGAGGAAGGTGCGAACGAGGCCAAGCTTGAAAAGGGTTTCGTGCCGGTCGCCGAAAAGTTCGGAATGTCCTGGAACCTGCATGACGCTACAAAGCGCATGAAAGTGCTCTTGATGGTGTCACGCTTCGGTCACTGCCTGAACGATCTTCTGTATCGCTGGAAGATCGGGGCTCTGCCGATCGAAATCGTCGGCGTCGTCTCCAACCACTTCGACTACCAGAAGGTCGTCGTGAACCACGACATCCCCTTCCACCACATCAAGGTCACGAAGGAAAACAAGCCGGAAGCCGAAGCCCGGATCATGGATCTCGTCGAGCAGACCGGCACCGAACTCATCGTACTCGCCCGCTACATGCAGGTCCTCTCCGATGACATGTGCAAGAAGATGTCCGGCAAGATCATCAACATCCACCACTCCTTCCTGCCGTCCTTCAAGGGTGCCAACCCCTACAAGCAGGCCTTCGAGCGTGGGGTGAAGCTGATCGGGGCGACCGCCCACTACGTCACGGCCGATCTCGATGAAGGTCCGATCATCGAGCAGGACGTTGCCCGCATCACCCATGCCCAGTCGGCCGACGATTATGTCTCGATCGGCCGCGACGTCGAAAGCCAAGTGCTGGCCCGCGCGATCCACGCCCACATCCATCACCGCACCTTCATCAACGGCAACCGCACGGTGGTCTTCCCGGCAAGCCCAGGGAGTTATGCCTCGGAGCGGATGGGGTGATCCATGACTGTTGTCATAGACGGAAAGGCAGCCGCCGCTTCAGTCATCGAAGCTGTAACCTCAGCGGCAACGACGCTGGAAAGCTCCGGCCATCGCAAACCCGGCCTTGCCGTCGTCATCGTCGGTGACGACCCGGCAAGCCACGCATATGTCGGCGCAAAGAGCCGCATGGCAAAGCAGTGCGGCTTCAACTCCATCCAGCACACGCTGCCGGAAGAGACCTCGCAGGAAGACTTGATGACGTTGGTCGCCGCGCTGAATACCGATCCCGAAATTGACGGGATCCTGGTCCAGCTCCCGCTTCCGAAAGATCTCGACAGCGAGCCGGTCATCCAATCAATCCTCCCGGAAAAGGACGTCGACGGTCTGCACTTCCTCAACGCCGGCAAACTCGCAACCGGTGACCTGAAGACCGGGCTCATCTCCTGCACGCCCGCCGGCGCGATGATCCTGGTGCGCCAGATCCATGGCACTGATCTCTCGGGTCTCAACGCGCTGGTCATCGGCCGCTCCAACCTCTTCGGCAAGCCGATGGCGCAGCTTCTGCTGAATGCCAATGCCACCGTCACCATCGGCCATTCGCGCAGCCGTGATCTGCCCGAACTTGCCCGTCAGGCCGACATCCTGGTCGCTGCCGTCGGTCGTGCCGAAATGGTCAAGGCCGACTGGTTGAAGCCGGGTGCTACCGTCATCGATGTCGGCATCAACCGGGTGGCCGCTCCGGAAAAGGGCGAGGGCAAGTTCAAGCTGGTCGGCGACGTTGCCTTTGCCGAGTGCAAGCCGGTCGCCAAGGCGATCTCGCCGGTTCCAGGTGGCGTCGGCCCGATGACGATCGCCATGCTGATGGCCAACACCGTCATCGCAGCCCATCGCCGGGCGGGTGTCGCAGTACCGCGCTTCTGATAGCGTTCGAATGAGCCTTTAACCGCTGGGAGGGCGTGATGGGACTAGGTGTGGGGTTGATTGGTTCTGGCTATATGGGCAAATGCCATGCTCTTGCCTGGACTTCTGTGGCGACGGTCTTTCCGGACGTCCGCCGTCCACGGCTCGTCGCTCTCGCCGATGCGACCCCGGAACTTGCGCGACAGCAGGCTGAAGCTTTTGGTTTCGGCAAAGGGACGGGAGATTGGCGCGACCTAATTTCCGATCCAGCAGTCGACGTGGTCTCCATCGCAGCCCCCAATGAGTTCCACGCGGACATGGCTGTCGCCGCACTGGAAGCGGGCAAGCACGTCTGGTGTGAAAAGCCAATGGCAACCTCTCTCGAAGATGCCATCCGCATGCGAGATGCTGCAAGACGCTCAGGCAAGACGGCTATCCTCGGATACAACTACATCCAGAACCCCATGATCCGGCATGCGCGCACATTGATTGCCGAAGGCAAGATCGGCGTTGTCAATCATATCCGGCTCGAAATGGATGAAGATTACATGGCCGATCCGGCCGAACCCTTCTACTGGAAGAGCGAAAGGAGATCCGGATACGGCGCACTAGATGACTTTGCAGTCCATCCGCTTTCGCTACTATCGATTCTTCACGGTCGGATTACCTCCTTGGTCGCCGACATGGCCAAACCCTATGAGGAAAGGCCGACGAGAGGAGATGGCTATCGCTTGGTCGAGAACCACGACATCGCACAGGCCTTGTTTCGAACCGATGCGGGCGCCTCAGGCGTACTGATGGTCAATCGTTCGGCATGGGGCAGGAAAGGTCGAATTGCGCTACAGATCTTTGGCTCAAAGGGATCTATTCTCTTCGACCAAGAGCGCATGAACGAGCTGCAGATCTATTCGACTAACGATCCGCTGGATCTTCAGGGCTACCGCACTATACTTGCGGCTCCGACCCACCCGCCCTATCGCCAGTTTATCGCTGCACCGGGTCATGGATTGGGGTTCAACGAACTCAAGGTGATCGAGTGTTATGAGTTGCTCCAGGCAATCTTTGGCGAACACGATGCACACGTCATCGACTTCGAGCGCGGCCTCGAAATAGAACGCGCAGTCCACGCGGCCGCACAGTCCGCAGAAGGCGGGACGTGGATCAACGTCGGCTCCGTCGGCTTTTTGATGATGCCGGAAACACTCAATCCGAGTTGACTGCTGCCAGTGGATAGAGTGCTGGTCCCAGCGGCCGAGATGAAACTGCCTAGCTGCCGTGGCGGCACTCGAGCTAACGCTTCGTTTGGCACGTGCTTGTTGCGGAGTCTGTTTCATCAAGCAAAGTCAATGTTCGCCCAGCAAGGAGGCCGCGTCGCGGGTTACGCAGCTTCCCTCACCTCTCCTCAGAGCGCCATCTTCTCCTTCGGATGCGGGCTATCCTCGTAAGCGCCCCAGATCGACTGATCGAAATTGATCGTGGCGCCCGTCATAAGGCCGCTTTCCTCCGACGAGAGATAAGCACAGGCGCGGGCGACCTCGGCCGGATCGACGAGGCGGCCGAAGGGCTGGCGGGCGGCCGCTTCCTCCAGCCAGTTGGCGGATGCGCCGTGATACTCTCGCTGAATGCGATCCTCGCCGTCGCTCGCCATCCAGCCGATATTGAGGGCATTGCACCGGATGCGGTTCTTGAGGAGACCGAAAGCGACATTGCGGGTCAGAGTGTCGAGCGCTCCCTTGGAGGCGCAATAGGCGGCGATGAAGGGCTGCCCGGCCATTGCCGACATCGATGAGATGTTGACGATCGTGCCCTCGACATCATCGCGCAGCATCAGCTTCACCGCATCCTGGATGAGGAAAAAGGGCGCACGGGTGTTGACCGCGAACATGCGGTCAAACAGTGCTTCATCCGTGTCGAGAATGGTACCGCGATCGGTCATCGCTGCGACATTGACCAGCGCATCGATTCGGCCGAATTTTTCATCGGCAGCAGCGACGACCCGGCGGCAATCGGAAACCTCCCCGAGATCAGCGGCTACGAAATGTACCGAGGTGCCATACCGTTCCGTAATTTCACGGGCCGTGACCTCCCCTTTCTCGCAGCTGCGGCCGCAGATGATCAGGCCTTTTGCACCGCGCTCGGCGAAGAGCCGGGCGACTTCCGCGCCCAGGCCCTGCGTGCCGCCGGTGACGACGGCAATCTTTCCATCCAGTCTGCCCACAGTATGCCTCATGCTCTTCGCTTGACAGCTTGCGTTTCGACCATTGCTGCGAAGGTCGCCGGATCCATCCCTGCCTGCAGCGCTTCCGCCATCAGTGCGCTCTGCGTTTTTGGTGCTAGGCCACCAACCGGCGGATCGCTGTCGAGATTGGTTGGGAAAGCATAACCCTCCGCCGTCGCGGCAATGGCATTGGCGACCTGGGTTGAAGTGAGCGATCCCGAGGCCTGGGCAGCCAGTAGCGCCGGATAGACAGCCTTGCACATGGCATCACGATCGACACTTTCCATGGCGCGACCGAAGGCAGAGGAGACCTGTAGAAGGTTTGCCATACGCCAGATGTCCTTGGACACGTTATTGCCGGCGCCATGCATCAGGGCGGGGTTGAAGAACACGGCGTCCCCTTTGGCGAGAGGCAATTGCACATGCTGCTCGGCAAAGACGGCCTGAAACTCCGGGCGGCCGAAGGCGAGATAGCCTTCGAAGAATGACTGCGAATAGGGCAGGAAGAGGGTTGGGCCGCTCTCGACGGGCATGTGGCAATGGGCGACCGCGCCCTGGAGCGTGAGCAGCGGCGAGACGGCGTGGATGTGGCCCGGATAGGCCTGCATCTGTTCCGGCGACATGAAGCCAAGGTGATAATCGCGATGCGGCACCTGCGCCTTGCCGCCGGGGTTCACCCGGTTCATCTGCGCCGTCATCTGATAACCTCGCCCGAGCCAGGCTTCCGAGGCCATTGTGATCGCCTCGGAGGCGTAATAGCGGACGAAATTGTCAGGGTCGGCGAGCGCGTGTTTCTGCAGCGAGTTCCAGATGCGGTCATTTGCGCCAGGCTTGGCGAAATGGTCAGCAGCGGCCTTGCCGCCCGCCTTCTCCGCTTTGACGATGGTGTTGAACACCTCGGTTGCGCGGTCGACGACAGACAGGTCTGCGATGGCCCGCTTGATGACGATGACACCGGGGCCCGTCGAGAAGGCTTCGACCCATTCCGCCATCAATTCGAGCCGGGCATCCGGGTCACAAGCAATATCGCTCACTTTTGACCCATCATAGATCAACACGTTCTTCACGACGCCGGAGGCAAGCGGCCATTGATGAGGATTCGTGGTTTGTGCCACCAGCGCCTTGAATGCATCGATCTTGCCGCTCTCCTTGTCGAGCCAGACTTTCTGTCGACGGCGGCTGCTCAGGGTCTGCGTATCCATGGTGTTCCTCCCGATGTCTCTCTCCGGACTTGACCATAACCAAGCGTGCTGCAAGAAATGAGCAGCCAATCACCTCAAAAACACCTCAAGGTTCATTTCGTGCGCCCGCCCTTCCCGCTCAAGGATATCGCCCTGCAGTCAGGGCTCAGTCTCGCGACGGTCGACCGGGCCCTGCATGGCCGTGCACATGTCGCTCGCGCCACGACGCTGAAGATCGAGGCGGCAATTGCGGAACTGGAGCGGCAATATGCCGAGGCACGTGTCGGCGGGCGACGCCTCGTCATCGACGTGGTGATGGAAACACCGCAGCGATTTTCGAATGCCGTACGCGCGGCGTTCGAGGCCGAACTTCCCGGTATGCGGCCAGCTTCGCTGTCGGCCCGCTTTCACGTGGCCGAGACAATGGAGGAGCGTGAGAGCGGCGGTGCAAAATTAGTCCACGGTAGCGGCGGGATTGTCCTGCTTCGGGCGGCGTAAAAGTCGGCCACCTATTTACCTTCTGCGACGATTGCAGGAGGGCTGGGGATCTACACCGTGGAATTATATCTGAAGG
>JAPZUE010000055.1 GCA_027533385.1 Rhizobium sp. | reverse complement strand
GCGACTGTGCGGGTTCAATGGATTGCCGGATGGCGCTCCTTGCTCACTTACGGTCTCAAGCGACCGGAGGGGGATCGGGCTGCCATCCAGAGCCGCTGGGATCGTTCTATCACAACGGGCCGAAGTTTGCTTACAAGGGGGTCCGTTCGTCGTGCCACCATCACCGAACCCCTCACCAACAAAATCTGAGGTTTAGCCCTGATCGGGCTAAGCCCTCGATTTTGTAACCTCTCCCACAAAGGGGAGAGGAGAATTCAAAAATCATTTGTTCTCCCTTGAACAAATGGGCGTAAGCTGCCCATCTTGAGAGAGACAAGAAAAACGAGAGGAAACCGCCATGGATGGACAGGTATCGCCGAATGCAGATATCGCGGCTCCCGCCGCGCGCATCGCGTCCCTGCTTGCCGCGCAGAAGGCGGCCTGGGCGAAGGACGTGACGCCTGACCATGCCACCCGTGACGACCGCCTGGCGCGGCTCGATCGGATGATCGAGGCCTGGCAGGAGCGGTTTGCCGCGGCGATTTCGCAGGATTTCGGCAATCGGCCTGCCGTCGTCACCACGCTGACCGACATCGTGCCGGTGCGCGCCGCGATCCGCCATGCGCGCAGGCATCTGAAACGCTGGATGCGGCCGCGAAGCGTGTCGCTTGCCTGGACGGGCAAGCCGGCTTCGGCGGTCATCCTGCGCCAGCCGCTCGGCGTGGTCGGGATCGTCGCCCCCTGGAATTATCCGCTCAACCTGATGCTGTCGCCGCTGACCGGGGCGCTTGCCGCCGGCAATCGCGCGATGCTGAAACCGTCCGAGCTGACGCCCGCCTTCTCTGACGTGCTGGCAAAAGCCGTGGCCGAGACATTCGCCGAGGACGAGGTGACCGTCGTCACCGGCGGGCCCGAGGTGGCGACAGCCTTTACATCCGCCCCCTTCGACCACCTGATCTTCACCGGCTCGACCGCCGTTGGCCGCAAGGTGGCGGAAGCGGCGGCGAAGAACCTGACGCCGGTCACCCTTGAACTCGGCGGCAAGTCGCCGGCCATTCTCGATCCCTCCGTGCAGTTCGACAAGGCCGTGCCGCGCCTCGTCTGGGGCAAGCTTTTGAATTCCGGCCAGACCTGCGTGGCGCCCGATTATGCGCTGGTGCCGCGCGCGAGGGTCCAGGACTTCCTCGCCGCCGTGAAGGCGGAGGTTAACAGGCAATATCCCGGCCTGCCTGGCAATCCCGATTACACCTCGATCATCAGCCCCCGGCATTATGAGCGGCTCACGCGGCTGGTGGAGGAAGCGCGCGAAAAAGGCGCCGAGGTGGTCGAGCTTGCCGGTCCGCATGACGGCGAGGCCCGCGTGTTCTCGCCGGTGGCCATCATCGGTGCGCCGGACGAGACGGCCGTGATGTCGGAAGAGATTTTTGGGCCGATCCTTCCGATTGTTGCCTATGACACCCTCGATGAGGCGATTGCCTATATCAACCACCGTGACCGGCCGCTGGCGCTCTACTGGTTCGGCGAGGACAAGGCGGCGCAGGAGCGGGTTTTGTCCGGCACGATTGCCGGCGGCGTGACGGTCAATGACACGATCCTGCATCTCGCCCAGGACGATCTGCCCTTCGGCGGCGTGGGTGCCTCCGGCTACGGCGCCTATCACGGCGAAGCCGGCTTCGTGGCGCTCAGCAAGGAAAAGCCGGTGCTCAAGCAGTCGGCGATTTCGGGGGTGAAATTCCTCTATCCGCCCTATGGGCGGATGGCGCAGTGGATGCTGAAACTGCTCGGCCGGTTCGGCTGAGCTTCCGATGCCAGCCGTCGGTCAGCCGGTGGCGCGGCGCGGCGATGGGCGTTCGGGAGCGGCGATGGGCCGGGCTTTCGGGGCGAGTATAGCGCTTTCGAAATCGGCAAGCGGCATGGGGCGGCCAAAGAGGTAGCCCTGGAAGACGCGGCAGCCGGCCGCCTCAAGGAATGCGAGCTGGGCCGGGGTTTCGACCCCTTCGGCGACGGTTTCGAGGCCGAGATCGGTCGCGATGGCCCGGATCGAGCGGACGAGGGCGGCATCGCGATCGTTTTCGGCGACGGTCGCCACGAAGCTGCGATCGATCTTCAATTCGCTCACCGGCAGGCGGCGCAGATAGGCCAGCGAGGAAAAGCCGGTGCCGAAATCGTCGAGCGAGAAGCTGAGGCCCGTTGCGGTGAGGGCGGCCATCTTTTCGGCGACGGGATCAAGGCCGGCGATGAGGACGCTTTCGGTGAGCTCCAGGCGCAGGCGGGTCGGATCGATCTTGTAGCGTTCGAGGAGTTCTCGCAGCGTCGCCTCGAAATCACCTTCGTTGAACTGGCTGGCACTGACATTGACCGAGAGCGTCAGGTGGGCGCGGAGCGGATCGGCCTGCCAGCGGGCAAGCGTCTGCAGCGCCTGTTCGAGGACGAAATTGCCGACAAGCGGCATCAGGCCGACCTCTTCGGCGGCGGGGATGAAGGTCGAAGGCGGGATCTGGCCCTTGCTCGGGTGCTGCCAGCGCAGGAGGGCTTCGGCACCGATGATCTCGCCTGCCTGGTTGACCTGCGGCTGATAGGCGAGGCTGAGATCGCCATGACGGAGGGCCGCCACGAGGTCGCGAGCGACGCCGCGCGGGGCCGAAAGCCGTTGCTGCAGGGCGTAGACCGCGCCGCAGAATATGAGGGCTGCAGCGGCCGGGTTGAGCCATACGCCGATGCGGTGGAGTTCCGGCGGGATCGGCTGGGCGAAGGGCAGCCGCAGATCAGCGGCATGCAGGACGACAAAGGTCACGATGCTGGCGGCGATGACCAGGAGCTGGAGGCGGGACGGTCGGCGCAGATGATTGAGGTAGCCGACCATGCCCAGCACCGGCAGGAAGAGGTGCGTGACGCGCGGGGCGCCGTTTTGCGGCACGTCGAACATCAGGCAGAAACCAATGACAAAGACGAGGAAGCTTGCCTGGGCGACGATCAGAAAGAGATCGAGGCGGCCGGCGCTGACGAGCGCGAAGCAGACGAGACCGGCGGCGACGGGAAAAAACTCCGCGAATGCCAGAAGCGTATGGCCCTTGAGGAAGAAGATCACCGTCCAGAGCAGCGCAAAGCCTGCTACGGCGAGAGAAACGGCCTGATAGACGCGGATGACCCGAGCGACCTTGTGCTCTTCATTGGCCTTGCCGAACATGTTGCGCCCATCGTCCCTTCGGGGCCCCGGATTGCTCTCGCTGACATGGCAACTGAATGCCGACAGCGGATCGAACTTCAGCATAGCCTAACTTAGCCCGCTAAAGAAACCGTGTATCTCGATAGATGCAATTTTCCCGTCGTGACGGGCGACGATCGCGGTTGCGGGGCAGGGCGGGCGGGTTGGGGCGGTCCTGCCATAAGCGAACCGCCCCTCCGGACCTTCTGGTCCTTCCTCCCCCCGGAGAACTCTCAGCCGGCCCTGGCGACCTTCATCACCTCAGGGTCGTAAACCCGACCGAAGCGATTGGCAAGAACGGCCGGCAGGTCGATTTCTTCCTGGCGCACGAAACCGGCCTGAGGCAGCGTGCCATCGGCAAGCAGATCAAGCACCGTGCAGATGCCAGCGGCCGTGGTGATCTGGATCGCGCTCATCTTCTTGCCCGCAACGACGCCGGCATAGACCTTGTTGGCATAGGTTTCCTGCAGGTAGCGGCCGTCCTTCCAGCCGCAGACGGTGACGAAGATGACGACGACGTCCTGCATGGTGGCGGGCAGGGCGTTTTCAAAGAGGTCTTTCAAGACGTCGCGGCGGTTCTTCAGGTTGAAGTCGTTCAAAAGCGCCTTGATGATCGCCTGGTGGCCGGGATAGCGGATCGTGCGATAGTTCATCGTGCGCACCCGGCCTTCCAGCGTTTTCGCCAGCGTGCCGAGGCCGCCGGACGTGTTGAAGGCTTCGTAGGTGACGCCATCGAGGGAGAATTCCTCGCGCTCTTCCATGGCCGGCACGACCGCCAGCTTGCCTTCGACGATCGCCTCGCAGGGCTCGATATATTCGTTGATCAACCCGTCGGTCGACCAGGTGAGATTGTAGTTCAGCGCATTGGAGGGGTATTGCGGAAGCGCCCCGACGCGCATGCGCACCGTGTCCAGCGTATCGAAATGCTTTGTGAGGTCGTTTGCGACGATTGAAATGAAGCCCGGTGCCAGACCGCACTGGGGAATGAAGGCGGATCGGGCGCCGCGGGCGAGCTCTTCCACCTTGCGGGTGGTCGCGACATCTTCCGTCAGGTCGAGATAGTGGGTTGCGGTACGGGCCGCACTTTCGGCGATGGCGCCGGTCAGGTGGAAAGGGGCGGCGGAGAGCACCGCGAACTGGCCGGACAGGAGAGCGTCAAGGGCTGCTGCGTCGGCAATGTCGACTTCCGCCGTGGTTACCGCCGGATGGGCATCGAGCTTTGCGAGCTGCTCGGCGCTGCGGTCGGCGACGGTAACCTTGTAATCGCCGGTCTCGGCCAGCATGCGCGCAATCGCGCCGCCGATCTTGCCCGCGCCGATGATGGTGACGTTTTTCATGGTTTTGCCCCTCGCATGCATGAGCGCCCGCTCAAGGCGGGCTCTATTTCAGTGGTGAAATCAGTGTGGCTGCGGTCGATGTCGATTCCAAGTGACGATATGATCGAAATGTAGTATCCAATTAGGCGAAAAGGCGAATGGATTGGGCGAAATGCAGATAACTGAAAAGGATCGGGAGTTGCTGTCCCTGCTCTCCGAGAATGCCCGCATGCCGGTGGCGGAACTGGCGCGGCGTCTCGACCTGTCGCGCACAACGGTTCAGGCTCGGCTCGAGCGACTGGAGGGTCAGGGGGTGATCGCCGGATATCAGGTGCGGCTGTCGGATGCCTATCAGAGCGGGCTGATCCGGGCGCATGTGATGATCACCATCGCGCCCAAGGCGCTGTCGGCCGTGAGCGGCGAACTCAATGCCATCAGAGAGGTTTCGGCACTCTATTCGGTCAACGGACCCTATGACCTGATTGCCATCGTTGCGGCACCGTCGATCTCCGAACTCGACCGGCTGATCGATCGGATCGGGGAATTGTCGGGTGTCGAGCGGACGCTTTCATCGATCATCCTGTCGACACGGATTGCGCGCTGAGCCGCACACGAAAAGATTGCATCGACTTGCCTTTGTTTAGAAAAGTTTAATCAACCGTATGTTGAAGTAGCGCCGATGAATAATCCGAGGGGTTGGCATGAGAGTGACAGCATTCCTGTTGGCGTTCAGTCTTCTTCCGACATTGCTTTCAGCGCAGCCTGCCGACAGGGGCGATGCGAGCGCGCATCCTGTTCCCGGCGCATCCAGCTGGGTAAGCCGACAGGGGTCGGTGATGATGCTCGATGTCGGCCCGGATGGCCTTGTTCAGGGTTACTTCCTCAACAATGCGCCTGGAAAGGGATGCCGTGGCATTCCCTACACCTTGCGTGGCCGGATGCAGGGCGAGGCGATCTCGTTCCAGGTCAGATGGCGAAACGGGGTGGCCGACTGCATGAGTGAAACGCAATGGCGCGGCCATATGCAGCCATCCCGCAATGGCGGTTTTGAAATCGTCGCCGAATGGCAGCGGTCCTCGACGGTCGCAACGACGTCGCAGGAGGTTGTTCCTGAAAGAGGTGTGGACGTGTTCACCTATCGGGCCCACACCGGACCGTCGATCCCGTAAAGCCGTTGGGTAGCTAAACAGCTAAATCGCGAAATGCCTGTCAGGCTGCCTTGAGCTCTGCCCTGGCGAGGGCCCGTTCGAGTGCGGCGATGCAGGCCTCGTCGTGGTGACGGCCGGCGCCTTCCCAGAGAATGGCGAGCGCTTTGTCGACCGGCATCGCGGCCCGGTATGGACGGTCGGCGGTCAAGGCGTCGAAGACATCGGCAGTGGCAACGATGCGGGTCTCAAAGGAAATCTGATCCCCTTTCAGGCCGCGCGGATAGCCCGAGCCATCGAGCTTTTCGTGATGGGCACCGCCGATCAGCGCGAGATCGGCGAAGGCTGCGATGCGCGACAGGATCGTCTCCGAGAATTCCGCATGCCGCTTCATCTGCTCCCATTCCAAACCTTCCAGACGGCCGGGTTTGTCGAGCACGTTGTTGGAGACACCAAGCTTGCCGATGTCATGCAGCAGGGCTGCGCGTTTCAGTCGTCGGCGTTCGGGCCGGGCCATGCCAAGCTCCTCGGCGATCAGATCGGTGAAGAGTGCCACGCGCTCGCTGTGGCCCGACGTATAGGGGCTCTTGGCGTCGATAACGCGGGCGAAGCCGGCGGCGATGTCATCAAGATAGTCCTCGTCCGCCATCACGGCCTGGCGGCCCGGCTCCATGGCGAGCACATAGGCTTCGAGAGTGTCCGAACCGAGTTCGGCAAAGAAGATCGGTGTGGCGAGCGTTTCGAAGGCGGCAACCAGTTCGGGGTCGAACCAGCCGCCGGCGCGCTTGCGGATTTCGGCAAGGGCGGCTTCGCTGCCCTCGTGAACGAAAAAGACGTCGATTACCTGTGCCATGAGGGCGATGCGGGCGAAGAGATGGATGTCCTTGCCCTTCAATCCTTGCGGCTTGCCGCCGCCATCGACATGCTCGTCGAGATCGAGAATGCCGCGCGCCACCTCTTCGGAAAAGCGCATCTGGCGGGCGATCTCCGCGCCGCGCTGGCAGCGGGTCTGGATCAGACTGGTCGATATCTCGCCGCCATTCTTGAAGATGTTGAGGATGCCACGGAACCGCTCGGCCAGGCCCGCTTCCATGCCGGTATGGGAAAGAACGAACTTCAGAATCTGAGGGAAAGAGCCATCGATCAGCTTGAAGTCGCGTTTGAACTTCAGGTCGTCGGCGAGATACAGTTCGCAGATGCGGGCGGCATTTGACGAGCAGCCAAGGTCCTTCAGGAGCAGCGTGTAGTAGAGGTCCCGCAATTGCTCTTCCTTCAGCCCGAGGGACTGACCAAGGCGGGTGCCGATAAAGCAGCAACGGACGCAATGACCGGGGGGCTGTCCCTCGGTCATGTCGAGCGCATGGCTGAGCGCCTCGATCAGTTCTGCAAGCCTGATGGTCTCCGTCATGGCGGCTCCTCTCGAGCAAGAAGCCTAGACCACGGCCGTTAAGAACAGGTGTTCTACCGGAATTGCGCTGAACGCGGCGGATCGGCTGCGCTCATGCCGCCTGTCGGGCCTGCGTGCCAAGCACCCGCTCCAGGGCGTCGATGCAGACGGGATCGTGGTGCTCTCCCTGGCTTGCCCGGATCATCGCAAGCGCCTTGTCCGTGGGGATCGGGTCGCGATAGGGGCGAGAGGCCGTCAGGGCGTCGAAGACGTCTGCGGTCGCCACAATGCGGGTGGCGAAGGTGATCTCGTCGCCTTTCAGCCCCCGGGGATAGCCTTTGCCATCCAGCCGTTCGTGATGGGCGCCGCCGATCGTGGCCAGTTCGGCAAAGGCTGGAATGCGCGAGAGGATTCGCTCCGAATGGGCGGCATGATCCCGCATCTCCTGCCATTCCTGCGGATCGAGCTTGCCCGGCTTGTTGAGAATGCGGCCGGAGACGCCGAGCTTGCCGATGTCATGCAAGAGGGCAGCCCGCCGCAGCGTTCGCAGCTCGCCCTCTGTCAATCCGAGCTCTCGGCCGATCTCCACGGTAAACTCCGCCACACGTTCGCTGTGGCCTGCGGTATAGGGGCTCTTGGCGTCGATGACGCGGGCGAAACCTTCGACGATATCGTCCAGATAGTCTTCATCCGCCAGGATGATCTTCTGACCCGGCTCGGCGGCCAGCACATTCGCCTCGAGATCTGGTGCGGCCAGTCCTACCCAGAAATCTGCGTCCGCCGTAACCTCCAGAAGGGCATCGGCGACCATCGGGTCTAGCCACTGCCCGCGGCGCTTGCGGATTTCTGCCCGCGCGGCCTCGGGGCCTGACCGGGTGTTGAAGACATCCAGCACCTGGGCGGCAAGGGCAATGCGGGCGGACAGGTTGATCGCCTCCGCCTTCAAGCCCGCCGGACGGCCGGAGCCATCATAATGCTCGTCGAGATCGCGGATACCCTCCGCGACGGCTGCGGAAAACCGCATCTGACGGGCGATCTCGGCACCGCGCTGACAGCGAATGGCGACAAGTTCGGTGGCATGACGGCCACGCCTGAGAGCCGCGACAATGGCCGCGAAGCGACCGACAAGGCTGCGTCGGCTTCCGGCGTGGCGGAAGACCTGGATCAGCAGGCTCGGCAGCGACCCGTCGACACGCTTGTAATCCCGCTTGAACCTGGTGTCGTCGGTGTCAAAGAGTTCGCACATGCGCATGGCATTGGCCGAGCAGCCGAGATCCTTCAGCATCAGCGTGTAGTAGAGATCATGCAGCTCTTCTTCCGAGAGCCCGAGCTTGCGGCCGACCGCACTGCCGATATGGGCCGTGCGGATACAGTGGCCCGGATCCTGACCCCCTGTGAGGTCAAGAGCATGGCTGAGGGCGCCGATCAGCTCGGCAAGGCGTATCTTGGCAGGCATGCGCAGTCTCCGTTGCTGCGAATAATAGCCCCCAAATGTTAAGGGGTCGTAGATTATTCGCATATTCCGAAAGTCCTATCTGTTCTGGCGGCAACCTCCTGTTCACTCCTTCCATGCTTGTCTTTTTCGCGCATTGTCTTAAGCCATGAGACGCACTATGTGCGGATGAGCCAAACCAACGAGGACTATCCCCTGTGATGAACGAAGACGAAGACGACAAGAGCAAGGAACTGCCGATCGGCAAGGAAACGGAAGCGAACCTCTTCAAGTCGCGTTCGATCTTCATCTATGGCGGCATCACCATGGAACTGGCGCAGAAGGTCTGCACGCAGCTCGTCGCGCTTGCGGCCGCGTCGGATGAAGACATCCGCGTGTTCGTCTGCTCGCCCGGCGGCCATGTCGAGGCCGGTGACGCGATCCACGACATGATCCGCTTCATCAAGCCGAAGGTTTGGATCATCGCGACCGGCTGGGCGGCCTCTGCCGGCTCGCTGATTTTCGTCGCGGTTCCGAAGGAACGCCGTCTGGCCCTGCCGAACACCCGTTTCCTGATGCACCAGCCGTCTGGCGGCACCCGCGGCATGGCCTCCGATATCGAGATCCAGGCCCGCGAGATCATCAAGATGAACGAGCGCCTGATCAAGATCTACGCCAAGGCCACCGGCCAGAGCCAAGAGAAGATCGCCAAGGACATCGACCGCGACTACTGGCTGTCGGCAGAAGATGCCGTCACCTATGGTCTGGTCGGCCGGATCATCGAGAGCCACGCCGATATCGGCTGATTGGCACGAAGGCTTGTATTTTGAGGAACCCGCCGGAGCGATCCGGCGGGTTTTCCATGGGCTATTGCCGTGTCATCAGGCGGGCCAGGCGGAAGGCGAGCGGGCCGACGCCCAGCGAGAGGAGAAAGGCCAGGGGGAAAGCCATCAGGAAGCTCTTGCCCCATTCGGCGAAGAAGGCGGGCGAGGGGCCGAGATGCAGGAAGCCGAAGATGCCGGTCATCAGGCCTGCCATCATCAGGGCGATCAGTGCCTGGGCGAGGATGAGGGTTTTCTTGTTCGTCACGTCAAGTCTCCACGTTTCTCAAAAGGCGGTGGAGCTGGTGCGAAGACCTGGTCGTCGAGCACAGCACCACCCGTTTCCGGTTGATGCCGTGGGTTCGCCCAAGAGGGCGACTAAGTCCCGCAGAGAGAGCGGGGGCCGGGATAACCGAACCGGCCTTACGTTTTTCGGCTGGCATCTGATAGTGGATCCTTCCGGCAGAAGTCAAGATTTTACCTCGATATCGGCCGTTAACCTTGACGGGCGTCTTGCGTTTGTTTCCGGGTCCGGCAATGATTTTGAAAGGACTTGGGGGTGAAGCTTTGCACTCTTGGTATTAGACATCTATTCACGTTGGCATTTTCTGGCCGGGATTTCTTGTTCTTGTCTGCTTCCGATCTTCCTGATGCTCTGGCGATCTCGCGCCGTTCGACCGTGCGGCGGTAACGGATGACACGGCCGCACCTCTCCCACCACAGGACGGCGGACGGCCGGCACAGCCGGCGGGTGACGAATCTCGTTCTCTATGGCGGGTTGATTGTCGTGCTGGTCAGCGCCGTCTGGGTGGGCGCTGCGCTGCTATTCCTGCCCCGGCATGCGCTTGCCACCTCGCTGATCGCCTTGGCCGTTGGGACTGCCATGCTTTCGCTGGCGCTTGCCAACCGGATCCGCGCGGCTGCGCTGGTCATGTCGCATGGCCTGTTTCTGCTTGTTTTCCTTGCGGCGCTCATCGAGGCGCCGGCGCCGGGCATACCGTGTTCGATGCATTTCTATTTTCTGCCGGTGCTGGCGGCGACCTATCTCGTTTTCCGGCGGGAAGGCTTCTATCTGAAGGCGGTTCTGCCCTCGATCGGGCTCGCCGGCTTTCTCGGCTTCTCGCTCGATATGGTTCCGCATGTCGCCCTCCAGGGCGTGTCGGGCGGCTCGGGCATGATCGAGGTCTTCGCCCATCAGATTACCGGGACGGTCGCGGCCTGCGCGGTTGTCGTCATCATGCAGGCGGATGTGGATGCCCGCCGGGCGCTGGAAGGCGATATCCGCCGGGCGATTGCGCGCAGCGAATTCCAGCTGCATTACCAGCCGCAGGTGGACCGGTGCGGGCGCATCATCGGCGTCGAGGCGCTGTTGCGCTGGCAGCATCCGACGCGCGGCATGGTGCCGCCCAACGCCTTCATCCCGCTGGCGGAAGAGACGGGGCTGATCATTCCGATCGGCGAATGGGTCTTGCGAACGGCGGCCGCCCAGCTGCAGGCCTGGGCGGGGTCGCCGGAGACGCGGGAGCTGACGATGGCCGTCAATGTCAGCGCGACGCAGTTCCGCCAGCCGGATTTCGTCGATCAGGTGCGTTCGATCGTCAGCCTGTCCGGCGCGCGGCCGGAAGCGCTGAAGCTGGAACTGACCGAAAGCGTGCTGGCCGAGGATATGGAAGTCGTCCAGGCCAAGATGCAGGCGCTGAAGGCCTTTGGCATCGCCTGGTCGCTTGACGATTTCGGCACGGGCTATTCCTCGCTGAGCTCGCTGAAAAACCTGCCTTTCGCGCAGATCAAGATCGACCAGTCCTTCGTGCGCGACCTGCTTGCCGATCGCCGTAACATGGCGATCGTCGAGACCATCGTCCGGCTGAGCGACAGTCTGGGGCTTTGCGTGATTGCCGAGGGGGTGGAGACCGAGGCGCAGCGTGTGGCGTTGGAAAAGGCCGGCTGCAGCCATTTCCAGGGCTATCTCTTCGGCCGGCCTGTGCCGGTTGGCGAGCTTCTGCCCAGGCTGTCAGCTGCGGCTTGAGGCGCCGTCAGCGCCATTCGTGGAGTTTTTCGCCCATCAGCGGCCTCGATGTGACCAGCGGCAGGGCGGATGAACGCTCCGCATAGGCCAGGGCGTCCGCCTCGTCGTTGAAGCCGATGAAGATCATCGACAGCGATTTCGCCTTCGGCGCGCCCTTCTTGCGATAGGAGAGCTTCACCGCGCAATGGGGAAAGGCTTCGTCCAGCACCGCACCTTCCGGCAGGGCATCCGACAGCGCCAGATGGGCGCCGAGGCCGAGGAAGCGGTCGATGGCGGCAAAGGCGGTCGCTTCGGGCAGCTGCTTGTTTTCGCCCGTTCCCGGCGCGCGGCCCCAGAACAGGCTGTCGACCAGCCCCTTCGCCCGCTTCGACTTCACCACCACGAGACCACCGGCCGCGACAAGCTCCAGATGGGCGTCCCAGGTCTGGAAGAGGTCTGGGGTGTTGTGGAGTTCGGTGAGGAGAGGGCGGAGGGTTGTGGTGAGGTCGGTGTGGAGGGCAGGGGGCATCGAGGTCTCGGGGTCAAGTGGGTGGCGTGTGGCGGCCTCGTAGCATGGTGGGGGCGGGGTGGATATGGGGGCGTTGTGGATCAGGGGGCTAAGACTTATATTGTGGTCTCTGGTGGTCACTCTGTGAGGTGTCGCGATGTCCAGTATCGGTGTGAAGGAAGCCAAGGCCGGATTGTCGGGGCTGGTCGATGACGCTGCCTCCGGCGAATTCGTCACCATCACCAAACATGGCAAGCCGGCGGCGGTGCTGGTCAGCGTCGAGGCGGCCAGGCGGGCGCTCGCCAAGGATTGCCCCAGCCTCGTGGCGCATCTGAAACTGTTTCCCGCCGATGTGGATCTCGATGACGAGGTGTTTGCGCGCAACCGCCAGCCGTCGCGCGAGATCGAGTTGTGAGCGCGCCTGGCGGGCTTTGCACCCAGCTTCCTATGCAGCCCCATCGTAAGCTGGCAATACAGGAAGTGGGCGAATCGTTTTGATTTTGCGCAAATCTTCGTAAGCTTTTGCCGCCCGTTGCAAACGGCCACCGGTCACCTTTGTAGGCTTGCGTTTAGCAGTCTCAAGCCAAGGATTGCCCTCCGACACCCTACCAATCCCTTCCATTTCATAGAGATAAGCTGCTGTGGCAGCGAGTTCTAATTCAACGGCATCGATACGCTTTGCGTGCTGGATAAAGGTAGCTCTATCAGGATTTTGATCAGCTCCAGCAACCGATCCATTGAGCGAATAAATCGAGTATCTGCCTCCCCAGTCGGCTACGCGCTCCTCCTCTTGGACAGGTCCAAGAAGCACGGCAATATCCATTGCTTGGGACAGTTCTTCACTGTACGGGCCATAGTGGCGGTACTCAAACGAGAATGAGTTATCGAACCCTGCCAGTTGCGTCAGAAAGGCAACCTTTTGGAGTCGTGTCCGGCCTACAAGCTCGCCACCGGCATCCTGCACGATTTGAGCAGCAACTATGTGGGGTTGTTTGGAGCTCATTGCTTCCCGCCTTCTTTGATTTTTGTTCTCATTATGTTCTGTATCACGTCTACGGCGTCGGCGTCATCTCGAAACACGTATACGCGACATAAATTGAACGGTTCTGCATTGGCGATAACCGGCGAAAGGTCGGCCATGTCTGTAACTTTATCGGGGCTGAGTCGGATTAAGATCTGATTAAGAGGGGACTTTGAATCCTGAAATCTCTTGTAGGGGTTGCGAGTATATTGGTCGACCAAAAAGCGTGCTGGCTTATCAGGTTCCGCTGCCTGCATTTCTTTAAGCGATCTAGCAACTTCGTCGCATATCAGCCTTGTCCTAGCCTGATGTTGTTGCCGGTTTTCATCCACATTACGCGGTAGCGATTCTTCAATCACCTTCCGAACGTCAACGCAGCGGCACATGTTCCGTTCGCGAAGCGCCTTAGCGAGCTTCTGAATCTCCGGGTCATGTGCCTCAAGCAGCGAAGGTAGGGCCCCCCAGAACACGGTATCATCCAGGGCAAGAGCCCTTTGAAGGTCTGAAGGGCTAGCAATGAACTGTAGAAGCGGATGTGTCCCCGTAAGGCCAGAGCGGGCACCGTCGCCATTTCCATGCAGACGCACAATTCGGCGCATCAAGCTTTGAAAAATCAGCTCAGCTCCCCGGGTAGTCTTGTGCAGGTAAACATTTGGATAAAGATGAAATAACGCCAATACATAGCTCTCGGCAGCCTGCGCGGCTTTTGGCCCTAGCACCAAGGTTTCGACGGACCCAATACCTGTTTCATCTGCCCCAGTGGGAACCTCGGCAACTTCAAGGTTTGCGAGTAGCCAGGTAGGGTCGACCCCACTGCTTTGCACTCCTGTCATCAGACGATCGCGCTGCATGTAATCCAATCGGTCCGCGTCAAACTGGCTCGATACGACAGAATCATAGAGATTATTCGGAATGCCGCGTGCAATGACATCTGCGACATTGTCTGCATATCCCTTGCCGAATTCGCGATCCAATACCTCGGCGATCTCACCTTCGCGTATTAGTCGCTGGCTCACCTCTTCATGTTTAGCCATTGGCCAGCCGAATTCTTTACCCAATGCCTCGAATGCATGACTGAACATGCCATGGCCGACATCGTGTAACAGCGCAGCGGCAAGGGCGAACTCTGCTTGCCTACTCTTGAACTGCTGATCATGCGACTTCACGTATTTCTCAATGACTCCCATTAGCTGTCTCGCGGTATGAAACACACCTAGGCTATGGGCGAAGCGCGTATGTGTGGCACCGGGAAACACGAACTCTGAAAAGCCTAGTTGCCGAATTCGACGCAGTCGCTGAAATGGTGACGTTTGAATGACGTTCCAGAGCGTGTGTTCGAACTGTTCGGAATCAAATTCAATCAGATTGTGTACCGGATCTCTAACACGCTGTGGCTTCGGCTTTGCCATTCGAGCGACCTTCAATCAAGAGGACCTGAGACTTTACGCATCGAGCCCCGACTGGCGCGGGCAAAGTGTTATTGCGATTCATGGGTGCGCAGAATCGCACATATCAACCTTATAGGGTGAGCGGAGGGCTAGGCCAAACATTCACGTTGTTGGGAAGATAGATTTGCACAGCATTACCCCAACCTAACACGTTTCCAAGCTAGGATGGACGAAGTGAATTGTGTCGGCTTATTCGAAATAAACACCCCGCCAGATCTCTCCGGCGGGGTCCGCATTTCCTCAAACCTCAAGCGCTATCCGCGCTCTTAGAACTCCACAGCCCGGTCGCCATCCTCGTCCTGAATGCGGGTCGGCAGGCCGATCTTGTTCAAGAGGTTGATGAAGGGCTTGGGCGGCAGTTCTTCGACGTTGGCCATCTTCTTCACGTCCCATTCGCCTGTTGCGACCAGCATGGCCGCAGCGACCGGGGGGACGCCGGCGGTGTAGGAGATGCCCTGGCTTCCCACTTCGTTATAGGCTTCCTTGTGGTCGGCGACGTTGTAGAGGAAGACGGTCTTTTCCTTGCCGTCCTTGAAGCCCTTGACGTAATCGCCGATGCAGGTCTTGCCTTCGTAATTGGGGGCAAGCGATGCCGGATCCGGCAGGCAGGCCTTGACGACCTTCAGCGGCACGACTTCGGAACCGTCGGCGAGCTTGACCGGCTGTTCGGAGAGGAGGCCGATCGACTTCAGCACGGTGAAGACGTTGATGTAGTGATCGCCAAAGCCCATCCAGAAGCGCACGTCGGCGCCGTCCATGTTCTTGGCCAGCGAATGCACTTCGTCATGGCCGCAGAGATAGGCGCGGCGGGTGCCGACGACCGGCAGGTCGTAGTCCTTGCCGATCTCGAACATCTTGTTGACCTGCCATTCGCCGCCCTGCCAGGAATAGACGACGCCGGTGAATTCGCGGAAGTTGATTTCCGGGTCGAAATTGGTGGCGAAGTATTTGCCGTGGCTGCCGGCATTGATGTCGACGATATCGACGTCGGTCACCTTGTCGAGATATTCGTCCTTGGCGAGACGCGCATAGGCATTGACCACGCCCGGATCGAAGCCGGCGCCGAGGATGGCGGTGATGCCCTTTTCCTCGCATTCGGCGGCACGCTTCCACTCGTAGTTTCCGTACCACGGCGGGGTCTCGCAGATCTTGTTCGGCTCTTCATGGATCGCGGTGTCGATATAGGCGACGCCTGTGTCCATGCAGGCGCGCAGGACCGACATGTTGAGGAAGGCGGTGCCGACATTGATGACGATCTCGGTGCCGAGCTTCTTGATCAGGGCCTTGGTGGCTTCGATGTCCAGGGCGTCGAGCGCGTGCGCTTCGAGAACGCCCGGCTGCTTCATCGCCTTCTTTTCATGCACGGAAGCGATGATGGCGTCGCACTTTGCCTTGGTGCGCGAAGCGATGTGGATGTCGCCGAGCACGTCGTTGTTCTGGGCGCATTTATGCGCAACAACCTGGGCGACGCCGCCGGCGCCGATGATGAGCACGTTCTTTTTCATTGGGGGACCAACTCCTATGTCCAATCGTCAGAACCTGTTCCTGAGGGAGTTCAGGACAGGCTTGTTTCGTAGTCCGCGTAGTCGAACTCACGGACCGTCCTGAGGCTGCCATCCAGTTCGCGGATGGCGATTGCCGGCATTTGCACGCCGTTAAACCAGTTTTTCTTGACCATCGTGTAGCCGGCGGTGTCCTGCAGCGAGATGCGGTCGCCGATGTTCAATTCGTTTTCGAAATTGAACTCGCCGAAGATATCGCCCGCGAGGCAGGACTTGCCGCAGACCTGGTACCGGTGCGGTCCCTGGTTGGGGTGGACCTTTGCGCTTTCCCGGTAGATCAGGAGATCGAGGAGATGCGCTTCGATGGATGAATCCACCACGACAAGATCCTTGCCGTTGTAAAGTTTGTCGAGCACGGTGACTTCGAGCGTGGTCGATTTGGTGATCGAGGCTTCACCGGGCTCCAGATAGACCTGGACGTCGAACTCGCCGGAGAAGCGCTTGAGGCGCTCGGCGAATTTTTCGAGCGGATAATTCTCGCCGGTGAAATGGATGCCGCCGCCAAGCGAGACCCAGTCGGCCTTCTTCAACAGGGGGCCGAACTTCTGTTCGATGTCACCCAGCATGCGATCGAAGAGGTCGAAATCGCCGTTTTCGCAGTTGTTGTGGATCATGAAGCCGGAGATCAGGTCCATGACCGGCTCGACTTTTGCGAGATCCCATTCGCCCAGCCGCGAGAAGGGGCGGGCGGGGTCGGCGAGATCGAAGCTCGAGGAGGAGACGCCGGGGTTCAGACGCAGGCCGCGGATGATGCCGGAGGACTGCTTCTCGAAGCGGGTCAGCTGACCGATCGAGTTGAAGATGATCTTGTCGGCATGGCTGACGACTTCGTCGATCTCGTAATCGGCATAGGCCACGGAATAGGCGTGGGTTTCCTTGCCGAAGCGCTCGTGGCCGAGGCGGACTTCGTTGAGCGACGACGAGGTCGTGCCGTCCATATAATCGCGCATGAAGTCGAAGACCGACCAGGTGGCGAAACATTTGAGCGCAAGCAGCGCCTTTGCGCCGGAGAGTTCGCGCAGGGTCGCGATCTTCTCCATGTTCTGGAGCAGCTTGGACTTGTCGATCAGGTAATAGGGAGTCTGGATCAAGGCTCTATCCTTCGTGAACCCAGCCATATCAGGCGGAAGTGAACGGGACGCCCCGAATGCGTCGGAGGGGGTCCATAGGCAAAAGGGGGTGAAAACGCAAGCGGAAGCTGGGGTTTCGTATTTTCAGGGCTGTTTGACCGTGTTTCGTGAAAGCCCGATGACGGCGCGCTGCCGCGCGAGATGTCTGCCTTGCACTGACGCCACTGCAGCCATGCACGGGGCGGCTGGCTTCGTTCAGCAATCGGCAAGTTTTGGCTTGGTAAGTGCAGATGCAACGGTTCTGCTCTGGACAGCTCATGCATCTCGACCTCGCCACCATCCTGACCCTGCATCCGCTGTCGCTGACGGTCGGGGCTCTGTGCTTTCTTTACCTGCGCTACTGGTCGAACCGCAGCCGCGGGCTTGGCAAGATGGCGGTGGCCTTTCTCATTCTGGCGGTTGCGGCGCTGGCTGCCGGCGCCGGCGAGCAGGGTGTGGTCGACTATTCGACCTGGGCCTTCATTACGTCGATCGCCGCGCCGCTGGCCTATGCACTTCTGTATGTCGGCCTTTGGAATGTGGTGACGGAAAGGCCGGCCGGACGCGTCTGGTGGATCATGGTCATTCCGGTCATCATCGCCATTGCTGCCGTCGTCACGCATTTCCCGATGGTGCGGACCTTCCGGGCGAGCGTGTTTCTGATCTCGCTGTGCGGGTTTTCAACGGCCTGCGCCCTCTTGGCCTTGCGCAATCAACGCGGGGAGCGACTGGAAAGCCGCTACGGCCTTGCCGGAGCCTTTGCATGCAAGGCCTTGATTGGCATCGTCACCTTTCCTGCAATCATCAATCCCGAGGTCGTGCGGCTTACCCCGGCTGCGACCTTCCTGGTCTTGATCCTCTGTCAGTTCGCGATTGCCATGCTGGTGCTCATCCTTGTGCATGAGCGGGCCGAGCAGCGGCTCATCGCATTGACGGAGACCGACAGCCTTACGGGCATTCGCAACCGGCACTGGCTGATGGACCGCCTGCCGCGGCAGGTGGCGGCGGATAGCGGATTTATGGTGATCGACATCGATCACTTCAAGCGCATCAACGATGTGCATGGCCATCCCGCCGGCGATCTGGTGCTCAAGGACGTGGCGCAGACCATGGCGGCAACGCTGGGCGAGGGGGCGCTGCTTGCCAGAACCGGCGGCGAGGAATTCGGTCTCTATCTGCCCCGGACCTCGGAGCTGGAGGCGGTTGCCACAGGCGAAATGCTGCGCAAGGCGGTGGAGGGACTGAGCCTGGTCCACGAGGGGGGCACGCTGCAGGTGACGCTCTGCGTCGGTGTGGCCGTTGCCTCCGAGGTGATGTCGATCAAGGGTCTTGTCGCCCGGGCCGATGAGGCGCTCTATATTGCCAAGCGGGCCGGGCGCAACCGGGTTCGGCTGCATGACGCAAGAGCGACGGCATCGCCGGAGGCCGGCATGGCAGCGGCCACGGCGGGTTGGGGTATCTGAAGCGCGCGGCGCGCTGGCAGTTGAGGTCTTCTCGCCGGGGTGTTCGCCTTGCCAGACCGGCCGAAATTTGGTTCGGCTTGGGGCTCTCAAGATCGGTGCTGTGAGTCCCCGCATGCTCAAAGACTTTTCTCCCCAGGCCGCCTTCATGGGCGTGCTCGTTGCCTTTGTCGGTTTTGCCAGTTCCTTTGCGGTCGTGCTGCAGGGGCTGAAGGGCGTCGGCGCCACCGATTACGAGGCAGCTTCCGGGCTGATGGCGCTGTCGGTTGCCATGGGCATTTGCGGGATCGTCTTGAGTGTGTGGACGAAGCTGCCTGTTTCCGTCGCCTGGTCGACGCCCGGGGCGGCGCTGATGGCGACGGCGGGCATCCCGGTCGGCGGGTTTCCGGCGGCGGTCGGTGCGTTTTTCGTCTGCGCGGCGCTAATCGTGCTCGCGGGGCTCATCCGGCCTTTCGGGCGGGCGGTGGCGGCCATTCCGGCGCCGATTGCGAACGCGATGCTGGCGGGGGTGATCCTCAATCTGTGTTTTGCGCCGTTCAAGGCTGTGGCTTTCGATCCGCTGCTGGGCTTGCCGATCCTCGTGGTCTGGGCGGTGGTGGCGGCGTTCAAGCGGCTCTATGCGGTGCCGGCGGCGCTTTTGACCTTCGTGGTGGTCATCGTCTTCGGGGTCGATTTGCCAGAGGGGGCCATGGCAAGCTGGGCGGCGTCGCTTGCGCCGCCGGTGGAGCTGGTCGCTCCGGCCTTTACGCTGCCGGCGCTGGTGTCGATCGCGCTGCCGCTCTTCATCGTCACCATGGCCTCGCAGAATATTCCGGGCATCGCGATCCTCAAGGTCAACAAATACGAGCCCAATCCAGGGCCGATGTTTGCCGTGACGGGGGTGTTTTCGGCACTCTCTGCGCCCTTTGGCGCGCATGCGGTCAATCTGGCGGCGATCACGGCGGCGATGTGTGCGGGCGAGGATGCGCATGCCGATCCCAAGCGGCGCTACTGGGCGGCGATCATCGCCGGCATCGGCTATGTGCTGCTCGGGCTGGCGGCCGGTGCCGTGACCGGTTTCGTCTCGCTGGCGCCGCCGATCCTCATCCAGTCGGTTGCGGGTCTGGCGCTGATCGGGGCGTTCTCCGGCTCGGCGGTTGCGGCGTTTCAGGTGCCGGAGACGCGGGAGGCGGCTGCGGTGACGTTTCTGGTGACGGCTTCGGGGATTTCGATCCTCGGGATCTCGGGGGCGTTCTGGGGGCTGCTTGCGGGCGTGGCGATGCTGGGACTGGTGCGGGCTGCACGGAAGGGTTGAAAACTGGAAGCCCTGCTTTGCTTGTGTTATACTGATGCATGGATTTCGATTTCGATCCTGCCAAGAGCGCAAGCAACAAAGACAAGCACGGCGTCGACTTTGTCGAGGCTCAAGCCCTTTGGCGGGACAAACTGAGACTGATCATCCGAGCCAAGTATGTAGGCGAGCCTCGATACGCACTAATTGCGGAAATGGACGGCCGTTTATGGGTGGCCGTTTACGTCCTGCGCAGTGAAACGGTTCGATTGATTTCTGTCAGGCGGGCACGGGCCATGGAGAAAGAACGCTATGAAGAATATAACCGCAGCCGAATTCGATAAGAAGTTCGATGATGGGGAGGATATCAGCGAGTATCTCGACTGGGAGAACGCTTGGCGCCCCAATGAGCAGATCGAAACCAGCTTACATCTCTCGGCGTTGCAATTGCGGCAGTTAGACGAGGAGGCTGCTCGATTGGGTGTGACCCGAGAAGCCCTTGTCGCCGGATGGATCGGCGAGAAGCTGAAGGGGGCTCCCTGGCCAAAATAACACCCTTGCGCGATTCAGTTCGTCGCGTTATTCCTCATTTCATGAAGATCAACTGCACCTCGATTGCTGCGACTGAAATGACGGCCCGCGCTGCGGCCGGCGTTGTCGCGTCGGTGCCAAACTCGCTTCTTCTTCTCGGCCTTATCCGCGGTTGCCGGGTCCATTGAGGAGCGCCCGGCGGCCGGGTCAGCCGTTTGGCGATTGCTCCTCGAAAACTCCCTAATCCATATCAGTAATTCCCTGAACAGGGTTCGTTCGGACGTGTCAAAGCCAGGCTGATTTGCTATCAGCTGATCACGCCGACGAGGACGAGAAGAGACGAAGACGATGATTTTGAAGACCCATACCGTCAAGCAGGGCATGCCGGATGCCGCAACCAAGTATCGCCCTTATCCGCAGATCGACATTTCAGACCGCACATGGCCCTCGAAGGTGATCGACAAGGCGCCGATCTGGTGCTCGGTGGATCTGCGCGACGGCAACCAGTCGCTGGTCAACCCGATGGGCCATGACCGCAAGGCCCGGATGTTCCAGCTCTTGCTCGACATGGGCTTCAAGGAAATCGAGATCGGCTTCCCTTCGGCTTCCCAGACCGATTTCGACTTTGCCCGCTGGTGCGTGGAAGAGGGCGGTGTTCCCGCTGACGTCTCTCTGCAGGTGCTGGTGCAGTGCCGCCCGGAGCTGATCACGCGGACCTTCGAGGCGCTGGAGGGGGCCACGAACCCGATCATCCATTTCTACAACTCGACCTCCGAATTGCAGCGTCGCGTGGTCTTCGGCAAGGATGTCGCCGGCATCAAGCAGATCGCCGTCGATGCCGCCAAGATGATCATGGACATGTCGGCGAAGGCCGGCGGTGGTTATCGCTTTGAATATTCGCCGGAGAGCTTTACCGGCACCGAGCTGGAAGTGGCCTTGGAGATCTGCAACGCCGTCATCGCCGAAGTGAGGCCGACGGCTGACAACAAGCTGATCCTCAACCTGCCGTCGACCGTCGAGATGGCGACGCCGAATATCTATGCCGACCAGATCGAATGGATGTGCCGCAACATCGACAACCGCGAGAACGTCATCATCTCGCTGCATCCGCACAACGACCGGGGGACCGGCATTGCCGCCACCGAGCTCGGCCTGATGGCCGGTGCGGATCGCGTCGAGGGCACGCTGTTCGGCAATGGCGAGCGTACCGGCAATGTTGACGTGGTTACGCTGGCGCTGAACATGTACACCCAGGGTGTCGACCCGAAACTGGATTGCACCGACATCGAGCGGATCAAGGCGGTCTATGAATACTCCAACGAGATGGTGATCCCCGAGCGCCATCCGTATGTCGGCGAACTGGTCTATACGGCCTTCTCCGGCTCGCACCAGGATGCGATCAACAAGGGCATGAAGGCGATCAAGAAGGCCAATTCGCCGATCTGGGAAGTGCCCTATCTGCCGATCGATCCGCAGGATGTCGGCCGCACCTATGAGGCGATCATCCGCATCAACTCGCAGTCCGGCAAGGGCGGCATCGCCTATATCCTGCAGGAGGATTACGGCATCAACCTGCCGCGCAACCTGCAGATCGAGTTCCGCGAGGACATCCAGCGGATTACCGACGAGGAAGGCAAGGAACTGCCGTCGAAGAAGATCTATGAGCGCTTCATTGAGCGTTATGTCGATCAGACCGGTTCGCGCCTGAAATTCGTCGATCACCACACCTATCCGGATACGGAGAAGAAGGGCATCCGCGTGGTTGCCGCCGAGATCACCGACAATGGCGAGGTGAAGCGGATCGAAGGCAAGGGCACGGGTCCGATCGACGGCTTCGTCAATGCGCTCTCGACCTATCTCGGCGTGGATCTCTCGGTGCAGGATTATTCCGAGCATTCGCTGCAGCATGGTTCGAATGCGGCTGCCATCGCCTATGTCGAGATGGCGCATGCCGGTGGCAAGCTGTTCGGGGCTGGCATCAACACCAATATCGTGACGGCTTCGCTTGAGGCCATCGTCTCAGCCGCCAACCGCGTGCTCGACGAGAAAAAGAAAGCCTGAGGCCGGGATGGTCTTCGCCGAGGTTCGACAGTCCTCCTCGGCGAAGGCGCCGCTTGTGCTGCTGCATGGCTTTGGCGGGATTGGTGCTCTCTGGGCGCCGGTCGTCGACCGGCTCGATGCTGATCAGCCGCTTATCATCTACGATCTTCCGGGGCATGGTCGCTCGCTTGATGCCGAGGGTGTCGGGCATGCGGGCGTCATGGCCAAGGCCATACTTGCTGATCTCGAAAAGCGGGGCGTGTCCTCCTTTTATCTCTGCGGCCACTCGATGGGCGGGGCCGTGGCGAGCCTTGTTGCGCTGAAAGCTGCCTCAAGCGTGCACTCGCTGACGCTTCTTGCCCCTGGCGGCTTTGACTTCGAGATCGATCATCGGGCCTTGCGGCACTATGCGATGGCCGAAAAGGAAGGCGATCTTGCGACGGCGCTTGCGGCGATGACGGCACCGGGACATGTGGCGGACCCATCCGGCCTCAAACGGCTGGCCGCGGCGCGCCAGGCACCTGGAGCGCTGGATCGGTTGATGGAGATCCTCAAGTCCTTTCTCGTCGAGCGTGATGGTTCGATCGGGCAGGGGACATTGCCTCTGAATTCTTTCGACGGTTTTGGGATCCCGACTCGGCTGCTGTGGGGCACCGCAGATCCGATTCTGCCGATCGAGCAGGCGTCGAAGATCTGGCCGGGTGCGGTGGTGACCTTGATCGAGGGGGTAGGGCATATGCTGATCGACGAGGCGACAGACGTGGTGGCGTCATCAATCCGGGTGGCCTTGGCCGAAGACTAATACCAAGTGTCGATGATAGGGACCTATAGGATGGCTTCTTGCGGGTCTCTGGCTAGGCGCGGCGCGCCGGGCGATGCTGACGCATCGGCCAAGCGGCGCAACAACGCCAGGGGCCCACAATAAGCCACCTCCGGTCGGCTTCCCGGCCTTTCTGGCGTCGTCGAGTTCCTCGACCGATGCGCAAGCATCGCTCTTCGGACCTCTCCTAGCCAGGAAGACCGGTCGAGCCGATCCTATGGGTTCCTATCATCGACACTTGGTATAACCGTCAGTCGCCCAGCAGCCGCTCGCTGTGATCCAGCTTCAGCGGCGCATCTTCGCTCTCGATCTTGTAGCGCTGCCAGTCGAGCTGCCAGTTTCCCGCTTCGCCGTCGATGGAGAAGAGATTGTAGCCGGCGGCCGGTTTCTTGGCGCCTGGGCCCTGGCTTGCCGAGGCTATGCCGACGACGGGGACCTTTTTTTCGCGGTCGGCCAGCCAGTAGAGCGTGTTCAGATGCGTGTGGCCGTGCAGCACGAGTTCGGCGCCGCCGGTGCGGATGGCGGCCGCGAAGCGACGGATGCCGATCATGCGTTTGTGCTGGGGGGCAGCACCCCGGATCGGCGGATGATGGATCATCACCACGCGGAACAGGCCTTCCTCGCCGGCCGCCTTCAACAGGCCAGCCGTCTCGCGCGCCTGGCGACCGCTGAAATAACCCTGGGCAGAGAAGGGCGGGGTGGCGATTGAGGTGGAACAGCCGATCAGCGCAACCGGACCACGGCGGCGGATATAGGGAAAGAGCTTGTGGTCGTCCTGGAAGATCAGCGGATCGTCATCGCCGCGCATGTAATCATACCAGGCCTGGACGACGCGTTCATGGGCACCCGGCACATAGGCGTCGTGATTGCCGGGGACGACGGAGGTGTCGAGGGGCGCGCCGGCTTCCTTCAGCCATTCGGCGACCAGGCGCACCTCAAGCTTCGAAGCGAGGTTGACGAGATCGCCTGTGATCGCGAGATGATCCGGATTTTCTGCGCGCAGCGCGTCGAGAACCATTTCCAGCGCATTGGGAAAAAGATGCTTGCGACGGTTGCGATGCCAGTTCACATAGCCCGTAATCCGCTTCGATGCCAGTTCCCGGATCGTCAGGTTCGGCAGCGGGCCGAGATGCACGTCGGAGATGTGGGCGAGCTTGAACATGGCGCTTCTCATAGCTGCGCTGAAACCGAGGGGCAAGGAAAATGAAGCCAGCGGATGGTGCCGGACCCGGCGCCGATAGCGAAAGGCTCGGATGGCCGAAGAGGTTCCTTGTTCGTCTGCTGCATGTCTATTTCGCCATCAGCCGTGGCATGACGCTTGGCGTGCGGGCGGCCTGTTTCGACGAGGCGGGGCGGATCTTTCTCGTGCGCCACACGTATGTGCCGGGCTGGCATCTGCCGGGCGGTGGGGTCGAACGCGGCGAGACGGCGATCGAGGCGCTGATCAAGGAGATGCGGGAAGAGGGCAACCTGGAACCGGTCGATGCGCCGGAATTCTTCCATGTCTATTTCAATGCGCGGATCAGCCGGCGCGATCATGTTCTGCTTTACCGCGTCACAGTCCGGCCGACGGCGGAGCGGCCAGCCGGTCGGGAGATTGCCGAGGCCGGCTTTTTCGATCTGGACAGGCTTCCTGACGGTGTGACCCAGGCGACGCTGCGGCGGATCGCGGAGCTCACCGGAGACATGGCCCCCGCACATCACTGGTGAGGTTCAGCCGCCGAGCGCTTCGCGGCCGTGTGGCGCCATCAGGTCTTCTTCCGGGCCTACGGGGACCACGCCGGTCGGATTGATCATGGTGTGGCTGCGATAATAGTGATGCTTGATGTGGCGCATCTCGACGGTCTCCGCCACGCCTGGGGTCTGGTAGAGGTCGCGCAGATAGCCGGATAGTGCCGGATAATCGGCGATGCGGCGGATATTGCATTTGAAATGCCCGACATAGACCGGATCGAAGCGCACCAGCGTGGTGAACAGGCGCCAATCGGCTTCGGTCATGCGGTTGCCGAACAGATAGCGCTGGTTTGTCAGGCGTGCTTCCAGCCAGTCGAGTGTTGCAAAGAGCGGATAGACGGCACTCTCATAGGCTTCCTGGGAGGTGGCAAAGCCTGACTTGTAGACGCCGTTGTTGACGGTGTCATAGATGCGGGCGTTGATCTCGTCGATCTCGGCGTGGAGATCCTGAGGGTGCATGTCGAGGCTCGAGCCGGTCAGGTGATCGAAGGCCGAATTGAACATGCGGATAATCTCCGAACTTTCGTTCGAGACGATCGTGCCCGTCTGCTTGTCCCAGAGGACCGGAACCGTAACGCGGCCGGAAAAGCTCGGGTCCGCCTTCACATAGACCTGCCAAAGGAAATCGGAGCCGAAGAGATGATCGGCTGTCGCGCCATCGCGGTCATGGAATTCCCAGCCGTTCTTCAGCATCAGCGGATCGACGACCGAGACCGAGATCAGGTCTTCGAGCCCCTTCAGCTTGCGGAAGATCAGCGTGCGATGGGCCCAGGGACAGGCATAGGAGACGTAGAGATGGTAGCGACCGGCCTCGGCCTTGAAGCCAGCCTTGCCCGAAGGACCGGCGGAGCCGTCTGCCGTCACCCAGTTGCGGAAGCTTGCATCAGCGCGCTTGAAGTGTCCGGACGTCGACTGCGTGTCGTACCAGACGTCGTGCCAGACGCCATCCACCAGCTTGCCCATGGTTGTTTCCTTCTCGTTTGAACGTGACCCGGAAAATACGGTTGTTGGCGGGGATTGCGAGGGGCTGACGATTGAACAGTGCGTTTTCCGTTGGACGCGCGGAAATTTTGCTGCTATCGGAACCAAACTCAAGATTTGAAGGCCCCGATGACCATCGCACGGAACCCACGACGACGCTGAAGCTCTCGAACGCACGAGCCCCGTGCGCGTGAACTCTATTGCTGTCTGTCTTTTTGGTTTCGGTCATCCATGTTTCACTCCGGCCTTGTCTACCTCACCGAGGATGCGTCGCACGACGCCGTCATCGAACTCATCAACGAAGAAGCTTTCGGTCCCGGCCGGCACACGCGTGCGGCAGCCCGCATTCGCGAGCAGGGGCCGCATGACCGGTCGCTCTCCTTCATCTGCGCCGACAATGGTGAGACCATTGCCTCGGTGCGCATGACGCCGGTTCTGGCCGGGGATGTGAAGGGGCATCTGCTCGGGCCGCTCGCCGTGCGCCCTTCCCACAAGAACCGGGGCATTGGCCGCGAACTGGTGCGGATCGCCATCGAGGCGGCGCGGCGCAAGGGTTCGGAAGGCGTCATCCTGATCGGCGACCCGCCTTATTACATGCCGCTCGGTTTCGAGAAGGTGGCCTACAAGGCGCTGGATTTTCCCGGTCCCGTCGACCCGAACCGGGTGCTGATCGTGCCGCTGGCGGATGATGTGCATGCGCGGCTGAAGGGCGTGATCGCCTGGCGGGACTGCAAGGCTGTCATGGCCGAGCCCGTTTCCGCAACGGAAGAGGCACCTGTCCGGGCCTATGCCTCTGCCTGATGTGGCGAGTCAGGCGCTTCCCCGAAGCGCTTGATCAGCCAGCATATATCGAGCCCTCTGGTGAAATTTTCGATGCGACCGAAGACACGGTAGCCGGCGCGCTCGTACGTGCGGCAGGCGACCGGGTTGATCGTGTCGATATAGGCGCCGATGCAGCCGCGGGCCCTGGCTTCCTCCTCCGCAAGCGCCAGAAGTCTTGCCGCCATGCCCTGACCGCGCAGGCGTTCGGGGACGAAGAGCAATTCCACATAGAGCCAGCCCCGACCGGTATAGCCGATCAGCCCGCCATCGACGTCGCCGTCTTCGCTGGTGATCGGGATGAAGACGTCCCTGCGGTCGGTCGGGCCGAGCAGGGTGTCGTTGTGGGCCTTGATGCCGGCGAGGATCGCGTCGCGGGCGGTTTCGGGGACGGTGTCGGAGAGGGAGAGGGGCGTGGTCATGAGGGCTGAGACTAGGCCAGGGTTGATGGTGTGTCGAGGTGTTGGCTCGGTTGCCGTAGCTGCCCTGAGGGATCAGGTGAACTCCAGGAGGAGAGGGCAATGATCGGAAACTTCGGGTTCGCGGATGACCTCGAAGCGGGAGACATCGATCTCTCGGTTCACCAGGATGTAATCCGCAAACCGTTCCGGCTTTGTATAGTAGGACGTTCGTGTCCCCGTGAAGGCGCCTGCCGTCACCAGGTCCGTCAGCCCGAGAGAGTTGAACATGTCGAATGTGACGCTGTCGGGCAGGAGGTTGAAGTCACCACAGACGATGAGTTTCTCGTTCGGACGCCAGAGGCGATTGATCAAGGCGACCAGCGCATGGGCCTGTGCCAGGCGTACCGGCGTGTCGTGCTTGCCATCCTCGCCACGCAGGCCGTGCAGGTGGGCGACGGTCGTTGGGTCTCCCGTTTCGGGATCATGGATCCTGACTACATGGGCGTTGCGGGGGCGGGGATGTGGTCCCCAGCCGTCGTGGCGGTATTGGTCATGGATAAAGTCCATGGCGTGGCCGAGAACAGGAAGGCGGCGGCGGACGAAGGTCGCCAGGCCGAATTCCGCCCAGATGGGTCCGGTGTCTGCGCTGAGTTCGCCCCGCATGGAGGTGCAAAAGAAGGCGTCGTGATCAGGGAGAACGGCCCGCATGTCTTCAAAGAGGTTGGCGCGCTGCTGGTATTCCAGGTGACCATCTCGATAGGTCACCCATTCCGCTTCGGTCGTATCCGATCGCAGGACTTCCTGAAGGCAGATCACGTCGGCATTTTCTGACAGGATATAGTCACGGATCGAGGGAAACAGGCGCCCGGCCCAACAATTCAGGGAAAGAAGCTTCAAGGGGCGGGCCTTTCGGGGCGCATTAGCATCGGATCACCTCTAGGTGGCCCTTTGCTGCAAGTTCGATCAGTGTCCGATCTCTCGTAATCAGCGGTGTGTTTTTGACGCGCGACGTTGCAATCAAATAACAATCTCCGGGGTCCTTGTGCCCCGTGTCGACCACCACTGTTGCGGCTTCGCAGGCAATTTTGTGGTGTATCGGTGCGACCCTGGCGCCTGTTGCGGCCTTTGCCAACGCAAACCAGCGTGACGGCGACTTGTCATCCAGAAGCATCGGGTCTTTGTGCGCCGGCTTTAGTGCGGCCAGCGACAGTTCCCAGGCGCTTATCAGCGATATCAAGAGACACCTGGATGTCTGGCTTTCGGCGATTGCCAGAAGAGATTCCTGCGACATGGTGCTGGCTGCTGTGATCAACCAGTAGAGCGCGTGGGTGTCGAGAAGCGCTCCGGCCATAGCTGGTGCTACTTAGATTTTTGCGAGCCTGAACCGGCACCCAGAGCCTGAGCTGCGATCGGCTTGGTCAGATCGATCCCCTTCCTCAACGGAAGATCCGAAACCTTCATGGAGTTCGCCCCGCGCAGTTCGACATACTGGCCTGTGCGCGGATCGCGCAGCATCCATTGCCCTGTCTGTGTCTGCTTGAGGTCGGCTTTGGTCATGTCGCTACCATAGCGGGAAAACACGGCAGAATCCAGATGGCCCGCTTGCCAAGCCTTACCGCCCCTCGCGCCACCACATGGCGGATACCGCCAGCAGCAAGATCCCCAAGCCTGCAAATCCCGCAAACAGCGGCATTGTGTTGACGCCCTTCAGCACCGTTTCGTCCGTCAGGCGGATCAGCATGCGGCGGTCGTCGGCGACGCGGACCTCGCCTCGGACCGGCAGGATGTCGGGGATGCGAATGCTGGCGTCGCCGTCGTCGAGGCGGGCGGTGAGGCCGCGGGTTTCCTCGCTAATGGGGACAAGCGTGTCCGTGGTCGAGATCATCGCGCGGAATTCGGGGGCGTCGACGGCGCCGACATGGACGAGGGTCGAGAAGTCGCCATTGGTGACGGTGAAGAGGCCGGTCTCGGTCATGCGGCGCTCGCCGCGATAGAGGCCGGGCTGGATCTCATTCAGGTTCAGCGCAATGGTTTCGCCCGAGGGTGTGGTGATCGTGGCGGGGCCTGGGGCCTCGCCGATGGTCTGGCGCGTGACTTCGAGCGTACGGCCGGTGGCGCGGGCCTTCAGCGCCTCTTCCTCGAGTTCCGGCTCCTTCATCAGCCAGTGGGCGATGCGGCGATAGAGCGAGACATGCGGCCCGCCGCCTTCAAAACCGCGCGCCCAGAGCCAGCCCTGGTCGGAGAGCAGCATGGCAACGCGGCCTTCATTGGCGCGGTTCAGCACGAGCAGCGGACGGTCGCCGTCGGCGGTCATGACGGTTTCGCCGTCGGTCCGGCCCACTTCGACGCTGCGGAACCAGCGACCCCATTGCGGCGGCTCGACGGTCGAGCCATCGAGGCCACGGGTGACCGGGTGGCGCTTACCCTGGTCGGAGAGGCGCGGATAAAAGCCGGCCTGATGCACATCGCCAGTCGGTGTTGCCGGCAGGACCGAGGAGAGCGGGGTGAGTGCAATCGAGTCCTGGCCGGCATGTTCGGGGCCGGCTGCGATGAGCAGGGCGCCGCCATTCCTCACATATTCGGCGATGTAGTCGTAATAGAGGATCGGCAGCACGCCGCGATGCTGGTAGCGGTCGAAGATGATCAGGTCGAAATCATTGATCTTCTCGACGAATAGCTCGCGGGTCGGGAAGGCGATCAGCGACAACTCGTTGATCGGAGTGCCGTCCTGCTTTTCCGGCGGGCGCAGGATGGTGAAATGCACGAGGTCGACGGAGGCGTCCGATTTCAAGAGGTTGCGCCAGGCGCGCTCACCGGCATGCGGCTCGCCCGAGACGAGCAGCACGCGGAGGTTCTGGCGGATGCCCTCGATCAGATGGATGGCGCGGTTGTTGACGTCGGTCACTTCGCCCGGTGTGGCGGCGACGGAGAATTCCAGCACATTGTTGCCGCCACGGGGCACGCGGAAGGCAAAGGACGTCTCGGCGCCGGGAACAGCCGGGACGATGCCGAGGTCTTCGCCGTTGATCTTGACCGAAACATCTGACGGCTGGTCGGAGGCTTCGCCGTCGTCGAAGACGCGGAAGGTGAGTTCCTGTTCCTCATCGACGATGCCGAAGCGCGGGGCGCGGAGGATTTCGATGCGGCGGTCGAATTCGTCGGCCTTGCCGGTGATCAGGGAATGTACCGGTGCGTTGAAGGGCAGGGGCTGATTTTCGCCGGGTATGTCATGCACCTGACCGTCGGTGAGGAAGATCGCACCGCCGACGCGGGCCGGTGGAACGTCCGTGGTTGCGGCGGCAAGGGCCTCGAAGAGCTTGGTGGAGGGCGCGTCGCTGTCGCCGGGGTCGGTGACTTCAACGATGCGCGGCTCGATGTTGGGGAAACGGCCGAGGCGGTCGCGGATGCCCTGCAGTGCCTGATCCGTCTGCTCGGCGCGGCCGGCGATCTGCTGGCTCTGGCTGCGGTCAACAATGACGGGCACAACGGTGGTCAGCGGGTCACGTTCTTCCTGCAGGAGAAGCGGGTTGGCCAGCGCTGCCAGAACGGCGATCGAGGCGGCGAGACGGATGGCCGTGCCGCGCACACCACGCAGAAAGCCGAGGGCGGAAAGGCCGACCGCCAGCACGGCAAGGGCTGCGATTGCGATCCAGGGAATGAAGGGGGCGAATTCGAGCGTCATGGTCTCACTGCCCCAGTCTTTCGAGCAAAGCAGGCACATGGACCTGGTCTGCCTTGTAGTTGCCGGTCAGCATATACATCATGATGTTGACGCCGGAGCGGAAGGACATTTCGCGCTGCATCTCGTCGGCGGGCACGACGGGCAACACGCTTGCACCATTGGCATCGATCGCCCAGGCACCCATCAGGTCGTTGCCGGTGATCATGATCGGGGTCACGCCATCGCCGGAGGAGGCGACACCGCTGTTGCTGTTGAGCGCTTCCTGACGGGCTTCGACCCAGAGCGGGCTGCCGCTGTAGCGACCAGGGAAACCCTGCAGCAGGTAGAAAGCACGCGTCAGCACGTGATCGGAGGGCACGGGCTCCAGCGGCGGGATGTCGATATTGGCGAGGATCGCCTGCAGGCGTTCGCCGTTCGGCGAGGCGCCCACGTCATTTCCCAGTGTCGAGCCCTGGTCGCGGGTGTCGAAGAGCACAGTGCCGCCTGATCTCATATAGGCGTCGATGCGGCTGATCGCGGCAGCCGAGGGCATCGGCGCGGAGGCAGAGATCGGCCAGAAGATGATCGGGTAGAAGGACAATTCGTCCTTCGAGATGTCGACCCCCACCGGCGGCTCCGGTTCGAGCGTCGTGCGATAGGTGAGGAAATCGGTGAGGCCGGTGAGGCCCTGTTCCGACAGGCGATCGACCTCTGCCTCGCCGGTGATGACATAGGCGAGATGGGTGTTGTCGAGGCGTTCGAGGATCTGCTCGTCGCCGGGCTTGGCATCCCGCGACTGGGCAAGCGCCTGACCCGGCGGTGCCACGGCGGCAAGGGCGACAGCGAGCGCCAAGATAGATGCGGCAGCCGCCGGTGCGCGCTTCGGCAGGCGGGAGAAGGCGCCGCCCATGAAGAGCACGATCAGGCTGTCGATCACCAGAAGCAGGAAGGCGATGGTCAGAAGGCTCGGCTTCAGCGGGGTCGCCGCCGTGCCGGCCATGGGGTCGCGGGCGACGGTGAGGCCTGCCGGCGAGGGAAGAGGACGGAGCGTGGCTTCCGCCGGCAGGAGGTTGAGTGCCGTGAAGCCGTCTTCGGTGCCGTAAAGGCCGGGCGGGTTGTCGAAGGTCGCGGCCTCGGGACGATCCGGACCAAGCGACAGGGGCTTGGCTGCTCCGGCTTCGGCGGTGAGCGCGCCGCGTTCGGTCAGCAGGCGGAACGGCGGCAGCGATGGCGCGGTCGCCTGGCCACCTCCCGCCTCGGCGGCGCCAACGCGGGTCAGCTGGACGATGCGGCGGAGCATTTCGACGAAGGTGCCGGAGATCGGCAGGTCCGACCAGGTGGCCTCGGCGCTGACATGGAAGAGCACGATGCGGCCGGCGCCGGTTTCCTCAACCGTGACTAGCGGCGTGCCATCGGCAAGGCTTGCCCAGGTGCGGGCGGCGAGATCGGGTGTCGGTTCGGCGAGCACCTGGCGCTTGACGAGTATGCCTTCGGGGCGCGGCATGCCGGCAAAGGGGCCAAAGCTCGGGAAATCGGCAAGCGGTTGCGGCTCGGCCCAGGAGAGCGCACCGCCGAGAGCGCGTTCGCCCTGACGCAGGATGACCGGCACGAGCGGATCATCGGCGGGGGCAGCAGCCAGGCGGGGGCCGGCGAAGCGGATCAGCGTGCCGCCACGGTTTATCCAGGCCTGCAGCGGATCATAGACATCGGCTGGCAGACGGCCGACATCGGCCAGCACCAGCGCCGACGGGTTCTGGGCCAGGATTTCAGGGATGGCGACGGCCAGATCCGTCTGGCCTGGCTTGACCACATCGGCATAGGGGCCGAGGGCGCGCTCGATGTAGTAGAGCGGCGAGAGCAGCGGCTGGAAACCGTCACCGCTGTCGCCGGAGACGAGCGCCACCTTGCGGCGACGGAAGCCGTCGTCGAGCAGGTGGGTGGCGCCGGCGGAAGCAACACCCGCGATCGACAGGCGGGCGAAATCATTGCGCAGTTCGAAGGGGGCGGCGATCTCACCAGAGGCCTCGGTGGTGCCGGGGGCGAAATCGACCTGGCCGGAGGCGATCACACGGCCCTGACGGTCCTGGGCATCGACAACAAGGCTGCGGGCTTCGGATGCGTTAAGGCGCGACAGCGTGACGGTCAGCGCATCCGAGCCGTTGTTGGCCCCGGTGATGGCGACGCTCGTTGCGCCGTCGCCTTCGACGATGCGGAATTCGGCGGGCGAGAGGCTGGCGAGATCGGACAGGAACGGATCTTCGGCGTCGCGCGCGATGCCGTCGGAGACATAGGCGAGCGTGCCGGGGCGCTCCGACGAGAAGGTGGTGCGCAGCGCTTCGATGGTGCGCGCACGATCCGGGCGCTGCGGATGGGGTGTGGCGGCGGCAAGCTTTTCGAGCGCGACGGCTGGCGTGCCGGGGATCGCGTCATGGGTCGGATCTGCGGTGAAGACGATCGAGACGGGCAGGCTGCGGTCAGCGGCATCGCCGATCAGCGCGGTCGCGGTCTCGACGCGGCGGTCCCAGTCGCCCACGGTTGCCCAGCCGTTGTCGACGACGAGCAGCAGCGGGCCATCGCCGGAGAGGGTGGCGTTGCGTGGGTTGAGCACGGGGTCGGCGAGCGCGAAGATGACGATCGCGGCCATCAGCATGCGCAGAAGCGTCAGCCACCAGGGGCTTTTCGAGGGCGTTTCCTCGCGCTTCAACACGCCGGCCAGGATCTTCAGCGGCGGAAAGACTTCCGCCTTGGGGCGCGGCGGGGTGAGTTTCAGCAGCCACCAGATCAGTGGCAGGGCGAGCAGGGCACCGAGAATGGCGGGAGCGCCGAAGGCGAGGGGGATACCGAACATCAGCCCGCACTCCTGTTAACGGCGGGCGGCATGCCCGACAGGTGCATGTGGACGGCGACGAGGGCCTCGGAAGCGAGGCGATCGGTGCGGTTGTGGGTGAAGCTCCAGCCCATGCGGCGCAGCTGATCCGACATCGAGTCACGCCTCGCGAGATAGGCCTGTTGGTAGTCGTCGCGCAGCGTCTCGGCGCGGCCGGAGGTGAGCTTTTCGCCGGTTTCGGGATCGGTGAACTCGGTGCGGCCGGTGTAGGGGAAGGTTTCCTCGGCGGGATCGGCGACTTCGACCACATGACCGCGCAGGCCGCGACGGGCAAGCGGCGTGATGCGCTCCATCACCCGGTCGGCATCATCGAGGAAATCGCCGATCAGGACGATGTCGCTCGATCCCCGGATCATGCGGGTGTCGGGCAGGCCTTCGGTGATGGGGGCATGCATGATGGCCGTTGCCAGCCGTTCGGCAGCGTTGCGGGCCGAGATCGGTTCCATGATGCCGGGGCAGCCGATGCGTTCGCCGGAGCGGGCGAGAATTTCGGCGAGCGCCAGCATCAGGACGAGGGCGCGGCTTTCCTTGGAGACTGAGGCGAGCGTCGACTTGTACATCATCGACGGCGACATGTCGGCCCAGAGCCAGACGGTGTGGGCCGCCTCCCATTCGCGGTCACGGATATACATGTGGTCGTCGCGGGCCGAGCGGCGCCAGTCGATGCGCGAGAAGCTCTCACCATCGGCATAGGGGCGGAACTGCCAGAAGTTCTCGCCGATGCCGCGCTTGCGGCGGCCATGCCAGCCGGCGATCACGGTGTTGGCGATGCGCTTTGCCTCGACCATGCAGTCCGGCACGAGCACGGCGCGCTGGCGGGCGCGCTTCAGCACTTCGCTTCCGGGTGTCTGCTCGACGATCTGGCCGATCGATGCCACGCGGTTAAAGCCTCCGTTACTTGCGCAGGTCGGAAACGAGGCCCGCGATCACGTCGCGGACGGTCATGCCCTCGGCGCGGGCCGGGAAGGTCAGCGCCATGCGGTGCTCGAGCACCGGTTCGGCGAGCGCATGCACGTCGTCGATGGAGGGAGCAAGGCGGCCTTCGTAGAGTGCGCGGGCACGGGCGCAGAGCATCAGGGCCTGGCCGGCGCGGGGGCCGGGCCCCCAGGCGACGTTCTTGTCGGTCGACGCATTGCCATGGCCGGGACGTGCGGAGCGGACGAGCGAGAGGATTGCGTCGACGACGGTGTCGGAGACCGGCATCTGGCGGATCAGCTTCTGGATTTCCATCAGCCGCTCGCTGTTGATGACGGCACTGGCGCGGCGGTCGCTGACCCCGGTGGTTTCCAGAAGGATCTGCCGCTCGGCGGCGAGTTCCGGATAGAGAACGTCAACCTGCAGCAGGAAGCGGTCGAGCTGGGCTTCCGGAAGCGGATAGGTGCCTTCCTGCTCCAGCGGGTTCTGGGTCGCGAGCACGTGGAAGGGGGCCGGCAGCTGGTAGGGCTGGCCGGCGATGGTGACGTGATATTCCTGCATAGACTGCAGAAGCGCCGACTGGGTGCGCGGGCTGGCGCGGTTGATCTCGTCGGCCATCAGCAGCTGGGCGAAGACGGGGCCCTTGACGAAGCGGAAGGAGCGGCGGCCGGTGTCGTCCTGATCCATGACTTCGGTGCCGAGAATATCCGAGGGCATAAGGTCGGGGGTAAACTGGATGCGGTTGGCATCAAGGCCGAGAACCGTGCCAAGGGTCGTGACGAGCTTGGTCTTGGCGAGACCCGGGACACCGACGAGCAGCGCATGGCCGCCGGAGAGGATTGCGAGCAGGGTGTTCTCGACGACCTTTTCCTGGCCGAAGATCACCTTGGCCACTTCCTGGCGGATCGTTGCGATATCGGCGAGCGCCTTTTCGGCCTGCTCAACGATCGCCTTCTCATCCAGTGCGACATCGGGATTTGGCATCATGCCCATGGTCTGCTCCAATTGGTGTTGGCCTGGTCCGGCGAATCGAACGGACGCGCGAGGGTGCATGTTACTGAAACTAACTTATTGGCGAGAGGACGGCTGACAAGGACGTTTCGAATGACTATCTCGTGACTGTTATGAACTAAAGACAAAACCGGGACGCAAAGATGACGGGTGAGACGCTGAAGGCGACGACAGATGCGGCGGGGCTTGCCGCACTGATTTCGCGCGCGTCAGCGCAAACATCGGGTGGAAAGTCCTCGCTGCCGCCGGTGGAACGCTGGGAACCGCCGTTCTGCGGGGATCTCGACATGGAAATCAGGTCTGACGGTACCTGGTTCTACATGGGCACGCCTATCGGCCGGGCTCCCCTTGTCAGGCTGTTTTCGACCGTTTTGCGCAAGGACGAAGACGGCAAGACCTATCTCGTCACACCTGTGGAAAAGGTCGGCATCCGGGTTCAGGACGCGCATTTCGTCGCCGTCGAGATGAGCGTGACGGAAAATGCCGGTGAGTCGCTGCTGACGTTTCGCACCAATGTCGGCGATGTCGTCGAGGCTGGACCGGATCATCCGCTCAGGTTCGAAATCGTCGGGGAAAACCACGAGCTGAAGCCCTATCTTGCGGTTCGTGGCCGGCTTGAGGCTCTCGTGTCGCGCGCCGTCATGTATGATCTCGTCGAACGCGGGGAGATCGTCGATATCGATGGCAGGGTCATGTTTGCCGTGCGGTCGGGCGGGGCGGTCTTCCCGATCATGCCCGCCGATGAACTCGACCGACTGTCGCGATGAACCGCATGAATTTTACCGCCGATGATTTCCGTCGCCGGGCGCTCGAACAGGTCGGCGCGCCGCTGGAACACGCCTGGCGCGACCATGGCGACCATGTGTTGAACCGCGACAGCATTCTGCAAATCGAGCAGTTGAAGCTGAGGGATGCGGCCGTTCTGATCGGCGTCATCGACGATTGCGAGGATGCGCGGATCATTCTCACGCAGCGCACCGACAAGCTGCGCAAGCATGCGGGCCAGATCGCCTTTCCCGGCGGCGGCATCGATGCGACGGATGCCTCGCCCGAAGAAGCGGCGCTGCGCGAGGCGGAAGAGGAGATCGGTCTCGACCGCCGCTTCGTCGAAACGGTCGGGCGGCTGCCGCAATATCTTTCGGGAACGGGTTTCCGCATCCAGCCGGTGCTGGCGGTGGTGCAGCCCGGTTTCTCGCTGACGCTCAATCCGGACGAGGTGGACAGCGTCTTCGAGGTGCCCTTGTCCTTCCTGATGGACCCCGCCAATCATCGGCAGGACAGCCGGATGTGGCAGGGCACTGTCCGGCATTTCTACGTGATGCCCTATCGCGAGCGGCATATCTGGGGCATTACCGCCGGCATCATCCGGACGCTTTATGAAAGGCTCTATGCATGACCAATGTGGGCATGACCAATCTGGCCGATCGCGACTGGTTCCAGGCGCCCGCGCTTCAGCGGGTGATGACGCTCTTGAACAGCGGCGGTGCGGAAACGCGGGTGGTCGGCGGCGCGGTGCGCAACAGCCTGATGGGGCTGCCGGTCGGCGATATCGATCTTGCGACGACGCTTCTGCCGGAAGAGGTGAGCGGGCGGGCGGCGGCCAAGGGCATCAAGGCCGTACCAACCGGGATCGAGCATGGCACGGTGACGCTGGTCGTTGACGGCAAGGGTTACGAGGTGACGACGCTGCGGCGTGATGTCGAAACCAACGGGCGGCATGCGCATGTCTCCTTCGGCGCCACCTGGCAGGAGGATGCCGATCGGCGGGATCTGACGATCAATGCACTTTATGCCAGGGCGGATGGCGAGGTGGTGGATCTGGTCGGCGGCTTGCCTGATATCGAAACCAAGACCGTGCGCTTCATCGGCAGTGCCGAGCAGCGGATTGCCGAGGATTATCTGAGGGTGCTGCGCTTCTTCCGCTTCTTTGCCCATTATGGCAGCGGTCGGCCCGATGCCGAGGGGTTGAAAGCATGCGCCCGGGCGCGGACGCAGCTGAAGACGCTGTCGGCCGAGCGGGTCTGGGCGGAAATGAAGAAGCTTTTGTCCGCGCGCGACCCGGGACGGGCGCTTCTGTGGATGCGGCAGTCGGCGGTGCTCACCGAGATCCTGCCGGAGACGGAGAAATGGGGGATCGATGCGATCCCGGGGCTGATCGCGACCGAGCAGGCGCTCGGCTGGGAGCCGGATCCCCTCTTGAGGCTCTCGGCGATCGTGCCGAAGGATGCGGCGCGGCTGGTGACGCTGTCGGAACGGCTTCGGCTTTCGAATGCCGAGGCCTTGGCGCTCGACCGCTTTGCCCGGGCGCCGAAGCCGCAGGAGACGGTGACCGATGTTGCCTTCGACCGCGATCTCTACCGCTTCGGCAAGGACGGGATGATTGCCATGCTGAAGCTTGAGCTTGCTGCGGCGCGGGCGCGCGCCGAGGGGGATCAGAAGGCGATGGCCCGCAGCGCCCGGCTGTTTTCGCTGCTCAGGCGGGCGGAAGGTTTCGTGCGGCCGGTGCTGCCGGTCAAGGGGGCTGACGTGCTGGCTGCCGGCATTCCGGCAGGGCCGAAAGTCGGCGAGATCCTCGGAAAGCTGGAGGAGGGTTGGATCGCCTCGCAGTTCAATCTGAGCCGCGAGGATCTGCTTAATCGGCTGGAAACGCTGGCGAAGGCCTGACGTTTCTGCAGATCAAGGTAAGGCAATACGCCGGAATGCGGTTCCGGTTCATCCGATCTTCCTCAACAAAGAGTGTCCGTGCGGCTGCGATCCGGCAGGCGTTTCGCCAGCGTATCCCTTGCGGCTTCACTGGATCGACATGACGTCGGTCAGGCCTTTCCGAGGAGGGATTTTCATGAACCGCATCGCTCTTGCCTTCGCCGCCGCCGGCATCACGCTTGCTGCGTCTTCCGCCAATGCCAATAACATCGTCGAAACGGCCCAGCAGGCCGGCAGCTTCAAGACGCTGCTTGCCGCCGCAGAGGCTGCCGGTCTCGTCGACGCGCTTTCGGGCGGCGGGCCGCTGACCGTTTTCGCACCGACCGACGAAGCCTTTGCCGCATTGCCGGCCGGCACGGTCGAGAACCTGCTCAAGCCTGAAAACAAGGACCAGCTCGCGGCGATCCTGAGCTACCATGTGGTGGGTCGCGAACTGACCTCGACCATGCTGCCGGGCCGCACGATCCATGTCCGCACGATCAAGAGCGGTGGAGACCGGACGCTCGCCGTGTCGAAGTCCGGTGCCGGCGTGACCGTCGACGGCGCGAACGTCGTGAGCGCCGATATCCGCACGGACAATGGCGTCATTCATGTCATCGACAAGGTCATGCTGCCGAGCAGCTGAGCTCTTTCACCGCAACAGACGGAGCCCGCTCGTCGGGCTCCGTTTTCATTGTCTGGGCGCGGGTTTTCTCATGCCTTCGTGGGCTGATCGTCGCGGATCCGCTCCTTGATGTGATCGACCGTTGCCGGGCGGATCAGGTCTTCGCCATGGGTGACGCGCATGTGGTCGATGACGCGTCTGACCACCTCGGCTTCTTCTTCGGCGCGGGTGTGCCAATCGCAGCCGGGGACCAGGCTTCCACACTCGAAATGCTTCACGTCGTTCTCCTCCGTGGTCTGCTTCGACCGTACAAACGCATCAGGACGCGTCTTGTTCTCCAGGGTCGAAAAAAATGCCCGCACCAGGTGCGGGCAAGGGGACAATCGACGCGGTGGATTGTGTTCAATCGGGCATTGCCCAGGCGTGGAAAACCGAACGAGCCGGCTGGCGCTTGCCTCGATGCGCGCCACTTTCGATGTCGTTGGCGGCGAGCCGGTCGGCGAGATCCTTGCCGGCCAGACCGAGCCGAACCTGTTCAACGAAGTAGGAATGGGGCAGGTCGACGTCACTCGACTGACGTAACTGCTCGGCCAGGCGATCGATCAGTTCTGGCGCTTCGATCGCACGGTCGATGGGCTGACTCACGCTGGACACGGATACTGTGCTGGACGGGGTCATCGCAATCTCCTCCTCGATACTGCGTGCGAGGGGGAGAATGAGCCGCGTCAATGCGGAGCGCAATGCAAACTGTCAAGTTTCCGACACACTTTGCCGCAACCAGCGGAAATCGCCGCCCATTCTTTTTTGTGAACGAGCGGGACATATCGGATGTCAGCGTTAACCTGATGGATCAGGGATAACGGACCAGCGGAGGCAGCGAGGAGAGGATTGATTCGACGTTGCCGCCGGTCTTCAGACCGAAGATCGTTCCGCGGTCGTAGAGCAGGTTAAACTCGACATAGCGGCCGCGTCTGACGAGCTGTTCCTCGCGGTCTTCCTCCGTCCAGGGATTGTTGAAATTGGCCCGGACGATCTTCGGATAGACCAGATTGAAGGCGCGACCGACATCCTGGACGAAGGCGAAATTGGCGGCCCAGCCGCCTTTTTCCTCGTCCGCCGTCAGCCAGTCGAAGAAGATGCCGCCGATCCCGCGCGGCTCGTTGCGGTGGGGCAGGAAGAAGTATTCGTCGCACCACTTCTTGTAGGTGGGATAATCCGCGACGCTCGTATGGCGCTCGCAGGTAACTTCCATGGCCCGATGGAAGAGGCGGGTGTCCGGGTCGTCCTGGGTGCGTCTGCGGTCGAGCACGGGGGTGAGGTCTGCGCCGCCACCAAACCACTGGCTTGAGGTGACGACCATGCGGGTGTTCATGTGCACGGTTGGCACGTTGGGATTGACCGGATGGGCGATCAGCGAAATGCCGGAGGCCCAGAAGCGCGGATCCTCCTCGGCGCCGGGCATCTGCTTGCGGAACTCCGGTGAAAACTCGCCGTGGACGGTCGAGGTGTGCACGCCGACCTTCTCGAAGACGCGGCCATACATCATCGACATGCGGCCGCCGCCGCCCTTGCCTTCTTCGCGCTGCCAGTCCTTGGCGGTGAAGCGGCCGGGCTCGCGGTCGGCCATGGGTCCCGAAAGCTCGTTCTCAAGGGTTTCGAAGGAAGCGCAGATCGTGTCGCGCAGGCTTTCGAACCAGGCGCGCGCCGCTTCCTTCTTCTCCTCGATATCCTCGGGCAGGCCTTTCGCCAGAACCGGTCGCTCCATGTCGTCCCCCTCAACTTCCTCAGGCAACTCTCTCAAGGCGAACGAATATCAGGTGAAATCGCGTGCGACCATATCGGGGCGGGGGTGTCCCCGTAAAATCGACTCGCCTTCCGGTTTTGGCTGGATTAATCTCGTCCGCATGCGAGGGATTTCATGACGAAGATACCTGGCCCGCCGCCATTTACTGGTCTCAAGAAGCGCATTGCCGATCACCGCGCCGGGACTGCCGGACGCCTGGGCGGCCAGTTTGTGCGTGAAACCTATTGCCTTACCCGTGAAGAGGCGCGTGCCAAGGCGCGCGAATGGTTCGACGCCTTCCCCAAGGCCGCCTACTGGACAGAGGTGGAAAGCTGGCGGCAGCTCGATGGCGATCAGATCGAATTCACCATGCGGCGTCTGCCGTCTGCGGACTGATGCGTCCGGCCGCGTGGCAGCATCCGCTCAAATCGAAGCATTGCTAAAATTCTAGCGATCGCGGAAAGCCAAAAACAAAACCTGCTCGCTAATCTTGCCGATACACAGCTGGAATGATGCCGGCTTCGGATCGACATGACATGCGACACAAGGTTTTCTCATGAGTTCAGTCTGGCTCAACCCGTCCGTTGCCAATGCAGCGTCGATGGCAAGCGCGTCAACGTCCGCGCTTGATCGGGTGACGAAGCAGGCGGCGCCTGTTCCTGCCGTCGAAGCTGATCAGAATGCTTCCAGCTATTGGTCGATCTCCACCACGATGCGGCCCGGCAGCCTGTCTTCCGGCACCGTGCAGGAGGCAAACGAGATTGCGGCTGCCGTGACCGACACGGCCGCGCTCGGCCTCGAGCAGGCGACGGATATTGTCGCCCGCATGCAGCAGAAGCTCGTGCTGTCCAAGGCGGTCGGCGCCGACCGGGGCGCGATCAATGCCGACATCATGCAGATGAAGTCCGAACTTGTTGCCGTTGTCGGGGAGAGCAGCTTCAATGGCGACAACTGGTTGCAGGTCGAGGCCGGCGGACGGCCGAAGGTCGCCTCTTTGCTCGCCTCCGTGACCACCGGCAATGACGGCAGCCTTTCGATCAACATGGTGGACTTCGATACGGCGAAATCGACGCTGGTGTCTCGCCAGGATGCGCGCGACGGCATGCTGACGCGTGCCTATGCGGGGACCAGCCTCGGGGGTACGCCCTACAACTACTACGTCCTCGATGCCCGCTCGAACGAACCGGCCGAGCCGGGCGCGCGCGAAATCAAGATCGACAGCAGCACGACGACAGACGAGATCGACGGCATGATCTCGACCCTCAACCGGGTGCTGATCGACATGGTCGGTGCAAGTGCCGACGTGAGCGCGACACGCGGGCGGGTGAGCGGGGGTATCGACCTCGTGCAGGGGCTGCCGGGGGCGACTGAACTTGGCGTCAGCCGACTGGTGGATACCGAGCTCAACGAGCAGAGGGTGCGGTTGACGGCAGAGGCCGTGCAGGAGCAGTTGCAGTCCTCCGGGCTGAATATGGCGAATGTCTCGATGACACCCTGGTTGAAGCTCTGACCCCAAATCCCTGATCTAGAATCATAAAGGCCCGCTTCGCGCGGGCCTTTTCGTGTTTGGCGTTTCTTCAGGGCTTGGCCCTGGGGCGCTTTGTCTTGCCGCGCGGCAGCGGCACCAGGATCGGTGTCGCAGTGGTTTCCGTCGTCGACCGCTCCGGCTTGGCTTCGGCCTTTGTCGCCGCTGGAGTTTCCGGTACGGCTGGCGCCGGCGTGGCCGCTTCGGCGACCGATGCTGGAGCTGCTTCCGGTTCGGGCTCGACCGCCGGCGGCTGCGGGGTGTCCGGTATTGGCGGCGCAGGTGCTGCGGCCTCGATCGGCTCCGGTGCCGGGGTGGCTGGTTCCGTCACCGTGTCTTCAACGATGGCTGCAGCAAGGGCTTCCGGCTCGACCGCCTCAGGTGCTGCAGGCACCGGAGCAGCCGGGGCTGGGGTAGCCGAGGTCTGGCCGCTCAGGATGTCGCCGAGGATGCTGGTCACCCGCAGTGCGCCCGGCAGATCGGTGTTCGTGGAATGGCCGCAGAAGGGGACCTTGATATCGGTCTCGATCTTCGGGCGGGAGTTCAGTTCGCCGAACCAGTCAAGCTCGCCGACGACATCGATCACGTCGGTGAAGGCCTCCGGCATCTTGATGCGGCCGCCAAAGGTGACGATGCGGGTGGCGTTGGCCAGCGTTTCGATCCGGCCGGGATCGGTGCCCTTCAAGGCATAGAGGGCATCGGCGATCACCCGATTGCCACGCGAATGGCCGGTGATCAACGTGAAGGACAGGGACGGATCGGCAAGCAAGGTTGCAACCGTGTCGGCATCGAGCCCTGTCTTGCGCTGGCTGTCGGCGTCTTCGTCGCGCTTGCCGTAGGCGCCAAGTTTCGGGCGTCCGACGACGTCGTCGATCACTTCGAGATTGCTTCTGATGTGGCCGAGCCAGCCAAAGAGGAATGCGCCGCCGATGGCTTCGTTGACGATATCACCCAGGCCGTAACCCGAGACCACGGCCGCGACCGGCGCGTCGATCGCATCCGCAACGTTGCGGGCAAAGGCAGCCGCGCCGATCGCCGAGCCGCCGATGCCGGCGACCGCAAGGGCGCGCACGTCCTTGCCCCCGCGCAGGCGAAATTCCTCGACGCTTTCGCAGAGCGTCAGCATGCCGCCGCCACTCGGCGGAACGATCATGATCAGGCCCTCGGAGGCGATACTGTCGCTGATATAGAAGGTCTCATCGGCGCTGAGCGCCTTGACGTCGTAGTAGAGGGCATCAATGCCGGTGTTGCGGAGCCGCCACGGCTCCAGGGCTGCGTTGCGCATCGTGCGGTGCCGGACGCGCTCGGGGAAGCTCAAGGATCTGGCGAACTGTGTCAGACCCAGGGTGAATGCTGTCTCAAACATGACTCCATCTCCCGCTTTGCTGCGATGCAACATAACGGTTTTCGGATGAATAGGCAATGCGTGAAAGGACCTCGGGACACGCGTTTTGCGAGAGCCGGAAAACGGCTTGACCTCAACTGTGGTTAAGGTTGCAGGCTGGCCTCATGTCGTAACAGGAGGGCCGGATGCAGAGGATGTTTGGACGCTTACGAGGCAAAGCCGGTCTGGCGCAGCGCTTCGCCGGTGATCATGGCAGCGGACATCGCGACATTGATCGAGCGCTGTCCTTCCACCATGGGGATGAGCACGCGGTGATCGGCGCGATCATGCACATGGTCGGGTACGCCGGCGCTTTCCCGTCCGAACAGGAGGATGTCATTTCCGGCGTAGTTGAAGGTGGTATAGGGCAGGGCAGCCTTGGTCGAGGCGAGGACGAGACGGCGGCCCTCCGACAGTCGCCAGGCGTCGAAACGCTCCCAGTTGACATGGCGGGTCATGGCGACGCTGGCCAGATAGTCCATGCCGGCGCGCTTCAGGTTCTTGTCGGACAGCACGAAGCCGGCCGGCTCGATGATGTCGACCCTCAGGCCAAGACAGGCCGCAAGACGCAGGATCGTGCCGGTATTGCCGGGGATGTCGGGCTGGTAAAGGGCGATGCGCAGGTTGGACATGAGAGCCTGATAGGCGATCCGGTGCGGCTGCTCAAGCGGAGCCTGCCTCAGGATCAGGCGCTGTGGTCGGTCTGCAACAGTGACGGCCGAATGTCTCGTTTCCGCCGGATGCCGTCTGGCAAAAGACATCCGCGCCCGATAGAACAAGGCCGTTCTTTAACACGCAAGCGGGAGGGCCATCGATGGATCTATTCGGTATTTCGCGCCAGCCCCGATTTATGGCTGTTGCCGCCTGAGCGCGTCACTCCACGTGTCTTTTCCAAACTGATTCATCAAGCGGCCACAAGTGGTCTCAATCATTGAATATTCGCGCGTCCGCGTCACCTTTTGTCCGGTGCCGTCCGCGCGCCGTTTCTGGAGATTATCCATGTTCTCGTGGTTCGAAAACCGCCTGAATCCGTATCCGGCCGGTGAGCCGACCCTGCCACCGAAGGGGCTTGTTGCCTTCTGCTGGCACTACACCAAGCCGGCTGGCTGGTGGTTGGTGCTGCTTGGCCTTTGCTCGGGGCTGATCGCGGTCGCCGAAGTGTTCCTCTATCAGTTCCTCGGCAATATCGTGGACTGGCTGTCGACGGCCGAGCGTTCGACCTTCCTGCAGTCGGAAGGCGGGACGCTCGCCTGGATGGCGGCCTTGCTGCTGATCGGTCTGCCGGTGCTCGGTGTGATGCACACGATCACCATGCATCAGGTTCTGGCCGGCAATTTCCCGATGATTGCCCGCTGGCAGATGCATCGCTTCCTGCTGCGTCACTCTATGACCTTCTTCGCCAACGAGTTCGCCGGTCGCGTCTCGACCAAGGTGATGCAGACGGCGCTGTCGATCCGCGAAAGCGTGATGAAGATCATCGACGTCTTCATCTATGCGACGACCTTCTTCGTCTCGATGCTGGCGCTGGTGGCCTCGGTCGACTGGCGGCTCGGCGTGCCGCTGGTGCTCTGGCTCGCCATCTATGCGCTGATCCTGCGCCACTTCATTCCGAAGCTGCGCAAGTCCTCCAGCGAGCAGGCCGATGCCCGTTCGATGATGACGGGGCGGATCGTCGACAGCTATACCAATATCGCGACGGTCAAGCTGTTCTCGCATGCGGGACGCGAAGAGGTTTATGCCCGCGAGGGCATGGATGCCTTCCTTGGCACTGTTCACCGGCAGATGCGGCAGATCTCGCTGCTCAACATCTGCGTCGACATCAACAACGTGCTTGTCCAATTCTTAGTGGCCGGTCTCGGGATCTGGTTCTGGCTGAACGGCACGGTGACGGTCGGCGCGATTGCGGTTGCGATCGGGCTGTCCATGCGCATCAACGGTATGTCGCAATGGATCATGTGGGAAGTGGCAGCCCTCTTCGAAAACATCGGCACCGTCTATGACGGCATGGGCATGATGACCAAGCCGCATGACATTGTCGACAAGCCGGCTGCCAAGCAGCTTGCCGCTCCGAAGGGCGAGATCGTCTATGACGGCGTGCGCTTCCACTACGGCAAGCAGAAGGGCGTGATCGAGGACTTCTCGCTGACCATCAAGGCGGGCGAGAAGGTCGGTCTGGTCGGACGCTCGGGTGCGGGCAAGACGACGCTGATGAACCTGCTCCTGCGCTTCTACGATCTGGAGAACGGGAAGATCCTCGTGGATGGTCAGGACATCTCGACCGTCAGCCAGGACAGTCTGCGGGCGCTTGTCGGCGTGGTCACGCAGGACACCTCGCTGCTGCATCGGTCGATCCGCGACAACATCGCCTATGGCCGGCCGGATGCGACCGATGCGGATGTCATCGAGGCGGCCAAGCGGGCCAATGCCTGGGACTTCATCCAGGGGCTTTCCGACATGCAGGGCCGGACCGGGCTCGATGCGCATGTCGGCGAGCGTGGGGTGAAGCTGTCGGGTGGCCAGCGGCAGCGTATCGCGATCGCCCGCGTCTTCCTCAAGGACGCCCCGATCCTGGTGCTTGACGAGGCGACCTCGGCGCTCGATTCGGAAGTCGAGGCGGCGATCCAGGAGAGCCTGTTCAAGCTGATCGAGGACAAGACGGTGATTGCAATTGCCCACCGGCTCTCGACCCTGACGCAGATGGACCGGCTGATCGTGCTCGACAAGGGGCGGATCGTCGAGGAAGGCACGCATCAGCAGCTGGTGGCCAATGGCGGCATCTATGCGGATCTGTGGAACCGCCAGTCGGGCGGTTTCCTGGCCGATCAGACGGATGCGAGCGAAGAGCCGAAGGGGGCGGCGGCGGAGTGACGCTGTCTGGCCTTCACCTAACTTCGTCGAGCTAACCAGAATGGGGCAGAGATGCCCCATTCTCTTTGTCGTCATGGCGAAGAGGCCCTGCGCGGGCTCATCGTGTACCAGTGGATCGGCGGCAGGGACGTGCCGATGGCGCGCCGCGGGATTAACCGTAAACGGCGGGACAAGGCCAGATGTGCCCCCGGGTGGGTAACCATTCGTTAGACGCCGACTGTCAGGCAGGGTGGCCGGATTTTCCCGGTCCCTGTCCTTTTCAAGTCCGGATTTTCGTCGTGACACATCTCAAGATCAAATTTCTTCTGCCGGCTCTTTTCGGCCTGATGGTGGTCGTCTCCCTCAGCCAGGGGGCAATCGCGGTTCGCTCGGTGAGCGACATGAGCGCGCAAATCGACGGACTTGGCGGGCGTCTCGAGCGTTCTCTGATGATCGCCGACATCGACACGCTGCTCGGCGAGGTCCGGCGCCTCAACCTGATGATCCTGACGGCTGCGACCGCGCAGGAGAAGAAGACGCTCGTCGATGACCTTGGGGCGGCGAGCGAGCGTCTGGACGCGGCGATTGCCCGCTTTGATGCCGTCATCGTCCTGCCCGAAGTGCGCCAGCGCTTCGATGGGTTCAAGCAGACGGTCGCCGAATACGAAGGGCTGGGAGAGAGCTTCGTGGCGCAGGCACTGGCTTCGAAGGTTTACCAGGCCAAGGAGACGATCGCAGAGATGGTTCCGCTCGGGGCTAAGGCCGGGCAGGGGCTGCGGGAGATCATCGAGATCAATCGCGAGATCGGGAGCAAGCTGCGTGCGGAGGCCAAGGCATCCGCCGATCTTGCCCTCACTCTCTCGCTCGCGGCGGTCATCGTCGCCGGACTGATGGCGCTTGCGGCGGCCATCTTCTCGGTGACGCGTGTGGTGCGTCCGGTCTCGGCGATCACCGGCGCAATGCGCGCGCTGGCCGGTGGCGACACGCAGGCGGCGATCCCGTTTTCTGATCGCAAGGATGAGATTGGTGACATGGCCGCAGCCGTTTCGGTCTTCCGTGACAACGCGATTGAACGGGCGGATCTGGAACGGCAGGCGGACGAAAATCGCAGCCTGAGCGAAAGCGAGCGGCTGGCGCGCGAAGCGCAGAAGGCGCGTGAAGCCGCTGAAGTGCAGTTTGCCGTGGAGCGGCTCGCCGGTGGCTTGCAGCGGCTCTCTGACGGTGATCTCGCCGTCGAGCTTGGCGACAGCTTTGTCGAACATCTCGATCCCTTGCGGGTCAATTTCAACCACTCGGTCGAACGGCTGCGGGATGCCATGCGCGCCGTCGGCGAAAATGCACGGGCGATCGATGCCGGCGCCAGCGAGATGCTGGCGGCTGCCGATGATCTGTCCAAGCGGACCGAGCAGCAGGCCGCGTCCGTCGAGGAAACGGCAGCGGCTCTGGAGGAAGTCACCACGGCCGTCAAGGACAGTGCATCGCGCGCGGAGGAGGCGGGTGCTCTCGTGTCGCGGACGCGTGCCGGTGCCGAGCGATCGGGTGAGGTGGTGCGCCGGGCCGTGGATGCGATGCAGGCGATCGAGAGGTCGTCGGCTGAGATTTCCAACATCATCGGGGTGATCGACGAGATCGCGTTCCAGACCAATCTCCTGGCACTCAATGCCGGTGTGGAGGCCGCGCGCGCCGGGGAGGCCGGAAAGGGATTTGCGGTCGTTGCCCAGGAGGTCCGCGAGCTTGCCCAGCGGTCGGCGGGTGCTGCGAAGGAGATCAAGGGCCTGATCACCGTGTCCGGCGAGCAGGTGCGTCAGGGCGTTGCCCTGGTCGGCGAAACGGGCAAGGCGCTCGAGGCGATCGTCGGGGAGGTGCGGCAGATCAACCAGAATGTTTCGGCGATCGTCACGTCGGCACGGGAGCAATCGACCGGGCTTGGCGAGATCAACTCGGCCGTCAATCTGATGGACCAGGGCACGCAGAAGAATGCCGCCATGGTGGAGCAGTCGACGGCGGCCTGCCATGGCCTGGCGCAGCAGGCGAGTGCACTGACGAGACTGCTCGGGCAGTTCCGCCTGGGCGAGGAGGCCTATCGTCCGGTCGTGGCGCGCGCCGCGATGTCCTCTTCGGCTCCTGCGTCCCAGGTTTCGCATGCCCGGGGCCGTGGGGAAAGAACCGCCCGGGCCTTCGATGGAAATGCAGCCCTGAAGGCCGACTGGTCACAATTCTGAGGCCGTGACACACAGTCAAGACAAATGGAAGCGGGGCAGGCAATGCCCCGTTTTTCGTTTCGGCATCCGGCTCACATCGCCATCGCTGATCGGTGCATCAGCCGAATTGGCTTGTTCAAACTGTCGTGGGAGGCGTATGCGCTGGCACGACGGCAAACGGTCAGGCGCGCCGTCGAGGCGGGACGTCAGGAGCGACATGCTGAAATATATCGACTGGATCTGGGCGATACTTGCCGGCGCCCTGCTTGCCGTGATGGTGACGATCAATAGCGGGCTTGCGGCGCTGACGACACCGTTTACCGCCTCCTGGGTGGTGCATGGCGTGGGCGGCGTGGTGGCGTTCCTGCTGCTGATCGCCAATGGTGCGGTTGCGCGCCGGACAGGACGCCTGCCGGCCCACGGAAAGGCGCCGCTCTGGTCCTATCTCGGCGGCGCACCCGGTGCTTTTGCTGTGGCTCTGAGCTCGATCGCTGTGAACTCCGAGCTGGCTTTGGCCGGTGGGTTGTCGCTGCTGCTCGTCGGACAGATCCTGTTCGGGCTCGTGTCCGACCAGTTCGGGCTCTTCGGCACGCCGCAGCGCAAGCTGAACCGCTTCGACTTTCTCGCGACCATCTGCGTGATCGGCGGCAGTGCGCTTCTCATCTTCTCGAAGGGGGCATGAATGCTGGGTGCTGTCTTGATCGCTCTCGCCGGCGGGGCGGCCGTCGGCATGAGCCGTTCGATCAACGGGCGTCTGACCATAGATCGCGGCGCCTTTGCGGCGTCGGCCTGGAACCACTGGATCGGCTTCCTGCTGTTGACCGTCTATGTGCTTGTCTTCCATCGGATCGGCCTGCCGCTGATTGCCGATGTGCCGTTCTTCTATCTGACCGGCGGCATCATCGGCGCGCTCTTCGTCGTCATCAGTTCCTATGTCTTCCCGCGGATCGGTGCTGCCCGCTCGGGTCTTCTGATCATCGGCGGGCAGATGATCACCGGACTTCTGATCGATCTTGTGCGCGGGACGGCGGAGTTTCATATCGGCCAACCGGCTGGTGTCGCCCTGATCCTGACGGGCATCTATCTGACCCGCTATACGCGGTGACACGGACGACCTGCAGTCGATCCCGCTGATGCCTTGCATTTTCATGAAATCGGCAAGGAACAGTTTCGATTTCGGGCGTAGCCTCGGGAGACAGGACCATCCGCCGGAGGTGCATTCCATGACGCAGTCGGTCCATCGGCCGGTCGCCCATGCCAAAGAGACCGAGATCGTCGCTCACAAGGTGATCGATTTCCTGGCCAGGAACAGGCTCGACCTTTCGCCGCGCAATTTCGAACTGATCTTCGAGGTTCTGATCGGGCGTGACAAGACGTTGCGCGAGGCCTTCCTTGCCCTGCCGAAGCCGGTCAGCCAGGCATCGCTTTCGATGCTTGCACATCGGTTCTTCCCCGAACGGCCGCTGATTTCCGCGCTGCGCACTTCAAGCGATGAGACGCTCGGTGCCCTCGATGGTTTTCTCCGCACGCTGGAGGGCGGGACGATTACCGTCGTAGAGGTGAAAGAGGGCGAGTACGAAACTCTGGTTGCTCTTGAAGGTCAGGTCCGCCAATGCATCGAGGCGCTGCAGGCGGTTTCCCGCCTGGCCACGCCGGAACCGCAGGACCTTGCGGCGCAGGAGCATCTGACGGCCCAGCTTTCCTTCGGTCTGCCGGGCTATGCGGGGCTCGAAGCCCGGCTCGACGCCTGGTGCAGGGAAGGGGTGCCGGAGGATGGGCTGAGCCTCATGCTCTGCCACATCGACGGGCTGGAGCCGCTGAGCCGCAGCGGTCTCGCCAAGGTCGGCGACTATATGAAGAACACGCTGGCTCGCTTCACCCATCGACTGATCGAAAAAAGCGATACGGCCTACTGGACGGCGCCGGACGAGCTCAGCCTACTCGTCGGAGCAAGCAGCGAGACCTATCTGGCGCAACTTGGCGAGAAGATCACGCGGGTGGTGAAGGATGCCGAGACCGTTGCCCGGCGTTCGATCCCCTCCATGCCGAAGCTCGCCTGCCGTTTCGGTTGCGCACGCACCCATCGTCCGGTTCTGGCTTCGCAGCTCTACGGTGCGGCACGCCAATCCCTGCAAAGGGCGGTGCTGACCGAAAGCCCCGTGCCCTTGTTTGCCGAAGTATCGGTCGATCCGGCCACCATCCGCCGCTATGAAGCGCTTTACGGGCGTCGTGCGGGCTGAGCATCCGCGACGCCAAGTGCTGCGTCAGCAGGTGACCAAAATGTAATGCGCTGCCGTGGCGTTTCAGGCTTTGCCCTTGCCGGCAATCGGCCTATATCGCTTTTCATGTTTCAAGCTATCGCTCGCCTTTTCGAAAACTGGCTCGATCCCTTCGCACGGACCGACGATCTCCGGCCGCCGGAAAACACCTGGGCCTTTGTCTGGTTCTATGTGAGCCAGGCGAAGATGGCCTTCTTCCTCATGGCGATCTTCGGCGGGGCCGTGGCCATGCTCGAAGCGGGCCTTTTCTGGTTTGTCGGGCGGCTCGTCGACCTCCTCGATACCGTGCCGAAGGAGGCGGGCTGGGACGGGCTGATCGCTGCCCATGGCGGAGAACTGCTTGCGATGGCGCTGATCGTGCTGATCGGCCGCTTCATCGTCGTGACGATCGGTGCGCTTGTCGAAGAGCAGGTGATCGTTCTCAATTTCTTCAATCTGGTGCGCTGGCAGGCGCATGCGCATGTGGCGCGGCAGTCGCTGTCCTTCTTCCAGAATGATTTTGCCGGGCGCATCGTCACCAAGGTCTGGTCGGCGGGGCAATCCACCGGGGATCTTCTGACCTCGCTGCTGCAGGTCGTCTGGTTCATGGTGATCTACACCGTTTCGACCATGGCGCTGGTTGCGCAGCTCGACTGGCGGCTTGCGGCAATCATCGGGGCCTGGGTGGCGATCTTCCTGATGCTGGCGCGCTATTTCGTGCCGAAGATCCGTTATCATGCCAAGCAGACGGCCGAAGCATCATCGATGCTGAACGGGCGGCTGGTCGACAGCTATTCGAACATCCAGACGCTGAAGCTCTTTGCCCGCGAGCGGCAGAACGACCACTATATCCGTGCCGGCTTCGACCGGTTCCAGGATACGCTCCGGCCCTTCGCACGGCTTTTGACCGGGGTGCGGGCCTCGCTCGCCATCCTGTCCGGCGTGATGATCCTAATGGTGGCGCTGCTCTCCGTCGAACTCTGGTTTGCCGGCGCAGTCACGGCCGGTGGCGTGGCCTTCACGCTCGGCCTTGTCCTGCGCCTCAACATGCTGCTCGGCCGGATGATGACGCAGCTCAACGGCATCATGCGCAATATCGGCACGATCCAGAATTCTGCCGAGCTGGTGGCAAAGCCGATCGGGCTCACCGACAGGCCTGATGCCACAAAGCTCGATGTCCATAGGCCGGAGATCCGTTTCCAGGACGTCACCTTCCATTATGGCCGCAAGAAGGGGGCGATCGATCATCTGACGCTGACCATCGAGCCGGGCGAGAAGGTCGGCATTGTCGGGCGCTCCGGGGCGGGGAAGTCGACACTTGTCAACCTGCTGTTGCGCTTCTACGACCTCGAGGGCGGCCGGATCCTGATTGATGGTCAGGACATTTCCGCCGTGACGCAGGAGAGCCTGCGCTCGCAGATCGGCATGGTCACCCAGGATACCGCACTTCTGCATCGGTCGATCCGCGACAACATCCTGTTCGGTCGCGAAGATGCGACGGAAGAACAGCTGCTGAAAGCCGCCGAACGGGCCGAAGCCCTCGATTTCATCCAGCGGCTCGAAGACCAGCGCGGTCGCAAGGGGTTCGATGCGCATGTCGGGGAACGGGGCGTGAAGCTTTCCGGCGGCCAGCGCCAGCGTATCGCGATTGCTCGCGTGATGCTCAAGGATGCACCGATCCTGGTGCTCGACGAGGCGACGTCGGCACTCGACTCGGAAGTGGAAGCGGCGATCCAGTCCAATCTCGACCGGCTGATGCAGGGCAAGACGGTCCTTGCGATCGCGCATCGGCTTTCGACGATCGCCGCCCTCGACCGTCTCGTGGTGATGGACAAGGGCCGGATCATCGAGCAGGGCACCCACCGGGAACTCGTCGAGCTCGGCGGCCTTTATTCGGAGCTCTGGGCGCGGCAATCCGGTGGTTTCTTGGATACGCGAAGCGAGCTTGCGACGGCGTGAGGGGTAACGGCTCCGAGATCACTTGCGAAGCATTTGCATTGCTTGAGGAACTGCTCTCACACTTGCGTTAAATCAAGCAAGTGGGGATGGCATCCAGTAAATCCGCGACAACGTGGCTCCTTGCCCGCGTAAGACTGGACAGAATAGATTATCGGGCTTAGAACGCGCCAATCTGGCGGGGAATCTGTGCTGCACAGTGGCCGGATTGTGATTCCCGCTGCGGGGGCAAATGCGGTGTGTCGCAGGATTGCGAGAGGAAAAAGTGACCGTGAGCGAACACGAGACAACGACAAATCAAGCGGGCGAGCCGACGCGCCGCGACTTTCTCTACATGGTGACCGGCATGGCCGGCGCGGTTGGTGCGGCTTCGTTCGCCTGGCCGTTCATCGACCAGATGCGTCCGGACGCATCGACGCTCGCACTCGCTTCGATCGAAGTGGACGTGTCTGCGGTTGAGCCGGGCATGTCGCTGACCGTCAAGTGGCGCGGCAAGCCGGTCTTCATCCGCAACCGTACCGACCAGGAAGTCCAGGAAGCGCAGGCCGTTCAGCTGGCTGAGCTGAAGGACCCGGTCGCGCGCAACGCCAATGTCGATGCGACAGCCGAGGCGACCGACCTGGCGCGTTCGGCCGGCGAGGGCAAGGAAAACTGGATCGTGATGATTGGCTCCTGCACCCATCTCGGCTGTGTGCCGCTCGGTCAGGCCGGTGATTTCGGTGGCTGGTTCTGTCCCTGCCACGGCTCGCACTACGATACGGCGGGCCGTATCCGCAAGGGTCCCGCGCCGACGAACCTGCCGGTGCCGACCTTCGCATTCACATCCGACACTGTCATCAAGATCGGCTGAGGGGATAAGACACAATGAGTGGCCAATCGAGTTACCAGCCGTCCACTGGCGTCGAGAAGTGGATCGATCAGCGTCTTCCGCTGCCGCGTCTGATGTATGACAGCTTCGTCGCGTATCCGGTTCCCCGCAACCTGAACTACGCTTACACCTTCGGTGGCATCCTGACTGTGATGCTGCTGGTGCAGATCCTGACCGGTGTCGTGCTTGCCATGCACTATGCGGCACACACGTCCGTCGCTTTCAATTCGGTCGAAAAGATCATGCGCGACGTGAACAATGGCTGGCTGCTGCGCTACATGCACCAGAACGGCGCGTCATTCTTCTTTATCGCCGTTTATCTGCATATCGCCCGTGGTCTCTACTACGGGTCCTACAAGGCGCCGCGCGAAATCCTCTGGATCCTCGGCGTGGTGATCTTCCTGCTTATGATGGCGACCGCCTTCATGGGCTACGTTTTGCCCTGGGGCCAGATGTCCTTCTGGGGCGCGACCGTTATCACCGGCTTCTTCACCGCCTTCCCGTTCGTCGGCGAAACCATCCAGCAGTTCCTGCTCGGTGGCTTTGCAGTCGATAATCCGACGCTGAACCGCTTCTTCGCGCTGCATTACCTGCTGCCGTTCATGATCGCCGGCGTCGTGATCCTGCATATCTGGGCGCTGCACGTCACCGGTCAGACGAACCCGACCGGCGTTGAAGTCAAGTCGAAGACCGATACCGTTCCCTTCACGCCCTATGCGACGCTGAAGGATGCGCTTGGCCTGTCGATCTTCCTGATGGTTTTCGCCTACTTCATCTTCTACATGCCGAACTATCTCGGTCACCCGGACAACTACATCCCGGCTGACTCCCTGAAAACACCGGCTCACATCGTTCCGGAATGGTACTTCCTGCCGTTCTACGCGATGCTGCGTGCGATCACCTTCGACGTCCTGTTCATCGATTCGAAGCTCGGCGGCGTCCTCGTGATGTTCGGCGCGATCATCGTGCTGTTCTTCCTGCCGTGGCTCGACACCTCCAAGGTCCGTTCGGCCGTCTACCGTCCGTGGTACAAGCTGTTCTTCTGGATCTTCGTGGCTAACTCGATCCTTCTTGGCTGGCTGGGATCGAAGCCGGCAGAAGGCGTGTACGTTATTCTCTCGCAGATCGGTACCGCCTACTACTTCGGTTTCTTCCTTGTGATCATGCCACTTCTCGGTCTGTTCGAAACGCCAAAGCGTGTGCCGAATTCGATTACGGAAGCCGTGCTTGAAAAGAGCGGCAAGTCAGCACCAGCGGCCGCCTAACGGACTGCGAGAGAGGTAATACGAACATGAAAAAGCTTGTTGCAAGCATCCTGTCGCTCGCAGTGGTTACAGGACTGGGACTGGGTTCGGCGGCCGTTGCCGCCGAATACCCGATCAACAAACCACGCAATATCGACTGGTCTTTCGCCGGCCCCTTCGGAACCTATGACAAGGCGCAGCTCCAGCGCGGTCTCAAGGTCTACACGGAGGCCTGCGCCGTCTGTCACTCGATGAAGCTCGTCGCTTTCCGTACGCTGACGGATCTTGGATACACGGAAGCCCAGGTTCGCGCCTTTGCAGCGAATTACGAAGTGCAGGACGGACCGAACGCTGACGGTGAAATGTTCACCCGTACGGCCGTACCGTCTGATCACTTCCCGCCGCCATTCCCAAACCAGGAGGCAGCTGCTGCTGCCAATAACGGCGCTGCTCCTCCGGACTTTTCGCTGATTGCGAAGGCCCGTGGTGTCATCCGTGGCTTCCCGACATTCGTGTTTGATATCTTCACGCAGTATCAGCAGAGCGGCCCGGATTACATCTACTCGCTGCTCACCGGATATCAGGATCCGCCTGAAGGTCACGAAGTGACTGAGGGCACCTATTATAACCCTTACTTCATTTCCGGTTCTGCGCTCGCCATGTCACCGCCGCTCAGCGATGGCGTCGTAACCTATGACGACGGCTCGCCGGAAACCGTGGATCAGTATGCGCAGGACGTTGCCGCATTTCTGATGTGGGCCGCCGAGCCGCATCTCGAAGATCGCAAGCGCATGGGTTTCATGGTGATGGTGTTCCTCGCGATCTTCACCGCGCTGATCTACCTGACGAAGAAGTCGGTCTACGCGAACAAGGAACACTGATCGATCCGATCACGTTCTGCGAAAAGGCGGTCTTCGGGCCGCCTTTTTTTGTTGGGGGACCATACCAATCTTGGTACAGTCCCGCGCAACTTCCTTCCGCTCTCAATCGGATGATACATGACCAAGATTGCCCACGAACTCGCCGCTGCCATCCGCTCCATTCCCGACTATCCGAAGCCCGGCATCATCTTCCGCGACATCACCACGCTGCTCGGCGACGCGCGCGCCTTTCGTCGGGCGGTCGACGAGCTGGTGCAGCCCTATGTGGGGCTGAAGGTCGACAAGATCGCCGGGATGGAAGCCCGTGGCTTCATCCTGGGCGGCGCTGTCGCCCACCAGCTCTCTGCCGGCTTCGTGCCGATCCGCAAGAAGGGCAAGCTGCCGCATGAGACCGTGCGGATCGCCTACAGCCTCGAATACGGCGTGGACGAGATGGAAATCCACATGGATGCGGTGAAGCCCGGCGAGAAGGTAATCCTGGTCGACGACCTGATCGCCACCGGCGGCACGGCTGTCGGTGCAGTCCAGCTGCTGCGCCAGATCGGCGCTGACGTGGTATCTGCCTGCTTCGTCATCGACCTGCCGGAGCTTGGCGGGCGCAAGAAGCTCGAAGCGCTCGGCGTCGAGGTGCGCACGCTCGTGGAATTCGAGGGCCACTGAGCCCCTCCCGGCGACCGGGGCGTGCCCCGGTCGACCGCTTTGCCGGCGTTCTATCTTTGCGCCAGCGCCAGTTTTCCCGCCATCAGCAGAAAGCCTGCCGAGAGCAGCCGGTTGACGACACGCATCCTGTCCGGATGCGTGATCAGCCCCTGGCGCATGCTGGCGGCTGCCAGGCCGTAAAATGCGAAGACGACGAAGGTTACGGCCATGAAGACGAGGCTCAAGGCTGCCATGGTGGCGAGCGGACGCGCATCCGCCGGATGAACGAATTGCGGCAGGAAGGCCAGGAAGAAGAGCGAGAGCTTGGGGTTCAGAAGGTTGATCAGCACCGCCTTGCGGATGATGTGCGAAGCCCGCTGTTTCGGTTCGGTTGACGTATCCCCCGCCAGTCTGCTTCTCCAGAGGCCGATCGCCATCCAGACGAGATAGGCAATGCCGGCATAGCGGATCGCCTCGAAGAGGCGCGGCTCGGCGGCGACGAGCGCGGCGAGCCCCAGCGCTGCGGCCAGCATGTGAGGGATGATGCCGAGCGTGCAACCGAAGGCCGCGACAAGCGCATCATGCCGGCCACCGCCGAGCGCTGCGGCCAGCGTGTAAAGCGCGCCGGTGCCCGGTGTTGCGACGATGATCAGGGTGGTCAGTAGGAAGTCGATGCTCATGAGTGGTCTCCTGCTTTGGCAGGGTGACCATGGGCGGCTCAGGCGCGTCCGTCTTGTACAGGATTGCAGCCGATCCGGGCGCTTCGGTAGGCGCCGGGCGTCAGGCCAAAGCGGCGACGGAATTCGCGGTGCATATGGCTCTGGTCGACATAACCGCAGGCGGCGGCCACCTCGGCCGGTGCAAGGCCGGTCGACAGCAGGTTGCGGCTCAGGAGTGCCCGGCGCTGCATCAGATAGGCGTGTGGCGTCAGGCCGGTATGGCGCAGGAAAGCGCGGATCAACTGGAAGCGACTGAGACCGGCGTCGCGGGCGAGGTCCTTCAGGTCCGCCGGGCTTGCCGGATCCTCGTCGAGGCGCTGGCGCACCCGTTGAAGCGAGGCGGGCAGGGGAGCCGGCGCAACGGTACTGTGAGTGAGTGTCCTGCCGAGGAGGAGGATCAGGACCTCGCGGAAGCGTTCCGCATCCCGGTGCCCCTCAGCGGTCTCCAGACAACGGTGAAGCGAGCTCAGCAAAGTCCGCACTGCGGGATCGACGAAGACCGGATGTTCGAATTCGAGATCGTCAACGGTCGATACGAGATCACTCAGGCTCTCTGAAACGAGGGCCGGCGTCAGGTAGAGCATGTGCCAGCTGCGGGCTGAGCGACCGAGCGGCGCGCCGTCATGCACTTCGCCGGGATTGACGGTGATCAGCTGGCCGGCTTCGGCTTCGACCTGGCCACGGCCGGAGGCGGAGATCTGCCCGCCGGCGGAGAGAAAGCCGATGCCATAGGTGTCGTGCGTGTGTTTGGGAAAGACATGCGCGCTTGTTGCCGAAACCGCTTCCAGGCCGGACAGGGGTGTCGGATGGAAGCGGAAGCCGGTCATGGCGGGTCAGCGGGCAAGTGCTGTGGTGATATCAGCCTCGAGATCGGCGGGAGCCGTTCGGGGCGAGTAACGGGCAATCGGCATGCCGTCGCGGCCGACCAGGAACTTGGAGAAGTTCCAGCCGATCTCCTGACCCTTTTCGGCGCCGGGCGTCTCGGCCTTCAGATAGGCATAGAGCGGGTGGGTGCCCTCACCGTTGACCTCGATCTTCGAGAACATCGGGAAGGTCACGGCGAAGCGGGTTTCGCAGAAGAGTGCGATCTCCTTTTCCGTGCCCGGCTCCTGGGCGCCGAACTGATTGCAGGGGAAGCCGAGAACGACGAGATCGGCATGGGTCTCGTGCAGCTTTTCCAGGCCCTCATACTGGGGTGTCAGGCCGCAGGCGCTTGCGGTGTTGACGATCAGCAGGACCTTGCCGGCATAGTCTTTCAGGCTGCGCTCGGTGCCGTCTATCGCCGTCAGGGTGAAGTCGTGGACACTCATGCGGACTGCTCCTCGTCGGGGAAGAATTCAATCATGTTGCTGTTGAACCGCAGCACGGTTTCGCCGTGCTGGTTGACGCCTTCCGATATCGCCGAGTTCAGCATGTAGCGGCGCTTGCCGTTGACGACGCGGCTGTCGACGGGGGTCATGAAGTAGGTGATCGTGTCGCCGGCAAAGACGGGTTTCAGCCATTGCAGCTCGGAGAACCCGGGCGAGGGGCCGATCCTGGGTGGCTCGATGCCCTCGGCCTTCAGGCGCTTCATTTCGCGACCGATGAAGCCGATGAAGCTCTTCATCCAGTTGGCGCAGGTGTGCCAGCCCGAGGCGCACAGCGCGCCAAAGACGTAATGCCTGGCCGCTTCCGGATCGACGTGGAAGGGCTGGGGATCGAATTTCTCGGCAAAGCGGACGATGTCTTCGGCAGTGAAGGTGACGCTGCCGAGTTCAAGGCGGGTGCCTGCGGGATAGAGGTCGAACATCTTCATGCCGGGACCTCCGCAGTCTGGCGGCGGCGGATCATCACCGCGTTTCGAGCTTTCATGACCGTTTCGCCGCGCTGATTGCGGAGTTCATGGCCGAAGGTGACAATGCCGAGATGGGGGCGCGAGCGCATGGGACGGGCTTCCTCGACGACGGACTGACCGGAGAGCGTATCACCTGCCAGCACCGGTTTGCGCCACTGCATGAATTCGATCCCTGGCGCGCCCTCGGAGGCTGCCTTCAGCACATAGGCATCGATCATCAAGCGCATGAAGAGGCTGGAGGTATGCCAGCCGGAGGCGGACAGTCCGCCGAGAATGCTGGCCTTGCCGGCTTCCTCCGAGAGATGCATGGGCTGGGGATCGAACTCACGGGCGAATTCGATGATCTCCTCTGCTGTCACCAGACGCGGCCCGAGCGTAAAGCTCAGGCCCTCCGTGAAGTCCTCGTAGTGGAGCTTGTCTTCCTGCATCCTGCATCCCTGTTTGGTTCAAGTCTGTACCATCTCCTTATACCAAGTGTCGATGATAGGAACCCATAGGATCGGCTCGACCGCTCTTTCTGGCTAGGAGAGGTCCGAAGAGCGATGCCGCCGGAGCGGTCAAGGAGTTCGACGACGCCAGAACGGGCGGGAAGCCTACCAGAGGGAGTTCCGTCCCGGGTCTATCGATGACGCGCGGTGCCTAAGGGAACTGAGGCCCCTCGACGGGCGGGCTGAAATCGCGACCGTTCACCAGCACGCGCCCGTCTCCCAGGCTTGCGATGTCCCAATACAGCGATCCATCATCGGCCCTGGCTGCAAAGCCCTGCACCATCAGGGCAAAGAAGGCATAGGTCCCAAGGTCGGGCATGCGCTTTGCGTTGGATTGGAGGTGGGCGACCAGTGCATCGAGGCTCCGGGTGCTGACCCGCAGGTCTATGATGGGCCATCCCTGGCGCTGAACATGAACGGTGCCCGAGACCGTCACCTCATAGAGGTCCGAGATCAGGCGGCCCTCGTCCACGGACACTTTCACCGACTTTTCCGGCGTGAGGTAATTCAAGGCCAGCTGGCGTTGGTTGTCATTGAGCCAGGGACGCTTGTCGAAAGCGGCACCCTTGACGATGTACTCCCATGGCTTCTGGAAGTTCAGGCCATCGATGGTGAAAGACAGCTTGGCCTGTTCTGGTACGAGCTTTGCCTTTGTGGGGCCAAGCCGCCCTCGTGTATTGATCCCTTCGATACTCACGTCGGTGACGATGGTGGCATCTGCAGCGAGATTGGACGCATCCACGGTGTAGTCGAGCTTTTCGACGCCGAGAGCGAATTCCTGCATATCCCATATCGCGTCTTCGACAGAGCCCGTTTGTTTCAGGTCTGCCGCAATCGGCATGATCGCCTTGATCTTCGGACGCAGCTGCTCCGCGATCGCGACGGCTGATTGTCTGTTCAGGACAAGCGGCAGACCCTCGGTAACCAGATCCTGGATGGCGCGATAGCGAAAGTCCGTTGCCTGCAGCTTCGTGGCGATCTTCCTGGCGGATACCTGTCCGAGGTGATCCCAATCAGCCACCTGCAACTCGGTGGTGTCGATCTCCAGATCGGCATGATCGGGGGTCACGTCCGTCATCGTCTGATCGAGATACAAAGTTCCGACCGTTCGAGACGCAAAGGTGTTGGCCGTCCAGAGGGAGACCTCAAGGTCGCTGATGGTTGTGTTGAGCTTGGGCTGCGTGCGCAAATCCTGCGACAGCTGCGCCTTCGTCGCGGTCTCTGCCGCTCTGTAGATCAAACGTGTCGCGGAGGGGCCGCTGCCCAGTTGCGCCTTGATGTCGTAGGAACCTTGCTGCTCAAAGCTCCAGGTGCCGGAAGGCTGCCGGGTGAAATTCAGAATTGAGGGATCGAGGCCGGATACGGTGAGGCCGGTATGCGCGAGTTCGCGGAAGAGAAGAGGCGGATCAATGCGCACCTCATATTCGTAGCCCCGCCACGTCTGTTTCGCAGTCAGGAAGCGCGCGAGCTCACCTTTGAGCGGCAGCATCGCATCGAAGGCCCTCTTGAGGGCCTCAGCGGGAGCTGTTTCGCTGGCCCTGGCATCTGCCCATCCGGCGACAGGCAGGATCAGGCAGGCTGCCAAGCAGATGCGGTACAGTCTCTGGTTCATCAGTCCTCCGAATCATGCCTCGCAGAGGTTGTCTTCGGAGGAAGCTAACGCGATCAGGTGTTGAAACGGAAGTGGATGACGTCGCCGTCGTGGACGACATATTCCTTGCCTTCGTCGCGGCCCTTGCCGGCTTCCTTGGCGCCGACTTCGCCCTTGTAGGCGATGTAATCGTCATAGGCGATGGTGAAGGCGCGGATGAAGCCGCGTTCGAAATCGGTGTGGATGACGCCGGCAGCCTGCGGGGCCTTGGTGCCACGGACGATGGTCCAGGCGCGGGTCTCCTTCGGGCCGACGGTGAAATAGGTGATCAGGTCGAGCAGGTGGTAACCGGCGCGGATCAGGCGGTCGAGGCCGGCCTCGTCGAGGCCGAGTGCGGAGAGGAATTCGGTCGCTTCCTCTTCCGGAAGCTGGGCGACTTCGGCTTCGATCGCAGCCGAGATGACGACGCATTCGGCGCCCTGTTCGGCGGCCATCTTGGCGACGGCTTCGGTGTATTTGTTGCCGGTTGCGGCGTCGCCTTCGGCGACGTTGCAGACATAGAGCACCGGATGCGAGGTCAGGAGGTTCAGACCTTTCAGGATCTCGATCTCTTCCGGCGCGAGCGTCTTCAGAAGAAGACGGGCAGGCTTGCCTTCGTTGAGGAGCTTGACCACCTGCTCCATGATCGGCAGCTGGGCAACGGATTCCTTGTCCTTGCTGGTGGCGCGCTTGCGGGTCTGCTCGACGCGGCGTTCCAGGCTTTCGAGGTCGGCGAGCATCAGCTCGGTCTCGATGGTGTCGGCGTCACCGACCGGGTCGATCTTGCCTTCGACATGGGTGATGTCGTCGTCTTCGAAGCAGCGCAGCACGTGGACCACGGCGTCGACTTCGCGGATATTGGCGAGGAACTTGTTGCCGAGGCCTTCGCCCTTCGACGCGCCGCGCACGAGGCCGGCGATGTCGACGAAGGAGATGCGGGTCGGGATGATTTCCTTGGAGCCGGCGATGTCGGCGAGCTTCTTCATGCGCGGATCGGGAACGGCCACTTCACCGGTGTTCGGCTCGATCGTGCAGAAGGGATAGTTGGCTGCCTGGGCGGCGGCCGTCTTGGTCAGCGCGTTGAAGAGGGTGGACTTGCCGACATTCGGAAGCCCGACGATACCGCATTTGAAGCCCATGGCTCTGAATACCTGCTCGGGATGGATTTTCGTTGCCCACGCCTATGGGGTATAGGAGGGTCATGGTCAAGTGTTGCGGCCCCTCTAGGGCTGTAATACCAAGTATCGATGATAGGGACCTATAGGATGGCTTATTGCGGGTTTCTGGCTAGGCGCGGTGCGCTGGGCGATGCTTTCGCATCGACCAAGCAGCGCAACAACGCCAGAGGCCCGCAATAAGCCACCTCCGGTCGGCTTCCCGGCCCTTCTGGCGTCGTCGAGTTCCTTGACCGATGCGAAAGCATCGCTCTTCGGATCTCTCCTAGCCAGAAAGACCGGTCGAGCCGATCCTATCGGTTCATATCATCGACACTTGGTATAAGTTGCCGGAGGAATGATGGCGAAGGATACGGTGCTGACGCCGAAGACGGTGACCAAGCCGAAGGTGGAGAAACCCAGGCTCTACAAGGTGCTCTTGCACAATGACGACTACACGCCGCGCGAGTTCGTGACGATCGTGCTGAGGGTCGTCTTCCGGATGAGCGAGGAGACGGGGTACCGGGTGATGATGACCGCGCACAAGTTCGGCTCGGCAGTGGTCGTCGTCTGCACCCGCGAGATTGCGGAGACAAAGGTGACGGAAGCGATGGACCTTGCCAAGGAAGCGGGCATGCCGCTGCTGTTCACGGCAGAGCCGGAGGAGTGAGGACCCTCGGGTTTGAAAACCAATTGATTACGTCTGCGGGCATAGACTTCGGCCATGAACCCTGACCTGCAGACACTCCCCGAAGCCGCTACCTGGCACTATGTCGTGGCGGTCGGCCTCTTTGCGATCATGGGCGCAATCGGCCATGTGGTGCGCGCCGTTTTCAACATCCTGCCGGATCGGCTGTCGGATCGGCCGACGATGGATCTTGCCATCAGCGACGGCTTCAGTTGGCACGACCTGATCTTCAAGACCGAATATGACGAGGCGGGCTATTACCGGCTCGACAGCCTGCACAATCTGCGGCTCGCGGTTGGCTGGGCCATGTTCAGCGGATTTCTGGCCCTGCTTCTCGCGCCCGACGCATCACGGATTGCGGCCTATTTCATAAACTGGGGGCTTGCCGCACTGGTCGATCTCTTCTGGTATCGGGTCGAAACCTTCACCTGGTGAGGCTTGTGCCTCACTTGCCCTTCTTCGCCTTCACGCCGAGCGCTTCCGCCGAGATCCAGAACACCGCGTCCTCTTCCTCTGTCGTCTCGACCCAGAGGAAGTCGAGGTCGGGGAATTCGGCTTCGAGGATGTCGCGACCGCGGCCGATTTCGCAGAGCATGCCGCCGCCCGGATTCAGGTGCTTGGGGGCTTCGGCGAGCAGCGTGCGGACGAGATCGAGGCCGTCTTCGCCGCCGTCATGGGCCATGGCGGGTTCGGCGCGGTATTCGGCCGGGAAGGCGTCCATGGCTTCGTGGTCGACATAGGGCGGGTTGGTGATGATCAGGTCGAACTTGCGGCCCGCGAGCGGCGTAAAGAGGTCGCCCTGATGCAGCGTCAGCTGGTCTTCGAGGCCATAGGCCTGGCGGTTCTTTTCGGCGACCTCCAGCGCATCGGCGGAGAGATCAACGGCATCGACGGATGCCAGCGGGAAGAATTTTGCGGCGAGGATCGCGAGGCACCCCGATCCGGTGCAGATATCGACCACGCTTTCGACTGCGAAGGGATCGGGCAGGAAGGTCGAGCCGAATTCGCCGCCATATTCGTTGAAGAGGATTTCGCCGATATGCGAGCGCGGCACGATCACGCGCTCATCGACGAAGAAGCGCATGCCCTGGATATAGGAGCGGCCGGTGAGATAGGCCGAGGGCTTGCGGGTCGCCACGCGCGTCTCGATGCGCTCGGCCAGAAGGCGGCGCTCTGATGGCAGGAGCTTTGCGTCGAGGAAGGGGTCGAGCGTGTCGATCGGCAGGTCGAGGCTGTCGAGTATGAGGAAGGCGGCATCGTCGACGGCGGTATGGGTGCCGTGGCCGTAGCTCAGTTCGGCGGCGTTGAAGCGGGAGATGGCATAACGCCAGTAGTCGCGCAGGGTGACGAGGTCGGTGGTGATGTCGTGGCTCATGGTCGTCTTCCGGTCGTTTGCGCGGCTATCGGTTTAAGGCGGGGCAGGGCGGTCGCCCGCCCGGATCGTGTCAGTCGCCCTTGGGGCCAAACATCTTCTTCAGCATCTCGGCCATGGGGCCGGTCTCGGGAAGCTTCTTCGGCTGGGCGGAATTGCGGGCCTGATGGATATGGGACTGGGCTGGCTTGGGAGGCTTTGGCGCTTTGGCGGGTTTGTCGTCCTCGACCTTGACTCCGGTGGCCAATGCCAGCTTGTTCATCAGCTGCGAATCCTCACCACGCACCAGCATGTCGGCATTGTCGGCGAGTGCTTCGAGGAGCGGATCGAGCCATTCGGCATCCAGCTTTCCGAAGTCGCCGAGCACGTGGTTGTGAACCTTGGACTTGTCGCCGGGATGGCCGATGCCGAGGCGGAGCCGCCGGTAGTTCAGGCCGCAATGGGCGTCGAGCGATTTGATGCCGTTGTGGCCGCCATGGCCGCCTCCGGTCTTGATCCGGGCCTTGCCGGGCAGAAGGTCGAGTTCGTCATAGATGGCGACGATGTCTTCGGGGCCAAGCTTGTAGAAGCGCATGGCCTCGCCGACGCTTTCGCCCGAGAGGTTCATATAGGTCTGCGGCTTGATCAGCATGACCTTTTCGCCGGCGAGTGTGCCTTCCGCGATTTCCGCCTTGAACTTCTTCGACCACGGCGAAAAGCTGTGGCGGCGCTGGATCGCATCCACCGCCATGAAGCCGATGTTGTGCCGGTTCTTCTGATATTGCGCACCGGGATTGCCGAGGCCGGCCAGGATGATCATGGGAGCTCCCGTCTGTTCGTCCGGGTTCTCCCAACGCGAATTGACGGCGATGTCAAGGGTTGGCTGCGAGTTCCGGCAGTTCCGCCTTGTCGAGACCGTAGCTCTTCAGGATCTCCGCCTGGGTGCCGTCGGCGATCAGCTTGTCGAGCGCAGCCTGCATCTTGAGCCTGAGATCCTCGGGGAAGTCCTTGTTGCAGGCGATCGAGAAGGTCTGTTCGGTGAAGACGAATTTGACCTCGACCGGTGCGCCATCCCGTTCCAGCGCGACGTAATGCTGCTCATCGATCGGCATCAGATCGATGCGGCCGCTTTCGAGCTTTTTCAAGGTCAGTTTCAGGTCGGTCGCCAGGTCGATCTTGGGGAAGCCTTCCTTTTCCAGGATCGTCTGAGTGTAGTCGTCGCGTTGCGTGCCGACGGTGAAGGCGCGGGCTTCTTCGATGCTGCGGGCCGTCACGTCGCCGCCCTTGCGGCCAATCATCAGGTTCCGGCCGACGGCCAGCGGCTCCACCCAAGTGAAGAGCTTGTCGCGCTCGGGAATATGGGCGGTGGTGAAGACGCAGTGCATCGGCTCGCTTTCGGCCAGCGCAATGGCGCGCGCCCAGGGCATCATCTCGATCGTGTAGCGGACGTTGAGTTCCTTCATGATCAGAAGGACCTGATCGTAACCGGCGCCGCGGATCTCGGCACCGACACGGTAGTTGTAGGGCGGGTAGTCTTCGGTGGTGAAGTGGATCACATCTGCGGCGGCGACCGGGGCCGCCGCAAGTGAAAGCATGATGGCAAGGACTTTCATTGCGGTTCCCTCTTTCAGTTGACCTCAGCCCGCAGAGACCTTTGGCAGGCGGGCCGGTATGGATGACGCGCGCTCGATCAGTTTCGAAACGGGCTCCGGACGGGCGAAGTGGAAGCCCTGGCCGTAATCGACGCCGAACGCCTCGAGGATGTGGCGCTGCTCCTCGGACTCGATGCCTTCTGCGACCACGGTGCATTCCATCTTGTGGGAGATGGCGGTGATGCCTTCGACCAGCATGCGGCTCTTGTGGCTCAGCTCCGGTTCGTCTTCGGTCAGCGAGCGGATGAAGGACTGGTCGATCTTGACGATGTCGACCGGGAAGCGGTTGAGATAGCTCAGCGAGGAATAGCCAGTGCCGAAATCGTCGAGGGCGATGCGGTAGCCATAGCGGTTGAATTCGTCGAGGATGGTGCGGATCTGCGGGTTGTCATGCAGCAGCGTTGCCTCGGTGATTTCTACGACGATGCTGCGGGGCTCGATGTCGTAATGGGCGGTCAGCGCTGCGAGGCGCACCGGCAGCGACGCATCGAACTGCAGCGGCGAGAAGTTGATGGCGAGATAGGCGTCATGATTGCCGGTCGCCGCACTGAGGCGGGCGAGATTGGCAAGCGCCTTTTCGAGCACCTGGCCGCCCAGGCGACTGATGGCGCCGGTTTCTTCGGCGACCCCGATCATTTCTGCCGGCGGGACGATGCCGCGTTTGGGATGGACGAGGCGCATCAGCGCTTCGTAACCGACCGTGCGGCCGCTCGTGACTTCCACGATCGGCTGGAAGAAGGCATCGAACCAATCCTCGGCGAGGCCTTCCTCGATATCCCGCTCGATTTCGGCCCGGCGACGAGTGTGGTCCTGGATCTGCGGATCGTAAAGCTGCGCGCCGTTCTTGCCGTCGCGTTTCTTGCTGTACATCGCCATGTCGGACTTCTGCAGAAGTTCTGCGGCGTTGGCGGCGTGGTGCGGATAGACCGCGATCCCGATGCTGGCGCTCAGGCGCACGGTCGAACCTTCGATCGACATGGGATGCACGAAGATCTCGCAGAGGGCGCGGCTGAGATCGGTCGCGACGGGTTCGATCGATCTGCCTCGCAACAGGACGGCGAATTCGTCACCCCCCAGCCGGGCCGCAATCGCGCCCTTGGGAAGCCGGTCGAGCATGGAGTCCACGAAGCGGCGCAGCACAAGATCGCCCGCCTGGTGACCGAGATTGTCGTTGATCCACTTGAAGCGGTCGAGGTCGACAAAGATGCAGGCGAGTTCTTCGCCCGCCAGATCGGTGGCGGCGATTTCGCTGTCGAGGGCGGTTTCAAAGCCCTGGCGGTTGCGCAGCCCGGTCAGATGATCGGTGATCGCCTGGCGGTGGTTGCGCTCCTCGGACTGCTTGAGTGCCGTGACATCCGTCATGACCGAAAGCGACAGATCCTCGTCGGCCCCTTCGATCTTGCGGTTGGCTTCGGCGATCAGCACGTCCATCACGGTGCCGTCGGCGCAGACGAATTGCGTCGTGGCTTCCAGAACGTCGGCAATCGAGCGGGTCTTCTTGCGTTCGTGATAGGTTGCTCGGGCTTCTGCCGGTACAAGTTCGATGAACTGGCGACCGACGATCTGGTGACGTTGATAGCCGGTGGCGAGGAGCCAGTAGTCGCTGACGCCGGTGATCCGGTCTTCCTCGTCCAGCGAGAAGAGCATGGCCGGCGTGGTGTTGTAGATGTCGGTGGCTCGACGGTGGGCGAGGCGAAGCTCGCCTTCCTCCTTCTCAAGCTTGATCTGCATGGCATTGAAGCTGCGCGCCAGCCGGCCGATCTCGTCGTTGGACTGCCAGTCCACATGGTGGCGGGAACCGAGCCTGCGTGTCGCCTCGATGGCGGCAGTGAGCTTCAGGAGAGGCTTCATCACCATCAGGCGATTGCCGACGACTGCGGCACCCACGACGCCCATGACCGCCAGCATGAAGATGCCGATCAGCATCACTTCGGCCTGGCGCAGTGAGGAGAACATGTCGATGCGGCTGTAGTAGATCGTGATCGTGCCGACGAGTTTCGGACCCTCGACGGCGCGATAGAAGATCTCGCGGGTGATCGATTCCAGACCGTTCTTCGGCCATTTCGGCAGGGCCGGCATCGAGACGGCAATGCCGCCGGAGACATCCTTGACGTTGACGCGGCTGACGGGGCCGTTCGAAACGATGGTCGCGGTGATCTGTTCGACGCTTTCCTCGTCGAAGTCCCAGAGCGGCTTGGCGAGTGCCTGGGCATTGGCTGCGAGGAGGATGTCGAGATTCTGCTGCAGTTCGTTGGCGGCGCGTTCCGTCGCCAGAGACAGAAACAGCGCAAAGAGCGGCACGACCAGAATGAAGATCGTGATCCCGACGATTGCCAGGAAGCGGCTCTCGACCGAACGAGTCATCAGCGGACCGCCTCACGCGGCGCGGGGTGATGCGGCATGCTGCTTCAGGCTCCCTCACGCAATAATTGAGAGCGGGAGCGTTTCACGAAATACTTTAAATCTACCTAAAGGAGTCTGATTGGATTCGACCTTCGTGCTGGTGAGCGGGCATGAAAAAACCCACCCTTTGCAGGGTGGGTTCCAATCGATCGGATGGATCGCAATATCAGGCGTCAGCAGCCGATTCGTCCATGCCGCCAGCCGGAGCAACGATCGTGGCGATCGTGAAGTCGCGGTCGGCGATGACCGGGCTGGTGCCAGCCGGAAGCTTGACAGCCGAGATATGCACGCTGTCGCCGACCTTGAGGCCAGCGAGGTCAACGGTCAGGAATTCCGGAATGTCGGAAGCCGGGCAGTGCAGTTCAACTTCGTGACGAACGATGTTGAGAACGGCACCGGTCTTGATGGCCGACTTCTCTTCGTTGATGAAGTGAACCGGAACTTCAACCGTGACCTTGCTGTCGGCCGAGATGCGCAGGAAGTCGACATGCATCGTGAAGTCACGAACGACGTCGAGCTGGTAGTCCTTCGGCAGAACGCTGATCTTCTGGCCATCGATGTCGATGATGGCGACGGTGGTCATGAAACCGCCGGCGTGGATGCGCTTGGTGATCTCGTTGGTGTTGATCGAGATCGAAATCGGGGCCTGCTTGTCACCATAGATGACAGCCGGGATGAAACCGTTGCGGCGAAGTTCGCGGGAGGACCCCTTACCTACCCGTTCGCGTGCTACGGCCTTGAGCTCGTAAGAAGCGTGGCTCATGGCTTTACCTTTCAAGTTACTGGAGAGCCCTGGCGACGCATCTTGGTCATGCCAGAACCGGAGACCGTTGCCGGTCCCATCCACATTGCCTCCAAGGGTGTCTGTGCGGATCGGGCGCCTATAGACCAGATGAGCCGGAATAGCAAGGTTCTCCGGGGCATGCCGACCGATTACGCGTTTGTGATTGCAGACCTCGCGTTTCAGGTGCCGATGTCGATTTGCTAACCATTCCGCTCAAGCAGTTTGAAATTGACCAATGCTAAAGCAGGGATCTCTTCATAACGTGGTCCTTGTTCATGCTCGAAGTCCTTTCCTGTATCGCCGTCGAACACGATCCGCTGTCGCTGATTGCGGCCGTGACCATTTGTGTGTTCGGCTCGCTCCTGACGATGCGGCTCTTCGGGCGGGTCCGCAACACGCGCGGGATCGCACGGGCCAGCTGGATTTCGCTGACCAGCGTGATCGGTGGTGCTGCGATCTGGACCACCCATTTCGTCGCAATGATGGGCTATGAGGCCGATGTTCTCGCCGGCTACGAACCGACAGCGACACTGATCTCGCTGGTTCTTGCGATCACCATCACGGGTATCGGCTTCCTGATCGCAGCGGCGACCCAACGCAGCCTGCTGATCGAGGCAGGTGGCGCGATCGTCGGGGCAGGGATCGCCTCCATGCATTATGTCGGTATGTCCGGCTATCAGGTGCAGGGCCATATCGAGTGGAATTCGACCTATGTGGTGGCATCGCTGATTGCGGGTGCCATCTTCGGGGCGCTGGCGACAAGCCGGATCGCCCGGCCGGTAACGCGCTTCTGCCGTTATGGTGCCGGTGTGGCCCTGGTACTTGCAATCGCATCGACGCATTTCATCGGGATGACTGCCGTCACGGTCGTGCCGGATGCCACGGCCGCGATGCCGGCGCATATGCTGCCCGAGAGCGTGCTGACCGTGGTGCTGGTTCTGGTCACCTTGCTGCTCCTGTCAATCGGATCGATGACCTATGTCATCGACCGTCAGTCCACCAAGTCCGCAGTCGAGCGCTACCGACAGCTGTCGCTGCATGATGCGTTGACGGGGCTGCCGAACCGCGCGGCCTTCATCGAGCGCCTTGGGCATATGATGGAGACGCCCAATGCGTCATCCCGGCGGATCTATCTTTTGTCCTTCGATCTTGATCGTTTCAAGGAAATCAACGATGTGCACGGCCATGCAGCCGGCGATCACGTCTTGCGGGTTGCAGCCGAGCGCCTTGGCCAGAGACTGCGCGAGGGCGAATTCGTTGCCCGTATCGGCGGGGATGAATTCGTTGCGGTGACGTCGCGGGTCTTCACCCATTCGGAAGCGGAGCAGATGGCCCAGCGGATCATCCGCGACCTCGGCGCGCCGATCGAATGGGACGAGCTGACGCTCGGCATCGGCACGAGTATCGGGATCTCGGTCTTCCCGGACGGCAGCGAGACGATCGACGACCTGCTGGCACAGGCGGATATCGCGATGTACCGTGCCAAATCCATCGGGACCAACCAGATCTGTTTCTACGACAAGTCGATGGACCAGGCGGCGCGCGAGCGCAGCGCGCTGGCGATGGATATGCGGTCAGGTCTGGAGCGTGGTGAATTCGAGCTCTACTTCCAGCAGCAGAACAATACCCGCACCGGGGAGGTGGTGGGTTTCGAAGTGCTGCTGCGCTGGCGGCATCCGAAGCGGGGCATGATCTCGCCTGCGGAATTCATCCCGATCGCCGAACGAACCGGCTTCATCATGGAGCTCGGTGACTGGGTTTTGCGGCGGTCCTGCGTCGAGGCGGCCCAGTGGCGCAATCCGCTGCGGATTGCCGTCAACGTCGCGCCGAAGCAGCTGGCCAATGCGAACTTTCCCCAGCGGGTTCGTGAGATCCTCAAGGAAACCGGTCTCGTGCCCGAGCGGCTGGAACTCGAGATCACCGAGTCGGGCATCATTGCCGACCAGCAGAATGCGCTCTCGATCATCCGTCAGCTCAAGAGTATCGGCGTGAAGATCGCGATGGACGATTACGGGACGGGCTACTCCTCCCTGTCGACCTTGCAGCTCTTCCCCTTCGACAAGATCAAGATCGATCGCGGCTTCATCGACAGCGTCGCCGAAAGCCGGCAGTCGGCGGCGATCGTCCGCTCAACGCTGATCCTGGCCCAGAGCCTCGATATCCCGGTTCTGGCGGAGGGTGTGGAGAATGCCGAGCATCTGCGCTTCCTGCAGGATGAGGGCTGCGAGCAGGTGCAGGGTTATTTCTACGGCAGGCCGCAGCCGCTTTCCGAGCTTCAGGATATCGTCAATCCGCAACCGTCTTCCGAGGCCATGGATCAGCCGGCAGTTGCGACCAACAAGGGCTCCGATCTGGCTGCCTGAGCGTCCGCGCATCCTCAAGGCGGCAAGTGTCGCAATTCTGCGCCACTTTCGCCAGCCGAATGAGGCGTGGTCATTTGCCGCCTATAGGAGCGATTGCCTCTGTGGATAGAAGGCGCATACTGGCCCCCGTGCTTTGGGAGGAGCCGATGCGTCAGGATCTCAGACATTCCGATCTCGTCTATTCGACGGCGCAGAAGGCGTCGGCGGCCGTGACCTCGCCGGTTGCGGCCTCGTGGAGCCGCTGTCTCAACCTTTACCACCTGCAGCCGGAAGAGGGGCGCAAGCCCGTTCAGGTCGACGAGGCGATGTTTCGCGAAGCGCGCGAACGCATGGAGCGGCTGATCGGCAGCTCGGCCGACGAAGTCGATCGCCTGTACCAGATGGTCGGACGGTCGGGGTGCTGCATCATTCTGGCCGACCAGCACGGCATTGTCGTCGATCGGCGCGGGGCGCCGGGGGACGATGTCGAGTTCCGGGAGCTGGGGCTCTGGCAGCAGACGCTGTGGAGCGAGGCAAGTGTGGGCACCAACGGCATCGGCACGGCGCTTGCCGACGAGCGCGCCGTGGTCATTCACCGCGACCAGCACTTCATGAGCGCCAATATCGGGCTGTCCTGTGCAACGGCGCCGATCCGCGACCATCTCGGCCGTCTGACCGCAGCGCTTGATGTCTCTACCTGCCGCAGCGACGTTTCCGACATGACGCTGGCGATCCTGTCGCAAGCCGTTCGGGATGCTGCCGCGCGCGTCGAGAGCAATCTCTTCCGGCAGGCCTTTGCGGGGGCGCGCATCGTCGTGGTGCCCCAGGCCAATTCGCTTTCGGCTCTGATTGCCGTCGATGGGGATGACCTGATCCTCGGCGCGACCAAGGCGGCGCGCGTGGCGCTGAAGCTCGATGACGGGCTGATCGCCCAGGGTGTTCCGGCGGCTGACGCCTTGCGCGAGACGCGCGGAGAAAAGACCGGTGATCTCGACGATGCCGAGCGGGCAGCCCTGCGCCGCGTGCTGTCGCGTGCCAACGGCAACGTATCTCAGGCGGCCCAGATGCTCGGCATCAGCCGCGCGACGCTGCACCGGAAGATGAAGCGTTTCCAGCTGCACTGAGTGTCGCATTCCTGAAACACTGTGCGCTGCAGCACTGTTTCGCGCCACTATCTCCCGAAGCGGAACGCAGCAATCATCCTGCCATCGGGACCCGAGGAGGGGTCCCTTCACAGGGAGGATGACAGATGAACATTCAGGTCCAGACCATCGCTGCTTCGCCGTTCAAGCTGAAATACGGCAACTTCATTGGCGGTGAATTCCGCGAGCCCGTGAACGGGCGCTACTTCTCCAACACGACGCCGGTCACCGGCGGCAAGCTTTGCGACATCGCACGCTCGGACGAAGCGGACGTCAATCTGGCACTCGATGCAGCGCACGCCGCCAAGGACAAGTGGGGCCGCACCTCGACCACCGAGCGCGCCAATATCCTGAACCGTATCGCCGACCGGATGGAGGCCAATCTCGAGCTCCTGGCGCGTGCCGAGACCTGGGACAATGGCAAGCCGCTGCGCGAGACAATGGCCGCCGACATTCCGCTTGCCATCGACCACTTCCGCTATTTCGCCGCCTGCGTGCGTTCTCAGGAAGGCACGATCGGCGAAGTCGACCATGACACGATCGCCTATCACTTCCACGAGCCGCTCGGCGTCGTGGGCCAGATCATTCCGTGGAACTTCCCGATCCTGATGGCCGCCTGGAAGGTGGCGCCGGCGCTGGCTGCCGGCAATTGCGTGGTGCTGAAGCCTGCCGAGCAGACCCCGGCCTCGATCCTGGTGCTGGCCGAACTGATCGCCGATCTGCTTCCGCCGGGTGTGCTCAACATCGTCAACGGCTTTGGCCTTGAAGCCGGCAAGCCGCTTGCGACCAGCCCGAGGATCGCCAAGATCGCCTTTACCGGCGAGACCTCGACCGGCCGGTTGATCATGCAGTATGCCAGCCAGAACCTCATTCCGGTGACGTTGGAACTCGGTGGCAAGTCGCCGAATATCTTCTTCGAGGACGTCATGCGCGAGGATGACGATTATCTCGACAAGGCGCTCGAAGGTTTTGCAATGTTCGCGCTCAATCAGGGCGAGGTCTGCACCTGCCCGAGCCGCGCGCTGGTGCATGAGAAGATCTATGACCGCTTCATGGAAAAGGCGATCAAGCGCGTTGAGGCCGTCATCCAGGGCGACCCGCTTGCCATGTCGACGATGATCGGTGCGCAGGCCTCTTCCGAACAGCTCGAAAAGATCCTGTCCTATATCGACATCGGCAAACAGGAAGGCGCCGAAGTCCTGACCGGTGGCTATCGCAACGAACTGGGCGGCGATCTCTCGGGCGGTTACTACGTCAAGCCGACGGTCTTCCGCGGTCACAACAAGATGCGCATCTTCCAGGAAGAGATCTTCGGACCCGTCGTCTCGGTGACGACCTTCAAGGACGAGGCGGAAGCGCTGGAAATCGCCAATGACACGCTGTACGGCCTCGGTGCCGGCGTGTGGAGCCGTGATGCCAATACTTGCTACCACTTCGGCCGCAACATCCAGGCCGGGCGCGTCTGGACGAACTGCTACCACGCCTATCCGGCGCATGCGGCCTTCGGTGGCTACAAGCAGTCGGGCATCGGTCGCGAGACCCACAAGATGATGCTCGATCACTACCAGCAGACCAAGAACATGCTGGTGAGCTACAGCCCGAAGGCATTGGGCTTCTTCTGAGACCCTCCCCAGGGGCGGTGTTCCGCCGATGCCGCCCCTCGATGCCCCCTCTTCCTGTTCTTGACCAGGAGGAGGGGTTCTTTCGTTCTGAAACCAGGAGGGCAAACAATGACCAGCGGAGATCAGCCGCGCGTGGTGGCGACCGAAGCCGCACTCGCGTTTCTCGCCGAGATCAGACAAGATCACCCCGACATCCTCTTCCATCAGTCCGGCGGATGCTGCGACGGATCTTCGCCGATGTGTTATCCGGCGAGCGAATACCGGGTGGGCGAGACGGATGTGAAGCTAGGCGAGATCGGCGGCGTGCCGTTCTATATCAGCGGCAGCCAGTATGCCGTCTGGGCGCATACGCAGCTGATCATCGACGTGGTGCCGGGCAGGGGCGGGATGTTCTCGCTCGACAATGGGCGGGAGCGGCGGTTTCTCACGCGGTCACGCCTGTTCAGTGGCGGGGAGGCCTGTCCGCTGCCGATGCAGCACCGCGCATCGCCAGTCGGTTAGCGCAGGCCGATCTTTTCGCAGGCGGCGTCGATGATCGAAAGCTTGTGGGCCTGGGTTGTGTGGTACTCGTGCAGGAAATTGCGCGAGATCCACATGACGGACCGACCGCGACTGCCTTCCCAGCCAATGCTGCCGATTGCCTCTGCCTCGCGCAGCTTGCGGGTCAGATGGGTACGCGAGAGGCGGAAGGTTTCTGCCAGTTCCGGCACAGAGCGCAGTTGGGTCGGCACCCGCTCAAGGCCGGGTTCGGCCGGTTCGACACCGAGCATCAGCCAATCCATGACGATGCCGCCATTGTTGAGCCAGGTGAACAGCGACCATGTCTTGGGTGGGCTGCGAAGCTCCGGCGCGATCATGGCACGGGTTGTGATCTCCGGATGCAGGCGCGCCAGCACGCTTTCATCCGCTTCGAAACCGTCGAGTCTGTGGCCACCATCCATCCGATCAAGACTTTCCAGATGGATAAAGACCCAGCGGCGGGTAGCGGCGATTGTCTGCTGGGCCGGGATGAAGGGTCTGCTGCGGCGATCGGATGTCTGGCCATTCAGCGCGATGCCATAGACCAGCATTTCCTTGATGAAGGCATCAGCCGTGTTGACTGAAGAGATGCCGAGCGTCTTGACCTGCTCCAGATAGCGGGCCATCAGGATCACCGGCTCCGGGTTGCCTTTCGCGACCTCCGAAAAATACTGGCCCATCGCAAGATGGCCGAGCAACCAGCGCTGCTGTGTTCCAAAAACGGCAGCCAGCTTCGGCGTTTCATCGTTGACGCGGAGCAGCGCACGTGACTGCTCCCGGACTGTTTCATGCAGATCGGGGTTGGCAAGCAACTGGTCTACGGAGAGTGACATTAAATCACACGTTACGAATGTAGTGACGGACGAAAGTTCCTCGCGGAACAGTCTTTCATGCAAGCTGTATGCAATGCGTCGTTACGGCGCAAGAGTAGCGGATACCCTCACGCTTGTTTGTTCATTCTTAAGATTAACAGTCGCGGGTCCGCTTTTTTAGTCGAACAGGCTCGAAACCGATTCTTCTTGGCTCGTGCGGTTGATGGCTTCACCGAGCAGGGTCGCTGTCGACAGGACGCGGATGTTGTGGGCCGACTGTACCGCCGTGGTCGGCTGGATCGAGTCGGTGATCACGAGTTCGCGCAGCTTCGACGAGGATACGCGGGTAACCGCGCCGCCCGACAGGACGCCATGGGTGATATAGGCCGTGACGCTGGTCGCGCCGTTCTTCAGCAGGGCTTCGGCCGCGTTGCAGAGCGTGCCGCCGGAATCGACGATGTCGTCGATCAGGATGCAGTCCTTGCCGGTGACGTCACCGATCACGTTCATGACTTCGGACTCGCCCGGACGGTCGCGACGCTTGTCGACGATGGCGAGCAGACAGTCGAGGCGCTTGGCGAGCGAACGGGCACGCACGACGCCGCCGACGTCGGGGGAAACGACCATGACGTTGTTGGTGTCGTAGTGTTCCTTGATGTCGCGCGCCAGAAGCGGCACGGCATAGAGGTTGTCTGTGGGTATGTCAAAGAAGCCCTGGATCTGGCCTGCATGCAGGTCGAGCGTCAGCACGCGGTCGGCGCCGGCTTCGGTGATCAGGTTGGCGACAAGCTTGGCCGAGATCGGCGTGCGGGGCCCAGGTTTACGGTCCTGGCGGGCATAGCCGAAATAGGGAAGTACGGCCGTGATGCGGCGGGCAGAGGATCGACGGAAGGCGTCGATCATGATCAGCAGTTCCATCAGGTGGTCGTTCGTCGGGAAGGACGTCGACTGAACGACGAACACGTCTTCACCACGAACGTTTTCCTGGATCTCTACGAAGATTTCCTGGTCTGCGAAGCGGCGGACGCTGGCCTTGCCGAGTGGTACGTTGAGATAGGAGCAGATCGCTTCGGCCAGTTGCCGGTTCGAATTACCTGCGAAAACCTTCATCTTGGCCCGCCTGTTACCATGCTGAGATGCGGGCTTTTTAGCGCCCTTCCCCCTGAATGCAAGAGGTTTGGACGGGAAGGCCCATATTTTCGGTTGATGCGCCAAATGGGGCGCAGGATTTGCGGTTTTTGACGGCGGATGTCGCGCACCGGTCAACCGGCGCGACTGTTCCGCCATGATACATATTCGGCCATGCTCTTCGTGGCGATCTGCTGCATCACAGAGGCCGGAACGGCGGCCCAGGGATCCTGGGCGCCTGAGGGCACAATCTCCTGGCCCTGGATGCGGTGCAGGCGTCCGCCGCTCGCGTCGAGGATGTCCCAGACATAGGTGATCGTCACGTTGCCGCTGTCGGAGAAGGCGGAGAAATAGCCTTTGAGAATATGCTCGCTCGATGCGTCACTGGCACTCTTGATGGTGAGGCCGCGGGCGCGGGCCTCGGCGCCGAGTTGCCGGGAGAGGGGGGTGACGGCTTGCACCGGTGCGCCGATGATCGGCAGGAAGCGGATGCTGCCGGTGGTTTGTGCGGCAGGGGGAAGGGCGGCCTGCTGTGCCGCTGGTGGCGGGCTCGTCTGTGCGGCGGTCTGCGCCACCTGCCTTGCCGGCTGCTGCTGCTGCGGGGTCTCGGGGAACGACTGGCTTTCCATGCCATCGAGCGGTGCGGAGGCGACGGGATTGCTGCCGCCCTGGGCGAGTGCTGCCGCCTGGGCCTCCAGTGTGTTCTGCGGGCCGCGCGCGGGTTCTGCAAAGCCGGGCTCCGCAAGCGGTGCGCTCTCGACCGGCTGGCGTGCAGTTGCCGGCGCTGCAAGTTCCTGCTGGTAGGCGGGGGGAAGGCTTCCCATGCCGCTGCCGACATCTGCGCGTGGCGTCAAGACATCGGGGCTGTTGCATCCCGAAAGAAGCAGCAACAGGCCGACGGTTCCGGCCAGTGTCCTGGTCATCATGCGGGAACGTCTCACCACGGCCGGTCCTTCCGCTTCGATCCTGTCACAATTAATGCGACTAGCATGCTTAACCTGTCAATTGGCTGAATGGACAGGCAAAACCGCGTTACCGCCGCCCGATGCAGCCCGACACCTGGTATCAGACGCTGATCAGATCGAGCGGGTGGCGTGACAGCGAGCGTGGAGCCGTTTCCGTGGTCAGATAGGTCTGGCCCATCGTCACGGCCGCCTCGCGGTCACTGTCCATGATGATCATGTGCACGAAAAGCGTCATGTCCGCCGCGATTTCCTGCGGGTTCCCGGCATGGAACATCTGGTGCTCCATCCAGGACGGGGCGAAGCGGGCGCCGACGGAGTAGCCGCAGGCATTGAAACGATGGCGGGTCAGCCCGCGTTCGTCCATGACCTTGGCATGGGCGTCGAAGACTTCGCCGAAGCTGTGTCCGGGGCGCAGCACGTGTTCGACCGCCCGCATCCCCTCAAGCGCTGCCGTATAGAGTTCGCGGTGGCGGGGCGAGGGCTCGCCGATCAGCACCGTGCGCAGCATCGGCGCATGGTAGTGGGCGACGACGCCAGCCCATTCGAGGGTCAGCTGATCCGTGGCGGACAGCTTGCGGCGGCCGGATTTGTAGCGGCAAAGCAGTGCGTCTGCCGCAGAACCGATGACAAAGGGATTGGCCGGATAATCGCCGCCGCCTGCAAGTATGGCCGACTGCATGGCGGCCAGGATTTCCGCTTCATCGGCATCAGGACCAATCAAGGGCAGGGCAGCCTCGAAGGCGAGGTCGGCAAGTTCCGCAGCCTCCTTGGTCTTGGTGATTTCGGCCGGCGATTTCACCAGCCTGAGATTGCTCACGAGATAGGAGGCATCGACGGCCTCACAGAAATTGGTGAGCTGATTGTCGACAAGACGGGCGACGCGGCCCGTCATGCCATGGGTGTCGTATTCTACGCCGACGCGCATGCCGAGCAGATCGAGATCGCTCAGGAGATTGCGCAGATCAACAGCGGGATCGGCATTCAGGCGGTCGACCCAGACGACGATGTTCTCGATGGTCGAGGTGTGCTTGGTCTGCCGCAGGTCGGGTGTGCGTGTCAGCAGGGTCTGGCTGCCGTCAGCCTTCACGACGAGCGTCTGGAAAAAGCAGTAGCCGAAGCTGTCGAAGCCGGTCAGCCAGTACATGCTTTCCTGGGCAAAGAGCAGGACCGCGTCGAGCTTTTCCTCGGCCATGCGCGCCATGAGGCGTGCGCGGCGTGCGGAATACTCGCTTGCTGAAAAATGCAGGGCCATATCATTCCTCCTTGATCGCGATCGCGGAAATCTGCCGCCCATAGTCGGGCTCGCCCGCATGGGTGGTCCGGCGATAGGAAAAGAACGTCTGAGGCGCCGCATAGGTGCATTGGTCGAGGCTGTCGGCGGTGACGCCGGCCTCGGTCAGACGCTTTACGGTAAGCCCGGGAAGGTCGAACATGGCGTGGCCGGGCTTCGAAGACGGCGTGAAGAAGGCTGCAAATTCGGGATTGACGGCGATGAAGCGGTCAACGAATTCCGGGCCGACTTCGTAATTGGCGCGGGAGATCGAGGGCCCAAGCGTCGCGTGGATCCTGTCGCGGCGCGCGCCGAGCGCGACCATGGTGTCGATGGTGTTTTCCAGGATGCCGCCAAGCGCGCCCTTCCAGCCAGCATGGGCCGCACCGATGACGCGGTTTTCCGGATCGGCGAAGAGGATGGGTCCGCAATCGGCGGTGAGGACACCGAGTATGATCCCGGGACTTGCGGTGACCTGCGCATCGGCATGGGGACGGCCACCGTCGTAATCGGCGCTGACGGCAACGACGTCGGCAGAGTGGATCTGGTGAGCCGTCGCCAGACGATCGAGCGGCAGGCCGAACCAGGCGCTGACGCGGCGACGATTTTCGCGGACCTTGTCCTGGTCGTCATGCGAGCCGAGGCCGACATTGAGGCCCTGGTAGATGCCTTCAGAGATGCCGCCGTCGCGGGTGAAGAAGCCATGGCGAATGCCCGAAGGGGCCATGGTGGCGAGGCTGTCTGCCAGGATGGGGCGTGGCTGGTCGGCTGTGCTCATGATCGGGTCTCCTGAGCCCTGGCAAATCACGCGTATGCTATGCGGATCTTGCGAAGCTATTGAATTGCATCGGCTTTCTTCGATTTCGAGCCGGTAGGGAGCGGGGCGATCGTGCAGATCACGCCGCTCTCTGTCAATGCTTGGACTTGAAAGGCAGCAATTGTACCGAGGGCATGGAGACCGCCATGACCTTGAAGAGTTCGCCCATATTGCCATCGCCGGAGCCGGCCAGCCGATGCACGGCCTCGACGATTTCCGCTTGCTTTTTCTCGTCCTTGTCGCGACCGAGAGAGGCTGCACGCTGCTCGATGCCCAGGCCGACGAGGAAGTCTCCCTGGTGCATGCAGCCGTTCAGATGGACGCCTGCGGCGAGCGCCGTGCGGGCGAGGTTTTCGAAGTCGACATGGCTGGTCAGATCCGCAAGGCCCGGATGGGCAAGCGGCGGATCGTATTGATGGGCGCGCACCGCCTGCAGCGTATCGCCGAAATTGCTGACCATGTGGCCGTAATCGATGATCAGGGCCGTGCCGTGATGGGCGATCAGCCGTTCGCAGATGGTCAGCATGACCGATTGGCGGGCCGGAGCCACTTCGAAGATCTCGCCGTCGGCGGGCTGGCTGATGCCCTGAGGCAGCATGGACGGGTCGAGTTTGGCGACCCCCAGCGTGAAGCAGAGCTCGTCATTCTCATCGATGCCGACCATGCGCTCGCGGAAGCCGTCCGGTGTGCTGACGAACTGGCGGATCGGGATGGCATCGAAGAGCTCGTTGGCCGCCAGCAGCGTGAAGCCTTCCGGCACGCCATCGAAACTGTCGTGCCAGGACACCTTGTCGCCATGCGGCGAAAGCGTTTCCATCTGGGTGAGCTTGAGGAGCGCACTTGTCTCGACGAGATGAACGGTCGCCGTCTCGTAGAGCTCGGGCGCGGCGCGCGCGATCACGCGCAGCATGTCGGACATCATTGTCCCGCGGCCGGGGCCGATTTCCACGAGGCGGACGTCACGCGGTTCACCGTGGCGCTGCCAGGTGTTGATCATGAAGATGCCGAGCATCTCGCCGAAGAGCTGGCTGATCTCGGGTGCCGTGACGAAATCGCCTGCGCGTCCGAAGGGGTGGCGCGTGCGGTAGTAGCCGTGTTCGGGATCGGCGAGGCAGAGGGCGAAATAGTCGGTGACACTGATCGGGCCATTGGCTGCAATCAGCGACTTGATCTTTTCGGCAAGCGGCGTGGCCATCTGTGCTCCTCAGCCTTGCGTCACAGGGGCCTGGCGCCCGGAGCGGATGAAAATCCAGACCCCGATCAGGAGCATGGGGAGCGACAGCACCATGCCCATGGTCAGCCAGCCACCAAAGAGGTAGCCGATCTGCACGTCTGGCTCCCGGAAGAACTCGACGAAGATGCGGGCTGCCGCATAACCGGCGACGAAAATTCCGGTGATGCGGCCGGGTGTTCTCAGGGCTCCGAAGGCACGGGCAAGGATCTGCAGGATGATCAGGAGGACCAGGCCTTCCAGCACGGCTTCATAGAGCTGGCTCGGATGGCGCGGGAAGGGGCCGCCGGTCGGGAAGGCCATGGCCCACGGCACATCGGCAGGGCGGCCCCAGAGCTCGCCATTGATGAAGTTGGCGATGCGGCCGAAGAACAGGCCGAGCGGTACGACGCTGGCGACGAGATCGAAGAGGCTCCACAGGCGGATCTGGTGCTTGCGGGCGAAGAAGACCATTGCCAGCGTGGCGCCGATGAAGCCGCCATGGAAGGACATGCCGCCATTCCAAACTTCGATCGCGCGCATGGGATTGGCGGCGATCGATGCGAAATCATAGAAGAAGATATAGCCGATGCGGCCGCCTGCGACTACGCCGATCGCCACCCAGAGGATGAAGTCGTCGATCTGCTGCAAGGTGGCGGGTGCCTGGCCGTTCGGCCACAGATGCGGGCGTTTCAGCAGGTCGCGGGCGATCATCCAGCCAAGCAGGATGCCGGCCACATAGGCCAGCCCATACCAATGGACCGCCAGCGGGCCGATCGAGAAGGCGACCGGATCGATCGCGGGAAAAGATACGGCGGCGAAAAGGTCCAGGACTGACAACAATGGATTACTTTCGTTGATGCTCGTGGAAAATGGCGTTGCGAATTGGCACGGTCAAGATGGAATCGGGGATGCTGCGACACCGTCAACCACCTTTATCTTGGTGTTCCGTCTTGCATGGCGACTGATCTGGTCCTACCTCGTTTACAGGGGCTCATTGCCCATCTGCCGTCAGCTTGAGAGGAGCTTTCCATGTCGACCGGCCCTAACCGTATTCTTGATGATTTTGCCAAGTTGATGACGGACGCCGCTGGCGCCGCGCAGGGCGTACGCAAGGAACTCGAAACCGCTTTTCACGCGCAGACCGAGCGCTGGCTCAACAGCATGGATCTCGTGAAGCGCGAAGAATTCGACATGGTGCGCGAGATGGCGCTGAAGGCGCGCGAGGAGAACGACGCCCTGCAAAAGCGCCTCGATGCGCTGGAAGCGAAGCTCTCGGCTGAGGGCAAGTAACGCCTTACACGATTCCGTTTTCTGCCAACGAAGACCCATTGCTTGTGGCTTTGGGTCTTTTTGTATTTTCAGCACCTTGACGCCCATCGCCGCGGGATGAACCGTGAAAAAATTGCAGGTTGTGGACAGCTGGCAAAAAGCCAATCGGCAGAGTCGCTTAAGGGGTGATGCAAAGGCGATTCTGAAAGCGCCATCCACAGGCCTCTGAGCCAAATATGACGAAGGGGGCTGGTGCTGGCTCCTCACGATTATACACTGATTTTCAACGATGATTCTGAGCGGGGGCCGCGTAAGTTTCGGGCAGGGTGCGTGTTTTACCCTGGGGTCCTTCGGAATCGTTTTCAGTAGTTTCCGGTTCAGGTGTCCGAGTGGCCCGGCGGTTCGCCGGGCGCCCGTATTCATTCCGGTCAAGAAGGTGATGCATGAGCCTCATGGAAATCGAAGTCGAACGCCAGTCCAACCCGGTCGACATGATCGAGTTTGTTGCGGCGACCAATGACTGGTCGTTCGAGCGTTCGGGCGAAGACGAAATTGCAATGACCGTCGAGGGGCGCTGGGCCGACTATCACGTCTCCTTCTCCTGGATGGAAGAATTCGAAGCCCTGCATCTTGCCTCAGCCTTCGATCTCAAGATTCCCGAAAATCGTCTGAACGAAGTTATCAAGCTGCTTTCCTACGTGAATGGTCAGGTGCTGATGGGCCATTTCGACCTGTGGCGGAACGAGGATGTGGTGATCTTCCGCCAATCGCTGCTGCTCGCTGGTGGGGCCGAGCCGACGAACCGTCAGGTCGAGGTGCTTCTCTCTTCTGCCGTCGATGCATGCGAAGCCTATTATCAGGCCTTCCAGTTCGTCGTGTGGTCCGGCATGGACGCCAAGAGCGCCATGGACGCCGTTCTGTTCGAGACGGTCGGAGAAGCCTGAGCATGACGACTGCTGCATTCGGACACATCGTCCTCGTCGGTGCCGGCAATATGGGCGGCGCGATGCTGGCCGGTTGGCTGAAGAGCGGCGTTCCCGGTTCGTCGGTCACGGTACTTGATCCGGCGCCTTCCGACACAATGATGGCTCTGATCACCGAGGCGGGGGCACGGCATTCCGTGGCTGCGCCGGACGGTCTCGTCGCCGATATCCTCTTTCTCGCGGTCAAACCGCAGGTGATGGACGCGGTTCTGCCCGGCCTCAAGTCTCTGGTGGGGCAGCAGACGACAGTTGTCTCCGTCGCTGCCGGCAAGACTATTTCCTCGATGGAAAGCCATCTCGGAAAGGCAGCCATGGTGCGAGCCATGCCGAACACGCCGGCGATGGTGGGCCGCGGGATCACAGGCGCTTATTCCAACGCAGCCGTATCTGCTGCGCAGCGCGACATCGTCCACAAGCTGCTTCAGGTGTCCGGCCCTGTCGAATGGGTCGAGACCGAAGCCGATATCAATGCGGTGACCGCTCTCTCCGGTAGCGGTCCGGCCTATGTCTTTTATCTCGTCGAATGCATGGCGGAGGCGGGCCGTAAGGCCGGCCTGCCGGCGGACCTCGCCATGCGTCTCGCACGAGAAACCGTCGCGGGGGCTGGTGAATTGTTGCACCAGTCCCCCGACCCGTCGTCCATTCTCCGCAAGAATGTGACCTCTCCCGGTGGGACGACAGCAGCGGCGCTTTCCGTGCTGATGGCGGAGGACGGCATGCAGCCGCTCTTCGATCAGGCGATCGAGGCGGCGCGCAAACGGGCTGAGGAACTCGCACTGTGAGCGGATCCGAGATCAGTTTCGCCGACTTCGAAAAGGTCGATATCCGCGTCGGCACGATCATCGAGGTCGAGAGTTTTCCCGAGGCGCGCAAGCCGGCCTACAAGCTGAAGATCGATTTCGGTCCCGAGATCGGCATCAAGAAGTCCTCGGCGCAGATCACCGTTCACTACACGCCGGAAACGCTTGTCGGACGCCAGGTGCTCGGTGTCGTGAATTTCCCGCCGCGCCAGATCGGGCCGTTCCGCTCGGAAGTCCTCACGCTCGGCTTCGAGGATCAGAACGGTGCGATCGTTCTGGCGGCGGTCGAGCAGGCCGTGCCGAACGGCAAGAAGCTGATGTGAGATCACGAGATCGCCGGAATGTCGAATGAGGGGCCTGCGTGGCCCCTTATCTTTTCAATGTCAGACCGGTACGCGGATCGTCGCTCTCAGGCCGCCGAGCGGGCTATCGTCGAGCGTGACATTGCCGCCGTGGCTGCGAGCGATGTCGCGGGCGATGGCAAGCCCAAGGCCGGTGCCGGAGGCGTCGAGATTGCGGGCTTCATCGAGCCGATAGAAGGGCTTGAAGACATCGTCGCGTGATTCCTTCGGGATTCCCGGGCCGTCGTCATCGAAAACGATGACCAGCCATTTTGCCGTGTGGCGGGCGTCGATATCGAGGCGTTTGGCATAGCGGCGGGCATTGGATGCGAGATTCGTCACCAGGCGCGTAAAGGCGTTCGGGCGTACATGCACCAGCGGATCCCCATCGAGCTTCCAGGCGAATGTCCGCTCGTGCAGGGCGAAGTCTGACGCGACGCGTTCGAAGAGGTCGCGCAGATCGAGCGTGCCGACATCCTCCTCGACCTCACCCTTGGCGAAATCGAGATAGCCTTCCAGCATGCTCTGCATGTCGTCGATATCGTGGTTGAGATTGTCGATCTCCGGCCCGTCGCCAGCGAGCGCCAGCTGCAGGCGAAACCGGGTGAGGATGGTGCGCAGATCATGACTGACGCCGGCGAGCATGGCGGTGCGCTGTTCCATCTGGCGCTCGATGCGCTCGCGCATCAGGATGAAGGCGAGGCCGGCGCGGCGCACTTCATCGGCGCCCCGGGGGGAGAAATCCTCGGGCGGCCGCTGGCCCTTGCCGAAGCTTTCGGCCGCCGTCGCCAACGCCAGGATCGGGCGTATCTGGCCGCGCAGAAACAGGATCGAAATCGCGATCAGAACCAGGGCGGTCGAGACCATCCAGACCAGGAAGATGTGGGTGTTGGATGCATAGGCGGAATTGCGCGGCGCGAAGATCCGCAGCGTCTTGTCGTCGAGCACGATGCGGATCTCGACCAGGCGCGATGTTCCAACCGTGTCGATCCAGAAGGGGCGGCGGATCTGTTCGGCAATCTCGTCGGAGAGGATCTGGTCGAGGATCGAAAAGAAGGGGCGGGGTCGCGGCGAGGGCAGTTCTGTACCCGGGTCGATCGAGACCATCAGGTTCAGCCGGTTGGCGGCGACATCGGCGATCTGCGCGAAATCTTGCTCACCCGGATAGCGTTGCAGAAGTTCGATCACGGCGGCGATGTCGCGCGTGACGGCCTCGGAGAGGCGTTCGGTGACGAGCTGCCAGTGGCGCTCCATGAACACGAAGGCGACGACGGTCTGGAGGATCAGCATCGGCAGGATGATGATCAGCAGCGAGCGGGCGTAGAGACCCGTCGGCAGCCTGTGGCGCAGCCACCGGAAGAAGCCCTTGATGCCGGTCGCCGGGCTGCGGTCCTGATCTCGCCGGATCTGATCGAACAGCGTCATGTGCTCACACTTCCTCGAGGCTTCTTGCGCCCTTGCCGCAGTCTCAATCCATGCTCAGGCGATACCCGATGCCACGCACCGTCTGCAACCAGACAGGGTTCGCCGGATCGTCCTCGATCTTGCGTCTGAGACGGTTGATCTGGACGTCGATGGTGCGTTCGCCGACCTCCGCGTCATTGCCGACCAGTTCGTGGCGCGGGATCGTGTCACCGGCGCGGGTGGCGAAGAGATACATGATGTCCTGCTCGCGGTCGGTGAGGCGGATGATCTCGGCCCCCTTGCGCAATTCCTTGCGCAGCACCGAGAAGGTGTAGGGGCCGAACATCACCTGTTCGATCTTCGGCGCGTCCGGGTTCATGTTGCGCTTGAGGATGTTGTTGATCCTGAGCACCAGTTCGCGCGGGTCGAAGGGTTTGGCAAGATAATCGTCCGCACCGGCTTCGAGACCGGCAATCCGGCTGTCAGCCTCGGAGCGGGCGGTCAAAAGGATGATCGGCACGCGCTTTTCGTCAGAGAGGCTCTGGGTCAGTGACAGGCCGGATTCACCGGGCATCATCACGTCGAGCACGAGGAGGTCGAAGCTCAGGCCTTCCAGCTTGCGGCGGGCTTCGGCAGCATCGGCGGCGACGGAGACGCGAAAGCCTTTTTCGGTGAGGAAGCGGTGCAGCAGGTCGCGGATGCGGGTGTCGTCGTCGACCACCAGCAGGTGCGGGGCGTCATCTGTCAGCTCGATCTTCTTCGACATGTCAGTCGGCTCCGTCCGTTTCGAGAGGCTGGGTCACGGTCTGCTTCTGCATGCCTTCGAGGAAACGACGCACGGTGGCGCGCTCGTCTGTCGTCATGCCCTCCATGGCGTGGGCGATGCGGCGTGACTGCGGTTCGGAAAGGGCGAGCGAGAGTTCGCGACCGGCAAGCGTCGGATAAAGGCGGCGCTGGCGGCGGTCTGCGGGGCCGGCCATCTGGCGGATATAGCCGCTATCGATCAGTTCCTTGAGGACACGGGCGAGGCTCTGCTTGGTGATCTGCAGAATGCCGAGGAGATCGGCGACCGTCATGCCGGGGCGACGGCTGACGAAATGCACGACGCGGTGATGGGCGCGGCCATAGCCGAGCTTGGCGAGGATCGCATCGGGATCGGAAACAAAATCACGATAGGCGAAGAAGAGGCTTTCGATGGTCTCGAAATCGATCGTCTTGTCATCGACCACCGGTAAATCCGGCAGGGTTTTCTTGGCAGTCTTCGTCGCAGACTGTCGGGCCACGCGCGTCATTCCTTTCCTCCGATGCGGGCGCGCTAAAGCTGCGCCAACACCGGTTTCACATTCATCGCCTAGGGCGATGCTTCCCCCTCGACCGGTCCATTGCAGCAGCCAGCCGTTCATCCTCGCCTTACTGGCGCGGCATGCCGGCAAAACTATGCGCAAGTGTAGCAGATTTCCAACAAATTTACTGAGATCGCACAGCTTAGGCGGCCGTCAGGAAACCTCCGGCGGCCAGGATCGTTACGCTCTCACCGATCAATGACAAGCCCCAGACAAGCCGCTTCGGCGATGCTTCGCCGCAGGAGAGAGGATTCGTGCCATGATGGACCGTGATCATACCGTGCAGATTTCCAAGAAGCCCAGCCTACGCCCCGTCGCGATTGTCGTCTTTACCGCCAAGCTGATGGTTGCGAGCTTTCTCGTTGCGCAGGCTTCGCTTCTTCCGGCCTCGCCCGTTTCCGAGGTCTACGGACTTTCCCGCTGACCGAGGGTCTCTCGGTTTCTCTCGTTGTTGCGACATGCTAAGGCGCTTGTCGTAGACGACAGAAGGACAGCGAGCCGATGGGCCAGATTCAAGCGGGCATCATTCCCGTCACCCCGTTCCAGCAAAATTGCACTATCCTGTTCGACGACGAGACACGCGAAGGCGTGATCGTCGATCCGGGCGGTGATGTGGATGTCATTCTGCAGGTGATTGCGGAGAACAATATCACCCTGAAGGCGATCTGGCTGACCCACGGGCACCTCGATCATGCCGGCGGTGCCGCCGAGCTCAAGGAGAAGACGGGGCTCACCATCATTGGTCCGCACAAGGACGACCTGCCACTGTTGCAGCGGATCGAGACCCAGGCGGCCAGCTATGGCATTACCGGCCTGCGCAGCGTCGTTCCGGACCAATGGCTGGAGGATGGCGATACGGTCGGTTTCGGCGACCACCTCTTCGAGGTCTATCACTGCCCGGGCCACGCGCCGGGACATGTCATCTATTTCAATCGGGGCCAGAAGTTCGCCCATCTCGGCGACGTGCTGTTCAGCGGATCTGTCGGGCGCACCGACCTTCCGGGCGGCGATCACCAGACGCTGATGAATTCGATCCGCGACAAGGTGCTGCCGCTCGGGGACGATGTGGGTTTCATCTGCGGCCATGGGCCAGGCAGCCGGATCGGGGATGAAAGGCGGTCCAATCCGTTCATCCAGGGGATTTAAACAAGAAAAGCGCCGGGTTTCGGCGCTTTTTTCCGTTCTGCTCTGAAACGCAGGCTCAGCCGGCCGTGCAAAAGTGCGTGCGGCCGTCATAGCCGATGAAGGTGCCGGTGCGCGGGTTGAAGCTGCGATAGCGCTGCGAGCAGTAGTCATACCACGCGCCAGTCCAGGGTTCGATCCCGTAGGACTGATAGACCGGGCGCGGTTTCTGGTAGACTGGGCGCGGGCGGTAGGCATGACGCGGCGGGGGCGGCGGGAAATCGTCGACGTAATAGCCGGGTTCGTCATAGACCGAGACGGGGCGGTCGATATAGACGCGGCGCTGCGGCGGCGGGCTTGCCAGGGCAGACCCGACAATCACGCCGGCAGCGAGACCGATCACACCAAGGGCGAGGGCGTCATCGCCGCTGTGATGATGGCGATAGTAGCGGTCGCCGGCCTCAGCCTGCGTTGCGGCGGCCATGGGCGTCAGGGTCACTGCAGCCGCGAGAAGAGCGTGTTGCGCGAATTTCATCATGACGTCGTTCCTCGACCTAGCGAAATCATCTGTGCCGGTGCTGGCTGTTCGGGCCCTCGGCGATGATTGCAATCTAGGGAGTCGTGCCTGAACGGAGGCTGAACGAAAAAACCCGGCAATGATGCCGGGCCGCAATTCGTAGAAAACCGGGTGAAATCAGCCGGAGATCTGCAGGTTTACGGCCTTAGGGCCCTTGCCACGGCGATCGGGTTCGGTGTCGAAGCTGACCTTCTGGTTTTCGGTCAGACCCGACAGGCCCGATGCCTGAACGGCGGAGATGTGGACGAAGATGTCCGCGCCGCCGTTGTCGGGCTTGATGAAGCCAAAGCCCTTGTCGGTATTGAAGAATTTTACAGTGCCAGTCTCGGCCATGCGTCAGGTCCTTTTCTCTCTGCCCGTATTCGGCGGGGCAGCATTGCTATGTACCCACGAGTGGGTGAGCGACAGGCATTTGTCGAAATTGGAGGAAAGGGGCCCTGTTACCGCAGACTAACTTCAGACGATGTTTCCATCTGCTCAAGTTCGACTGCCCGGGGTTGTTATAGCGTCCCCGGCGCGCACTCATTTATAGGTCTTCCCATGCTCGCAAAATTGCCCGAACACGCGAAGAGTGCTTGGTTTGTCGAAAATTGGCAAGCGAAAGTTTTAACCTTCTTGCCGGCGAGAGTCCTTTGTTTTCAGTGCGAATGACCTGATTCGCTTGCCCTGCAAGATCGCTTGATGCGGTTTTGGCGAAAATTTGCATCGCTTGCGATGGAGATTGAGGGAAAAGCGGTCGCGAACACGGAATTTTGCGGGAGAAAATTTTCCGTGTTCGGTTTTGATGAAATGCCCAAAAACAGCCGGTGAGGCACCTGTTTCAGAGCCTTATTGTGCTTTTGCGACCGGAATTCGGGTCTCAACAGGCTCTATCAGCTGTCGCTGCCACGGGTTATGCGCAGCAATTGCCCATCTTCCTCGTCGGTTACCAGAAGGATCGAGCCGTCAGGGGCGACCTTCACATCGCGAATGCGGCCGTATTCGCCCTCCAGCATCCGCTCTTCGGCGCCGATGGTGCCGTCGCTGCGGCGCTCGATGCGGGCGACAAGCTGATACTTCAAGGCCGCGACCAGGAAATCGCCTTCCCATTCGGGGAACATGGCGCCGCGATAGACGGCCAGCGCACCGGGCGCGATCGACGGATCCCAGTAGTGCAGGGGCTGTTCGTAGCCATCGGCGGACTGGCCAATGCCGATTTCGGCACCGGAGTAATGCTTGCCATAGGAAATCACGGGCCAGCCGTAATTGTTGCCCGCTTCGGGGGCATTGATCTCATCACCGCCGCGCGCTCCATGCTCGACGGTATAGAGCCTGTTGTCTGCGGGATCGATGACGATGCCCTGGGGATTACGGTGGCCGCTGGACCAGACTTCGGGAAGGGGCTGGCCGCTGGGATTGGCAGCAGAGGGCGTGCCGTCGGCATTGATGCGCATGATCTTGCCGGCGTGGTCGGCCTGATCCTGGGCGCGGTCCTCGTCGCCGCGATCGCCGATGCCGAAGAACAGGCTACCATCGGCGGCAATGGCGATGCGCGAGCCAAAATGCTGGCCGGTGCCGGTCAGCTTGTTCATGAGGAAGATCCGGCGGACATCCTCAAGGCGTCGTTCATTTGGGCTGAGGCGTGCGGAGAAGACGCCAGTCCCCTGGCCACCGGGACCGGGCACGGCTGCGGTGAAGAAAAGGCGGCGGGTTTCGGCGAAGTCGGGAGAGAGCGCGACATCGAGCAGGCCACCCTGACCCACGGCTGCGATCTGCGGCAGACCGCCGAGCGGGCGACCGACTTCACCATCGCGGATTATGCGCATGCGTCCGGGACGCTCGGTGACGATATAGGCGCCGTCCGGCAGAACCTCGACGGACCAGGGATGCTCAAGGCCGCCTGCGATGGCTGTCACTTCCACCGTCACGTCTCGGACCCGATGTTCCCGGCTCTCCTGCGCATAGCCTGGCAGGGCGAGGGAGGCCGCCAAGATCGGCGCCATCAGCAAAGCGGTTTTTCCCTGTCGTTTCACCATCTTCATCTCACCTCGTCGCGGCTGGTCAATCGTGATGAAGATGGGAACGGACCGGCGCGCGACAAGACGTGCGGCAAGAAGAGTGCGCCTCCTGACGAAGTTTTGAAGAGGCGCCTCTGCTTTTAGCCGTCGAAGCTGATAGCCTTCAGCTTGTCGATGCCAAGAGCCTGAAGCGCGAGCTTCTCATAGAAGGGCTCGGATTTGCCGAGCTTCACCTTGTAGAGGAAGTATTTCTCGAAGCCGATCTTGGCTGCGTGAACCCACTTGCCCTGAGAGGACCAGTTGACGTTGCGGGGTGGCAATTGTGGCTGGGCGACGAAGGCGATGCCGCCATCGCCGAAATCGGCGAGGCAGACCGCGTTCCACGTGCCTTGCGCGTTCGCCTCTTCGCCGGCAATCAGATTGGCGATGTTGTGGGCGGTGGCGGTCACCATGGATTCGATCATGAAGCCGGTTTTGGGGACGCCGACCGGGACCGGCGTCTTGCCCATGGGCGGGATCGCGACGCAGACTCCGACGGAGAAGACGTTTCTGTAGGTGGGGTTCTGCTGGTGTTTGTCGGCTAGCACGAAGCCGCGCGGATTGGTGAGGCCCTCGATGCCCTTGATCGCCTCCACGCCGCGGAAGGCGGGCAGCATCATCGTATAGACCGAGGGGATCTCGTGGGTCGCCTTGATCGAGCCATCTTCGTTGATCTCCTCGGCAACGACCTTGTCGCCTTCGAAGCGGCTGACCCGGGCATTGGTCACCCATTTGATGTGTTTGGACCGCAGCGCACTTTCCAGCAGCCCCTTGGTGTCGCCGACGCCGTCGAGGCCGAGATGGCCGATATAGGGCTCCGAGGTGACGAAGGTCATGGGCACCCGGTCGCGGACCTTGGCGTCGCGCAGCGCCTTGTCGAGAATGAAGGCGAATTCATAGGCCGGACCGAAGCAGGAGGCGCCCTGGACCGCGCCGATGACGACGGGGCCGGGCTTGGCGACGAGTTTGTCAAAGGCCTGTTTGGCGGCCAGAGCGTGATCGATGTGGCAGACCGACTGGGTGTGATGGTGCGGACCAAAGCCCTCTATTTCATCGAAGGCAAGGTCGGGACCGGTTGCGATCACCAGGTAGTCATAATCCAGCGAACTGCTATCCGCCATTTCCACCCGGTTCTCTGCCGGGTGAACGCGGGCCGCGCCCTGAGGGTGAAGGGTGATGTTGCGTTTGGCGCAGGCGGGGCGGAGATCCACCTCGATTTCCTCGCGCCCGCGCCAGCCGACGGCGACCCAGGGATTGGATGGCACGAAGGAATAGGTCGCGCCCTTGCTCAGGAGATGGATCCCGACTTCGCGACCGAGGCGGTCTCTCAATTCATAGGCCATGATGGTGCCGCCAAGCCCGGCACCGAGGACTGCAATGCGTTTCATGATGGTTCCTCCCAGTTGATGGGAGGAATTATATACGAAAATACGTAGATATAAACTATACTATTTTATAGGTGATCGATCGAGTTTTTCCGCTGGGTGATCTCCTGCCAGCTGCGTTTCCACAGCCCGAAAACGCCGGCTGCCATGGCGGCAAAGCAGATCAGGAGAAGCACGATCAGAAGATGCCGTTCGCTTTGCGGGAGGGGAAGGGATTGTCCATGGCCGCTCTGCAGGTCGATGACACGGGCGGGTGATGCCGGCAGAATGCTCGATGTCGTCACTTGATCCATCTGAGAAGCAGACTGGACGGCAATGGTTGTCTGCTGGGGTGTGTTCGGCGAAGAGGCGGTGCCGGGGCTTCCGAACAGGAACAAGGCCAGACCGAGACCACTGGCAAGAGCCAGCCAAGCGAGCGGGCGGCTTCTCCGGGACGTGGGCGTGCAGGCTTCCAGTTCAAAATCCATGGCGGGCACCTTCGTCTGTTGGTCTGGTGCGCATAAAGCCCTGCGATCGCGTCTGCAGAGCGACGAAACTGTGGCGTTTCCTATGCCGAATTGTGATTTCACCTGTTCATGCGCAGATGATGGTATCCCGCCATTGGCACGGTGACGCAAAACTCTTGGCGGCTCGCAGCTTTCCGCTTGAAAGGCCGGGGTTCTTTCGCCATAGAGCTTGGACCTGAGGCCCCGGGCATGGGGTCGATGTTCAATCAGCTCAGGACCCCGCACAATGGCTTTCCTTGCCGACGCCCTTTCCCGCATCAAGCCTTCCGCGACCATCGCCGTCACGCAGATGGCCCGGGAGCTCAAAGCGCAGGGGAAAGACGTCATTTCGCTTTCCGTCGGCGAGCCCGACTTCGATACGCCGCAGAACATCAAGGATGCGGCCGTTGCCGCCATTGCCCGCGGCGAGACGAAGTATACGCCGGTTGCCGGCATTCCCGAGCTGCGCAAGGCGATTGCTGACAAGTTCAAGCGCGAGAACGGGCTCGATTACAAGCCCGAGCAGGTGATTGTCGGCACCGGTGGAAAGCAGATTCTTTTCAATGCCTTCATGGCAACGATCAATCCGGGAGATGAAGTCGTCATCCCCGCGCCGTTCTGGGTCTCCTATCCGGAAATGATCGCGCTATGCGGTGGCACGCCTGTTTTCGTCGAGACGACGATCGAGAACAATTTCAAGCTGACGGCCGAGCAGCTGGACAAGGCGATCACGCCGAAGACCAAGTGGTTCATGTTCAACTCGCCGTCCAACCCTTCGGGTGCTGCCTACAGCAAGGACGAGCTGAAGGCGCTGACCGACGTGCTGATGAAGCATAGCCATGTGTGGGTTCTGACCGACGACATGTATGAACATCTCGTCTTTGGCGATTTCGTCTATTACACGCCGGCCCAGGTCGAGCCGGCGCTCTACGAGCGCACGCTGACGATGAACGGCGTTTCCAAGGCCTATGCCATGACCGGCTGGCGTATCGGCTATGCCGCCGGCCCGCTGCCGCTGATCAAGGCCATGGACATGATCCAGGGCCAGCAGACTTCCGGCGCCTGCTCGGTTGCCCAGTGGGCGGCCGTCGAGGCGCTGAATGGTCCGCAGGACTTCATCCGGGAATCGAAGAAGGCCTTTGAAGAGCGCCGCGACCTCGTGGTCTCGATGCTGAACCAGGCCTCCGGCATCGTTTGCCCCAAGCCGGAAGGTGCCTTCTACGTCTACCCGTCCTGCGCAGCGCTCATCGGCAAGACCGCGCCGTCGGGCAAGGTCATCGAGACGGACGAGGACTTCGTCATGGAACTCTTGGCGACCGAAGGGGTTGCCACCGTTCACGGCTCATCCTTTGGCCTTGGCCCGAACTTCCGCGTCTCCTACGCCACCTCGAATGCCAAGCTCGAAGAGGCCTGCAGCCGCATCCAGCGTTTCTGCGCCTCGCTGAAGTAAGCATTCTGCTCCAAGTGAATTGAGTAAGGGCTCGCTGAAAGGCGGGCCCTTTCTGCTTTTTGGGATTTGTTGAGGGCGGCGCGCGCCCGTGTTATCTTCGTTTACATGAAAACCGTCAGCCTGCAGGAAGCCACACGCGATCTGGAAGCGCTCGCCGATGCTGTCGAGCGGGGCGAGGTCGTGACCGTGACGCGCGATGGGAGGCCGGTTCTGGATCTCGTGCCGCATGCGGCGGCGGAGGTGGGAGAGGCGAAGCCGAAGAAGGGGGGGATCGATTGGGAGGCGATGCAGGCTCATCTACGTTCGATCGGTGTGGAGGATGCCGTGCCCTATATTGCTGACGATTTCGATGATCCTCTGCCGGAGGACTTCCTCCTGAGGCCTCTTCCCTAGTGGTGCGCCTGCTTCTGGATACGCATATCGTGCTCGCCATCCTCAGGCGGAATTTCCAGCAGCAATTCCCAGACGTCGAGCGGCATTTCGCGGCTGGTGATGTGAGCGCCGTTGCGAGCGTCGCCAGTCTTTGGGAAATTGCAATAAAGAGCAGGCTCGGGAAACTGAAGATCGAAATGCCGCTCCCGGAAGTTCCGGTGAACTTGAGATCGGGCGGCTTGGAGATCTTGGGCATAGACGTCGCACATGTCCTCCACAGCCTCAACCCCGAACCGCCCACCCGGGATCCCTTTGACCGACTGCTCCTCGCCCAGTGCCATGTCGAAGGCCTTCAGCTTGTTACGGTCGATCGTGCGCTTGTCGACCATCCGCTGGCATTCCGCACCTGATCACATGGATCAGAGGCGGAGATTTCGTTTCAACCCTTGGTCAGCCTGACAATGGTCGAGTTGCCGCCGCCGCGTTGTTCGGTGACAGCGTAGACAGCGCCATCGGGTCCGACCTTTACGTCGCGAATGCGGGCGCCGAGATCGACGCGTTCCTCATACTTGACCCGGTCGTTCTCCATGTGCAGCACCACGACGCCCCGGCTGACGAGGCCGCCGACCAGGAAGGCGCCCTTCCATTCGGGTATGGCGTCGGCATCGTAATAGGCCATACCCGAGGGCGCGATGACCGGATCCCAGTAATAGACGGGCTGTTCGGTATCGGCCATCTGCGTGACGCCATCACCGACCTTGGCGCCGCTATATTCCACGCCATAGGTGACTTCCGGCCAGCCATAGTTCTTGCCGGCTTGAGGGAGGTTCAGCTCGTCGCCGCCTCTGGGGCCATGCTCCACCGTCCAGAGGCGGCCCTGGCCGTCGATCGTGGCGGATTGCAGGTTGCGGTGGCCGAGTGACCAGATCTCCGGCTGTGCATTGTTCTGGCCGACAAAGGGATTGTCGGGCAGGGCTTCGCCCGTCTGGCTGATGCGGAAGATCTTGCCAAGGCCGCTCTGCAGATCCTGTGCCTGGACGCGCGGTTCGCGATCGGAGCGTTCGCCGACCGTCACGTAGAGTTCGCCCTGTGGGCCGAAGGCGAGGCGGGAGCCGAAATGCTTGTTGCCGTCATAGCTCGGTGACTGGCGGAAAATGACGGAAACGTCTTCCAGTGTGCCGCCGCCTTGATCGTCAGCGACGAGCCGTGCGGAGGCCACAGATGTGCCGTTTCCGTCGTCGCGCTGTTCGGAAAAGGAAAAGAAGATCTTGCCTGACGTTGCGTAGTCCGGGGCGAGCGCCACATCGAGAAGGCCGCCCTGGCCGTTTGCCAGCACCTCGGGAACGTTGGCGATCTCGGGACCTTCCTTGCCGTCGCTGCCGATGATGTGCATCGCGCCCTGTTTTGCTGTCACGAGCATGCGGCCATCGGGCAGGAATTCCATCGCCCAGAGGTGAGGGAGGCCTTCCGCGATGACCTCCGTCTTGATGTTGGCGATCTGCGGCGGTTGCGGGGCGCGCGTCTGGCCGGAAAAGGCGGGCTGCTGGTCGGGCGCGTTCGGCGCCTTGGTCTCAACCGGTGTGCCGGCCTGCTGTGCGAAGGCTGGCAGTGTCGCAAGGCTGAGGCCGAGCATGGTTCCGGCGAGTACATGGGGGAGACGGTTCATCAATTCCTCCTGGTATGGATGTAGATGCAATCAACGCCTGATCTGGTTCAAAGGCTCCCTGCCAAAAGAGCTGCGGCGATCACCATTGCTTTATCCGGCGGTGAGTGGTGCAAAGATGCAGAGAGAAACGGAGCGCGATAACGACCGGCGGCTGTCCGATTTCTGAGGCCGTTGTCCTTACCCCGGTGCAAGACAGGGTGCGGTTGCCACGATCGTGTCGGCTCGTCGCGCGGCCGAATACCATGGGGCCTTTGCTTGAGCAGGACGGTCGCGAGCCTTCTGCGCGGCGCAGCGGTGCTGATTTGCACCCTGGCGGATTTGGTGGAATACTCGTGATCGCCAGGAGGAGAAGGCGATGGTCAAGATCACCTATGAGATCGTTCCGCACGATGGCGGTTGGGCCTATCGGCTCGGCGGCGTCTATTCGGAGGCATTTCCGACCCATGACCAGGCGCTGGAAGCCGTACGTATCGTGATGGAAGAGCAGCAGGTCGGCGATGAACCAGTGACGATCAGCTATCAGGACGAGACGGGTCGCTGGCGCGAAGAGTATAGTGACGGCGGTGATCGGCCTGAGGTGGAGATCCTCGATACTTTTGCCGGCGATGACAGGCCGCAGGCCTGACACGTTTGGCTGATGCTGCCGTGTTTTCAGAGGCTTGCGGCAGGATTTTCAGCCCTAGATTCCGGAGCTTTGGCGAAGATCTGGGCTTCCGGATCGGCCGGAAGCCCAGGCTGTGTCACCCCAGAGCGGGGTAGCTGGTATAGCCTTCTGCGCCACCGCCATAGAGCGTGGCCGCGTCGAGCGGGTTCAGCGCTGCATCTTCCTTCAGGCGGCGGACGAGGTCCGGGTTCGAAATGAAGGGGCGACCGAAGGCGACGAGATCGGCGTAACCGCTCTCGACGGCCTCGATTGCAGAGGCGCGGTCATAGCCGTTGTTGGCGATCCAGGCACCCTTGCCACTAGCTGCGCGATAGGCAGCCATCAGCGCCTTCCAGTCGAAGGGCAGAACGTCACGCGGGCCACCGGTCGCACCTTCGATAACGTGCACAAAGGCGAGATCGAACTTTGCCAGAGCCTCAACGAGGGCCGTGTAGACGGTCTTCGGATCGGGATCCGAGACATCATTGGCCGGGGTGGTCGGCGAAATGCGGATGCCGGTCCTTTCGGCGCCGATCTCACGGGTGACGGCCTCGACGACTTCGAGCGTCAGGCGGATGCGGTTTTCGACCGAACCGCCATACTGATCGGTGCGCTGGTTGCTGCTCGAGCGCATGAACTGCTCGAGCAGATAGCCGTTGGCGGCATGGATTTCGACGCCGTCAAAGCCTGCTTCGATGGCCGCGCGGGCCGCCTTGCGATAATCTTCGAGGATGCCGGGGATCTCGGCGGTTTCCAGCGCACGCGGTTGCGACGTCTCGACGAAGCTGCCGGTGCCATCGGCGTTCAGCACGTAGGTCTTCGACTTGGCAGCAATCGCGGACGGGGCAACCGGTGCGCCGCCATCAGGCTGCAGGCTGGTGTGGGAGATGCGTCCGACATGCCAGAGCTGGGTGACGATCTTGCCGCCGGCTGCATGCACGGCGTCGGTTACCTTCTTCCAGCCTTTGATGGCTTCAGGCCTGTAGAGCCCGGGTACATCGGCATAGCCCTGCGCCTGATGGGTGATGGCGGTGCCTTCACTGATGATCAGGCCGGCGCTTGCGCGCTGGCGATAGTACTCGACGTTCAGATCGTTCGGTACGGCGCCCGGAGACCGGTTGCGGGTCAGCGGCGCCATGGCGACGCGGTTGGAAACGGGGATGGTGCCGACGGATGTCGGTTCAAAAAGCTTGGACATGAAACCTCTCGGGAGTTTCCGGCGGCGGGAACAGTGTCGCCGGCAGTCCCGATGTGGTGCATCACAGCGTGCTGTTCAAGGACTTCAGAAATTCCGTGATGGCATCTTCGTTGCGACGGTAAAGGACACGCTGGCCGACGCGTTTTGAACTGATCAGACCCGCCCTCTGAAGCGTTGCCAGATGCGCCGAGACCGCCGATTGAGAAAGCCCGGAGCGCTCGAACTGTCCCGCACTGATGCCGTCGACCGCTTCTTCCTTCGGCACCCCGAAATATTCCTTGGGATCCTTCAACCAGATCAGCATTTCCATGCGCGCCGGGTGTGCCAGCGCCTTCATCACGTCCTCAAGGAACATGTCCCCTCCACTTACGACTGCATGTCATTTCCCTGGCGTATCGATCGCTGCGGCCACACCCTCGCAAGTGTGGCTCCAGTTACGCCCGACGATGAAACGCAGTCGGCAGTTTATTGTTCCAACAGAATAACAAAAAAAAAGAGGGCCACCGGAAAACCAGGGCCCTTTGAATTGTGAAGGTCAAAAACCTCCAGAGGGGAACAGCTGCTGCGGTGGAACTGGGAGGAAAAAGCCACCATGTGCATCAGCTGTGTGCGATATGGTGGTTTTTTGTGCAGTGAACAATGCTTTTTTATGCATGTCAGGCATGCACGAGTTGCAAGTCTGTTTGTTAGACAACAAAATCCGGCCGCCGGATGCGGTGTCAGAAATTCCAGTTGCGCGCCTTGGCGACGATGAAGTCCCTGAAAGCCTTGAGCTTTGCCGCGTTCTTGATCTCGTCCGGATAGCAGAAATAGGTATCGAAGGACGGGACGTCGGCACTCGTGACAAGCTGCAGCAGGCCCGGGTCGCGACCGACAATATAGTCGGGCAGCATGGCGATGCCGATGCCGAGCAGGCAGGCGCGCTTGATCGAGGTCAGACTGTTGATCTGCAGATGCGGGATGCGCGGGTTGTCCGAGGAGCGTCCTGCGACTTCCAGCCAGTTGACGTCGAGCAGGTAGTTCGGGGCCGGCTCGCCGAAGGTGATGATCTTGTGATTGTCGAGATCCTCGATCGACTGTGGCTCGCCGTAGCGGTTGATGTAGGACGGTGCTGCATAGACATGCATATGCACCGTGAACAGCTTGCGCTGGATCAGGTCCGACTGCTGCGGTTGGCGCAGGCGGATGGCGCAGTCGGCATGACGCATGTTGACGTCCAGCTCCTCGTTGTCGAGGAGGAGCTGGATCGACATGTCGGGATAGAGCTGCAGGAACTCCTGGACCTTGTCGGTGAGCCAGCCCTGGCCGAGACCGACGGTGGTCGTGACGCGGAGCTTTCCGGAGGGTTTCTCGGTGGTCTCCGTCAGCTGCATCTTGACGGTCTGCAGCTTGATCAGCACGTCGTGGGCCGTGCGATAGAGCAATTCACCCTGTTCGGTGAGGATCAGGCCGCGGGCGTGGCGGTGGAAAAGCTTGACGCCGATGTCCTGCTCCAGCGAGGAGACCTGGCGGCTGATGGCCGACTGGGACAGATGCAGCTTATCTGCGGCATGGGTGAAGGACCCGGCTTCCGCAGCGGCATGAAAAATGCGCAGTTTGTCCCAGTCCAGCGGCATGCCGCCCCCTCTCATGTCGCTTATTCCGCGGCTTGTTTCGTCTCGACGGGCTGGGCAGACAGGAAGCGCTCGGCCTCAAGTGCTGCCATGCAGCCCATGCCGGCGGCGGTGATTGCCTGGCGATAGACATCATCTGTGACGTCGCCGGCGGCAAAGATGCCGGGCACGTCGGTTGCGGTCGAATCCGGCGCGGTCCAGAGATAACCGTTGGATTTCAGCTTCAGCTTGCCCTTGAACAGTTCGACGGCCGGGGCATGGCCGATGGCGACGAAGACGCCGTCGATCGGCATGTCGGTGATGGCGCCTGTCAGCGCGTCCTTGAGCTTGACGCCAGAGACGGACGGCGGCATCGGCGGCTTGGCCGGGGTGCCGGTGATTTCCTCGACCGTGGTGTTCCAGAGAACGCGGATATTCTCCTTGGCGAAGAGGCGTTCCTGCAGGATCTTTTCCGAACGGAAGCTATCACGGCGGTGCACGACGGTGACCGACTTGCAGATATGCGAGAGATAGAGCGCTTCCTCGACGGCAGAGTTACCACCGCCGACGACGATGACGTCCTTATTGCGATAGAAGAAGCCGTCGCAGGTCGCGCAGGCGGAGACGCCAAAGCCCTGGAAATGCTGCTCGCTTTCGATGCCGAGCCACTTGGCCTTGGCGCCGGTGCAGATGATCAGCGTGTCTGATGTCCAGACCTGACCGCTGTCGGTCTTGATCGTGAACGGCCGATGGCTGGTGTCGACTTCGGTGACGAGGTCGCTGACGATCTCGGTGCCGACATGTTTCGCCTGGTTCAGCATCTGCTCCATCAGCCAGGGGCCCTGGATCGGATCGGCGAAGCCCGGATAGTTTTCCACGTCCGTGGTGATCATCAGCTGGCCACCCTGTTCCATGCCGGCGATCAGGACCGGCTTCAGCATGGCGCGGGCGGCGTAGATCGCGGCGGTGTAGCCGGCAGGGCCGGAGCCGATGATCAGCACCTTGGTGTGGCGGGCAGTCATTGTCGCTTCCTTTCAACGCGCGATGGGTAACATCGACTGGGGCCTCTATACGCGGCTGCCCCGATCCTCGCGCGACTGACGCTCATTTAGGATCGAAGCGAAGCGCAATTCAAGGCGTTGCTCTGCTTTAGCAACAGAGCTTTGCGCGTCCACGCAATAATTGTGCGTGAAGGCGGAGGATTCTTGCCAATTGTTCCTGATGGAGTAGATATCGCACACATCTTCAAAAGGAGCGACCGTGCTCAAGGTAGAACTCGACGCCATCGATCTGCGCATTCTGAAAGAATTGCAGCGGGATGGGCGGATGACCAATGTGGAGCTTTCCGAACGCGTCGGCATCTCGGCGCCACCCTGCCTGCGGCGGGTGCGCAAGCTCGAAGAGGCCGGCGTGATCGAGAGCTATCACGCTGTCTTGAATGCCAGCCGCCTCGGCTATGATCTCGTCGCTTTCTGCATGGTCGGCCTGAAGCACCAGTCGGAGGCCAATCTCAAGGCCTTTGCGGCTGCCACCGACAGCTGGCCGATCGTGCGTCAGGCCTGGATGGTCAATGGCGACAGCGATTTTCTGCTGCATTGCGTGGCCGAGAACCTGACGCGGTTCCAGGATTTCGTCATCGAGGTGCTGACGGCCAACGAGCATGTCGACACGGTGCGGACAATGCTGACGATCCGACAGGTGAAGAAGGGCGGATTGGTGGAGATCTGAGGTAGCTACCTCAGTAGGGCTTCAGCGCTTCCGCCAGCCTCGTACGGAAACCGGCATCGATCTCCAGGAAGCGCCTGCGGGCGGCGGATCCGAGCCGCTGCTTTTCCGAAGCATCCATGCGAATCAAGGTCTCGACGACCTTTTCCATTGCAGAGAGGTCCACGAGGTAGTTTGTCCCCAGGTGCCTGGGCTCGGAGCGCCCATAGGGAATGAGCAGGCCGCAATCGGGTGAAACATGCTCGTTCATCGGCGGGCCGTCAGTGGTGACGGTGACCGCGCCGACCGACAGCGCTTCGACCAGGTGATGCCCCCAGCCTTCCGAGCGGGACGGGCAGAGATGGATGCCGCAGCTGTTCTGCAGCTCTTTCAATTGTGCGTCGGTGATGTAGCCGCTGACCACCCGGATATTGGCGATGGCGGCCGCCTTGGGATGCGGATCACGCTGCACCAGCACCAGTTCCGGCCATTCCGGATGGCGTGACCACAATTCGATGACGTCTTCCGTGCCCTTCAGTGTGCTTCCGCCTGCGAGATGGAAGAAACTGTTCCAGTTCTTCGGCACCGTCTCGTCGAGACGGTCCTCTGAGGTGAAGCCCACATAGACCGTGGGCACGCCGAGGCCGCGAAAGATCTGTTCTGCGTGGCGGCTCTTTGCCAGCACCAGGTCGATGCCTTTTAGTCTGCCGAGGTGCCGGCGGGGAAAGCGCTCCTGGTTCGGGCAGAGCAGATTGAACTTCGCAGCGCTGTACCAGCGCGGAAACGCCCGTTCGATGTGGATGATGGTTTGCGCCTGTCTGCGTCGGAACAGCCAATCGAGAAACGACCGTGCCCTGATGCCTTTGGTCGCGACACCTTCTGATTTCCCGATCGAGGCCAGCGCTTCAACCAGGAGATTGGTGTCTCGGGTCAGCCCGAAGCTGTTGTCCTTGTTGACGATCAGGATATCGAGGAGATCGCGCGCTGCCATCGATCAAACATTCGCGGAAGTTGCGGGTCGGGATGCTGCTGTCGTACGGGGCAGGGAAGCGCCGAGCAGACCCGCGTAAACCTCAGCCAACTGGTCCGCTTCGCGTTCGAGCCCGAAGGTTGCTTCGACGTGTTCGCGGCCCTTGCGGCCGGACTGCATGGCCTTTTGCGGTTCCAGGAAGGCCGAGATCGCATCGCGCAGGCGCTCGTAGTCTCCTGCCGGCACGACCGATCCGGTCTCTCCCTCAACGATCATCTCGGCATAGGCGCCGGCGTCGCTGGCTATCACGGCGGTTCCCGATGCCATTGCTTCGAGCGGTGTGAGACCGAAGCCTTCGTTTCGGGACGGGGCGACGTAGAGCGTCAGGCGGCGATACCAGGGCTTGATGTCATCCACTTCTCCGAGAAAGCGGATGCGATCAGAAAGACCGGCCGCCGCGATATCGGCCTTCAGCTTGTCGGCAAAGCTCGCATGTTCTGTCGTCACCCGGCCGGAAATTACGGCCGTCCATTCCGGGTTCTGCGGCAGAAGCTCGATCATTGCCCTGACGAAGAGATCGGTGCCCTTCTGGTGGCGGACGCGACCGAAGCAGCCAACGAGGTGACGGCCCTTCAGATCCTCGGGAAGGCCCTTGTCTATCTCTTCGGAGGGGTGGAACAGCTGCAAGTCCACGCCGTGGCGTATCACGGTATGCGGCACCTTCAAGAAGGAGCCGGATTTCGCATTGGTGGCAACGACCGCGTCCATCTTCGAGATCAGCCAGCGGGTATAGCGGCTGTGATGCCGTTGTGCTGCCGAGGTAAAGAGCAGCTTGAGCGGCATGCGGAGCACGTCGCGGAGGATCAGGCCGGCCAGCATCTCATTGTTGCGACGGGCATGCCAGATGCGCGGCTTTCCGTTGGCCGGTTTCTTCCAGAGTGCCGGCAGGTCCGACCAGCGCATCTTTGGCAGATGGCCCGGCAGACCGGGCCCCAGGGTCACGATACCGAGACCCTGGCGCCGCTGTTCGGGAATGAGCTGAATGACGGTCGATGTTACGCCGGAGAGGCGCCGCTTGAAATGCGGCGCAACCACGGTGATATCGTCGAGGGATTGCGCCACAGAAAGGCCCTTTCGGACTTGGATCAACCCCACCTGACGGCGAGAATCTCGTAGGCCTTCGAGCCGCCGGGGGCGACAACTTCGATATTGTCGCCGACTTCCTTGCCGATCAGGGCGCGGGCAATCGGAGACGAGATCGAGATGCGGCCGGCCTTCACGTCGGCTTCCTGGTCGCCGACGATCTGGTAGGTCTTCTCTTCTTCGGTGTCCTCGTCGATGAGCTTCACCGTTGCGCCGAACTTGATCTTGGAGCCCGACATCTTCGAGAGATCGATGACCTCTGCACGGGCGATCAGATCCTCGAGTTCGCCGATGCGGCCCTCGTTGTGGCTCTGGGCTTCCTTGGCGGCATGATATTCCGCATTTTCGGAAAGGTCGCCATGAGCGCGCGCTTCGGCAATCGCCTCGATGATGCGCGGACGCTCTTCCTGCTGACGCCAGCGAAGCTCTTCGCTGAGCTTCTCGAAACCGTTCTGCGTCATCGGTACCTTGTCTACCATTTCCTCTTCCTTCGTCTTCATGGCCGCGAGCGCGGGCACAAAAGAAAACAGGTTCCGAAGCAAAGCTGCGGAACCAGTCACAAATCAGGTTGAGCCGGACTATAGCAGAATGGTCGGCGCAATTTCCAGAGTTTTCGTGAGGCGGTTCGGGGGACGTCTCTGTCCGTTCAAAAACGCAATGAAATCAATCAGGAGAAAGCTCGGAGGACGGAATGCCGCAGGGGAGATTCTTGACGGCCGTCATGTGAACGTATAGTGAACATTCTCATGAAGAAGTCGCTCAAAGAACGTCTCGCCATCCTCTCCGATGCTGCCAAATACGATGCCTCCTGCGCGTCGAGCGGCACGACCAAACGGGACTCGTCGGCGTCGGGCGGGCTGGGTTCGACCGAGGGGTCGGGCATCTGTCACGCCTATGCGCCGGACGGGCGCTGCATCTCGCTTCTGAAGATCCTGCTCACCAATTTCTGCATCTATGACTGCGCCTATTGCATCAACCGCTCCTCAAGCAATGTCGAGCGGGCCCGGTTCACTCCGGACGAAGTCGTCTGGCTGACGATCGAATTCTACCGGCGCAATTATATCGAGGGCCTGTTTCTGTCTTCCGGGATCATCAAGTCCTCGGATGATACAATGGCTGAGATGGTCAAGATCGCCAGAGATCTCAGGACCAAACACGATTTTCGCGGCTATATTCATCTGAAGACGATCCCTGAGGCCTCAGCGCATCTGGTGGAGGAGGCGGGGCTTTATGCCGATCGCCTGTCGATCAACATCGAATTGCCGACCGATCACGGGCTGGAGCGTTATGCGCCAGAAAAACGGCCGGTGAATATTCGCCGCTCGATGGCGGATCTGAGGCTCAAGATCGACGAGGCGCGCGAGCCGACGCTTTCAGGGCGCCGCAAGAAGTTCGTGCCCGGCGGGCAGAGCACGCAAATGATCGTCGGCGCCGATGGCGCCAACGACGCGACGATCCTCGGCTCCAGCGCGCGGCTTTACAGCAGCTATGGGCTGAAGCGCGTCTACTACTCGGCCTTCAGCCCGATCCCCGACAGTTCGCGCAATCTGCCACTGATCAAGCCGCCACTGATGCGCGAGCACCGGCTCTATCAGGCCGACTGGCTCTACCGTTTCTATGGCTTCTCCGTGGAAGAGATCGCCTCGATCGGCCAGGACGGGATGCTCGATCTTGACCTCGATCCAAAGCTTGCCTGGGCGCTCGCCAATCGCGATCGCTTCCCCGTCGACGTCAACAAGGCCGATCGCGAGACATTGTTGCGCGTGCCGGGCTTTGGAACGAAGACGGTGAACGGGCTTCTCTCCGCCCGTCGTCATCGCCGGGTTCGGCTGGAAGACCTGACGCGTCTCGGCGTGTCGCTCAAGAAGGTGCGGCCCTTTATCGTCGCGGAGGGCTGGTCGCCCAATCGCAGCCTTGACCGGTCGGATCTGCGGTCGGTGTTTGCGCCGCCGGCCGAGCAGCTGTCGTTGTTCTGATGCGGACCGTCACGCTCGAAGGGCGAGGGGCGTTCGACGAGTGGCGCGATGCTGCAAGAGCGCTTCTGGGGGATGGGGTCGCGCCAGAGCAGGTGCGCTGGCAGTTGGCGGGGCAAGGCGGCGATCTCTTCGGTGCCGCCACTGCATCCGACTTGACCGCGCGCTCTTGCGAGATTTCCGTTTCGAAAAGCTTCGTTGAGGCTGCGGAGGCCGCGATCTGCCATTCCGATTCGGAGCGATTTTCACTGCTCTATCGGATCCTGTGGCGGTTGCAGCACGAGCGCAGCCTGTTGCAGGTCACGTCTGATGCCGACGTCGCGCAACTCACGCGGCTGATCAAGAATGTCCGCCGAGACAGCCACAAGATGAAGGCCTTTGTGCGGTTCCGCGAGGTGGATGCGGTTCAGGCGGGTCGGCGGCGGTTCGTTGCCTGGTTCGAGCCCGAACATTTCATCGTCTCTCGCACCGCCGGTTTCTTCCAGCGACGCTTCACCGACATGGATTGGCTGATCGCGACGCCGAAGGGCTCGGCCGCCTGGAACGGGCAGGCGTTGAAGACCTCCCGCGAGCCTGCGGCCCGGCCGGAAGCAGAGGATGAGACCGACGAGCTGTGGCGGACCTATTTCGCCAATATCTTCAATCCGGCGCGGGTGAAGATCAGGGCCATGCAGTCGGAGATGCCCAAGAAATACTGGAAGAACATGCCGGAGGCCTCGCTCATTCCGGACCTGATTGCCGGTGCTGAGCGGCGGGTTGCCGAGATGGCAGCGCGCGAGGCGCGCCAGCCGCCGGCCTTTCACGAGCGCCTGCAGGCGCAGTGGCGCGGGCGGGAGGAGGACGGCTCGTCGGTCGACCTGCCGCCGCTTGAAAGGCTCCGACAGGAGGCAGCCGGCTGCACGCGCTGTCCGCTCCACTGCCATGCGACGCAGACGGTGTTCGGCGAGGGACCCGTTGTTGCCGAGATCATGTTCGTCGGCGAACAGCCTGGCGATACCGAGGATCTTGCGGGGCGGCCGTTCATCGGTCCGGCGGGTCAGGTCTTCGATGAGGCTGTTGCGGCTGCGGGGATCGACCGGTCTCAGGTCTATGTCACCAATGCGGTCAAGCATTTCAAATATGAGCGGCGCGGCAAGCGGCGCATCCATATGCGTCCGGATGCCGGCGAGGTTGCGCATTGTCGCTGGTGGGTCTCAAAGGAGATCGAGATCATCCGGCCGCGCATCGTCGTGGCGCTGGGCGCGACCGCCTATCTGTCGCTGAGGGGCGAGAGCCGGCCGATCGCGGAAGTGCGCGGCATGCCAATCCCCCTGCAGGACAACCGCATGCTGCTGGTGACGACGCATCCGTCGGCGATCCTCAGGATGCCGGATCCGGATCTGAAGGCGCGTAGCCTTGAAGCGTTCCGGTCGGACCTTCTGGGTGTACGGCGGCTTTTCGACACGCTGCCAGCCCTTTAAGGGGCTGCTTCTGTGTCCGCCGACGCGGCATTCTTCGATTGCCGGTTTTGGCCGCTGCTCGAAATCTCTCCCTTTAATCTTCGGTTCATGTTCGGCTCATGCAGCAGTCAGCTTCGCTGCCCATCTTCATGTCAACGCACTGGGATGGTCCCAGCGTCTCCAACGAGGTTCCGAAATGTTCAGATTTGCCGTTTCCACATTTGCAGCTGTTATGATTGCCTTCTCCGCCCAGGCCGAGATGCCGGTCAAGGCAACGATCATCGACAGCACCATCACCCAGGCCCAGGTCGAGGCCGCCCAGGTTGCATGGGGCGATGCGCTCGTGAAGATTGCCACGGATTACAAGGAGGGCGGCATCGACAAGGCCAAGGCAACAGCCCAGGCGGTGATTGACGGAGCCTATGGCTATAATCTCGGCCCGGTGCTGTTCAAGCCGACGCTGACCGTCGAGCCGCAGACCTTCCGCCCGACAGCGGAAGGCGCACTCGCCTATTTCGTCGGCCATGACCCGAACTTCCCGGCCGATACCGGTTTTGCGCTGAAGGGCTGGACCTCGGTCAAGATCGAGAATTCGGCGATCTTCATTAGCGGCAAGACTGCCCAGACGATGGGCAAGGTCCATATCACCGATGCGGAAGGCAAAGTTACCACGGTCGACAAGACCTGGGGCTATCAGCTTGACGATGCCGGCAATCTGCGGATCGTCCTGCATCACTCCTCGCTGCCCTATACCGTCAACTAACGCTTCCGATCAGCAAACCTCAGCCTGTCTGTTTATGTTGCGCGCCCCTGAGCACTCCTCAGGGGCGCGTTACCGTCAGGCGATAACCGAGGCCCCGGATGGCTGTGATCTTCACATCGGGGTCCAGACTGGCAAGCTTGCGCCGCAGCCGGCTGACATAGACATCAACGACATTGGTCAGCGGATCACGATCGGCCGCCCAGACCCGCGCCAGAATGCGCTCGCGGCTGACCGTTGCCCCGGCCTGTGCGGCCAGCAGTTCGATCATTGCCATTTCCAGGGCACTGAGCAGGACCTCGCCGGTTGCGCTGCGCAAACCCGGCACTTGTCGATCCAGGGTAATCTGTCCGATCTGTAGTAGCTTGGGCGCAGTGGTGGGCTTTGCACGGCGCATCAGCGCTTCAATACGGGCCAGCAATTCATCGAAATCAAAGGGTTTTGCCAGATAATCATCGGCCCCGCGTCGCAAGCCATCGGCGCGCTCCTGGCTTTCGCCCATGGCGCTCAACATCAGGACCGGGACCTGATGATTGCGCTGGCGCAGCATCTGGCAGAGGCTCAATCCATCGAGTTCCGGCAACATGACATCAAGAATGACGACGCCGGACAGGTTCTCGGTCGCGCAGGTGCGGGCAAAGGTCTCGGCGGCGGCCAGGCCCTCGCGCCCGTTTCGGATCCATGTGACGGTATAGCCCTCGGCCTGCAGGCCGCGCTGCAGAAAATCGGCAACCCGGACATCGTCCTCGATCAGCAGAATGTTCATTGAGGCTCCTCATCCGTCAATGGCGGCGACAGCGGCAGGGTCAGGCGTGCAAGGGTGCCGGTACCCTGTGGCGATTCCAAGATCATCAGGCGGCCGCCCTGGGCCTCGGTCAATTGCCGGGCGATGGCCAGACCAAGTCCGAGACCATCGGGTCTGTGCGTGCGGGCCTTGCTCGAGCGCCAGCCGCGATCAAAAACATGGGGCAGGTCTTCAGCGCTGATGCCGATGCCCTGGTCGATGATGTCGATGTCAATACGCTCAGCTGCGGCTTTCGTGACGCTAACCTGGACCTCGCCACCGGGATGCGAATAGCGGATGGCATTGTCGATGAGGCAGACCAGAACCTGGCGGAGCCGGTTGGGATCGACCTCGACCACATCCTTTGGCAAGGGATCCGGCCCCTTGAGCTGAACGGCCCGTTCGGCCGCCATGGTGCCGGCAGTCTCCAGAGCCGCGTGGATCACCTCACCAAGCACCTGTTCTGAACACTCGATCACCGGCGGCGCCTTTGGATCGCGTACCAGCACAAGCAGGTCCTCGATCAGGTGGCCCATCTGGCGCGAGACCGCGATGATCCGTTCCAGGGTGGCCCGATAGGCGCTGCTGTCGGAATCTTTCTGTCGAAGGGCCACCTGGGCTTCACCGCGGATCACGGTGACCGGGGTGCGCAGTTCATGGCCGATATCGGCAAGCAATTGGGCGCGTGACCCTTCCGAGGCCGCAAGTTCATCCACGGTGCGGCTGAGTTCGGCGGTGCGTGTGGCTACCTGCCTTTCAAGCTCAATCCGGTCTTCGGTGGCGCGGTTGCGGGACTGTTCGACCTCACCCGCCATGCTGTTCAGCTGGTCGCCGAGATGACGGAATTCCAGATCGCGAAAGCGCTGAAAACGATAGGAGAAATTACCCTTTTGATAGGCGCTCAAACCCTGTTCCAGCTGCTCCAGCGGTTGGCGGAAGCGGCTGACCAGAAAGGTGGCGAGGACAAAGGTGGCAAACAGCCCGAAGCCGCCGGCGAGCAGAAACAGCCGACGTGCGGTTGCCAGTCCGGCATCGGCCCGCGCCCGCTCGGCCTCCAGCGCCATTTGCTCGGCGACAAGCGCCTTTTTCAGGGCCTGGGCCGGCGAGATTCCTTGTACCTGGCCGAACTGGGTATCGACCTCCTCCATTCGCGAGACCGTGGGTGAGGGGGATAAAAGCAGGGAGGCTGTCTCCAGCTTAAGGCTGGCGACGACATCCTTCAGAAAGGCAAGAAGCTTCGTTCTTTCTTCATGCTCCGCGAGGTTCTTGTTGCGGGCGCGATCCATGTCACGCGCCAGGCTGGCCTTCTCCGCCACCTGCGCTATCAGGCCATCCAAACGCTCGAGGATTGCGCTGCGCTGGGCAGGGTCTCCGGGCTTATTCAGCAATCTGCGGAAGCTCCAGTTGCGAAGGGCCGCCTTTTCCAGATCGAAACTGAGGAGTGCTGAATAAATGTCGTGGGCAATCCGCCCGCGCTCCACACGGTACTGGGATTCGCTCAGCACATACCAGCCCGCGAAAGCAAGGATGACGGTCGGGATGGCCAGGCCCAGAAAGGCCAGCCGCAACTGGGTCACATAACGCAGGGATAGGTCAAGTCGTGTGCGTTTCATTGTCCGCTGCCGTCATGTTTTGAGACGAGGTCTTTTCTCTCTAACCGCGCCGCGCGCCGCCGGCATCCTTTTTCTGTGCTGCGGAGAGCGGTTGGAGGTGGCTTTGATTGCCGCAAGAAGCCACCGCCCAGCGGGCAAGTTGCGCCAACCGAAGTGGCCACCCACCTTGCCCATGGTGAAGAGCAAGCCAGCGACCATGAAGCCGGGGATATCGTTGATCCATAAAGCTCAGTGGCCGACGGGTCGAGGCCCGCCATGATCGCCGGGATGGCCAAAGACAGCACCGAGAGATGTATGGGATCGATCAGGCAGGAAATGGACAGGATAAAGAGGCCGATCCGGTGTTGATTGGTTGCGAGCGGGACCTCGCTAGCGACCGAGGACCGCCTCCAGCCTGTCGAAATTCTGCTCGTTGGCAGCGGCAATGAAGCGTTCGATCTCGCGGTTTTCCGGGGTGTCGTCGAACTGCATGTGCCAGGTGAGGCGGGTGCCGCCGACATCAGGTTCGAGGCGCATGTCGAGCGTGAAGACATGCATCGGTTCATGATGAAGCGCGAGGATGCGGTGCGGGCGCTCGATCGCCTGGAAGGTCCAGCGGTTGTCGAAGTCGGTTTCGTCGGAGGAGGTCATGGTCACGCGCCAGTCGCCGCCGGGCACGAAATTGAATTCGGTGATGCGGTTGGTGAAGCCATGCGGACCCCACCAGATGGCAAGGATTTCCGGTTTGGCAAAGGCGCCAAACAGCGTTTCCGCATCGGTTTCGAACACACGTTCGGTGACGATATCCAGGCGATCCATGTGCGTTCTCCCCGATCGGTGCTTGTCAAGGCGATGTTGGTGGCGTTTAACACGCGCCGGTGGCCGACTGAAGAGGCCAGAGCCGCGCGGACGCGGCGAGGAGAGCCGCTTTGCAATCGACCGTCCTGCTGACGAGCCTGGCCATGCTGGCCTTTGCCGCAAATTCGCTGTTTGCGCGTGAAGCGCTGGGCACTTTGTCGATCGGTCCCGCAGCCTATACGGCGATCCGCATCCTGTCTGGCGCGATCGTGCTGTTCCTGCTGTTGCAGCGGGGCAGAGGCAATGGCGCGCGGGCTGAGAATGTCCTTCCCGGCTCCTGGGTCTCGGCTGCCGCGCTCTTCACTTACGCGCTGGCTTTCTCGGCTGCCTATCTGTCGCTCGGGGCGGCGACCGGGGCGCTTATTCTGTTTACCTCGGTACAGGCGAGCATGGTGGCCTATGGGCTCTTTCGCGGCGACAGACCGAGCGTAAGGGAACTCGTCGGTTTCGTGATTGCCTTCTCCGCCTTCGTCTACCTGATCCTGCCGGGGGCAGGGCGTCCCGATCCCCTGGGCAGCGCGCTGATGATCGTATCAGGGATTGCCTGGGCGGCCTATACGATCGACGGACGCGGTTCGCGCGATCCGATGGGCGATACGGCGGGGAATTTTCTGCGGGCCTGTGTGTTCTGTCTGCCGCTGATCGGCTTTGCAGTCTTCAGGGAGAGCGTTTCGGGGGACGGGGTGCTGCTGGCGCTCGCCTCCGGGATCGTCGCTTCCGGGATCGGCTATTCGATCTGGTACAAGGCCCTGCCGCGGCTCAGCACCTTCCGGGCCGCGCTGATCCAGCTTTCGGTGCCGGTCATCGCGGCTGCCGGTGCGATCCTGTTTCTCGGGGAATTGCTGACGCTGCATTTCGTCGTGTCGGCGGCGGCCGTCATCGGGGGAATCGCCCTTGCCATCCTCGCCAAGCAGAAGCGGACGGCGTGACGATCTGAGCATCGGCTGTGGCTAGTCAAACAGCGCTATCAAGCCCGAAATCACCGTTGCGCCACCAATGGGCGCGATGACGAGCAGCACGAGGTTTACACCGACGATCCAGGCGAACGCCTTCTTTTGTTTCGGCGTCAGCGGCTCTGGCCCCCGGTTCGCAGGGGGCTCTGGCGGTGGCGTGTAGTTCTTGAGATCGAGAAACATGACGGGAAGCCTGCCTCCGGTGCCGGACCACTATCATCGACCTGATGATAGATAGGTAGCCACGACGCTTTTCCAGCGTTGTCTTCGTCCGGGTAGAAAGATTATCCTGATATCTTCAAGGGCTCAGGCAGCATCGTCGAGTGCAGCGGCCGGCAGATTGGCGCGTGCATTGAGCACTTCGAGACCGACGATCCGACCATCGCGGTCATAATCAAGCATGATGCCTTCGGAGACCTCTTCGCTCTCCAGGACCGGTTCCGTGGAAAAACGAATATAGGCAGCATTGGCAGCTGCATCATATTCCAGCCTGGGCTTCATCTCGGCATCCGTGCGTTGCGATCGAGAAACGCCGATATGATACGGATTTCCGTCTCGGTTTCCAAGCAGATTACCCGCACGATGCGGTCTTGGCGTTCAGGGACGCGGCCAAATCGTCGTTCCATCGGTGGGCCCGATGGATCGCTTTCAGACCAATCTGGATTGTGAACAATTCGTTCTATCCAATCCAGCTCAAGCTGCCGCTCCAATATCACCGTTTTTGCGTGCGCGGTGAAGTGGAGCGGCTTGCTCATTTGGTGTGCCTCAGAAGTAGCTCTGAAGCGGGCGAACCTCAAGCTGGCCGCCCTTCAGCGCCCGGATCGCTTCGGCAGCGGCAAGGGCGCCGGCCATGGTCGTGTAATAGGGCACCTTCTGCATCAGGGCCGCACGGCGCAGCGACTTGGAGTCGGAGATCGCCTTGTTGCCGTCGGTCGTGTTGATGACCAGCTGGACCTGACGGTTGCGGATGGCGTCCTCGATATGCGGACGCCCTTCCAGAACCTTGTTGATCTTCACGGCCGGGATGTCGTTTTCGGCGAGGAAGCGCTGCGTGCCGCCGGTTGCCAGAACCTTGAAGCCGATCTGTGTGAGGATCAGGATTGCCGGCAGGACTCGGGCCTTGTCCTCGTCGCGGACCGAGACGAAGACCGTTCCGTCACGCGGCAGTTCGACACCTGCGCCGAGCTGGCTCTTGGCGAAGGCGAGGGCAAAGTCGGTGTCGAGACCGATGACTTCGCCGGTCGAGCGCATTTCCGGGCCAAGCAGCGTGTCGACGCCGGGGAAGCGGGCAAACGGGAAGACGGCTTCCTTAACGGCGATATGGTTCAGGTTGCGCGGGTCCGGCTTCTTGCCATAGGCGGCAATGGCCTGGTCGAGCTTCTCGCCGGTCATGACGCGGGCGGCGATCTTGGCGATCGGCGCGCCGATGGTCTTGGCGACGAAGGGCACCGTGCGAGAGGCGCGCGGATTGACTTCGAGCACGTAGATCACGTCGTCCTTGATGGCATACTGGACGTTCATCAGGCCGCCGACATTGAGCGCCTTGGCAAGCGCCGTCGTCTGGCGTTCCAGTTCGTCGACGATGTCCTTGGAGAGCGAACGGGTCGGCAGCGAGCAGGCCGAGTCGCCCGAGTGAATACCGGCTTCCTCGATATGCTCCATGATGCCGGAGACGAAGACATTCTCGCCGTCGCAGAGCGCGTCGACGTCGACTTCGATGGCGTTGGTCAGGTAGCTGTCGAAGAGCAGCGGGTTCTTGCCGAGCAGCGTGTTGATCTGGCCGGTCTTGTCGTTCGGGTAGCGCTGCTTGATATCCTCAGGGACCAGACCCGGAACCGTGTCGAGCAGATAAGACTGCAGCATGGATTCCGAATGGATGATCTGCATGGCGCGGCCACCCAGGACGTAGGACGGGCGCACGACCAGCGGGAAGCCGATTTCGCCGGCAACGAGGCGGGCCTGCTCAACCGAATAGGCGATCCCATTGTTCGGCTGCGTCAGGTCGAGCTTCATCAGGAGCTTCTGGAACCGGTCGCGGTCTTCGGCGAGGTCGATCATGTCGGGTGCCGTGCCGAGGATCGGGATACCGTTCTTTTCCAGCGCTTCGGCGAGCTTCAGCGGGGTCTGGCCGCCGAACTGGACGATGACGCCGACGACTTCGCCCTTTTCCTGTTCCGCGCGCAGGATCTCGATCACGTCTTCGGCCGTCAGCGGCTCGAAGTAGAGGCGGTCGGAGGTGTCGTAGTCGGTCGAGACGGTTTCCGGGTTGCAGTTGACCATGATCGCCTCAAAGCCTGCATCCTTCAGCGCGAAGGCGGCATGGCAGCAGCAATAGTCGAACTCGATGCCCTGGCCGATACGGTTCGGACCGCCGCCGAGGATGACGACCTTCTTGCGGTCGGAAACCTGGGCTTCCGAACGCAGCGCACCGACGAAGGGCGTCTCATAGGTCGAGTACATGTAAGCGGTCGGCGAGGCGAATTCGGCAGCACAGGTGTCGATGCGCTTGAAGACCGGCCGGACGCCCAGACCGTTGCGCAGTTCCGCCACTTCCTTCGGGCGCTTGCCGGAGAGCGAGGCGAGGCGGGCGTCGGAGAAGCCCATGGCTTTGAGCATGCGCAGGTTTTCGGCATCCTGAGGCAGGCCGTGCTCGCGGATGCGGGCTTCCATGTCGGTGATCGCCTTGAACTGGGCGATGAACCATGGGTCGATCTTGCAGCCTTCGTGGACTTCTTCCGGCGACATGCCGAGGCGCAGGGCCTGGGCGACCATGCGCAGACGGTCCGGGGTCGGCGTGCCGATGGCCGCACGGATGGCGTTCTTGTCGTCGCCCTGGCCAAGACCCGGGATCTCGATCTCGTCGAGGCCTGTGAGGCCGGTTTCGAGACCACGCAGGGCCTTCTGCAGCGATTCGGCAAAGGTGCGGCCGATCGCCATGACTTCGCCGACCGACTTCATGGCGGTGGTCAGCGTCGGCTCTGCGCCGGGGAACTTTTCGAAGGCAAAACGCGGGATCTTGGTGACGACATAGTCGATCGACGGTTCGAACGAGGCCGGCGTTGCGCCGCCGGTGATGTCGTTTTCGAGTTCGTCGAGCGTGTAGCCGATCGCAAGCTTCGCGGCGATCTTGGCGATCGGGAAGCCGGTTGCCTTCGAGGCCAGCGCCGACGAGCGCGAGACACGCGGGTTCATTTCGATGACGACGAGGCGGCCGTCCTTCGGGTTGACGGCGAACTGGACGTTCGAGCCACCGGTCTCAACGCCGATCTCGCGCAGAACCGCGATCGAGGCGTTGCGCATGATCTGGTATTCCTTGTCCGTCAGCGTCAGCGCCGGAGCAACCGTGATGCTATCACCGGTGTGCACGCCCATCGGATCGATGTTCTCGATCGAGCAGACGATGATGCAGTTGTCCGCCTTGTCGCGGACGACCTCCATTTCATACTCCTTCCAGCCGAGCACCGATTCTTCGATCAGGACTTCGGTGGTAGGCGACGCGTCGAGGCCGGAATTGATGATCTCGTAGAATTCCGAGCGGTTGTAGGCAATGCCGCCGCCGGTGCCGCCGAGCGTGAAGGATGGGCGGATGATGGCGGGCAGGCCGACATGGTCAAGCGCCTGGGCAGCGATTGCCATGGCGTGGGCCATGTAGCGCTGCTTGCGGTCGGTCTCGCCGAGGTTCCACTGGTTCTCCAGCTCGTCGAGCGCCTTGTCGAGGGCGTCGCCTGAGAGCTTGGCGCGCAGTTCCGCGCGGGCGGCCTCGTGCGTCTTGCGGTCGGCGTCCTTGATCTCGGTGGCGTTCGCCAGCATCGACTTCGGCGTTTCAAGGCCGATGCGGGCCATGGCTTCGCGGAAGAGGGCGCGGTCTTCGGCCATGTCGATGGCAGCGGGCTTCGCGCCAATCATTTCGACATTGTAACGGTCGAGCACGCCCATGCGCTTCAGGGAGAGCGCTGTGTTCAGCGCCGTCTGACCGCCCATGGTCGGCAGCAGCGCGTCGGGGCGCTCCTTGGCGATGATCTTGGCGACGACTTCCGGCGTGATCGGCTCGACGTAGGTGGCGTCGGCGAGGCCCGGGTCGGTCATGATGGTGGCGGGGTTGGAATTCACCAGGATGACCCGGTAGCCTTCTTCCTTCAGCGCCTTGCAGGCCTGGGTGCCTGAATAGTCGAATTCGCATGCCTGACCGATGACGATCGGCCCCGCGCCGATGATGAGGATGGACTTGATATCTTGGCGCTTGGGCATGGCTCTATCCGTTCTTGCGCCTGCGCGAAAAACCGGCCTGGGTGAGGGAGGTCACCGGCCGGGCGCAGGAAGATGGTCTTTTCAGGCTAGAAGCGGCTTATAGGGAAATGTTTCGCCGGAAGGAACCCCATAATTGCACCGTCCGACAGGAAAGTTGGGGAGGGGGCGAGTGGGCTTGTCAAGCGGTCGAGAGACCCCTTCATTCCTTGATCGTCATGTGACCTGATCTATCGCTTGGACCTTGGCCTGCTGTTGCATGATCGGCGCGTTGATCCCGGCCAGTCTTCTTGCCAACCAGAGCGCGGCGACTGCAAGGATCGCTCCGGCGATCACATCGACGAGGTAATGGCCGCCATGGGTCAGCGTTGAAACCGCCATGCCGACATTCAGGACGACCATCGGATACCGCAACCAGGGTATGGTCAGCATGCTGACGGCGCAGATCACTGCCGTTGCCGTGTGGACAGATGGAAATGTCAAAATGCCCTGGGCATTGTCCAGTGACAACACGAAGCGGGTTTCGTCTCGGACGGCGTGGAACTGTTCAAGAAATGCGAAACCAAACTGCGGGTTGATTGCCTGCAAGGTCGCTCCATCGATTCCGTAGGTCACATTGGCGGCGACCGCGGGGAACCAGATCGATATCAAGCATGCTGCGAAACAGACCAGCGCGTAGCTGAGTACCAGGCCGTACGCTCTCGCTGCCTCCCCGCACAGGACGAGGATCAGGGGCAGCAGGACCAGCTGGAACGCGAAGGAGGCATAAGACTGCATGAGGAGCCATGCGAGCCAAGGATGAGTGTCGATCCACAGGATGAATGCGGCTCCATCAAAACCCAAAGCCTTGTCTGCCGCGACCAAGAGCTCATCCGCGAGCGGCAGACTGAGTGACGTTGCCAGATACGAGGCAATCAGTCCGATGACCGAGAGTGCCACGCCGAAGGACAGGATTTCCATGACCAGGGACCAGCGGGTAAAGCCCCGCTTTGCGCATATGATCGCAGTCAGGATCAGGATAGAGAGGCTCGTGGCGGTCGGGCGGAACGAGCCATAATCCAACGTTATCTTGGATAGGGACAAGAGCGCTGCAACCGCAAGGCTGCTCGTCAGGATGACGAGCAAAAGCCATCCACGAAGGTTCGCTGTCTCGCGCGTTAACATCCCCTGCCTCCGTGGCTCCAACGGATACAGTGTGTGCGGAGAAAATCTTAAGATTGCGTTGGTGACATCTCGTCTGTCAGCGGAACGGTGCTGTCGTCACATCAAGTTCATGAGCGATTGGTACCTGACGGCGCCATCAACCGGGGTTCTCCAATTTGCGCGCCGATCTTTCCTTGCTTCCCGCCTACCTGCATTTCGCATCGCTCAGCCACAACGCTGGTCCGATCCCGCATCTCGGCCAGCGTTACGACCTGACGGGTACATTCCTCAGGGAGCGCGGCAATACGGTGGTCTGCCATCTCCCAGAAGGCTCGGAGACGGAGGCGGTGATCCGTGACGCGCGGGAGCGTTTCCGGGGGATGGTCGGCGCTGAGAAGCTAGCGTTTACGGCCGAGAGCAGCCTGCACATGACCCTCTTTCAGGGTATCATCGAGACGCGGCGGGCGCTGCCTTACTGGCCGTCCGACGTGCCGGTCGAGACGCCGGTCGATGATATGACGGCGATCTTCATGGATCGGCTGGCAGGCTTTGCGCCCGGCGAGACCTTCGCAATGGAGGTGACGCATGCCACGCCAAACGGTTTGACGCTTGATGGTGTCAGCGAACGCGATCGTGCGATCCTGAGGGAATGGCGCGATCGGCTGGCCGATCTGCTCGGCTACCGGCATCCGGATCACGAGACCTACGTCTTCCACATCACCTTCGCCTATATGATCGAACTATTCGACGAGGCGACCATGTCCGAATGGGTGCCTTTCCTTGAAGACATTGTCGATACCATCCGTCGCCGTGCGCCTGTGATCGAGCTCAGGGCGCCTGCCTTCTGCAGCTTCGAGGATATGAACCATTTCGAGGAGCTGCTGGTCTTCCAGCCGGTGTGACTGAGGTCTCAGAAAATGAAAATGGCGGGCCTGAGCCCGCCATTGTATTTCGTGCAGCGCTTCTTTGATCAGAACTCTTCCCATTCGGCGCCGCTTGGTGCGGGCTTGGCGCCCATGGCGGAAGCGAGCTTGCCTGCCAATGCGCGGGCCGGAGATGCGACCGGGCGCTGGGCTTCGCTGACCGGGGCCGGACGGGCAGGGGTTGCGGGACGTACCGAAGTCTGCGTCGAGCTTGCGGTGGAACGCGCCGAGTGAACGGGTGCTGCCGCGTGAGGTCTTCCGCCGAGATTGAACTGGGCGAGGCGGGCCGACAGGGCCTGGACTTCCGAGACGAGGGTGTGGGAGGCGGCGTTGGTTTCTTCGACCATGGCGGCGTTCTTCTGCGTGCCCTGGTCCATGATGTTGACGGCCGAGTTGATCTCGTGGAGGCCGGTCGACTGTTCGCGGGCGGCATCGACGATCGCGTGGACATTGGTGTTGATCTGCTGGACCTCGGCGACGATGGCCGAGAGTGCTTCGCCGGTCTGGTCGACGAGTGAGACGCCGTGTTTCACCTGTTCGCCTGAAGCGCTGATCAGCGCCTTGATTTCCTTCGCCGCGTTGGCGGAGCGTTGCGCGAGTTCGCGGACTTCCTGGGCGACGACGGCAAAGCCCTTGCCGGCTTCGCCCGCACGGGCGGCCTCGACGCCGGCATTGAGCGCCAGAAGGTTGGTCTGGAAGGCGATCTCGTCGATCACGCCGATGATGTTCGAGATCGACTGCGAGGACTGCTCGATCGCGCTCATCGCATCGATCGCGGAGCGGACAACTTCGCCGGAGCGCTCGGCGCTTTGCTTGGTGCGGCTGACCTGCTGGCCGGCCTCTTCGGCGCGCTGGGTGGATTCCTTGACGGAGCGGGTGATCTGCGACAGGGCGGCGGAGGTCTGTTCGACCGATGCGGCCTGCTGTTCGGTGCGGCGGGCAAGGTCGTCGGCGGCCGAACGGATCTCGTTCGAGCCGTTCTCGATCGTCGTCGCGTTGTCGCGGAAGGAGATCATGGCGGCGCGGAGCTTCTCGATCGAGTCGTTGAAGTTGCCGCGAATTTCGTCGAGCTGGGGCGAGAAGGGCTTTTCGAGCCGGACTGTCATGTCGCCGTCCGACAGGCGAGCAAGGCCGGCGCGCAATTCGTCGACAACGAAGCGGATCTCTTCTTCGCGCGCCTTGTGGCCCTTCGAGCGCTCGACGCGATCGATCTCCTCCTGCTCGTAACGGGCCTCGGCGGCCTTTTCGAGCTCAACCTTCTTGCGGTTGCTGTCGAGCAGCACAGCGAGCGAACGGGAGAGGTCACCGAGTTCGTCGGACCGGTTCTGGTCGGTCAGCTCGACATCGAGACGGCCGGAGGCGATCTGCGTAGTCTGGCCGATCACGCGGTTGATGCGGCCGATGAAGCGGCGTGCGAGAAGCCAGCCAACCACGATCAGAATGATAGTTGCGCCGGCGATGATCAGGGCCGAGGTCCAGACGGTCTCGGACACGGCACCGAGCACGGTGGCGCTCGGGACGGCGACCACGACATTCCAGACGGCACCCGGGAAGGGTTCGATCGGCACGGCAATCGCCATGCGCTCGACGCCGTCCTTGTCCATCATGGTGCCGACGGAGCCTGGGGACTTGATGAGGCCTTCCCATGCAGCCGCGTCGAGACCGCTGTCCTTCAAGCCCTTGCCCATGAGCGCCTTGTCGGGATGGCTGACAAAGGCATTGGCAGAGGAGAGAAGCGCCACATAGCCATCTCCGAGCGGTCGCTTGGCGGCGAGGTCGGCTGCGGTCTTGTCGAGATCGATGTCTGCCCCGACGTAGCCGAGCGCCTTGCCATTCTCCATTACGGGGATGGAGATCGTGGTCATCAGGACGTCCTTGCCGTCGACCGGATAGACATAAGGTTCGAGAAGAACCGTCTTTCCGGTCGTTACGGGCAGGATGTAATAGTCGCCGGCGCCCGGCTTGTCGTAGTCGACGAGCACGTCGCTCTTGATGGCGCCACCGGACCTATAGATGTAGGGCATGAAGCGACCGGTCTGGTCATGGGCCGGCTTTCCGACGAATTCGGCATCCTTGCCGTCGAAGGCCTTGGGTTCCCAGCCGCTGGAGACGCCGATGGCTCCGGGGAAGCCTTCGAGCGTCTTCGTCATGACTGCCATGGCGATGTTGCGGTCGACAATCCCGTTCGTGCGCAGGGCCGCGATCGAGGTCTCCATGCCGGCGACCATCTGGTGGGCGACGCTGAGCGTCTTGTTCACCTCTGCTGCGGCGTCGGAGGCTGCCGTCTGCATCTTGTCGATGCCGGCGCCGCGGATCGTGCCGTAGCTGATGCCGACAACCGTTGCGGCAACGCCGATGGTCGTCACGACGCCAAGTGCGACTGTCGCGAAGATGTTCCGGCTGGTTGCGGATTTGAAGATCATGGGCCGTTCCCTCATTAGCCTATCGATGCAATGCGGCACACGACCGCCAGCAGGCCGGATGTGCTCCGGCGTTTGGGATTCACTGTAGCGCCCCATGGTTAAGTAGGTGTTTATATTCGATTGAGCCGTTGTTCTCTGTGCGGCTTGATCGGGCGGCGGATTGGCCGGAAGGTGGGCTAAATCAAGCGAGTCGACTTGGGGGGATGGCCATGTTCAACGACTATGCCGAATATGACGGATTGGCGCTGGCGGAGCTGATCCGGCGTGGGGATGTCTCGGCGTCCGAGGTCCTGCAGGCGGCTGTTGCGCGGATCGAAGCGGCCAATCCGCAGATCAATGCGGTCATTCGCCCGCTTTTCGATCGGGCGCGCCAACAGATCGGGAATGGGCTGCCTGAAGGGCCTTTTTCCGGCGTTCCCTTCCTGATCAAGGATCTTCTGGCGCAGATCGACGGTGTGCCGACCGGCAATGGCAATCGGTTCTGGGCGACACGCGTGGCGCATGGCAACAGCGAATTGGTGAGCCGGTGGGAGCGGGCGGGTCTGGTGATTGCCGGTCGGACCAATACGCCTGAGTTCGGACTGACGCCCTATACCGAGCCGGATGCCAACGGGCCGACCCGCAATCCCTGGGATGTCACGCGCACGCCGGGCGGTTCGTCCGGAGGTTCTGCTGCAGCGGTGGCGGCAGGTATGGTGCCGATTGCATCCGGTGGCGATGGCGGCGGCTCGATCCGCATTCCGGCGTCGGCCTGTGGCGTCTTCGGCATGAAGCCGACGCGCGGGCGGACACCGGCGGGTCCCTTTATCGGGGAAGCCTGGTCGGGCTTTGCAGGAGAGCATGTGCTGACGCGCTCGGTGCGCGACAGCGCGGCCGTTCTGGACGCCACGCATGGAGCCGATCGCGGCTCGCCGTATCCGCTGCCGCCGCACGAGGGCAGCTTTCTGGCGGCTGTCCAACGCGCTCCCGGGCGGTTGAAGATCGCGGTGTCGCGAGAGCCGATGCTCGGCAAGGCTGTCGCGCCCGAGGTCGTGGCCGCCTTCGACGCAACGGTAAAGCTTCTCGCCGAACTGGGACATGAGGTGATCGAGGCCGCCCCGCCTGTCGAGCGCGAGGCCTTTTCCATGGCCTTCCTCACGGCGCTGGCGGGGGAACTCCGGGCCGATATCGAATTCACGGCGAAGACCTTCGGCGTGAAAATCCGTCCCGGCGATTACGATGCCTCGTCCTTCGGCATGGGCCTGCTGGGCGAGGGTTTTACCGCCTCTGACCTGATTACCGCACATCGCTATCTGAGACTGTCGGCGCGGTCGATCCTCGGCTTCTTCGACGAGATCGACGTGCTGATGACACCCGTGCTCTCGACCTTGCCGGTCAAGATCGGCGCCTTGCAGCCGAGTGCCGTCGAGAAGAAACTGCTGACGGTTCTGGGCTATGTCGGTGGCGGCAGGCTGCTCAAGAAACTCGGCATTGCCGAGCAGCTTGCCGCGCAGACGTTCGAGTTCATTCCGTGGACGCCGGTGTTCAACGTCACCGGCCAGCCGGCCATGTCGGTGCCGACCGGCTGGTCGCCCGAGGGCCTGCCGATCGGGATGCAGTTCGTCGGACGATTTGCCGATGAAGACACGCTGTTTTCGCTGGCGGGCCAGCTTGAAGCGGCGCGCCCCTGGAAGGACAGACGCCCGCCGCTCTGACGCAGTTCGATCAGAGGCCGGGTACGACGAGCACCTTCACTTCGCCCGGCTGCGGCGGGTTGCTCACGACCTCGGGGGCCTCGTCGAGCGAGACCCGGCGCGAGATGAGCTTGCCGACCTCGATCTTTCCCGAGGCGATCAGGTCGGCTGCTCGGCGATGGGTGAAGGGATTGAGGAACGAGGTGACCAGCTTGACCTCGCGGAAGAGCAGGTCGAAGGGTTCGATCGCGATCTTTTCGCCTTGGGCCATGACGCCCAAAATGACGGCGGTCCCGCCCGGGCGGACGAGTTTGGTTGCCTGAACCACGGTTTCCCCGACGCCGGCGCATTCGAGCACGACATCCACACCGCCTGGAACTAGACCTGTCTCGCCCGATATCTGCGCAATCACGTCTCCAAGAGCGGGATCGACACTGTGTGTCGCGCCGAGCTCCTCGGCAAGCCTGCGGCGCGCGGCCTGGCGGGTCACGAGGATGACGGTCGTCGCGCCGGCAAGCCTGGCAAGCTGCACGGTCAACAGGCCGATCACGCCGCCGCCGAGCACCACGACGGACGAGCCCGTCTTGATCTCGGCGAGATCGATGCCGTGGATGCAGCAGGCGAGCGGTTCGCAGAATGCGCCATGCATCGGGTCGAGATTGGCCGGCAGAAGAAAGGCCTGCATGTGGGGAATGACCACATAATCGGCGAAGCCGCCATCCCGATGGATGCCGATGGCCCTCAGATTCCTGCAGAGATTGACCCGGCCGTTGACACAGTGGCTGCAGCGGCCGCAGGCGATGTTCGGGTCGCCGGTGATGCGGTCCCCGACCTTGAACCCTGTCACTGCGCTGCCGACCTCTTCCACGATGCCGCTGAATTCGTGGCCGAGCGTCACCGGCGGGGTGCAGGGAAACTCGCCGTGGAAGAGATGTCTGTCGGTACCGCAGACACCGCAGGCTTCGACGCGCACCAGGAGATCATCTGCTCCGGCCTCCGGTTTCTCAACCTCCCGGGTGAAAAGTTTGCCCGTCGTCTCCAGCCGCATTGCCTTCATCTGTCACTCCTCCCAAAGCATTGCGGTCAAACTTGCATGTGGGCGCTGGGCTGCCAAGCGGTTCGCGCGTGCAGACCTCTGCTTTCCCTTTCGAGAAAGTTGCAGGGCGCGGGTCGACGGCCGTGCGTGCTGGCGTTAGACAGTTCAAGCAACGACAATTGAAGGCAGTCTCCGATGATCACCGTGCACTATCTCGACAACTCGCGCGCCCACCGCATTCTCTGGCTGCTTGAGGAGCTCGGGCTGGATTATCAGGTGAAAATCTATCATCGCACCAAGGACTATCAGGCGCCGAAGGAGCTCAAGGCGGTGCATCGGCTCGGCAAATCTCCCGTGATCGAAGATCAGGGTCGCATGGTGGCCGAAAGCGGCGCGATCATGGAATATCTGATCGAAACCTATGGCGGGGAGGGCTTGAGGCCTGCCGCAGGGACCGAGGAGCGGCTGCGCTATCGCTACTGGATGCATTATGCGGAGGGCTCGGCCATGCCGCTCCTGGTGATGAAGCTGATCTTTTCGCGCATCCCGGGGCAGGTGCCGTTCTTCATCCGGCCGGTGGCCCAGATGATCAGCCAGGGTGTCTCGCGCAAGCTTCTCGATCCGCAGCTTTCCGACCATCTCGACATGTGGATCGATGAGGTCGGCAAAGACGGCTGGTTCGCGGGCCGGGATTTCTCGGCTGCCGATATCGCCATGAGCTTTCCAGTCGAAGCCGGCATGACGCGCATTGCCGCCGGCAAGGATCTCAGCGTGTTGCGGGCCTGGACGGAGCGGATCCGCGCCCGGCCGGCCTATCAGCGGGCGCTGACCCGCGGCGGGGACTACGGTTACGCCAAAAGCTGAGCCGCTTCAGCGGTCGCCAAAGCGGCTGCGGACGGCTTCGGCGAAGCTGCGGCTGACGGGGATCTCGACTCCTGACTTGAGGCGCAGGATCATGCGGCTGCCGCTCCTTTCGAGCTTTGCCACATGGTCGGCTGCAACCCAATGGGAGCGATGGGTCTGCAGGCCATCAGTCGCGCCGATCTCGCGCAGAGCATCGGAAAAACGAAGCAGAACGAGCTGCCGGCCACGCGACGTTGTGACGACGGTGTAATGATCCTCCACGGTCAAATGAAGCAGGGCGCCACGCATCTCGGGCTTGAGCCTCGTGATCAGGGGCGCCGGGTCTGAGAGGTTGGCTGCTGGTTTCGGATCCGTCGATGCGCCATGGCCATTGGGAGGTTCAGGCGCCCCGTTCGACATGGTCAGATGGGTGAGCAGGCTGAAGAGAACCGAAAGCGGCAGGCAGACAAGCAGCTGCTGACCATAGGATGCGAGGCTCGGAGCCGCGCCGATCCACGACCAGCGGACCAGTTCCACCACTGACGCGACGAAGGGTGCGGCGATCAGGGCGTTGATCGTCAGGAGCAAGGGCGTGCTCGCCAGGCGCCCTGCGAGCCAGATTTCCGCCAGCGTGATGATCAGGATCGCGACGGTCCATGCCGCACCATGCAGGAGCGTCCAGAAGGCCGCCCGCTCGGCGAGGCCCATATCGTGCATCGTGCCCGACGGGCCGACGGCGACAAAGACGGCAACCACGATGGCAAAGGTCGCCCAGAGGCGGGGCGAACGGATCAGCGTTGTCCATTCACGAAGCGCAGACTGCAAGACGGTGCTGTTCACGAATTTCTCTCGACATCAACGGATAAGCGTTTGCCGCGAAGGCCGCCTGGCGCGATCAGCACGACAGCATCCATTGAAACCGTGATCCCGTTCCAGGCAAGCTCCATGTCGCTTTCTCTTCTCCTCCAGTCCGATCCCGCGATCCAGATCCATGTCTTCACAGCCCTTTCGGCCCTGCTGCTCGGCACTTATCTGCTTATCGCGCGCAAGGGAACGAGGACGCACAGGATATGCGGGCGGATCTGGATCGGGCTCATGGTGGTCACGTCCTTGTCGAGCTTCTTCATCCATTCGCTGCGGCTCTATTACGGCTTCAGTCCCATCCACATCCTTTCGGTGATGACGCTGATCGGCAGCTGGCAGGTCGTTGCCGCGGCTCGGGCCGGCCGTATTGCCGAGCATCGCCGGCATGTGGGCAATCTCTATTTGCTGGCGCTGCTGACTGCCGGCGCCTTCACGCTATTGCCGGGGCGGCTGATGCATAAGCTGCTGTTTGGCGAAGGGCAGGGGCAGGTCCACCTTTTGGCGATCGGCATGCTGCTCGTCGTCGTCGTGCTGTTCCAATGGTGGTTGAGGCTGGGGGGCGAGCGGCACAGGGCCTGATGGCTCTTGAATATGCATCATCGCTGGTGTTGCGGAACAGTTCGGCTATCTTCTCATTGTCAGGGGCAGATGTGAGAGGGACAGAAGCATGGAATGGCGAGGTCGTCGACAATCCGACAATATCGAGGACCGGCGTGGTCAATCCTCCGGAGGCGGATTGGGTCGCAATCCGTTCGGGCGTTCCGGCATCCAGATCCCGATGGGCGGGCGGCGCGGCGGGGGCCTGAGCTTCGGAACCATCATCTTCCTGATCGTCATCTACTTCGTCCTGAAGGCCATGGGCATCGACATGCTGCAGGTCCTGGGCGAGGGCAATGTCGGCGGCGCGGGCTCTGGCTACGAACAGTCGATCGGCCAACGCCCGACGGGCCAGGCGAGCGATGAGACCACGGCCTTTGTCCGCACCGTGCTTGCCGAAACAGAGACGACGTGGAACGCGATCTTTTCCGCTTCCGGTGAACAGTACCGCGAGCCGACGCTTGTGCTTTTCGCGGGTTCGACATCGTCACCCTGCGGGCAGGCATCGTCCGCCACGGGCCCCTTCTATTGCCCCGCCGACAGCAAGGTCTATCTCGACACCGAGTTCTTCGATCAGCTTGAGCGGCAGTTCGATGCGGCCGGTGACTTCGCCCAGGCCTATGTGATTGCCCACGAGGTCGGGCATCACGTGCAGAACCTGACGGGCGTGCTCCCGGAGTTCAACCGGCAGCGTCGCTCCCTGGGGCAGCGGGAAGCAAACCAGCTGTCGGTGCGCGTCGAATTGCAGGCGGATTGTTATGCCGGCATCTGGGCGAGGTCGGCGGACAAGGAGGGCATCCTCTCTGACGGTGACCTCGAGGAGGCGCTGAATGCAGCGCAGCAGATCGGCGATGACACGCTGCAGAAGCGCAGCCAGGGTTATGTCGTGCCCGATGCATTCAATCACGGAACGTCGGCGCAGCGCATGAAGTGGTTCAAGCGTGGCTATGAAAGCGGCGATGTCGGCGCCTGCGATACGTTTTCGGGTGCCATCTGACGGGGCGCTTCGGTTATCCGATGAGGAGCCCCGTGGCCCAGAGGCCGAGACCGAAGACGGTATGTGCCGCAAGATTGAGGGCCCGGACCTTGTTAGGGTTTGGCGTTTTTGACGCTGCCCAGCCGAGCCCAAGCCCCGGCTGGAGCAGGAACCAGCCCGCTGCGACCGTGACAATTGCCCAGATCCAGGCCGGCAGCAGGGTGGGGGACGCCAACCAGGTCGGGCCGAGCATCAGGGCGAGCATGATGCCATAGGCGATGCCGACGGCGTAGTGGGCGATCCAGCCGAGCGCCAGTTCCTGGCCGTAGGGTTCGGCATCGGCGATGCTGTGGTGAAAGACCCGTCCGTTCTTCAGGTGATAGAACCACCGACCGACGGGTGCCCAATTGGCCTTAGGCTGCTTGAAGACGGTTGTCAGGACGACGGCCCAAAGGTCCATGGCAAGCGTTGCGCCGGCGCCGATCAGCGCGCCCTTCCAGATCAATTCCAGCATGCTTTGGCCTTCTCCTGCTGCCGCTTGGAGAATGACCATAGAACGGGAGCAAGGCGCACGGAAAGGCCGGTTCGGGGGCAAGGCGTCGGTTCGTCGCCTTGTTTTTCATCAATTTCAGTGATGTCATGACCAATAATTCTGCAGTTTGCTGATTTGATATTGCCCGATCGTGGCTGGCGACTTATCCATCTGCGACATGCCGCTCGCCAGTTCCTGGAAGCGGCTTTTTTCGTTGAGATTGAAGCCATGCATACCGATGTCGCCCCGCTTGAAACACACAGTCCCGCACCTGTCGGCGCCGGCAGCTGGATGTCGCATATTCGCGCGACGCTCTCGCTTGGCATACCGCTGATCGGGGCACAGCTGGCGCAGCTCGGTATCCATACGACCGACGTCATCATCGTGGGTCAGCTCGGTGCCGTACAGCTGGCGGCGATGGTGCTGGCCGGGCAGTTCTTCTTCACGATCTTCATCTTCGGCTCCGGTTTCTCCATGGCGGTCATGCCGATGGTGGCGCAGGCCTATGGACGCGGGGATGTGGTTTCGGTGCGGCGGTCGATCCGCATGGGCATGTGGGTGTCCATTCTTTATGTACTTCTGACCATGCCTTTGTTCTTCCACGCCGAGGCGATCCTTTTGTCGCTCGGGCAGAAACCCGAAGTGGCGAAACTTGCGGCCGATTATGTCTTCATCGTCCAGCTTGGCCTCTTGCCGGCCCTGCTGTTTGCCGTGCTGCGCGCGCTTGTCAGCGCAACGGGACGGGCGCGGATCGTGCTTTGGGTCACGATCGGCATTCTGATCCTGAATGCCATCCTCGCCTATACGCTGGTATTCGGTCATTTCGGAATGCCGGCACTCGGGATGACGGGGGCTGCGATCGTGGCCGTCATCGTGCAGTGGGTGAGCGTGATTGCGATGGTGATCTACATCCAGACACGCGATGAGACACGCCGCTACGAGCTTTTCGTCCGGTTCTGGCGTCCGGACTGGCATGCCTTCCGCGAAGTGCTGATGCTCGGCCTGCCGATCAGCGTCACCGTTCTGGCAGAGGTGAGCCTGTTCAGTGCCGCCTCGCTGCTGATGGGGCGGATCGGCACGATCGAACTTGCCGCCCATGGCATTGCTCTGCAGCTCGCCTCGATCGCTTTCATGCTGCCGCTTGGCCTGTCACAGGCTGCGACCGTGCGTGTCGGACTGGCGCATGGGCGCAAGAACTATCCCGAGCTGGTGCGGGCCTCGATCACGGTTGTGTCGATTGCCGGACTGATTTCCTTTGCCGGCGGTATCCTGTTCCTGATCGTGCCGGGGCCGCTCGCCTCGCTGTTCCTGAACGAGAACACGCCGGATGCCGCCGCCGTGCTTGCCTATGCCGGGCCGCTCGTCATCGTCGCGGGCCTGTTCCAGCTGGTCGACGGGCTGCAGGCGATCGCCGCAGGGCTGTTGCGCGGGCTGAAGGATGCGCGCGTGCCGATGATCCTGGCGCTCGTTTCCTACTGGCCGATCGGCTTTTTCCTCGCCTGGCTGATGGCGTTTCCGCTCGGCGTCGGCGGCATCGGCATCTGGTATGGCTTCTGCCTCGGGCTTGCGAGTGCGGCTGTCATGCTCAGCCTTCGGTTTTGCCTGAAGGTCAGGCGGGAAATGCAAACGGCCCGGGTTTGATCCCGGGCCGCGTCGTCTCATTCGTCTGACTGATTTCAGCGCTCGGCCAAGGCCGGCTCACCCTTGGTCTCGCGCACCATGTTGATGAAGCGGCGGAAGAGGTAGTGGCTGTCCTGCGGGCCGGGCGAGGCTTCCGGATGGTGCTGGACGGAGAAGACCGGCTTGCCCTTCAGGCGCAGGCCGCAATTCGTGCCGTCGAACAGCGAAATATGAGTCTCTTCAACGCTTTCCGGCAGCGACTTGGAGTCGACTGCGAAGCCGTGGTTCATTGAGACGATCTCGACCTTGCCGGTGGTGAAGTCCTTCACCGGATGGTTTGCGCCGTGATGGCCCTGGTGCATCTTCTCGGTCTTGCCGCCAAGCGCCAGGCCCAGCATCTGGTGTCCGAGGCAGATGCCGAAGACCGGCTTGTCGCTCTTCACCAGGGTCTGGATGACGGGAACGGCGTATTCGCCGGTAGCAGCCGGATCTCCCGGGCCGTTCGACAGGAAGACGCCATCCGGGGCGAGCGCCAGGATGTCTTCGGCCGAGGTGGTCGCGGGTACGACGGTAACCTTGCAGTCGAGGCCGGCAAACAGGCGCAGGATGTTGCGCTTCACGCCGAAGTCGACGCAGACGATGTGATACTTGGCATCAGACGCGCCGAGCGTCGTGTGTCCTTCCGTCCAGGACCAGGCCTTCTCGTTCCAGACGGAGGACTGGCCTGAAGAGGCGACCTTGGCGAGGTCGAGGCCGACGAGGCCGCTCCAGGCCTTGGCTTCGGCTTTCAGGGCTTCGATGTCGAAAACACCGTTCGGGTCGTGCGCGATGACCGCGTTCGGTGCGCCGTTTTCGCGGATCCAGGCGGTGAGCGCGCGGGTGTCGATGCCGGAGAGGCCGATGATGCCGCGGCTCTTCAGCCAGGCGTCGAGATGGCTTGCGGCACGATAATTTGAAGGCTCCGTGATATCGGCCTTGAAGATGGTGCCGACGGCGCCGTGGCGGGCAGCCGGCGTGAGATCTTCGATGTCTTCCTCATTGGTGCCGACATTGCCGATATGGGGGAAGGTGAAGGTGACGATCTGGCCGAGATAGGACGGATCTGTCAGGATTTCTTCGTATCCGGTGAGCGCCGTGTTGAAGCAGACCTCGGCCTGGACCTTGCCGGTTGCGCCAATGCCATGGCCCTCGATGACGGTGCCGTCCGAGAGAACGAGGAGGGCGGTCGGCTTGCGGGTCGTCCAGGGGGCTGTCGCGGTCATGGTCGTTCCTTGTTCGCCTGCGGGCCGGCCCCTTGTCGGAGCGGCCTTGCAGGACCATTTATGTTGCAGATCGAGGGCGCGCGAGGTCGCGCGTTTTCAGCCCTGATAACAATTTGCGTGCAGGTGCCGAGCAATAGACGCATCGTTGTGAGAGGTCAATTGCGGAGTTGTTTCCGCGCTGGATTTCTCCCAAGCCATTTCAATGGTTTGCTCAATTCGTTTGCACTGCAGCAGATGTCTGGCTATGAGAACCACTCAACGAACACGGAAAAGCCACAATCGCCCAGGGTGCGGCTGGCCGATCCCCGGAGAACAAAATGATACGCGACACGCTCGCCAACTCGCTGAAAGAGGCCCTCAAGGCCAAGGATGTCCGTCGGACATCGACCGTGCGTCTGATCCAGACCGCGATCAAGGATCGCGATATCGCCCATCGTGGTACCGGCAAGGATCCGGTCACCGATGACGAGATCATGCAGATCCTGATGAAGATGATCAAGCAGCGGGATGAATCGGCCAAGATCTATGCCGAGAACGACCGTCCCGAGCTCGCCGCGCAGGAGCGCGAGGAAATCGTCATCATCAAGTCCTTCATGCCGGAGCAACTCTCCGAGGAGAAGGTGCGTGAGGTCTGCGCGGCCGTGATCAGCGAAACCGGAGCCCAGGGTCTGCGCGACATGGGCAAGTGCATCAGCACGCTGAAGGAGCGCTATCCCGGCCAGATGGACTTTGCCAAGGCCTCTGGCGTGGTCAAGGATCTGTTGAAGTAATCCTTCAGACCGACTGGTCGACCTCGACGCCGCCTTTGGGCGGCGTCTTGCGTTTCAGGGCTTGGAGCGCTTCTGCTCATCGACGAAATGGCGCAGGACCGCGTTGATCCGAGTCTGGTAGCCTTTGCCGGTCGCCTGGAAGAAATCGATGATGTCGGGATCGAGACGGATCGAGATCGCCTTCTTCTTGTCGGGGATCACCATCTTGGCCTTGGACCAGTCGATGTCCATGAAGTCCTTCCAGTCGGGATCGTCGCGCATGGCGCGCTCGATATCCTCGTCGGTCATGGCATCGACACGCGCCCAGTCGGTCTGGCTCTTTTCACCGCGACGTCGCTTTTCCAGAATTTCAGCGATTGTAGTGCGCGTGATATTCTCTTCGCTCATTTTTTCTCGCAACGCGGGCGGATATGATCCGGCAAACGTTTCCTCTCATGGTGTAAACTGCGGTAATCAACCGGCCGCTCTCCGGGCAAGTCGCCAGAACCCTTAGTTCACCCTGGACTAAGTTTTCCGTTTCGAGGCGAGGTCCAGCAAGCGCCAAGACAACATCATCGAAATCGATGCCGTGCTTCTGACGATTGCTGGCTCGCTTGGCTTCGTCCCACTCGAAGGCCCATTCTTCCTGCGGAATGTCGTCCAGGCTACGCATCATGGCGGCTCTCAAAGGCTCTGGTTGTCATTGTATATACAGATGTCATCGCAATCAAGCGCTGTGAATAACGGGCACTCCGCGCGAAAGCCTTGGCGCTGCGTCGCCGCGACGCCTATATGAAGGATAAGCTTCCCAGGGATACAGATGCGTTTTTCCAGCGACTTCCTCGACGAGATCCGTGACCGCGTGCCGATTTCGGCCGTTGTCGGTCGACGCGTGACCTGGGATCGCAAGAAGACCAATGTGTCGCGTCAGGACTATTGGGCCTGCTGCCCCTTTCATGGCGAGAAGAGCCCGAGCTTTCACTGCGAGGATCGCAAGGGTCGTTACCACTGCTTCGGTTGTGGTGTGTCCGGCGACCATTTTCGTTTCCTGACCGACCTCGAAGGCTTGAGCTTTGTCGAGGCGGTCCAGCAGGTGGCCGACATGGCCGGTATCGCGATGCCGCAGCCTGACCCTCAGGCAGAGCGGCGCGAGAAGGAACGCACCAGTCTGCAGGACGTCATGGAAATGGCGACGCAGTTCTTTCAGGACCAGCTGCAGACGGCCAGTGGCGCGCGGGCCCGGGCTTACTTGCGCGAGCGCGGGCTTTCGGGCCGCACGATCGAGACTTTCAGGCTTGGTTATGCGCCGGAGAGCCGCAACGCGCTGAAGGAATATCTCGCCTCCAAAGGCGTGCCGAAGGAGCAGATCGAGGCCTGCGGGCTCGTGGTGCACGGGCCGGACATTCCCGTCTCCTACGATCGCTTCCGTGATCGCATCATGTTTCCGATCCTCTCGTCCCGCGACAAGGTCATCGCCTTTGGCGGTCGTGCCATGGCGGCGGATGCGATGGCGAAGTATCTGAATTCCAACGAGACCGAGCTCTTTCACAAGGGCAATGTGCTCTACAATTTCTCCCGCGCCCGCCGCGCGATGCAGGGGGCTGATGGTGCCGACACGCTGATTGCCGTCGAAGGCTACATGGACGTGATCGCGCTTCATCAGGCGGGGATCGAGAATGCTGTGGCGCCGCTCGGTACCGCGCTGACCGAAAACCAGCTCCAGCTGATGTGGAAGACGACGCCGGTGCCGGTGCTGTGCTTCGATGGCGATGGCGCCGGCCAGCGGGCGGCGTTTCGTGCGGTCGACCTCGCTCTGCCGCATATCAAGCCCGGACAGTCCCTGCGGTTTGCGATGCTGCCGGATGGCAAGGATCCCGATGATCTCGTCAAGCGCGACGGTCGCCAGCCTTTTGACCGGGTGTTGTCGGAAGCCAGGCCGCTTGCCGAGATGGTCTGGATGCGCGAGACGCAAGCTGGCGGCTTCGACACGCCGGAGAAGCGCGCAGAGCTCGAGGCGAAGCTCAAGCAGGTCGTCAATGTCATCGCCGATGAGAACGTGCGTCGTCACTATCAGCAGGATGTCCGTGACAGGCTCTATGCTTTCTTCCAGGGCAGTCAGCCGAGGCGCGGAGAGCGTGGCAGCTTTCAGGGCAGTGGCCGGGGTGCGGGGCAGGGAGCGCGAAACGGCGGACGCCCACCGGGGCCCGTGGCGTCCAGCCGGGGCGCCATCTCGGATCGGCTTGCGCGGTCCGGTCTTGTGCGCGGCGCGCTCGACCAGCCGACGCTGCGGGAAAGCGTACTGGCGCTGACGATCGTCAATCATCCGCAACTGCTGGAAGACGAGTATGACGAGATTGCTGCGATCGACTATGAGCATGCCGGATTGCAGAAACTCTGGTCGTCGCTCCTGACCGCAGTTGCCGAGGCCGGACCGACGCTCAGCCGCGAGATCCTCATCCAGAAGCTGGAAGCCCATGGTCATGGCACGCTGTTGCGGGGTCTCGACCAGCAGATCCGCAATGCCAGGCTCTGGATCGCCACCGAGATCGCCGCAGCGGAGGATGCCAGGGAAGGCTACGGGCAGGCCCTTGCCCTCTACAAGCGGGCAAGGGCGCTTAAGCGCCAGCGCATGGAACTGGAGCGGGAGATTGCCGAGGCAACGGAGACCGATGACGCCAGCCGGATCGAGCAGGTGATCAGCGCCCTGCACGAGGTTCAGCTCGAGGTTGCGCGCATGGAAAACCAGGAGGCGATCATCGATGGCTTCGGTGTCATGTCCGGCCGCGTCAAGGGACCCGCTACCGGTCACGGCTGATGTAATCGTTTGCACAAACCTGTTGCACTGCGCCGCCAAATAGGGGATTCAAGTCTTTGTTCCACTGTTAGCGGAAACACGAGTGTCGCAGCACGAGTTTGACTTCATAGCCCGCAACGGGCGCAGGCTCCGCTCGTTCTGGCGATTGCCGAATGCAGTGTGGTGGGTGGCGCGGATCGGGACCGCCGGTTACCCGCCGCGCATCCGTCGAAGGCTTGCGGTGACCAATGTCATCTCGGCGATGGTCAGCCTGATGACCATTCCCTACATCCTGCTCTACATCTTCTATGACTGGTATGGGCTGCTGCCTGCCATCATCGCCTTTTCGCCGCAGATCGTCTTTTACGCGCTGACGCCCTATTTTCATCGGTATGGACCGATTTCCGGCGCCCTTTACCTCTGCGCCATGTGGCTGATCTTCGGCCTCGGCTATTGCATGTTCTTCGGGCGAGAGGCTGGCCTGCATTTCTACTTCCTGCCGGGGGCTGCGGCGTCGATGCTGGTGTTCGGTTCGGAACGGCTGCTTCTGTCGGCTTCCGTCACCGCACTCGGACTTGTTGCCTTTCTCATCACTGAAATCTTCTTCGTGGCGCCTCTCGACTTCATCCAGGTCGGGCCGGCGTTCATGAGCACGCTCTATTATCTGACCGTTCCCTTCGCCTTTCTGTTGATCTTCACCACCTCCTTCTTCGCCTTCAAGGAGGCGGCCCAGGCGGAAATGGCGTTGGAATCCGAGCACCAATTCTCCGAACGCTTGCTGCAGAACATCTTGCCGCAAGCCGTCGCGACGCGACTTCGCGACCATCATACCCAAATGGTGGCGGACCAGATCCCTTCTGCGACGATCCTGTTTGCCGATATCGTGGACTTCACGCCGCGGGCTGCCCGCTGGCAGCCGCAACAGGTCATTGCCTTCCTGGGGCGCGTCTTTGCGCAGTTCGATGCGATTGCCAGCGCCCATGGGCTTGAGAAGATCAAGACCATAGGTGATGCCTATATGGTGGCGGGTGGCCTGCCTGAACCTAAGCCCGATCACGAGGCGGCGGTTGCCCATATGGCTCTCGACATCCTTGCCTGCTGTCGACGGATATCCGAACAGATCGGCGAGGCGGTCGAGGTGCGGATCGGGCTGGATACGGGACCCGTCGTTGCCGGCGTGATCGGATCGAACAAGCTGCTCTACGACGTTTGGGGCGACACGGTGAATACGGCGGCGCATATGGAATCGCATGGTGTCGCCGGTCGCATCCAGGTTGCGGACGGGCTGAAGCAGCGGCTTGAGGATCGCTTCGATTTCGAATTGCGCGGCGAGATCGAGGTGAAGGGCAAGGGCGCGATGCGGGTCTGGTTCCTCACAGGGGCGAAGGCCGATTCCCCCGAGGGGGCGTGAACCAGCCTCTGCCCCTTGTTTCTTGGGCCTGACGTCCTACATCTGCGAAGATCGGTGATAAATACGCCGTTGAACGGCTTGTTTTGTTGATTTTCCCTGTCGGGTCTGCAGAAGGACTTGACGTCAGGAAAAATTGTGGGAATCACCAATCCAAGCGCACAAGGGTGAAGTGGGTTCGGACGGATCTCTGGTATGATGACCGGTCATGCAGACAATCGAGGTTTCGGCGCTGCGACCGCAATGCCCATAGTTAATCAGGAATTAAGCAACACTCCGTTAGGTCAGTGACAGCTATCCGCCCGGGTGAGTGGTCCGTCTCCCATTCCTCCGGCGGTCAGCAGCATGATCAGACGTCAGGGAAAGCGACAAGATAAATGGCATCGAAAGTCAAAGAAAACGAAGAAGCCGACAGCGAACGCGACGGCGCGCCGGACGGTCCGCTTCTCGATCTTTCCGATGACGCGGTCAAAAAAATGATCAAGGCCGCCAAGAAGCGCGGCTATGTGACCATGGACGAGCTGAACTCGGTGTTGCCTTCTGAGGAGGTGACGTCCGAGCAGATCGAAGACACCATGGCCATGCTTTCCGACATGGGCATCAACGTCATCGAAGACGAAGACGTGGATGAGGCCCAGGGCGGGGACGACGAGGCTGAGGATGACGGCGACAGCGAAGGCGGGGAACTCGCCCCGACCGCAGGCACTGCCGTTGCGACCGCCAAGAAGAAAGAGCCGACGGACCGCACCGACGATCCGGTGCGCATGTATTTGCGCGAGATGGGCTCGGTCGAGCTTCTGTCGCGCGAGGGCGAAATCGCGATCGCCAAGCGTATCGAGGCTGGCCGCGAGACGATGATCTCGGGCCTCTGTGAGAGCCCGCTCACCTTCCAGGCGCTGATCATCTGGCGCGACGAGTTGAACGAAGGCACGACGCTTCTGCGCGAGATCATCGATCTCGAAACGACCTATTCGGGTCCGGAAGCCAAGGCTGCTCCGCAGTTCCAGAGCCCAGAGAAGATTGAAGCCGACCGCAAGGCGGCCGAAGAGAAGGAAAAGGAGCGCGCCAAGCGCCGTCCGCAGGCTGCCGCCAGCGATGACGACGACATCACCGCTATCGGTGGTGAAGGCATGCCGCCGGAGGAAGAGGAAGAGGACGAGGACGAATCGAACCTGTCGCTGGCCGCGATGGAATCGGAACTGCGTCCCCAGGTCATGGAGACGCTCGACCTCATCGCCGACACCTATAAGAAGCTGCGCAAGCTGCAGGATCAGCAGGTCGAGGCACGTCTTGCCTGTGCCGGCACGCTGTCATCCGGCCAGGAGCGTCGCTACAAGGAGCTGAAGGATCAGCTGGTGACGGCGGTCAAGTCGCTGTCGCTCAACCAGAACCGCATCGACAGCCTTGTCGAGCAGCTCTACGACATCTCCAAGCGTCTGATGCAGAACGAGGGCCGCCTGCTGCGCCTCGCCGAAAGCTATGGCGTCAAGCGCGAGGCCTTCCTCGAGCAGTATCAGGGTGCCGAACTTGATCCGAACTGGATGAAGTCGATCGCCAATCTTTCCGGCCGTGGCTGGAAGGAGTTTGCCAAGGAAGAAAACCAGACGATCCGCGATATCCGTGGCGAAATCCAGAATCTCGCCACCGAAACCGGTATCTCGATCGCCGAATTCCGTCGCATCGTGTCGATGGTGCAGAAGGGCGAGCGCGAAGCACGCATCGCCAAGAAGGAAATGGTCGAGGCCAACCTGCGTCTCGTCATCTCGATCGCCAAGAAGTACACGAACCGCGGCCTGCAGTTCCTCGACCTCATCCAGGAAGGCAATATCGGCCTGATGAAGGCGGTCGACAAGTTCGAGTATCGCCGCGGCTACAAGTTCTCCACCTATGCGACCTGGTGGATTCGTCAGGCGATCACCCGCTCGATCGCCGACCAGGCCCGCACGATCCGCATTCCGGTGCACATGATCGAGACGATCAACAAGATCGTTCGTACCTCGCGCCAGATGCTGCACGAAATCGGTCGCGAGCCGACGCCGGAAGAACTGGCCGAAAAGCTCGCAATGCCGCTCGAAAAGGTCCGCAAGGTCCTGAAGATCGCCAAGGAGCCGATCTCGCTCGAAACCCCTGTTGGTGACGAAGAGGATAGCCACCTCGGCGATTTCATCGAGGACAAGAACGCGCTGCTGCCGATCGACGCCGCCATCCAGGCGAACCTGCGCGAGACGACCACCCGCGTTCTCGCCTCGCTGACGCCGCGTGAAGAGCGCGTGCTGCGCATGCGCTTCGGCATCGGCATGAACACCGACCATACGCTCGAAGAAGTCGGCCAGCAGTTCTCGGTTACCCGTGAACGTATCCGGCAGATCGAGGCGAAGGCGCTGCGCAAGCTGAAGCATCCGAGCCGCAGCCGCAAGCTACGGAGCTTCCTGGACAGCTGATCAGGCGAGAGAGTTCTGAAATGCCAAACCCGTCGGAGCGATCCGGCGGGTTTTTCGTTTCATTCGACAAGGGTTAAAGGATGGACGATCGTGCTGCAGGCCTGAGCCATCGTCTTGTCCAGGGTGGCGACTGGCAGGCCGGCGTTCACGGAAATTGCGATGTGCAGACTGTCTCCGGCCCGCAAGCCGAGTTCGGTTCTGTCGCATAGACGGGCGGCGGTTTGATAGTCCGAGGGTGTCACGGTAAGCGTCACCAGAGACCGCGAGACGAGCCGATTGAAGGCAGCCAGGATCTGAGCTTTCTCAGATAGATTGATCTGCCCGACGCGTTGTTTCAGCGATAGCGCCGAGGAGAATTCCGTGATGGTCCACCCGCTGATATGCAGAGCGCCCGTTTCCTGCCTTCGCAGCCACAATGATATACGATCTGCTGATGGTTCTCGCGTTAGCCATGCGACAAGGACAGAGGTATCCAGATAGACCATCAATAACGGTCTTCTTCACGCAGGCGGCGCGTGCCATCCGGTTCTGTCGCCGGCAATTGGCCGAGCACACTTTCCAGCCAGTCGAAATCGATGGGATCGCGGGGCTCCTCTGCAGGGACGAGCCGGGCCACTGGTTTGCCGTGACGCTCGATCTCGATGGTTTCGCCCTGTTCCGCCTTGGCGACCAGTTCACTCAGGTGGGCCTTGGCGGTCGCGATGTTGACGGTGGTCATTCAGCGTCTCCCGACTGACGGTTATGACTAGAATTATGGTCATCTTAGTCCTATCTGAGTTCAAGTAAAAGGTGCACCCTTGCAATTACCGGATCATTGAACGCGCTTGCGCCTCCCTTTTTGCCGCAATCGTCGCTATGGATCACGCCATGACGGATACGAGGAAGACAGGCTGGCGGCGCTTGGGTGGAGGGCTCGCCCTCTCGCTGTTGCTGCATGCGCTTGCAGTGGCCGTCTTCCTGTTGAGCTTCGATAGCCCTCATGAGCTCTCGCCAGAGGATCAGGCCGTCGAGGTGACGCTGGTTGCTCCGCCGCCGGTACCCGAACCTGAGCCTGAACCGCAACCCGAACCGACGGAGCCGCCGGCTGAGGCCGAACAGCCGCCGACGCCGGAAGAGCCGGTCGAACCGCCGCCGGTCCCGGAGCCAGAGGCGCAAGTGCCTGCGGAAGAGGTGACCGAGCCTGAGCCTGAGCTGCCGGATGCCGCGTCGGCACCGATCCCCGTGCTGCGGCCCGTTGTGCGCTTTGGTGAGCGGGACAGCGGACCGGAGATCGCGCGCGGAACCGAGGCCGAGCGCAATGCCGAAGACAATGCGCGCCCCGCCGAAGAGGCAGCACAGGTGGCCGAGGCCGCGCCGACGCTCGCCCAGCCGGAGATCAGTCTGCCGGAAGCGCCGCCTATCGAGGGGGCTTTGCCGGAGGCCGCCGAAGAAACCCAGGCGGGGGAGGGTGAAGCCGAGGCGGACGCCGCTGCCGAGGATGCGCCCGCAGATCCGGCAGTTGTGACCGCGATTGCCGAAGCGCGGCTTGAACCGCGCGAGGTGACGGAGCTCTTCTCCTCGGCGATATCGGGCGATCAGGCGGCCATGACCGCCATGGCCGGTCTGACACGCCAGGAACGCGGTGACCAGCTGTGCGGAACCGAACTCAGCCAGCAGCTGCGCAACGGGACACCCGCCTATGTGCCCTATCTGCTGCCTATACTGCGGCTCAGGGAGGGGAATGTCGTTGACGTGCCGCTTGCGGCCTTCCGCGATATCAACGGCGCCTGGATCAATATTGCCGTCCGCTGCGAGGTCGATGACGATGCGACCGAGGTCGTCTCCTTCTCGCTTTCGATCGGCAAGGCGGTTCCCAAGTCCGAATGGGCCGAACGGGGCTTTCCGGACAGCTGACCGCTGCCTCGCTCATCCCAGGGAGTTTCGGATCAAGGCCATGAAGACCCGGGCGCCGATTTCGGTGAGGTCACCCGGAGGTATCAGGCCAACAGCGGGAAACCTCCGGGTGACAGTTTAGGTGGTGCGGTGAGGCTTGCGCAATAATCTGATCGCGATGGGTCAGGAATATGCTTTTCTCCTCATCTTATGGGCCTTTGAACAGAGCGTGGCCGCGTTCGACCCAAGGGACGAGACTGGCATCAGACCAGCAGCTTGATGGCGATCGCGGCCATTACCACGGCGATCACGGCATCGAGCACGCGCCAGGCGACCGGTCTGGCAAACAGCGGCGCCAGGAGGCGGGCGCCGTAGCCGAGGGTGAAGAAGAAACAGAAGGATGCGGTCATGGCGCCCAGTGCAAAGGCGGTCTCGTGACCGGCATAGCGGGTCGAGATGGATCCCAGCAGCACGACGGTATCAAGATAGACATGCGGGTTGAGCCAGGTGAAGGCGAGACATGTCATGAAGGCGACCCGCAGGCTCGTGGCATCCGCACCGTCTGCCCTGAGGCTGTTGCCGCCGGTCCAGGCAGAATGGAGGCTGCGACTTGCATAGGCGAGCAAAAAGGCGGCACCCCCGTAACGCATGACCGGTTCAAGCCAGTCCAGACGTGAGAGGATAGTGGCAAAGCCGGCGACCCCCAGCGCAATCAGGATCGCATCGGAGATGGCACAGGTCAGCACCAGCGGCAGAACATGCTCCCGCCTGAGGCCCTGGCGCAGGATGAAGGCGTTTTGCGCGCCGATGGCGACGATCAGGCTCAGTCCGAGAAGAAATCCAGCGGTGGCGGCGGTGTACATGTGGCGCTCCAGATGAATACCGCTTTGACTAAATCGAGAACGCGGATTAGGAAAGTTGATAAATCTGATCTCAGATAAGAGATGTTAATGTTTGATCCCGCCCAGCTTGCCGCCCTTTCGGCTGTTCTCAGAACCGGCAGCTTTGATCGGGCTGCGCAACTCCTGCATGTCACACAGTCGGCGATTTCCCAGCGGGTCCGGCAGCTCGAGGAGCAGGTCGGCACATCGCTTGTCGTCCGGTCGCAGCCGTGCCGGGCCACCGAGGCGGGCGAGCGGCTTTTCCGCCATGCGGAGGAGGTACGCCTGCTGGAGCAGGGCGTGCGGCGGGATCTCGGGTTGACATCAGCGGGTGCCGAGGAAATCGGCGGCTGGCCGAGCCTCAGGATTGCCGTCAATGCCGACAGTCTGGCGACGTGGTTCTTGCCGGCCATGGCCGAGGTCGGCGGCGTGTTGTTCGACCTCGTCATCGACGATCAGGATCATAGTGCGGACTGGCTGAAGCGCGGCGAGGTCCGGGCGGCCATCAGCGGGTCGGCCAAACCGGTCCAGGGCTGTGACTGCCGTCCGCTCGGTGCGCTCCGCTATCTGGCAACCGCGAGCCCTGCGTTCATCCTGCGCTGGTTCGGCGACGAGCCGGTGACTGCCGCGCGCCTGGCGCAGGCACCGGTCATCACCTTCAATGCCAAGGATCGGCTGCAGACGCGCTGGGCCGAGCAGACGCTCGGTGTTCCCACGACCGGTCCATCCCACTGGCTGCCCTCCAGCCATGCCTTTGTCGATGCGGCAATTGCCGGCATCGGCTGGGGCATGAACCCGGAAAACCTCGCGGCTGCCGCGCTGGCCGATGGACGGTTGCAGGAACTGGTTGCGGGAAAACCGCTTGATGTGCCGCTCTACTGGCATGTCAGCCGCTCGGTGGCGGGTGCCTTGAGGCCGTTGACGGATGCCGTCGTCAAGGCCACGCGCGGCGCGCTTCGCCCCCTCGCATGAGCCTGCCCGCAGCCGCTCGCATCTTGTCGCAGGCGATCATGAGCCTATGTTGGAGATAGAGAGGGAGAGGATCCATGTCATTGGAAGATCAGACACTTGCTGCGCTCGATGTGTTCAATCGTCACGACTTCGACGCGCTGATGCCGATGTTCGAGGACGAGGCCGTGCTGGACCTGCCGGATGGCATCCGGGTGATCGGTCATGCCTCGTTCCGCGATACACTCGCGGCCTACGTGCTGAGGCACGGCCTCTCTCTGTCCGATCATGTCGTGATGAGCGACAGAGCGGGCTTCCGTGTTGCGGTCGAATGTACCCTTAATGGTTCGGACCGTCGCGATGCCAATGGTGGCAATGCGGCGGATGAGGGGCCTTATGCACTGCCTGCAGTCATCGTGTTCGAGCGCGAGGATGCGCTTTTCTCGCGCCTGAGCCTTTATGCCGGAACCCGTCCGTGACGGCCGTCTGTCTCAGTGCTTGCCGAGATAGGCTTCGAGAACTGTCACGATCATCGCGTGGTCTTCCTCGGACTTCAAACCGGAGACGGTGATCGCGGCGATCACGCCGGTGCCTTCGACGCGCACGGGGAAGCTGCCGCCGTGATCGGCATAGTCCAGGGGGTCGAGACCGATTTCCGGCGAGACGCTGCGACCACGGGCGCGGTTGAGTTCTCCGACCCTCAGCGAGGCCTTGTGCATGCGCAGCGTGACATTGCTCTTGCGGCGTGCCCATTGGTCGTTGTCGGGCGAGGCGCCGGGCAGGGCGACGTGAAAGAGCGTACGGTCGGAGGTCCTGATGTCAATGACCACGGGTGCCTTCTGCGAGAGTGCCAGATCAACCAGCCGCTGGCCCACGTCGAGCGCGACGCGTTCATCGAAGCTCTTGAAAACGAGCAGGCTTTCCTGTCTCTCGATGGTTTCGATCAGGCTCATCGCTTGTGGTCCTCCCTAGGTTGGCCGGAGACTATAGAGGCCTGTCGGGATAGGCTAGATACCGGGCATGGTTCTCCCCGGCGAAGCGTGAAAGGTGTTGTTGATGGCGATGCTGCGACTGGCGATCTCCACCCGTGGGCAGGGGCTCTACGAGTTCACCGAGGCGGCAGGCAAGTTCCTGCGCGACTGCGGGTTGGAGGATGGCGTCATGACGGTCTTCGTGCGCCACACCTCCTGTTCCCTGCTGATCCAGGAGAATGCCGATCCCTCCGTTCAGACGGATCTCAAGGCCTTCTTTCGCCGGCTGGTGCCACCGACCACGGATCCGGCGATGCAGTGGATCACCCATCGCGACGAAGGTCCCGACGACATGCCGGCCCATATCAAGGCCGCGCTCCTGCCGGTCTCGCTGTCGATCCCCTTTTCCGAGCGCCGACTGCTGCTCGGCACCTGGCAGGGCATCTACCTCTTCGAACACCGCGACAGCCCACATCGCCGGGAGGTGGTTCTGTATGTCTGAGCGCCCGTCACCAAGGTGAACATTGTCTGAATGGCAGATTCGGGCTGCATTCAGCCGGCCACATCTACTCTCTCCTCAATCGCTCGCAACGGCGGGATGGAAGCAAGGCGCTGGCATAGGCGCCCTCTGAAGGAGAGAGAAAATGATCGACATGCTTCGTAAAATCGGTCTTGCAGCCCTGGTTTCGGTCATGGCGACGACTGGCCTCGCTGGTACGGCTTCGGCTGACGGCTTCGGCTGGGGCGTCTATATCGAGGGCCCGCGACATGGCGGTCCGGGCTGGGATCGCCCCGGGCATCGGCCGGACTGGGACCGTCCCGGCTGGGATCGCCCGCATCGCGGTGAGTGCCGCCCGCATCACGCCGTGGAAAAGGCTCGCTGGAATGGCCTGCGCCGGGCCTTCGTCGCAGACGTGACTCCGCGCCGCGTGGTCGTCGCTGGCGTTCGTCACGGCGACCGTGACCGGATGGTCTTCGCCAATGTCCGCGGTTGCCCGATCATCCGTTACTGACGGAATGGCCGCGAAGTCGACCGGCTTTTGCGCCAATGCCTGAGCCTTGATCGCCCGCAGCCCGGGCCATGCAACACGGGGCCAGATAAGACCCCGGCTGCATGGCCCGTCTTTTTCCTATCGTTGTTTATCGATGCCTTGAAGACGCCCGAATCGCTTCCCATATGCCGATCAACCCGCTGGTCCGGGCCCCTCTGGCAAGAGCCCTCGGCACTCTTGCGATGTCGGACCGTTTCGACACCGTTGCCGGTCCAAGGACTAGTCCATGAGACGCCACCATTCCATTCTGATTTCCCCCGGCCGGTTTCCGGCCCATGAAGCTCAGGCCTGCGTGCCCGGCACGCCCAAGCCCCGTGTCCATCTTCCGCATAACGTCGTATCCTCTGCCGCGCGGCAGGAGGTGATCCGATGATCGGTGAATGGATCGCATCCCTGTTTGCTGCCTTCGTCGTCGACCCGATCGAAGCCGATATCCGGCAGCGACTGGAGGAGATGCAGGCGCCCGTTCAGGTCGTCTCGCAAGCGGGTGACTGCCTGCGTACCACGGGACCTGCGCTGATCGAGCGTGCGGCCGGCGATCTCTGGTGGGCTGGGACCACGGCAGTTTATGTCGTCACCGGCCTGACGAGCCCGGCCGAGCTACTCGATGCCAACAATCCCGCCTGTGCGCCGATTGCGAGCTATCTCACGTCTGCGGAAGCGGAAGCCTGATTGATGATCGAGGAGGAAAACCGACCCATGCCCCTGACCGTTGTAAAGACAGCCAATTCTGCCGCGCATCCGCATGAAGAGGATGGCCTTGGCAGCATTCGTGCACGCCGCAACCTTCTCGCCGGCTACTGGGCCGGTTCGCTGATCGGCTTTGCCGGCGATGATCTCGGCCGTTATGCCCGTGATCTGCATGCCGTCGATCACGTGGTCGCCGGCGACGGCGACGTGATTGCGCGCCTGTCTCGCGATCTGGCAACGGCCGGCCACAAGTTCAGCAAGGCCGATATCGAAGCGGCGCTCCGCCGTTTTCATGCCCAGGCCCTGAAAGACACCGGCTGCACCGAATAAGCAGCCGGACGTCTTCCGTCTTCCGTCAGCGCTCCGATCTGGCGTTGTATCCGGCGTCAGACGCGTTACACTCCCCAACGTCACCATGAAATCGCTCGGGGAGGAGCAATTCGATGAGACGCATGTGGCCGGAGGAATTCAGCAATCTTCTCGATGGCGCCGAAGAGGTTACGCTTAACAGTGCTGCGCGCATGCGCGACGACGGTTCGCACAGTGAGGCGATCCATCGCAAGGCTCTCAAGCTGCGCCTGTCGCAGGCCGATTTCGAGCGCATCTGGCCGCTCGCCGAGGCCCGGTACCGTCTACAGGGCCGCCTCGCCGGCAAGGCGATCACGCTGATCGTCAACAACCCCCATTACAGCCAGTGGCATCCCGCCGATGGCGGCACGGAGGAAAGTGTGGCCGACAGCGGCCGCAGCTATTCCACGCGCTATGTGGTGGTGCATTTCCTGCTTGATGATGTGCAGGAGACTGTGGCCGCCTGATGGGTGGTTTCCGCTATCGGAAATCGGAGCGGTGGGCCCGGAGGGCCTGCCGAATTCGAGCACGATCAGCCGTCTAACCCCGTCTGCGGCAACAACACCGTTTCATCAATCAATGGCTCAACAGAGCCGCCGCCCAAGACAATATGGACACGGTTGTCATCCGCTTCCGCAGTTGCATGCGAGGCATCCGATTATCAACCGAACATCAGGTTGGGCAGCCACAATACTGCGGCCGGGACGAAGACCAAGAGAATTGCCACCAAACTGACCGCGATCATGAAAGGGATCGACTCGCGGGTATAGTCGCTGATGCTCACTTTCAGGATTGAGCAGGCCGCATACATCGCGGCGCCGACCGGCGGGGTGAAATTGCCAATGGTGGCGGCGACGATGAAGACAATTCCGAAATGGACCGGATCTCCGTCTAGACTGCGGATCAGCGGCAGAACGATGGGGGTGAGCATGATGATCAGCACGGTGGCGTCGATGACGAGCCCTGCGATCAGCACTGCCAAGGCGATTAGCACCATGATCAGCGAAAGATTGTCCGTGAGACCCAGGATTGCGCCGGCGATCGCGTCGGGGACGCGCTCAACAATGATGCCATAGGAAAAGATCGCTGACAGTGCGATCAGGAACATCACCGAGCCAACATCGCCAAGGCTGCCTTCCATGGCTTCGGCAAAGCCTTTGGCCTTGAGCTGGCGGTAGATGATGACGCCGACAAAAATGGCGTAAAGCACGGCGAAGGCCCCGATTTCGGACGGGGTGAAGATGCCTGCGCGCAACCCAAACAGCAGGATGACCGGGAAGAGCAGCGCCCAGATGCCGCCGCGCAGCGCAGTGCCCAGTTCTTTCAGCGTGATCCGGCTTTGACGCTCCGGCTTGTAGTTGCGGGCATTGGCGGTGATCCATACGGCCACAGCCAGCGCCACCCACAACATCAGCGCCGGAACGATGCTGGCCGCGAAGAGGCGTCCGATCGAGACCTGCCCGATCGAGCCGTAAAGGATCATGCCGATGCCAGGCGGGATGATCGGGGTCAGGATCGCACTGAAGGAAATGATACCGGCGGTGAAGCCTGGCGAAAAGCCGCGCTTGATCATCGGTTCGCCCAGCATGCGCGATTGCATGGCGGCGTCGGCGATCGCCGAGCCTGAAACGCCGCCCATCAGGGCCGATAGTGCGATCGTAACCTGCGCCAGGCCACCCTTGAGGCGGCCGGTCATCACCAGCGCCAGATTCAGGAGCTGTTCGGTGATACCCGAGCGGTTCATGAAATTGCCGGCGAGAATGAAGAGCGGTACGGCCAGCAGTGCGAAGTTCTGCGTCTGGCTGACTGTCACCTGCACCGGAATGGTGAAGGGCAGTTCGGGGTGCTGCATGAAAAAGATCGCGCCCGAAATTCCGATGGCAAAGGCCACGGGCATGCCCATCGCCAACAGGACAAGAAAAGCTATCGCGACGAGGATCATGGCGTGACCACCTTGGCTTCGAGTACGTTGCGTGCGAGAGCGCGTCGCATTTTGATGATCGTGGTGATGAGCATCAGGGTCGCTCCCACCGGCAGGCTGGCCGTGATCCAGCTGTAGCTAACGCCAGGTATGCCCTGGAAGGTGCGAGCCCTGCTTGTCCAGGTCAGTTGGAAGCCCGAATAGATGAGATAGACGAGGAAGGCCGCGATCAGCAGATAGTTTATCATCATCATCAGTCGCTGGCTGGACTGCGAGAACCGGGTAATCAGCACGTCGATCGACATGAAGAGGTCCTTGCGCCATGCGATGTCAGCGCAAAGGAAGGCGCCCCAGGCAAAGGCGCAGGTGGCAATGTCCATCGTCCAGTTGAGTGGCATGCGATACAGGCGTGCCACCCCACCGGTGAAGATCATTGCCACCATGATGAGCAGAAAAATGCCGGCGAGGATTGCTTCTACCTTCAGGAAGCCCTTGTAGAGATTTTGCATGAGATCATATCCTCGCCGGTGCGATGGGCCGGGTTATTTCTTGCCGATTTCGCTATAGATCTGCGCGCGCGCCTCGCTGAGCCCCAGCTTTTCGTAGGCTGCTAGGCCTGCTTTCTTGAAGGGTGCGAGATCGATGTCATCGACAATGGTCATGCCCTTGTCGACCAGCGTCTGTTTCGCGGTTTTGGCGGCCTCGGCCATCGTTGCCGAGGTAGCCTGCCCGGCTGTGCGGCATTCTTCGACGAGAGCGGTCTGATAGTCCGCGGGCAGCTTGTTGAACCACTCGTTGCTCACCACCTGGAAGTTGATCAGCTTGATATGTGCCGTCTCGTTGGCATGGGTGAGCACCTCGAACAGGTTGCCGGCAGTGATGTTGGGGTAAACGAGTTCGGCGCCATCGATCGCCATCTGCTGCAGGCCCGGATAGACGTCACCGAAAGCCATGGCGGTCGGTGCTGCGCCCAGTGCGCGGATGGATTCCTGCCAGATCGGGGCAGGCGGGGTGCGGATACGCAGGCCCGCAAGGTCCTCGGGTGAGCGGATCGCCTTGTTGGTGAAGAAGTGCCGGTCACCCTGGACCCAGTCGAAGCAGACCACCTTGATGCCGTGCTCATCCGCGAGCTTCTTCTGCCATTCGACCATGGACGGCGCCTTGGCGAGCGCAAAAGCCTCCTCGTTGCTATCGACGAAATAGGGCCCGTTCACCACGGCCAGTTCCTTGACGTAATTGCCGAGGCGGGCGGCATCGGTATTCTGCCCGATATTGGCGCCCTGGCGGATCTGCTCGATGATGTCTTCTTCGACGCCAAGCTGGGCCGAGGGGAAGACCTCGATGGTCAGCCCGCCATTGGTCCTTTCCTTGACCGCTTCGGCCCAGGCGAGGAAGCCCTGGTGGTAGGGCTCGGACGGGCCAAGCACGTGGTTGAAGCGCAGCGTGAAGTTTTCCTGGGCATGCGCGGTTGCAATTCCCGTAAGGGTTGTGGCCGCCACGAGCATGGCGGCAAGCTGTAGGGTCTTTCTCATGCTGTTCCTCCCTTGTGTGGAATACTGGGTTCATCTGCGGTGTTCTCCTCAGCCCACCGCCCTGCATTCGCCCTGCCGCTCACTCGCTCCAGGGTAATTTCACCGCATATCTGCGTGCCAACCGCTCAAAGGCGGCCTGCGTATCGGGATCCAACGGCACGCCGGCGGCTTCGCGCTCTTGCGCCACGGCCCATTCGCGGTCGCCAGGTGCCATCACCCCGGCCCCCTCGCGCACCGTCGAGTTTCTGAGCGCATCGACATAACGCTGCATGCCTTCATCGAATGTCTTCCGATCCACCACGGCATCGGGGCGTATCGCAAGGGTGAATGCACCCATATGTCGGGGCGTCTGCTTGTCAGGTCCGCCCATGGGCAGAATTTCGTGGCTGAGTTTCATGCCGGAAATCACGGCCGAGAAGATCTCCACCATGCCGGCCAGGCCCGCACCCTTGAAGCCGAAGTCACCGCCCAGCGGCGCCAGCATTTCAACCAGCGACGCGTCGAGCGTGTCGCGCCCGAAGCCGTCGGAGGCTGTTGCCTCGGGCAAAGGCCGGCCCAGGCTCTGGTAGAGCTTGACCCGATTATACGGGATTGCGCTGGTCGCCATGTCGAGAAGCCAGGGTTCCTGCTGGTTCATCGGCACGGCCATGGCGATCGGATTGGTGCCGTGAAATCTTTCCGCCCCCCCATGCAGTCGTACAAAACTGTCAGAGTTGCAGAAGGCGATGCCAATATAGCCCTTCCGCGCCGCTTCCAGCGCATAGGCCCCAGCCGGGCCGAAGTGTGAGGAGTTGCAGATGGAGACTGCGCCGATACCGGCCGCTTCGGCCATCTCGATTGCATATTCCATACCGAGATAGGCGCCGAGTGCTCCATGGCCGTTGTCGGCGTCCAGACGGCCGAAGCTGGCATAGGTGCGCAGAAAGGTGGGGTAGGGCGCTTTGTTCACGCGCCCGCCCTCGAACACCGAGACATAATGGTCGAGCAGGCGTATCCCGTGGCTATCGACACCCAGACGGGAGCCATGCAGCATTGCCCGAGTGGCTGCGTCACAGCTGTGTGCGTCGGCCCCAAGCGTCGCCAGCACTTCGCGGCTGAAACGGTCGAGTTCCTCAAGCTTTACCCGCGTTCGATCGCTTTGGGCCACTGCGTTCATAGTGTCTGTCCCCCATCAATCACAAGCACGGCCCCCGTCATGAACGCACTCTCATCACTGGCGAGATAGACGCAGGCAGCGGCCATTTCATCGAGAGTGCCCAGTCGCCCCATGGGCTGGCGCGCAATAAATGCAGCCCGTGTCGCCGCCGGATCCGGCGTGGCCATGATGCGTTCGTTCAGCGATGGCGATTCCGTCGTGCCCGGCGCGAGCACGTTGCAGCGAATGCCCTGCCCGATGAAGTCGCGGGCCACAGCCTTGCTCAGCCCGATCAGGGCTGCCTTGGATGCGCCATAGGCAGCGCGATTTGCCACTCCGGTGATCGAGGATGCAACCGAAGCAACATTCACGATCGAGCCCGATCCTCTCTCAAGCATGCCCGGCAATGCGGCCTTCATCGTGCGAAAACAGGCGGTCACATTCTGGTCCAGGCTGCGCGTCCAGTCCGCATCGTTGCAGTCGAGAATTGTGCCGCTGTGGACCCAGCCGGCACAATTGACGAGGATGTCCACCGGGCCGACTTCGGCGAAGGTCTTCGCGATCGCCGTGTCATTGGTCACATCCATGGCCGATATGGAGATCGCGTCCGACGGCTTGAGATCCATGAGCTTGTCGAGGGAGCGGCTGGTCGCGATGACCTTGGCGCCTTCTGCCGCCATGGCCACGGCAGCCGCCCGGCCTATGCCTTGTCCGGCACCCGTGACCAACGCAGTTTTTCCGGCCAGTCGTCCTGTCACAATGCTCCTCCGCGATGTACTATGTACACAATAGACATTTTTTGAGAGGCTGTGCAAGGGGGCTGCGGTGTTGTCGCTCGACAATGTGATTGCTATGCTGGATGCCTAAAGGATGAGTATCATCACAACCATGGCCAGATCTGCCGCAACACCGCTCGGCCCGGCGCCGCGCCTTCACACTCAGATTAGGGATATCGTGGCGGCGAGAATCGCGCAGGGGGCTCTTGCCGCCGGGACGCATCTGCATGAGTCCCAGCTCGCGACGGAATTCGGGATCTCGCGAGCGCCAGCACGGCACGCATTGGCCGCGCTTGAAGAGGCAGGTCTCGTCACCAAGGCGGCCGGACGGGGCTATCTTGTTGCGGCCAACCCGCCATCGGTTGCCTACGCTTCCGATCTGTCGTCTCCCGATCCTGCAGTAACTGTCAATTCCAGCGCGAGTTGGGAGCGAATCTATCAGGAGGTGGAAAACGAAATCATCGCCCGCATTTCCTTTGGCAGTTGGCGGCTCAGCGAAGTGGCCCTCGCCAGTCACTATGGTGTCAGTCGCACGGTAGCGCGCGATGTTGTCGGTCGGCTGCAGCAGCGTGGCCTGGTCCGCAAGGACGATGGCGGCCGTTGGTATGCGCCGGCGCTCACCCCGGAACACATTGGCGAACTCTATGAAATGCGCGCGCTGCTTGAACCTGCGGCCTTGCTTAAGGCCGTTCCCAACTTGCCCGATGGCCTGCTCGACACTATGAGCGCCGATCTCGATGCGGCCATCGCCAATGCCGAGGTTATCGGTGGCGACGTTCTCGATGAACTCGAGAACCAGTTGCACTTTCAATTGCTGAGCTTTTGCGGCCAGAACACATTGATGCAGGCCATCATCCAGCATCAGTCACTTCTTGTTGCGCATCATTTTCTCTATCGCTGGACGCCGAAGCTCTTCCGCTCCGAGCCCTTTCTTCCCGAGCACCGAGAAATCCTGGACCGCCTGATGGCAGGCCGTTTCGAGGACGCATCTCATAGCTTGAAATGGCACCTGCAATCATCGAGTGCGCGCGTCATTGCCCGTGTCGATCTCATCCAGGACGAATTCCGCACCGAGGGCATCTCCTTCCTTGCCCTGGCGAAATAGGGCAGGCGGAGGCTGGCCTGCAGAAAATGATTGATGTATGCATTGGTCATTTTCTACGCGGAGGATCGAGCCATGAGGTTGAAGGGTAAAACGGCTGTTATCATCGGCGGTAGCGGCGGCATTGGGTTGGCGCTCGCCCAAGCCATGGACCGCGAAGGCGCTCGGGTCGCGATCGTTGCGCGGAACCGGCACAAGCTCGATCAGGCCGCCAGCGCTCTTTCGGAACAGACGGTCCTCCATGCCGCCGATGTCAATGAACCGGTCGCAATGGACGATATGGTCGCGAGCCTGACCGATAAACTCGGCACACCCGACATTCTCGTGAATTGCCAGGGCACCACGGTCATCAAGCCAACACTTGAGATCACTCGCGAGGAGTTTGCCGAGGTGATGCGTACCAATATCGAGAGCGTCACTTTTGCCTCGATCGCCTTTGGCCGTGACATGATCGCGCGTGGATCTGGTTCGATCATCAACATTGCTTCGCTGTCGGCCCATCGTGGCTGGCCCTTGGCGACGGTCTACGCCATGTCGAAGCACGCGATTATCGGCCTGACCAAATCCCTTGCCGCCGAATGGGCCCCCCACGGGGTCCGTTGCAACTCCATTTCGCCGGGTTTCTTCATGACCGATCTCAACCGCGAAAAGATGCCTGAGGCGCGTAAGCAGGCTGCGCTTGGGCGTACTCCCTATGCGCGGTTCGGGAATGTCGACGAATTGGCCGGTGCGGCGCTTTACCTCGCCTCGGACGAATCCCGCTTCGTTTCCGGTACCGACATCAATGTCGACGGCGGCTATCTTGCCGCCGGCATATAAATGCCGTCTTTGTCCGGGGCATCACATTCCATAGTTCGCTTAGCTGGCCGAGCGCCCGGGACAAGCGGCATGCGTTTCGTGGGGCGCGGATCTGTATAAAAATGGTGGGCCCGGAGGGCCTGCAGAATCCAAATGATTTCAATCACTTACATGCGTATGGGGCAAAATCTAGGTGTGAAGAAAATCAGGGACTTAAGAATCTGTCTGTCCCACTTTTCTCGACCGAACTCAGTGCGTTTCCTGCGCTCGTGGGGAGGGTCGTATGAGTGTCTCTCGACCATTCCGCGAAGTAAAACTACAGTGGCTCCAACAACTAAGCTGCGACAAGAATCTGAGTGACAACGCTCGGTCGGTGGCTCTGTATATCGTCACCACACACATGAACGGCCACACCGAGAAGGCGTGGCCGTCCTATCAAACGATTGCCGACGCGACCGGCAAGAGCGTCAAGACCATCCAGCGTGCGATCCGGGAACTCGAAGACAGGGAGTGGCTCGATGTCCGGCGCGGGAATGGAACAGGGCACAACACAGAATATCGTCCCTCTGCTTTGTCTATCCTAAGAGCATCCGAGGCACGTGAAAAGACGGACAAAACTGTCACCCTTTACCCTCACAAAGGCGGTCAAATTCGTCCGGGAAGGTGGTCAGATGTGTCCGGCGAAGGGGGACAAATATGTCCAGCAAACTTAGAGAAAGAAAAAACAAATAAACCTAACCCGCGCGAGGACGCCCCGCCGCGCGTCGAGACGCGGCGAGCCGTCCCGCTCGTTTTCGTGGCCCAGACGAAGGCGGATCAGGTGGAACAATGGCGCAATTGGCTGCGTCGTCACGGCTTTTCTTCAATCGACGCCTTGGGCATGCGGATGGTGAAAGCCGGAAAGCCGGGCTATGCCCTGCCCAGCTATTGGCCGCCTGACGACACGAGCCCAAGTGCGCTGGATTGGCTCGCTTTCTTCAGCCACCGCCGTGACCACATAGCCGATGAAAAGGCCCGACAAACCGAACTGCGAATGGTTTCATGACCGTCGGCCATTTGCTGCGAGCAAATGCGTCTCCTGTCATCCGTCGAGCCGTCCGACACTGAGTCTAGGTCGCAGCTTGATTTGTCAGATCGAAAGATGACTTGCTGAATAACTGCGGCTTCTCTGCGACGTTACGTGGACGGCGTTTTGGAGATGTCGCGGGATGATTTGGAGGGAACAAAACCAGCTCTGAAACCGAACAGTCGCCCAATCTTGTCCAAGGTTTCCAGCGTCGGGTTCGCCCGCCCAGCTTCGATTTCGGCCACCTGGCGCCTGGTGAGCGATAGCGTTTTGGCGAACTCTTCTTGCGTCATGCCAAAACCGATCCGGATATCTGCAACGGCTTCAGGCAGCCTTAGATCACCGGTTCGAGCACGCTCCGCCAGTGTTCGCCGGTTTTCACGAATCTCTTCTTTCGTCGGTTTTTTCCAGCGAGCCATTTAGTTGCCTTTCGCCATCAGTTGCATGCCGCCAAAACGCTATCTGCAATCTCGATACAGCGCCCCATTGCACGGTCCAGAATTTCAGGAGCCGCTCCCATATCTTTTGCCATGGCGGGAGCCTGGCTGAGATGTTCAGCAAACTCGACAAGTGTCGCTGCGAGCGCTTGCTGCTCAGCCGGCTCAAGTATCAATTCGCTGCAAATGCGCTTCCAGTCAGGAAGATGATCGCGCCCACCATCACGCATCAACGCCCAGCGGGTGGAGCGAACAATCCCTTCCTTGGCGAGCCGCATCGGAGCAAAATCAAAGAGCGGAGACAGACGTACCGTGCCATCCTGGTGTTTGCTGAAAGCAGAATTCCGACCGTGATTGTCCGGATTGCCTAGCGCCAGATTGGCAATGTCGCGCTTAAGGTATTCGGCAATGTCGGCGAAAGGATCAGCCGAATATTGGCGCAGGACGTCGAGATAGGCCTCATGCGTACTGACATGACCGAAGTCGGCAACGCCGCTCGCGGACACGAGGCTTTCCTGGCCCAGCCGGATGGTTCCGCCGCCTTCCTCTTTCGTCCTGTCGAAACGAGGGATTATCAGGACGCCATCAGCGTAAGTTGATGGCTCCTTGACATTGAGACCGATCTGTTGAGCGATCCATGAATAGAGGGCTTCACCTTGGAGGATCATACGGTCTACGGGGTCGTTGCTGCGCACAAGCTTGACAATGACGTGGCGCGCAGCCTCATCATCGCTCACGAAACTGTCGGGATAGTAGAGACCGTCATCTGCCTGGGTCATCGAGACCTTTGGCCATTCGCCCTGCAGTCCACTGGAGCCAGAGGCGAGCATTCCGAAGCGATCGGCGACTTCCATGAAGCGATCAGACCGCTCAAGGATTTCCGCTTCCGTAACTCCTTGACGCTCGACACCGTTCAGCCGTTCTACCTCCGCCACTGCTGCTTCTTTGATGCGAATATTGCCTATGCCGCCCGTCGCCGATCGCAGAAGCAGCGGAAGATCAGATGCGCGCGAGCCTTCAGCAAGGCCGAGATGTTCGGCAAGCTTCCGCCTGGCGTGTCCCTGCGGTATCAGATCCAATAGAAAGGGCGGCCAGCTGGGGCTGTACCGACTTTCGAGATCAATGGGAAAAAAAACTGACAAGGCGCGATGGTCGCGGACCGTTTTTCCGGTGGCGAACTCCGCTGATGCCACACCGATGAAGTAATCGAGATCATAGTCGACGATTGAAGCACCTTGAAAGCCCGTCCCATCGTCTTTGAGTTCGACCGCCGCCGCGTGATGCCACTCGCCATTAAAGTGGGTTTGAAGTGTTAGATGCATTTATTGACCCCTTTGGTGGTCCAAATAACGCATTTTGTGAAATTTTTCAACCCACTATAGTGGGTTAAATAACCTGATGAACCGGCGTGTCGAACTCTCACTCGTTTCGGTGCAGAAGAATAATTCGGTTGGATCAGATTAATGCGCTGGCTAGTTGCCGCTTCTTTTGGGTGACAGCGGGGTGAGCCTTCCGCATCAATAGTGGGATCAAATGCCAGGCCTAAACACAGCCGGGGCGGAACGGCAGCGCAACGACAACACCACGACCTGTTGCCTGCTGCGCGCGTTGCTGATCAGCTCGGCAGTCTGTCGGGAAATGGATCGTGCTTGCTCGGTCAGAGAGCGACGGTCGAAACCGCCGCAGTGAACTCGAAACTAGATAAAACTTGGGGGCAAGGTCAGGGCAAGGTCAGCACGAATCAGACGGGGATCAGTGTGTGGCATGGGGCGTTCAAAAGCCTGGAGCCGTGCGCTCCTGTTCGGACGATCTTCTCAGGTGCCAAGCGGTCGACTGCGGGAGACCGCAAGCGGCAAGAACTGAAACAACCGAGGTGGAGGAGCACTAGCAAAACTCATAATCATCTCGCTTTTCGAGCGCTTGCTGCTGCGGTGCCTGATTTTCTCTGGGTTTCTGGATGCTTCCAGAAACACCATCGAGTGCACGCTTTTTGTTGCTGAATTCGCCTTGAGGGCTTTCTCCGTTGGCGGCTAGAGCGCGTCCACTTTACTCGGGGTCATATCCGCAGGATTTGAAGTAGTTGGCGCATTCTTGCGGCTCGAACAGCGTGACGATGTGGCCGACCTTATTCCATAAGCCCTCGACCGTTCGCTCGGCTTTGGCGCGCAAGA
>JAPZUE010000132.1 GCA_027533385.1 Rhizobium sp. | reverse complement strand
CCCTTATGCGCCGGATTGACGAGCTGCATCTCGACTACCCGTTCGCCGGAAGTCGGATGTTGCAAGGGCTCTTGAGGGGAGAAGGGTTGGAGGTCGGGCGATTGCACGTCGCCACGCTGATGAAGAAGATGGGCATCGAGGCGATCTACCGCCGCCCGAACACCTCCAAACCAGCGCCAGGGCACAAGATTTATCCCTACCTCCTGCGCAAGCTGGCGGTCACCCGACCCAACCAGGTCTGGGCAATGGACATCAGTTATATTCCGATGGCGCGGGGCTTCGTTTATCTCTGCGCCGTCGTCGACTGGTTCAGCCGGAAGGTCCTGTCGTGGCGGCTGTCGATCACGATGGAAGCGGCCTTCTGCATCGAAGCGGTCGAGGAGGCGCTCGCCCGCTATGGCAAGCCGGAAATCTTCAACACGGATCAGGGCTCGCAGTTTACCTCGGTGGACTTCACGGCGGTGCTGAAGAAAGCTGAGATCGCCATCTCGATGGATGGCAAGGGCGCATGGCGCGACAACGTCTTCGTCGAGCGGCTCTGGCGGTCGATCAAATACGAGGAGGTCTACCTCCACGCCTACAAGACCGTGTCTGAGGCCCGCGTCGGCATTGGCCGATATCTGACCTTTTACAATAGCCGACGCCCACATTCATCCCTTGACCGGCAGACGCCGGATAAGGCCTACTTCAACACGCTGGCACCCATGATGGTGGCGGCATAATCGAGGCGGAAATCCACTTAGCAAAACGCCCGAAACTGTTCAGACAAACCGAGCCACCTCTAATCCTTTGGCTGCATGCGCCACTGGTAACCGGTCGTGGCAATGTAAAGGAGCGCGTTGACGACTTCGCGCAAATCCGTGGTGCGAGGGCCACCCAGGCGGCGGGGCATGGGCAGAAAAGACTCTACCAGCGCCCATTCCCGATCGGTCATGTCGCCTGCATAGCGTGCCGTCCGCCGGGCATAATGCCGACGGGTGATTTCTGTCCAGGCCATCGTGAACTCCATCGAATCTTTGCAAATCCGAAGGAATCATAACCTCTTGAAATCACCCACCTCTTTTTGAGGCAGTCTCTCAACCAACTAGCAAATGCTGATGGTTCAGCTACGTGCTTGACGGACTATTTCATCAGTGATGGCTACAGCATACTGTCTATCTCGGTGCTCCAAAGCCTTGCGGAGTCTAGTTCTGTTGGATCTACTCACCGGAAACTTGCTGCCATTGTCCAGTCGGCAGAGAACACGGTCTCCCTGCGTTTCGAGCCCTGTTACATGGCGGATTGAAACCCAATGGGATCGATGAATGGTCATGCCGGGCACAGCTTTCAGTGCCTCCACCGCGCGACCGAACGACATCAGGATTAAGGCCTCTCCGTGTCGGGTATACACTCTGAGGTAATGGAGTTCAGCAGTCATAGCGATCACGTCGCTACGGTATCTGTGCGGCAGTCGTCTGATGAATTCGAGCAGCGCCTGATCTTCCGTTTCAAAACCCACCGTTGAGTTTTGAACGACGTTATTGCTTTCTAACGCCGCCATTCCATGTTGTGGTGTTTCCATATCTTCTTGTTGGTAGGCGATCATCAAAAGCCTTGGTGCGTTCAGAAGGGACCAGAAGAGGATGATGCCACCGGCGCTGTACCCAAGTTCTTCCAGGATACCCATCACCGAAAGTTCATCTTGGTAAGTATCGGATCCGGGTAATGCCAGCAGCCGATCCAGCACCACTACAGAGAAAGCCGAGAACAAAAAAGCTCCGATCGCACCTGCGATCAAAACTTGCGCAAATGCTGTCAAACGCGATGCCCATGGGGTCCGTCCAAAAAGCATATGCACGCCTTCAAGCAAGATTAGCGCAACGGCAACAGTCACAGACCAGAACAAAACGCGTTCAAGCAGTGAGAGTTCACGGGACGCTGACGGGTCCAGCAGAGCGATACCAAAAGAGAGGACCGTTCCGGCTCCTATCAGATAGCCGATCCATGAGGATCGTGGATCGACCTTAGACAACACCGGCGAGAAATTGATCATCATCATCCTGTTAAGAGCCGGGTAGGCCCATCTTAATTACTACTAGCTCTCATCCTAGTGCGGACAGGTGGTCAGAACAACCAACTCATCGACCGTTGGTGCACGGCTGTTGCCTAACCGTGCTGACCTGCCACTGAACTTTCATCCGGCGGCGATTAGAGCCTCGGCGTTTTTTGATACGCCAAATGGCGCGGTGGGAGCAACCGGCGGAAACGCGAAGCTTCCACATTGCGTAGCGTTGGAGCCGGTTGCGGCGATGATCC
>JAPZUE010000095.1 GCA_027533385.1 Rhizobium sp. | reverse complement strand
CTCTCCTCCAGATACAGTCAACGGTACAGCCATTTTCAAGGGAAAAATGTACCCAGTAGTCTCTTTTCAATTTTTTCTTAGAAGCGACCTGCAGTAAGGGTTTTGTTAATTTTTTAGTATTTATGTATGGGGGAAGTCCAGTTATAGCTTCCCCCGGCGAACTCTCCCATCGCCGCTTTACCAAGAATAATCGCGCCCGCATCCCGGAGCGCTTTGGTAATAAAAGCGTCGTCTGGCGGGAGCGCGTTTTGTAGAATTACCGAGCCGTTAGAAGTGGGCAAATCGAAGGTATCGATATTGTCTTTCAAGAGGATCGGAATCCCGTGGAGAGGGCTTCGGGGTCCCTGTAATCGACGCTCGATATCGAGTGCTTCGGCGATGGCAAGGGCCTGCGGGTTAACCGTGGTGATCGAGTTTAGTTTCGTCCCACCATCCTCGTAAGCGGCGATGCGGTTGAGATAAAGCTGTACTAACTGCCGCGAGGTTAACCCTGCGTCGAAAGCGGCATTAATTTCGGCGATCGTCGCTTCCTCTAGTTGGAAGGTCAACGCCTCCGCTGGTCGGGTAAAGGTTCCCAGCGCAGCCGTCCCAGCGAGAGCGACCACGAGCATCGGCTTCATTTTTCCTAACATAGCTATGGTCTCCTAAAAGAGCTAAAAAAAGACAAGTACAAAGATTAATCCCGCTTTCTGACAACGGAAGCGCGTTTTAACTGGACTGCAACCAGCCCGAAGGTTCCCAACGCGAGTGCGACACCAGGTTCGGGGACGGTAATCGTCTCGCCGGGGAGAGGAGCGAACAGACTCGAAGGACGACGCGCGTTCGTCGCTTGCTCGAAGGCGTAGGCGTATCCCAGTAACTTCGGCTCACTGTAATCGGTTCCGAGGAACGAGATCGTCACGGGCAGATTATCGGGGGTAAAACCCGCCGGAACCTGAATATCGGGCAATCCAGCGATATTGGCGATATTCGTGGCCGAGGGACGGGTGGTACAAAGGTAGGTCGGATCGGTTAATCCGGGGAGCGGGGCGGGCGGACAGGAGGAAGTGGGATAGATAATCGCGTCGAGAGCATTGCCCGTGAAGAGATTCAAGGTCGTATTCCGCACGAGCGCCAGGCCGTTGGTCAATGCGTCGAGGTAATCAGGATCGGTGAGGGAAACACTCGCCTGTTCGGTTCTAAATAGGTTCAGACGGCCGGGATACTGCACGTAAAAGGGATTCGTTTCGGCGAGGGCGATAATATCCCCTAGGTTTTTCGGATAGCCGGGGGCGAGGGTGGCGAGGTAATCGGGAATCTGCGCTTTAAACTCCGGCCAGCGCACACGGTTATAAATTGTGTTCTTGTCAGTGAGAACGTTACTCGGAAAGAGAACCGAATCAACGATCGTGGCTCCGAGATTGCGTAACTTGGCGATCGCATCTTCCATAATCTGATCGACATCCGAGTTCCCCCCGAAGAAATCCCGAGCTACCCCGATCCGCGCCCCCTGTAGGGCGTTCGTCTGTAAAAACGGTCGGTAATCTTTATAAAAATTCCCGGCACTACTCGCGGTCACGGGATCGTTCGGGTCGATGCCCGTCATGATCCCCAGAGCGATCGCCGCATCCTCGACGGTACGGGCGATCGGCCCGCCCACGTCGAAGGAGAGCGCGAGGGGAATAATGCCGTCTCGACTGGTTAAACCGAGGGTGGGTTTGATGCCGACGAGACCGTTCGCCGAGGCGGGTCCGCGGATCGAGCCGCCCGTGTCGCTCCCCGTACCGATCACCCCGAAGTTAGCCGCGATCGCAGCACCCGTCCCACCGCTAGAGCCGGAGGGAGTGCGGACGGGATTGTAGGGGTTCTTGGTTAACCCGATTAACCCGCATTTCTCACAAACTGAATTAAGAACCTAATTTGGAGGTTAAAAGTTGGTGTTTTTCAAAAATAAGAGAAACCCGCTTAGTTATCAAGGAATAATCTGACTAAACTAATCAAAAAATTCCTGAATTACTGGAA
>JAPZUE010000009.1 GCA_027533385.1 Rhizobium sp. | reverse complement strand
GACCCGATCAACCGTTCGAGCAAAACCGGTGCGGCGAAGATACTCGCTGAGGTGCGAACTCTAGGTTCGAGGATGACACGCATCTTCGTCGCTGGCGACAATCATACACATTCGGCGACGTACAAGGGTGAGGGGATCTGTCGATGTCAAAAAACGCAAGCTCTGCCGCCGGTCGGGATTGCTCCCTCCGGGTGGCTTGAAACTTGTCTCGGACGAGGCGCCAGAAGCAACCTGTCTAAGTATATATGTGGCTCCTTCCGGCGCCTCGTTCGGCGTCTATTCCCGCTGCATGCGTCTCTCTGGCAAGGCGGCGACGGGCGCTGGGACGGGTGTCCCAACGTCGACCGGGCGCGGGTCCGGCTGCAACGTCATACGAGATGACGCTTCAGCCTGGCCGGTGGCCCGGGAGGTTCCCGCCGGATGGTGCACCATTCCGACCGGGGCCCTCGCCCGGGGGATGGGGCCCTGGTCATTGGCGACCTCGGCCCTCATCCCCGCCGTTTTGTTCGCCCCGCTGTCTGGATGTTCGCGACAGCGCGGGCGCCTTGTTTGTGTGCCTCTGAGGCACGTCCTTCCGATCAGGGTATCCAGGTTTTGAGGCGCATCCGACCCCATCACCCTCGTCAAGCCCTTCGTCCGGAGGGAGACCGTTGCAGCGGGCCGGGGATTTGTGCCTGCGACAGCACGCCACCCCGGCGCCGGCCCCGCCTCACCTGACATCGCATCGTCAGGTGTATCCGAGGGCGGAACGGGGATTAGGGTAAAGCGGGAAAAATGGGCGGGGATGAAAAAACTTTGTTTTGTTGATTTTGTTGGAGGATTTTTGGAAGTCGTCCCCCTTTTTTTGGAAAGGCCGAGTTTGTGGCTTTGCCCCTCACCCTACCCTCTCCCCCCTTGCGGGGGAGACTTCGGAGCGGTGGCCGAAGGCCAGAAATCGATCCAGTGAATCGATTTCAGCGAACGGAGGCCTGAGCGCGACGCCGCGCGAAGGCGATGAGATGAGTTAGGCGAGCGCAAGCCTTCGATTTTCCGTCCCTCCCCGCATGGGGGAGGCGGAATCGCCGCATACCTCGCGGCCTTCCCCCTGTCCCCGCATCCCAACCTGCGCTAGCATCCACCCAACCAACCCGGCCAACCCGACGAGGCGCGATGTTCATTCCGCTGCATGACCGAAACGCGCTGAAGCATATTCGCAAGCAATATGTGACGCTGGGGCTGATCCTCGCCAATGTCGTGACCCATGCGCTGGCCACACTGGCACCCGATGCGCTCTACGAGATCGGGGTTTATGGCATGGGCTTCATCCCGGCTGTCGCCTTCAACATTGCCGAGCTCGATCCGAGACTGGTGCTGGTGCCGGAAAGCGCGACCTACATCACCTATTCCTTCCTGCATGGAAGTTGGTTGCATCTCGGCTCCAACATGCTCTTCCTCTGGGTCTTCGGCGACAATGTCGAAGACGCCATGGGACACTTCAAGTTCCTGGTCTTCTATCTTGTCTGTGCCGCCGCCGGTGCGCTGGTGCATGGGCTGGTCCTGCCGGCCAGCGAAGCGCCGCTGATCGGGGCATCGGGCGCCGTTTCCGGCGTAGTCGCTGCCTATCTGATGCTGCATCCCAAGGTGCGCGTCTGGGTTCTTGTCTTCATGCGATTTCCCCTGCCGCTGCCGGCCTTCATTCCGCTTCTCTTCTGGGTCGGCCAGCAATTCGTCATGCTGGTCATCGACGGCGACAGCAATGTCTCCTGGGGCGCCCATGTCGGCGGAATTCTGGCCGGTGCGATCCTGGTGCTCTTTTTGCGACGTCCTGGTGTGCCGCTCTTCGACCGCGCGATTGTGACGCCGCGCGCCGTCGAGCATGAAGCCGCCTCCGTCGATGTGGCGCGGCTCGGCCCCTGGGGACAGAGGCCCGCCGCAAGCACGGCTGAAGACGGCGGCACCGGCGCTCCGATAGAGCCGCAAGCCCCGGCTGCACAGCCCATCCGCAAGGTCACCCACTGGGGACGATGACAACTGGTCGCGGATGCGATCTATTGACGTGAACGTCAACGTAAATTATTGCTGTCGGCCAAACGGCATCGATCGTTGTGTTTGGGGAAAAAATGCGTATCGATGTCGCCAATCGACAAACGGCGGAGCGCATCAGGGCGCATTTTCCGGCGGAAGATTTGAAGAGAGGAACCCATGAAGATACTCGTCCCAGTCAAGCGGGTTGTGGATTACAACGTCAAGATCCGCGTCAAGCCTGATGGTTCCGGCGTAGAGCTCGCCAACGTCAAGATGTCCATGAACCCCTTCGACGAGATCTCCGTCGAAGAGGCGCTCAGGCTGAAGGAAGCCGGCAAGGCTGAGGAAGTGGTCGTCGTTTCGATCGGCCCGGCCAAGGCCGAGGAAACCATCCGCACCGCACTCGCCATGGGCGCCGACCGCGGCATCCTGATCGAGACCGAGGAAACCGTCGAGCCGCTCGCCGTTGCCAAGCTCCTGAAGGGCGTGGTCGAGGCTGAGGCTCCGGGCCTCGTCATCGTCGGCAAGCAGGCGATCGACGACGATTCCAACCAGACCGGCCAGATGCTGGCAGCTCTCCTCGGCTGGGGCCAGGCGACGTTTGCCTCCAAGCTCGAGCTCGGCGCTGACAAGGCGACCGTGACCCGCGAAGTCGACGGCGGTCTGCAGACCATCGACGTCAAGCTCCCGGCGATCGTCACCACCGACCTGCGCCTGAACGAGCCGCGTTATGCCTCGCTGCCGAACATCATGAAGGCCAAGAAGAAGCCGCTCGACATGAAGTCGCCTTCCGACTTCGGCGTCGATGTTGCCCCGCGCCTGAAGGTTCTGAAGACCGAGGAGCCGGGTGGCCGCAAGGCTGGCATCAAGGTGAAGTCGGTGGCAGAGCTTGTCGACAAGCTCAAGAACGAAGCCGGCGTATTGTAAGCGGAACGGACAGGAGAAACTTAAAATGGCTATTCTTCTTCTCGCAGAACACGACAACGCGACCGTCTCCGAACAGACCGCGAAGGCGCTGACCGCCGCCACCAAGATCGGTGGCGACGTCCATGTGCTGGTCGCCGGCTCCGGCGCCAAGGCCGCCGCTGATGCCGCTGCCAAGCTCTCGGGCGTCTCCAAGGTGCTGCTCGCCGACGATGCTTCGCTCGGCAACAACCTGGCCGAGCCGCTGGCGGCCCTCATCGTCTCGCTCGCCGGATCTTACGACACCATCATCGCCGCAGCGACCTCGGTCGGCAAGAACGTCGCCCCGCGCGTGGCCGCCCTGCTCGACGTGATGCAGGTCTCGGAAATCATCGAAGTCGTCTCGGCCGACACCTTCAAGCGTCCGATCTATGCCGGCAACGCCATCCAGACCGTGCAGTCGACCGACGCCAAGAAGGTCATCACGGTGCGTACCGCCTCCTTCGCCGCTGCCGGTGAAGGTGGCTCGGCCTCTGTCGAGGCCATCGCAGCGGCTGCAAATCCCGGTGTTTCCAGCCATGTCTCCGATGCGCTGTCGTCGTCCGACCGTCCAGAACTGGCATCGGCCAAGATCATCATCTCCGGTGGCCGTGCGCTCGGTTCCTCGGAAAAGTTCCAGGAAGTCATCCTGCCGGTGGCCGACAAGCTCGGTGCCGCCGTTGGTGCCTCCCGCGCCGCCGTCGATGCCGGCTACGCCCCGAACGACTGGCAGGTCGGCCAGACAGGCAAGGTCGTCGCCCCGCAGCTCTATATCGCCTGCGGCATCTCGGGCGCGATCCAGCATCTCGCAGGCATGAAGGACAGTAAGGTCATCGTCGCGATCAACAAGGACGAGGAAGCGCCGATCTTCCAGGTCGCCGATTACGGCCTCGTTGCCGACATCTTCGAAGCCCTGCCGGAGCTCGAAAAGGCGCTCTGAGCGTCATTTCGCAGTTGCGAAAGGACTGGTCAAAGGACCCTTGGCGGTCTATCAATCAGCCGGGTCCGCGCAAGCGGGTCCGGCATTTTCTTGGGTGCCATTTTCGTGCGTGAAGACTGGAACGGGTGAGGAGCAAGACGATGACGGACAAGATCAGCAATGTGGGTGTCGTGGGCGCCGGCCAGATGGGCTGCGGCATCGCCCAGGTCTCCGCCGCCGCCGGCTACAAGGTCACGATCTACGATCTCTCCAAGGAGAGGATCGAAGCGGGGCTGGCCACAATAAACGGCAACCTTGCCCGCCAGGTGACCAACGGCAAGATCACCGACGAGCAGCGCAAGCAGGCGCTCGCCCTGATTTCAGGCTCCGCCGACATCAACGACCTCGCCCCGTCGGATCTCGTGATCGAGGCCGCGACCGAGGACGAGCAGGTCAAGCGCAAGATCTTTGCAACACTTTGCCCGGTGCTGAAGCCCGAGGCGCTGCTGGCGACCAACACCTCCTCGCTATCGATCACCCGTCTGGCCTCCGCCACCGACCGGCCGGAGCGTTTCATGGGCATCCACTTCATGAACCCGGTCCCGGTGATGAAGCTGGTCGAACTCGTGCGCGGCATAGCAACCGAGGAAACGACCTTCACCACGGCGAAGGAATTCGTCTCCTCGCTCGACAAGACGATCACGGTGGCCGAGGACTTCCCGGCCTTCATCGTCAACCGCATCTTGCTTCCGATGATCAACGAGGCGATCTACACGCTTTATGAAGGCGTCGGTTCGGTCGAGGCGATCGACACGGCGATGAAGCTCGGCGCCAACCATCCGATGGGTCCGCTGCAGCTCGCCGATTTCATCGGTCTCGACACCTGCCTCTCGATCATGCAGGTCCTGCATGACGGACTGGCGGACTCGAAGTACCGCCCCTGCCCGCTTCTAGTGAAATATGTCGAGGCCGGCTGGCTAGGTCGCAAGTCCGGCCGCGGCTTCTACGACTATCGCGGCGAGGTGCCGGTCCCGACCCGCTGACGGACATTTCGATCCGGGACGAAACGACGAAAAGATTTTTGCCCCTCCGGGTAATCATTGGTCGGCCATTCCTCGGAAGAGGAGGGCCGACCCTCTAATTTGCAGGGCAATTAGAGATCCCCCGCATCCCGGAGCAAACATCCATGAAACGCCTCCTCCTTGTCAGCGCAGCCCTCGCCGCCCTGTCCCTGCCGGTTTCTGCAAGCGCCGCCGACAAGCTGCTCAACGCTTCCTACGATATCGCCCGCGAGATCTTTGCCGCCCAGAACGAAGCCTTTGTGAAGGCCAATCCCGGCGTCACCGTCGACCAGTCGCATGGCGGCACTTCGCGTCAGGCCCGCGCCATCGTTGAAGGTCTGGAAGCCGACGTCGTCACCTTCAACCAGGTGATCGACGTGGATTTCCTGGTCAAGAACGGCTTCATCGAAGAGGGCTGGCAGGGAGAATTCCCCAACAATGCTTCGCCCTTCTATTCCTTCCCGTCCTTCCTGGTGCGCGCCGGCAATCCGAAGGGCATCAAGGACTGGGACGATCTCGCCCGTGACGACGTTCAGGTGATCTTCCCGAACCCGAAGACCTCGGGCAATGCCCGCTACACCTATCTCGCCGCCACGGCTTACGCGAAGGAGAAGTTCGCCGGCGATGAGGCGAAGGTGAAGGAATTCGTCGACAAGATCTTCGACAACGTGCCGGTCTTCGACACCGGTGGCCGCGCCGCCACGACCACCTTCGTCGAGCGCGAAATCGGCGACGTCATCATCACCTTCGAGGCCGAAACCAAGGCGATCGAAAAGCAGTACGGCTCCGGCAAGTTCCAGCAGGTCGTGCCGTCGGTCAGCCTGCTCGCCGAATTCCCCGTGGCCATCGTCGACAAGGTGGCGAACGAGAAGGGCAGCCAGGAACTCGCGAAGAAGTATCTCGACTTCCTCTACTCGCCGGAAGGCCAGAAGATCGCGGCCGAATTCGGCCATCGTGTCCATGACGCGGCTGTTGCAGCCGAATACAAGCCGCAATTCCCCGAAATCCGGCTGGTCACCGTTGAAGACGTCTTCGGCGGCTGGGACAAGGTCTCCAAGGAGCACTTTGCCGAAGGCGGCATCCTTGATGGGATCTACGGCAACCGCTAAAGCGGTCTTTCGGATCGACAGAGACCGGCGGGATCGCCCGCCGGTTTTCGCGTGAAAGGATCAAAGACGTGAAACGGCGTGTCTTGCCCGGCCTGCGACTGTCCCTCGGGATCACGCTGGTCTATGCGGCGATCATCATCATGCTGCCGCTGATGGCCCTGATCTTCAAGGCCGCAAGCCTCGGCCCGTCCGACTATTGGCGCATCGTCTCGTCAGAGCGCGCCGTAGCAAGCTATGGCGTCACCATCGGCTCGGCCTTTGTCGCAACCTTGTTCAACCTCGTCTTTGGCCTGGCACTCGCCTGGGTCCTGGTGCGCTACCGCTTCCCTGGTCGCCGCATCGTCGATGCCCTGGTCGACCTGCCCTTCGCGCTGCCCACCGCAGTCGCCGGCATTGCGCTGACGACACTTTTTGCGACCAATGGCTGGTTCGGTTCGGTTCTTGACCAGATCGGCATCAAGGTCGCCTATACCCCGCTCGGCATCATGGTGGCCATGGCCTTCACCAGCATCCCCTTCATCGTCCGCACCGTGCAGCCGGTGCTCGAAGAGTTGGATCCGGCGCTCGAAGAGGCCGCGCAGACGCTTGGCTCTCGCGACTGGTCGATCTTCCGCCGGGTGATCCTGCCGCTTTTGACGCCGGCCCTGCTCGCCGGCACTTCGCTGGCCTTTGCCCGCAGCCTGGGTGAGTTCGGGGCGATCATCTTCATTGCCGGCAACCAGCCCTTCTCGACCGAAATCACGGCACTGCTCGCTTTCATCCGGCTTGAGGAATACGACTATCCGGCCTCTGCCGCGATTGCCTCGGTCATGCTGATCGCCGCCTTCGTCATGCTGGCCGTGACCAATTATCTTCAGGCCCGCGCCCTGCGCTACACGGTGAAAGGCTGACCCATGAGCCAGATCACGAAAGGCCGCCGACCACCCCGCGTCGGTGATGCGCCGATCTTCAAATGGAGCCTGATTGCCGTCATGCTGGTCATGGTGGTGCTGGTGATCGTTGCACCGCTGGTGGTGATCGGCATCCAGGCGCTGTCGCGCGGCCTCCCCTTCTTCATGGAGAGCATCGCCGATCCCGATACCCGCCATGCGATCGGGCTGACGGTGGCAACCGCATTGATCGCCGTACCGCTGAATACGATCTTCGGCGTTGCCGCCGCCTGGGCGATCACCAAGCATGATTTTCGCGGCAAGCGCATCCTGACGATCCTGATCGAGATCCCCTTCTCGGTCTCGCCGATCGTTGCCGGTGTGTCCTACCTGTTCGTCTATGGTCTGCAGGGCATGTTCGGTCCGGCGCTGGACAGCATGGAACTGAAGATCATGTTTGCTCTGCCGGGCATCGTGCTCGCCTCGATGTTCGTGACCGCGCCCTTTGTGGCGCGCGAACTGATCCCGCTGATGCAGGCCCAGGGGCGCGACCTCGAAGAGGCGGCCACCTCTCTCGGCGCCAGCGGCTGGCGGACATTCTTCTCGATCACGCTGCCCAACATCAAATGGGCGCTGCTCTACGGCGTGGTGCTCTGCAACGCCCGCGTCATGGGTGAGTTCGGTGCCGTCTCGGTGGTGTCAGGCAATATCCGCGGCCAGACCAACACGCTGCCGCTACACATCGAACTGCTCTACCACGACTACAATGCCGTCGGCGCCTTTGCCGCCGCCTCGATCCTGGCGACGCTCGCGCTCGTCACGCTGGTGGTCAAGGTCCTGCTCGAACGCCAGGGCGCTGGGCGCCGCAACCGCCCGCAGACGCTGGCAGGCACACAGAATTCCTCGGAGGTAACCTCGTGAACATTCGCCTCGACAGCGTCGTCAAGACCTTCGAAACCTTCCGCGCCGTCCATGGCGTCTCTCTCGATATCCAGAGCGGGGAGCTTGTGGCGCTGCTCGGGCCTTCCGGCTCCGGCAAGACGACCATCCTGCGCATGGTCGCCGGCCTCGAATTCGCCGATGGCGGCAATATCCACTTCGGCGACGAGGATGCGACCGATATTCCGGTGCGTGACCGCGGCGTCGGCTTCGTCTTCCAGCATTATGCACTCTTCCCGCATATGACCGTGGCCGAAAACATCGCCTTTGGAATGAAGGTGTCCAAGGTCAAGCGCTCGGGCGCCGACATCGACCGGCGGGTCGAGGAACTGCTCTCCCTGGTCCAGCTTTCCGGCCTTGGCGAACGTTTCCCCGGCCAGATCTCCGGTGGCCAGCGCCAGCGCGTGGCACTGGCCCGTGCGCTGGCCGTCGACCCGCGCGTGCTGCTGCTCGACGAGCCCTTTGGCGCGCTTGACGCCAATGTCCGTCGCGACCTGCGCCGCTGGCTGCGCTCGATCCATGACGAACTCGGCATCACCACGCTCTTCGTCACCCACGACCAGGAAGAAGCGCTTGATCTCGCCGATCGTGTGGTGATCCTCGACAAGGGCAAGATCGTCCAGCAGGGAACGCCCGAAGAGGTCTGCCGTCATCCGGTCAACGCCTTTGTCATGCGCTTCCTCGGCGACACGAATGCGCTGAAGGCAACCGTCTCGAACGGCCAGGCCACCGTCGGCAACATGACCTATCCGGCAGACGGTCTGAAGGACGGGCCGGCTGAACTTCTGTTCCGCCCGACGGATGTCGAATGGAGCAATGATCCCGCCAAGGGCGTTGCGGCGACCATCCAGCGCATCCTTGACCGCCCCGGCTCCAAGCGCGTCCTGGCAAAGACGGCAGACGGCACCACAGTCGAATTCGACGTCGTGCCGGAATTCGCCGCAGCCAAGGGCGAGGCAGGCTTCATCGAGATCGTAAGGCCGCGGATCTACCAGGACTGAAACGTCATGAGACCTTTGGGTGGATCGTTCTGGACGACGGCGTAGATCAGCCGCCGGTCGCCGCAGCCACCACCAGCGCCTTGGCATCCGCTCCGTCCCAGACGGCCGGGCCATTCATGCTGCCGAGCAGACAGCCCTTGCCATCGACAAGCAGGGTGACCGGCAGGCCGAAGGCAAGCCCCTCGCGCTTCAGCTGATTGAAGACGCCCATCGAGGCGTCACGATAGAGACCGAGTGCATCGACACCGGTCTCTTCCAGGAATGTCTGCGGCTTCTCGACATCGCCGGTATCGATATTGATCGCCAGCACCTGGAAGGCCTCGCCGCCGGCGGCCTTCTGCAGATTGTTGAGGGCCGGCATCTCCTCGCGGCAGGGCACGCACCAGGTGGCCCAGAGATTGATCAGCACCGTCTTGTCGGCGAAGTTGGCCATGGTCATCGGCGTGCCGGCCTTGTCCTGGAAATTGAGCCCCTGGATGAGCTTGGGCTCGCTGACCGGGATCATCGCCGCGACCTCGCCCTTCAGATAAGGCTTCAAGGCCTCCGCCTGAGCGACAGAACCCTCGCATTGGCTGGCATCCGCGGTCTCCACGGCATTGCCAGATGTGGTCTCTCTCACGTATACCGCAGCCGCGCCGGCGACGATGCCGGCAACCGCCGCAATTGCAACCAGCTTGGTGGGGAAGAGACCCGCGGGTTTCTTTTCTGTCATGTCATTCTCCAGGACGGGCATTCCATGGCCGAGGACATCAAGAACACCAAATCCTCCAACCAGATGTGGGGCGGTCGCTTCGCCTCCGGGCCGTCGGCCATCATGGAGGAGATAAATGCCTCCATCGGTTTCGACAAGAAGCTTTACGCCCAGGATATCCGCGGCTCAAAGGCGCATGCGACCATGCTGGCGCACCAAGGCATCATCTCGGCCGAAGATAAAGACAAGATCCTTCACGGGTTGGACACGATCCTGTCAGAGATCGAAAGCGGCCAGTTCGTCTTCTCGCGCAAGCTCGAAGACATTCACATGAATGTCGAGGCACGCCTTGCCGAACTGATCGGCCCGGCCGCCGGCCGTCTGCACACCGCCCGCTCGCGCAACGACCAGGTGGCGCTCGACTTCCGCCTCTGGGTGAAGGAAGAGCTGCAGAAAACGGAAGCTGCCCTTTCCGGCCTTATCGCGGCCTTCCTCGACCGTGCAGAAGAGCATGCCGACACCGTGATGCCCGGCTTCACCCATCTCCAGACGGCCCAGCCGGTGACCTTCGGTCATCATTGCATGGCCTATGTCGAGATGTTTGGCCGTGACCGCCAGCGCGTGCGCCATGCGATCGAACACCTCGACGAAAGCCCGATCGGGGCGGCAGCCCTTGCCGGCACCGGCTATCCGATCGACCGTCACATGACGGCACAGGCCCTCGGTTTCCGCGAGCCGACCCGCAACTCGATCGACACCGTGTCGGACCGCGACTTTGCGCTCGAATTCCTCTCGATCGCCTCGATTGCCGCCGTGCACCTGTCGCGGCTGGCCGAAGAGATCGTCATCTGGTCGACACCGCAATTCGGTTTCATCCGCCTGTCGGACGCCTTCTCCACCGGCTCCTCGATCATGCCGCAGAAGAAGAACCCGGATGCCGCCGAACTGGTGCGCGCCAAGACCGGCCGCATCAACGGCTCGCTGATCGCGCTCCTGACCGTCATGAAGGGCCTGCCGCTCGCCTATTCCAAGGACATGCAGGAAGACAAGGAACAGGTCTTCGACGCCGCCGAAAGCCTGGAACTGGCGATTGCCGCCATGACCGGCATGGTCACCGACATGACCATCCGCACCGACAAGATGAAGGCGGCTGCCGGCTCCGGTTATTCGACCGCGACCGATCTCGCCGACTGGCTGGTGCGCGAAGCCGGCCTTCCCTTCCGCGACGCCCACCATGTCACGGGCAATGCCGTTGCCATGGCCGAGAAGAAGGGTTGCGATCTCGCCGAGCTTTCGCTCGAAGAGCTGCAGAGCATCAATGTGGCCATCACCGCCGATGTCTTCAACGTGCTGACAGTGGAAGCCTCCGTGGCCAGCCGCAAGAGCTTTGGCGGCACGGCACCCTCGGAAGTCAGGAAACAGATCGCCTGGTGGCGGGCACGCAACTGACAGGACAACCGATCACGGCAACGCATGCCGTTCATCACGAGATCAGGGGTGCACAAGCGCCCCTTTTTTCTGTACAGGCTAGCACAACGATATTTCTTTGGACCGGGTCATGGTGAATTCGCTGAAACGCACGACACTCACGCTCTCTCTGGTGCTGGCCACCGCGCTGGCGCTGTCCGCCTGCGGCCGCAAGGGCGAGCTCGATCCGCCGAGCACACCGGTTGACCAGCAGAACAAGCGTGGCGTCGAGGTCCAGAAGACCCCGGACAGCCCCTTCCTCCTCGATCCGCTTCTTTGACAGGGCTTAACCCGTGAACCATTTCGAGTATCGCGACGGCGTTCTCTACGCCGAAGGCGTGGCGATCCCCGCAATTGCCGAGGCTGTCGGCACCCCCTTCTACTGCTATTCGACAGCGACGCTGGAGCGCCACTACAAGGTCTTCTCCAAGGCCTTCGATGGTGTTGATGCCCTCGTCTGCTACGCGATGAAAGCCAATTCGAACCAGGCCGTGCTGAAGACGCTGGGCCGCCTCGGCGCAGGCGTTGACGTGGTCTCGGAAGGCGAACTCCGCCGCGCGCTGGCCGCCGGTATTCCGGCAAATCGCATCATGTTCTCCGGCGTCGGCAAGACGCCGAGCGAGATGGATCTCGCGCTCGACGCTGGCATCTACTGCTTCAACGTCGAGAGCGAGCCGGAGCTGGAAGTCCTGAACCAGCGCGCCATCAAGGCGGGCAAAAAGGCGCATGTCTCCTTCCGCATCAACCCAGATGTCGATGCCAAGACCCATGCGAAGATCTCGACCGGCAAGAAGGAAAACAAGTTCGGCATTTCCTACGAGCGGGCCCGTGCCGTCTACGCCCGTGCCGCGACGCTGGAAGGCATCCAGGTTTCCGGCATCGACATGCATATCGGCAGCCAGATCACCGATCTGCAGCCGTTCGAAGATGCCTTCCGTCTGCTGCGTGAACTCGTCGAGACGCTGCGCGGCGACGGCCATCAGATCGATCACGTCGATGTCGGCGGCGGCCTAGGCATTCCCTACAAGGACGACAACAACCCGCCGCCCGAGCCGGATGCCTATGCAAAGATCGTCAAGGACCAGCTGTCCGGCCTGAACTGCCGCATCGTCACCGAACCCGGCCGCCTGATTGTCGGCAATGCCGGCATCCTGGTGACCGAGGTGATCTATGTGAAGGACGGCGGCGACAAGACCTTCGTCATCGTCGACGGCGCGATGAACGACCTGATCCGTCCGACGCTCTACGAGGCCTATCACGAGATCAGGCCGGTGGTGATTTCGGCGGCGAATGCCCCGCGCATCAAGGCCGATGTCGTGGGTCCCGTCTGCGAGACCGGCGACTATCTGGCGCTCGACCGCGAGATGGCCATGCCCAAGCCCGGCGACCTGATCGCGGTCGGCTCGGCCGGTGCCTATGGCGCGGTGCAGGCCGGCACCTACAACACCCGCCGGCTGGTGCCGGAGGTGCTGGTGAACGGCAACGAGTTCCACGTGATTCGCCCCCGTCCGACCTATGAGGACCTGATCGCGCTCGACAGCGTGCCCGACTGGCTGGCCTGATCCATTCACAATTCGGCGATGAGGCGGGAAAAACTCCCGCCTTTTCTCTGCCGCCCTCGTCTTCGCCACAAAGACTGCTATCTTCGAGAACAATCAGCCGTGTCTGACGCGCGGCGCTCTCGGAGACCAGACGGATGAGCTCTTCCCGCCCGGCCGGCCACAGGAAAGGCGCCTTCAAGGACGACCCGAAGCTCGCGCGCCGCGTGGGCGTGAAACGTGTGCTCGCCCGCTCCGTGCTGTTTGCCGAGCGTCTGCTGCCGCTCTTCCTGCCGATACTCGGGATTGCCGCGCTCTTCGTCTCGCTTGCCTGGTTCGGCATATACCGCGAAGTACCCGATATCGTTCGCCTGGCGATCGTCTTCGTCCTCGTCTTTGCCTTCGTCGCCTCCTTCCTGCCCTTCCTCAAAGTTCGACTGCCGAGCATCTCCGAAGCCGACAGGCTGCTTGAGGAGCGCAACGGGCTCGACCATCAGCCGGTGGCGGTGCAGGACGACCAGATCGCGGCAGACACACCCTTTGCCCGGGCGCTCTGGCAGGAACACCAGCGGCGCATGGCCGAGCGCATCGCAGCGCTCGACGCAGGCCTGCCGCAGCCCGACATCGCCCGCTACGACCGTTACGCGCTGCGCGCCGTACCGGCCCTGCTCTTCGTCACGGCGCTCGCCTATTCCGGCTCCAACGGGGCAGGCTCGATTGCCGATGCCTTCCGCCAGCATGTGCCGGAAAGCGAGGCGCCGGCGATCCGCATCGACGCCTGGATCACGCCACCCGGCTATACAGGCCAGCCGCCGGTCTTCCTGTCGGGCCTCGGCACCCAGGACGCAGCCGGCGTGACAGTGCCGCAGAAATCCAAGGTCACCGTGCGCATCAGCGGCGGGCCGTCGGACGAGAAGGTTCTCTTCGTCAAGCAGTCGGACGGCGCCGTACTAGACGTCGCCGAGAAGGACGACCCGTCGCGCCCGCAGGCGGCAGCGGCCAACACGGCGGGGGCGCAGCCGGACCCGGTTGCGACGCCCGCACCGGCCAATGCTCCGATGGTGGCGCGCACCCACGAACTGGAGCTGGACGAGGCCGGTGAACTGCGCGTCGCGGACCGCACCTGGACGATCGGTGTCACCCCCGACAGGGCGCCGGAGATCGCCTTTGACGGTGTGCCACGCCGGGCAATCAACGGCGCACTCGAAATCGCCTTCACCGCCAAGGACGATTACGGCCTGCAGAAGGCCCATGCCGAGATCGTGCCGCTTGAGGAACAGCCGGGTGCGACACCGCTTTATCCGCATCCGGACTACAAGCTCGACCTGCCGCGCCACAACGCCCGCGACACCAAGGGTGTCGCCAGCCGCAACATCACCGAACATCCCCTTGCCGGTCAGATGGTCAGGATCACGCTGGTCGCGACCGACGGCGCCGGCCAGACCGGCCGCAGCGAGCCGATCGAAATGCAACTGCCCGGGCGCAACTTCAGCGACCCTCTGGCAGCAGCCGTGGCCGAGCAGCGCAAGGTGTTTGCCCTCGATACCCGCCAGATGCCGAAGGCGATCGAGCTCAACGAAGCCCTGGTGATCCGTCCCGACGAGACGATCCCGGATCTCGGCAACTTCGTCGCCATCGAAAGTGCCCGCTCGCGCATGAGCATGGCGGACGGCGAAGAGCAGCTGAAGGATACGGCCGATTATCTATGGGAAATCGCACTCGGCATCGAGGACGGTGACCTGTCGCTCGCCGAGCGCCGCCTGCGCGATGCCCAGCAGGCACTGTCGGATGCGCTGGAAAACGGCGCAAGCGATGAAGAAATCCAGCGGCTGATGGCGGAACTGCGCTCGGCCATGCAGGAATTTCTCCAGCAGCTCGCCGAACGCATGCAGAACCAGCAGGGCGGAGAGCAGCAGCAGAATGCACAGAATACCTTGCGTCAGCAGGATCTCGACAATCTCCTCGACCAGCTGGAAAATCTCGCCCGTTCCGGCAATCGCGACCAGGCTCAGCAGCTCTTGTCCGAGCTGCAGCGGATGATGAACAACCTCCAGGCCGGTCGCCCGCAGCAGGGCCAGCAGCAGCAGAACAGCGAGGCACGCCGCCAGATCGACAGGCTCGGCGAGATCATGCAGGAGCAGCAGCGGCTGATGGACGAGACCTTCCGGCTCGATCAGGCGCTGCGCGACCGCATGCAGCGCGGTGACCCCCAGCAGGGCGAAGAGGGTGCCGAGGGTCAGCAGCAACAGGGCGAGCAAGGTCAACAGGGGCAGCAGAACCTCGACGGCATGACCGCCGAACAACTGCGCGAGGCGCTGCGGCAGCTGCGCCAGCAGCAGGAACAGCTCGGTCAGCAACTTGGTGAGCTGCAGGAGGGCCTGAGAGGCATGGGCATGGAGCCGGGCCCGGGCTTTGGCGAGGCGCAACAGGAAATGCAGGGTGCCGGCGAAGCGCTGGGCCAGGGCGAAGGCGATCGCGCCGTGCAGGGCCAGGGTCGCGCCATGGAGGCCCTGCGCCAGGGTGCCCGCGACATGATGAACCAGATGATGCAGGCGCAGCAGGGCCAGGACGGCCAGGGACAGCAGATGGGTCAGGGCCAGGGCAACCAGGACGGTCGCGACCCGCTGGGTCGTCCGCGTGCCACCAGCGGCCCGGATTTCGGCGAGCAGGTCAAGGTGCCCGACGAGATTGACGTCCAGCGCGCCCGCGAAATCCTGGAGGCGATCCGCGAAAAGCTCGGCGAGAATTCCAGCCCCGAGATCGAGCGGCAATATCTGGAGCGGTTGCTGGATATCCAGTAAGGCTCCAGCGGTTATGCAAAACAGAAAACGCCCGCGTCAGCGGGCGTTTGTTTGTTCGGCGATAGGAGTGAAGTCTCAGCCAGCCAGCGCCAAAGCCACCGCCTTGCGGATATCCGGCAGGGCAAAGGGCTTGGAGACAACATCGACGATCTTGGCCGAGAGGTCGTCGGCACGCTCGCGCTGCTCGGCATAGCCGGTCATCAGCAGGATCTTCATGTCGGGGAATTCGGAATGGGCGCGATGCGCAAGCTCGATGCCGTCCATGACCGGCATGCGGATATCGGACAGCAGCAGGTCGAAGGCGCCTTCGGAGAGCTTTTCGAGACCTTCGGCCCCATCGGCCGCCTCATGCGTCTCGTGGCCGTCAAGGCGAAGCGCCCGGGCAACGAAGGAGCGCAGCGAGTCTTCGTCTTCGGTGATCAGGATTCTCGCCATGGTTGAATTCCACTCTCGCGCTGTTGAGCCTTGCGAGAGGCAAATCACCAGACTTTCCTTGTCGAGTGGTAAACGCCGGACCCGCAGTCCGGCGCGATGGTTAACAGCTCACTGCCGTGGGATGGTCAGATGTTCCCTTCTGGAACAGCCTATGCGTCGCCCGTGACCACGCCGACGAAGGGCAGTTCGCGGAAGGCATAGGCCACGTCCATGCCGTAACCGACGACGAAATAGTCGGGGCATTCGAAACCGACATAATCGGCCTCAAACTTTTCTTTTCGCTTCACTTTCTTGTCGAGAAGAACGGCAATCGTGACGTTTGCCGCACCGCGCTCATACATCAGTTCCTTGGCGAAAAGCAGGGTCCGGCCGGACTCCAGGATATCGTCGATCAGGAGGATATTGCGCCCCTTCACGTCGCTGTCGATGTCCTTGATGATCTTCACGCCCTGCGAAACCGTGCCTGTGCCATAGCTGGACAGGGTGATGAATTCGACTTCCGGGGCGAGACCCACGTCATGCAACGCGCGAATGAGGTCGGCGGCGAAGATGAAGGAGCCCTTGAGCACCGAAATGACCAGGAGGTCGTCGCAGGGACCCTTCATGATGTCCTGGGCGAGCTCCAGATTGCGCTGCCGGATCTGCTCGGCGGTAAAGAGCGGTTCGATGTTCTTTCCGCGAACAACGGGCATGGGAAACTCCTTGCTGATCGACCTCAGGTCCTTGGCCGGCGATGTGCCGGAAAGGCAAGGCCCTTAGCACACCGGCAGTGGCTTAGGCACCTGCCTCTTCGAAGGAAAGCCGGACTTCCGGCATTTTTCCACCAGGATGCTGGAGACGGGTGACGATCCCGCGGCTTTCGCCGCCATCGAGACTGTCGGCTGGCGGCTCGATATAGGTGCTGGCGATCACCTGCCCGTCGATCAGAAGATCGGCGCGAAGCTTCGGAAGCGAGATTTCCCGCGCCGTGCGATTTTCGACAATCGCATTGAGAAGCAGCACGCGCATGCCGTTGCGGTCCTGGGCAGTCAGGTTCACATGGGTGAAATCGAGCGGCTTGGCGGCGATTTCCGGATGTTCGTCACCGCTGAACACCAGCTGTCCGGCAACGGAGAAGATCGTCACGAAAGCGATCGCAACCAGAAGCGAAAAGGCGACATCGGAGAGCCGCTGCAGCCGTGACTCGATCGCATCGACGAGCAGGCGCATGCCCTGGGTGAGGCCGGACGATGACGGCTGGGAGGCTGGCGCACCGGCCGGACGCAACGCAGGCTTTGCGGTCTCGCGAACCGTCACGAATTGCGCGTCGACGACATCGGCGCGGACAGCACGCTGGTTGAGCGGCTCAATCCGCCTGCGGGCACGATCGGGCGGCAGGAGATCGAGGTCTGCAGCGGGAGCCTGCTTCTGATAACGGAAAGCGCTCATGATGCGCACCTTTCGCACAGCCAAAATCGGATACCCCGAAACTCGGCGGTTGAAACGAATCCTCTCCAGACGTAAATTCAAATGGTTAATGCTTCGGAAAGACGGGCTGAAAAGCCTTGGGTCCCGGAGCATGTTTACCGGCCGTTGACGATCTTCGTTTACGAGCCCCAGACCTCGGACACGTCAGACTGGGCCCCCTTTGATCCATTTCGAAAATGTCGGCCTGCGCTATGGGATGGGACCGGAGATCCTCCGCGACCTGACCTTCGACCTGCCGAAGGGATCCTTCCAGTTCCTGACCGGCCCGTCCGGCGCCGGCAAGACCACGCTGCTGCGTCTGCTGTTCATGTCGCTGCAGCCGACGCGTGGACTGATCCGCAGCTTCGGCCGCGACATCACCAGCATCCCTCGCAGCGAGCTGCCGATGCTGCGCCGACGCGTCGGCATCGTCTTCCAGGATTTTCGCCTGCTCGACCATCTGACCACCTACGAGAACGTGGCACTGCCGCTCAGGGTGCGTGGCAAGGCCGAGCAGACCTACCGGCAGGACGTCATCGAACTCTTGAAATGGGTGGGCCTCGGCGAACGCATCAACGTCCTGCCGCCGGTGCTCTCGGGCGGCGAGAAGCAGCGTGTGGCGATTGCCCGCGCCCTGATCGACCGGCCGGAAATCCTGCTCGCCGACGAGCCGACGGGCAATGTCGATCCACCGATGGCACGCCGCCTGCTGAGCCTCTTCCTGGAATTGAACCGTCTCGGCACGGCAGTGGTGATTGCCACCCATGATCTGGCGCTGATGGATCAGGTGGATGCGCGCCGGATGATCCTCACCGACGGGCGGCTCGACATCTATGAATGAGATCCCCCAGAACGCGAATCAGAACCCTGGACAGAAAAAGCGCCGCGTCGATATGACGGTACGGCCAACAGCACCGATCCTGCCGCCCTCCAACATTCAGGGCAATGCCCTGATGGTGGTCATCGCCATCATGGCCTTCCTCGCCTGTCTGACGCTCGGTGCGGTCTCCATGGTACGCGCCACCGCCGCCGGCTGGCAGAGCCAGATCTCCCGCGAAATCACCATCCAGATCAAGCCGGAGGACGGTCTCGACATGGGGACGGCCCTCGTCAAGGCCCGCGATCTGGCGCTGACCTTTGTCGGGACCCGCGATGGCCAGATCATGGACGACAGCGCCACAGCCCGCCTGCTCGAACCCTGGCTTGGAACGGGCTTGAACCTCGAAGACCTGCCAGTACCCCGGCTGATCGTCATCACCATCGACGAGACCAATCCTCCTGATTTCGAGGCCATGCGCGCCCTTCTGAAGGAGGAGGTGCCGCAGGCCTTCCTCGACGACCATCGAACCTGGGTCGATCGGCTGGTGCAGATGGCCAGAACCACAGTGCTGATCGGCTCCGGCATTCTGATCCTGGTTTTCACCGCGATGGTGCTGACGGTGGTCTTTGCGACACGCGGCGCATTGTCGGGCAATCGCCATATCATCGAGGTGCTGCATTTTGTCGGGGCAGAAGGCAACTTCGTCGCCCAGGAATTCCAGAAGCACTTCCTGAAGATCAGTCTCAAGGGTGCAGCCGTCGGCGGCTTTCTGGCGGCATCATTCTTCGCACTGGCCAGCTTCTGGCAGAGCCGTTCGCTGGCGACGCCTGAAAGCGATCAGGCAACCGCCTTGTTCGGCACCTTCACGATCGGCTGGGGCGGCTATCTCGGCATCTTCGCCACCATGATCGTCATCGCGCTTTTGACCACGATCACCGCGCGCATTACGGTCATGCGCACGATTTACGAAATCGATCTGATCCGCTCCGATCCGGCCCGCACCGATGGCCTGCTGGACGACTGACGAAATCTCGTATGTTGACTTGCCTTAAAGCCGCCTGTTCGCTGTGAGAAATCCCGGCTATTCACGGGCAATGAGCATGGATCGCATGACGCCAAATCAACCGTTGCGTGACGGCGGCCGGCCCCGTTCGGGCGGCGGCCTGTTTGCGCGAAACGGCTTGATTCGCAGGGCTTTGCGCTATGGCGGCATGGTGGTCATCCTCTGCATTGCTGTGCTCGTTGCCGGCTTTTTGATCTTCGCTGATTCGGTCACCAGCATGCGTCCGCCCGAGACGGCGAAGGCCGATGCGATCGTCGTTCTGACGGGTGGATACCAGCGCATCGAACAGGCGATCGATCTTTTGAAGCGTGGCTATGGCGAGCGCCTGCTGATTTCGGGCGTCAACCCGACAACCACGGCCAGCCAGATCCGCAAGACCACACGCACCTCACCCGACCTTTTCGCATGCTGCGTCGACATCGGTTACGGCGCCATCGACACGATCGGCAATGCCAACGAGACGGCGATCTGGATCCGTGACAAGGGCTACAAGTCCGTTCTCGTCGTCACCAGCAACTACCATCTTGCCCGCAGCCTGATGGAGCTTCGCCGCAGCGATCCGGACACCCAGTTCATCGGCTACCCCGTGGTGAATGCGGATCTGAAGACCCGCGCCTGGTACAGCGAGCCGGACGCGATGCGCACCATGCTCGCCGAATATGGCAAGACCGTCATCGCCTATCTCAGGGGCCTGACAGGCTGGAGCCGGGATCAGGGCCTGCGTCCGGAAGGCGAAATCACCGAATCTGGCCGCAGCTCCTGACGCTTCAGCGCATGTGAGCGCTTTTGCTCACGGGACTTTTCCTCTAAGCACGTCTTCGCCCGCCCTCGAGAGTCCCACATCATGATTGCCTTGCGTTCCGTCATCTTCAACACCGCCTTCTATGCCAACATGATCATCCGGATGATCGTGCTGTTTCCGATCTACTTCCTGCTGCCCCGCAAGAAGGCTTTCTTCGTGCCGAAGGATTGGGCGCGCGCGAACCACTGGCTGATGGAAAAGATCGTCGGCACGACCTTCACCGTCGAGGGGCTCGAGAACATTCCCGAAGGCGGCTACATTCTGGCGCCGAAGCATCAGTCCTTCTGGGACACCTATGCGCTGCTGCCCTGGCTGGACGATCCGGTCTACATCCTGAAGCGCGAGCTGATGTGGATCCCGATCTTCGGCTGGTATGTCGCCAAGCAGCGGATGATCCCGGTCAATCGCGGCGCCAAGGGCAAGGTGATGGCGCAGGTGATCGAGCGCACCAAGATGGAAATGGCCAATGGCCGCCAGCTGATCATCTATCCCGAAGGCACGCGCCGTCCGCCGGGCGCGCCCCCGGACTACAAATACGGCATCGCCCGCCTGTACCGCGACATCAACGTGCCGGTCGTGCCGGTTGCCATGCATCCCGGTCTGTTCTGGCCGCGCCGCAAGTTCCTGCGCTTTCCCGGCCATTTCACCGTGCGCATCCTGCCGCCGATTCAACCGGGCCTCGATCCGGATGTTTTCCACGAGACATTGATGACGCAGCTGGAAGCGGCCAGCGACGAGCTTCTGGTGAAGACGGCGAAGGAAAACCCGCATCTGCCCCTGCCGCCGACAGCCGTCAACCGGCTGAAGGAACTCGGAGCGCTCTGAGCGCATTTGGCGAGGAAGGGTCCGGCCTCAGGCCGGATCAACCGCAATGGCGGCTGCAACGCTTTCGAGCCAGTGGTCGCGGATACCGAGTTCGCGCATGTGGGAAACGGTGTTGGCGACATAGACAGGATTGGGTCCCGAGCGGCCAACCGCGCTTTCGACGATCCGCGCCGCTTCCTCGACCGTGATGGCGCCCGCATATTGTGGATGGGCCCGGTCGATGACGTAGGTGAGCGCCCGGACGGTGCGACCGTCGGCCAGTGTCGTGCGGACCCGCCGTTCGAGATAGACGCTGGTGACAAGCTCGCGTTCGCGCAGATAGTCGACGGTCGATTGCCAGGCAGATGGCGCCACGCGGAAGGCGACACCCTTGCAGGAGCCGCCCCGATCGAGCCCGAGCACCAGACCAGGGCGTTCCTCGGTGCCACGATGGACATAGGAGCGCACGCAGAGTGATCGACGATAACCGCCGAGACGGGCAAGCACCCGTTCCTCATAGGGAAACCCGGGGTTCCACATCAGCGAGCCGTAGCCAAAGACCCAAAATTCGTCCATATCCCACGCCAATCCAAAACACGTGAAGTGACCGCAACGAGGAGCATCCCATGGCCATGTCGACCGCGCCCGAAAGCACGATCAGCCGGAAGGTTGTTCGGCTCGGCGTTTTGATCGTCCTCGTCATCGCTGTCTATAGCGTCGGATGGTATTTCGCTGCGGAATTTCTGAAGAAGCGCATCCTGGCCTTCTTCGGTGGCGGAAATCCGGCCGGCATCACCGCAACGTGCCAGGACGCGACGATGGGCGGCTATCCCTTCCGCTTCCGCCTCAACTGCTCGGGACTGGCCTTCGACGATCATTTCCAGGGTGTCGCGGCCTCCTTCGGCCCCGTGCGTGCAGCCGCCCAGATCTACAATCCCGGCCACATCGTCTGGGAGATGGACGGACCGGCCGAAATCCGCTCGGCGCTCGGCCTCAACACGGCGCTGGACTGGACGAACATGCAGTCGAGCTTCCGCATCGGCCTGTCGGGCCTTTCACGAAGTTCGCTGGTCATGGAAGGCCTCAATGCGACGGTGACCTCGACGGTCTCCAGCCTGCAATTGCAGGTGACGGCCCCGAGCGCCCAGTCGCATGTCCGCCAGAACGAAGGCAATCTCGACTATGCGACGCTGGTGCGCGACGTCTCGGTCTCGCTCGACGGGACCAGAATCGCCCTGCCGCCGATTTCCGCGAGCCTTGATGCCACCTTTGCCGACAAGGGCGGCCTGCTGGATCCGCGCGTGGCGCAGGAGCAGAAGCTCTACGGTACGAAGGGCGAGATCCGCCGCATGGTCATCGATCTCGGCGAAGGCCGGGTGCTGACGCTCGCCGGCCCCTTCCAGGTGGGTGACGACGGACTGGTTTCCGGCCGGATCAAGGTGGAAATCGAGCAGATCGGCGCCTGGCGGGATGCCATGAAGACGGCTTATCCCGATCAGGCCGACATGATCGACAATATCGCCAATGTGCTCAGAGCACTCGCTTTCGGACGCGATGACAGCGAAGCCGAGATCACCATCGAAAACGGCGTGGCCATGCTCGGTTTCATCCCGCTCGGCCAGATCCCACCGCTCTGAAGCAGCGACGCAGAACAGTCACTTGTCGAGCGCGTGACGGCCGAAGTCCGGCACGTCGACATCCTGGCCGGCCTGGACGATCGAGCGGCGAATGGTGCGGGTGCGCGAGAACAGCTCGAACAGCTTGTCGCCCTCACCCCAGCGGATCGCCCGCTGCAGATAGGCGAGGTCTTCCGAAAAGCGCGCCAGCATTTCCAGGATCGCATCCTTGTTGTGCAGGCAGACATCCCGCCACATGGTCGGATCGGAAGCGGCGAGACGCGTGAAATCGCGGAAGCCCGAGGCGGAGTACTTGATCACTTCCGATTCCGTGACCGTCTCCAGATCGTCGGCCGTGCCGACGATGTTGTAGGCGATGATGTGCGGCAGGTGCGAGACGATGGCGAGCACCTTGTCGTGGTGCTGCGGATCCATCTCGTCGCAACGCGAGCCGAGCGCCTCCCAGAACCCACGCAGACGGGAAAGCGCTTGGCCATCCGTGCCTTCGAGCGGCGTGAAGATGCACCAGCGGCCCTTGAACAGACCGGCAAAGCCGGCATCCGGACCGGATTTTTCCGTTCCCGCCAGCGGGTGGCCGGGGATGAAATGCACGCCTTCGGGCATATGCGGCGCCATCTGCGCGATGACAGACGCCTTGGTCGAGCCGACATCCGTGACGATGGCGCCGGGTTTCAGGTTCGGCGCGATCTGCTGGGCGACCGCCTCAGAGGCACCGACCGGCACGGACACGATGACGAGGTCGGCATCCTTGACCGCCTCGGCAGCCGAAGCGACATAGGCCGTGCCGAGCTCCAGCTCCTCCGCCCGCTTCAGCGTGTCGAGGCTGCGGGTCGAGATGACCACATCCTTCGCCAGGCCGAGCTTCTTGACGTCGCGGGCGATCGACGAGCCGATCAGGCCGATACCGATCAGGGCGATGCGGTTGAACAGGATTTCAGACATCACGTGCGTTCCATGAATTCGGTGAGGGCAGCGATCACGCCGGTATTGGCGTCCTCGCTGCCAATCGTCATGCGGAGTGCATTGGGAAAACCATAGGACGCGACGGCGCGCAAGACGAAGCCGCGCGAAGTCAGGAAGAGATCGGCATCGGCCGCGCGCATTCCGTCCCGGTCGGGGAAGTGAATCAGGATGAAATTGGTGACCGAAGGGGTAACTTCGAGGCCGATTGCCGTGAGCGCATCCGAGACCCGTGCAAGCCAGACCTGATTGTGCTCGACGGCATTGGCCACATGCGCCTGATCGCGCATTGCGGCGGCCCCGGCGAAAAGCGCCGGTGTGTTGATGTTGAACGGCCCACGCACACGGTTCATCGCGTCGATGATCTCGGGAGGGCCGTAGATCCAGCCGATGCGCAGCGCCGCAAGCCCGTAGACCTTGGCGAAGGTCCGGGTCATCACGACATTGCGGTTGGCCGAAACGAGCGCGATGCCGGCCTCGTAATCGTTGCGGCGGACATATTCGGCATAGGCAGCGTCGAGCACGAGAATGACATGCGGTGGCAAGGCGGCCTGCAGGCGCGCGATATCCGCATAGGGCACATAGGTGCCGGTCGGATTGCCGGGATTGGTGAGAAAGACGATCTTCGTCCGATCGGTGACCGCGTCGAGGATCGCATCGACATCGACCCGCCGATCGCGCTCTGGAACCGTGACCGGCGTGCCGCCGGCAGCCAGGATCTGGATGCGATAGAGCAGGAAGCCATGCTCGGTGATGACGGCCTCGTCGCCGGGACCGAGATAGATATTGGCGAGCAGCGACAAGAGTTCGCCCGAGCCATTGCCGCAGAGGATGTTGGCGGCGTTCAGCCCGTGCACCTCGGCGATCGCATCGCGCAGCACCCGTGCCTGCCCGTCGGGATAGATCTCGAGCTTGCCCGCAGCAGCCTGGAAGGCTTCGGTAGCCCTGGGGCTTGGACCAAGCGGTGTCTCGTTGGAGGAGAGCTTGTAGACGCGTGCGACACCGCCGGCATGCTCCTTGCCCGGAACATAGGCGGCAATCTCCATGACCCCGGGTCGGGGCACCGGCTTTGTCGAGGCGTTCATGAGGCTCGTTCCGAACAGAGGCGGCAAGAGGCCGCCCATAGGCATGGGCTTGGGATTACTGCGGAAACCTGCGTTTGTCGAGGCGGGCGAGCGCCGCAGCCTGTCGCGGCAGCGGCCATGCCAACATTGGGATCAGAGTTTGGGCGGCAGGTTTCGGGTGGTGGGAACCCCCTGGGGGGCGAGCACCGGCGCAAAGACACGGCGTGAGGCACGCGAGGCGACCGGCAGCCCCTGATAGAGCCGCTTCTGCGCCTCGACGACGATGACGCCGGAAAAGGCGGGCCAGAGGATGCGCCCGAGACGCTCGAAACCGCGCCGCAGCCGCAGGATCGCCCGGATCTTAGACGGCGGGAAGAACAGCGCTTCCGCCGAGGCGCCGGGGGTGAAATTGGTCTCCCGCAACAACAGCGTCAGCTGGCTGCGCGAATAGGGCCGGCCGGAGCCGAAGGGCGTGTGCTCCATGCGCGCCCACACACCACGCCGGTTCGGCACGACGATGACCAGTCGTCCGCCCGGGGCAAGCACCCGCCAGATCTCTTTCAAGGTCTCGCGCGGGTTTTCGGCAAATTCCAGCGAATGCACCATCAGCACCCGGTCGACCGAGCTGTCGGGCAGCGGCAGTTCCTCGTCGAAGACCAGCGCGGTGGCCGAGGGTTCGCCGACTGGCCAGTTCACGGCACCCTGCCCCGCCGGCATGAAGGCCATGGTCCGCTCCGTATCGGCGCGGAAGCGTTCGAGAAAGGGAATGCAGTAACCGATCCCCACCAGCCGTTCCTGCGGCAGGCGAGCCCATACGGAGGAAAGCGCCAGCGCAATCGACTGCTCCGCCACGCGACCGAGCATCGTGTAATAGAACTGCCTCAGATCGACGATATCGACATGCATGAACTTATTGTTAGCAGCCCATCCTTGGAGTTCAAGCCGCGAGGGGCTACATTCGCGACAACGAGGCGGGACATAAAAAAGCGGATCAACAATGAAATCACTGCAGATCGAAGTATTCCTCTGCCGAAGTGACAACTTCGGCGTACTTCTCCATTGCCCGGAGACCGGACAGACGGCATCGATCGATGCGCCGGAACTCGATCCGATCGTCAAGGCGGCGGAGAAGCGCGGGTGGACGATCACCCATATCTTCACCACCCACCACCATGGCGACCATGTCGAGGCCAATCTGGCACTGAAGGAGAAATACGGCTGCGAGATCATCGGTCCGCGCAACGAGGCGGCAGCCATTCCAGGCATCGACCGGACGGTGGGCGATGGCGACGAATTCATCTTCGGCAACCGACCGGTGCGGGTCATCGAGACGCCGGGCCACACCGCAGGGCATGTCTGTTATCATCTGCCGGAGGACATGCTGCTCTTTGCCGCCGACACGCTCTTTGCACTTGGTTGCGGCCGCCTGTTCGAGCGCTCCGCCATGGACATGTGGCACTCCCTGCAGAAGCTGGCGGCCCTGCCGGACGAAACCATCGTCTATTTCGGCCATGAATACACGCTGGCCAATGCGCGCTTTGCCCTGACGGTCGACCCGGAAAACATGCGCCTGAAATCACGCGTCGAGCTGATCGACGTGCAGCGCAAGCGCGGCGACTTCACCATCCCGACGACGATCGGACTGGAGAAGGAAACCAACCCCTTCCTGCGCGCCGGCGACCCGGATATACGCAAGACGCTCGGCATGGTGGGCGCCACCAACGAGGCCGTTTTCGCAGAGATCCGCAAGCGCAAGGACACGTTCTGATGCAGGCAAAGCACATCATCGAAACCCTTGGCATGCAGCGCCATCCCGAGGGCGGCTGGTATGTGGAAACCTATCGCGACGAACACGGTGGCCCGCGCGGCCATTCGACCGCGATCTACTATCTCCTCGAAGCCGGGGAGCGATCCCACTGGCACAAGGTGAAGGATGCTGCTGAAGCATGGCACTACTATGCCGGCGCGCCGCTTGCGCTGCATCGCTCGAAAGACGGTGTGAAGCAGGAAACCGTGATCCTCGGCCTCGATCTTGCCGCAGGGCAAAGGCCGCAGGCGATCATCGATGCGGACGAGTGGCAGGCAGCCGAAAGCCTCGGCGATTTCACCCTTGTCGGCTGCACGGTGGCTCCGGGCTTCGACTTCTCGGTCTTCGAGATGGCCCCTCCCGGATGGGCACCCGGGCGTTGAGGGAGGGTCAGGCTTCGCTGAGGGTCAGTGTCAGGATGACCTGAGCCGCGTAATAGCTGACCCAGACGAAATAGGCCGCAGCACCATCGATCGGATGGTCCGGGCCTGTCCAGTATTTCCGGATCGTCAACACGATATCCGACAGGATGAAAAGCGCGGCCCCGACAAAGGCGAATGGACTTCTAAGGCCGAGCGTCAGCCAGACCAGCACCATGAACAAGAGGACATAGAGACCGATCGGCAGCGCCAGCCGACCGGCGGGCCTCCAGATGCGAATGAGCACGGAAAAGGTGAGAAGCGCAACAAGGGCTCCTGCGACAAGTCTCCAGACCTCCCCAAAGGCAATTTCCGGCTCGCTGATGGTCAGAAGCAGCGCGACATAGGCGATATGCGCTGCAAGAAAGGCGGTCACTCCGCCCAGGAAAGCACGATCGCCCTCAAAGGCGAGCGACCAGTCACCAACGGCGCCGAGCAGCAGGGCGGCAACGAGCAGGAAATGGGCACCGACGAGAAACGCATATAGCGACAGCAGGAGGACGGGCAGCGTCTTCCAGATGGCCCGGAAAACGGTCTTCTCTCGCGGCAGGATCCAGAGGTAACTGGTGCCGAGCGCGACCGAGAGCCAGAGGATACCGGTCGCAAGCGTCATTCAATCTCCCGTCAGGTCGCCCGTTCCTTGTTTCGGAAGACCATATCGCGAGCAGCGAGCACAGCGCCACCGGTGATCAACAGGCATGAAAGGCCAATTCTGACGCTAAGTTCGCCGAACCCAAAAATGATCAGGATCAGGGTCGAGAGCAGCGGCGCCGCATAGCTGGAGGCGCCGAGGATCTGAATGTCACCGTTTTTCACGCCATAGTCCCAGACATAGAAGGCAAGCCCGACCGGCAGCAGGCCGAGACCGATGACGGCTGCCCACTGGGACATATTCTCGGGCCAGATGGTTGTTTCGAGCGCCAGATGGCAGACGAGGGACAGGATGGAGGTGGCGAGGCAGAAGCCTGTCACCACATCGGTCGAGACCTTCTCGAACTTGCGGCTGACAAGCGAGTAGGCAGCCCAGGTGAAGGCACACAGGAAGGCGGTGAAATAACCGAGACTATAGGCCGGATCGAAGGCGAAGCCGTTCTTGCCGACGATCAGCGCAGTACCGGCAAGGCCGCAAAGCGCGCCGACGATATGGTGCCAGCCGAGCTTCTCGCCCGGCAACAGCGCCGAGCCGACGACGATCAGGAGCGGCCAGAGATAGGCAATCAGCCCCGCCTCGACGGCCGGCGCGTTGCGAAGGGCAGTGAAGTAGAGGAAGTGATAGCCGAAGAGACCGCCAACGCCGGCGAGCCAGACCTTCGGCGGCTGGCGCAGCTCCTTCAAACGCTCCGGCCTGGCGATGAACAGGAGAATGCCTGGGAGACTGCCTATGGCAAACGTGATCGCTGAAAGCTGGAAGGGAGGCATGGTGCCTGACGCAGCCGTCATCAGCGCCAGGAAGGACCACATCAGGATCGCGGTGAACCCGATCAGCGTTGCCTTGGTCTTCATGAAATCCCCTGATGCGGGGCATGCCCGCAAACACTATCCGTCGAATTTTTCTGCGGTCACATGCACCGTCCCGTAGCGCGTCGGGATCTTCGCATAGACAGGAGCATATAGCTGCAGCGTCGCAGTCTTGGCAAACCAGATCTCCATTCCGGTCACCGACTTCAGATACTCGATATCCTTGCGCCCCTTGCGATATCCGGACTTCGGCACATAGCGCACCGAACAGACGATGGCCTCGCCCTCTGCGCTGCCGGCGGAGAAGCGTTCCGAACGGTTGGGCGAGAGCACGAGATCCATGCGGCTTTCGCCGTCATAGACCGGCAGCGTCTGGCCACACACATCGGCGTCACCCGGAATCAAAAGGGCGCCGATCGGATCAAGCACGGATTTCAGGTCGGCGGGCTGGACCGGAACCCAGGTCTCCGGCTTTTGCCGCTCTGGCGTGACCTTAGTCTCAACGACATTGCCACCGGCGAAGAGCACCTCGTAGGTGTGCTGCCGTTTGCCGCTCTTGTAGTCCAGTGCATAACGCTGGGGCTGCATGCGACCACCGGCCAGCGTTCCGGTGACGGTGCTCTTGGCCGCGACCTCGCGGACGATGTCGACCAGACCCGACGAATGGAATTGCCCCGATATCGTGTAGCGATCCGAGGCAACTTCGGTCTGGAAGGTCATGCGTGCAATCGGCAGGATACCGAGTGCGACGCTGTAGCTCGTGTCGTAGCGATAATCCGTCGCGCCAGCCGAGACAGGCATGACGGCGAGGAAGGCAAGGGCAAGGCCGGTGAAACGCAAGACGCCATCTCCAGATGGGTTGGTGCCGGAACTCCGGCCTGATCGAAAATGCAGTGTCGCGATGGACTGTGGCAAGAAAATATCCTAGAGCGTCCTGGCCGCCCGGAAAATCCAAGGTTTGGCTTGACGCGCCGGTTCTCACTGACTATAGAACCGCAACTTTCCAATCAGACGCTGTTGGATTGCCTCGCCGGCATTTGGCCGGGAGCGATGCGATGGCCTAGAAAAACAATAGGTGTACCATGTCCCGCAGTTGCGAATTGACCGGCAAGGGCGTCCAGACGGGCAACAACGTCAGCCACGCGAACAACAAGACCAAGCGCCGGTTCCTGCCGAACCTCTGCGACGTCACGCTGATCTCGGACGCTCTGAACCAGCGTTTCCGCCTGCGCGTTTCGGCTGCAGCCCTGCGCTCGGTCGAGCATCGCGGTGGTCTCGACGCCTTCCTTCTGAAGGCTTCGGAAAACGAACTGAGCATGCGCGCTCGTCTGCTGCGTCGCCAGATCGTCAAGAAGACTGCCGAAGCCGCTTAATCGCGCGCACCGGAAAAGGCTTTCGAAAGGCTTGGCCGGATCTCCGGGCAAGCCTTTTCGTTTGAGGTGAGCATGGCGGGCTGACGCCCTCATGCCCCTCCCGTACTACAGTATCGTTCCTCCAACTGGTGGCATCACCCAGGATAAAAAAATGCTGAACGCACGCGCATTCCTGATTTACAGCCTGCTGATGACGGCCGTCGTGGTCGCCTCGAACTTCCTCGTCCAGTATCCGGTCAACGGCATGCTGGCAGGCATCAATCTCGCCGACCTCCTGACCTTCGGCGCCTTCACCTATCCGATCGCCTTCCTTGTCACCGACCTGACCAACCGGCAGTTCGGCCCGCAGGCGGCCCGCCGCGTGGTTCTGGTCGGCTTCATCGCCGGCGTTCTCCTGTCGATCCTGCTCGCCACCCCGCGCATCGCCGTTGCCTCAGGGACAGCCTTCCTGGTCGGCCAGCTTCTCGACATCTCCGTCTTCAACAGACTGCGCCAGCAGTCCTGGTGGAAGGCCCCGCTCCTCGGCTCGCTTCTGGGCTCGGCGCTCGACACGGCGATCTTCTTCTCGCTGTCCTTTGCCCCCGCCTTCGGCTTCATTGGCCCGAACGACGATTTCGCGATCGCAGCCGCGCCGATCCTGGGCGTGATGAGCGCAGAAGCGCCGCGCTGGATCTCCTGGGCGATCGCCGACTTCGGCGTGAAGATGCTGATCGGCGTGATCATGCTTCTGCCCTATGGCGCGCTGATGACCGTCATCCGTCCGGTACCCTCGGCGCAGCGCCCGGCCTGATCAGACGAAAAGCCGCATGGAGAGACATAAGCCCCGGGAAACCGGGGCTTTCTCATGTCAGGGGGCCTGAGAGGGGTCAGGTCTGCGGCGCGGCGAGCCGGAATTCCAGCATCAGGGTTCGCTGCAGGATCGAATGATTGTCATCGGAGACGACGATCAGACGGACGGAACCGTCCGGCTCGGGGATGGCGTCGATGCCTTCCATGTTGTCGATCTGCGAGCGGTAATTGGCCTCGAACAGGATCTCGCCATCGACCACCGCACCGGCTTTAAGACTTGCTCCGTCGATGCGGCGCAAGCGCATGCCGACACCCCTGGCGATGGTGAAGCGACGCTCGAGCAGCAGGAGATCGCCACCCGGCAGGAACGTCGCATCGGTGATGTCGAATTCATCAAGCGGGCGGACGCTGAAGGCACCTGCAAGCGGGCCGCCGACGATTGCCGCATAGATGTTGCCGTTCTCGTCAAAACTCTTTTCGGAGATCGCCACAAGCGCGCCTTGAAGCGCACTGTCGGCAGGTGCCATGACCAGCGCCTCGAAGCCGCCATTGCTGCGCAGGACATCGAGATCGAAGGGGAAGGCGATCGGCTGTGACGGCACGGCCTTGCCGACATCGCTGACACGCGCATAGGCAACCACCCGATGACGCTGTTCGAAGCCGACCAGAGCGCGATCACCGTCAAGCGCCAGACTTTCCGCATCGGCGAAGAACTTGCTCGGGCTTTCGCGTCCCGAGGCATCCAGGAGCGGCGCAAGCTTCACGGCTTCGACGCCGGCAAGCCGTCCCTCGGCATCGCGGGCAATCTGCCCCTCGATCCAGTAGCCCGTGTCGAACACGCCGATGAAGCGCTGGCCGTCAAGGAAACGGACCGAAGAAAAGGCCCCGAAGAGCGGCTCGGACGAGGAGAGCTCGATGCCGCCGAGGAAAGTGAGGCCGGGTGCGAGCGTGGGATTGCCGCCAAGCTCCGCAATCACGTCGCTTTCAACCGGTATGGACAGCGTCTGTCCGGGAGGAATGGTCGCCGGCGTACAGGCGGAGAGCGCAAGCAGGCCGACGAACGCGCAGCTCAGGCCAAGATGACGCCGATAGGTCGACCGCTCAGGCACGCAGGCGGGTCCGACCCGAGCCACCGGAAGGCTGCTCCTCGAATAGCGAGGCGAGCTGCTCGGTCATGGCGCCTGCCAGCTCGTCGGCATCGACGATGGTGACGGCGCGGCGGTAGTAACGCGTCACGTCGTGGCCGATGCCGATCGCCAGCAGTTCGACCGGCGAACGCGTCTCGATCTGGTCGATCACGGCGCGCAGGTGGCGTTCCAGATAGTTGCCGGGGTTCACCGACAGTGTCGAATCGTCGACCGGCGCACCGTCCGAGATCATCATCAGGATCTTGCGCTGCTCGCGGCGGCCGATCAGGCGGTTGTGCGCCCACATCAGCGCTTCGCCGTCGATGTTTTCCTTGAGCAGGCCTTCGCGCATCATCAGGCCGAGATTGCGGCGCGCACGGCGCCACGGCGCATCCGCCGACTTGTAGATGATGTGGCGCAGGTCGTTCAGACGGCCGGGTGCCGGCGGCTTGCCGCTTGCAAGCCACTTCTCTCGGCCCTGCCCGCCCTTCCAGGCCTTGGTGGTGAAGCCGAGGATCTCGACCTTGACGCCACAGCGTTCAAGCGTGCGGGCAAGGATGTCGGCGCAGGAGGCGGCAACCGTGATCGGGCGACCGCGCATCGAGCCGGAATTGTCGATGACCAGCGTCACGACCGTATCGCGGAACTTGGTGTCCTTCTCCTTCTTGAAGGAGAGCGGCTGCATCGGGTCGATGATCAGGCGGGTGAGACGCGCCGGATCGAGGTACCCCTCTTCCAGGTCGAATTCCCAGGAGCGGTTCTGCTGCGCCATGAGGCGGCGCTGCAGGCGGTTTGCAAGCCGGCCAACGGCGCCCTGCAGATGCGCGAGCTGCTTGTCGAGGAAGGCACGCAGCCGATCAAGCTCGGCTTCGTCGCAGAGCTCTTCTGCGGTGATTTCCTCGTCGAATTCCTGGGTGAAGATCTTGTAGTCGACCTTCTCGTTGAAATCGTCGAAGGGCGTTGCGGGTCGGCGCATTTCGCCCGGCGTTTCGCTGTCGTCGTCGCCCTCGTCCGACATCTCCTCTTCAGAGATCTCGGCACCGTCCATCTCGCCGTCGTCGAGCTGTTCCTGCGAGGCTTCGCTTTCCTCTGCAGGTGCGGAATCCTGGCCGGCCTCTTCTTCGGAGGTCTCCTGGTCCTGCTCGCCGCTGCGCGGCTGCTCCTCGTCGGTCGACTGCTCGTCTTCGCTCTGCTCCTGGTCGTCGCCCATGTCCTCGGCCATTTCCATGGCCGACAGCATGTGGCGGATCACCCGGGAAAAGGCCTGCTGGTCTTCGATGACATTGGCGAGATTGTCGAGGTCGGCACCGGCCTTGTCCTCGATGAACGGGCGCCAGAGGTCGAGCACCTTGCCGGCGGTTTCAGGCGCCTTCTGGCCGGTGAGCTTTTCGCGCACCAGCATGGCGACGGCTTCACCGATCGGCGCATCTTCCTGACGGCTGATCGTCGAGAAGTTCGCTTTCGCGTATTTCTCGGTGTTCATCGACTGGATGTTGGAGGCGACACCCGGCATGCGCAGCGAGCCGAGCGATTCCACACGCGCCTGCTCGACCGCATCGAAGATGGCGCGCGCATCCGCACCCTGCGGTGCCATGCTCGCATGGATCTTCTGGTCGTGGCAGGCGAGCCTCAGCGCCATCGAGTCCCCGAGACCGCGGGTCACGGCGAGTTCGTGGGCGGTCGGACGCTTGGACAGTTCCGGCAGGCGGATCCGCTCGCCGGCCAGTCCCGGACGCTCATTGGCAAAGGCGACCTCGACCTGCGGATCGCCCGCGATCGAGCGCACGCAGCCGGTGATCGCACGGCGCATCGGCTCCATGTCCACCCCGCCGCCGGCCTTGGCCTTCGAATTGTCGCCGCGCCCTGCCATGCTTGTCAGTCCTTATGCGCCGAGTACGATATTGGCCGCACTTTCCTTGAGTTCCACGCCGAAGGCGCGCTGATACTGCTCGGCCACCAGCGTGCGCTCCAGTTCGTCGCACTTGTTGAGGAAGGTGACCCGGAAGGCGAAGGCGACATCGCCGAAGATCTCGGCATTTTCGGCCCAGGTGATGACCGTGCGCGGGCTCATGACGGTCGACAGATCGCCGTTGACGAAGGCCGCACGCGTGAGATCGGCGAGGCGCACCATGCGCGAAACGGTGTCGCGACCCTCGGCGGTCGAGCCGAAGCTCTTCACCTTGGCCGAGACGATGTCGACTTCCTTGTCATGCGGCAGATAGTTCAGCGTCGTGACGATCGACCAGCGGTCCATCTGCGCCTGGTTGATCTGCTGCGTGCCGTGATAGAGGCCGGTCGTGTCGCCGAGGCCGACGGTGTTTGCAGTCGCGAACAGGCGGAAGGCGGGGTGAGGACGGATGACGCGGCTCTGGTCGAGAAGCGTCAGGCGGCCCGAGCTTTCCAGAACGCGCTGGATGACGAACATCACGTCCGGACGGCCGGCATCATATTCGTCGAAGACGAGCGCGACATTGTGCTGGTAGGCCCAGGGCAGGATGCCGTCCTTGAATTCCGTGATCTGCTTGCCGTCCTTCAGAACGATGGCGTCCTTGCCGACGAGATCGATACGGCTGACATGGCTGTCGAGGTTGACGCGCACGCAAGGCCAGTTGAGGCGGGCTGCGACCTGCTCGATATGGGTCGACTTGCCGGTTCCGTGGAAACCGGAGACCATCACACGGCGGTTATGCGCAAAGCCTGCAAGAATGGCGAGGGTGGTTTCGCGGTCGAAGAGATAATCCGGATCGAGATCCGGCACATAGGCATCGCCCTTGGAATAGGCCGGGACACGAATGTCCGTATCGATGCCGAAAACCTCGCGGACCGAAACGGTGGTGTCGGGCAGGTTGGCGATATCCAATTCAATTTTGCTCATCATGTCTCCCTGCCAGGCGATGCCGTCCGGCCGAATTCGTCGCTGCTCATGTGTTCGGATTAACAGAAACCGGCCTGCTTTAACAATTTGTAGGCTTCAATGACAGCGCGAAAACGCTCTTCAGAGGCCCTGTCTCCGCCATTTGCATCCGGATGGTGTTTTTTTACAAGCTCCTTGTAGCGGGTCTTGATATCGGTGGGGGTGGAACTGACGGTAAGTCCAAGCGTATCCAACGCTTTCGCCTCCAGCGTCTTGAGTTTCCGGTCCGCCGCCTGATAGCGCGGAGCCCCGCCGCGCCCCTGCTGGACGAAGCCGAAGGGGTCCTTGATGCGCGCCTGTGACGCAGCTGATCCCGACCGCATGGTGGAGTGAAGCGGGCTTGCTTTCGCCGCCTTGTTGACGCCGACCGTCCAGGTGGGGCGATGACCGGTGATCGCCTCCTTCTGGTAGCGGGCAATCTCCGTGTCAGAGAGGCCGGAGAAATAGTTGTAGCCCTTGTTGTAGTCCTTCACGTGCTCGAAGCAGAACAGGAAGAACTGGCCCTCGGCATGACGTCCCACCGGCGCGCGATGGACACCCGGCTTTTCGCAGCCGTCCCACTGACACACGGGTTTGGATTGCTCGGGCTCGGCCTCCCGCTTTCGCCGGGTGCGGATCCGATCGAAATATTTCGAGTCGAGTTTCATCTCGTAATTATGGGGCGTGCGATGGGGGCGAACAAGAATTGACAAACCGGTTTGTTACGCGCTTTGTGGGGCTTTTTGCGAAGCAGCAGCAAGAGGCTAGACAATGTCGGTGAAGAGCCGGATCGAGACCCGTCTGACCGAGGCTTTCAGCCCCGAAAGGCTCGTCGTGATCGACGAAAGTCACCACCATGCCGGCCATCAGCCAGACATCACCGGCACCGGCGAAACACATATGCGTGTTCGCATCGTGGCAGCAGCCTTCGAGGGAATGACCCGCCTTGCACGCCACCGTGCCGTGACCGACCTGCTGAAGCCGGAACTCGATGCAGGGCTGCATGCGCTGGCGATCGAGCCCGCCGCCCCCGGCGAGCCCACACGCTGGTAGGTCAATGATCAGGCCTGATCGCGGGCCTGCGGCGCCTCGGCTTCGAGCGGACGAATACGCAGCTTGGTGATGCGGTTCTTTTCCCGCTTCAGGACGACAAAGCGCTTGCCGTAGAAGGTGAAGGCCTGCCGCTCTTCCGGTATGGACTTCGATTCATGGATGACGAGGCCGGCAATCGTCGTCGCCTCCTCATCCGGCAGATCCCAGCCCATGGCGCGATTGAGATCGCGGATCGGCACGCCGCCATCGATCAGGATCGAGCCGTCGCTGTCCTGGCGCACACCCTGAATTTCCAGATCATGCTCATCGGCAATATCGCCAACGATCTCCTCGAGAATGTCTTCGAGAGTCACGACGCCCTGCACTTCGCCATACTCGTCGACGACCACGGCAAAATGCGTCTTGCGGCGCAGGAAGGCGTTGAGCTGATCCTTGAGATTGGTGGTGTCGGGCACGAACCACGGTTTCTGCGCGATCTTGACGATGTCTAGATCATGCGGCTCGACATTCGGCTCGGCCAGCGCCCGGATCAGGTCGCGGGCGTGGATCACGCCGATGATGTTGTCGGTGGCACCGCGCCAGACCGGCATGCGGGTATAAGGGCTTTCGAGGATCGTACGGATCGCCACCTCCGGCGGATCGTCGGCATTGACGGCACGCATCGCCATGCGGTGGATCATGACGTCGGAGACCTCGAGTTCGTCGAGTTCGAACAGTCCGGAAAGACGGTCCTTCTGATCCTTGTCCAATTGCCGGTCGCGGGGCTGCGCGTCGAGCGCGGCCGCCAGCTGGTCGTGCCGGCTCATTGACAGAGTCTCGGTCGTCAGTTCGGCGCCGGTCAGCCGGAGAATGGCCCGGACCACTGCATTGGCAAGACGCGTGACGACACCCACGGACGAACTCATGCGCCTCGCTGCTCCTCGATGAAGCGCTGGACTTCCGAAGCCGGCACGTCATCCGCGACAAAGGACTGGCCGAGACCACGGGTGAGGATGAAGGTGAGCTTGCCGCTTTTCACCTTCTTGTCCTGCGCGATGGCATCCATCAGCACCTCGGTCGGCGGCAGCTCGCCAGGAATTTCCGCCATGCGGGTCGGCAGACCGACAGCCTTCAGATGCGCCTCGACACGGGTCGCGAGATCCGGGCTCGCCAGGTTCATGCGCGCCGAGAAGCGATGCGCAAGCACCATGCCGATCGAGACACCCTCGCCATGAACCAGCCGGCTGCTGTCATACTGGGTGGCGGCTTCCAGCGCATGACCGAAGGTATGGCCGAGGTTGAGCAGCGCCCGGCGGCCGTTCTCGCGCTCGTCGGCGGCGACCACATCGGCCTTGGCCTGGCAGGAAACGGCAATCGCCTCGATGCGGGCCGCACCGCCGGCAAACACATCGCGCCAATTATTCTCCAGCCATTCGAAGAAGTCGGGCTTGTCGATCAGGCCGTATTTGGCAACTTCCGCATAGCCGGCGCGGAATTCGCGCTCCGACAGCGTGTCGAGCACATCGGTATCGGCCAGCACGAGGTCCGGCTGGTTGAAGATGCCGACCAGGTTCTTGCCCTGGCGGGCATTGATGCCGGTCTTGCCGCCGACGGAGCTGTCGACCTGCGAGAGCAGCGAGGTCGGGATCTGCACGAAGCGCACACCGCGACGCACGATACCGGCCGCAAAACCGGTGAGATCGCCGATGACCCCGCCGCCGAGCGCAATCACCGTGTCGTTGCGCTCGATGCGGGCTTCGAGCAGCACGTCGCAGACCTTGGTGAGACAATCGAAGCTCTTGGTCTTCTCGCCGGCCGGCAGCGTGACCGAGACAGCCTCGATGCCATCGGTCTGCAGGCTGTCCATCAGACCGTCGAGATAACGTGCACCGACATTCTCGTCGGTGACGATCGCAGCACGACGGCCCTTGATGCGGCTCGTGATCTCGCCGCCGGCGCGCGCCATGAGGCCGGGGCCGATCAGGATGTCATAGGAGCGCTCGCCCAGCGGCACATGCACCAGGCGTTCCAGGGTCTCGACCTTTGTCATTGCGTCTTGTCCTTGCCGATATGTTCGATCACCGAGGTCAGGACCTCGTTGGCAATCACTTCCTTGCGCACGTCGCGCGACTGGACAGTGATGTCCGCGAGCGCATAGATCGGATAGCGCTTGTCCATCAGATCCTTGAGGGTCTGTTTCGGGTTTTCCGTCTTCAGCAGCGGCCGGTGATCCCGCTTGTTGACCCGTTCCCACAGAACCTCAAGGTCTGCATTGAGCCAGATGGAGAGACCGCCGCGCTCGATCTGTCGCCGGGTCTTCTCGTTGATGAAGGCGCCGCCGCCGGTGGACACGACGCGCGGGCCGGTCCGTAGCAGCCGCTTGATGACACGCGTTTCCAGAGCGCGGAACTCGTCCTCGCCATAGGCTGCGAAAAGTTCGGAGATCGTCATGCGCGAGACGCGCTCGATTTCCGTATCGGTATCGATGAAAGGCAGGCCGAGTTGCTGGGCGACGATGCGACCGATCGCCGACTTGCCAGCACCCATCAGGCCGACGAGAACGAGATTGCGTTTGCCGAGCGCCACCTTGGCGCGCTCGCCCAGACTGGGAGCAAGGTTGAGGATCGTTTCGGTCATCGGCCTGTTCACGACTGTTTCATGACCTATTGACATATAGAGGGCTAGCGTCAAGCCATGGCTGCATTTCCGCAAGGCCTGTCCCGGCCTTGGTAAACTGCGTGTTTCGACTTATCTATTGCCAGAACCGGTTGAGGACCGACAATGCCCACTTTGTTTCGCTTCCTGTTCATCTGCGCAACGCTCGTGGGCGTGGTCTATGCCACGATGTGGTCATTTGTCATTTTTGTCGAACCCAGGGAACGGGACGTGACCGTGCGCATTCCCTCCGAGCGGATCAACCCGGTCGAACAATAACGGAAATGGACCATGTCGGATCTGAGCCGGGCCCGCGTTGAAGCCTTTCTGGAAATGCTGAGCGCGGAGCGGGGGGCAGCCGTCAACACGCTCGCCTCCTACGAGCGCGACCTCGACGACCTCTCGGACTTTCTGTCGGGCCGCAAGGTGAGCCTGGGGGCCGCAACGCGCGAGGATCTCGCCGCCTATCTTTCCGATCTCGCCCGCAGAGGCTTCCAGCCGACCTCCCAGGCCAGACGATTGTCGGCCATGCGCCAGTTCTACAAGTTCCTCTACGCAGAAGGCCTGCGCGGCGATGATCCGACAGCAATTCTAGATGCGCCGAAGAAGTCCAGGCCCCTGCCCAAGGTTCTGACAGTCGAGGACGTAACCGGCCTCCTCTCGCTGGCCGAAACGGAAGCAGACCTCGAAGGACACGAGCAGCCGGCCCGTATCCGGCGGCTTGCCCTGATCGAACTTCTTTATGCGACGGGCATGCGCGTCAGTGAACTCGTCTCCCTGCCGGTGAAGGTGCTCACCCAGGAAGGCCGCTTCCTGCTGGTGCGCGGCAAGGGCAACAAGGAGCGGCTGGTGCCGCTGTCGCGCACGGCCATCGAGGCACTTGCCCGATACGGTAAAATTCGGGGGGCGGACCCCGCTCAGGCGGACAGCCCCTTTTTGTTTCCTGCCGCGAGCAAGGAGGGCCACCTGCCCCGCCAGGTCTTTGCACGCGAGCTGAAGGAGCTGGCGATCCGGGCCGGTCTCTCCGCAAATGCCGTGTCTCCGCATGTGCTTAGACACGCTTTCGCCAGCCATCTTCTGGGCAATGGAGCAGACCTTCGCGCGGTGCAGGAACTGCTGGGTCACAGCGACATTTCAACGACACAAATCTATACGCATGTGCTCGACGAGCGACTGCAGCAGCTGGTGCATACACACCACCCCCTTGCAAAACAGGCCAAAAACCCCGATTAGAGCCGGCTAAGCCGGTTCCTGCGGGCGGCGAGCGCCAGGAACGAACGATCGGAACGGAGTTCATGCACAACTATCTCGACTTCGAAAAGCCCATCTCCGACCTCGAGGCCAAGATCCGCGAACTGAAGAAGCTCGCGGAAGAGGACCAGAGCATCGACACCTCGGAAGAAATCAGCCGGCTGGAAAGCCGCGTCGATGAGGCAATGGTGGAGATCTATTCGAAGCTCAACGCCTGGCAGAAGACACAGGTCGCGCGCCATCCGCAGCGTCCGCATTTCGTCGACTATGCCGAAGCCCTGTTCACCGAATTCACCCCGCTCGCCGGTGACCGCAAGTTTGCCGAGGACGCCGCCATCCAGGCTGGCCTTGCCCGCTTCCGCGGCCAGCCGGTCGCCGTGATCGGCCAGGAAAAGGGCAACGACACCAAGTCGCGCATCAAGCACAATTTCGGCAGCCCGCGTCCGGAAGGCTATCGCAAGGCGATCCGCGTCATGGAAATGGCCGACCGCTTTGGCCTGCCGGTGATTTCGCTGATCGACACGGCCGGCGCCTATCCGGGCGTTGGCGCGGAAGAACGCGGCCAGGCGGAAGCCATTGCCCGCTCCACCGAGATGTGCCTGTCGCTGAAGGTACCGATGGTCTCTGTCGTCATCGGCGAAGGCGGCTCGGGTGGCGCGATCGCGATTGCCACCGGCAACCGCGTCTACATGCTTGAGCATGCGATCTATTCGGTCATCTCGCCGGAAGGGGCGGCATCCATCCTCTGGCGCGACTCCACCCGCGCCAAGGAAGCCGCGACCAATATGAAGATCACGGCGGAAGACCTCAAAGGTCTCGGGATCATCGATGCGATCATCCCCGAGCCCGTCGGCGGCGCCCATCGCGCCCCGGAAAAGGTGATTGGCGCGACCGGCGACGTGATTGCCAATGCGCTGGCCGAACTGACCCCGCAAAGCGGCGACAAGCTGCGCGCCGACCGTCGTCAGAAATTCCTCGATATCGGCCGTAATCTCTGAGAGAGAGCGAATTGCTGCGGCAATTTGCCATCACTCCGCCGCTTTGCAGGACTAGCGGCGGAAGACGATTGAGGAAATCGGCCGTCATTGGTTTATAATTTGTGAAGAAAGCAGTTCTAAACTACGCATGACTGGCTCGTTCTGAGCCTCAACATGTGTTCCTGGAAAGAGCGTTTGCGCATGCGCTTGACATCGACGGCCCTGGTTCTGATTTTCGCCGCCGCCCTTGCCGGCTGCAATGACACGTTGGAGAGCGCGGCCTATGAGACGCCGCGCGTTGCCAACAAGGTCGAGCAGCCGCTTCCTCCCCGCCTGCTTGCCGAAATCCGCAAGAAGGGCATGGATCGCACCTCGCCGATCATGATCCGCATCTTCAAGGAAGAGGGTATTCTGGAGGTCTGGAAGGCGAAGACCAACGGGCGCTTCGACAAGGTCGTGGAATACGACATCTGCGCCTGGTCCGGACGCCTGGGCCCGAAGATCAAGGAGGGCGACCGACAGGCACCGGAAGGCTTCTATCCGCTGACGCCCTATCACCTGAACCCGAACTCCAAGTATTTCCTGGCGATCAACACCGGTTTTCCGAACCAGTTCGACCGCGCCAACGGCCGCACCGGCACGCATCTGATGATCCATGGCGCCTGCTCGTCCTCGGGCTGCTATTCGATGACCGATGCCCAGATGCTGGAGATCTACGCCTTTGCCCGGGACGCCTTCAAGGGCGGTCAGCAGGCGATCCAGCTGCAGGCCTTCCCCTTCCGCATGACCGCGGAAAACATGGCGCGTCACCGCCACAGCCCGCATTTCGATTTCTGGAAGACGCTGAAGGTCGGCTACGATCATTTCGAGATCACCAAGCGCCCGCCGGTGGTCAATGTCTGCGAGAAGAAATACGTCTTCAACCAGTCGGTCCCGGAAGGCTCGAGCTTCAACCCGCAGGGCGCCTGCCCGCCGATGAGCACGCCGCCGGCCCTTTCGGTCGCGCTCAATGGCTTCAACGAAGCCTATGATGCCGCCTATGCCAAGGCGCTGAAGAAGTATGACGGCAAGATCTGGTATGATCCGACGGAAGCCGAGCGCAAGGCGCTGGTCGCCGACCTGCGCAAGTCGCGCGCCCATGACCTTGCCTTCGCGCCGACAGGCTCCGCACTGAAGGCGGGCAGGCTGCTCGACCTGGACGAAGTCGATCCGGCAAAGCTTGCGGCCGCAACCGGCACCGCCGCCGTCAACCAGATGGCGACCAATCCGAACGGCGATCCGCAGACCCAGGCTGCACAGCCGGCCACAACGGCAGCCCCGGCCACGGCACAGACCACCGCTGCCGTTCCTGTGCCGCAGCCGAACCCGCTTGCCCCCCAGACGGCGCAGGCCGCGCCTGCTGCCGAAGAGAAGAAGCCCTTCTGGAAGCTTTGGTAAGGGCATGGCCGGAACGCCGACCTATGATCTGAGGGGGCTGAAATGCCCCCTTCCCGTTTTGAAGACCCGCCGGCGGATGGCCGACATGCAGGCCGGCGACGAACTGATCGTGGAAACGACAGATCCGCTTGCGGGCATCGACATCCCGCATTTCTGCCATGAAGACGGCCACGAATTGCTGGCGCAGGAGCGGCTGGAAGACGGACACCGCTTCCATATCCGCAAGGGTGCAACGCAGTCCGGCTAGAACTTGAAGCCAGGGATCGACAGCGGGTTGTCCATCATGGCAGCACGATCCGGGCGATCAATGGAGACCTTGCCGGTGAAGGCGCCAAACAGGTCCCGGACATAGCTCTCCGACAGATCCCGGGTGATCAGCACCAGCCGCGTCTTGCGATCCGAGCCCTCGGGCCAGGCCGGCAGGCGCACTGGCGGATGGAAGATCGACTGCACGCCATGCAGCACCAGCGGCCTGTCCGGACGGTCGGTCAGCGCGACGATGGCCTTCATCCTGAGAAGCTTTTCGCCATGGGTCGAGCGCAGGAGATCGACGAACATGTTGATCGCCATCGGATCGATCGGCTCATCATGCAGGATCGAATAGGACCGGATCGACGTGCCGTGCCGGTTCACATCATGGTGGTGATGATGGCCATGCCCATGAGAGTGGGAGTGGGCGTGGTGATGATGACCGTGATGGTCGTGATCATGGTGGTGATGATCGTCCGCCGCCGCCATCTCGTCCTTCAGCCAGCGATCGACATCGGCGATCTTGCTTGCGGGATCGTAGAGCCCGTTGACCAGCATCGCGGCCGAACCCGCATCCGGCGCATCACCATCGGTGATCGGCGCACGCGGATTAAGCGCCCGCAGACGCTCGGTGAGTTCCAAGATCGCCGTGGCATCGGCCAGCGTCTTCTTGGTGAGGAGCAGCCGGTCGGCCACCGCAACCTGCTTGTAGGCTTCCGGATATGTATCGATGGTCGACAGCCCGTTGACCGCATCGACGACCGTCACGACGCCGTCGAGATCGAAATGCTGGGCAATCGCCGGATGCCCCATCACCGACTGCATGACGGGTGCCGGATCGGCAAGCCCCGTGGTCTCTATGACCACCCGCGACAGCGGTTTGATCTTGCCGGTCTGCATGCCGTCGATCAGCTCGGCCAGCGTATCGACCAACTCGCCGCGCACGGTGCAGCAGAGGCAGCCGTCGGACAGCTCGACCACCGCATCATTGGAAGCTTCGACCAGCAGATGGTCGATCCCGACCTCACCGAACTCGTTGATGATGACGGCAGCGTCCTTCATCGCCGGATCCTTGAGGAGCCGGTTGAGAAGCGTCGATTTGCCCGCACCGAGAAAGCCGGTGAGGATGGAGACGGGAATGCGGTTTTGGGTCATGGCTGAACTCAGAAGGTGGGACGCGGCCTGGGGATCGGCACGTTGGCGATCTCACCCGTGCCGGCACCCTTCTTGGTCTCGACCGGTTCGCTGCCGGGGATCAGGCCGGCAAAGCTCATTTTCGGCGGACGACCCATCTCGCGGATATAGGGCGAGAGGAGCTTCATGCGACCCGCTTCGTCGCGGCCTTCGCTGCGGATCTTGCGGGCCTGCGGATTGCAGATCTCGGCGCTGATGTCGGTCACCTGATCCTGACCTTCACCATAGGGCTGAAGCTGTTCCAGACGGTTGCCGGCCACCGTCGTGGTGAGGCCCTTCTGCAGGAGCTCGGCAGAAAGATCGGCGCGGGCGCCAAGGCTGTCGGAGCCAAGCACGACGGAGATCACGGTGCGGCCGTTGCGCGTGGCAGACGACACCTGGTTGAAGCCAGACGCGCAGACATAGCCCGTCTTCATGCCATCGGCACCCGGGAAACGGCCGACCAGCAGGTTGAAGTTCGGATAGTCCTTCTTGCCCGTCGTCACGCCTTCGAGCGCGAAGTAACCGGCATATTCCGGAAACTCACGCCGGATCGCGGTAGCCAGGATCGCCATGTCGCGCGCCGTCGTATACTGGCCCTTGCCCGGCAGACCGTTCGGATTGACGAAACGGGTCGAGGTCATGCCAAGGCGTTGAGCCTCCTGGTTCATGCGCTGCACGAAAGCGGCCTCGCTGCCGCTGATGGTCTCTGCCATCGCGACCGCCACGTCATTGGCGGACTTGATGATCAGAAGCTTGATCGCGCTGTCCAGCGTCAGCTTCGAGCCCGGCTTGAACCACATCTTGCTCGCCGGCTGGTCTGCCGCATGCTTGCTCATCACGACGACGGTTTCGGGCGAGAGCTCTCCGGCCCGCATGGAACGGAAAGTGGTATAGGCCGTCATCAGCTTGGTGAGCGAAGCCGGATACCACTTGCGAAACGCCTCCTGGTGGGCAATCACCCGCCCGCTTCCGACATCGACCACGATCTGCGGATTGGCCGCCGCCATTCCGGGCATGACAAGCGCCATCAAGGAAACGGCGACCGCCAATCGGCGGAATGTCTTGCTTGTGGACAACATCGGGGGACGCTTCGTCAACACGAGTTCGATCCTCTTGTTCGGCTGGTCACTCGCCAAGGCCACGGCGATCTCTTATGTAGCGAAGGAATGGCAAAGCCCATTGAATACGTCAATTGAAAGGCGCACATTCGTGCCGACAATCACGTGATACGCATGAACGTGATCAAGAATGAACGCAGGACGAGAGAATGCCTCTTCTGAACAGAGCTTCCGAACTTCAGTCGGAGGCCACCGAATGGCGCCGCCATCTGCATGCCAATCCGGAAATCCTCTATGATGTCGAAAATACTGCGGCCTTCGTCGAGGCGAAGCTGCGTGACTTCGGTGTCGATGAAATCGTGACCGGACTTGGCCGCACCGGCGTCGTTGGGATCATCAAGGGAGCCGGCGGCGAAGGCCGCACCATCGGCCTTCGCGCCGATATGGATGCCCTGCCACTTGAGGAGATCACCGGAAAGCCGTGGGCCTCGACAATTCCGGGCCGCATGCATGCCTGTGGGCATGACGGTCACACGGCCATGCTGCTCGGCGCGGCCAAATACCTCGCCGAGACGCGCAATTTTTCTGGTCGTGTGGCGGTGGTCTTCCAGCCAGCGGAAGAAGGCGGACGCGGCGCGCTGGCCATGGTCGAAGACGGGCTGATGGAGCGCTTCGGCATCGAGGAAATCTACGGCATGCACAACATGCCGGGCAGCCCGGTCGGCAGTTTCGCCATCCGCAAGGGCGGCATCATGGCAGCCCCCGACAAGTTTTCCCTGAAGATCATCGGCCGCGGCGGCCATGCGGCAGAGCCGCATAACACCGCCGACACCATCGTGATCGGTTCCCAGATCGTCAACGCCCTTCAGACGATCGCCTCGCGCAACGCCAATCCGCTGCGTTCCGTCGTCGTGTCGGTCACCCAGTTTCACGCCGGGACGACCCACAACATCATCCCGGAAGAGGCCTTCATCTCCGGAACCGTCCGGTCACTCGATGAACAGGTGCGCGACCTTGCAGAACGCCGGATCGGCGAACTGGCTGCAGGCATCGCAGCAGCCCATGGGGCCTCGATCGACTACGAATACGAGCGCGCCTGCCCCGTCACGGTGAACCACCCCGATGAAACCGACCATGCGGCCCGCGCCGCCATGGATGTGGTGGGCAGAGACAAGGTCGACACGGAAGTCGACCCGACGATGGCCGGCGAAGATTTTGCCTTCATGCTGCAGGCCCGCCCTGGCGCCTATATCCTGATCGGCAATGGCGACAGTGCCGGCCTGCACAACCCGGCCTATGACTTCAACGATGAGGCGATGGCCGCCGGGATCTCCTATTGGGTGCGCCTGGCAGAGCAGAGACTTCAGCGCTGAAGCCAGGTCGACGGCAGCAAAACCGCTTGGCTTGAAGCCTGTGCTTTTGTATGGAGGAGAAGAGTGGTCCCGTAGCTCAGCAGGATAGAGCATCAGATTCCTAATCTGAGGGTCACGCGTTCGAATCGCGTCGGGATCACCACTCTCCCACCGGTCAGATTTCGTCCTTGCGAATCTAGGGTTGCGTTTGGATTGTTATGCGGCATGATGGTTCCATGCCAAGCCGACGGGTGGTTATCCTTTTTATCGTCGGCCTCGAACGGAGGGAATGCTATGGCATCGACACCCCCCGGCAAGACCCAGGATGAGACCGCAATCGTCGAACGCGCCGTACGGCGCCTGTACGAGCGAAAGCATGCCGACAGGCACGTGCAGAAGAATGCGGAAGCCTTTGTCAGCTATCTCGTGAAAAGCGGCATCCGCAACGAGGACGATCTCGTCGAGCTGGCAAGCATTGCCAATGGCAAGCGTTACAACCCCAGTGAAGGCAGCTTTCTCTGAAGCCCCGGGGCGACCTGAGGGCAACCAGTGGCGGCATCAGAATTGATGCGTCCGGGTCATAACAGTGGATCGTGTCTGAAGATCGCGAATAAACCGCTTCACCAGGCATGAGCAGCACGACCGCCGGGCCACGGGCATTGCCGCTCAGATCCGGTCTTTATGCCGTTCGCAAAGGTGTTGAGACCATCCGGGCGCACAGCATCGCTTCAGTCTGGTTCAGGGCGTCGGTTTGGCGGCCGCGATCTTCTCGTCCAGAGCCGATTGAAGCTCTTCCGCCAGCGTGATCAGATGGGAGGGAACGTCCTCGCGACGCATCTCGGCCATCAGCAGGTCCAGCTTGTCGCGCACGATCCCGCCCGTCCTGTCGCGTCTTGTCTCCGGCTGCGAGGCTTTCAGTTCTTCCATGTGGATCTCCGACTTGAGAGCATTGCTGTCTGGGGCGGCTAACTTGGGATCGTACCCGGTCTACGCCGCAGTGACGCTTTCGGATCAGACATTGGGCACGACCACGACGCCTCAGGCTCAGGTTTCGCTGCTTTCAAGTTCCGGAAACGCATCGACGAGTTTGCCGCAATCTGGGTATTCGAGCCTATCGGTGCGCAAGACGACCTTGACGCTGTCGGACACGTCGAGCCGGTCGTTGACTTCGATCTCTGCCCGCTCACCGGAGGCGAGAACGAGTGTGGCCCGTCTGTCGAAGCCCTGTCGGATCAACCAGTCGCGCGGTGCTTGCATCTCGACCGTTGCAGCATACCCGTTTCCTTCTCGCTCGACCGCAACGTGATAACTGATCGGCGCGACCCGCTCGCCGATCAGCAACTGCCCCTGGCCGTCGGCATTCTGCACATATGTCATGATCTTGCTCTCGCTTGGCTGGAACCGTCAGAGGGAGAGAACCGCCAGACACGCCGAGTGTTCCGTCTGAAAAAGCCGATCCAGCCCGGGAACCACAAAGGCAAAGCGGCGTTCCCCTTCAGGATCTGGAGGAGAACGACAAAGAGCGAGATGTCCCATGAGCAGTGCGCGCCAGACGACGGATCATGGCGAGATACACAGGTGGATCGAAGAGCGCGATCTTGCCTTCCTCCACCAGGACCGGACCGGAGACGGCAAGCGGAGCCGCTTCAGCAAGTTCGCGAGCCGTAGCTGACAGCATCCGGGTTTCGCCGACCGCTTACATTTACGGGAACCAAGGCATCTGACACGCGTTTTCGCGTCGTTGTGCCAGGTACCACAGACATCGGAGGATGGCGATCTTGACGACCCGTAGAGCCGAGCTTGTCGCACAGTCTGAAGTGGTCGAGTTAATACCGGCATTGCGCGCCTTTGCGCGAACGTTCTGTCATAAACCCGAAGAGGCCGACGACCTGGTGCAGGAAACACTGACCAAGGCGCTGGCCAATCTCGACAAATTCGAGCCGGGCACCCGCCTGAAATCCTGGCTCTTCACCATCATGCGCAACACCTTCTGCACGCGCTTCAAGAAAAGCAGCCGGGAGACCGTGGGCCTGCCAGACGCGATCACCGCCCGCCTGACAACCGAAGCCAGTCAGGAATGGACGGTGCAGGCCGACGAGGTACGCCGCGCATTGAACCGCCTCCCCGAACATCATCGTGAAATGCTGGTGCTGATCGTCATGCTGGGCGAACGTTACGAGGACGCCGCCGAGATCTGCGGCTGCGCCGTGGGTACCGTCAAAAGCCGCCTCAGCCGCGCCCGCCAGCAACTGCGCCGCGAGCTTGGGGAAACAGGAACGGACAACCCAATCGGATGAGGCCGTTAGAGCCGTTCAGGGGAACAACCGGTAGCCCCACAGATATGGCGAGTTCCACCGGATCGGTTTCACAGAAGACGGGCGATCCGAGCTATAGGGAAGCAACCCCACAACTGCCCGCCAAAATGGGCACACAAGAATGGGGCCGGCAGAACCGGCCCCAATAGCAGAGTGATGATGACGATTTACGCAGCCTTTTTCTGGCCAGCGGCATTGACCGCCTTTTCGGCAAGCTTCGTCAGAGCCTGATCGGTCTTCGTTTCCTCGGCCAGAGTCTGGTCGAGCAGGGCAACGGCGTCGGTATAGCCGAGCTGCTGGGCCCAGGCGCGAAGCGTCCCATAGCGGCTGATCTCATAGTGTTCCACCGCCTGCGCGGCAGCCAGCAGTCCGGCGTCGAGCGCGGGCGAGCCCTTGAACTCTTCCATGATCTCCTCGCCTTCCTCGACAATGCCATCGATCGCCGGGCAGGTCTTGGCCCGCGGCCGTTTGCCTATGATCTCAAACACCTGCTGCAGGCGCTCGACCTGACCTTCGGTCTCGTCCTGGTGCTGCAGGAAGGCAGCCTTCAGCTTCTCGTCCTGGGCGCCACGCGCCATCTTCGGCAAAGCCTTCAGGATCTTACGTTCTGCATAATAGATGTCCTTGAGGGTCTCGTGAAACAGGTCTTCAAGTGTCTTGGTGGCCATGATGGCTATCTCCTCGGGTTTTGGGAATTACCTCTGACTAACCAGCCCCAAACCCCTTTGTTCCTGGCTTTATTTCGCGCCCGGCGGGGAACGAACATGGCCGATCGGAGTTGCCTGCCAGCACTTCCGCTCGCTTTCTCGAGGGGAAGCCTCAGCCGCGAAGCGCGCGCAAGGCATTGAGGATGACCGCAACGTCGATCACCTCCTGCAACAGCGCCCCCTGAACCGGCGTCAGATAGCCCAAGGCGGCCAGCACCATGGCGCCGCCCGAGAGAACAAGCCCGGCAATCGCACTCTGCCGGGCGATATTGCGGGACCTCCTCGCGATGCCACAGGCAAGCGGCAGACGTGACAGATCATCCGCCAGCAGCACCACATCCGCCGCTTCCGACGAGGCAGCCGACCCCCGCGCACCGATTGCCACGCCGACATCGGCCAGGGCCAGCGCCGGGGCATCATTGACCCCATCCCCCACCATCATCACCACGCCAGAAGCGCGCTCCCGGCGAATGAGCTCGACCTTGCCTTCCGGCGCGAGGTCTCCGGCGACGGCATCGAGGCCGAGACTGGCCGAGGCCTTCTCCGCCACATCGGTGCGGTCCCCGGAGGCCATGACGATGCGGCGCACTCCGCCGGCCCTGAAAGCACCGATTGTATCACCGGCGTCCGCGCGAATCGGATCGGACAGGAGAATTAGGCCGGCGGCCCGACCATCAATACCGACGGCGACCACAGCCGTGCCGCTGTCGATACCGGCTCTGGCAAAGTCTTCGCCGGAAAGCAGCTGCGAGCGGACATAACCACTGCCGCCGAGCACAACCTTGACGCCGCCGACCTGGCCGGAAAGCCCCCGCCCCGCCTCTTCGATGACGCCCTGCGGCAGGGTGAGGCCAAGGCCCCGCGCGGTGGCGGCGCGCACCAGCGCTTCTGCCGCGACATGCCCGGAAGCCTGGTCGAGCGAGGCGGCCAGTGCCAGCACCTGATCGGAGGTGAAGCCCGGTTGCGGACGGACCTCCGACACTTCGGGCCGTGCGGAGGTCACGGTCCCGGTCTTGTCGACAACGACGGTGGTGACCGCAGCCAGTGCCTCCAGCGCGCCAGCGGTCTTGACCAGCACGCCATGCGAGGCGGCGCGCGACATGCCGGCAATGACGGCCACAGGCACGGCAAGGATCAGCGGACAGGGGGTGGCGACCACGAGCACGGCGAGCGCCCGCGTCGCCTCGCCGCTCCACCACCAGGCGCCGCCCGCAAGAAGCAGCGTGATGCCGAGGAAGACGAGGGCATAACGGTCCGCAAGGCGCGCCATCGGGGCCCGGCTGGCCTGCGCCTGCTCGACGAGGCGAACGATGCCGGCATAGGTGCTTTCTTTCGATTCACGCAGCACAAGGAGATCGAAGGCATCACCCAGCACGGTACAGCCGCTCGGCACTTCATGGCCCATCTGGATGGGCACGGGCAGCGATTCCCCCGTCAGCGCCGAGAGATCGAGGACGGCCGTTGCGGCCAGCAGGCGCCCGTCGACCGGCACGACCTCGCCCTTGCGCACCAGGATCCGGTCCTGCGGCTTGAGCGCCTCGATCGGCACGCTTTCCAGGGTCTCGCCGCGATAACGCATGGCCGTGCGCGAGACACGACCGAGCAGCGCCGTCATGTCGCGCCGTGCACGCCCCTCGGCGAAGCTTTCGAGCAATTGGCCACCGGCATACATCACGGCGACAATGGCAGCAGCGAGATTTTCCCCAAGGGCCAGGCCAACGCCAATCGACAGCGCTGCGATGGCATCGACGCCCATCCGGCCATTCAGAAGCGCCCGCAGGATATCGATGACAAGGACGATAAGCACGGAACCGGCCCCGACCAGCCAGACCTGACGCGCAAGCTCGGGATAGTCCGTCAAGGCAAGAATGCCGCCGCCGGCAAGACAGAGAAAGGCAAGCGCCGCGAGCAGGACGGGCAGGCTCTCACGCAAACGTGTCGACTGCAGAATGTCCGGCATTCTCTCATTCCCGAGCGGGCTGGCGAGGGGTCGAGATCGACCTCTCTTGCTGGTCTTCTCTTTCCCTTGTAGAGCCTTCTGAGCATGAAGCAATCGGACGTAAGCAGCATGATCGACAGTGCCCGGCCCCGCCGCCTTTCAGTCCTCGGCTCGACCGGCTCGATCGGCGTCAACACGCTCGATGTCATCGCGCAGCTCGGTGGCCGCGACAGCTTCGAGGTCATGGCGCTGACCGGCAACGGCAATCTCGATCTGCTCGCCGAACAGGCCCGCCGCACGGGCGCGAAACTTGCCGTCACCGCCGACGAAAGCCAGTATATGGCATTGAAGGACCTGCTGGCGGGCTCAGGCACGGATGTCGCAGCCGGCGCAAGCGGGCTGGAAGAAGCCGCCGATATGGATGCCGGCTGGGTGATGGCGGCCATTGTCGGCACCGCCGGCCTCGCTCCGACGCTGAGAGCCGCAGCACGCGGCGCCGACATCGCGCTTGCCAACAAGGAGTGCCTCGTCTCCGCCGGCCACCTCTTCGTCGAGGCGGTGAAAAAGGGCGGCGGACGGCTGATCCCCGTCGACAGTGAGCACTCGGCGATCTTCCAGTGTCTGGAGCAAGATCAGCGACACGCGCTGGAGCGTATCGTACTGACAGCCTCGGGCGGCCCCTTCCGCACCCACACACGCGAGCAGATGGCCAATGTCACGGTGCAGACGGCGCGCACCCATCCCAACTGGTCGATGGGCCTGAAGATCTCCGTCGGCAGCGCCTCGATGTTCAACAAGGCGCTGGAGATGATCGAGGCCAAGCACCTCTTCGATGTCCGCCCCGATCAGATCGAGGTCGTCGTGCATCCCCAGTCGATCATTCATTCCATGGTCGGCTACACCGACGGCTCCGTCATCGCCCAGCTCGGCGTGCCGGATATGCGCACCGCCATTGGCTATGCCCTGACCTATCCTAAGCGCCCCGCGCTGAATGTCGACCGACTGGACTTTGCCAAACTGGCAAGGCTCGATTTCGAAGCCCCGGATGAAACACGCTTCCCGGCCCTGCGGCTTGCCCGCACTGCGCTGGAACGCGGCGGATTGCAGGGCGCCATCCTGAACGCTGCCGAAGAAACAGCCTTCAACGCCTTCGTCGAAGACAAGATCCGCTTCCTCGACATGGCCGACGTGGTAGAGACGGTGATGGATGCGATGGTCGAAGGCGTGCCCGCTGATACGATCGCCGACGTCTATGCGGCGGACCGCGAGGCGAGGCGCAAGGCGGCTGAGGTCATCGCAGCGCGTAAGGGCTGACAGGAAAAAAAGACCACAAAACAAAAAAGGGCCACGTCACCGCAGCCCGATTTGCATTTCTGAAGGTTCTGCCCGATCAAGCCACCGCACGCGCCAGCGCGCAACGCGACCAGAGCTGGTGCAGCGAGCCGACGAGATGTTCGAGATCAGCGTCGGAATGCAGGGGCGTCGGAGTGATGCGCAGCCGCTCGGTCTTTTTCGGGACCGTCGGATAGTTGATCGGCTGCACATAGATGGAACAGTTGTCGAGCAATAGGTCGGAGATCCACTTGCACTTGGCGGCATCGCCGACCATGACCGGCACGATATGGCTCGGGTTCGGCATATGCGGAATGCCGGCCTTGTCGAGCATGGAACGCAGACGACGCACGCGCTCCTGATGGGCGAAACGTTCGACCTGGCTGGTCTTCAGATGGCGGATCGAGGCAACCGCACCGGCAGCGAGCGCCGGCGGCAGCGCCGTCGTAAAGATGAAGCCCGAGGCAAACGAGCGGACGAAATCGCAAAGCGCGGTCGAGGCAGCGATATAGCCGCCCATCACGCCAAAGGCCTTGCCGAGCGTGCCTTCGATGATCGTCAGGCGATCCATCAGGCCTTCGCGTTCGGCAATACCGCCGCCATGCGCGCCATACATGCCGACAGCATGCACTTCGTCGAGATAGGTCATCGCGCCATACTTGTCGGCGAGATCACAGATTTCCTTGATCGGCGCGATGTCGCCGTCCATCGAATAGACGCTTTCGAACGCGATCAGCTTCGGCGCCTTGGGATCGGCAGCGGCGAGCTTGGCTTCGAGGTCCTTGACGTCATTGTGCTTCCAGATGACGCGCTCTGCCTTGGAATGGCGAATGCCTTCGATCATCGACGCGTGGTTCAGGGCGTCGGAGAAGATGATCAGGCCCGGGATCTTGGCGCCGAGCGTACCGAGCGTCGCCCAGTTCGAGACATAGCCCGAGGTGAAGATCAGCGCCGATTCCTTGTTGTGAAGGCCGGCGAGCTCGCGCTCGAGCAGGACGTGATAGTGATTGGTGCCGGAGATATTGCGGGTGCCACCGGCACCGGCGCCACAGTCGTCGATCGCCTGTTTCATGGCATCGATGACGAGCTGGTTCTGCCCCATGCCGAGATAGTCGTTGGAGCACCAGACGGTGACTTCCTGGGTGCCGTTTTCGGTGTAGCGGGTCGCGCGCGGGAAATTGCCACGCTGGCGTTCCAAATCAGCGAAGACGCGGTACCGGCCTTCCTCGTGAAGCCCCGCGAGCTGATCCTTGAAAAACGCCTCGAAATCCATGCCTAAACTCCAGTCTACGACACTCTTTTGTGTCTCTCCGGCGTCGGGGTCAAGCCCGGTTTTGTAAATTCATTCTAAACTGCGACAAATGGCGCGAACATTAGAATCCTCACACATAGATCCTAACGGATTGTGCCGGAGCAAACTTGATCTGCGTCAAGCTCAGCGAAAAAGGACGGCCACAGCCGTCCTTTTCCTGAAGCCTGGGGACCTGGATGGCGTCACGAAGCCTGAACGGCCCGCTTCGCCATCACCCGGATAAGATTGGCCCGGTATTCCGCCGTGCAATGCAGATCCGACATCAGCTCCGACGAATCAATCTCGACCCCGTTGACGGCATCCGGCGACCAGTTCGTCGAAAGTGCGGCCTCAAGCCCGGCATGGCGGAAGACGCCCGACGAACCGGCACCGGTGACCGCGACACGAGCGCCACCCGCCCCTTTGGAGACGAAGACACCGGTCATGGCATAGCGCGACGCCGGATTGGCGAACTTGGCATAACCCGCCCGCTCTGGCGCATCGAATCGAATTGCCGTGATGATCTCGTCATCGGCCAGTGCCGTTTCGAAGAGGCCGACGAAGAAGTCGTGGGCTGCGATCTCGCGGGCATTGGTGACGACGGTTGCGCCAAGGCCGAGCACGGCTGACGGATAGTCCGCAGCCGGATCGTCATTGGCGACCGATCCGCCGATCGTGCCCAGGTGGCGGACATGTGGATCGCCGATCATCGAGGCGAGATGGCAAATTGCCGGGCAGACCGCGCGGATGGCCGAGGAAGAGGCGACCTCCGCATGGGTGACGGCTGCACCGATCGTCACGCGGCGCCCTTCCACCTTGATGCCCTTGAGGGCATCGATATGCCGGAGATCGATGAGATCAGACGGCTGGGCGAGACGCTGTTTGAGCGCCGCAATCAGCGTCTGCCCGCCGGCGATGAACTTGCCGTCCTCGGTGCCGCCGAGCAGTTTGCCGGCCTCCTCGACAGAGGAGGCACGATGGTAGCTGGTTGAATAGAGCTGCATGGTCCCTGCCCTCCCTTATTCGGCGGCCTGACGGGTCGCCACCGCCTGGATTGCATTCCAGACAGCAAGCGGCGTCGCCGGCATGTTGAGGTTGTTGTTGCCGATCGCGTCCGTGATCGCATTGATCAGCGCCGGCGGAGACCCGATGGCGCCGGCCTCGCCGCAGCCCTTGATGCCGAGCGGGTTACCCGGGCAAGGCGTGTTCTGGTGCGAGACATTGAACGACGGCAGGTCGTCGGCGCGCGGCATGGCATAATCCATGTAGCTGGCGGTCAGAAGCTGGCCCGTCTGCGGATCGTAATGCACGCCTTCGAGCAGTGCTTGGCCGATGCCCTGCGCGATGCCGCCATGCACCTGGCCCTCGACGATCATCGGGTTGATGATGTTGCCGAAGTCGTCGGCGGCGACGAACTGGATGATCTCGGTCTTGCCGGTTTCCGGATCGACCTCGACTTCCGCGATGTAGCAGCCGGCCGGGAAGGTGAAGTTGGAGGGATCGTAGAAGGCGCCTTCCTTCAGGCCCGGCTCCATGCCGGACGGCAGGTTGTGGGCGGTATAGGCGGCCAGCGCCACCTGGAACCAGGGCAGTGTCTTGTCGGTGCCTGCGACCTTCAGCTCACCATTCTCGATGACGATGTCGCTTTCGTCGGCTTCCATCAGATGGGCCGCGATCTTCTTGGCTTTCGCCTCGACCTTGTCGAGCGCCTTGACGATCGCCGACATGCCCACAGCTCCGGAACGGGAACCATAGGTGCCCATGCCCATCTGCACTTTGTCGGTGTCACCATGGACGATCGAAACATTGTCGATCGGCAGGCCGAAGCGTTCCGCAACGAGCTGGGCGAACGTCGTTTCGTGACCCTGGCCGTGGCTGTGCGAGCCGGTGAGCACTTCGACGGTACCAACCGCATTGACGCGGACCTCCGCCGATTCCCAAAGACCGACACCGGCGCCGAGCGAGCCGACCGCCGCCGACGGCGCGATGCCGCAGGCCTCGATATAGCAGCTCATGCCGATGCCGCGCAGCTTGCCGCGACGCGCCGCTTCTGCCTTGCGAGCAGGAAAGCCGTTCCAGTCGGCGGCGCCCATGGCGGCTTCCAGCGAGGCGTCGTAGTCGCCCGCGTCGTAGCACATGATCACGGGTGTCTGGTACGGGAAGGTCCGCACGAAGTTCTTGCGACGCAGTTCCGCCGGCGAGATGCCGAGTTCACGAGCGGCGGTTTCGACGGTGCGTTCCAGGAGATACGTCGCCTCTGGACGACCGGCGCCGCGATAGGCATCGACCGGCACGGTGTTGGTGTAAACGGTCCGCACATTGGCGTGGATCGCCGGGATCGCATACTGGCCGGACAGAAGCGTCGCGTAGAGATAGGTCGGGACCGAGGACGAGAAGAGCGACATATAGGCGCCGAGATTGGCGATCGTGTCGACCTTGAGCCCGATGATCCTGTGGTCTTTGTCGAAGGCCATCTTCACCTTCGACACATGGTCACGGCCATGGGCATCGGTCAGGAAGGCCTCGGTACGGTCCGAAGTCCACTTGACCGGCACGCCGGTCTTTTTCGAAGCCCAGAGACAGACGACCTCTTCAGGGTAGATGTAGATCTTCGAGCCGAAGCCGCCGCCGACATCGGGTGCGATGACGCGCAGCTTGTGCTCGGGCGCGACATTATAGAAGGCGCTCATCACCAAACGCGCGACATGCGGGTTCTGCGAAGTCGTGTAGCAGGTGAAATGATCTTCCGCCGTGTCGTAGATGCCGAGCGTGGCACGCGGTTCCATCGGGTTCGGCGACAGGCGATTGTTGAAGATCTCGATCTCGGTGACATGCGCGGCACTGGCGATCGCAGCGTCTGCTGCAGCGCTGTCGCCGATCTCCCAGTCGAAGATCAGGTTGCCGGGCGCTTCCGGATGAAGCTGCGGCGCGCCCGATTTCAGCGCATCGACCGCGCCGGTGACGACCGGCAGCTCTTGATACTCGACCACAACGGCCTCCGAGGCATCGCGCGCCTCGCCGATGCTGTCGGCGATGACGATGGCGACTGCGTCGCCGACATAGCGCACGGTTTCATGCGCGAGGGGACGCCAGGCGCCCATCTTCATCGGCGTGCCGTCCTTGGAATGGATCATCCAGCCGCAGATCAGATTGCCGATACCGTCGGCCAGCAGCTGCTTGCCATCGAGAACGTCGATGACGCCAGGCATGGCCTTGGCCGCCGCGACATCGATCGACTTGATCTTCGCATGTGCGTAGGGCGAACGGACGAAATAGGCATATTTCATTCCGGGAACGACCATGTCGTCGGTATACCGGCCCTTGCCGGTCAGAAAACGCTTGTCTTCCTTGCGCGCCACGCGCGCTCCGATTCCTTCAACACCCATTGTCTTCTCCTCCAGAAGTGAGCGAATAGCGAATGGCGAATAGAGGGCTGAGTGCGCTCACATGACGTCGCTGCGCGACGAGCTTTCGCTACTCGCTAATCCCTATTCGCTTGGACGTCACTCGGCGGCCTGACGGCCGGCGGTCATCGCTTCATTGGCCGAAAGCACGGCCTTGACGATGTTGTGGTAGCCCGTGCAGCGACAGATATTGCCTTCGAGCTCGTGGCGGACGGTGGCTTCGTCGAGCGCGCCGTTGTGACGACAGATCATGTCGAGCGCCGTCATCACCATGCCCGGCGTGCAGAAGCCGCATTGCAGACCGTGATGCTCCTTGAAGGCGGCCTGCACGGGGTGCAGCTCGCCGCCGGAAGAGAGCCCCTCGATCGTCGTGATCGACGATCCCGAGGCCTGGACGGCCAGGATCGAACAGCTCTTGATCGACTTGCCGTCCATATGCACGACGCAGGTGCCGCACTGGGTGGTGTCGCAACCCACATGCGTTCCCGTCAGACCAAGTTTCTCGCGAATGAAATGCACGAGCAGGGTGCGATCCTCGCACTCCCCGCTCACTGTCCGGCCATTCACCGTCAGCGTCACTTTAGCCATGTTGTTCCTCCTCGTGTCTCTCCCGGACACGCGAGGCATGGTGGGAGTTTTATGTGACATGTGCAACCGTCCAGAAGGTCGCAAACGAAAATTTTGTGTGCCGCATTGCAGCATCAAACCGCCTGTAAATCCTGGGTTCATCTTCGATGCCTCATGCAAAGGAACCACCTGTGAGGGTGTGAGCCGCGACCATGGACTTTCCGCCGGTCAAGGCTATGCTGATGACAGCCTGAAGCCGCATGGCGAGAGTTCGAGCGGCATGGCGAACTGTTAAAACAAGACCGGCTGGACCGGGCGCGTGGAACTTGGAGAGATGAAGATGAAGAAAGCTCTTGTGCTGATGCTGGTCGGCCTTACGGTCGCAGGCTGCACCCAGACGGAACGCGGCGCAGGTATCGGCGCTGCCTCCGGCGCGATCATCGGCGGCATTGCCACAGGCAACGTCCGCGGTGCAGCCGTCGGCGCGGCAATCGGTGGCGTTGCAGGCGCCGTCATCGGCAATGTCTCGGAACAGCCGGGCCAGTGCTACTACCGCGACCGCTACGGCAACCGTTACATCGACGCCTGCCCGCGCGGCTACTAAGGGCATTTGCCGCAAACGAGACAGGGCGGGGAGATCAAACTTCCTGCCCTTTTTCACGCCTGCTAAAAAAGGGGGTAGGCGATGGGGGCCATTTCCGCCTAAGTTGTCCCCCAGGCGGGGGAGCGCCCGACGGATCGCGATGATAGCGAAATGCCGAGACCAAGTGGATGGACATTGCCGAAGTTTAGTCATGCGTTCCGGCTCGGCCTGATCCTTACGGTCGCGAGCCCTCTGTCCGTCGGCATCAGCGCGCCGGCCTATGCCTTCGAGCTGTTCGGTATTCGCCTGTTTGGCAGTGACGAAGTCGATCGCGATGTCATTGACCCTGTCGACTACACCATCACCCTCGACACCGGGGACGCCAACCGCGCCCTGAAGAAATCCCTGCAGCGCACATCGCTTTTGGTGGCCGATGAGGAAAAGCCGGTCTCCGGCGATCTCGGTCTCGTCATCAAGGCCCGCGACGATCGCGATCGCCTGATTGCGACGCTCTACGAAAACGCCCTCTATGGCGGCATTGTCACGGTGACCATCGACGGAAAGGACATCGACAGCCTGCCGCCGAACCCGGTCTTCGACCGGTCGCGACCTGTGCCTGTGGCAATCAGCGTCAAGCCCGGGCCGACCTTCACGCTCGGCGACGTGACGCTCGAGGGCGATGCGGCACGGCTCGACCCCGCAGAATTCGATCTGGCACCGGGTGAAAATGCCGGATCGCTGGTGATCCTGCGCGCAGCCGAACAGATCGCCGAGCGGCTGAAGCAGGAAGGCCGGCCGCTGACCGAAGTGACCCGCCGCGAGGTCGTCGCCGACCACGAGACCAACACGGTCGATCTCACCGTCGCGGTCGAGGCAGGCCCTGTCGCGCCGCTCGGTGCGGTCACCGTTAAGGGCGCCCGCGCGGTCGATCCGGCCTTCGTCCAGTATTACTCCCGGCTCAGACCCGGCCAGACCTATTCGCCGGAGCAGTTGCGCAAGGCCGGCGAGCGCCTGCGCACGCTTGGCGTCTTCTCTTCAGTCACCATCAACGAGGCGGACGAGCTCGATCCGGCGGGATCCCTGCCGATCGGCATTGTCGTGTCGGAAGGCAAGCATCGCTACTTCGGCATCGGTGCAAGCTATTCCTCGCTCGACGGCGGCGGCATCGAGGGCTACTGGGGCCACCGCAACCTGTTCGGCGAGGCGGAATCGCTGAGGATCGAAGGCTCGGTGCGCGGCCTCGGAGAACTGAAGGACGTCTCCGACGTTTCCTCGCTCGACTATACGGCCGGGATGACCTTCATCAAGCCGGGCGCCTTCGTGCCCTCGGGAACGCTGGAAGCCAGCGTCAAGGGCAGCACGCTCGAGACCGACTATTACGATGCGGCGACCGTGACGGGAAAAGTCGCCTATTCCTACGAACTGACCGACACCGACACGGTCAATGCCGGCGTATCGCTCGCTTACGACAACATCGACGACGCCTTCGGAAACGGCAACGAGTACCTGACGTTTGGCATACCGCTCGGCTATGTCAGGGACACCCGCGACAACCGCCTGAACGCCACCGAAGGCCATTACGGCACCATAGCGCTGACACCGAGTTACGACTTCTTCGGCCAGACCTTCTTCACCTCGCTCGAAGGATCGATCTCCGCCTATCTCGGCCTTGGCCAGGAGGACCGCTTCGTGCTGGCCGGCCGGTTGAATGCCGGCACGCTTGTCGGAGGCGGTGATCTTTCGGCGATCCCGGCGACACGGCGCTTCTTTGCCGGCGGCGGCGGTTCGGTGCGTGGCTATTCGTTCCAGGAGATCACCCCGAGAACTGCAGGGGGAGCCGGCACCGGCGGCCGCTCCTACGTAACCGCCAATCTCGAGGCGCGTATCAATGTGACGGATACGATCGGCATCGTGCCCTTTCTCGACATCGGCACCGTCACGGACACCACTGTGCCCGATTTCAATGACATCAAGATGGGTGCAGGGGTGGGCCTGCGCTACATGACGCCCTTTGGGCCACTCAGGCTGGATGTAGCGGTTCCCCTGGATCCTTATGATGGCGGCAGCCGTTATGCCATCTATGCCGGCATCGGCCAGAGCTTCTGACCGGGCAAGACAGGACGACAGTGAGAATGATCTGGTTGAAGCGCATCCTGACCTGGACGGCCCGCCTGCTGGGCGGCCTCGTAGCGGCGATGATCGCCCTCTTCGTCGTGGTCATTCTGCTCGGCGGCTTCTCGCGCACCGGCAGCCAGTTTCTCGCCGACCGGATCGCAGCACTTGTCTCGACAGACAACCGTCAGATCACCCTGAGCGGCACCGGCCCGCTGCTGAGCAACGCGTTCTCCATCGAGCGCATTACCGTCGCCGACAGCCAGGGCATCTATGCGACGATCGACAAGCTCGCCCTTGACTGGACGCCACGCGACTTGATCCGCAAGCGCTTCACCGCCGAACGCATCTCGGCTGAACGCGTGACCCTTGAACGCGCCCCTCTTCCCTCCGCCGGGCCTGAGCCTGAAACGGACGAACCCTTCTCGCTGCCCGTCGAAATCGACGTGGCAACCATCGACCTGCCTCAAATCGAGATCGGTGCAGCCCTTGTCGAGCGCGACCTTGCGCTCTCCGCCCAGGGCTCGCTCACCATCGTCGGCGAAACCATCGCGAGCCGGCTGACGGCAAGCCGACAGGACGACCCCGGCAACAACGCGGTCGTCGACCTGCTCTACGCCCCGAACGACAACCAGCTGCGTATCAATCTGGATTATCAGGAGCCCCCAGCCGGCCTTCTCGGGCAACAGCTGCAAATTCCCGGCCAGCCGGCGATTGCAATCAAGGTGGATGGTGACGGCCCCCTCGATGATTGGGCAGGCGAGGTCATGGCATCCCTGAACGGCGAGCGGACGATCACCGTCGACGTCACCCACAAGCTCGGCACGGATGGCGTTCGCGCTCTGACGGCCAAGGGCGGCGGTGCCTTTGCAGGCCTTGTTCCGCCGGAACTGAGGGACGTCTTTGTCGGCGAAACTGCCATCGACCTCGCCGCGCAGATCGGCGCGGACGGATCGGTCGCAATCGAGAGAGGCCGGTTCACGACTGCCTCTGCCGATGTCAGCGCAGCCGGCCGCTACAATCCGAATGGTGAGAACGATATCCGGCTGACGGCCCGCGCGACCGGCGCGCCGATCGGCCTGACCTCGCAATCGCCGGACTTCACGGGCGGAATGAAGTTTAGGAGCCTTGAGCTTGCCATCAATGGCCAGGCGGCCGCAGCAAGGCTGTCGGCCCGTGCCGATCTGGCTGAACTCAGCGTGTCACAGGGCAGCTTTACCGATGTGTCGCTCTCCGCCGACAGTGAGGGCTTCGACCTGGCAAACCGGGCCGGCCCGGTCAACGTCGCGATCTCGGTGCAAGGCACGGATATCCGTGATGAAGCCATCCGTCCCTATCTGAAAGCTCCGCTGGCGCTGACCGCCCCCCTGACCTTGACGGCACAGGCGATCACCTTCGAACAATTGGTCTTCGACAGCAACGGCCTGGACCTGCAGGGCTCTGGCCAATATTCCCTCGCCGACAACGGGTTCACGGGCCAACTGGCGGTGCGGGCCGAGCCCGAGATCCTGCCGCCTGGACTTTCAAGCCGGCTCCAGGCCCCGGTCAACCTCTCAGCCCGTGTGGATTTCGTGGCGCCCCGCGCCGTCGCGCTGCGGGAAATCGTCCTGACCAGTGACATCGCTCAGGCCGAAGGCTCCCTCGCGTTGGATCAGGAGGGAATGATCGCAAGCGATCTGACCGGGCGACTGCGCGATATCGGCCTTTTCGTTGATCGCATCGAGGCCCCTGCCTCCTTCAACATCTCTGCCTCCGGCCCTCTCGATGCCATCGACGCGACCGTCATTCTGGCCGTCGAGGAGGGACAGGCAGCCGGTTACCGGATTGAGGGTTTCCAACTACAGCTTGAGGGCGTTGCAAGCCGCGAGGCACCCAGCGCCAATCTCACGGTCAGTGGCCAGATCGACGGAAAGCCGCTCGATGCCAAGGCCGAAGTGGTGAGCGCCGGGGGTCGGACAAGGGTTGATGCCCTGGATCTCGCAATCGGTCCGAACCGACTGACGGGCACACTCGATCTCGGCCAGGACCTCCTGCCGAGTGGCGATATCACCTTCGATTTTCCGGACCTGAGCCTGCTTGCGGCACTTGCCGGCCAGACGCTCGGCGGCGATCTGAAAGGCGAGGTCCAGCTGAATGCGCGCGATGGCCGGATCGCTGCGGACGTCCGGGCGGCAGGTTCCGCAATCAGCAGGGATGCGCTGACGATCGCCGAACCGAGCGTCGATCTGCAGATTTCCGACGCCGCAGCTCTGGCAGCCGAAGGCACCGCGCAAGCGGCCAGCATAGCCTCTGGCGAAAACCGGCTGGAGACGGTGGCGCTCGCCTTCACCCGATCCGGCGCCGACACGAATTTCAATGTGACCGGCCGTTACGACAATGCCCCGGTGGTTTTGCGCGGCATACTGCGTGAGGGCATAGAGGGCTTGAGCGTCGCAATCGATGAACTGAGCGCTGCCCCGCGCGGCATCGCACTCACTCTGGTATCACCGACGGCGATCCGGATGCGTGACGGCGCAATCTCGATCGACGAAACCGTCATCTCTGCGGGCTCGGGTCGAGTGGCATTGTCCGGTACGGTCGCCGACACGCTTGATATCTCCGCCGACATCAGGGCATTGCCTGCATCGCTTGCGGCAGCCTTAGCTCCGACCATTGCACCCGAGGGAACGATCTCCGGGACGGTGCGCATCAGCGGCACGACCGCTGCACCGGTCGCCGACTACACTCTCGACTGGCAGGGAGCAGCGATCGCGCCGACGCGCAGCGCCGGTCTCTCCCCTCTCGGCATCACGGCAAACGGTCGTTTCGAGAACCAGAGCCTCACGCTCGACAGCCGCATCAGCGGTGGCGGCATCGGCCTGACGGCGGGCGGTCGGGTCTCCCTTGAGAACGGGACAGGCCTCGACATCCGCGTCCAGGGTGACGTCCCGCTTTCGGCGGCCAATGGCCAGCTGGGTGCCCAGGGTTTCGTGGCCGAGGGCAATGCCAGCGTCAACCTGGCGATCGCCGGCACCGGCAGTGCGCCGAGCATCACCGGCACCGTCTCGACCTCCGGCGCCCGCATCGTCGATGTCCGCAGAAATCTCGCCATCGAGCAGATCGCCACCACCATCAATCTGACCGGAACACGCGCCGAAATCGGCAGCCTGACCGGCAATCTGGCAACCGGCGGCCAGGTCTCCGCGCGCGGTACGATCGACATCGCCAATCCCGGCCTGCCGGCTGACCTGACGATCAATCTCGACGAAGCCGTCTATGTCGACGGCAACACGGTCACCAGCACGGCCAGCGGCACGCTGACTTTGACCGGCCAATTGCTGAACGGACCGACGCTGGGCGGCACGATCAACCTGTCGCGGACATCGGTGACCCTGTCCGAAAGCAGGCCCGCCAGCCTCCAGGCACTCGATATCGAACACAAGCATGCGCCGCCCGCGATCCTGCGGCAGCAGCGCGATCAAAAACCGGCAGAGGGGCGCGCTTCCAGTGCGCCCATCGCGCTCGACCTTACCATCGCCTCGCCGTCGCAGACCTTCATTCGCGGCCGCGGCATCGATGCAGAGCTTGGCGGCACGATCACCCTGACGGGCACCGCGGCGGCACCCGTTGTCTCCGGCGCCTTCGAGCTTAAGCGCGGTCGCATGCAGATCCTGACGAAGCGGCTGAATATCACCCGCGCGACGATCACCTTCGGCGGTGACCTCGTGCCGCTGTTGGATCTCGAGGCGACCACGACATCCGGGGATGCCACGATAGTCATCCGCCTGACGGGGCTCGCCAGCAATCCGGAGGTGACCTTCTCCTCGACCCCGTCTCTGCCGCAGGACGAAATCCTTGCCCAGCTGATCTTCGGCCAGTCCCTGTCGCGCCTTTCGCCGCTGCAGATCGCCCAGCTTGCCGATGCGGCAGCCCAGCTTGCCGGCGGACGCGGTTCATCGCTGTTCCAGTCGCTGCGCAGTACGCTCGGCATAGACGATCTCGACGTGTCGACCGACGAGACAGGTGGAACGAGCATCAGCGCGGGCAAATATCTGAACGACCGGACCTATATCGAGCTTGAGCAGAGCGGCAGTGGCGGCGCCAAGGCGACGATCAACCTCGACATCGGCAGGGGCCTGAAGCTGAAGGGCGAAGCGGGCGGTTCAGGCGCCGGTGGCGGCATCTTCTACGAGAAGGAATACTGAGCCGGAGAGAGTTCGGCTCAGGTGACCTTGCTGGTCTTCAGCAGGATATTGGATTCGGTGAAGTTGATCCCCTCGATCAACCGGATGCGGCGCAGGGTCTCGTCGAAGCTTGCAAGATCCCGTTCCTCCAGCTCCGCAATGAAATCCCATTTGCCGTTGGTGCTGTGCAGCGAGCGGACCTGCGGCATGCCACGCAACTGATGCGCGACCCGATCCGCAAACTTGCCGACGACCTCGATCATGATGATCGCCCGGACACCCGTGGGCTGGATCTCGCTGCCGGTGAGGATGGTGAAAGCCGCAATCGTCCCGTTCGCCACCAGCCGATCGATGCGCGCGGAAATCGTCGCACGCGACGCCCCGGTCATCGCGGCAAGTGAGGCCACGGGCAGGCGCGCGTTCTGGCGCAGCGCGCCCAGGATATGGCGGTCGAGATCATCCATCGTTGCAAACTGTCATATGCCGGTTGCGATTTGCGCAAAGTATAGCGCTTTGTGACGAAGTTCCATCTTTTTGACAACGTCACTTTGGCCGATCATGGCAACACGGCATTAAACGAGGACGACCCATGCACAAGCAGCAGAAGACCGTGGCACTGATCGGCGTACCGCTCGAGGAAGGTTCCGGCCGGGGTGGTTGCGCCATGGGACCGGCGGCCTATCGCATCGCCGGCATTGCGTCTGCCATGCGCGAGCTTGGCTATGAGGTCGAAGATCGTGGTGACCTGCGCCCGGCTCCGGCCAGTGACCTTCAGGAGATGGAGCGGGCCAAGCATCTGCCCGTCGTCGGCGCCTTCACCCGCGCCATCGAAGCAGCGACCTACGGAGCCGCCGCTGGTGGCGCCGTGCCGATCCTGCTGGGTGGCGACCATAGTCTGTCTATGGGCAGCGTCTCCGGCATGGCCCGCTATGCGGCCGAAGCGGGCCGCCCGCTTTACGTTCTCTGGCTCGACGCCCATTCCGACTTCAATGCCCCGGAGACGTCGCCCTCGGGCAATATCCACGGCATGCCGGTCGCCTTCTTCTGCGGCAAGGCAGAATTTGCGCCGATCTTGCCTGCCGATCGCCCCTTCGTTGATCCGAGCCATGTCTACCAGGTCGGCATCCGCTCCGTGGACGAGGAAGAGCGCCGCCTGATTACGGAAAACGCCGTCAACGTCTACGACATGCGCGCGATCGACGAAGAGGGCATGGGCAGCATTGTCAAACGCATCCTGGCCGATGTGCGCGCGGCCGGTGCACTACTGCATGTCAGCCTTGACGTGGACTTTCTTGACCCCGACGTCGCCCCGGGTGTCGGAACCACGGTCCCTGGCGGCGCGACCTTCCGCGAAGCCCATCTGATCATGGAACTGCTGCACGACAGCGGGCTCGTCTCCTCACTCGACCTCGTGGAACTGAACCCGTTCCTCGACGACCGCGGCCGCAGCGCACGTGTCATGGTCGAACTGGCCGCGAGCCTCTTCGGCAGACGTATACTCGATAGGCCGACACGAGGAGGCTGAGCCATATACCTGTATACGATTGTATCTCAATATGAAGGATTTCCTGCAGATTATTGATGATCATCAATTTCATGCCCCCAAAAATCGGCGGGTGGTGACCTTTTTCCGTTCACGCGCCACCTCACGAATTGTTGAACATTGACCTTTGCTTAAACCCACAAGGCTAAAATTCGCCTATGCCGCACCGTCGGATGGTGCGCGAGGCGGAGGGGAATTTCATGACATTGATTGCACTACCGGGAATGGAATCCAAGGCGGTTCTGGATGCCCTCAGTCGCTCGCAGGCGGTGATCGAGTTCAAGCTCGATGGGACGATCATCACCGCGAACGAGAACTTCTGTCGTGCACTGGGCTATACGATTGAGGAGATCAAGGGCAAGCACCATCGCATCTTCTGTGATCCTGCCTATACCGCAACCGCAGACTATCGCGAATTCTGGGCCATGCTCAATCGCGGGCAGTTCGAAAGCCGCGAATACAAGCGTCTCAAGAAGGACGGCAGCGAAATCTGGATCCAGGCGTCCTACAACCCGGTCTTCAAGAACGGCAAGCTCTGGAAGATCGTCAAGTTCGCATCCGACATCACGGCAGCAAAACTCAAATCCGCCGAAGACAACGGCAAGCTTGAGGCAATCTCCCGCGTTCAGGCGACGATCGAATTCACGCCGACCGGCGAGATCCTGACGGCCAACGAAAACTTCCTGTCGACCCTCGGCTATACGCTCGGCGAAATCACCGGCAAGCACCATTCGATGTTCTGCGAGCCGGACTACACCCGCTCCGACGCCTATCGGGAATTCTGGAAGACACTCGCCTCCGGTCAGTTCGTTTCCCAGGAATTCAAGCGCATCGGCAAGGGCGGCAAGGTCGTCTGGATCCAGGCCTCCTACAACCCGATCTTCGATGCCAGCGGCCGCGTCTTCAAGGTGGTGAAATATGCGACCGACATCACCGGACGCGTGAACGCCGTCGATGAAATCGCCAAAGGCCTGACGGCGCTCGCCCATGGCGACCTGACCGCGATGATCGACAAGCCGTTCATCCCATCGCTCGAACAGATCCGCACCGACTTTAACGCGGCGATGACCCGCATGGCTGCTGCCATGCAGAAAGTCAGCCAAAACACGGATGAGATTGCCTCGGGCTCCTCGCAGATCCGCGAAGCCTCCGACAACCTGGCCAAGCGAACAGAGCAGCAGGCTGCTGCCGTCGAGGAGACCGCAGCCGCCCTGGAACAGATCACGCAGACCGTCACCGACAGCTCCAAGCGCGCCAACGAAGCCGGTCAGCTTGTCGCAAGGACCAAGGAGGGAGCAGAGAAGTCAGGGCTTGTCGTCAAGAGTGCCATTGAGGCGATGGGGCAGATCGAGAACTCCTCCAAGGAAATCTCCAACATCATCGGCGTCATCGACGACATCGCTTTCCAGACCAACCTGCTGGCCTTGAACGCAGGCGTCGAGGCGGCCCGCGCTGGTGAAGCCGGCAAGGGTTTTGCCGTGGTCGCCCAGGAAGTGCGTGAACTTGCCCAGCGGTCGGCAACGGCTGCGAAGGAAATCAAGGCGCTGATCAACACCTCCTCGGCCCAGGTGAAGACCGGTGTCCAACTGGTCGGCGAAACGGGCAAGGCCCTTGAGCAGATCGTCACGGAAGTGAAGGACATCAATGTCAACGTGATTGCAATCGTCGAAGCGTCCCGCGAACAGTCGACGGGCCTCTCCGAGATCAACAAGGCGGTCAACGCCATGGATCAGAACACCCAGCAGAACGCCGCCATGGTGGAAGAATCGACAGCGGCGAGCCACAGCCTGGCAAAACAGGCGGCATCTCTGCGCGAACTGGTGTCACAGTTTAGAATTGGGCAACACTCTTCGCATAAAGTCATGGAAGCGCGTCCCGATGCTTCACCTGTTGCATCACCGGCACGCAAGCTCATGGCGAGTGTGGCTCGCGCCACAGGTGGCGCAGCGGCCGCCAAGGTACAGGAAGGTTGGGAAGATTTCTAATGGCAACTATCAGCTCCACCAGCTTCGGCAGTGAGACCCTCGAGATCATCGCCTTCCGGCTTCATGATCAGGAGTTCTGCGTCAAGACCACCACGATCCGCGAAATCCGCGGCTGGGCACCCTCGACGCCGATCCCGCATGCGCCGGCCGATGTCATCGGCGTGATGAACCTGCGCGGTTCGGTCATCCCGATCATCGACCTCGCCTACAAGCTCGGCATGAAGAGCACGGTTGCCAACGAGCGCTCGGCCATCGTCGTTGCCGAAGTCCACAACATGGTCATCGGCATGCTGGTCGACCGCGTTTCGGACATCCTGACCATCCCGTCGAGCCAGGTCCAGCCGGTTCCGGAAGTCTCGGCCTCCTTCGACAAGACCTTCTCGGAAGGCATCATCGCCAACGAGAATGGCATGATCTGCTTCCTGAACCTCGCCAAGATGTTCAAGGGCAGCGATCTGGAAGACATGGCCGCCTGATCAGGGGTCACTCCGTCCGTTTCCAAAGGGCAGCGCTGCAAGGCGCTGCCCTTTTGCGTTGACGCCCATGGTTGATCTTGGCGCGCAGCTGGCCTACCAGACCCCAAAAAGTCTGGGAGGAAGACCATGAAACTGCTCTTGATCCACACCGGCGGCACGATCGGCATGGCGGAAACGCCGGAAGGTCTGGCGCCCCGCAAGGGTCTCGTGGAAGAGGCGATCAGCAAACGCCTGCCGCAGGGCACGCAACTCATCGCCGAGGTCTTCGATCCCCTGCTCGACAGCGCCGATGTCGGCCCTGCCCACTGGAACCGGATGCTGGAGACGATCCGCAGCCATCCAGACGCCGCCGTGATCATCACCCACGGCACCGACACCATGGCCTTCACCGGTGCAGCCCTCAGCCAAGCCCTTGCCGGCGAGGCCAGACGCGTCATCCTCTGCGGCTCGATGCTGCCGCTCGGGCAGGTCGGCGATGCCGAGGGCAATCTCGACCTCGCGATTTCAGCTGCGATGGGCACGGAGCCCGGCGTCCTGCTGGCCTTTGCCGGCACGCTCCTCAATGCCGATGGCCTGGTGAAGCATCACAGCCACGAAGCAGACGCCTTCCGCTCGCAACCGCAGGCGAGACCGAACACGCCAAAGCATCGAACCTTCGAGGACCGCAAGCTTGCGATCCTGACGCTGTCGCCGGGCATGCCGGCAGAGGCCGTCCGGGCAATGCTCGGCACGCTCGATGGCGCGGTGCTCAGGATCTTCGGCGCGGGGACTGCGATGAACGATGCGAACCTGCTGACGGTTCTGGCCGAGGCAGTGAAGAGCGGCAAGCGGCTGCGGGCGGTGAGCCAATGTGAAGCCGGCGGCCTGTCACCCGGCGCCTATGCTGCCGGTGCCGGCCTCTGGAGCACGGGCACAGAAAACGGCGGCACCGAGACCCCGGAAGCCGCCCTCATTCATCTCTGGCTCAACTGACCGGCTGCTCAGTTCGCCGCAGCAACCTGCTCCGGGCGGCGGATCTTGGTGGCTGCAGCAATCACCAGCGGCAGAAAGCCTTCGGCCCCGCCATCGACGAGTTCGTGAAAACGCCGGCGCATGCGCGGCTCCCAGAACTTGTTGATATGCGCGGCAACGCCATCCACCCGCTCCGCCTCCGGCTGGGAGGCAAAGAAGGTGGCGATCTGATTGGCCATGCGGATCAGCTTGGCGTCGGTGCCGGTTTCAGACATGCAGCGGTACTCCCTCGGCCACCCGGTCGGGCCGGGTGAAAATCTCGAAATCCTCGTCGCGCGCAATGCCGATCAAGGTTATCCCGGCCTGCGCGGCGGTACGGATGGCAAGCGCGGTCGGCGCGGAAATGGCAATCAGCATGGGCGCCCCCAGCGCTGCCGTCTTCTGCACCATCTCGACGGACAGACGGCTGGTGACCACGACCGCGCCGAGCGCCGGGTTCCAGCCACCCAAGAGCACCGCACCGACGAGCTTGTCGAGTGCATTGTGCCGTCCGACATCCTCGCGCACAGCCACCAACCCCTCCGTCGGCATGAAGAACCCCGCCGCATGCACGGCGCGTGTCTGGCGATTGAGATCCTGCGCCACGTTGAGCTGCGACATCGCACAGGCGATGTTCTGCGCGGTGACACACAGCGGGCTGGCCGGAACGGGCCGCACAGCACGGTTCGCCTGCTCGATCGACTCGATGCCGCAGAGACCGCAGCCAACAGGCCCAGCCATCCGTCGCCGACGGGCGACGAGAGCCTCCGCCGTCATCTCCTTCAGCGTCACCTGCACGTCGATCCCTTCGCCCGCCTCGATAGCGTCGATGGCAAGCACGTCCTCCGCCCCCTCGATGATACCCTCGGCGAGCGAAAAGCCGACGGCAAAGTCCTCGAGATCATCGGGCGTCGCCATCATCACCGCATGGGTGGAGCCGGCATAGGAAAAGGCGATCGGCACCTCTTCCGGCACGAGCCTGCTGCTGCTGGAGACGCGCCCGTGGCTCGCCTTCAGCCCGCCGACAATCCGTGCCGTGGAGCCGATCACATCGCTCATTCCGCCGCTTCCAGCTTTCCGGCAATGCGCCGCGAACGGCGGCTCAGCTCCTCATACTCCTCCTGCCATTCGGTCGGGCCGTTCGACGGCGAGACCTGCACGGCGGTCACCTTGTATTCCGGGCAATTGGTTGCCCAGTCGGAGAAGTCGGTGGTGATGACATTGGCCTGCGTGTTAGGATGGTGGAAGGTCGTATAGACGACGCCCGGGGCCACGCGATCGGTGATCAGGGCGCGCAGCGTGGTGTCGCCGGAACGGCTGGCAAGCTTGATCCAGTCACCGTCCTTGACGCCGCGCTGTTCGGCATCATGCGGATGCATCTCCAGCCGGTCTTCCTCATGCCAGACACTGTTTTCCGTCCGCCGCGTCTGAGCGCCGACATTGTATTGCGAGAGAACGCGACCGGTGGTCAAAAGCAGCGGGAAGCGTGGACCCGTGCGCTCGTCCGTCGGCACATATTCGGTGCGGATGAACTTGCCCTTGCCACGCACGAAGCCGTCGACATGCATGATTGGCGACCCCACCGGGAATTTCTCGTTGCAGGGCCACTGCACCGAGCCCATCTTTTCCAGATAGTCGTAGGAGACACCGGCAAAGCTCGGCGTGGTCGCCGCGATCTCGTCCATGATCTCGGACGGATGCGTGTAGTTCCAGGCGAGACCCATTGCCTGGGCGAGCTTTTGCGTCACTTCCCAGTCGGCATAACCGTTCTTCGGGCTCATCACGCGGCGGACGCGGTTGATGCGGCGCTCGGCATTGGTGAAGGTCCCGTCCTTTTCCAGGAAGGTCGAGCCCGGCAGGAAGACATGCGCATAGTTCGCCGTCTCGTTGAGGAAGAGGTCGTGCACCACGACGCATTCCATGGCGGCAAGACCAGCCGAAACATGCTTGGTATCGGGATCAGACTGCAGAATGTCCTCACCCTGGATATAGATGCCCTTGAAGGAGCCGTCGACGGCGGCATCCAGCATGTTGGGGATGCGCAGGCCCGGCTCGTTGCTGAGCTCGACACCCCAGAGCTTTTCGAAGGTCTCGCGCGTCGCATCGTCGGAGACGTGGCGATAGCCCGGCAGCTCATGCGGAAAGGAGCCCATATCGCAGGAGCCCTGGACATTGTTCTGGCCGCGCAGCGGGTTCACTCCAACGCCCGGCCGACCGATATTGCCAGTCACCATGGCAAGGTTGGCGATCGCCATGACGGTGGTCGAGCCCTGGCTGTGTTCGGTCACACCGAGGCCGTAATAGATCGCGCCATTGCCGCCGGTGGCGAACAGGCGCGCAGCACCACGCAGTTCAGCAGCCGGCACGCCGGTGAACTTTTCGGTCTCCTCAGGCGAATGCTCCGGCTCGGACACGAATGCGGCCCAATCCTCGAATTCCGACCAGTCGCAGCGCTCGCGGATGAAGCGCTCGTCGAACAGGCCCTCGGTGACGATGACATGGGCGAGTGCCGTCAGCACGGCGACATTGGTGCCGGGCTTCAGCGGCAGGTGGTAGGATGCCTCCACATGCGGGGTGCGCACGAGATCGATGCGGCGCGGATCGATGACGATCAACTTGGCGCCCTGACGCAGCCGCTTCTTCAGCCGCGAGCCGAAGACCGGGTGGCCATCGGTCGGATTGGCACCGATGACGACCACGACGTCGGAATGCTCGACGGAATCGAAGTTCTGCGTACCGGCAGACGTGCCGAAGGCCTGGCCGAGACCGTAACCGGTCGGCGAATGGCAGACGCGGGCGCAGGTGTCGACATTGTTGTTGCCGAAGCCGGCGCGGATCAGCTTCTGGACCAGATAGGTCTCTTCATTCGTGCAGCGCGACGAGGTGATGCCGCCGATGGCTTCGCGGCCATACTGATACTGGATGCGCTTGAATTCGGAGGCGACATGGGCATAGGCCTCTTCCCAGGTCACTTCACGCCAGGGATCGGTGATCTTTTCGCGGATCATCGGGTTGAGGATGCGGTCCTTGTGGCTGGCATAGCCATAGGCGAAGCGGCCCTTGACGCAGGAATGGCCGCGATTGGCCTGGCCATCCTTCCAAGGCACCATGCGCACCAGTTCCTCGCCCCGCATCTCCGCCTTGAAGGAACAGCCGACGCCGCAATAGGCGCAAGTGGTGACGGCCGAATGCTCCGGCTGACCGATTGCGATCACGGACTTCTCCGTCAGCGTCGCGGTCGGGCAGGCCTGAACGCAGGCGCCGCAGGAGACGCATTCCGACGACAGGAAGGCTTCATGCGCGCCGGGTGACACGCGGCTGTCGAAGCCACGACCCTCGATGGTCAGCGCAAACGTACCCTGCACCTCTTCGCAGGCGCGCACGCAGCGCGAACAGACGATGCATTTGGAGGGGTCATAGGTGAAATATGGATTGCTCTCGTCCTTCGGCATCCACTGGGCGTTGATGCCACCCTCGGCAGACCGCGCCTTGACGTGGTTCTCGCTCTCATAGCCATAGCGCACATCACGCAGGCCAACGGCACCGGCCATGTCCTGCAGCTCGCAGTCACCGTTGGCCGCACAGGTCAGACAGTCGAGCGGATGGTCGGAGATGTAGAGCTCCATCACACCCTTGCGGATCGCCTTCAACCGCTCCGTCTGGGTATGGACCACGATGCCGGGTGCCACGGGCGTAGTGCAGGAGGCGGGCGTGCCATTGCGGCCTTCCACCTCGATCAGACAGAGACGGCAGGAACCGAAGGCATCGACCATGTCGGTGGCGCAGAGCTTCGGCACCTGAATGCCGGCCTCCATCGAGGCGCGCATGATCGACGTGCCCTCGGGAACCGTGATTTCGCGTCCATCGATGGTGAGTGTCACCAGTTTTTCCGAGCGCGAGGCGGGCGTGCCGTAATCGATTTCAGGAACGAGGGGCATGGCGCTTACCTTTCCGCCGTCATCCTCGGGCTTGTCCCGAGGATCTGCTGCGTCTGAATTCTGGGAGCCGGTTCAGCAATGAACGTCCCCCGCATGGCAAAATCGGTAGATCCTCGGGACAAGCCCGAGGATGACGAAAGAGAAACGAAGCTCATTCCGCAGCCTCCCTGACCGGTGCCGGTGCAAAGTCTTCCGGGAAATGCGTCATCGCACTCATCACCGGATAAGGCGTAAAACCACCCAACGCACAGAGCGAGCCGAACTTCATGGTGTTGCAGAGATCCGCCAGCAGCACCTTGTTCTTCTCCGGCTCGATGCCGCGCGCGATCTTGTCGACCGTCTCGACGCCACGGGTCGAGCCGATGCGGCAGGGCGTGCACTTGCCGCAGCTTTCGACCGCACAGAATTCCATGGCGAAACGCGCCTGTTTCAGCATGTCGGCGGTGTCATCGAAGACCACCACACCGGCATGGCCGATCAGGCCACCGGCAGCGGTGAAGGCCTCGTAGTCGAAGATCGTGTCGAACAGCGAGGGCGGGAAATAGGCGCCGAGCGGCCCGCCGACCTGAACCGCCTTGACCGGACGCCCGGAGATCGTTCCGCCGCCGATCTCGTTGATCAGCTGGCCGAGCGGCAGGCCGAAGGCGGTCTCGTAGAGCCCGCCATGCTTGAGATTGCCGGCAAGCTGGATCGGGATCGTGCCATGCGACCGACCGACGCCGAAATCGCGATAGAACTGCGCACCGCGATCCATGATGACGGGGATGGAGGCAAGCGACATGACGTTGTTGACGACTGTCGGCTTACCGAACAGGCCCTGAAGTGCGGGAAGCGGCGGCTTGGCGCGCACCACGCCGCGCTTGCCTTCAAGGCTGTTCAGCAGAGAGGTTTCCTCGCCGCAGACATAGGCGCCCGCACCCATGCGGACCTCCATGTCAAAGGCATAAGGGGAACCCAGGACGGAGGCACCCAGGATGCCCTCGCGTCGGGCAATCGCGATTGCCTCTTCCATGACGGCGATGGCATGCGGATATTCGGAGCGGGTGTAGACATAGCCCTTGGTGGCACCGACCGCGATCCCGGCAATCGCCATGCCTTCGATCAACACGAAGGGATCGCCTTCCATGATCATCCGGTCGGCAAAGGTGCCGCTGTCGCCTTCATCGGCATTGCAGACGATGTATTTCTGGTCGGCCTTGGCGTCCGCAACCGTCTTCCACTTGATGCCGGTCGGGAAGCCTGCACCGCCACGACCGCGCAGGCCGCTATCGGTGACCTGCTTGACGATCTCGACCGGCGGCATGGCAATCGCATTGGCGAGCCCCTTGAGGCCCTGATAGTGGCGGTAGTCATCGAGCGACAGAGGGTCAGTCACGCCGCAGCGGGCGAAGGTCAGCCGCGTCTGGCCCTTGAGGAAGGGAATGTCCTGGGTCAGACCATGGCCGAGGGGATGTTCGCCGCCATCAAGGAAACCGGCATCGAACAGGGATGGCACGTCGGAGGCCCTGACCGGACCATAGGCAACGCGGCCCTTCTCGGTGCGGACCTCGACCAGCACTTCCAGCCACAGCATGCCGCGCGAGCCATTGCGGACGATGGTGACGTGCTGGCCGCGCGCCTTGGCTTCGCGCTCGATGGCAGCCGCCACCTTGTCGGCACCGACGGCCAAGGCCGCAGCATCGCGGGGGACGAAGACAGTGATGGTGTCTAGCACGCTCATGAGCGCACCTCCGCCAGAATGTCGCTAAGACAGTGTTCGTCGAGACGGGCATGCAGCTCGCCGTCCAGCATCGCAGCAGGCGCCTGGGCGCAGAGGCCGAGACAGAAGACAGGTTCGAGAGTGACGGCACCGTCAGGCGTCGTCTCGTGCCAGTCGATGCCGAGCTTGGCTTTGATTGTCTCCGCCAGAGGCTCGCAGCCCATCGACTGGCAAGCCTCGGCGCGACAGAGCTTCAGCACATGCCGGCCAGCGGGCTCGGCGCGGAAATCGTGATAGAAGGTGATGACGCCGTGGACCTCTGCGCGCGACAGGTTCAGCGCGTTGGCGATGATCTGCTTGGCGACCTCAGGGATGTAGCCGAATTCCTCCTGCACGCGGTGCAGGATCGGCAGCATCGGCCCCTCCAGATGCTGCAACTCGGCGATCACAGCCGATATGCGGGCGGAGACGTCGTCCGCAGCCACGCGAATATTCATCGAAATCCTCCTCACCCGCCGAGCTCTGGCGGGGTCGTTCATCGGAAGATGATGATGGGTCTGATGTCAGGAGGTCAATACGGCGCTTCCGTCGCTCGATAGAAGATTTCTATCGAAGGCATTCGAGGCCGCCAGCAAGCGTGCCTCATGCAATAGGCCGGAGACGAGCGGGGTGAAGGGCTCGCGATGGGTGGCGACCAGACCGACCAGATGCTCCGCCTCGGGCGCGGTGATCGGGATCATCCGGATCTCCTCGCCGAAGCCGAAGGATTCAGCCACGTTTCTCGGCATGATCGAGGCCCATTTGCCGGTGCGGATATGCGAGAAGAGCACGATCATCGAATTGGATTCGAGCGTCGGCTTCGGCGTCACCCCGGCCTCCGCCATATGCTGGTTGATGATCCGGCGGTTCTGCATGTCGGCGGTCAAGAGACAGAGCCGGAGATCGGCGACTTCGCTCCAGGTGACGCTGTCGCGATCGGCAAGCGGGGTGCCGACGCCGGTGATCAGGTGATAACGCTCCGAATAAAGCGGCACGCTGGTCACGCGCCCCAGCGGCTCGTTGTCGAGATAGGTAATGCCGGCGTCGATCTCAAGGTTTTCGAGCAGGCTCAGAACCTGCAGCGAGGTGCGCGACAGAACGGAAAAGGTCACGTCCGGATGGCGGGCCTGGAAGGGTTCGGTGAGCTTCTGCACCATGGCAAGCGCGGTGGGAATGACGGCAAGCCGGATATGACCCGCAAGACCGCGGCGAGCCGCCCGCATCTCCTCGCGCATGGTGCGGGTGTCGCCAACGATGCGCCGCGCCCATTCGAGCACCCGCTGGCCCTCGGGTGTCAGCCCCAGAAAGCGCGAGCCGCGCTGGACGAGCATCACGCCGAGCTGCTCTTCGAGCTGACGGATGCCAGCAGACAGCGTCGGCTGCGTCACGCCGCATTCTTCCGCCGCACGGCCGAAATGCTGCTGGCGGGCGAGCGCGATGAAGAATTCAAGCTTGTCGATCATGCTCCCGCCCTTCGCTCGTTCCGACAAGCTCAGGCGTCGGCGAGAGCTTCTTCTGCTTCGCGCATCACGGGCGTCGGACCACAATACATCTTGTAGAGCACGGAAATCAGTTCGGCGAGCTGCGGATCGGCGATCCGATAATAGATCTGCCTGCCTTCACGGCGGGTCTGCACGACCTTGTCGCTTCTGAGCCGCGCCAGTTGCTGCGAAACCACCGCCTGCTGGATGCCGAGAAACTGCTCGATCTCGGTCACCGTCTTTTCGCCCTGACAGAGAATGCAGAGCATCAGAAGGCGGGTCTCGTGTGACAGGGCTTTCAACAAACCGCTAGCGGCGCGCGCCTTCGATAGGAAATCCTCGAGAGCTTCTGGCGTAAGTGGCGGCGTTTCGTTCATGACGAGGTCCAGAAATGAAGGGTTGTGTTCTCGAGCAGCAACGGGAACCCTGTTTCGCAATCTTCTAGCATATAGGCTGCGCTACCTACAAAGGAATGGCGTCGGCTCGTTCCTTCAGAAGCGACGCACTGCGGTTCAACGCCGCATATTCCGCATCATCGAGATCCGGGAACAGATCCGCCAGCACTCCGTCCGCGCCCACCACCCGCGGGATGGACAGAGCAACATCGCGCACACCCGCAACTTCGGGCGTCGAGATGGAAACAGACAGGACATCCCGCTGGTCGCGCGCGATGGCCTTGACGATGCGGGCAAGGCCGGCGCCGATCCCGTAATAGGTCGAACCCTTGCCATTGATGATCTTGTAGGCCGCGTTGCGCACGCCGTCGTCGATCTGGGCGCGCACCTCCGCTGTCAGTGGTGACCCGACCTGGGCGGCAAAGGAAGACAGCGGCACGGAGCCAGCACGCGCACTTGTCCAGGCAAGAACCTCACTGTCACCGTGTTCGCCGAGTACATAGGCATGCACCGATTGCGGCGAAATCCCGAGATGCCGGCCGACCAGGCTACGGAAACGGGCCGTATCGAGGATGGTACCGGAGCCGATCACCCGGCGCGGATCGATGCCGGAGAGACGCGTGGTGATCTGGGTCATGATGTCGACCGGATTGGAGGCGATCAGCAGGATGGCATCGGGCACGACCGGAAGCACCTCGGCCAGCACGGCACGAAAGACGGCAGCGTTGCGCTCCAGAAGCTCCAGACGCGTTTCGCCTGGCTTCTGGCTGACCCCGGCCGCGAGGATGACGACACCGGCACCTTCGAGATCGCGGTACTGACCCGCATTCACCACGGTCGAGGACATGAAAGGCACCGCATGGGCGATATCCTCGGCCTGCGCCACCGCGAGCGCCTCGTTGCGGTCGATAAGCACAATCTCGCTCGCAAGCCCCATCAGCGCCAGCGCATAGCCCGCCGAACTGCCGACCATTCCCGCACCCACAATGCCGACTTTCATGCTGAATTCCCCCGAATGCACAAAACCCTGAACCTTATGTCATCGCTCACCCGATGCCATCAACCTGCTATAGCGGAAAGCGTGACACATTCGCGTCAGATGTGCATGGCGAATAATGTTCGCCTCTGATTTAATGCGGCAAGGCTCTGAAGGGGATGTTTGAGGGATCATGAGACGGCTGCCGGCCCTGTCCGCAATGAAGGTGTTCGAGGTGGTCGGCCAGACCCGCAGCTTCACCCGTGCTGCCGAATTGCTGAACCTCACCCAGAGCGCCGTCAGCCGTCAGGTGCGCAATCTGGAGGAACAGCTGGGCGAAACCCTCGTCATTCGCCGGCATCATCACCTGGAGCTGACGCCCTCCGGCGCCGAACTGCTGGCCTCGCTGCAGCAGGCCTTCCACACGGTCGAGATGACCGTTCGCAACATCCGCGAGAAGAGCAATCTCCGCCGCCTCAGGATCAACGTGCCGCCGACCTTTGCCAAGCGCTGGCTGATGCCGCGACTGATGAGCCTTAGAGCCTTCCTGCCCGATGTCGATCTGAGCGTCACGACCGATCTCGAGGACAATCTTTCCGAACGCGGCATGCTCGACTGTGCCATACGTTTTGGCGACGGCGAGTGGCCGAGCCTGCGCTCGGAACGGCTTTTTACCGAACGCCATATCGCCGTCTGCGCCCCACATCTGATGGAAGGGATGCGGGATGGCGAAGCGATCGATCTCTCCCGCTTCACCTTCCTGCATGTGCTGGCCTCCGCCGACCAGCGTTATCTCACCTGGCAGCGCTGGCTGGATGCGGCGGGTCTCACCGAGACCGACACGCAGGGCGGACTGGAATTCGACCTCCTGGATCTCGTCATCGAAGCCGCCTGCAACGGGCTGGGTGTCGCGGTTGCGGATCGCTCGATGGTCGCACCGCTGATGCAGACGGGCGCGCTTACACAGGTATTGGATGTCGAGGTGGAGGGGCACGAATCCTACTGGCTGGTGACACGCACCGACCGGGCGCTGTCGCCGCATGTCGAGGCGCTCAGACGCTGGCTGAGCCGCGAGATCAGCGAAGGCTCGCTTCCATCTCTGAAGCAGATCAGCGCCTGAAACATTCCTTTTTGGAATGATCAACCCGACAATTAGTCGCTTGCGAAGAGGCAGGCTCGACTTCCTACTTGGCGCGACTGTCCGTTGCCGGAGCGCCTGCCATGACCACCTTCCAGAACTTCATTGCCGGGTCTTTTCGCGAAACCGGTGCCCGCCAGACGATCGAGGTGAAGAACCCCGCCACGGGTGAGGCTTTTGCATCGGTCACGGCGGCGACGGAAGCCGATGTCATCGAGGCGGTGGACGCCGCGGCTACCGCTCAGAAGCCCTGGGGTCGTCTGCCGGCCATCGAACGCGGCAATGTCCTGCGCAGGCTCGCCGATGCCGTCGAGCGCCATCAGCAGAAGATCGGCGCAGCCCTGGCACAGGAATCCGGCAAAAGCATCGAGGATGCCGTGGCTGAAACCGGCTACAGTGTTGAGTTGATGCGCTACCACGCCGAATGGGCGCGCCGCGTCGAGGGCGAGGTGATCGAGAGCGACACGCCGAATGAAACGCTGATGCTCAAGCGTGCACCGATCGGCGTCGTCGCCTGCCTGATCCCCTTCAACTTCCCGATCTATACGCTCGTCCGCAAGATCGCACCGGCCCTGATCACCGGCAATGCCGTGGTCGTCAGGCCCAGCAACAACACGCCGACCTCGGCCTTCGTCTTTGCCGAAGCGATACAGGAGGCAGACCTTCCGGCAGGCCTGGTCAGCATCATGGCCATGAGCCACGAGGTAGCCCAGGTGATGTCGACCCGCCGCGAGGTCGGCATGATCACCCTGACCGGCAGCGTCGCCGCCGGCCAGACGGTTCTGGACTACTGCAAGGTCAATATCGCCAAGCCCTCGCTGGAACTCGGCGGCAAGACGCCGGTCATCGTCGAGCCGGATGCCGATCTCGATTTGGTGACGAAAAGCGTGCTCGCCGCTAAGACCGCCCATTGCGGCCAGGTCTGCACCTCCGTCGAGCGGCTCTACGTGCATACCTCCGTGCATGGCACGCTTCTCGCCAAGCTGAAGGATGCCTTCGAGCGTCGCCACTATGGCGACCGCGCCGAGGATCCGAGCCGCATGGGACCGCTCGCCAATGCCGCAGCCCGTCTCAGGGTTCATCACATGGTCGAACGCGCCAAGGCAGACGGCGCCGTCATCGAGACGGGTGGCTTCCTGCCGCCAGGCGACGGCTATTTCTATCCGCCGACGCTGCTCTCCGACTGCCGCCAGGACATGGAGATCGTCCAGGAAGAAGTCTTCGGCCCGGTGCTCGCCGTGATCCCCTATACCGATTTCGACGCAGCATTGGACATGGCCAGCGACCACCAGTTCGGCCTCGCCTCCGTCGTCTTCACCGAGAACTACCGCAAGGTGATGAAGGCCGCGAACGAGATCGAGGCGGGCGAGCTCTACATCAACCGCTTCCCGGCCGATCCCTACCAGGGCTACCATGCCGGCTGGAAGCGCTCCGGCCTCGGCGGCGATGACGGCAAGCACGGCATGCTGGAATTCACCCAGACCCGCCTCGTCATCCTCAAGCACTGATCGCCGATTAGCCGGCTCAAGAATTCTTCATCGGGGGCATCCATGAAAGTCGCTTCGCTCAAGACACACGTTGTCGCAACGCCCGCACCGCATATCGGCGGCATGTACTGGATCTTCGTCGAGCTGGAGACGGCCTGCGGCATCAAGGGTGTGGGTGAAATCTATTCGACCGCCTTCCACCCCTCTGGCATCGCCGTCCTCGTCGAAGACGTCTTCACCCGCTATCTCGAAGGTCATGATCCGCACCAGATCGAGCGCTTCTGGCGCGCGGCCTATTCGAGCGGCTTCACCCAGCGGCCCGACCCGACCATGGTCGGGATCATCTCCGGTCTCGAAATCGCCTGCTGGGACATCATCGGCAAGGCTGCCGGACGGCCGGTAGCCGATCTGCTGGGCGGCCCGGTCCACGATAAGCTGCGCGCCTACACCTATCTCTATCCGAAGAATTCAGCCGGGGAATACGACTACAACGATCCGGATCTCGCAGCCGAAGAGGCGATCCGCATGGTCGAGGCAGGCTTCACCGGGCTGAAATTCGATCCGGCCGGCCCCTACACCAATTATTCCGGCCACCAGCTGTCGCTGCCGGTCATGGACCGCTGCGAGGAGTTTTGCCGCAAGATCCGTGATGCGATCGGCAACCGCGCCGACATCCTCTTCGGCACCCATGGCCAGATGGTCCCCTCCTCGGCGATCCGGCTGGCGAAGCGGCTGGAGAAATACGATCCGCTCTGGTTCGAGGAGCCCGTTCCGCCCGGCCAGGAAGCGGCGATGGCGGAAGTCGCCCGCGCCACTTCTATCCCCGTCTCGACGGGCGAGCGCCTGACGACGAAATACGAATTCCAGAGAGTATTGCAGCTTGGCTCTGCCTCCATCCTGCAGATGAATGTCGCTCGCGTCGGCGGCTTGCTGGAGGCGAAGAAGATCGCCGGGATGGCCGAGTCCTTTTATGCGCAGATCGCGCCGCATCTCTACAACGGCCCGGTCGGGGCCGCCGCCTCGATACAGCTCGCAGCCACCTGCCCGAACTTCCTCATCCACGAGGCGATCATGGATTTTGGCGGTTTCCATGCCGAGGTGCTGAAGACAAAGCTCGGCTTCGACGACGGCTATCTCATTCCGTCGCGCGAGCCGGGCCTCGGCATCGAACTGAACCACGAGGTCATCGCCAAGCACACGCCCTATACCGGCGAACGACTGCATCTGCAGATGGCGGCGGAGCATGCCGACGTAAAGGCCTTCGCACCGGCCAAGGGCTGAGGTAGCACCATGATCTTCGATTTCATCGTGGTCGGTGCAGGCTCGGCAGGCTGCATCGTGGCGAGCCGCCTGAGCGAAAGCGGGCGTTATTCCGTGTTGCTCATCGAGGCCGGCGGCGAGGACAAATCCTTCTGGTTCAAGATCCCCGTCGGCTACGCCAAGAGCTACTACAATCCCAAGGTCAACTGGATGTACCGCACCGAGCCCGAGCCCAATCTCGGCGGGCGGCGGATCTACGCCCCGCGCGGCAAGGTGCAGGGCGGCTCCGGCTCGATCAATGCCATGGTCTTCGTGCGCGGCGCGCGTCAGGATTTCGACGACTGGCGCGACGCGGGCAATCCCGGTTGGGGCTTCGACGACGTGCTGCCCTACTTCCGCAAGCTGGAAACCCATGCCCGTGGCGAGAGCCCCTGGCATGGCGCGAATGGCCCGATCCATGTGACCCCGATGCGTGGTGCCACGCATCCGGTCAGTGACGCCTTCCTAGATGCCTGTGACGAGCTCGGTATCCCGCTAAACGAAGATTTCAACGGCGCGACGATCGAAGGCGCCGGCGTCTACGACGTCAACACAAGGCGCGGCCAGCGCTCCCACTCAAGCGCGGAGTATCTGCGACCGGCGCTCAAGCGAGCGAACCTGACGATCGAGCGCGAGGCCCATGCAAGGCGTCTGCTGGTCGAAACGGACGGCAGGGTGTCTGGCATCGAGGTCATGCAGCATGGCCGGGTGAAGAACTTCAACGCCCGCCGCGAGGTGATCCTGGCAGCCGGGGCCGTCGACACGCCCAAGCTGATGCAGCTTTCAGGCTTCGGCGATGGAGCAAACCTGTTTGCCCAGGGCATCGAAACGCGCAAACATCTGCACGCCGTCGGCAGGAACCTTCAGGACCATCTCTGCGCCAGCTTCTACTACCGCTCGAAGAAACCGACGCTGAACGGCGATTTTGCCAGTGTCATTGGCCAGGCCCGCTTTGGCCTGGTGTGGCTGTTGAAGCGCAGCGGTCCTTTCGCGATGAGCGTCAACCAGGCCGGCGGCTTCTTCCGTGGCTCGCCGGAGGAGATCAGGCCGAACATCCAACTTTACTTCAACCCGCTCTCCTACCGCATTCCGGACAATCCGCGGGCCGGGCTGACGCCCGAGCCCTATCCCGGCTTTCTGATCGCCTTCAATGCCTGCCGCCCGACGAGCAAGGGGACGGTGACCATCGCGTCACCCAATGCCGCAGACGCTCCACTGATCCGCCCGAACTACCTGTCGACGGAGCGGGACATCGCGGAGGTCGTGCAGGGCAGCCGGTTGATGCGGCGGATTGCGGATGCCCGGGCACTGTCGGATTGGGTGGAGGAGGAAGTATCACCGTCCAAGACCGTCGACAGCGACGACAAGCTGCTAGACTACTTCCGCCTTAACAGCGGCTCCATCTATCACCTCTGCGGCACCTGCGCGATGGGCAGCGATCCCCGCGAAACTGTGGTGGATGCCCGGCTCCGTGTGCATGGCGTGCCGGGGCTGCGGATCGTCGATGCCTCTGTCTTCCCGAACATCACGGCAGGCAACATCAACGCGCCGACGATGATGGTCGCCGAAAAGGGTGCGGCAATGATCCTGGAAGACGCTGCCTCCTCCTGACATCATGGCATGAAAAAAGCCGGACCCGAGGGCCCGGCTTCAATACTTGTCGGTCGTCAGCAGCCGATCAGGCGGCGACGAGAACGCCGTTCAGGTTGGTGAGCTCGGCGAGATACTGCTCAAGCTTGGTGCGGTGCTCGTGATGCTCGACACCTTCCAGCTCCTTGCGGGCTTCGTCGATGCGCTTCGACAGCGTGTCCGGAGCGATCTCGGCCAGCGGAACGGCGGATTCGGCGAGCAACGTGCAGCCGGTCGGCAGGACGTCAGCGAAACCACCGAAGACCACATACTTGGACACCTGACCGGAAGCGAGCTTCACGGTCACCACGCCCGGCTTGATGGTCGTCATGGTCGGCGCATGATTGGCCATGACGGTCATTTCGCCTTCCGTTGCCGGAATGACGACTTCGCTGACCTGTTCGGAGAGCAGAAGACGCTCGGGCGAAACGAGCTCAAAGTTGAAATTGTCGGCCATGGTCGTTCACTTCTCTGATGAAGGATGGAGCGGCACGCGAGGCTTCCCGCGTGCCGGCAGTCCCGATACTTAGGCGGCTTCGGCAGCCAGGCGCTTGGCCTTCTCGATGGCTTCCTCGATGGAGCCGACCATGTAGAAGGCGGCTTCCGGCAGGTGGTCGTAGTCACCGTTGACCAGGCCCTTGAAGCCCTTGATCGTGTCTTCGAGAGCAACCAGCTTGCCCGGCGAACCGGTGAAGACTTCAGCAACGAAGAACGGCTGCGACAGGAAGCGTTCGATCTTGCGGGCGCGGGCAACGGTCTGCTTGTCGTCTTCCGACAGTTCGTCCATGCCCAGGATCGCGATGATGTCCTGCAGGGCCTTGTAGCGCTGCAGCGTCGACTGAACCTTACGAGCAACTTCGTAGTGCTCTTCGCCGATGATCATCGGGTCGAGCATGCGCGAGGTCGAGTCGAGCGGGTCAACGGCCGGGTAGATACCCTTTTCGGCGATCGAACGCGACAGAACGGTCGTTGCGTCCAGGTGGGCGAACGAGGTGGCCGGAGCCGGGTCGGTCAAGTCGTCGGCGGGAACGTAGATGGCCTGAACCGAGGTGATCGAGCCCTTGGTCGTGGTGGTGATGCGTTCCTGCATCTGACCCATGTCGGTGGCGAGCGTCGGCTGGTAACCAACGGCCGACGGGATACGGCCGAGCAGAGCCGACACTTCCGAACCTGCCTGGGTGAAGCGGAAGATGTTGTCGACGAAGAACAGAACGTCCTGGCCCTTGTCGCGGAAGTCTTCAGCGATCGTCAGACCGGTCAGAGCAACGCGTGCGCGAGCGCCCGGCGGTTCGTTCATCTGGCCGTAAACGAGGGCTGCCTTGGAGCCTTCGCCACCGCCGTGCTTGTTAACGCCGGACTCGATCATTTCGTGGTAAAGGTCGTTGCCCTCGCGGGTACGCTCACCCACGCCTGCGAAGACCGAGTAACCACCGTGCGCCTTAGCGACGTTGTTGATCAGTTCCATGATGAGAACGGTCTTGCCAACGCCGGCACCGCCGAACAGGCCGATCTTACCGCCCTTGGCGTACGGCGCCAAAAGGTCGACGACCTTGATGCCGGTGACCAGGATCTGGGCTTCGGTCGACTGCTCGACGTAAGCCGGTGCTTCCTGGTGGATGGCGCGACGGCCTTCGGTGACCAGCGGACCGGCTTCGTCAACCGGCTCGCCGATGACGTTCATGATGCGGCCGAGCGTTTCCGGACCGACCGGAACCGAGATCGGAGCGCCCGTGTCGGAGACCGGCTGGCCGCGGACGAGACCTTCGGTCGAGTCCATGGCGATCGTGCGGACCTGGTTTTCGCCGAGGTGCTGCGCAACTTCGAGAACGAGGCGGTTGCCGCCGTTGTCGGTTTCCAGCGCGTTCAGGATCGGGGGCAGTTCGCCTTCGAACGCGACGTCGACAACGGCGCCGATGACCTGCGTGACCTTGCCGAGAGCGCCGGCTGCGGACTTCACCGCCTTAGACTTGGGGGTAGCTGCCTTAGCCATTTATCTTACCCTCTTTCCTTAACCTCAGAGCGCTTCCGCGCCCGAAATGATTTCAATGAGTTCCTTGGTGATCTGCGCCTGACGCTGACGGTTGTACGAAAGCGTCAGCTTGTTGATCATCTCACCGGCATTGCGTGTCGCATTGTCCATGGCGCTCATCTTGGCGCCCATTTCACCAGCGACGTTTTCGAGCAGGGCCCGGAAAATCTGAACCGAGATGTTGCGGGGGATGAGATCCTCGAGGATCGCAGCCGCATCCGGCTCATATTCATAGAGAGCCGACGCACCACCCTGCGGAGCAGCCTCGGCCGGAGCGGCCGGGATGATCTGCTGGGCGGTCGGCACCTGGCTGATCACCGACTTGAACTCGGAATAGAACAGCGTGCAGACATCGAATTCGCCACGCTCGAACATGCCGATGACCTTGCGACCGATGGCGTCTGCATTGGTGAAGCCGATACGCTTCACGTCACGCAGGTCCATACGCTCGACGATCATGCCGGCGAATTCGCGCCGCAGGCTGTCGTAGCCCTTCTTGCCGACGCAGAAGATCTTCACCGTCTTGCCCTGAGCCACGAGCTTGCGCGCATGGTCACGGGCGAAACGCGAGATCGACGAGTTGAAGCCGCCGCACAGACCGCGCTCGGCGGTGCAGACGACGAGCAGATGCACGTCGTCCTTGCCGGTGCCGGTCATCAGGCGCGGCGCGCTGTCGTCCGAACCCACGGCTTGCGCGATGTTGGCCAGGACGGCGCCCATGCGCTGCGAGTACGGTCGGGCAGCCTCGGCCGCTTCCTGCGCACGACGCAGCTTCGCCGCGGCGACCATCTTCATCGCCTTGGTGATCTTCTGCGTCGCCTTGACGGAGGCGATCCGGTTTTTCAGATCCTTAAGTGAAGGCATCCGTTATCCGTCCTTGGCTTGAGCCTGAATTAGGCGAAGTTCTTCGCGAAGCTATCGAGGGCGGCCTTGAGCTTGCCCTTGGTATCGTCGCTGATCGCCTTCTCCGTGCGGATGGTGTCGAGGATCGCCTTGCCTTCCGAGCGGAGGTAGGAAAGGAAGCCCTGTTCGAACTTGCCGACCTGGTTGACCGGGATCTTGTCCAGGTAGCCGTTGACGCCAGCGAAGATCACCGCAACCTGTTCTTCCGTCTTCAGCGGCGAGAACTGCGGCTGCTTCAGGAGTTCGGTCAGGCGTGCACCACGGTTCAGCAGGCGCTGCGTTGCAGCGTCGAGGTCCGAACCGAACTGGGCGAAGGCGGCCATTTCGCGATACTGGGCAAGTTCACCCTTGATCGAGCCGGCAACCTGCTTCATCGCCTTGATCTGCGCGGCAGAACCAACGCGCGAAACCGACAGACCGACGTTAACGGCCGGACGAATGCCCTGATAGAACAGGTCGGTTTCAAGGAAGATCTGACCGTCGGTGATCGAGATCACGTTGGTCGGAATGAAGGCCGAAACGTCGTTACCCTGGGTTTCGATGACCGGCAGAGCGGTCAGCGAGCCAGCGCCGGCAGCGTCGCCCATCTTGGCGGCGCGCTCGAGCAGACGCGAATGCAGGTAGAAGACGTCGCCCGGATAAGCTTCGCGGCCCGGCGGACGGCGCAGCAGAAGCGACATCTGACGGTAAGCAACAGCCTGCTTGGACAGGTCGTCATAAGCGATCAGGGCGTGCTGGCCGTTGTCGCGGAAGTATTCGCCCATCGCGCAGCCGGCGAACGGTGCGAGATACTGCATCGGAGCCGGGTCGGATGCGGTGGCGGCGATGATGATCGAGTACTGGAGAGCGCCACGCTCTTCGAGGACCTTCACGAACTGGGCGACGGTCGAACGCTTCTGGCCGACGGCGACGTAGACGCAGTACAGCTTGTCGTTCTCTGGGCCGTTGTCGTGGATGGCCTTCTGGTTGAGGAAAGCGTCCAGGATGATGGCGGTCTTGCCGGTCTGGCGGTCACCGATCACCAGCTCGCGCTGACCACGGCCAACCGGGATGAGGGCGTCGATGGCCTTGAGGCCGGTCGACATCGGCTCATGAACCGACTTGCGCGGGATGATGCCCGGAGCCTTCACGTCGACGCGCGAACGGCGGGTCGCATTGATCGGGCCCTTGCCGTCGATCGGATTGCCAAGCGCGTCAACAACGCGGCCGAGCAGCTCCGGACCAACCGGAACGTCGACGATGGCGCCAGTCCGCTTGACGATGTCGCCTTCCTTGATGTCACGGTCGGCACCGAAGATAACCACACCGACGTTGTCGGCTTCGAGGTTGAGCGCCATACCGCGGATGCCGCCCGGGAACTCGACCATTTCGCCGGCCTGAACATTGTCGAGGCCGTAGACGCGGGCGATACCGTCACCGACGGACAGAACCTGGCCGACTTCGGAGACTTCCGCCTCTTTGCCGAAGTTCTTGATTTGATCTTTCAGAATTGCGGAAATTTCCGCGGCGCGGATATCCATCAGCCAACCTCTTTCAGTGCAAGCTTAAGGGTGGAAAGTTTGGTGCGAAGAGACGTGTCGATCTGGCGGGAGCCAACCTTCACGATCAGGCCGCCGAGCAGGGAGGGATCGACCGTGACGGAGATCGAGACTTCCTTGCCGGTGACGCCCTTCAGCGCCGCTTTCAGTTCGGTTTCCTGCTCTGCCGTGAGGGCATGAGCAGAGGTGACGTCAGCCGTCATCTCACCCTTGTGGCGGGCGAGGATCTGGCGATAGGCAGCCACCATGCCGGGAACGGCAAACAGGCGGCGATTGCTTGCGACGACCTTCAGGAAGTTCAACACCAGCGCATGGAAACCGGCCTTTTCGCCGATTGCGCTGATGGCCTTGACCTGGTCTTCGGCCGTGAAGACGGGCGACTGAACCAGACGCTTCAGATCGTCGCTCTCGTCGATCATCGCCTGGAAACGGTTGAGATCGGCGGCGACGGCGTCGGTCGCGCCGGCTTCGAGCGCAAGCTCGAAGAGCGACGATGCGTAACGCTCCGCCACGCCTGAAATCACTTGGGATGCGTCTGCCACGGGCAAAAAATTCCCTGATCTGGATCCAGGGCGCCGGACACCTCGGGCGAGGCCTCTCAAGCTCCTGATATCGTTTTGTTTTTCCCCAAAAACACAAGCATGCTGCACTTGCGTTTTCCGAATTTCGCGGTTCGTCTAGCATAGCAGGTCTAGACTCGCAACACGCGTATTAACGGTTTGCTCCTTGAGAGCAAGGCCTTGAGCCGTTTTTTGTCCGAAACTGCGTCAAATTGCCGAGATCAAAGCCTCGAGGCCCATGAAAACCGATCTTCAAGTCAGACCAAAGACATAGGCAAGCGAGAGAGAAGCGATCACCACCTGCACAACCAGGAGGAGAAGGTTGCGCCAGGTGCCTCCGTGGTCGGACATGATCGAGAGGATCCGCGCGAATGCCGAGAGGGCGACGGCGGCTCCAAAAGCGAGATAGACGGTGGGTTGGGCCAGCAGCAACGCCGTACCCGAAAACCCGACCATCAGCCCGCCGATCGAGCGCGCGGCACCAAGCCCCTCGGGCCGCCCTTCGGCAGCACTCAGGCCGAGCGCCTTCAGCGTCAGCCCGGGGGCAAACAGAATGAAGCATCCGATGATGGCCGTGGCGGCGGCAGAGAGAAAGGCGAGCTGCTCGCCAAGCTCGGTGGGAAAGTAGAATTCCATGGATCAACCCGCGTTGAAACAAACCGCGCGGCTTATGGCACGAAACGCGCGGCTGCGGTATGGCCCCGACGCCTTAATTCGCTAGTGATGCGACGTAATCTTTGGCGCTTGGCTCAAAGGAAGCTCTGCGGATCGACATCCACCTGCACCTGGATCGATCGGCGCTCCTTCGGCCCCCGTTCCAGCATGCTGCGCACGAAGGCCTGCATGTCGCTGTTGCGGCGCCCATGCACCAAGAGCCGGAAGCGATGGCGTCCGCGGATCAGGGCAAGCGGCGCTTCGGCGGGACCCAGAATGGCAATCCCGCTTTCATGCGGTGCTGCCTGGCGCAGCCCGCGCGCATGCCCCTCGGCTTCGGCACGGGTGTCGGCGGAGATGATGATCGAAACGAGACGCCCGAACGGCGGCAGCTGCGCCCGCTCACGCTCGGTAATCTCCCTTTCGTAGAAGGCCGAGGCGTCGCCCGAGACGATGGCCTGCATCACCGGGTGCTGCGGCTGGAAGGTCTGCAGGAGGCCAAGACTCTTGCGCCCGGTGCGGCCCGCACGACCGGTAACCTGGGACAGCAGCTGAAAGGTGCGCTCGGCAGCACGGGGATCGCCATTGGAAAGACCGATATCCGCATCGATGATGCCGACCAGCGTCATCAGCGGGAAGTTATGCCCCTTGGCCACGAGCTGCGTGCCAATGACGATATCGGCCTCGCCATTGGCAATCGCTTCCAGTTCGAGCCGGAGCCGCTTCACCCCGCCGATATCGGAAGAGAGCAACAGCGTGCGGGCATCGGGAAAATGCTTCTCCACCTCCTCGGCGATGCGCTCGACACCCGGGCCGCAGGCAACCAGATGATCGAGGGTGCCACATTCCGGGCAGGCATTCGGCGTCGGCTCGTGATAGCCGCATTGATGGCACTGGATCTGGCCGCGGAATCGATGCTCGACAAGCCAGCTGGAACATTGCGGGCACTGGAAGCGGTGGCCACAGACCCGGCAGAGGGTGAGCGGCGCATAACCGCGCCGATTGAGAAAGAGCAGCGCCTGTTCGCCGCGCTCCACCGCCTTGCCGACGGAACGCAGCAGCACGGGCGAGAGGAACCCACCCCGCTCCGGTGGTGAACGCCGCATGTCGATGAGATGCAGATCCGGCATGGCCGCATCGGCAAAACGCGTCGGCAGATGGATGCGCGTGTAGCGCCCGGCGATGCAGTTGACCTGGCTTTCGACCGACGGCGTTGCCGAGACCAGGACGACCGGGAAGCCCGCGATGCGCGCCCGGACGACCGCCATGTCCCGCGCATTATAAAAGACACGGTCTTCCTGCTTGAAGGCGGGGTCATGCTCTTCGTCGACGATGATCAGACCCAGATTCTCGAAGGGCAGGAAAAGTGCCGAACGTGCACCGGCCACCACGCGGATCTCGCCGGTCGCCACCTGACGCCAGACCTTTTCGCGGGTGCGGGTCGCAAGGTCCGAATGCCATTCCCCGGGCTTGGAGCCGAAACGATCCTGGAAGCGTTCGAGGAAGTTGGCGGTGAGCGCGATTTCCGGCAGCAGGATCAGCACCTGCTTGCCCTGCTTAAGCGTCTCGGCAATCGCCTCGAAATAAACCTCCGTCTTGCCGGAGCCCGTCACACCATCGATCAGCGAAACGGCGAAACCGCCCTTGCGCAGGCTCTCAAGGATTTCCTCAGCTGCCTCCTTCTGCGGACCGGCGAGCCGGTTGTCCGCATAGTCGGGGTCAGGAGCCGCGACCAGCGGCGGCGGCGGCAGGAAGACCTGTTCGAACACCCCCTGCTTGACGAGACCGTCGATGACACTGGTCGAAACGCCGCTGGCATGGGCAAGGCCGCTCTTGGTCCAGGAGAGACCATCGGAGGCCATCTCCAGCACCTTCTGTCGCGCAGGCGTCAGCCGCTCCGGCTGGTAACCGGCATAACGCAGACCCTCAATCATCGGCTCCGGATCGAAGGCTGCCGGTGCCCGAAGCGCCATGCGGGCCACATAGCCGGGCGGAGAAAGTGTATAGGCAGCGACCCAATCGAGGAAGGTGCGCATGTCCTGGTCGAGCGGCGGGCAATCGAAGACCTTGGTGATCTCCCGGAGCTTCTTCGGATCAACTTTGGCGTCCTCACCGCCATCCCAGACGACGCCGATCACCTGGCGCGGCCCGAGCGGCACCTGCACGATCGCGCCCGGCTCGACCGTCAACCCATCGGGTACGGCATAGCTGTAGGCCGTTGGCGCAGGCATGGGAACGAGCACCGGCACCACCTTGCGGCGCGGTGTCTCGAACAGCTCCCCGAACAGGCTTTTCGAATCGTCCTTCATCGGGCTGCAACTTGCCCCCGGAAGAACAGAAAGAAAACAGGCTTTCTGTCAGGAGAGCGATCAGCGGAAACTGCGGTCGGGATCGGCAGGCAGTTGATGGACCGTATAGTCCTCCAACGCTCGGGTCACCTCGGCGGGATCGCCGTCCAGTGCCTCCACCGGGATCAGATTGCCGACCGTGAAATCGAAGCGACCGCCGCGCTTGTTGAGAAGCTCGTAGAACACGGTCATGTCGCGCAGCTCGGTCGACCAGCGGGCGAACCAGTAGAACAGGCCGGAATTGCGCGCCTTCATGTTCACCGGCAGGATCGGCAGATTGTATTTGCGCGCCAGCGAGATCGCAGACGTCTTCCAGGGCCGCTCGTTGAGCCTGCCCTGATCCCAGTAAGCAATACGGCCAGACGGAAACAGCACCGTCGCCCGGCCCTCTTCCACCGCCCGCGTGGTGAGTTTCAGCGTTTCGCGCGCCTTGAGCTTCGACTTGTGCTCTTCGCGCCATTCGACCGGAATGATGATCTCGGCGAGACGCGGATTGACCCTCACGGCATCGCGATTGGCAAAGAAGGTCATGTCGGGACGGCGTTCTTTCAGGAGATCATACATCGCCACCCCGTCGGCGATCCCCGTCGGATGGTTGCTGGCTAGGATGAAGCCGCCGGATGACGGGATGCGGTCGGCGTGTCGGACCTGGATATCGAGGCTAAGGGCGGCACTCAGATAATCGAAGACCTGCGGGCCCGGCAGGTTGGCGACATCATTGGCAAACTGGATCGCCTTGTCATAGCGCAGTACGCTGTAAAGGACGGGCCGCATGACGGGCCAGAGCGGATGCTGGACGAGCTTCTGCCCGCGCTCGGCAATCAGCGTGTCGACGATATGTCCCGGGCGCCCTTGTGACAGGAGCGAAAGCGTGTCGGTGACGGTCGCAAAGGTGGAGACGGGAGAACGGCGCATCAGCATATACCTCGCCAGAGTTCCAGAGGCGTTCTGGCAGCGATTTGTGATCCGTTCATGACAGCCCCGGCATTCGTCATTCGTTAACCCTCCCGCGCCATCGTGAGCCGTGTGGCCAAGAGCCAGAAACGCAAAGGGCGCGCAATTTGATCCCGGCAGACGAAAAACTTCTTGGCGAACGTGCTACCTGGCTGGAAAGCCTGAGCGCCGAGCGCCGCCTGTCCGCCAACACGCTGGATGCCTATGAGCGCGACACGCGGCAATTCCTGCAATTCCTCTCCGCCCATGTCGGCGGCACCGTGAAGATCGAGGACATCAAGGCGTTGCGCCCGGCAGACCTGCGCGGCTTCCTTGCCCATCGCCGCAAGGAAGGAGCCGGCGCCCGTTCGCTCGGCCGCCATCTGGCGGGCCTGCGATCGTTCCTGCGCCATCTGGAGCGCAAGGGGCTGGTCAATGCCGCGGGTGCGAGCGCAATCCGCTCGCCAAAGCAGCCGAAATCCCTGCCCAAGCCGCTGAGCGGCCGCCAGGCGCTCGCCGTGGTCGCGGTCGACACGCAGATGAATGAAGAGCCATGGATCGCGGCGCGCGATGCAGCCGTGCTCTCCCTGCTCTACGGCTGCGGTCTTCGTATCTCCGAGGCGCTCGGTCTGACGCCTGAGGTTTTTGAGGGCAGGCCGAAGAGCCTGCGCATCACCGGCAAGGGCGGCAAGACGCGGCTCGTCCCGCTATTGCCCGTCGTCATGGAAGCAGTCGAGACCTATTGTGGCCTTTCCCCTTATCATCTCGAACCCGGCGCGCCCCTCTTCCGGGGCGCCCGAGGTGGTCCGCTTCAGCCAGCGATCATCCAGCGCGAAATGCAGAAGCTTCGTTCGGCGCTGGGCCTGCCGGATACGGCGACCCCACATGCGCTTCGCCATTCCTTTGCGACCCATCTTCTCGGCAGCGGCGGGGACCTGAGGACGATCCAGGAACTGCTCGGCCATGCAAGCCTCTCGACCACGCAGATCTATACCGGAGTCGACAGCGCCCGGCTCCTCGACATCTACGACCGCGCCCATCCCCGCGCGTGACGAGAGCCGATCTCGGCCGCGTTAACCAAGATCCTTAATCGAACGTGAGGGCGATCGCTTCTATTCTCCGGACTTCTGACAGGAGACGACATGAACGCGCATCGCCTTTTCTCGCTGCGGCCACACCTGCCGCGCCTATCGCCGTCTGAAATCGGTCTCTGGATCGCCGGCGCGCTGCCACTCCTGCTTGTCGCCCTTTTGCTCTCGGCGCTTTTTGCGGCAAGCCCGGCGCGTGCCTCCGATGTGGCATGCCACGGTGAGAACCTGCTCGTCGCGATGGAGAAGGAAAAGCCGGAGGAGCTTGCGAAGATCCGCGCCGAAGCGGCCAAGGTGCCCAATGGCCAGGGCATTTTCTGGAAGGTCGAGAAGGAGGGTCTGAAGCCCTCCTACCTGCTCGGCACCATGCATGTCACCGATCCCCGGGTTCTGACCATGCCGAAGGGTGCCCGCGAGGCGGCAGCCGCAGCCGATGTGGTGGTCATCGAGTCAGATGAAATCCTCGACGAGAAGAAGGCGGCCGCCTCTCTCCTGATGCATCCCGAGCTCACCATGTTCACCGACGGCAAGTCGGTGAAGGATCATCTCGATGCCGCAGAACTGGAAAAGCTGGAAGCCGGCCTGAAGGAGCGCGGCCTGGCACTCGGTGCCGTCGCCCGGATGAAGCCGTGGATTCTCGCAAGCTTCGTTGCACTCCCCGCCTGCGAACTGTCGCGCAAGGCAGCCGGCGCATCCTTCCTCGACAAGCAGATCGCGGAAGATGCGGTGAAAGCCGGCAAGCCGATCGCCGGGTTGGAAACCCTCGTTGAACAGCTCGAAGCCATGTCGGACCTGCCTGTTGATTTCCACTTCAAGGCACTGATCGAGACGATTGCACTCGGCGACAAGATGGAAGACGTCATCGAGACGATGACCGAGCTTTATCTCGCTGGTGAAATCGGCATGACCATGCCGATGCTCAAGGCCGTCGCCCCGACATCCGGCGAGGATGAAAGCGCCTATGCCGCTTTCGAGACCCGGATCGTGCGTGACCGCAATCTGGTGATGGCCGAAGGCAGCAAGAAGCATCTGGAAAAGGGCAATGCCTTCATCGCCGTCGGTGCCCTGCATCTGCCGGGCGAGGAAGGTCTCGTCGAACTGATCCGCAAACAGGGATATACCGTCACGCGGATAGACGGCTGACGCTCCTGGAGGCAGCAAAGCGCTTGAGGAAGGTCTTTACGATCAGCCTGTGAAAGGGCGTGACGAAAAGGATGTAAATCCGACCGAAGAGGTTGTGTCGCTTGACGAGTGTCGTCAGCGACACATGCTGATGACTGACGCCCTCCGGCTCGACAGCAACGATGATCCGGAAATCGAGATGTTTGTCGTTGAAGCCGAGCAGCACGTGCCGGTCGTCATGCATCAGAACCGGAAAGCCACCGATCCTGTCCTGGCCCGTCAGCTCAAGCTCGGCGGATTTCAATCCGAAGAAACCGACGATCACGTTGCGGATCTTGAGGAGAGCGGCGACCCAGCGCGGCGCCCGCCCCATCAACTCGCTCGCAACCTCCATCGGCACGAGATCGTTTCGATCGAGGCGGACACTGTAGCTGTCGGCCCAGTCGGCTTCGGGGAGGTCGGGATGCGGAAGCGTGACACGCTTTTCAACGACGAGACCCATCCATCCTCCCTTGCCGTCACCCCCGCGTCATGCGCGTCGCAACCGGCGTCTTCCAGTAGAACTGGTGTACCAGAAGCGCGATGATGTGCACTGCGATCAAAAGCCACATCAGGCTTTTCAGCGGACCGCCATGCAGAAAGCCTGCGGTTTCATTGCCGAAGTAGTAGGCGCCGATGCCGCTCAGTGGGATGAGGAAGAAGAGGGCATAAAAGGTGCCATGCGCAAGCTTGGCAGCGAGTTGCAGAAGTGGCGGCTCCTCGGCCGGCGCCGGCGGCGCGCCACGGGTCAGCCGGATGGCGAGACGAACGAGCCCGAGACAGAGCACGGCGATCCCCGCATAGGCATGGATATTGGCGAAGGTCAGGTTTTCGGGGGAAGGCACCTCGCCGCGCTCATAGGCTTCGGCCACCTCCTCCATCGCATCCGAGAAGATGAGGTTGAACAGGATGAGCAAGGCCATCAGCCAATGCAGGGCCTTCTGCGGGATCGAATAGGACGCGGGTGCGACATGGGCCATGGTCTTGCCTTTCGGGAGGAGCAAAGGGAGGCACTGACCACACATGATAAAGGTCGCCGCCTGGGGTACAAGCGACGACCTTCAACCTTACCGAAATATAATATTTGACCTATGTCAGATCGGGCCGCCTCACATATGCAGCGGCTTGAAGAAGGTCGCGAGTGCGGCTTCCTTCACGGCTTCCGACATGGTCGGATGCGCGTGGCAGGTGCGGCCGAGATCTTCCGACGAACCACCGAATTCCATCAGCACAGCCGCTTCGTGGATCATTTCGCCGGCACCGAGGCCGATGATGTGCACGCCGAGAACGCGGTCCGTGTCCTTGTCGGCGAGAACCTTGACGAAGCCATCCGAGGCGAGCATGGCGCGGGCGCGGCCATTCGCCGTGAACGGAAACTTGCCGACCTTGTAGGATACGCCTGCGGCCTTCAGCTCTTCCTCGGTCTTGCCGACGGAGGCGACTTCCGGCTGGGTGTAGACGACGCCCGGAATGACCTCGTAGTTCACGTGGCCATGCTGGCCAGCGAGGATTTCGGCAAGCGCCACGCCTTCGTCTTCCGCCTTGTGGGCGAGCATCGGGCCCTTGACCACGTCGCCAATGGCATAGATGCCGGCGACATTGGTGCGGTAGTGGCCGTCGATTTCGACGCGGCCGCGATTATCAAGCGCAACGCCGGCTTCTTCGAGGCCGAGGCCTGCGGTGTAGGGCTTGCGGCCGGTTGCGACGAGCACGACATCGGCGTCGAGCGTCTGGGCTTCGCCACCCTTGACCGGCTCGAACGTAACCTTGGCGCCATCACCCGACTTCACCACACCGGTGACCTTGGCGCCGAGATTGAATTCCATGCCCTGCTTGGCAAGGATGCGCTGGAACTGCTTGGAGACTTCGCCGTCCATGCCGCCGAGGATCGTGTCGAGATATTCGACGACGGTCACCTTGGCACCGAGGCGCGACCAGACGGAGCCGAGCTCAAGGCCGATGACACCGCCGCCGACAACGATCATCTTGGCGGGGACCTTCTCAAGCGCGATACCACCGGTCGAGGACACGATGACCTTCTCGTCGATCTCGACGGCAACGCCCGGGATGCCGGCGACGTCGGAACCGGTGGCAATCACGATGTTCTTGGTTTCGAGGACCTGGACTTCACCCGCATCGTTGGTGACCTGCACCTTGCCCGCACCGAGGATCTTGCCAGTGCCCTGGATGCCGTCGATCTTGTTCTTCTTGAACAGGAAGGCGACGCCCTCGACGTTCGACTTCACGGTCGCGTCCTTGTGCGCCATCATCTTCGGCAGGTTCAGCGTCGGTGCGCCGACCTCGACACCGAGATCAGCCATGCCATGGGCGGCATGGTGGAAGACTTCCGACGCGTGCAGCAGGGCCTTGGACGGGATGCAGCCGATGTTGAGGCAGGTGCCGCCATAGGTGGCGCGCTTCTCGACCACGGCAACCTTCATGCCGAGCTGGGCCGCCTTGATGGCGCAGACATAGCCGCCGGGGCCGGAGCCGATAACGATGACATCATAAGACATGGGGAGCTTCCTTCGTTTTCGACGGTTACCGACCGCCGCTGACATTCAAGAGGGCACCCGTCACATAGGATGCCTGAGGCGAGAGGAGATAAAGAACGCTGTCGGCCACTTCGTCCGCCGTGCCGGGTCGCTGCATTGGGACGATGGGAGCGAGATCACGGGCACGGTTCGGCAGGCCGCCGGATGCATGGATTTCGGTGTCGATGATGCCGGGCCTGACAGCATTGACCCGGATGCCTTCGGTTGCGACCTCGCGGGACAAGCCCACCGTGAAGGTATCCACCGCAGCCTTGGCGGCGGCATAGTCGACATATTGCGAGGCACTGCCGATCACGGCGGCCATGGAGGAGATGTTGACGATCACGCCACCCTTGCCGCCATGCTTCGTCGACATGCGCTTCACGGCTTCCGTGGCACAGCGGATCTTGCCGATCACATTGACGGCAAACATGCGGTCGAGCCGCGCCCGGTCGAATTCCTCGACCCGCGCGGTGACATCGACAACGCCGGCATTGTTGACGAGACCATGGAGAGGTCCGAGGCGATCGGCGGCGGCAAAGATGGCGGCGATGCCCTCTTCGTCAGCAGTGTCGCCCTGGACGATTTCGGCACGGGCGCCAAGCGCGCGGCAGTCGGCGGCAACGGCCTCGGCGGCCTGTTTGTCAGAACGATAGTTGATGATGAGGTCGTAACCCTGTGCTGCAGCCTTGCGGCTGACGGCAGCGCCGATGCCACGGCTCCCGCCAGTGACGAGAAGAAGCGGACGGCTGGTCATGAGGCGCATCCCTTGAACTCGAACACATCCCAGGGCGCGCTTTCCATGCCCTTGCCGACAACCGACTGCAGGATGGCGGGGCCGAAGCCGGGAAGGAGAAGAACATCGGGGGCGCTAGCACCCTCAGGCGGGAGAAGGTCGACATGACCAGTTGTTTCATCAACGGCGTAGACGATACCCTTCCAGACGGTGCAGGCGGCAATCGTCGCGCCGGTCACGTCACCATCGGGGCAATTGTTCATCAGCATGCCGATCGGCCGCTCGATCTCGGGATCGTAGAGCACATGGCCGTTGAGCTTGAACTTGCCGATCTCGCTGCGGAAGCCATGGGTGACGGGCGTGTTTTCGCCGCTGGCGGCGGCAAACACAAGCTCGACCCCGGTTTCGGCTTCGCGATAGGTGGCTTTCTCGATCAGGCAGTCAGCGGCAGACGCCGCCTGAGAGAACGCAAGCGCGGCAAGAAGAACGGTTGCCCCTGATGACGCGCCCATGATCCACCTCAAAACACCAGTGCGAGGAACATCAGGCCAAGGCCAACCATCGAGCCGGTCCAGACAAGCGAGCGGATATAGGGAACGCCCGCCAGATAGAGCGGGTAGTAGACGATGCGCCCAACGAACCAGACGATCGCGCCGGTCAGCCCGAGACCCTGAGACTCGCCGGTAAAGAGCAAGCCAGCGGCAAGCGCCACAAAGGCCGGATAGGTCTCGCGAAAATTCGATGATGCGCGGGCAGCACGACCGGCGAGTTTGCTCGCCGGCTGCTTGTTGTCGTCACGCGGGCCGGCATTCCACTGCGTGCCCAGCTCCTTTGTGGCGAGCATGCCCTGCGTGAGGACATGCACCACCAGCAGGACCACGCTCCAGGCAAGGAGCAGGACGAGCGGAGAGGCGGACGCGGATACCGGCTCCATCGTGAGCTCTCCTTAGAGATCGAGAACCAGACGTTCCGGATCCTCAAGGCTCTCCTTGACGCGAACGAGGAAGGTGACGGCTTCCTTGCCGTCGACGATGCGGTGATCGTAGGAGAGCGCGAGATACATCATCGGACGGATGACGATCTGGCCGCCGACGACAACAGGACGGTCCTGGATCTTGTGCATGCCGAGGATACCCGACTGCGGAGCATTCAGGATCGGCGAGGACATCAGCGAACCGTAGACGCCGCCGTTCGAGATGGTGAATGTACCGCCCTGCATGTCGGCCATCGACAGCTGACCGTCACGGGCAGCCTTGCCGAGGCGACCGATATCCTTCTCGATTTCGGCGATCGACATCTGGTCGGCATCGCGCACGACGGGAACGACGAGGCCCTTGTCCGTGCCGACGGCAACGCCGACATGGCAGTAGTTCTTGTAGATGATGTCGGTGCCGTCGATTTCGGCGTTGACGGCCGGCAGTTCCTTCAGCGCATGCGTGACGGCCTTGGTGAAGAAGCCCATGAAGCCGAGCTTCACGCCATGCTTCTTCTCGAAGATGTCCTTGTAGCGGTTGCGCAGGTCCATGACCGCCTTCATGTCCACCTCGTTATAGGTGGTCAGCATGGCAGCGGTGTTCTGGGCATCCTTCAGGCGCTTGGCGATCGTCTGGCGCAGGCGGGTCATCTTCACGCGCTCTTCGCGCGAGGCATCGTCAGCCGAAGAGGCCGGACGGGGAGCCGCCGGAGCGGCAGCAGGCGCCGGAGCGGAAACGCCCTTGGCGATGGCAGCGATCACGTCGCCCTTCAGCACCTGGCCACGCTTGCCGGAGCCGTCGACGTCGGCGGTCGAGATGTTGTTGTCGGCAGCAAGCTTGGCAGCCGCCGGGGCGGCCGGCATGGAAGAGGCAGCAGCAGGCGCCGGAGCGGCAGCGGCGACAGGTGCCGGGGCGGCAGCAGGGGCTGCGGCCGGAGCCGGAGCTGCGGCACCGGCAGAACCGGCAGCACCTTCGGCGATCTGGCCGAGCAGAGCGCCGAGACCGACGGTCTCGCCATTCTGGGCGACGATTTCGGTCAGGACGCCGGAGACCGGCGACGGGACTTCGACGGTCACCTTGTCGGTTTCCAGTTCGACGAGCGGTTCGTCGGCCTTGACGGTGTCACCGACCTTCTTGAACCAGGTGCCGACAGTGGCTTCGCTGACGGATTCGCCGAGGGTGGGTACGCGGATTTCAGTGGCCATGATCTCAATTCCGTTGATCAGAGAACGTTACGGTCTGCGAGGGAAAGACTGGGCGGATCAACCGCCCAGTGCGTCCTCGAGGAAGGCTTCGAGCTGGGCGAGGTGCTTCGACATCAGGCCCGTTGCCGGCGATGCGGCAGCCGGACGACCGGTGTAGCGCACGCGCTGGTACTTGGCGTCGATATGGGCAAGCACCCATTCCAGATACGGATCGATGAACGACCAGGCGCCCATGTTCTTCGGCTCTTCCTGGCACCAGACCATCTCCGCATTGCGGAAGCGCGAGAGCTCGTTGATGAGCGCCTTGGCCGGGAAGGGATAGAGCTGTTCGATGCGCAGCAGGTAGATGTCGTCGATGCCGCGCTTTTCGCGCTCTTCGAGCAGATCGTAATAGACCTTGCCCGTGCACATGACGACACGACGGATCTTCGCATCCTTCTGCAGCTTGATCGGGCCGTCCTTGATGACCTCGGCATCGTCCCACAGCAGACGGTGGAACGAGCTTTCGCCGGCCATTTCGGCAAGGCTCGACGTTGCACGCTTGTGGCGCAGCAGCGACTTGGGCGTCATCATGATCAGCGGCTTGCGGAAGTCACGCTTCACCTGACGGCGCAGGATGTGGAAGTAGTTCGCCGGCGTCGTGACGTTGGCGACCTGCATGTTGTCTTCAGCGCAGAGCTGCAGGAAGCGCTCGAGGCGGGCGGACGAATGCTCCGGACCCTGACCTTCATAGCCGTGCGGCAGGAGGCAGACGAGACCGGACATACGCAGCCACTTGCGCTCACCCGAGGAGATGAACTGGTCGAAGACGACCTGTGCACCGTTGGCGAAGTCGCCGAACTGGGCTTCCCAGAGCGTCAGCGCATTCGGACGGGCCAGCGAATAGCCGTATTCGAAGCCGAGCACGGCCTCTTCCGACAGCATCGAGTTGATGACTTCGTAGCGAGCCTGGTTCGGCGCCAGATTGGCGAGCGGGATGTAACGGTCTTCGGTCTCCTGATCGTAGAGAACCGAGTGACGCTGCGAGAAGGTGCCGCGTTCGCAATCCTGACCCGACAGACGGATCTTGTGGCCTTCGACGCACAGCGAACCGAAGGCGAGCGCTTCGCCCATGGCCCAGTCGATGCCTTCGCCGGTCTCGATCATCTGCGCACGGTTTTCCATGAAGCGCTGGATCGTGCGGTGCGCCTTGAAACCTTCCGGAATGGTCGACAGCTTGCGGCCGATTTCCTTCAGCTGCTTCATCGGTACGGCGGTCTTGCCGCGACGCTGCTCGTCGGCATTGTCGGCGGTCCTGAGACCCGACCAGGCTCCATCCAGCCAGTCGGCCTTGTTCGGCTTGTAGCTCTGGCCTGCTTCGAACTCCTGCTCGAGATGGGCGCGCCAGTCGGCCTTCAACTTCTCGAGTTCGCCTTCCGAGATCAGGCCTTCCGCGATCAGACGCTCGCCATAGAGCTGGACGACCGTCTTATGGGCGCGGATTTCCTTGTACATCTTCGGCTGGGTGAAGCTCGGCTCGTCGCCTTCGTTGTGACCGAAGCGGCGATAGCAGAACATGTCGACGACGACAGGCTTGTGGAACTTCATCCGGTATTCGGTCGCGACCTTGGCCGCGTAGACGACGGCTTCCGGATCGTCACCATTGACGTGGAAGATCGGCGCTTCGATCATCTTGGCGACGTCGGACGGATAGGGCGACGAGCGCGAGAAGGCCGGATTGGTGGTGAAGCCGATCTGGTTGTTGATGATGAAGTGCATCGTGCCGGCGACGCGGTGACCGCGCAGACCGGAGAGACCGAGGATTTCGGCAACGACGCCCTGGCCGGCAAAGGCCGCATCACCATGCAGCAGCAGCGGCAGAACCTTGGCGCGCTCCTTCAGCGGGATGATGTCGCCGTCGAAGACCTTGGCGAGCTGGTCCTGCTTTGCACGGGCCTTGCCCATGACGACAGGGTTGACGATTTCAAGGTGCGACGGGTTGGCCGTCAGCGATAGATGCACCTTGTTGCCATCGAACTCGCGGTCCGAGGAAGCGCCGAGGTGATACTTGACGTCGCCCGAGCCTTCGACTTCGTCGGGCTTGAACGAACCGCCCTTGAACTCGTGAAAGATGGCGCGATGCGGCTTGCCCATGACCTGGGAGAGCACGTTCAGGCGGCCACGATGGGCCATGCCGAGAACGATCTCTTCCATGCCTTCCTGGCCACCGCGCTTGATGATCTGTTCAAGCGCCGGGATCAGCGATTCACCGCCATCAAGGCCGAAGCGCTTGGTGCCCTTGTACTTGACGTCGATGAACTGCTCGAAGCCTTCGGCCTCGATCAGCTTCTGGAGGATGGCCTTCTTGCCGTTCGGCGTGAATTCGACGCCCTTGCCGGGGCCTTCGATACGCTCCTGGATCCAGGCCTTTTCTTCGGGATTGGAGATGTGCATGAACTCGACGCCAAGCGTCGAGCAATAGGTGCGCTGCAGTATATCGAGCATCTGCGGGATCGTGGCGTATTCCAGACCCAGCACGTTGTCGATGAAGATCTTGCGGCTGTAATCGGCTTCGGTGAAGCCATAGGCAGACGGCGAGAGCTCGTTGTAGTCCTCGACCGGGGCGGCGAGACCAAGCGGGTCAAGCTTGGCATGCAGGTGACCGCGCATGCGATAGGCGCGGATCATCATGATGGCGCGAACCGAATCGCGCGTTGCCTGCAGCACTTCGGCTTCGGACACGGCCTTGCCGGTCGAAGCGGCGGTGGCTTCGGCCTTGGCCTGAACCTTCTTTTCGATGGCCTTCTCGACCACGCCCCAGTTGCCGTCGAGCGCATTGACGAGATCGCCGCCCTCAGCGATCGGCCAGTTCTTGCGCTTCCAGGAGGCGCCCGATGCCGCCTTCTTCACGTCACCGGGATTGTCGGCGAGTGCCTTGAAGAAGGCACGCCACTCTTCGGAGACCGAGGAGGGGTCTTCCTGATAGCGTGCGTAAAGCTGTTCGATATAGGCCGCATTCGATCCGTCGAGGAAGGACGTGATCAGAAACTGCTCGTTGGCTTCTTGCCTACCCATGGTGTTTCGCGAGCGTCTCGGCTCGCCTCCCGACTAGAATTGATGGCCGGATGCCCGGCCTGCCGCTCGCGATCGCTTCCAACAGCGGATCGCCTCAGATATGCAAAGTCCAGGCGGAGGGTTACCTGACCAACCCTTCGCCTGGCTTGATTTTCGTCAGGTCTCAGCCCTTGAGGACTTCGACCAGGGTCTTGCCCAGACGTGCCGGCGAAGGCGAAACCTTGATGCCGGCGGCTTCCATGGCAGCGATCTTCGATTCGGCATCGCCCTTGCCACCGGAAACGACAGCACCGGCATGGCCCATGGTGCGGCCCTTCGGAGCCGTACGGCCCGCGATGAAGCCGGCCATCGGCTTCTTGCGGCCCTTCTTGGCTTCATCGATGAGGAACTGCGCCGCATCTTCTTCAGCCGAGCCGCCGATTTCGCCGATCATGATGATCGAGGTGGTGGCCGGATCGGCCAGGAACATCTCAAGCACGTCGATGAATTCGGTACCCTTGACCGGGTCGCCACCGATACCGACGGCGGTCGTCTGGCCGAGGCCTTCGTTCGAGGTCTGGAACACGGCTTCATAGGTCAGTGTTCCCGAACGCGAGACGATGCCGACCGAACCCTTGCGGAAGATCGAGCCCGGCATGATGCCGATCTTGCACTCTTCCGGCGTCAGGATGCCCGGGCAGTTGGGGCCCAGCAGACGCGACTTGGACTTGTCGAGCTTGGCCTTGACCCGCACCATATCCATGACCGGGATACCCTCGGTGATGCAGGTGATGAACGGGATCTCAGCGTCGATCGCCTCGATGATGGCATCGGCTGCACCTGCCGGCGGAACGTAGATCACGGATGCATCTGCACCGGTCTTTTCCTTGGCTTCGGCGACGGTCGCGAAGATCGGCAGGGTTTCACCCTTGGAGCCGGTCCAGTTTTCGCCACCCTTCTTCGGATGGATACCGCCGACCATCTGCGTGCCGTAATAGGCGAGCGCCTGTTCGGTGTGGAAGGTACCGGTCTTGCCGGTCAGGCCCTGAACGAGGACCTTGGTGTTCTTGTTTACAAGAATGGACATCGAATAGGTTCCTCAGATTAGCCGTTGATCGCCGCGACGATCTTCTTGGCAGCGTCGTCCAGATCGTCGGCAGCGGTGATCGCGAGGCCGGATTCGTTCAGGAGCTTCTTGCCAAGTTCGACATTGGTGCCTTCGAGGCGGACGACGAGCGGAACCTTCAGGCCGACTTCCTTCACGGCGGCGATCACGCCTTCCGCGATGACGTCGCACTTCATGATGCCGCCGAAGATGTTGACGAGGATGCCCTCGACCTTCGGGTCGGCCGTGATGATCTTGAAGGCAGCCGCGACCTTCTCCTTGCCAGCGCCACCGCCGACGTCGCAGAAGTTTGCCGGCTCCTTGCCGTAGAGCTTGATGATGTCCATCGTCGCCATGGCGAGACCGGCACCATTGACCATGCAGCCGATATTGCCGTCGAGGGCGACATAGGCGAGGTCCCACTTCGAAGCTTCGATTTCCTTGGCGTCTTCTTCGGTCTCGTCGCGCAGCGCACGAACGTCGTCATGGCGGAACAGAGCGTTGCCGTCGAACGAGACCTTGGCGTCGAGAACGCGCAGATGATCATTCTTCATGACGATCAGCGGGTTGATCTCGAGCAGTGCCATGTCCTTTTCGGAGAAGGCCTTGTAGAGGATCGGGAAGAGCGACTTCGCATCCTCTGCAGCAGCACCGGAAAGTTCCAGCGCAGCCGAGATCTTGGCAACGTCGGCAGCGGTCACGCCGGTTTCCGGGTTGATCGCGATGGTGTGGATCTTCTCGGGCGTGTCATGCGCAACGGCTTCGATGTCCATGCCACCTTCGGTCGAGACGACGAAGGCAACCTGGCCGACCGAGCGGTCGACGAGCAGCGAGCAGTAGAGTTCGCGAGCGATGTCGGCGCCGTCTTCGATGTAGAGACGGTTGACCTGCTTGCCGGCGTCGCCGGTCTGGGCGGTCACCAGCGTGTTGCCGAACATTTCCTTGGCATGCGCCTTGGCTTCGTCGATCGAGAAGGCGAGGCGCACACCGCCCTTGGCTTCCGGCGGCAGTTCCTTGAACTTGCCCTTGCCGCGACCACCAGCATGGATCTGGCTCTTTACCACGTAGAGCGGGCCCGGCAGCTGCTTCGCAGCGGCTTCGGCTTCTTCTGCGGAGAAGATCGCCACACCTTCGGCGACCGGTGCACCAAAGCTCTTCAGAAGAGCCTTGGCCTGGTATTCATGAATGTTCATTGTCGTGTCCCTGTTCTGGGCCGCCCGATGGGAGGGCTATGGCAATTACTTGAGAGCCGGGGCGATGTTGATGCAGGCTTCGCAGAGGCCGGCAACGGCGCCGACAGACTTCTGGAAGGCTTCTTCCTCGGCCTTGTTCAGGTCGATTTCGATGATGCGCTCGACGCCGCCTTCACCGATGATGACCGGAACGCCGACATACATGTCCTTCACGCCATACTGGCCGGTAAGGTAGGCGGCGCAGGGCAGAACGCGCTTCTTGTCCTTGAGGAAGGACTCGGCCATCTCGATGGCGGAAGCAGCGGGTGCGTAGTAAGCCGAACCGGTCTTCAGCAGGCCGACGATTTCGGCGCCGCCGTCACGGGTGCGCTGGATGATTTCTTCGAGGCGTTCCTTGGTGACCCAGCCCATCTTGACGAGGTCGGTCAGCGGGATGCCGGCGATCGTGGAGTAGCGGGCGAGCGGAACCATGGTGTCGCCGTGGCCGCCGAGAACGAAGGCGGTGACGTCTTCGACCGAGACATTGAATTCAGCCGACAGGAAGTGGCGGAAGCGGGCCGAGTCGAGAACACCAGCCATGCCGACGACCTTGTTGGTCGGAAGGCCCGAGAACTTCTGCAGAGCCCAGACCATCGCGTCGAGCGGGTTGGTGATGCAGATGACGAAGGCGTTCGGGGCATACTTCTTGATGCCGGCGCCGACCTGTTCCATGACCTTGAGGTTGATGCCGAGCAGATCGTCGCGGCTCATGCCCGGCTTGCGGGCAACGCCGGCGGTGACGATGCAGACGTCAGCACCTTCGATGGCAGCATAGTCGCTCGCACCGGAGAGCTTGGCATTGAAGCCTTCGACCGGACCCGACTGGGCAATGTCGAGACCCTTGCCCTGCGGGATGCCGTCAGCAATGTCGAACAGGACGATATCGCCCAGTTCCTTCAGACTGGCGAGATGCGCCAGCGTTCCACCAATCATTCCAGAACCGATAAGAGCGATCTTTTTGCGCGCCATTGTAGACTTCCTTTTGGATCCGCGACCAAGGCCGAGACAGTTTTAGCCTGCCCTTGAGGACAAACCGCATAGCTCCAAAGGGTTTAAATCGCAAACGATAATTTTCTGTGTATCAAATTCAATCGGTTAGAACATAAAATTCTTACGTAAACGTCAAATATTATGTCACCGATCCGTCACGATTCTGTCGTTTTGCCTGATGCAGCTCGAGATAATCTGCACTGCGCATCTCGAACAAACGGGACACTGTTCGATCGAATTCGAAGCCCTCGGTGCCCTTTTTCTCCGTGAGCAGAGCCTCGGGCATGGCGACAGCAGACGCGAACAGCCGGACGCTGGCATCGTAAAGCGCATCGATCAGAATGATGAAGCGCTTCGTCTCATTGCGCTTCTCCGGCCCCAGATGCGGAATGTTCTCGACAAACACGACATCGAAGCGTTTGGCGATGGCCAGATAATCGGAAGCGCCGAGCGGGCGCTCGCAGAGATCCTGGAAACTGAAGCGCGCGGCACGGCCAGCCGCCTGAGGGATCTCGATTGTCCGGCCCTTCATCTGGATGGATACCGGCGTCTCGGGCACCCCCTCCGTCACCCGCTTCCAGGCGATGTCCATCATCTTCGGGGCATCGTCGAGCGGCGCGATATAGACCGGCAGGCTTTCCATCTTCTCCAGCCGGTAATCGGTCGGCGAGTCCAGTGTTGAAACCTGGACATTTGTCTTCAGGAGATCGATGAAGGGAAGGAAGAGCCCACGATTGAGGCCGTCGCGATAGAGGTTGTCAGGCTCCACATTGGACGTTGCGACCAGGATACAGCCACGGGCGAAAAGCTCCGTGAACAGCCGCGCGAGGATCATGGCATCGGCGATATCGGTGACCGTGAACTCGTCAAAGCAGAGAAGTTGCGCCTCTTCACGAAGCGCCGCAGCCACGGGCGGCACGGGATCGGCCTGCTTGGTCTCACCAGCCTTCAGCTTTTGTCGGTGGGCGTGAATGCGGGCATGCACATCCGCCATGAACTCGTGGAAATGTGCGCGACGCTTCTTTTCGATGGGGGCCAGCTTGAAGAACAGGTCCATAAGCATGGTCTTGCCGCGGCCGACACTGCCATGGACATAGAGCCCCTTGATCGCAGTATCGGGCTTGCGCGCCCGGGCAAACATCCAGCCGAGCGCACTCTTCTTGGCGGCTGGTCGACGCGCCTTCAATTCGGTCAGGATGCGGTCGAGTTTTTCGGCGACACCGAGCTGATAACGGTCTGCCTGAAGCGTCCCCGCCTCCGTCATCGCGCGCAACTGCTCGACGACGCTCAAGCCGTAATCAGGAACTGGCTGCATGGAAGGATGTCCCGCCGGGAGGGTGGCCCGGAAGGGGCCACCGCAGGGATGAGAGAATAATCAGCGGCTGAGGCTGACCGGCTGACCGGACGCGGTGCTGCCGTCGAAACGCGCATCAGCGGTCTTGAAGAGGCTGCCGATGGTGTTGCCGTTGCGATCCTTGAGGAGGACCTGCTTGCCGGACACTTCCCATGAGCCCATGGTGGTCAGCTCGCCGGCACAGCCACGGGTACCGCCGCGCGAGCCGCTACCGAGATTGGTGAGCGTCAGGAACATGTCGCAGCTCGTGCCGGCACTCTGGACACGCCAGTTGCCGACCATCGACTCCTTGGTCACATCAAGGGCTGTGGCCGGCGCGCCAGGCGTGCCGACGGCGGCTGCCGTCGTCGTGGTCGGAGCGGCGGGAAACTGCGAGGGGTCGGTTACGCCCGGAGGCGGAAGCTGTCCGGACTGAACCGAAGGAACCGGCTGCGCCTGCAGCGGCGGAAGGGCGCTGTTGGCGGCATTCATGTTGCTGTAGGATGTACGCTGGCACCCCGCGAGCGCCAGGAGAATGGCTGCTCCGGTGACTGCATGGCTGAATTTCATCATTATACTCCCGCTTTCGCGACCTGCGTCGCAACCTGCCGTACAACTGGGTTTTAAATATGTTACGTGAATATGGTTAATCAAGTTCCATATCGCGTGGGATCGATAGCCGGCACTATATGGATAAATTAAGGCCGCCCGAAACAGTTCCCGGGCGGCCTCTCATTCTTTTGACAATGCAGATCAGGCGCGACGCTCGACCATCATCTTTTTGATCTCGGCAATCGCCTTGGCCGGGTTCAGGCCCTTCGGGCAGGCCTGGGCGCAGTTCATGATCGTGTGGCAGCGATAGAGCCGGAACGGATCCTCGAGATTGTCGAGGCGTTCACCGGTTGCTTCATCTCTCGAGTCGATCAGCCAGCGATAAGCCTGCAGGAGAACGGCCGGACCGAGGTAGCGGTCGCCGTTCCACCAGTAGCTCGGACAGGAGGTCGAGCAGCAGGCGCAGAGAATGCACTCGTAGAGGCCGTCGAGCTTCTGACGATCCTCGTGGCTCTGCTTCCACTCCTTCGCCGGCGTCGGCGACACCGTCTTCAGCCAGGGCTCGATCGAGCGGTGCTGGGCGTAGAAGTTGGTGAGATCAGGCACCAGGTCCTTCACGACCGGCATGTGCGGCAGCGGGTAGACCTTCACCGTGCCGTTGATTTCGTCCATGCCCTTGGTGCAGGCCAGCGTATTCGTGCCGTCGATATTCATCGCGCAGGAACCGCAGATGCCTTCGCGACAGGAACGGCGCAGCGTCAGCGTCGGGTCGATGTTGTTCTTGATGTAGAGAAGACCATCGAGAACCATCGGGCCACAGTCGTCGACATCGATGTAATAGGTGTCGATCCGCGGATTGGCGCCATCATCCGGATTCCAGCGATAGATCCGGTATTCGCGGACGTTCTTGGCGCCTGCAGGCTTCGGCCAGACCTTGCCTTCGGTGATCTGGGAATTCTTGGGGAGAGCGAGTTCTACCATGATGAGTTCCTCAAATCAGTAGACGCGAGCCTTGGGCTCGATCTTCTTCGGATCGATCCCGTCGGCGATGAGCTCGGTGTGAACGGGGCGGTAGTCGAGCTTGACCTCGCCCGCTTCCGATACCCAGGCAAGCGTGTGCTTGCGCCAGTTGGCATCGTCGCGACCGCCCATCGGACCGTCCTTGAAGTCTTCGCGGGCATGCGCCCCGCGGCTTTCCTTGCGGGCCTCGGCGCCATAGACCGTGGTGATCGCATTGGCCATCAGGTTGTGCAGCTCGAGTGTTTCGACGAGGTCGGAGTTCCAGATCATCGAGCGGTCGGTGACCTTGATATCCGGCAGTTCCTTCCAGATCGCATCCAGGCGGCGGCAGCCGCTTTCGAGCGATTCCTGCGTACGGAAGACAGCCGCGTCTTCCTGCATGGCGCGCTGCATCTTGTCGCGCAGCACGGCAGTCGGGGTCTGGCCCGAAGCGTGACGCGTCTTGTCGAAGCGGTCCATGATCTTGTCGCAGGAAGCGACATTCAGATGCGGGATCGGCTCGGCCTTGTTGATGACCTCGGCAGCCCGGATCGCGGCTGCGCGACCGAAGACCACAAGATCGATCAGCGAGTTGGAGCCGAGACGGTTTGCCCCGTGAACCGAGGCGCAGCCGGCTTCACCGACGGCCATCAGACCCGGGATGATGCGTTCCGGATTGTTCGAATCGGCGTTCAGCACTTCACCCCAATAGTTCGTGGGAATGCCGCCCATGTTGTAGTGAACGGTCGGCAGAACCGGGATCGGCTCGCGGGTCACGTCGACACCGGCAAAGATCTTCGCCGATTCCGAGATGCCGGGAAGGCGCTCGTGCAGGACGGCCGGATCGAGGTGGTCGAGATGCAGGAAGATGTGATCCTTGTTCTTGCCGACGCCGCGGCCTTCACGGATTTCCATCGTCATGCAGCGCGAGACAACGTCACGCGAGGCGAGGTCCTTGGCCGAGGGCGCATAGCGCTCCATGAAGCGCTCGCCTTCGGAATTGACGAGATAACCGCCTTCGCCGCGCGCACCTTCGGTGATCAGACAGCCGGCGCCGTAGATGCCGGTCGGGTGGAACTGGACGAATTCCATGTCCTGTAGCGGCAGGCCCGCACGGGCGATCATGCCGCCACCGTCACCGGTGCAGGTATGGGCAGACGTTGCCGAGAAATAGGCACGGCCGTAGCCGCCGGTCGCCAGCACGACCATCTTGGCAGCAAAGCGATGGATGGTGCCGTCATCGAGGTTCCAGGCGACGACGCCGGTGCAACGGCTGCCATCATCGGACATGATCAGGTCGAGCGCGAAATACTCGATGAAGAATTCCGCATTGTTACGCAGCGACTGGCCGTAGAGCGTGTGCAGGATGGCGTGACCGGTACGGTCGGCAGCAGCGCAGGTACGCTGGACCGGCGGGCCTTCGCCATAGTTCTGCATGTGACCGCCGAACGGGCGCTGGTAGATCTTGCCTTCCTCGTTGCGCGAGAAGGGAACGCCGTAATGCTCGAGCTCATAGACCGCCTTCGGCGCTTCCATGGCGAGATACTGCATGGCGTCGACGTCACCGAGCCAGTCGGAACCCTTGACGGTGTCGTAGAGGTGCCACTGCCAGCAGTCGGGCGTCATGTTGTTCAGCGAGGCGGCGATACCGCCCTGGGCCGCAACCGTGTGCGAGCGGGTCGGGAAGACCTTGGTGATGCAAGCCGTCTTGAAGCCCTGTTCGGCCATGCCGAGCGTCGCGCGCAGACCGGCGCCACCGGCACCGACGACCACGACGTCGTAGGAATGGTCAACATAGGTATAGGCTTTGCCGGTCTGGGCGAAGTTATGAATGGTTGCCATGTTGATTTACCCTACGAATGCGATCTTCAAGATGGCGAAAAGACAGAGACCACCGATCAGGATCGCGAAGAACGTGTTCAGCATCAGAAGAAGCAGCTTGGCGATCTCGGCATGGACATAGTCCTCGATGATCACCTGCATGCCGAGCTTCATATGGATCAGGGCCGAAAGCACGACCAGAGCCATGACGACGGCAACGAGCGGGTGCGACAATGCGCCAACGACTTCAGCGTAAGGCGCGCCGTTGTACATCACCACGAAGCCGACGAAGAACAGAATGAGCGGAATGTTTGCGACCGCGGTGACGCGCTGGCGCCAGAAATGCTCGGTGCCTTCCTTGGCCGAGCCGAGACCGCGGACCTTGCCGAGCGGAGTGCGCATATCCATGGAATGGTGCCTCAGGTGCGAATGATATAGGCGACGACCCAGACGAGGATCGTCAGGACGACGGATGCGACGATGTTGGCCTTGGCGAGCTTGGTCGAGAAGTGCTTCTCGAAGCCGTAGCCGACATCCCACATCAGGTGGCGCAGACCGCCGAGCATGTGGTGGATCAGCGCCCAGGTATAGCCGAACAGGATCAGGCGGCCGATGAAGGTGCCCATGAACCAGTTGACCCATTCGAAGTATTCGGCACCCGTCGAAGCTGCAACCAGCCACCAGGCGACCAGGATCGTGCCGAAATAAAGTGCTGCTCCCGTGATACGGTGCAGGATCGACATGACCATGGTGGGAATTGGCTTGTAGATTTGCAGGTGCGGCGACAGGGGCCGGTTTTTTGTCACATTCGCCATCTAAACCTCGCGGCGTCTCGATGCGGTCCGACAGTTCGGACATCCATTTCGCAATGCGTCATAACGTTTGCAGTGCATTGCATCACGGGGACGTTTAATCCTCGAAACCCCGGACGACAAGCACATTCGCTTGACGATTTCAATTTAATCGATTCGCGTGAACAGACCTTTAGCGTCACGCGAAACGACACGGTCCAATACGAAAAAATCGTGGAACTGGATGACTTTAGCAACCGGATAGGGCATGCTGCGTTAACGATTTGTTAACCACTCGCCGGAGGTTGCCGCATGCTAAAGTATGGTTCCGTTCTGACGGCCGCGACGATTGTACTCAGCTCTGTTGCCACCCTCGCTGTCGCTGGCGAACGCTACGAGGGGCACCATGGCCACCACAACGGTCGTGACGAAGCCGTGATCGGCAGCAATGGTCTGCCATCCGTCATCCCCGGCATCGGAACCTTCGCCGGCAGCATCTCCGGCGTGCGCATCAAGGGCAGCGGCGTCTTCTTCGCAATCGATCGCAACACCCAGCCCAAGGTCATCGCCTATCGTGCACCCAGGGCAAAAATCATTGAAATTTCAGCAGAAAATCCGGAAGACGCCTGCTCCTTCGAAGCCGGCGTCTGCGTTATCCGGCCGAAGAACTAGAGGAATTTCCAAACCGTCGTCTTCTTCACTTCACTGTCTTCCAGCACCCGTGTGACCGGAACCTGATAGGTCGCGAGCGGTTCCAGATGCTCGGTCGGGCGATAGCTTCGGCCGGGATCGCCGACCAGGACGAGGCAGCCCTCCTTCGCGGTTGCGCTGAACCAGGCAACCAGCGCCTTGGCGAAATCGCTCTCATAGAAGACGTCACCCGCAAGGATCACGTCGACATCGACGGATCGGCCGATGAGGTCGTCGCTGGTGAAATCGATGCTCACGCCATTGAGAGCGGCATTCAGCCGCACCGCACATTTAGCCCAGGGATCGATGTCGGCGGCGAGCACCGCTTGCGCCCCCGACATGGCAGCAGCAATCGCCACCATCCCCGAACCGCTGGCAAAATCGAGAACACGTTTTCCCCTCACCGTTTCCGGATGATCGAGGATGTAACGCGCGAGCCCCTGCCCGCCCGCCCAGGCAAAAGCCCAGAACGGCGGCGGCAGACCGATCGCTTCCAGATCCTCTTCGGTCTTCAGCCAGAGATCATGCACTTCGCTGGCTAGATGCAGCCGGATCTCCGGCACATGCGGCGGTGAGAGCACGCTTGTGTTTTCGAGGATGAAGCGATCAGGGTCTGTTTTCACGGGCGGATCAGACGGGCGGATTGTCGAGGCCGCCCATGCGGCAGACCTCGAAATATTCGTCCTCGGTCACCGGCTGGACGGAAAGCCGCATCGACGTGACCAAGGACATCTTGGCGAGCTTTTCATTCGCCTTGATGTCCTTCAGGCTCACCGGCTTTGGCATGTCACAAACGGCACGGATATCGACGCAGTCCCAGCGGGCATCGCCCTCGGCAGTCGAATCCGGATGCGAAAGCGTGCAAACCTCGACGATGCCGACGACTTCCAGCCCCTCGTTCGAGTGATAGAAGAAGCCCTTGTCGCCGATCTTCATCGCCCGCATGTTGTTGCGGGCGAGATAGTTGCGCACGCCGGTCCACTCTTCGCCGACGTCGCCCTTGGCCTTCTGCATTTCCCAGGACCACTTGAAGGGTTCGGACTTGTAGAGCCAGAATGCCATGCCGTTCACGCCTCCGGATTGTTGAAGACCCAGTTATAGGGCTTGATCTCGACGGTCTCGAACAGGCCGGCCTTGGCATAGGGATCCTGCGCGGCAAGTGCCTTGGCGGCCTCGATGTTGTCGGCCGCGATGATCAGCATCGAACCGCAGGGCTTGCCGTCGGCATCAAGGAAGGGGCCGGCGATCTTCAGCTGGCCGGCAGCATTCAGCCCGTTCAGCCACTCGACATGCGGCGGACGCGTTTCCATCCGAAGGTTCAGGTGGCCTGGCTTGTCGGCGCAGATGACGGCAAACAGCATCTTGTCTCTCCTCAAGGGTCTCTTATTCGGTGGTGATCGGTCGTGACATCAGTTGGGTGATCGCGGTCGGGATGTCCAGCCTGCCGTCGATGATCGCAGCAACGGCCTCCGTGATCGGCATCTCGATCGTGTAGCCTTCGGCCAGTCTTGCAGCAACCGCAGCCGCAAAGGCACCTTCGACCAGCGATCCCTGCTGCGTGCCGATCGGTTCGCCCTTGCCGAGCGCAATGCCGAAACGGAGATTGCGGGACTGGTGGCTGGTTGCGGTCAGCACCAGGTCACCGAGACCCGACAAGCCCCGCACCGTATCCCCGCGTCCACCCATGGCATCCACAAGCCGCGACATCTCGGCAAGCCCGCGTGCAATCAGTGCCGCCCGTGCCGAATCGCCGAGACCCATGCCCTCGACAATCCCGCAGGCTATAGCGAGCACGTTCTTCAAGGCACCGCCAAGCTGCACGCCGATCCGATCGTCGGACGCATAAAGCCGGAAGGTCTGGCCGGAAATCGCCTTGGCCAGTTGCTCAGCCAGAACAAGATTTTCCGCAGCGATCGCCATCGCGGTCGGCAGGCCCCTGGCGATATCCGCCGCAAAGCCGGGACCCGAAAGCATGGCGATCGGATGGCCCGGCAGGGCGCTTTCAAGCACATCCGTCAGAAGACGCGAGGTCTGCTTCTCGATTCCCTTGGCGCAGATGACGACGGGCGCTCCCGGCTTCAGATGCGGCCCATAGGTTTCCGCCGCTGCAATCTGCGCCTGGGACGGCATGGCAAAGAGCACGATGTCAGCGCCGACGAGATCCTTCGGCGTGGACGAAAATGTGAGCGTGTCGGGCAGGCGGATCCCGGGGAGTGCTGCCTCATGCATGCGACTGGCGGCAAGATCCGCCATCACCGAGGCATCGCGACCAATCAGAACCACCTCCGCCTTCCCGGTCTGGGCAATCACGGCGGCAAGTGCGGTACCGAAAGCACCCGCGCCGATCACGGCGATACGCTGCATCCCGCTCATGCCTTGGCTCCGCGCTTGCCATAGGCAAGGAGCGCCTTGGCATCCTGATCCAGCGGCCAGCGCGACCGGGGTGCAACAGCCAGATCATCCGAGGGCATGCCGAGCGCCATGCGTTCAAGACCTGCCCAGGCAATCATCACGGCATTGTCGGTGCACAGATGATGCGGCGGCGCGACGAAGCGGAAGCGATGCTCGGCGCAGAGCGTATCGAGTGTCTGGCGCACCTCTTTATTGGCTGCGACACCACCAGCCACGACCAGCGCAGGCTCGGCGACCTCGGGAAAGGTTTCCTTGAACCGCTGCAGACCACGGCCGATGCGATCCTTCAGCGTGCGCGAGATGGCATGTTGGAAGGAAGCGCAGATGTCGGCGATGTCCTGATCGGTAACAGGCGCGATACTTTCCGCCGCCTGACGCACGGCGGTCTTCAAACCCGAGAAGGAGAAATCGAGGCGGGCCTCGCCAACCAACGGGCGGGGAAATGCAAACCGCTTGGGATCACCTGAGGCGGCTGCCCGTTCGACGGCGGGACCACCCGGATAGGGAAGACCAAGAAGCTTCGCTGTCTTGTCGAAGGCTTCGCCCAGCGCATCGTCGATCGTCGTGCCCCAGCGCTCGTAGTCTCCGACGCCCTTGACCAGAACGAGCTGGGTGTGACCGCCCGAAACGAGCAGCATCAAATAGGGAAAGGCAACACCATCCGTCAGCCGCGCCGTCAGCGCATGACCCTCAAGATGGTTGACGGCATAAAGCGGCTTGCCCGTTGCGCGCGCAATCGCCTTGCCGGTCATCAACCCAACGAGAAGGCCGCCAATCAGCCCGGGGCCGGACGTGGCGGCGATGGCATCCACCTCGGCAAGCGTAGTGCCTGCCCGGGTCAACGCTTCCTCGATCAGCGTGTCCAACGCATCGACATGGGCGCGGGCTGCAATCTCCGGCACCACGCCGCCATAGGCGCTGTGCTCGTCGAGCTGGCTCAAAACGACATCAGCCTCGGTGACAGCCGAGCCATCCGCAAGCCGTGTGACGACAGCCGCCGCCGTCTCGTCACAGCTGGTTTCGATGCCGAGGATGCGCAGTTTGGATGTCATGGAACCTGTTCATTGATTGCGGTCGCCGAGAAACCGGTCTACGAAATCTGTCGGTAACAACGGACAAGTTCGGATGCAAACAAAACCTTTCCGCATCGGCACGCGCGGCAGCCCGCTCGCTCTGGCCCAGGCTTACGAGACCCGCCGCCGCCTGATGGAGGCACATGGCCTGCCGGAGGACATGTTCGAAATCGTGGTGCTCTCCACCAAGGGCGACCGGATCACCGACCGCGCCTTGTCGGAGATCGGCGGCAAGGGCCTGTTCACCGAAGAACTGGAACAACAGCTGCTGTCGGGCGATCTCGATTTCGCAGTGCATTCCTCCAAGGACATGCCGACAAAGCTGCCGGAAGGGCTTTTCCTCTCCGCCTACCTGCCACGCGAGGATGTCCGCGACGCCGTCGTTGGCCGCACGGCCCCGACACTGAAGGAACTCCCGGAAGGGGCAACCGTCGGCTCATCGTCGCTGCGTCGCCAGGCACTCATCCGTCGCATCCGTCCCGACATCAATGTCATCACCTTTCGCGGCCTCGTGGACACGCGCCTGCGCAAGCTGGCCGACGGCGAAGTCGACGCGACCCTCCTCGCCTATGCAGGGCTCCGCCGTCTCGGAAAGCCCGATGTTCCGACCGAACTGCTCGACCCCGCCGACTTTCCCCCGGCACCGGCCCAGGGCGCGATCTGCATTGAAAGCCGCATCGGCGATACCAGGGCCAACGACCTGCTCGACGCCATCAATGACCGCGACACCTTCGATGCCGTGAGCTGCGAACGGGCCTTCCTCGGGGCACTCGATGGCTCCTGTCGCACGCCGATTGCTGGCCATGCGACGGTCGACGGAGACGCAATCCGCTTTGCCGGCATGATCCTGACGCCCGATGGCAGCCGCTGGCACGATGTCGAGATCGAAGGCAGCCGGACGGAAGGGGCCGTGCTTGGTGCACGAGCCGGCAGTACGGTTCGAGCCAAGGCCGGCAGCGACTTCTTCGACAGCTGGAGCTGAGGCCATGCGCGTTCTGGTGACGCGCCCCGAACCGGCGTCGGCCAGAACCGCCGCCGAACTTGGGAGTCGTGGCCATGAGCCGGTCCTGCTGCCGCTGATGCAGGCTGTCCAGCAGCCGGAAGTCCTCGCTTCGTCTCCCTCACACGGCATAGCCGCCATAGCCGTGACCAGCGCCGAAGCCATGCGCGTGCTGGAGAGCCTGCCAAACGAAGCACGACACACCTTCCTCGCCCTTCCCCTCTTTGCCGTCGGCCGCGCCACGGCCCGCGCCGCAAGAGAGGCAGGTTTCCAGGATGTTTCGGTTGCCGATGGCGATGGCCGTTCCCTCGCACGGCTGCTCATTGCGAAAACCAACCAAAATCCGGGTGCGCCGATCCTTTACCTGACCGGCACACCGCGCTCGCCGGAGTTCGAAACGGTCCTGGCCGACGCTGGTCGCATCGTGGATGTTCGGGAGTGCTACCAGATGATCCCGGCTGCTCATGACGATGCCGAACTGACGCGAGCGCTGACACCGATGCCGGATGCCATTCTGGCCTATTCCTCGGAGACGGCGCTGCGGATAGGCGAGATCTTCGAAGGTACCCAGGCATCCCTCGATTGGTCCGAGGTGCGGTTCCTGTGCCTCAGCGAAAAGATCGCCAGGACGCTCCCCGCAGAAATTCAACCGCGAGCCCACTGGCCGATGGAACCTCGCGAGGATCTGCTCCTTCTTCTGCTTTGATGCAGTGCCGCGTGAAATGGAACCTCAGGCCTTTCCTTCGCCACGAGGACTGACTAGGTTTAGCCACACGCGCGAAATGAAGAGGTTGCCATGGTTTCCGGAAAGCCACCCCGTCGATCGAAAGCCCCCGATGAGCCGGTGACGATCGACCTGACCGCCGAGGAAACCGCGGCCCCGAAGGATGGCGCGAATCCCGAGACCGGCGCGCAAGCCGATGTCGATGCCACCGCCCCGTCGTCTGCCTCTGACGGTGTGACCGCAGAAGCCCCAGGCGCCGACACCACCTCGACCGACACGCCAGTTGATCCCTGGACACCGGCATCCGAGACCTCTGCCGCAAGCACGCCGACCGACGAGAAAGACGCAAGCGTCGATACCACGCCGAAATCAGAGACACCGCCAGCACGAGAGCCGGTGCGCCAATCGCCCGCGACCTCGACACTGGTCGCCTCCGGCATTTTCGGCGGGCTCGTGGCCCTCGCGCTTGCCGGCAGCATGCAATATGCCGGGATCGTACCGGGCCTTGGACCGGAACAGACGGTCGCGGCCCCTGCAATCGACACGGCAGAACTCGACGCCCTCAAGGCCGAGGTCGCCCGGCTCGCGGCACAGCCCGCAACCCCCGCCACCGATCCTGCTCTTGCCGAGCGCATTGCGGCGCTGGAAACCAGTGTGGCGAATGCTGGCGCGACTCCTGCTGCCGACGCTGCAGCCGTCGAAGCTCTGAAAACACAGCTTGTCGCCGCCGAACAGGCAATCGAATCGCTGCGCGCCGAAATCGCCAGCAACAAGCAGGCCCTCGACCAGAGCGCGACACGTCTGACGGAAGCCGAACGCAAGCTGGAAGAACCTCGCAGCGATGTAGAATTGGCGCGCGCGATTGCGCTGGCCGGCCTGAAGACGGCAATTGATCGCGGTGGCCCTTTCCTGTCCGAACTCGATGCCCTGAAAAGCGTTTCGCCCGAAGACCCGGCCATCGCAACGCTGACCCCGCTCGCAAATGCCGGTGTGCCCTCCCGCTCCGATCTCGCGCGCGGCTTCAACCAGATTGCAGAGGATATTCTGGCGGCCATCAATCAACCTGCCACAGGCGAAGGCTGGACCGATCGCCTGCTGGCAAGCGCCCGCTCGCTGGTGAAGGTACGGCCTGTCGGCAATGTCGAAGGTGAGACACCGGAAGCCATCGTCGCCCGGATCGAAAACAAATTGCAAAATGGCGACCTGAAGGGTGCGTCACTCGAATGGGAAACTCTGCCCGAGATGGGCAAGCAGGCATCCTCCGATTTCGCGACCAGACTGAAGAGCAGAATTGAGGCGGAAGACAGTGTATCCGCTGCCCTGTCTCAGACTGTCGCTGGCAACGGAGGCTGATGCATGACCACGATCCTCAAGATCCTCTTCTTCTTCGGTCTCATCCTGGCGCTGGCTTTCGGCTTTTCCTGGATCGCCGAACGCCCGGGGAACATCACACTGGACTGGGAAGGCCATCTTTACCAGACGGGCCTGATGGTCGCCGTGACCGCCCTCGTCGCACTCGTCGCCGTGATCATGCTGTTGTGGTGGATGTTGCGCACGCTCTGGACATCTCCCCATTCGGTCCGCCGCTTCTTCCGCGCCCGCAAGCGTGACCGTGGCTATCAGGCACTTTCGACCGGTCTGATAGCCGCCGGCGCCGGCAACGCCCTTCTCGCAAGGCGCATGAGCGCCCGGGCTCGCAGTCTCATCCGCGCCGACCAGGAGCCGCTGATCCGCGTCCTCGACGCCCAGGCAGCCCTCATCGAAGGCCGTCACGACGAGGCACGCCGGCTTTTCCAGGAAATGTCGGAGGACCCCGAAACCCGCGAACTCGGCCTGCGCGGTCTCTATGTCGAGGCAAACCGTCTGGGTGCCCATGAGGCCGCCCGGCAATATGCCGAGCAGGCCGCTGAAGCGGCCCCGTACCTGCCCTGGGCCGCCAAGGCGACGCTCGAATATCGCTGCCGCGCAGGACACTGGGACGATGCGATCCGCCTTCTAGATCAGCAGAAGATCGCCCATGTGCTGGAGCGCCACGAGGCAGAGCGCTTGAAGGCGGTGCTGCTGACGGCCAAGGCCGAAGACCAGCTGGAAGCCGACCCGGCCGGTGCTCGCGACAGCGCCCTGAAGGCGCTGAAGCTGGCCAAGGATCTGGTCCCGGCCGCGATCGTCGCCGCCAAGGCCTACATGTGCGAAGACAATCTGCGCAAGGCATCGAGCACGCTCGAACAAGTCTGGAAAATCGAACCGCATCCGGAACTCGCCCGCGCCTATGTGCGCGCCCGAAGCGGCGACAGCGCGGTGGACCGCCTGAAGAAGGCCGAAAAGCTGGAAGCGCTCAAGCCGAACAACTACGACTCCCTGCTGGCCGTCGCGGAAGCCGCACTCGATGCGCAGGACTTCAAGAAGGCCCGCACCAAGGCCGAAGCGGCAGCCCGCATCGCCTCGCGCGAGCGCGTCTATCTGCTGCTTGCCGATATCGAGGAAGCAGAAACCGGCGATCAGGGCCGCATCCGCCACTGGATGGGCCAGGCCCTGAAAGCCCCACGCGATCCCGCCTGGGTGGCCGACGGCCATGTCTCGGAGCGCTGGATGCCGATCTCGCCGGTCACCGGGCGTCTCGATGCTTTCGAATGGAAGACGCCCTTCGACCAGCTCGCCGGACCGATTGAGGAAGGCAGCGTGTCAGACGGCGAAAAGGCACTCGCTTCCCTGCCGCCGGTCTTGAAAGCCGATGCGCCGGCACAGCCGAAGTCTGCGGTCGAAAAGCCATCCCCGAAGCCGGTGGAAGCCCAAGGGCTGGTGATCGACGCAGACGCGCCTACCAACAATCCGGCCAACACTGCAAAGGCGGAAACACCCTCATCCGAGACATCCAAAGAGGGCCTACCGACAAAGGAGGCGGTTGTCGTGGAACCCTTCTTCGGACGCCCTCCGGATGACCCCGGTGTCAAGGATCCGACGCTCACAGCACCCGAACCCAAGACACGCCTGAAACTCTTCTGACGGAGCCCTGATGCTCGATCGCCTGCAAGCCTTCTTCCAATCCGTGATGCAGGATCGCCCCAAGGCGGTCTTTGCACCCGATGATCCCCGGATTGCCGTGGCTGCCCTCTGTCTCCAGGTCATGGAGGCAGACGGTGTCGTGCGCGATGCGGAACGGATGAAACTGCGGGAAATCCTGAAGGAAGAATACGGGCTTGATGATGGCGCGCTCGATGCCTTGATCGAAGCCGGTCAGGACGCCGAAAGCGAGGCGGTCGACTACTATCGCTTTACCACCGAGCTGAAACGCCAGCTGAACGAAGACGAGCGCCAGCACCTCGTCGGCATCCTCTGGGACATCGTCTATGCCGATGGCACCCGCAGCGAAATGGAGGATCATGCGATCTGGCGGGTTGCCGATCTGCTCGGCGTCTCCGGACGGGAACGCATCGTCCAGCGACAGGAAGCAGCCGAACGGGCGGGTCTTGGAGCGATCGACGATGCCACGTGAGGACCGGTCGCGCCCGCGCGATCGCAAGCAGCCTGTTCTGATCGTCCTGCATCAGGAACGGTCGAGCCCCGGTCGCGTCGGCCAGATGCTGGAAGAGAAGGGCTACGCCCTCGACATCCGGCGTCCCCTGCTCGGTCAGGAACTGCCGAAAACGCTGAAGGACCATGCCGGCGCCGTCGTCTTTGGCGGCCCGATGAGTGCCAACGACCCGGACGACTATATCAAGACCGAAATCAACTGGCTCGATGTGCCGCTCAAGGAGGACAAGCCTTTCCTCGGCATCTGCCTCGGCGCGCAAATGCTCGTCCGCCATCTCGGCGGCAAGGTCGAGGCAGACAGGGAAGAACGCACCGAAATCGGCTGGTATCCGATCCACCCGACGGAGCATGGGCGGCTTCTGATGCACTGGCCAAAGATGGTCTACCACTTCCACCGCGAAGGCTTCAGCCTGCCGCGTGGCGCAAAGCTGCTGGCAACCGGTGATGTCTATCCCAACCAGGCCTTCCGCTATGGCGAAAACGCCTGGGGCGTGCAGTTCCACGCCGAGCTGACCCGCGCCATGATGCACCGCTGGGTGGTTCACGGCGCCCATCGCTTCGTCCTGCCGAACGCTCAGCAGGGCCGCGAGCATCTGGAGGGCCGGATGATCTTCGACGCGCCGCTCAAGGCCTGGCTGTCGGATTTCCTCGACCTGATCTTCGAGCGAGATCAGCGCGCCTCCTGACGCTCCGGCGCTTCCAGACTGTCGATCTTGCGCAGCTGCGGGAAGCCGAGCGCCCAGACCGCGGCAACGGCAAGCGTTCCAAAACCACCGAGCACAACCGCCGGAACAGGCCCGATGAAATGCGCCAGCGTGCCGGCACGGAACTCGCCGAGTTCGTTGGAGGCGCCGACGAAGACCATATTGACGGCGTTGACGCGACCACGCACATCATCCGGGGTCCAGAGTGCGATCAGGGTCTCGCGCACATAAACCGATGCCATGTCCGCAGCGCCCATCAGCATCAGCGCGAGGATCGAAAGCCACGCATATTCGGACAAGCCGAAGACGATGGTACCGGCCCCGAACAGAGCAACACCGATGAACATGAAGATCCCGGCATTGTAGCGGATCGGGAAGCTTGCGAGCGCGATCGCAACGATGATCGCGCCGATCCCGGGCGCTGCGCGCAGCAGGCCGAGGCCCCAGGGACCGAGATCGAGAATATCACGCGCAAAGACCGGCATCAGCGCCACGGCGCCGCCGAGCAGGACCGCGAAGAGGTCGAGCGAGATCGCACCCAGCACCACCTTTTCCCCGAAGATGAAGCGGAAACCGGCAAACAGCGTATCGAGGGTGACGGCTTTCTGGGACCTTGGCTGCGGTGGGCGCTTCACCAGGAGGACGAGGATCGCCGCCGCCGCAAAGAAGCCGAAGGACACCGAATAGGCGACAACCGGGCTGGCACCGTAAAGCAGGCCGCCTGCGACAGGGCCGACGATCGAGGCCGTCTGCCAGGAGGACGAATTCCAGGCGACCGCATTCGAGAGATCCTTCTGCGGCACGAGATTGGGCGCGAGAGACTGGACCGCAGGTGCGGCAAAGGCACGTTCGATCCCGAAGACCACGAGGATCGCGAACACGATGGTCGGCTCGAAGGAATCGGTGACGGTCAGGAAGAGCAAGGCAGCAGCGCAGATGGCGCTCAGGATCATGCAGATTGCGACGATGGCCCGGCGGTTATACCGGTCGGCAACCGATCCGGTCACGAGGATCAGAAGCAGCGACGGCAGAAACTGCACGAGACCGATCAGGCCGAGATAGAAGACATTGCCCGTCTTGTCGTACATCTGCCAGCCGACGGAAACACTGAGGATCTGCGTGGCGAAGGCGCCGAGAAAGCGAGCGAAGAAGAAGCGGGTATAGGAGGAATGCCGAAACGCCGCGAAACGATCGTCGGCCGAGGACGGGTGCATCGAAAATACCTTAAGCTGCGGGCAGGCCCGCCGTTAAACATGATTCGGATTGCGTGGGCCCCATCCACTTGTCCGTTAAGTCGCCAATGTCTACATCTCTGTCAACCGAGAAATGGAGACCTGAATGTACGCCCTGTTTCAGACGATTGACCTTGCCTTGAGCATCTTCACCTGGATTCTGATCGGGAGTGCCATCTTCTCCTGGCTCTACGCTTTCAATGTGATCAATTCCAGCAACCGCTTCGTCGCCACCCTCGGCCAGTTCTTCCACAATGTGACAGAACCGGCCCTGCGCCCGATCCGCCGCTTCATGCCGGATCTCGGCGGCATCGACATCTCGCCGATTATCCTGCTGCTGATCATCTTCTTCCTGCGCTCCTTCCTCTGGAACAGCATCTACCCGCTGGTGGCGTGACCCTCCCCTATCGCCTCTGCAGTGATCACATCCTGCTCGCCGTCCGGCTGACACCGAACGGCGGGCGTGATGCGTTGGAGGGCGTGGAGATTGCAGGTGATGGCCTGGCGCATCTGAAAGCGCGCGTGACCGCAGTGCCGGAAAAGGGCAAGGCCAACAAGGCGCTGATCGCCCTGCTCTCGAAAACGCTGAAGGTCCCGAAGTCGGCGATATCCGTGGTCTCAGGCGAAACCGCCAGACAAAAAATCCTCCGGATCGAGGGCGACCCGGAGGATTTGAAATCGAGGATAGACGCGATCGCGTCCGCCTGAACTTACTTCTTCTCAGACTTGGCGCGCTCGATCGACTCGAGAATGATCTGCTTGGCGACATCGACATCCTGCCAGTCGCCGATCTTCACCCACTTGCCGGGCTCCAGATCCTTGTAGTGCTCGAAGAAGTGCTGGATCTGCTTCAGCGTGATTTCCGGCAGGTCCGTGTAGTTGGCGATCTTGTCGTAGCGGCGCGTCAGCTTCGGCACCGGAACCGCAAGGATCTTCTCGTCCATGCCGCCGTCGTCTTCCATCATCATCACGCCGATCGGGCGGACATTGATGACGCAGCCCGGCACCAGCGGACGGGTGTTGCAGATGAGAACGTCGAGCGGATCGCCGTCCTTGCAGAGCGTATGCGGCACGAAGCCGTAATTGCCCGGATAGGTCATCGGGGTGTACAGGAAGCGGTCGACGATCAGCGTGCCGGCCTCCTTGTCCATTTCGTACTTGATCGGCTGGCCGCCGACAGGAACTTCGACGATGACGTTGATGTCTTCCGGCGGGTTCTTGCCGATGGCAATTGCATCAATGCGCATAATTTGGACCCCGTAGAGTGTTGAATTCCTGCGCTACCTAATGCGAATTATGGCGCAATGCAACACGGCTTTCGGCGGACGCGAGGCGCTCTCCGGCGGGCAAGTCACAAAGGGGACCTTCTGCGATGCCAAAGAAAATGAAAAGCCTGCGGATGGGCATGCAAATGCTGGGTTACGTTGCACTTCTCGCGGCCCCCGCTCACGCTGCCGAAAGTGTCTATACCGACCTCAACCTCGATGCCTGTGAGACCTTGGCCGAAGACCCCATGGGCGTTTCGCTCAAATGCAAGGGTTACAGGAACTATCCCGTCTATTTCAAGGAAGGGGATCTGCGCCAGAGCGCGATTTTCGGCCAGATCGACCAGGAACTGATCGACGGCGCCTTTGAAAGCTTCGCAGCCTTCAACCGGGTCAACACGAAAATCGAGTGGCGACTCGACGGCAATGGCCGGCCTTTCGCAGCCATCCTGCGCTGGTTCATCGAAAATCCCGGCCCCAGCGGATCACCCAGCCCTGAAAGCACGGGGCAGGTTCTCGTCATCTCGCGTGTCGGGACATCAGCCTATCCGGGCTCCTGCTTCGTCGGCATGGTCGATGCAAAAGCGACCGCCGACGCAAACCAGCTGGCGCGGCGTGTGGCCGATGACGTGGCCGGCATATTTGATTGCGGGATGCAGCCGCCCGAGTGGTACGGCAAACGAGGGCCGCTCAGCAGCGAGCGCACTTTCAGCTGGCCGGAAGGCTATGTCGTGGACTGAGGGAAACTCCCTCAGTTCCAGATGAAGCCAAGCTTCTTCAGATGCACATCGTCGAAGTCTTCCATGCCTTCGACGGCGTCGACGCCGCCATTCGTACGGAAGAAATTGGCAGCGATCTCGCTGTCTTCGAGGCACCAGACGACCATCCCGTTGCAGCCGAGCGACTTCAACAGACGCCGCGCTTCGTGAAAGAGCTGGTAACCGAGCCCGATGCCCTGATATTCCGGTCGAAGATAAAGCTCGTAGATCTCGCCTTCATGCGGCAAAGCCCGAGCCCTGTTATAGCCGAGCGATGCGTAACCAGCGACGACACCGGCGACTTCCGCAACGAGGATCGTGGCAGGGCCGCGCGTTGCCTTGCGCCACCAGCTTTCACCGCGCCGCTCGATCATGCGGGACAGAGCGCGATAGGGAATGATCCCCGAATAGGCGTGCATCCAGGCATTGCGATGGGCTTCCGCGATCGCTGCGGCATCCCCGGGACCTGCCAAGCGCAAGTCGATCGACAACGTCTTCATAACGTAAACTCACCCTGGCGCGCCGAGGAAGGAGACGCGGAGCCCGGGCCTACATCGGCCCAACGGGAAAATTTAACGCTTTTTTAAGATTACTCGCAAGGCAGAACCGGTCGCATTCACAAACAAAACCCCGGCCGAGACGACCGGGGTTTCAAAATGAGACGTATTTTCAAGAGGTTCAGCCGGCGACGGCAGCCTTGGCCTTTTCCATGCGCTTGCGGTCGTTGGCGTCGAGGAACATCTTGCGCAGGCGGATCGACTTCGGCGTGACTTCGACCAGCTCGTCGTCCTGGATCCAGGACAGCGCACGCTCGAGCGTGAAGCGGATCGGCGGGGTGAGCTTGACCGCTTCATCCTTGCCGGCAGCACGGATGTTGGTGAGCTTCTTGCCCTTGAGCACGTTCACTTCCAGATCGTTGTCACGGCTATGAATGCCGATGATCATGCCCATATAGACCTTCTCGCCGGCATCGATGATCATCGGGCCGCGATCTTCCAGGTTGAACAGGGCATAGGCCACGGCTTCGCCAGCTTCGTTGGCGAGCAGAACGCCGTTGACGCGACCCCCGATCTCACCCTTGTAGGGCTGGTAGTCGTGGAACAGGCGGTTCATCACGGCGGTGCCGCGCGTATCGGTCAAGAGTTCCGACTGATAGCCGATCAGGCCACGGGTCGGAGCGAAGAACACCAGACGAACGCGGTTGCCGCCCGACGGACGAAGCTCGACCATTTCGGCCTTGCGCTCGGACATCTTCTGCACGACCACGCCGGAATGCTCTTCGTCGACGTCGATGACGACTTCTTCGATCGGCTCCATCATCTGGCCGGTCGCTTCGTCCTTGTGCATGACCACGCGCGGACGCGATACGGCAAGCTCGAAGCCTTCACGGCGCATGTTTTCGATCAGGACGGCGAGCTGAAGTTCGCCACGACCGGAGACGAAGAACGAGTCCTTGTCGGCGGACTCTTCGATCTTCAGCGCGACATTGCCTTCGGCTTCCTTGAACAGGCGGTCGCGGATAACGCGGCTCGTAACCTTGTCGCCTTCGGTGCCGGCAAGCGGGCTGTCGTTGACGATGAAGGACATCGTGACGGTCGGCGGGTCGATCGGCTGCGCCTTCATCGCTTCGGTCACGGCCGGATCGCAGAAGGTATCGGCAACGGTGCCCTTGGAGAGGCCTGCGATCGCAACGATGTCACCGGCATGGGCTTCTTCGATGGCGGTGCGCTCGATGCCGCGGAAGGCGAGGATCTTGGAGATACGGCCCTGTTCGATGAGCTTGCCGTCCTGACCGAGAACCTTGACGGCCTGGTTCGGCTTGATCGAGCCGGCAGCGATACGACCGGTGATGATGCGGCCGAGGAAGTTGTTGGCTTCCAGGATCGTACCGATCATCTTGAACGGGCCTTCTTCGACCGTCGGCGCCGGAACATGCTTGACCACGAGGTCGAGCAGCGGGGTCAGGCCTTCTTCCTGCGAACCGTTCGGATCGGTGTTCATCCAGCCGGAGCGGCCCGAACCGTAGAGGATCGGGAAGTCGAGCTGCTCGTCGGTCGCGTCGAGCGCGGCGAAGAGATCGAAAACTTCGTTGACGACTTCGTCGATACGGGCGTCCGGACGGTCGACCTTGTTGATAGCAACGATCGGGCGAAGACCGACCTTGAGCGCCTTGCCGACCACGAACTTGGTCTGCGGCATCGGGCCTTCGGCAGCATCGACGAGAACGATTGCGCCATCCACCATCGAGAGAATGCGCTCGACTTCACCGCCGAAGTCGGCGTGGCCGGGGGTGTCGACGATGTTGATGCGGGTGTCCTTCCACTCGATCGACGTCGCCTTGGCGAGAATGGTGATCCCGCGCTCCTTTTCGATGTCGTTCGAGTCCATAACGCGTTCCATCACGCGCTGGTTCTCGCGGAACGAGCCGGACTGCTTGAGGAGCTCGTCGACGAGGGTCGTTTTCCCATGGTCAACGTGCGCAATGATCGCGATATTGCGGAGGTTCATATCCAAGATCTCTGAGTGCTGGGGCGCAATACGGGAGAGAGGCGCCGATTTACTTTGGGGCGCTCATACCCTGTTTTTTGCATTTGCGAAAGGGGGAAACGCCCGAAGCGCCGGCGATGGTTACCGCCGGCGGCGCATTTCAGCGGCGTCGCGACGCTTAGGCCGCAAGGCCTTTCTTCTTTAGCATTGCCTCGGGGCTCGGCATCTTGCCCCGGAAGGCCTTGTAGGCATCCTCCGGATCGACCGATCCGCCGGACGCATAGATATGTGTTTTGAGCTTCGATGCCATCCCCGGATCGAAGGGATTGCCGGTTTCCTCGAAGGCGGCGAAGGCATCGGCGTCAAGCACTTCCGACCACATATAGGAATAATAACCCGCCGAGTAACCATCCCCGGAGAAGACGTGCTGGAAGTGCGGCGTGGCATGGCGCATGACAATAGAAGCGGGCATGCCGATCTTCTCAAGCACTTCGGCCTGAACGGCCATCGGGTCCTCCACGGCTGCCCGCGTATGGAAGGCCATGTCGACCAGCGCCGACGAGGTGAACTCGACCGTGTTGAAGCCGGCATTGAAGGTGCGCGCGGCGAGCACCTTGTCGAGCAATGCCTGCGGCATGGGCTCACCCGTCTGGTAGTGCACCGCATAGGTCTTGAGGATCTCCGGCACCGTCAGCCAGTGCTCGTAAAGTTGCGACGGCAGTTCGACGAAATCGCGCGAGACGCCGGTACCGGAAACCGAGGGATAGGTGACGTCGGATAGCATGCCATGGGCCGCATGGCCGAATTCGTGGAACAGCGTCCGCGCATCATCAAGCGACAGCAGCGCCGGCTTGCCGGGTTCGGGCTTCGCGAAGTTGCAGACATTATAGATGATCGGCAGCTCGCCCTGACGGCCGTTCTTCAAGGGCAGCCGATGCTGGGTCTGGAAGCTGCTCATCCAGGCACCGGAACGCTTAGAGGGACGGGCGAAATAGTCGCCGAGGAAGAGGGCGACCAGCGTGTCGTTGCGATCACGGATTTCAAAGACGCGCACATCCGGATGGTAACCGACGACATTGGCAAGCGGCACGGCGCGAATGCCGAAGATACGGCCCGCCACATCGAAGCAGGCGTCGATGATCTTTTCGAGCTGCAGATAGGGCTTCAGTTCGGCCTCGGAGAAATCGAACTTCTTCGCCCTGAGCTTTTCGGCATAATGGCGCCAGTCCCAGGGCGCGACCTCGTGGTTCTTGCCCTCATCGGCAATCACGGCGGCGAGTTCGGCTTCTTCTGCCCGCGCCTGCGAAACGGCCTTTTCCCAGACCTGCATCAACAGACCATTCACCGCTTCAGGCGTTTTCGCCATCGTGTTGTCGAGCTTGAAGGAGGCGAAATCCTTGTAGCCGAGAAGCCCCGCCTTTTCCGCCCGAAGCGCCAGCGTCTCCCTGACGATACCGCAATTGTCGGTTTCGCCGCCATTGATGCCGCGCGACGTCCAGGCCCTGAATGCGGCCTCGCGCAGGTCACGGCGTTCCGAGAAGGTGAGGAAGGGCTCGATGATCGAGCGCGACAGCGTCACCACATGGCTGTGCCCACCGCCATGTGCGGCTGCAGCGGACGCCATGGCGTCGCGCAGGAAGGCCGGAATGCCGGCAAGGTCGTCCTCGCCGGAGAGCGGCAGGATCCAGGAGGATTCATCCGCGAGAACGTTCTGGCCGAAATTCGCGCCTAGGCTTGCCAGCCGCTCATTGATCTCAGCCAGGCGCTCCTGCTCAGGCTTCGGCAGTTTGGCACCCGCCTTGACGAAGCCCTTCCAATGGCGCTCCAGAACACGCGTCTGCTCGACGGTCAGGTCAAGTTCAGCACGACGGGTCCAGAGATCGTCGATCCTGGCAAACAAAGCTGCGTTCATGCCGATCTTCGAATAATGGCGCGACATCTTCGGGGCAATCTCGCGCTCAAGCGCCTGGATGCCAGGATTGGTATGCGCACCTGCCCGGTTCCAGAACAACGCCGAGACGCGTGACAGGGCGTCACCGGCGATTTCGAGCGCCACGATCGTGTTGGCGAAGGTCGCCGGCTCCGGATTGTCGGCGATCGCGTCGATCTCCGCTTCATGCTCTTGCAACGCCGCCTCGAAGGCCGGCGCATAGTCACCATCACCGACCTGTTCGAATTGCGGCAGGCCGTGGGGGCCCTGCCAGTCGATGACGGCGGGATTGAAAGCGGGCGAATCAGTCATGCATGAACCTCCTGAAACCTCGCTTGAATGCAGGCGAAGCACTGATTTTCCACCATGTTATCCCGGCAGAGGGGCTGCAGGCACGCAAAAATCAGTGAACAAGGGCAGATTTTTCCACAGGCGAAACCGAGGCCGATTGACGTAGTTTCGAATAAGCCCATAGATCGATTCATCCTATGAAAGGACGGTCACGGCCATGGAAATCTTTCCAATCCAACCGGTAGGCGTTGCATCCCTTCGCGTCAAAGAAATCTCTCCGCAGTCGGATGTCCGGCTCGCCGATCTGCAGCCGAAGGTAAAGCCTTCGAAAGAGACAGAGGTTTTCGAGGAAGCTCTGTCGGTTTTCGCCAGTATGACGCCGCGGCGCTTGCGCGAAATTGCTTCGGAAAGCTTCCAGCGCGAACAGATCGATGCCGATACCTATCGGGAACTTTCCACGGAACTGCCGCTTCAGATCGTCGACCGCAACGGCAACATCATGGATCTGTCGACCCTGACCGACGATTCCCAGTTCGACTATGCAGAATACTACCGCACGCAGCAGTCACTTGCCGAAATGATCGGCGACATGGACATGGCCGACTCTTACGCCAAGGTCCTGGACTTCTTCGCGAAGACGACCTGACCAGACGACAGACGGAGATTGGCACTCGATCTCTGGCATCAACAGCACTAAGTCATCTCCAGAAGGCGCCGCAGGGGCGCCTTTCTTCATGATGACGGACCTGATCGAATGACCGAGATGCGCATGAGCGAGCGGCGCACCACCTTCCTGGGCGCCTTCCTGACCACGCTCGGTCCAATCTCCATGGCGATCTACACGCCGGCAATGCCCGAACTCGTTAGAGCATTCGGCACGACAGACGCGGCGATCAAGCTCAGCCTCTCGATGTTCTTCGCCGGCTTCGCGCTCGCCCAACTGGTTGCTGGACCGCTGGCCGATGCCCTGGGCCGCAAGAAGGCGACCCTTATCTTTCTGACGATCTATCTGGCGGGCTCACTGCTGGCGACGCTCGCACCGAGCGTCGAATTCATCCTGGCCGCACGGCTGATCCAGGGCATCGGCGCATCGGTTGGCGTCGTCGTCGGACGCGCGATTGTCCGGGATCTCTACACCGGCGCAGATGCCAGCCGCATCTTGAACACCATCGGCATTTTCCTCGCGGTCGGCCCAGCCATGGGGCCAACGCTGGGCGGGCTGACGCTTGCGGCCTTCGGCTGGAATGCGGTCTTTCTTCTGATGGTCGCGTTCGGCCTGATGGCCATGGGTTTCACCCTGACACTGCTGAAGGAGACGATCGTTCCGGATCTCGGGCGACTGCGCCCCGGCCAGCTGGTCAAGAACTATCTGGAGGTTGCAGGCCATTCCCGCTTCCTGGCGGCATCGCTGGTGCTCAGCGGCACGATCGGCGCGCTTTATGCCCAATCGACCATGCTGCCTTTCGTCCTGATCAACGAGGTCGGCCTGACGCCTACCCAGTTCGGCATGGGCATGCTGATGCAATCGGGCGCCTATCTGACCGGCTCGCTGACGCTGAAGCTGGTGTCCCGCCGCATCTCGGGTCTGACGGCTTCACGGATCGGAATTGCGCTCTGCGGCACCGGCGCCATAATCATGGCGCTCTCGGTTGCCTTTGTGCCCCCCTTCTTCCTGTCGATCATGGGGCCCGTGGCGATCTGCACCTTCGGCCTCGCTTTCTTAAGCCCGCATATCGTCACCACCAGCATGGCGCCCTTTCCGCATATTGCGGGTTCAGCCTCGGCGCTCACCGGCTTCCTGCAGATGAGCGCCGGCTTTGCCGGCGGTGTTGCGGCTGCTTCTATCGGCGATCCCCTGATCGCCTTCGGCATCATCATACCCTTCATGGAACTGAGCGCTGTTGCCGGTTTCCTCTGGCTGCGCCGACTCGAACAGCGGGCATGAAAAAGCCCGCCTCCCCCGAGGGGCAGGCGGGCGATCTGTTTTCAGACGTGCTGCTTACTTGCCGAGATTGCGCTTGGCGAGCGTGCGCAGGCGAAGCGCGTTCAGCTTGATGAAGCCGGCTGCATCCTTCTGGTCGTAGGCGCCCTGGTCGTCCTCGAAGGTCACCAGCTTGTCGGAATAAAGCGACTTCTCCGATTCGCGACCGATGACCATGACATTGCCCTTGTAGAGCTTCAGCGTCACTTCGCCCTCAACATGCTCCTGGCTCTTGTCGATCAGGGCCTGCAGCATCTCGCGCTCCGGCGAGAACCAGAAGCCGTAGTAGATCAGCTCGGCATAACGCGGCATCAGCTCATCCTTGAGGTGGGCTGCACCCCGGTCGAGCGTGATCGATTCGATGGCACGATGGGCAGCAAGCAGGATGGTGCCGCCGGGGGTCTCGTAGACGCCGCGGCTCTTCATGCCGACAAAGCGGTTCTCGACAAGGTCGAGACGACCGATGCCGTTGTCACGGCCGTAGTCGTTGAGTGCAGCGAGAAGCGTGGCCGGGCTCATCTCGACGCCGTTGATCGAGCAGGCATCGCCCTTGCGGAAACCGACCTTGATGATGGTTGCCTTGTCGGGGGCCGCTTCCGGCGAAATCGTGCGCATATGCACGTATTCCGGTGCTTCTTGGGCCGGATCTTCGAGAACCTTGCCCTCGGAGGAGGAGTGCAGAAGGTTGGCATCGACGGAGAACGGCGCCTCGCCCTTCTTGTCCTTGGCAACCGGGATCTGGTGCTGTTCGGCAAAGTTCAGGAGATCCGTGCGGCTCTTGAACGCCCAGTCGCGCCACGGTGCGATGATCTTAATGTCGGGGTTAAGCGCATAGGCCGACAGCTCGAAACGAACCTGGTCATTACCCTTGCCGGTGGCGCCATGCGCGATGGCGTCTGCGCCAGTCTTCTTGGCGATCTCGATCAGATGCTTGGAGATCAGCGGACGGGCGATCGAGGTGCCGAGCAGGTAGACGCCTTCATAGACGGCATTGGCGCGGAACATCGGGAAGACGAAATCGCGCACGAACTCCTCGCGGACGTCCTCGATGAAGATCTCCTTGATACCGAGCATCTCGGCCTTCTTGCGGGCCGGCTCTAGCTCTTCACCCTGGCCAAGATCGGCGGTGAAGGTCACGACTTCAGCACCGAGTTCGGTCTGGAGCCATTTCAGGATGATCGAGGTGTCGAGGCCGCCGGAATAGGCGAGGACGACTTTCTTCACGTCTTTGGGGAGTGCCATGTCGATGTTCCGTCTGGAGGGTGCGAGGCTAAAACCCCGCCTGGATCAAGAATGGCGGCACTTTTAGCGAGATTCCGCTGGTGCGCAAGGGCATCGACATGCCGAGGTGCCGGCCAAGACCGGTTAGGTCTGATGACCAGGGGAGCCTGAGGCCAATTTGCCGTCATGTTGACGAAGCCGAACACCGGTACCATATCGCCATCACTGCCAAAGCCATTGACCTAAAAGGAGTTTGTCCATGACGATCCAGCATCCCGCGCTTCAGAAAGGTCATGTCGCCGTCATCACCGGTGCTGCTTCGGGTATCGGGCTCGCGGCGGCAAAGGCCTTTGCACGCATGGGTCTCTGCGTTGTCCTCGTCGACCTCGAAGGCGAACGGCTGGCAAGCGTGGCCGCCGAAGTAACGCCTCTTGCAGCAGGCGGCGAAGCCGATGTCATGGCGATCGGAACGGATGTCTCCAAGCTCGACGAACTCGAAGCTCTCGAACGCGCCGTCATCCAGCGCTTCGGACGCGTGCATGTGCTGATGAACAATGCCGGGATCCAGCCAGGCAGCGCGCTCTTCGGCCCGCAGGCAAACTGGGAAAATGTGCTCGGCGTCAACCTGATGGCCGTCATCAATGGCACACGCACCTTCGGTCCGGGCATGGTCGCCCACAAGGATGCGGCTCTTATCATCAACACCGGCTCCAAGCAGGGGATCACCACGCCGCCCGGCGATCCGGCCTACAATGTCTCCAAGGCCGGCGTGAAAGCCTTCACCGAAGCTCTTCAGCACGAGCTGCGCAACACGCCGGACTGCAATGTCACCGCCCATCTGCTGATCCCCGGCTTCGTCTTCACCGGACTGACAGCAAACGGCCGCACCGAGAAGCCCGCAGGCGCCTGGACGCCGGAGGAAACGGTCGACTTCATGCTGGAAAGCCTGGTCGCGGGCGATTTCTACATTCTCTGCCCCGACAATGAAGTGAACCGCGCACTGGACGAAAAGCGCATCGCCTGGGCCGCCGGCGACATCATCGAGAACCGTCCGCCCCTGTCACGCTGGCATCCTGACTTCAGCGAGAGGTTCAGACTCCACCTTGACGAGAGATAACTTGACGATTTTTCCAATGGTTGTATTCTCTTGTCTCTGACAAGAGGAGGAGACCATGAGTATCCTGTATGCCTGGGTGGTGCCCGCCTATGCCGATGGCTCGCCCGTCGACCATACCTGGGTGACGACCTATGACAGTCGAGTGCATGCCTATCCGGATATTGCCGCAGTCAAGGCGGCAGGGGAGCGAAACTGGTATTGCTGGGGCTCGTTTCATCCGAAGGGGGGAGCACCAGGGCATGCCGATGGCTACATCGGCAGCCAGTCCGGCGATCTGAACCTCGCCGATTGTCTGGTTGCTCCCAACCTTTCGTCGAGCGGTAACCCGCCGGCGCAGGGAACGATCTTCACCTATGGCGTCGACGGTGTCTGTCACCAGCTCGCCAATCAGGTCCTCTATTCGACCGGGGGCTCGGGCAGCTCTCCGTTAACCGTCAAGCGCGCCCGGGGGTATGCGCTCAGCTCGTTCATCTACGGGACTTATGGCTTGCAACATACGGCATGGCAGAAGAAGATTGCTGCCTGCACCGGCACAAGGCTGCCGCTGAATGTCACCGATGGAGCCGGACCCATGGCCGATCTTCCCGACGATTTCGAACAGTTGGCGCGCGAAGCGCTCGGTGACAGGACAGAGACCCTGAGCAAGCTTCTTTCGCTGCGGGCACAGGTTCAGGCCTTCGCCATGCAGACGATGCCCGGATTTCTTCCGCCCGATCCAGACTACCTCAATGCCCGCAATCAGCAGCTGATCGATCAGGCTGCGGCCCTGCTTGGTCCGGATGACTTCCGCAAGCTTTTCGGCATCGCACCGGGCGAGAAAGTCAATCTCGTTGATCCCAAGATCGAACGCTGATGACCTTCGAGGATAGCTGGTCGAAGCATTGAAGAGCGTGTAAGTCTCGGCGGACATCCTGTTCGCCGAGGTCTTCCATGGACTTTATCCCGAGCCTGCCCGTCTTCCTCGCCTTCAGCCTGGCACTCCTGCTGCTCGCGATCACCCCCGGTCCCGATATGACACTCTGGATCAGCCGCTCGCTGCGTGACGGGCGCGCCATCGGCCTGATGACGCTTGCCGGCACGAGCTTCGGCATCTCGATCCACACCATGCTGGTCGCCTTCGGCATCTCGGCCCTGATCGTGGCTTCTCCGACGGCATTCCTGCTTTTGAAAACGGGGGGAGCGGCCTATCTGCTCTGGCTGGCGCTGCAAGCCATCCGGCATGGCTCGAACTTCGTCATCAAGGCGGATGGGGATGCCGCCGTTTCGAAGAAGGGAGCCTTCCTGAACGGGCTCTGGGTCAATCTCCTGAACCCGAAGGTCATCATCTTCTTCATGACCTTCCTGCCGCAGTTCGTCACCGCTACCGACCCGAACGTCACCGGTAAGCTGATCTTCCTCGGCCTCTGGTCGATCATCCTGTCGCTGCCGATCGGGATCGGCATCGTCTATGGGGCGGATTTCATGTCGAACTGGCTGCAGAATAACCGCAAGGTTCTGCGCGGCATCGACTACACCTTCGCCGGCGTCTTCTCCGTCTTCGCGGTGAAGATCTTCATGACCCAGGCGAAGTAAGGTGAAAGGCGGGACGGGCGCCCCGCCGCAATCTCAATCGTCGTCTTCGCCGTGATTGGCGATCATCATCGCTTCAAACGCCAGACGCTCGGTCTTGCGCATGCGCTCCGATTCCGACTTCAGCTGACCGCAGGCGGCGAGGATATCGCGGCCGCGCGGCGTGCGGATCGGCGAGGCATAGCCGGCCTGATTGATGAAGTCGGCGAACTTTTCGATCTGCGCCCAGTCAGAACACTGGTAGTTGGTGCCCGGCCACGGGTTGAACGGGATCAGATTGATCTTCGCCGGCACGCCCTTGAGCAACTGGATCAGACCCTTGGCATCCTCAAGACTGTCGTTGACGTCCTTCAGCATCACATATTCGAAGGTGATGCGGCGGGCATTCGAGAGGCCCGGATAGTTGCGACAGGCTTCGATCAGTTCCTTCAGCGGATACTTCTTGTTGATCGGCACCAGCATGTCGCGCAACTCGTCGCGAACCGCATGCAGCGAGATCGCCAGCATCACACCGATCTCTTCGCCTGTCCGGTAGATCTCCGGCACCACGCCCGAGGTCGACAGGGTGACGCGACGCTTCGACAGCGAAAGGCCATCGCCGTCGGTCGCGATCAGCAGCGCCTTCTTCACCTCTTCGAAATTGTAGAGCGGCTCACCCATGCCCATCATCACGATGTTGGTGATCTTGCGATCGCTTGATGGCATCATGGTGCCGACGGGGATCTCGCGATCGGGGAAATCGCCGAGACGATCGCGCGCCAGAAGCAGCTGCGAGAGGATTTCCTCGGCCGTCAGATTGCGCACCAGCTTCTGGGTGCCGGTATGACAGAAGGAGCAGGTGAGCGTGCAGCCGACCTGGCTCGAGATGCAGAGCGTGCCGCGGCCTTCTTCTGGAATATAGACGCTTTCGACCTCGACCGGACGACCGGCACCGCGCGGCGGAAAGCGCAACAGCCACTTGCGGGTGCCGTCATTCGACACCTGCTCCTCGACGATTTCGGGGCGCGCGATGGTGAAATGCGTCTTCAGCATTTCCCGCATGTCCTTGGAGACATTCGCCATATGGTCGAAATCGGAAATGCCGCGCACATAAAGCCAGTTCCAGATCTGCGCGACGCGCATCTTGATCTGCTTTTCCGGCACGCCCTTCTCGCGCAGGGCGTCGCCCAAGGCTTCACGGTCGAGACCGATCAGGCTCGGCTTCTCGACGGAACCCATCGGGCGAACCGGGGCCGCAGTCTGGCTACGCTCGGGCAGCGTCACGGTGACAGTCATCGTCTGAACCTCTGGACCATAGGGGCAAGGACGCTGTGATCGAGCGTTTCCCGGCTGGCAGGTATGAATTCATGGATCGTGCGGACAGGGGACGAGGCCCAATGTCCTGAATTTGCAGCGGCCAATAGCAGCTTTTTTGCCATCCGTCACCCCGATCGCGTCGGAAGCGGCCATGCAAGCATGAAAGAGGCCGGCGCACCGCGCCGGCCTCAAGAGAATGAACGTCAAACGAGACTTACTTGCAGTCCTGGATTTTCTGCAGAGCCGCAGAAATACCGGACAGCGAATAGGTGTAGCTCGTGGCAGTGCCGCGAGCCGATGTCGCCGTGACGGTCATCGAGGAGCCGCCTTTCATCGCCGCGACGAGCGCCGGCTCTTCGGCGGCGTTCTCGACCCAGGCAGAGCTGTCCTTAACGAACATGACGAAGTTCTTGTTGTCGATCTTCACATTGACCTTGGAGTCTCCCTTCATCGGGTACCCCATCATCGCCTGCGGTTCGTACGAGATGTTCTGACCGGGACGCTGCGACACCACGAAGAAGATGTCACCGTGATTGACGCTTGCCGGTTCCTTGGTGGTCGGAACGGACAACACGTAGCACACCGTGCCGCCATTCGCCTTGTAGGAATAGGCACCCCATGCCCTGAACTGTTCGATCCGCGTGGGCGATTGCGCGTTGGCGAGCCCGCTGCTCGCCAGGAGGATTGCCAGTGCGGTTACGCTACTTCTTACGAACATGTCTTCCTGCCGGTTGTTTCCATCCATCGCCCAGCCATGCGTCTGGACGTTCATCGTCAAAACCTGTGTTCAGTTTGACTTAATTTACCTTACCAAACGATGAACGGCGCACGCCTTCTTGTCACATTTGGCGTCGGCATCCTGTCTGGCGCCCCGAAATCCGGCAAAATACGCTATCGGACCCCGATCCTGCGGAGGATGTAGAAGGAAAGAAAAAGGCAAGAGTGGGGCTGACCATCGGTTTTCGGATCAGCCACCAAATCCTCACCGAAGCGGTTCTTCGTCCGCCAATATCCTGTCGGCAGCCTCGTAGTGCCGATCCTTGATATGTCGATTTATCAAGGCGATGGCCGTAGTCAGCACCGCAATGTCATCGGTGAAGCCGATAACCGCCAGCACGTCGGGGAGCGTATCGATCGGCATGATAAAGTAGCCCAACGCCGCAAGCAGAATGCCGCGCACACGAAAAGGTGTTTCGCGATCCGTCGCGCAGTAATAGGCGGCAACCAGGTCGCGCGAAAACGGGATCTGGCGGGCAGCCTTCTTGAAGGTCGGCCAGAACCGGCTGCGAACCTTTGCTTCCTGTCGCTCCTGGGTTTCCTCGTCGCCAGGAAGCAGGATTTCACCGATCTTCACGTCATCCATAGCCATCGATCCCTTTCGTCCGGACCCGATCAATCATATGTGAATGCTGGCTTCCAGATTCAATCACCCTCGTCAGCTCTTTGCCGCCGCCAGATCCATGAGAACGGCGAGCTTGAAGTCCAGTTCCGTCACACCACCAGCGGAATGGGTCGTCAGAACGACATCAACTTTCTTGTAGACGTTGAACCATTCGGGGTGGTGATCGAGCTTCTCGGCTGCCAGTGCGCATTCGGTCATGAAGCCGAAGGCCTGGCGAAAGTCGCGAAAGACAAACGTCTTTTCGATGGCAGCGCCGTCACGGGCGGGTCCCCAGTCCTGCAATTCGCTCAGGCGCGCGGCAATGGACGGCGCATCCAGTTTTTCGTATTTCATCCTGAAATCTCTCCTCCTGGATCAACCGATGCCGGCACCATCCATTCTGTTCGTCTGCCTGGGAAATATCTGTCGCTCGCCGCTTGCGGAGGGAATCTACCGCCACCTGACGATACGGACCAGCGAAAAGCCCGTGATCGCTTCGGCCGGCATCGGCAACTGGCATGTAGGCAATCCGCCCGACAAGCGATCGATCAAGATCGCCGCAGCCCACGGCATCGACATCTCACGGCAGCGGGCCCGCCAGGTCACACAGGAGGACTTTTACGCCTTTGATCTGATCCTGGCGATGGATGGGAGCAATCTGGCCCGCCTGGAGACCCTGAAGCCGGAAAACGCGACCGCAAGCCTGCAGCTTTTCGCCGGCCTTGCCTTCGGGACCAATCAGGACGTACCAGACCCCTATTACGGAGACCTCTCCGATTTCGAGGAGGTCTACACCATGCTCTTTTCGGGCTGCAGCGCGGTGGTCTCGAAATTCGAGTAACCGCCAGCCTCGTACAGCGGGAAGACCTCTTCGGTCAGATAGGGCCCCCCGCCGACCGATTCCTTCGAGGACAGAAGCACGAAGCGACCAATCTTGAAGGGCATGGTGTGAAAATCACCGCGCCCGCTCAAGTAATGGACGACGTCATCCACGCGGGATGCCTTCAACCGGGCAAGCGTGACATGCGGGGTAAACTTGCGCGGATCCGGCGGCAGACCGATCCGCTGGCAGATCCGCTCGATTTCGCCCTGCAGCGCATAAAGCTCCGGCGCCGGGGAGACGCCTGCCCATATCGAATGCGGCTTCTTCGATCCGAAAGAACCGATGCCGTTCAGTGTGAGCGAAAATTCGGGCCGGTCGATGCGATCGAGCCTGTCGACGATCTCATCGGCCGTCCGGCCGTCGACGTCGCCGATGAAGCGCAGTGTGATGTGGTAATTCTCCACGTCGATCCAGCGTGCTCCTGGAAGGCCACCGCGCAGCAATGAGAGGCTCATGGCGGCGTTGCGCGGAATTTCGAGGGCAGTGAACAATCTCGGCATGGAGCGCTCCCCGAATCTTTTGCAGGTGCTCACAGCGAATCATGCAATGAGATCAGGCGCAAGCGATTAATTCGCCTGCCCCCTGATGCCCGCCACCCAAGATTCGGCGAGAGGCAGCATGCGCTCCGCCATGACCTGCAGCCCCTGGGTATTGGGATGCATGCCGTCTTCGAGCAGCAGGCTGCGGTCGGTGATCACGCCGTCCAGCACGAAGGGGTAAAGCGGCAGCCCGTGCTTCTCCGCAAGGCGCGGATAGATCGCGTTGAACTTCTGGCCATAATCCTCGCCCATGTTCGGCGGCGCGAGCATGCCGACAAGCAGGATCGGAATGCCGCGCTCCTTGAGCCGCGTGATGATCTGGTCGAGGTTCTTTTCGGTTTGCTCCGGCGGGATGCCACGCAGCGCATCATTGGCGCCGAGTTCGAGGATGACGCCATCCGTGCCCTCCGGGACCGACCAGTCGACACGCGACAGGCCGCCGGATGTCGTGTCACCGGAAACGCCGGCATTGGCGATCACCACATCATGCCCCTTGGCAACCAGCTGTCGTTGAAGCTGGGCCGGCAGAGCGTCCTCCTGCGGCAACTGATAGCCCGCCATCAGACTGTCACCCAGGCCGACCAGCTGCAACGGCTCGGCGGCGGCGATCCGGGGACCGGCGGCCAAGGCCAGCAGGATCACGGCGAAATGAAGGAGCTGAGCTTTAAAAGTCATAGGGCCTTTCCTAGATTGCTTGGAATGTCGCAGTGCGGCGAAGCTTCATCGTTCCAGATATAGGATGTCCGAGTGTGAGAAACAGCATCATCGAACTGAAAAGCGCCGATCTCACCCTGGGCAATGCCGCTGCCTCCGTTCACGTCTTGAAGAGCATCGACCTCTCGATCGCGGAAAGCGAAGCCGTGGGCATCGTCGGGCCGTCAGGCTCCGGCAAATCGACGCTTCTGATGGTGCTGGCAGGTCTCGAACGCCTCGACAGCGGTGAGATCCATGTTCGCAATACGCCCCTTCACACGCTGAGCGAAGACCGGCTGGCCGATTTTCGCGGCAAGAACATCGGCATCGTCTTTCAGTCCTTCCATCTGATCGCCAACATGACGGCGCTCGAAAATGTGGCCGTGCCGCTGGAACTCGCCAATGTGAAGGGCGCCTTCGATATCGCACGCCAGGAGCTGCAATCGGTTGGCCTTGGTGAGCGCCTCAGCCACTATCCCGGTCAGCTCTCCGGTGGCGAACAGCAGCGTGTGGCAATCGCCCGTGCATTGGCCCCCTCGCCGGCCGTCCTCATCGCTGACGAGCCGACCGGCAATCTCGACACTGAAACCGGCCGGCAGATTGCCGATCTGCTCTTCTCCAAGCAGAAGGAGCGCGGCATGACGCTGATCCTCGTCACCCATGATCCGTCGCTTGCCGCCCGTTGCACACGGCAGATCAAGGTGGCCTCCGGCCGCATCGCCGGCGACAGCCGAAACGAGCAGACGCGTCTCGCTTCGGTGTCCGCATGACGTCATTCAACGCTCGTCTCGCCGTCGCCTTCCGGATTGCGCTGCGTGAACTGCGCGGCGGCCTCAAGGGCTTCTACATTTTCCTGGCCTGTATCGCGCTGGGAACAGGTGCCATCGCCGCCGTGAACTCGGTTTCCACGGCCATCACCGACGCGATTTCTTCCGAAGGCCGCACACTGCTCGCCGGCGACGTTCGCTTCGAACTCGACAATCGCGAGGCCACCCCCGAGGAACTGGCCTTCCTCGAGGGCTTCGGCACGGTTTCGGTCAACACCAATCTGCGCTCCATGGCGCGCCTTGCCGACGGCTCCGACCAGTCACTGGTCGAGATCAAAGCCGTAGACGGCGCCTACCCGCTTTACGGCAGGCTTGTTGCCGATCCGGATCGCCCGCTCAACGAGCTTCTTGCGTCCGGCAACGACGCCTATGGCGCTGTCGTCGCTCCGCTTCTTCTGGACCGCATGGGTCTCAAGATCGGCGATGAACTGCTGGTCGGCAATGCCCGCTTCCGCATCAATGGAACGATCATCACCGAGCCGGATTCCATTTCCGACGGCTTCGGCTTTGCGCCGCGTTTCCTGACCAGCCGCGAAGGCCTCTTCGCCAGCGGCCTGATCGCGACCGGCAGCCTTGTCGAACACGCCTACAAGATCCGCTACAACGATCCCGCGCCGACGCCTGAGGGCATTCGCGAACGCGCCCAGGCAGAACAGCCGTCGGCTGGCTGGTCAATCCGCAGCAGCGATCGCGCAGCGCCGTCCCTCACGGAAAATGTCGAACGCTTCTCACAGTTCCTCACCCTGGTCGGCCTCACCGCACTCGTGGTCGGGGGCGTCGGTGTTGCAAATGCCGTGCGCGCCTTCCTCGATTCCAAACGCACGGTCATCGCAACGCTGAAATGCGTCGGTGCGCCGGCGTCGGTTGTCGTGATGGTCTATCTTATCCAGATCACGCTGGTCGCCTCGGTCGGCATCCTGGCCGGACTGGTGCTGGGCGCAGCAGCCCCGCCGATCGTCGCCAACTATCTCGCCGGCATCCTGCCGATCTCGGCAGAAGCGACGCTCTACCCGCGCGCTCTGCTTCTCGCTGCGGTCTTCGGCATTCTGGTCACCTTTGCGTTCGCCATTCTGCCGCTTGGCCATGCCCGCAAGGTTCCGGCGACCGCACTCTTCCGCGAACAGGGGTTTGAAGCCTCTGGGCTTCCCTCCTGGCCTTATCTCCTCGCCATGGCCCTTGCGCTCGGCGCGCTGGCGGCTCTCGCCATCTTCACCTCCGAGCAACAGCGGATCGCGACGATCTTCCTGGCCGCAATGGCAGCCGGTTTCGTGCTGCTGCGTGTCGTAGCCTTCGGCATTGCCTGGCTCGCGCGCCGCAGCCCTCGCATCCATTCCGCAGCGCTCAGGCTTGCTGTGGGCAACATCCACCGTCCGGGTGCTCTGACACCGGCAGTCACGCTGTCGCTCGGCCTCGGATTGAGCCTGCTCGTGGCACTGGCACTCATCGACGGCAATCTGCGGCGCGAGCTGACCGGCAATCTCCCGGAACGCGCGCCGAACTTCTTCTTCGTCGACATCCAGAGCGGCGAGATCGACGGCTTCCGCACCCTGGTCGAAGGCATGGCGCCTGAGGGCAAGCTGATCGAAGTGCCGATGCTGCGCGGCCGCATCGTCGAACTGAACGGCACGGATGTCGCCAAGGTCGACGTTCCGCCGGAAGGCCGCTGGGTGCTGCGCGGCGATCGCGGCCTGACCTACGCGATCAACGTCCCGGAAAACAGCACGGTAACGGAAGGCGAATGGTGGCCGGAAGGTTATACCGGCGAACCCCTGGTCTCCTTTGCAGAGGAAGAAGGCCGTGAACTCGGCCTGAAGATCGGCGATACCGTCACGATCAATGTTCTCGGCCGCAACATCACCGCCAGGATCGCGAACTTCCGCACGGTCGAGTGGGAAAGCCTGTCGATGAACTTCGTCATGGTGTTCTCGCCGAATACCTTTGCCGGTGCCCCGCATGCCTGGCTCGCAACCTTGATCGATCAGGACGCAACGGCAGAAAAGGAGGCCGCGATCCTCAGGTCGGTCACCCAGCAGTTTCCGACGATCACGACCGTCCGGGTGAAGGACGCGCTCGATGTCGTGGATCGCCTCGTCGGACAGCTGGCAACGGCCATTCGTGCCGCCGCCGCAATCGCGCTGATTGCCTCCGTCCTCGTCTTGTCGGGCGCACTCGCTGCCGGCAATCGGGCACGCACCCATGACGCCGTGATTCTAAAAACGCTTGGGGCAACGCGCGCCATGCTGATCCGGGCCTTTACCTACGAATACATGCTGCTCGGTGCGGCCACCGCGATCTTCGCGCTGATTGCCGGTGGCGGTATCGCATGGTTCGTGCTCAGCCAGATCATGAACCTGCCGTCCAGCTTCCTGCCGGACGTGGCGCTGATGACACTGGTGATTGCCCTCGTCGTGACGATCGGCATAGGCCTGGCCGGGACATGGCGCATCCTCGGACAGAAGGCGGCACCCGTGCTTCGAGAACTTTAAGGTGAAAAGCGGCAGGCTGCGGCCTGCCGCGTACCGCATTACGGCGATTTAAGATTCCAGCCCTTGTCGGGGGCTGGGGAACCTCTCATATTGAAAGCACGCATGCTGGGCTTCGCAGCGGCGCGAGGGCCATTCGGGCTCTGCCGTCTTATTCCGAAGCTTTGAGAGAGGAAATCATGTCCGAACTTCGCAACTATCAGAGCCGTCAGGGGCAGACCCAGTCGGCCACGATGATCGACGAAGGTCTGCGCGCCTATATGCTGAAGGTCTACAACCTGATGGCACTGGGCCTCGCCATCACCGGTCTTGCAGCCTTCGCCACGTTCCAGATGGCCGTTTCCGGCGGTGAACTCACGGCTTTCGGTCAGGCAATCTTCCTGAGCCCGCTGAAGTGGGTGGTCATCCTGGCGCCTGTCGCCATGGTGTTCTTCCTGAGCTTCCGGATTCATAAGATGAGCGTCGCTGCTGCGCAGACCACCTTCTGGGTCTATGCCGCGATGATGGGCCTGTCGCTGTCGTCGATCTTCCTGATCTACACGGGCGCAAGCATCGTGCAGACCTTCTTCGTCACGGCCGCATCCTTCGGTGCCCTGTCGCTCTACGGTTACACGACCAAGCGTGACCTGTCGGCCATGGGTTCGTTCCTGATGATGGGTCTCTTCGGCCTGATCATCGCCTCGCTGGTCAACCTGTTCATGGCCTCCTCGGCCCTGGACTTTGCGATCTCGGTGATCGGCGTACTGATCTTCGCGGGTCTGACCGCCTATGACACGCAGGCGATCAAGGAATCCTACCACGAAAGCCATTCGAGCGAGATGGCCGGTCGCAACGCCATCATGGGTGCGCTCCGCCTCTATCTCGACTTCATCAATCTCTTCCTGTTCCTCCTGCGCTTCCTCGGAAACCGCAACTAACAGGACCAGATTGGGAACTCGGAAAAACCCCGCTTCGGCGGGGTTTTTTGCGCAAAGCTGAGACCCAGCGGGCCAGAAGCAGACACGAAAAAACCTCCGGTTCACACCGGAGGTTTTTTCATGACCTTGCGGGTGAAGCAGCTTTACGCGGCTTCTTCTTCCTGGGTGTCGTCTTCTTCGATCGTCTTGCCGCGCTTGGGGCCCTTGGCGAGATTGACCTCGACAAGGCGAACGGCTTCCGTCTCGGACATCTTGTTCACGGCAGCGATTTCACGAGCCATGCGGTCAAGCGCTGCTTCATAGAGCTGGCGCTCGGAATAGGACTGTTCGGGCTGGTTCTCGGCGCGGTAGAGGTCGCGAACGACTTCTGCAATCGAGATCAGGTCGCCGGAATTGATCTTGGCATCATACTCCTGAGCGCGACGCGACCACATGGTACGCTTCACACGAGCCTTGCCCTGCACCACCTTCAGCGCGCGATCGACGAAATCGGTCTCGGACAGCTTGCGCATCCCGATGCTCACGGCCTTGGCAACCGGAACCTTCAGACGCATCTTGTCCTTTTCGAAGTCGATCACGAAAAGCTCGAGCTTCATGCCAGCGACTTCTTGCTCTTCGATGGCGGTGATGGTACCCACGCCATGGGCCGGGTATACGATCGACTCGCCGGTCTTGAAGCCGTGGCGTGCCGAGGAATTCTTCTTCTGCTGGGTCGTCATTCTATTCAAATACTCCCTGTTTTGCTCCCGGCGTGATGCCGGCGCCGGGTCGGTCAGGCCCGGATGAGACGACAAGATTGCGAGCCTTGTCATCCTGATCCAGTCCGCCACACAATCAAACGCCACCCTCGTCGCGACTAAGACACGACACAAGAAGTGTCGCCGATGTCACGTATATCGCGCGGTGGTGAATTTGCTTTCGTGATGGTTCAGGGCATAGCTATGCCGCAAAGTGGAACAGTTCCAACACGCTATCACAAAAAGACGAGGAAATCAATATTTTAGTGCAGTGCGCCACAATCGTGACGCACCAGGCAGCAGTTTGGCGGCCAAGTGATGGAAATTTGGGCAGGATTCACGGACGAAACCGCCCTTTGCGACCGATCAGTCGCCGGCGCCCGGGTTTTCGGAGAAGAACTTCTCGAACTTGCCTTCGACGCCGTCCATTTCCTTGGCCTCGGGCATCGGATCCTTCTTGACCGTGATGTTCGGCCAGATCTTGGCATAGTCAGCATTGATCTTCAGCCACTTGTCGAGACCCGGCTCCGTATCGGGCTTGATGGCTTCCGCAGGACATTCCGGCTCGCACACGCCGCAGTCGATGCATTCGTCCGGATGGATGACGAGGAAGTTCTCACCCTCATAGAAGCAATCGACGGGGCAGACCTCGACACAATCGGTGTATTTGCAGCGAATGCAGTTGTCGGTGACGATATAGGTCATGCGGCACTCCAGGATGACGTTCTCGAACGGCAGGAGAAGAACGAACGCGGGTCGTTCCGTCAGGGTCGTCGCCCCGCTCGGAAGGCTCGCGCCCTGCCGGAAATTTCTGTCGGACGGCAAGTGAGCTAATGCGGAATCCAAGACAAGGCAAGGACAAACGCCCTCAATTCCGGCGGCTTCGTAGAAATTTTCTAATCCGTTGACCAATCGGGCCCGCCGCGAAGATCGTCGAGCGCCCGTCGCTCCTTCTTCGTCGGCCGGCCGGCACCCGGCGCGCGCGTCGCCTGTTCCAGCGCGGTGAAGGGCTTCTTCTCACGCGGTGGCGTCAGGTCCTCGTAGAGCAGCCTGGCTTCCTCATAAGGACCCCGTCGTTCACCGGGAAGCTTGACGACGAGCACGAGATCGCGCTCGGGCATGGCGATCTCAAGGCGGTCGCCGACCTTCAGCTGATGGCTGGGCTGGCGGACGGTCTGTCCATTGACACTGACATGGCCGGCAGCCACACGCTCCTGGGCGAGGCTGCGGGATTTCGCCACACGAGCAAAGAACAGCCACTTGTCGATGCGCTGGCGCGAACCGCTTTGTGGCTGCTTGTCGTCCATTATTTCTTCAGCTGCTCCTTCAGCGCTGCCAGCTTGGCGAAGGGCGAATCCGGATCAACGGGCTTTTCCTTGCGGGGCGGCTTTGCCTCGAAGCGAGCCGGCTGCGACTTGTTGTTGTCGCGTTCCGGACGCGGACCACGGTCCTTGCGGTCGCCACGATCCTGCCGGTCACCCTTGCCGGCAAACTTGCCGCGATTGTCATCGCGACGATCCCCACGGCCCTCACCCCGATTGTCGGAGCGACGGTCGTCACGGCGACCTTCGCCGCGCCCTTCGCCTCGATTGTCGCCGCGGCCTTCGCCGCCTTCACGCGGCGCCTGATTGCGCTGACCTTGCGGACGCCGATCGCCGCCCGAGCGACCTGCACCACGCTGATTGTCGCTGCGACCACCCGGACGCCACAACAGAACCGGCTTGGGCTCGGCAGGCTCGCCGGCCTGTTCGGCAGCAGTGGCCTCGGTCGGGGCGGCCTCTTCGGCAACGGCAGCCGAGGCTTCACCTTCAGCGGCAGCCTCAGAGGACTGATCGGCGTCGTCGACGCTTTCGTCATCGCTCTTTTCAACCGCAGCAGGCGCTTCGGCCTGAGCCGATCCGGCCTGCGCGGCGAGGAAGGCGGCGGCCTCTTCGGCAGTGACGCTGTCGGCACGATAGCCGAGACCCTTCAGGATCTCTTCCATGTCGTCAGGCGTCGCACCGAGGATCGAGAGCATCGCGGTCGTTGTGGTGAAACGACGACCGTCATAGGCACCATCAGGACGGGCCGGGGAGCCGGGCTTCCACTGCAGGAGCGGACGGATAAGATCGGCGAGACGCTCGAGGATGTCGATGCGCACCGCGCGCTTGCCGAGGAAACGGAAGCCGGCGAGCTTGTAGAACATGCGCTCGAAGCTCGGATCCGTGACCACGGAGGTCCGGCCGGCAGCCAGGACCGGGATCAGATCGCCGTAACCCGGCTTGTCGAGACCGTCATGCTTCAGCGCCCAGAGGAGCGTGATGAGTTCCGCAGGAGCGGGCTTCAACAGAGCCGGCATGAAGATGTGATAGGCGCCGAAGCGCACGCCGTAGCGACGCATCGAGGCGCGACCGTCCTGGTCCAGCGACTTGACGTCGTCGGCAACATCACGACGGAAGAGCACGCCGAGGTTTTCGACGAGCTGGAAGGCAAGCCCCTTGGCGAGACCCTGCAGGTCTTCCGCGCGGGACAGATCGTCGAGCGGCTTCAGGACCGTGGAAATGTGATGATTGACGAAGCGCTCGATGCGGGCGGCGACGTGGTCGCGGGCGATGCCGGTCAGCTGCTCGTCGGCGAGCAGGATGACGCGCGGATGCAGTATATGATCCGTCCCCGTCAGACGCGCGACGGGATCGCCGAGCCAGCGGACAAGACCATCGGAACCGATCGCGAGATCATTGTTGCCGGACGCATGCAGGCGCGCAGCCCTTGCCTCGAATTCAAGCGCCAGAGCCTTGTAGGCGGCTGCCTGAACGGCCTTGGCGTCAGGGCCCTCCATGCCGGAGATCGGCGTGAACCGGAACCCGGAGAGTTGTCCCATGGCATGGCCTTCCACGAAGACATCGCCGTTCACACTGATTTCAGCTTCCAACATCGCATTCTCTCTCAAGCGCTTCATAAGCACAGATGTCCTGCGATCAACAAAGCGTTTCGTCAACCGTTCATGTAACGCATCGGACAATCGGTCTTCGATTTCCCGCGTCTTTTCTTGCCAGTGTGTCGGATCGGCAAGCCAGCCCGGCCGGTTCGACACATAGGTCCACGTTCTGATCTGGGCGATCCGCGCCGACAGCGTGTCAATCTCGCCGTCGGTTCGGTCTGCCCGGCGCACCTGCTCCGCGAGAAAGTCCTCGTTGACGGTACCCCGCCTGACCAGATCGAAATAGAGACTCTGAATCAGGTCTGCATGCTGTGCAGGCGTAATGCGCCGATAGTCGGGCAGCGCGCAGGCTTCCCAGAGTTTTTCCACCCGCTCGGGCCGATCGGTGATGTCGGAGATTTCCGGGTAGCGCGAGAGAAACTCCAGCGCCTGCTGATCGGTGGCCGGCAAGGCCCGTGTCAGACCTTCAACGCGGGGCGCCGCGTCAAGGCTGCGCTGCAGCGCTGAAATCGACGAGAAGTCGAATTTTTCCGTCCGCCATTGCAGAACCTTGACCGGATCGAACTGATGCGTCTCCAGCCGCTCCACCAATTCATCATCGAAGGGATCGACCCGGCCCGTGACCCCGAATGTGCCGTCCTTGATGTGGCGCCCCGCACGGCCTGCGATCTGGCCGAGTTCACCGGGATTGAGATTTCGGAACTGATAGCCGTCGAACTTGCGGTCCTGGGCGAAGGCAACATGGTCGACATCGAGGTTGAGGCCCATACCAATGGCGTCCGTCGCCACCAGATATTCGACATCGCCTTCCTGATAGAGCCCGACCTGTGCATTCCGGGTGCGCGGGCTAAGCGCCCCCAGCACGACGGCCGCACCACCCCGTTGGCGGCGGATGAGCTCGGCGATCGCATAAACCTCGTCGGCCGAGAAGGCGACGATCGCGGTGCGTTGCGGCAGACGGGTGATCTTCTTCTGGCCGGCATAGAAGAGCTGCGACAGGCGCGGCCGCTCGACGATCGTGATCCCAGGCAGAAGCTGGATGAGGATCGACTTCATGGTCGAGGACCCGAGAAGCAGCGTTTCCTCGCGACCTCTCAAATGCAGCAGGCGGTCTGTGAAGATGTGTCCGCGCTCAAGATCACCGGCAAGCTGGATTTCGTCGATGGCAACGAAGGCAACCTTCGTTTCGCGAGGCATGGCCTCGACCGTGCAGACTGAAAAGCGGGCGTTCGGAGGGCTGATCTTCTCTTCACCGGTGACGAGAGCGACATTTTTCACGCCGACCCGCTCCACCACGCGGGTATAGACCTCGCGGGCAAGCAGTCTCAACGGCAACCCGATCATGCCCGACCCATGCGCGACCATGCGTTCGATGGCGAAATGGGTCTTGCCGGTGTTCGTTGGCCCCAGCACAGCATTGACGCCGCGGCCACTCAGGATCATGGGTTGGGTATTCAAAGACCGCTCCGCTTGTCGGGACCTCGGCTCATTGCGCACTCCGGCACCCTTGGGCAACACATGGCGACGAACAGGGGCAAAGGCAAGGCGCTTGTCGCAATCACCCCAGAATTCCTCGCAAACCCTTGATCAGAATCAGCTTTCGGAATCCGGAACAGTTTGCGAACGAATCAGCGACGAATCGATGACTCAACAGGATTCAGGCTTTGTTCACGGCTAAATATGGCATGAAAGCCGGATCCTGGCCACCACATGCTGAATCGACATCACCCCGATCAGCAGCCATTTCGAAGCCATGGAACAACAGGGAACAGGTTCACGTTCCGCCGCCGTGGTGAAACGATGACACTGGCCCCACCACCCTCGAAATGGATTGGAAACGACGAACTGGCGCAGGACCTCGTCCTGAAGACATTGCCGCCTACATCCATTTCATGTCGGCGACCACCTTGCTCAAGGATCTGCCGAAGATCCGAGTGCCGGTGCTGAATATCATCGGAGCCGAAGACGCAATTGTCCCGCCGGCGCAATAGCTGCGGCTGTCGAAGCTGCTCCCCCACGTGCAGACCGTAATGCTCCGCCGATGCGGTCATCTGCCGATGGTGGAACATCAGGCATCATCAGTGCCTTCATCGATGGAGCCACCACACTCGAAGACGTCAAGCGCCGTAAGGCGCGGGTCCCGATTGGTAGGGCCGCCAATCAGCTGCTCGGTTTGATGGGTTCCGCTCTTCGCCACACGGAACAAACGGCGGAGCGTCGCGTTCAGACGGCACAGACTACCGCATTCCATCCAGGCTCAGGAGAGCGTCAACATGAGTACAATTCTCATCGTCATTCTAATTCTACTGCTGATCGGTGCGCTGCCGAACTGGGGCCATAGCCGCAGTTGGGGTTATGGACCGTCAGGTGGCCTGGGACTCGTGCTGCTCATCCTCATCATCCTGATGTTGATGGGTCGAATCTAACTCGACGTGAAAGGAATAGGACGATGAAAAAGACCCTTCTGGCAATCGCTCTGATCGCACCTCTCGCCAGCTGCACGGCCACCGAACGCGGCGCCGGCATTGGCGCTGCCTCCGGCGCCATCATCGGCGGCGTGGCAACCGGCAATGTTCGTGGCGCAGCAGTGGGTGCCGCTGTCGGTGGCGTCGCAGGCGCCTTGATCGGCAACTCGCAGGAACGCGCCGGCTATTGCGTCTATCGCGATCGCTACGGCCGCACCTATGAAGCGCGCTGCCGCTAAGGCTTGACGCCCGCCTTCGGAAGCCGCCGGATCGCAAGGTCAGGCGGCTTTTTCCTTCCTACATTAACCTCTCGACCAAAGACGGAACGAATCGGCGACGAATCGCGGACTGAAGCATCTTCCCGGTTTGTTCGCCGCTACATATTATGGAATAACAATTGGTTAACCATAGGGCGCGGTGGATATTAAGAAATCTGCACGCGATTTTAGAGTTCAATCATTAACGGGTAGCCCCAGCCTTCCGCGCAGGGCGCGATACTGTCCCGGATTGGTATCGGACATCGCTTCGTCCCGGCCCGAGGGGAGATCCTGTTAGCTGATCGCTTCGTGGAACTGGCTCGCGGTGAAGTCGAAGCGGCGACCATAGACTGGAGGTCTCGTACGACGAAGCATTTGTCAGGCGCTCGGCAAATGCCTAGAGATCGACGATCAAATGACACATGGCGCTTCCCCGGAACGAACAAGGCCGGCGCAAGGCCGGCCTCGAAGTCAGTGCATCTCCATGGATTAGACGAAGAACTGGCCGCCATTGGCGGAAATCGTCGAGCCCGTGATGAAGCCAGCATCATCGGAGGCCAGGAAGACGACGCAACGTGCGATCTCTTCCGGCTCGCCGAGGCGCCCCACCGGGATCTGCGGGATGATGCGCTCGTTCAGCACCTTTTCCGGGATGGCGCGCACCATTTCCGTGCCGATATAGCCGGGGCAGATGGCGTTCACGGTGATGCCCTTGGCAGCACCTTCCTGGGCCAGAGCCTTGGTGAAGCCGAGATCGCCGGCCTTGGCCGCCGAATAGTTCGCCTGGCCCATCTGGCCCTTCTGGCCATTGATCGACGAGATATTGATGACGCGGCCAAAGCTGCGGTCACGCATGCCGGTCCATACCGGATGCGTCATGTTGAAGACACCGGTGAGGTTGGTGTTGATGACCTCATTCCACTGGTCCGGCGTCATCTTGTGGAACATCGCGTCCCGCGTGATGCCGGCATTGTTGACCAGGACTTCCACAGGGCCGAGCGCCGCTTCGACGGCAGCGATACCGTCGACGCAGGCCTGATAGTTGGACACATCCCACTTAAAGACCGGAATGCCGGTCTCGGCTTCGAACGCTTTCGCCTTTTCCTCGTTGCCGGCGAAGTTCGCCGCAACCTTGTAGCCGGCATTCTTGAGCGCGATCGAAATCGCGGCACCGATGCCGCGCGTGCCCCCCGTAACCAAAGCCACTCTGCTCATGCTGTCCTCCCCGTTTGCTTGTCAGTGGGTTCCCGTCTGGATCGACCGCCGCGGTTCCCGTCGCAACGGCATGATTTCGCTGTCCCGGTCGCGGACCGGGACACTGCTTCGTCATATCAAGCGTGATTTGTCGCCATCAGGACTGGCCGGATCAGAGGGCCTCGAGGCACATGGCAACGCCCATACCGCCACCGATGCACAGCGTCGCAAGACCCTTCTTGGCGCCACGACGCTTCATCTCGAACAGCAGCGTGTTGAGGATACGCGCACCCGATGCGCCAACCGGATGGCCGATCGCGATCGCACCGCCGTTGACGTTGACGATCGAGGTATCCCAACCGAGGTCCTTGTTGACGGCGCAGGCCTGGGCCGCAAACGCTTCGTTGGCTTCTACGAGATCGAGATCGGAAATCTTCCAGCCGGCCTTTTCCAGCGCCTTGCGCGACGCCGGGATCGGGCCCGTGCCCATGATCTTCGGATCGACGCCGGCGGTGGCCCAGGAGGCAATGCGGGCCAGCGGCACGATACCGCGACGCACGGCTTCCGCCTCGGTCATCAGCAGGGCAGCCGCAGCACCGTCATTGATGCCCGATGCGTTGCCAGCGGTGACGGTGCCTTCCTTGTCGAAGGCGGGTTTAAGCTTCTGCATGCTTTCGAGCGTGGCACCGAGACGGATGTATTCGTCCTGGTCGACGGTCACGTCACCCTTGCGGCCGGGCACGATGACCGGAACGATCTCGTCCTTGAAACGACCGGCAACCTGGGCCGCCTCTGCCTTGTTCTGCGAAGCGAGCGCGAAGGCATCCTGCTCGTCTCGCGTGAGCTGCCACTGGCGGGCGACATTCTCGGCCGTCGTGCCCATGTGATAACCGTAGAAAGCGTCGGTCAGGCCGTCCTTGATCATGGTGTCGACCATCTTCAGGTCGCCCATCTTCGTGCCGTTGCGCAGATGCGCGCAATGCGGCGCCATGGACATGGATTCCTGCCCGCCGGCAATGATGATCTTCGCGTCGCCGGTTGCAATCTGCTGCATGCCGATGGCAACGGCGCGAAGACCCGAACCGCAGAGCTGGTTGAGCCCCCAGGCGGTGGCTTCCTGCGGGATGCCGGCCTTCATGGCTGCCTGACGGGCCGGATTCTGTCCCTGACCGGCGGTGAGGATCTGGCCGAGAATGACTTCATCGACTTCGGCCGCTTCGACGCCGGCACGTTCGAGCACGCCCTTGATGGCGATGGCGCCGAGATCATGGGCCGCGACGGAAGACAAAGCTCCATTGAAGGATCCGACCGGGGTTCTGGCAGCGCTCGCGATGACGATGGACGGGGTGCTCATGGAGGTCTCCTCGGTTTTTGTGATTGAGGAGAAACTGACAAAGACTGCCGCCTGTGTCAAACAGGATAAACTCGGCTTTCTCGTTCTTTGGTTGCGCTTGCCTGACTTTCGTCAAATGCCGATCCTGCATCGCACAAAGAGATTGTCACCGGACTTCATTTGCGCTTACACTCTGGCCGGGAAGAGCAAAAACAATCGAAAAACGACGGGTTAGGAGACTGCAATGGCCAAAGCCGATGGCGAAATCGTTATCAAGAAATACGCCAATCGTCGCCTCTACAACACCGGAACCAGCACCTACGTGACCCTTGAGGACCTGGCCAAGATGGTCAAGAAGGGGGAGGATTTCGTAGTTCAGGATGCCAAGTCCGGCGAAGACATCACACATTCCGTCCTGACCCAGATCATCTTCGAACAGGAGTCGAAGACCGGCAACACGCTGCTGCCGATCTCCTTCCTGCGCCAGCTCATCAGCTATTACGGCGACCAGATGCAGATGGTGGTACCTAGCTTCCTCGAGCACTCGATGAAGGCCTTTTCCGAACAGCAGACGCAGATGCGCGAGCAGATGACCAAGGCCTTCGGCGATCATCCGCTGTCGAAGAACCTGCAGATGCCGATGCAACTCATGGAAGAGCAGGTCAAGCGCAACACCGAGATGTTCCAGCAGGCCATGCAGATGTTCTCGCCCTTCCTGGGCGGCCAGCAGCCGGCCAAGGAAACGAAGAAGGCGGAAGCCAAGGATATCGACGAGCTGAAGGAGCAATTGCGCTCCCTGCAGAACAAGCTCGACAATCTCTGATGCAAGACAAGGCCCCGAACGGGGCCTTTTTCATCTGAGGGCTAGAGGCCGATCGAGACGTCGCGACCGGCCGCGCGATTGGAAATGGTGAAGCCCGCGACCACGTCGATGAAGGCAATCACCATCAGGCTGAAGAAAAGCTGCGTCGCCGCCTCCCTGACCAGCAGGAATTCCACCAGGAATGCGATGAAAACCAGCATCGACAGCATGTGGTTCATCAATGAGCCGCGATTGCTGAGCGTTGCCTTCAACACTTCGAAGAATAGCGCCACGAGCGCCGAAAGGATGACGAGATCGCCGAGCGTCATCGTCCAGACCGCACCAGACAACATCGGCACGGTCATGATCACGCCCGAGAATGCTGCAACGCCACTGCCCAACATCACGGCATTGTAGAAGACGAAAGGCACGATCATCAGTGGCACGGCGATCAGCATGCAGAAATCCTTCCTGGCAATGCGACGGCGCCCGCTTCGGCAGCCGTCAACCGCGCAATTTAACTATGCCTAATGACAAATGAAAAGGCCGGCGCAAGCGCCGGCCCCAGACCGCTGACAAACCCGTCGATTTCTTTCGGCGGGTTTTTGTCTTTTCTGGCTCACGCGAAAGTGGTGTCTTGTCGGGTGGTGTGGCGCGGTTGGAAGCGGGTCGAGATCCCTCATCCCCAGGCTGGTTTCGGGGCTTTGGTCATTGCCATTGCGATCTTCTTGATGTTCTGCGCGGCGGCGGCGAGAAGGCATTGGCATTGGACTTTGATGAGACCGCGGAAGCGGGCGTAGCGGTGGCCGTGAAGCTGTTTGGCATCGGCAAAGGAGCGTTCGACCGTTTCCTTTCGCCGCTTGTAGATGGCCTTGCCCCACGGTGTCTTGCGCTGCGCGTCCGTGCGATCGCGGGCTTCTTGCCAGACATGGCGGGTGATGGTCCGTTCCGCCCTGGCATTCGACGTGCACGACGCCAGAAGCGGGCAGTCGTGGCAGATGGCGGGATCGGAACGGTAATGCTTGTAGCCGTTGCGGTCGGTGGTGGCATAGGTGAGGAGCTGGCCTTGCGGACAGCGATAGCCGTCGGCCTCGTGCTCAAAGACGAATTTCGATTTGGCGACCATCCCGTCCCTGGGCGGGGTCGGATTACGATAGCCGGTCACCCCGAGGATTTGTCTCGCCTCCAGGCCCTTGGCAATGCCTGATGTGGCATAGCCCGCATCGAGCCCGACCGCGCCGACATTGAACTCGAAGCGCTCGCGCTGACGGTCGAGACGCTCCAGGTAGACGATACTGTCATGCACATTGGCCGGCGTCACATGGGTATCGGTGATGATGGCATGGCGGCCATCGACGGTGCGATGATCGAGATAAAAGAAGCCCTTGGGCTTGCCGTCGCGCACCATATAACCGCTGTCCGGATCGGTGCGGCTGACCTTGGTTTCCTTCACCTGAGGCTCGCGCTCTTTTTGCCCAAGCGGCTTCTGGCCGTGCGCTGCCCGCTCAACCTCAATCGCCCGGTCGAGATCCGCCCAGTAGTCGGCGCGCGACTTGGCGAGCATCTCAAGATCATATTTGCCCTTGTTGGCATTGGCCTTCAGATGGGTCGAATCCGTGTAGAGCACCGTGCCATCCACCAAGCCGTGGCGGATCGCCTGTTCCACAATCGCATCAAATATGTCCTGCGCTACCGACGTGTCGTTGAAGCGGCGGCGGCAGTTCTGGGACAGCGTTGAAGCATCAAAGACCGGGTCGGTCAGCTTCATGCGCAGGAACCACCGATAGGCGACATTCACCTCGATCTCGCGCACCAACTGACGCTCCGAGCGTATCCCAAACAGATAGCCGAGGAACAGCGCCTTGAACATGCATGTCGGATCGAGCGGCGGGCGGCCATTGTCGGCGCAATAAAGACCGGCAACGCGATCATGGATAAAGGAAAAATCGATCACTGCATCGATCTTGCGAAGCAGATGATCCTTCGGCACCAAGCTGTCGAGCGTCACCATCTCGAGAGCCGTCTGTTCGGGAGCAGGTTTCTTCAACATGTCCCAGTGAATCATAAACCCCTGGATGTGACCAGGGGTTTGTCAGCAGTCTGAGGCCGGCGCAAGCGCCGGCCCTTCAAAGCAGTGAGTCAAAGCGCGAGGATTATGCGCTTTCCTTCGGCGTCAGAACCTGACGGCCGCGATACATACCGGTCTTCAGATCGATATGGTGCGGACGGCGCAGTTCGCCAGAATTCTTGTCCTCGACATAGGTCGGGGCCTTCAGCGCGTCAGCAGAGCGGCGCATACCGCGCTTGGACGGGCTTGTTTTTCTCTTCGGTACAGCCATTTTCGTTACTCCACGTGACGGACAAAACAGGTTTAGCGGCCTCGATGAGGCCGGACAGAACCTGTCTCGATCTCGGAATTTGGCGGGCTTATACATGCCCGAAGTGGGTTTGACCAGTCCCCAGCACACTTTTTTCGAATCTAAGAGAGGCCCGTTCAGGCCTCGTCCTCAGGCACGATCCAGGGTTCCGCAAGGGCTGCCTCCTCCCAGGCAAGCCAGGCCGGATGCGCGCGCATCGCGTCCATGTAGGCAATGGTCCCCGCATCTTTTACCAGGTCGTAGGCGCTGAAGCGATTGACGACCGGCGCAAACATGGCATCCGCCGCAGAGAATGTGCCGAACAGGAAGGGACCGCCCGAACGTTTCAGCATCTCGCGCCAGATCGCCTCGATGCGTGCGACGTCGGCTGCAACTCCCTCCGGCAGCGGGATTGCCTTCACGGGCCGCCGAAGGTTCATCGGGCAGGCGCTGCGCAAGGCCCGGAAGCCGGACAGCATTTCCATGGAAATGGAGCGCGCCAGCGACCGGCTCTCGCGGTCGGCAGGCCAGAACCCCACATCAGGATAGAGCTCGGCCACATATTCGATGATGGCGAGCGACTCCCAGACCCGAACGGAACCGTGATGCAGCACAGGGACCTTCCCCGTCGGCGACAACTCGCGAAAGCGCGGATGGGTGGCCCCCGGGCCGAACGGGATCAGCTCTTCGCGAAAGGGAATGCCGGCAGCGGTCATGGCGATCCAGGGCCGGAACGACCAGGAGGAATAGTTCTTGTTGGCGATATAGAGGATGAGATCGGTCATGGCGCCTTCCAGACGGTTGGGACATGATCCTAACCGGATCGATCGCTCCGCGACCAACGAAAGCTTCTGATCTCAATCATAAAGACAGGTGATGTAATCACCCGAGGCACGCGCACGCCTGTCGACGACGCCGGCCAGACGCTTCAGGCCCGGCCCGGGTTTGCTGGCCACACGCGTGATCGGGTTTGGCAGCGAAACAGCCAGGAGCGCAGCCTGCTGGCGGCTCAACTTGGCGGCCGAGGTCTTGAAATGGTATCGGGCGGCAGCTTCGATCCCGTAGATGCCCGGCCCCCATTCGGCGATGTTGAGATAGATCTCCATCGTCCGCTCCTTTGGCCAGACGGCATCCAGCGCGAGTGCCAGCGGCAATTCGAGGCCCTTGCGGATGAAGGAACGCCCGTTCCACAGGAACAGGTTTTTGGCCGTCTGCATCGGGATCGTGCTTGCGCCCCGCGTCGCTTCCCCCGCCATCGCATCGTCGATGACGGACTGCAGCTGGGTCCAGTCGACCCCGCCGTGATTGCAGTACTGCCCATCCTCGGACATCATCACCGCACGCACGACATTAGGCGAGATATCCTCGAAATCCACCCACCGCCGGTCATAGCCCTGGAAGGTCGCGAGATCTGCCAGCATCAGCGTCGAGACCGGCCGCACGAAGTCGAGCCGATAGAGCAGGATGAGCAGGTAAGGCCCGAACAGAAAGACCAGGAGCGCGATCACAGCGGCCCGGAAGAGTCGGGGCCGCAGCCTCCGCTCTTCCGGCGGCATGAGCTGCTCGTTTTTCTCCAATGCCTTGACTTCCAGTGTCAACGAAGTTGGGTCCGTGATCGATGATGGACCCTCTTAGCGGTCCTCCTGGCAAATGACCAGTCTGGGTGCGCTGTTCCGCGCCATTCCCGCGCTGAATTTCCCGTTGCCTGACAGGGGGCAGCGTGCCAAATAGCCCAGATGACCAAGAGCGCCGATGTCTTTGAAAATAGCCTGTCCGCCCATGCCGAGATCGTCGAGGCAAGGCTCGCCATCCTTCTTGAAGCGACGCCGCGCCCGGCGGAGCTTGCTCGGCCCCGGCAGCTGATCGAGGCCATGCATTACGGCGCGCTGAACGGCGGCAAGCGGCTGCGCCCCTATCTGGTCGCGCAGGGGACCCGGCTGTTCGGCGGAAGCGACGAGGCAGCCCTCCAGGTCGGCTGTGCGCTCGAATGCCTGCACAGCTATTCGCTGGTGCATGACGACCTGCCGGCCATGGACGACGACGACCTGCGCCGCGGCAAGCCGACGGTTCACAAGCAGTATGACGAGGCGACCGCGATTCTGGCAGGCGACGGCCTGCTCACCTATGCCTTCGACATCATCGCTTCACCGGAAACACCCCTGCCCGATACGGCCAAGGTGGCCCTGGTGCTTGAGCTTTCCCGCGCCGCTGGCATCGGCGGCATGGCGGGTGGCCAGATGCTCGATCTCGCGGCCGAGAAAGACCAGCCCGACGAGGCGGCTATCGTGATGCTGCAGGCGATGAAGACCGGCGCGCTTCTGCGCTTTGCCTGCGAGGCCGGCGCCATCATCGCCGGCCGTGCGGCAGACGATCGTGACCGCCTGCGCCGCTTCGGCGAAATCATCGGCCGCGCCTTCCAGGTCGCTGACGATCTGCTCGACATCACTTCGGATGCCGCAACCCTTGGCAAGGCGACCGGCAAGGATGCCGCCAAGGGGAAGGCAACTCTGGTCGGTCTCAAGGGCACCGACTGGGCCCGCGCCGAGCTCGACCGGCTGGTGGCGGAAGCCAACGCCCTGCTTGAGCCCTATGGCGCCAAGTCCGAGGGCCTCAAGGAAGCCGCCCATTTCATTGCCTACAGGAAGAAATAGTATGAGCCGTTTCTGGTCGTCCGCCGTCCACGCGCTGGAACCCTATGTCGCCGGCGAACAGCCGAAGATCCCGGGCCTGGTGAAGCTCAACACCAATGAGAGCCCCTACGGCCCCTCGCAGACGGTGCTGGACGCAATAGCGGCTGCATCCGGAGACCGTCTGCGGCTTTATCCCGATCCGGCCTCGACGGGCCTTCGCGAGGCCATTGCCAAGCGCTTCGGGCTAACGCTCGACGAGGTTTTTGTCGGCAACGGTTCCGACGAAGTCCTGGCCTTCACCTTTGCCGGTCTGCTCAAGCATGACGCGCCGCTGCTCTATCCGGACATCACCTACAGCTTCTACAAGACCTATGCGCGGCTGTTCGAAGTGAAGGTCGAAGAAATCCCGCTGGACGATGGCCTACTTGTGCGCATTGCCGATTACAACCGTCCCTGTGGCGCGATCATTCTCGCCAATCCGAATGCCCCGACCGGCATTGCCCTGCCGCTTTCCGAAATCGAGGCGCTCGTCGCCTCTCATCCGGATCAGGTCGTGGTGATCGACGAGGCCTATGTCGATTTCGGCGCCGAGAGCGCAGCCTCGCTCATCCCGCGCTACGAGAACCTGCTCGTCGTCCAGACCTTCTCAAAGTCGCGCTCGCTCGCGGGCCTGCGTGTCGGCTTTGCGCTCGGTCAGCGGCCGCTGATCGAGGCGCTGGAGCGGATGAAGGACAGCTTCAACTCGTATCCGGTCGACATGCTCGCCCAGGCCGCCGCTAAGGCTGCCATCGAGGACGAAGCCTGGTTCGACGAGGCCCGAGGCAAGATCATCGCCAACCGCGAAATGGTCACGGCAGAATTGGAAGCGCGTGGCTTCGAGGTCCTGCCATCATCGACAAACTTCGTCTTTGCCCGCCACCCGGCGCATCAGGGGGCGGATCTGCAAAAGGGTCTGCGAGAACGCGCGGTTCTTGTCCGGCACTTCAACAAGCCCCGGATCTCCGACTTCCTGCGCGTGACCATCGGAACGACGGAGGAATGCCATCAGTTTCTGAAGGCGATCGATCAAATCATCTGACGTGTCGGGCGGACCAGGAGCCGCTACTCTCCGGCTCTTGTTGCAGGCACCGGAGCGCGTCCTTGACTGAAATTCTTCAATACTGGCCGCAGGTTGCGGCGGCCTACCTCGTCTATCTCGTAGCGGTCCTCAGTCCCGGACCGGCGACGATGGCGATCGCATCCGCCTCGCTTGGCCAGGGACGTCGGCACGGACTAACGATCGCAGCCGGCATCTTCTGCGGGTCGATGACCTGGGCGATCTCGGCATCGTTAGGCCTTGCCGCCATCCTCTCCCAGTATGCGCAGGCGCTGGTGCTGATGCGTATCCTGGGCGGCCTCTATCTTCTCTATCTCGCCTGGCGGGCCTTTCGCTCCGCTGCGAGCAAGATCGATCCGTTAAGCGTTACCAAGGCGACTGCGAGCCTGAAGCGCACCTTCCTGATGGGTTACGCGATCCACCTGACGAACCCCAAGGCGATCTTCGCCTGGCTCGCCATCATCTCGCTCGGCCTGCCCGCCGATGCGACGCCTCTTGCGGTCGCCATCGTCGTCTGCGGTTGTCTGGTGACCGGCTTCATCGTCTTCATGGGTTATGCGCTCCTCTTCTCGACCCCGGGCGCACTCAGGATCTACCGCGCAGCACGACGCTATATTGACGGCACGCTTGCCGTTCTTTTCACCTTTGCCGGCGTCAAACTGCTCACCTTCCGCTGAAACGAAAAAGGCGCCGCACGTATGCGACGCCTTGAAGCCCTTGGATCGAAAGACCTCAGCCCTGGGTAAGCGGCGAGATCTGGATTTCCACTCGGCGGTTCTGCGCCCGACCTTCCGGGGTCGCGTTCGAAGCAATCGGCTGGTTCGGTCCGAAGCCGACAGCCGAGACACGACGCGGATCGACGCCCTGGCTGTTGAGGTAACCCGCAACCGACATTGCGCGGCGTTCGGACAGGCCCTGGTTATAGGCCTGGCTGCCGGTCGAATCGGTGTGGCCGTTGATGTCGATCAGCGTGCGGTCGAACTTGCGAAGCACGATCGCGACCGAGTTCAGCGTCGGATAGAACTGCGGCATGACCGCGTCCTGATCGGTATTGAAGGTGATGTTGGACGGCATGTTCAGGATGATGCGATCGCCGACGCGGGTGACCGAGATGCCGGTTCCCTGCAGCTGGGCGCGCAGTTCGGCTTCCTGCTGGTCCATGTAATTGCCGATGGCACCGCCCGCCAGCGCACCGATACCGGCACCGATGAGGGCTGCGTTGCGGCGGCCTTCCGGCGAACCGCCGACAGCAAGGCCACCGAGCGCGCCGACTGCTGCACCGAGTGCCGCGCCACCCGCCGTATTCGACACCTTCTGCTGGCCGGTATAGGGGTCAGTCGTGGTGCAGGCACTCAGATAGGTCGCGCAGAGCGCGAGGATGGCGATCTTCTTGATCATGCTCGGTGTCCCTCCAGGATTCGGCTGATAATCCGTCAACCGTGAAATTGCGGCAACAAAAAGTTGGCTACCAAGCTCACTCCGCCGCCGACTTCCGCCCGTAGCGCTTCTCGATATAGTCCGCGACCAGCGCCTCGAAATCGGCTGCGATATTGGGACCGCGCAGCGTCATCGCCTTCTGCCCGTCGATGAATACGGGGGCAGCCGGATTCTCCCCCGTGCCCGGAAGCGAAATGCCGATATCGGCATGCTTGCTTTCGCCGGGACCGTTGACGATGCAGCCCATGACGGCGACGTTCAGCCCCTCGACGCCCGGATACTTCTCGCGCCAGACCGGCATGTTCTTGCGCAGATCCTCCTGGATCTTCTGGGCGAGTTCCTGGAACACGGTCGAGGTCGTCCGCCCACAGCCGGGACATGCGGCAACGACGGGCACGAACTGGCGGAAGCCCATGACCTGCAGCAGTTCCTGGGCCACCTGCACTTCGCGGGTGCGGTCACCGTTAGGCTCGGGCGTAAGCGACACGCGCACGGTGTCGCCGATGCCATGCTGCAGCACGTAACCCATGGCTGCGGACGAAGCGACGATGCCCTTCGTGCCCATGCCGGCCTCGGTCAGACCCAGATGCAGCGCATGGTTCGAGCGCTCGGCGAGCATCGAATAGACGGCGATCAGGTCCTGCACCTGGCTGACCTTGGCGGAGAGAATGATGCGATTGCGCGGCAGGCCGATCTCTTCGGCAAGTTCGGCCGACAGAAGTGCAGATTGCACGATCGCTTCGCGGGTCACCTGACGCGCCGAAAGCGGCGATCCCTGAGCGGCGTTCTCGTCCATCAGCCGGGTTAAGAGCTCCTGGTCGAGCGAACCCCAATTGACGCCGATACGCACAGGCTTGTCATAGCGGATCGCCATCTCGATGATCTCGGCGAACTGCTTGTCCTTCTTGTCCTTGAAGCCGACATTGCCCGGGTTGATGCGATACTTGGCAAGCGCTTCGGCACAGGCCGGATGATCGGCGAGCAGCTTGTGGCCGATGTAATGGAAATCGCCGATCAGCGGCACATCCAGGCCGAGCCTCAAGAGACGCTCGCGGATCTTCGGCACGGCGGCAGCGCTTTCGTCGCGATCGACGGTGATACGCACCACTTCGGAGCCCGCCTTGTAGAGAGCTGCGACCTGCGCAACGGTCGCATCGATGTCAGCGGTATCGGTGTTCGTCATCGACTGGACGACAACAGGGGCGCCTCCACCGATGATGACCCCACCCACTTCAACGGCGACCGAAGAACGGCGCGGCTTGGGGTCAAAGGCGTCGGCGGGTTGGATCAGGGGTGCGGTCATGGCTGGTTCTCTGCAAGCCTCAATCGCCATGGAGGTGGATCAAAGCCGTTCGCTTGTCAACCGAAAGACAGCGGCCCGCGATCACATGCGCGCGTGTCAGGTCGCCCGAAAGCGACCCCACCTACATCGGCTGTCAGTGTCCGGCCGCCCGATCCGCATGACGGGCAAGTCCGGACAGTGCCAGGACGACGATCAACAATGCCGGAATTGCGGTATAGACGGTCGACAGCGAGGTGTATTCGGCGATGAAGCCAATGAGCGACGGCGCAAAGAGGATGCCGGAATAGCCCATGGTGGTCACCACCGAAAGGCCAACGCCCGGCGCCAGTCCCGGAATATTGCCGCCTGCCGAAAAGGCGATCGGCACCATGTTCGAGATGCCGATGCCGGTGATCGCAAAACCGATGAGCGCGAAGGTCACATTGGTCGCTTGCCCGGCCATCACGAGACCGATGATGGCAGCCACACCGCAGAAGCGCAGCGTATTCACCGCACCGAAGCGATCACGGATGAAATCACCGGCAAAGCGGCACACAGCCATGGTGAAGGAGAAGGCGGCAAAGGCGAAGCCCGACATTTCGGTCGAGGCATTCAACTCGTTGCGTAGATAGAGCGCGCTCCAGTCGAGCACGGTGCCCTCAGGGATCATACAGAACAGCGCGATCGTCCCGATCAGCCAGGGCAGCGGCGTCATCGGCAGCTTGGCCTTCACCGGCTCGTCGCTCGGATGCGGTGCATCGGCAAGAATCATCGGTCGTGCGACGAGGAAAAGCACAACACAGACGGCTGCGAGCAACAGCACATGGCCGGTGACCCCGAGCGCGGCAATCAGGAAGCCGCCGGTCGCTGCACCAAAGAGACCACCCAGGCTCCAGAAGGCATGGCACGATGACATGATCGAACGGCGCATATTGCGCTCGACTTCAACCGCATTGGCATTCATCGCCACGTCCATCGCCCCGGTCAGGCCGCCGAACAGGAAGATCGCGATGGCACCGGTCCAGATATTGTCGACCAGCGTGACGAGCACGATGGTCGGAATGAACAGCAGCGTAGTCACTTCCACGACCCGCCGCGAGCCATAGCGGGCGATCTGCATGCCGGCGATCGGCATCAGCACCAGCGAGCCGACGCCGAAGACGAAGATCATGACACCGAGCATCAACTCCGTCAGGCCGAGTGCCTGCGAAAAGAACGGGATCTTCGGGGCCCAGGCGCCGATGACGAGACCATTGAGGAAGAACAGCAGCGCGACGGCTGCACGCTCCTTCGTCACGATCGGCGCCGGCGTGCCGGGGGAAGTGATGCTCTTCGAAATATCATTCATGTCCTGCTCCCGTGGTCGGGCCGCACTTTAGTTAAATCGATTTAGACGACAATCGCCCTTGCGCGCACTGGCTGTAAACTTTTGTTTCGGGCGACAACAATTCCAGGCATATCCGACCGGTTGACAGATCACAGCGAAGCTCCGACACATGGTGGGAATACGCGCTCCGGTTCGGGGTCGCTCCATCTGAAAGACATCTTCCGTGAAAACCGCAGTCGGCGCTGGCATCCTGCTTTCCAGTCTCGCCTATTTCCTTTTCGCCATGCACGACGCCATGATCAAGCTGCTGGTGGAGAGCACCACCGTCTGGCAGATCCTGTTTTGCCGCAGCATCGCGATCCTGCTTGGTTGCTACATTCTCGGTGGCCGATCGCTGGCCGTGGAGACGGTCAAGTCGCCGGCGCTGCGCCCGATGATGCTGCGCAGCCTCTTCCTGCTCGCTGCCTGGCTTTGCTACTTCAACGCGGCCAGGCATCTGCCACTCGCGGACCTCACCACACTCTATTTCGCCGCCCCGATCGCCGCGATCCTGCTGGCCATTCCGATCCTGGGTGAAAAGGTGCCGATGAGCAGCTGGATTGCCGTATTGACCGGCTTTGCCGGCGTGGTGATCGCCAGCAATCCGACGGGCCTCTCCACGGGCTGGCCGGTTTACCTCGCGCTGATCGCTGCGGTCTGCTGGGCGATTGCGACGACGCTCCTGCGCACCACCAGCCAGAGCGCCAGCAGCATGGTGCAGATGACCATGACCAATGTCTTCTTCCTGGCCTTGACGACCCCGATGGCGCTTGTCTCCTGGACCATGCCGAGTGGACCGACCCAGATCCTGCTGCTCGCTGTCGGCGTGATCGGGGGCATTGGCCAGCTGAGCTATTTCGAGGCGCTGCGACGCGCGCCGATCTCGGTCATCGCGCCGCTCGAATACACCGCCCTGATCTGGGCCTTCGCGCTTGGCTATGCCATCTGGCAGGAAGTGCCCGGCCCCAATGTCTGGACCGGCGCCGTGCTGATCGCCGGCGCAGGCCTCATCATTCTCCTTGCCGAGCGCCGTCGGATGCCGGCTCAAGACCTCGAGAGATAACGCTCGGCAAGCTCCACCCAGAAGGTGGTACCAATGGGCAGGATATCATCGTTGAAGTCATAGCGCGGATGGTGCAACGGCGGATCGTTGGGCGTGCGCTGCGTGCCGAGGAAGAAATAGGTGCCCGGGCGCTTGGCGAGCATGTAGGCGAAGTCTTCGCTGCCCATCATCGGTCGTGGAAGATCATAGACCTTGTCCTTGCCGGCAAAGCTCACCGCGAGATCGCGGACGAAATCGGTTTCCGCCTTGTGGTTGACCGTCGGATCGTAGCCACGCTGGTAGTCGATGGTGACGCCCATTCCGTAGCTCGCCGCCTGGCCTTCGGCCACCGCCCGGATGCGCTGCTCTAGCTGGTCGCGCACCTTGGGGTCGAAGGAGCGGATCGACAGCACCATCTCTGCCCGCTCCGGAATGACATTGCTTGCTGCACCGGCATGAAACCCGCCGACGGTGATCACGGTCGGGTCGAGCGGGTGGATGTTGCGCGAAACGATGGTCTGCAGCGCCATGACGATGGATGCACCACAGACGATCGGATCAGCCGTCGACTGAGGCTCGGCACCATGCCCACCGCGACCATTGACGGTGATCTTGCACTCGTCCACCGCGGCCATGATCGGCCCTTCGCGCAGCGCGATGTGGCCGAAGGGGATTTCCGGATCGTTATGCAGCGCAAACACGGCATCGCAAGGGAAACGATCGAACAGACCGTCCTCGATCATGATCCGCGCACCGCCGAAATTCTCCTCGGCCGGCTGGAAGATCAGATGAATGATGCCATCGAAATTCCGCCGCTCGGCCAGGATCTTGGCCGCCCCGAGCAGCATGGCCGTGTGGCCGTCATGCCCGCAGGCATGCATCACGCCGGGGATCTCGCTGGCATAGGGAAGCCCGGTTTCCTCCAGGATCGGCAGGGCATCGAAATCGGCACGAATGCCAATGCTGCGGTCACTGCTGCCGTTCCGAAGGGTCGCCACGACGCCGGTCTTGGCAAGCCCCCGGGTGACCTCATAGCCAAGCGCCGTCAGCTGCCCGGCGACATAATCCGACGTGTTGAATTCCGACAGACCGATCTCCGGAAACCGGTGCAGATGGTGGCGCGTTGCGAGCACTTCGGCCATCACATTGGGAGCGTGGATCGTCATGGATTTCACCTTTCGGCATCTGCAGAACAGTTCGTTGAAGCGCGGACTGTTGCACTTGCCGCCCGGTTGTTCAACCGTGTAAAATGTCGCCTTGACGGCAGAAGCGCCGCCCTATCGAGCCAGGCTGGAGTTGCCGCATGACACGACGCACGTTCCAGCGTGCCGGAGAAGCCGAGCGTCGCAAGGACCTGATCGCCGCTACGCTGGACAGCATCTCCGACCATGGCCTGGAGGGCGCCACGGTACGCGACATCGCCGCCCGCGCCGGCGTGACCGGCGGTTTGATCCGCCACTATTTTTCCGGCAAGGACGAAATGGTGCAGGCTGCCTATCGGGAAATGCTGGCGGGCATGACCGGAACGGCGGTCGATGCCATGGACGGAGCCGGGGAAGATCCCCGGCAGCGCCTGCATGATTTCATCGTCGCCAATGTCAGCCCGCCGATCGCGGACCCCAAGGCCCTGTCGCTGTGGGCGGCCTTTGTCGGTCGGGTGAGATCGAATGACGAACTGGCCCGCATTCACCGCGAGAACTATCAGATCTTCATCGGCATTCTGGAAGACCTGATCAAGGCCGTCCTCGCCGCGCATCATCACAAGTCGGCTTTTGGCGACGTGCGCCATCTCGCCGTGGCGATCAACGGCCTGATCGACGGTTTGTGGCTGGAAAATTCACTGGCAAGCGACATGTTCGACGAGGGTCGCCTGTCGGCGATCGCACTCGATGCCGTGGAGGCCATGCTCGGTGGGTTGTCGCTGAGGGCCCCCGCGTGAGACAGGTGACGGGCCATCGGATGCACACGCCTTGCAAGTCGCAGTTTGGGATCTGGTAACCTCGTCTGCAGATCGATTGAAGCCGTTGCGACACGAAGACCAGGTCCGCCTCTTGACTTTCTGCAAGCCTCTTGGCCAGAGGATTGAAATAAGGCATAAAAACGCCAATTCACCTGCCAGGAAGAGAAAGTCACCCACAGAGTTCAACCGCCGCCGGTAACCGTCCTATTACGGCCTTTTTCTGCCTCGATTGTTAGTCAACAGCCAGATTTTGTGCAATGAGGCGCGACGGCGACGACCGGACGGTCGAACCCCCACGGCTTTCAATTCAACATCGAACCGAGAACCTATCCTTCATGACGCTGCATGTCCCATCGCGCGACCTCGAAACCAAGCAGATCGACCATAACGATTCCATACGATCTGCCTATTTCACGATCGAGGAATTACGGGAAAGCGCCGCGTCACTGGCCCTGAATGGGGTCAGCGAACTGCCGGGTCTTATGGACTTCGATTTCTTTGCCCGGCACAAGGAGAACGAGCGCGAGATCCTGAGGGTCTACCGCGCCACGGCGGCCGATGTCGAAGCCGGTGCGACCATTACGCCAGCCGCAGAATGGCTGCTCGACAACCACTACATCATCGAAGAGGCGATCCAGGAAGTCCGCCGCGACTTCCCAAAGAAATTCTATCGCCAGCTGCCGACGATGAAGGTGGGAAGCCGCGAAATCCCGCGCACCATGGCGCTTGCCTGGCTCTATGTCGCCCACACCCATTCGACCGTCAGCCAGGAAAGCATGACGGCCCTTGTCGAGGGCTATCAGCAGCACCAGACGCTGGAGATCGGCGAACTCTGGGCGCTGCCGTCGATCGTTCGTTTCGTGCTGGTGGAAAACCTTCGCCGCATCGCCACCCGCGTTGACCGCTCGCGCCGCATGCGCCGCCGTGCCAATGAGGTGGCCGACGAGATCATCCGCCTCAACGACCCGGTCGCCGCCGCAACCTATCTCAGCCAGATCGAGCAGCTCGCCGACGACAACACCTTCGCGACGCAGTTCCTCTATCGTCTTCGTAACGGTTCGCAGAATACGAGCTTTGCCGTCGAATGGCTGGAAAGCCGTCTGGAAGCCGCCGGGCGCACCGCCCAGGAGGCGATGGACGCCGAGCACAACCGCCTCTCCTCCGGCAATGTGACGATGGGCAACATCGTCCGTGGCCTGCGCGAGATCGACGACAAGGAATGGTCGGTCTGGGTCGAGGAGGTCAGCCATGTCGACCGCATCCTCGGCCAGCACACCGACTACCGCCAGCTCGATTTCGGTTCGCGCAATGCCTATCGCAACACGATCGAAAAGCTGGCGCGACGCTGTGACCAGACCGAAATCGAGATTGCCCAGACGGCAATCGATCTTGCAACCGAAGCGGCTGGCCCAGACGAACACATCGACGTCGGCAGCTATCTGGTCGGCAATCGCCGGACCGAGCTCGAAAATGCGATCGGCTACAGCCAACCGCTGTCTCGCATCATCACTGACTTCATCAAGCGGCTGAACTGGCTATCCATCGCCGTTCCCGTGATTGCATTGACGATTGCGGCACTGGCGGTCATCGGCCACTTCCTCAACCAGGCCGGCCTGCCGACCTCGCTGGTCCTTGCCCTGCTGATCCTGGTCTCGCTGCCCGTCTCTGAAGGGGCGACCGGCCTGTTCAACACGCTGGTGACCTTTTTCGTCAAACCATTCCGCCTGACCGGTTACGAGTTCAAGGAGGGTATCCCCGAGGAAGCCCGCACCCTCGTCGTCGTGCCCTGCATGATCACCAAGCGCGACGATGTCGATGAACTCGTTCGCAACCTCGAAGTCCATTACCTGACCAACCCGCATGGCGAGATCTACTTTGCGCTCCTGAGCGACTGGAAGGACAGCCAGACCGAAGAATCGGCGGCGGATCTGGAAGTTCTCGACTATGCCAAGCGCGAAGTCGCCCAACTCAATGGCCGCTACGACTTTGCCGGCAAGACCCGTTTCTACCTCCTGCATCGCCGCCGCCTCTACAACGAGGCCGAGGGCTGCTGGATGGGCTGGGAGCGCAAGCGCGGCAAGCTGCACGAGCTGAACCTTTTGCTGCGTGGCGATCGCGACACGTCTTATCTGCCGGGCGCCAACATGGTGCCGGAAAACGTGCGTTACGTCATGACGCTGGATGCCGACACGCGCCTGATGCGCGACGCCGTCACCAAGCTTGTCGGCAAGATGCACCACCCAATCAACCGCCCGGTGCATGACGAAAAGACCGGCCGCGTGATCAGCGGCTACGGAGTCCTGCAGCCGCGCGTCACCCCGTCGCTCACGACGGGCAAGGACGCCTCGGTCTTCCAGCGCATCTTCTCGATGAACCGCGGCCTCGATCCTTACGTGTTCACCGTCTCCGACGTCTATCAGGACATCACAGCGGAAGGCACCTTCACCGGCAAGGGTCTCTATGACGTCGATGCTTTCGAGACGGCCATCAAGGGCCGGATCGACGAAAACAGCGTCCTCAGCCACGACCTGCTCGAGGGCTCGTTTGCCCGCTGCGCCCTCGTCACCGACGTCGAACTGGTCGAAGACTTCCCGACCCGTTACGAAGTCGAGGTTTCGCGCCAGCACCGTTGGGCGCGTGGCGACTGGCAGCTCATCCCTTACATCGGCGACACCAGCCGCGGCATCACCAGCCTGGGCCGCTGGAAGATGGTCGACAACCTCCGCCGCTCGCTGACACCGATCGCCTGGTATGCCGCCTCGGTTCTCGGCTGGGCCACCATGGAACCTGTCGGCGCCACCATCTGGCAGCTGCTTCTGATCTTCAGCCTGTTCGTTGCACCGACCCTGTCGCTTCTCTCCGGCATCGTTCCGCGCCAGACCGACATCGTTCCGGCCGCCCATTTCCAAACGCTGTGGTCGGAAGTGCGCTCGATCAACGCCCAGGTGGCGCTGCGCATCGTCTTCATCGCCGACAATGCCTGCATGATGGCCGATGCCATCGCGCGCTCGCTTTATCGCATGCTGGTGAGCCGCAAGCTCCTGCTCGAATGGCGCACGGCAGCCAGCGTCCAGTCGGCCGCGCAGGGCTCGATTGCCTCCTATTACCAGAACATGCGCCACGCGCCGATCCTCGCCATCCTCTCGGTTGCCGTAGCGGCGCTGCCGGGTGGTTACGGTTACCTGATCGGGCTTCCCTTCGCGTTCCTCTGGGTCCTCTCGCCGCTGCTCGCCTGGTATGTCAGCCAGTCTGCTGAAACAGAAGACAGCCTGGAAGTGCCGGAGAACGTCTCATACGAGCTGCGCAAGATCGCCCGTCGCACCTGGCGCTACTACGAGACCTTCACGACGGCCGGCGACAACTATCTGCCCCCGGACAACTTCCAGGAAACGCCGGAAGCGATCGTCGCGCATCGCACCTCGCCGACCAACATTGGCGTCTACCTGCTCTCTGTCGTCTCTGCTCGCCATTTCGGCTGGTTGAGCTTCGAACAGACGATCGAACGCATGGAGCAGACGATCGCGACCGTCGAGCGGATGGAGAAGTATCGCGGCCATCTCTACAACTGGTACTACACGGACACGCTCAACACGCTCGGCCCGAAATACATCTCGGCCGTCGACAGCGGCAACCTGGCCGGCCATCTGATCGCGATCTCCTCCGCCTGCCGCGAATGGGCGGAAGCCCCCTCCGCTCATCTCCAGGGCAATCTCGACGGCATCGGTGATGTCGGCGGCATCCTGCTCGAAATCCTCGGCCAGCTGCCGGACGACCGAAAGACGGTCCGTCCGCTTCGCCGTCGCCTCGAAGAGCGCATCATCGGCTTCAACACGGCGCTTGCAGCGGTCAAGCGCGAGCACGAATTCGCCTCAATCCGCATCATCAACCTCGCGGTGCTTGCCCGCGACGTGCAGAAGCTTGCCGCCAACCTGCATCACGAAGTGCGCTCGGAGCAGAGCGCAGAGGTCGTCCGCTGGACGGAATCGCTTGTCTCGGTCTGCGAAGCGCATATTGCCGACACCGCCTTCGACCTGTCGAACATCGACCCGCTGCGCCAACGTCTCAGCCAGTTGTCCGAGCGCGCCCGCAACATCGCGTTTTCGATGGACTTCACCTTCCTGTTCCGTCCGGAGCGTCGCCTGCTGTCCATCGGCTACCGCGTCGATGCGCGTGAACTGGACGAGGCCTGCTACGACCTTCTGGCGTCGGAATGCCGCCTGACCAGCCTGTTTGCGATTGCCAAGGGCGACCTGCCCACGGAGCACTGGTACCGCCTCGGTCGCCAGGTCGTGCCGATTGGCGCGCGTGCCGCGCTGATCTCCTGGTCGGGCTCGATGTTCGAATATCTGATGCCGCCGCTCGTCATGCAGGAACGTCAGGGTGGCATCCTCAACCAGACCAACAATCTCGTCGTCATCGAGCAGATGAACCACGGGCGCCGCCTGAACATTCCGTGGGGCATCTCGGAAGCGGCCTTCAACGCCCGCGACCACGAGATGAACTACCAGTACACCAACTTCGGTGTGCCGACCCTCGGCCTGAAGCGTGGTCTCGGCCAGAACGCCGTCGTGGCGCCCTATGCCTCGATCCTTGCCAGCCAGTATTATCCGGAAGCAGCGCTTGAGAACCTGAAGCGCCTGCGCAAGCTCGGTGCCCTCGGTGCCTACGGCTTCTACGATGCCGTCGACTTCACGCCCACCCGCCTGCCGGATGGCAAGAAATGCGCCGTCGTCTACAACTACTATGCCCACCACCATGGCATGTCGATTGCGGCGATCGCCAACGTCGCCTTCAATGGCCGTCTGCGCGCCCTCTTCCATGCCGATCCCGTGGTCGAAGCGGCTGAACTCCTCCTGCAGGAAAAGACACCGCGCGAAATCCCGGTCATGAGCGCCAAATACGAGCCGCAGACGCCGGGCAAGGGCCAGGCCGACCTGCTGCGCGCCGAAATCCGCACCGTCGAAGACCCGGCCACCAAGGACCGCGAAGTCGTCTTCCTCTCCAACGGCCACTACTCAGTGATGCTGACCGCCACCGGCTCGGGCTTTTCCCGCTGGAACGGCCAGTCCGTCACCCGCTGGAAGCCTGATACGACCGAAGATCGCTGGGGCACATTCCTCTTCCTGCGCGATACCGCGACCAACGAATGGTGGTCGGCGACATCGGCGCCACGCAGTGCCTTGAATGAAAAGTCCAAGGTCATCTTCGGCGACGACAAGGCCGAATTCTTCAAGACCGTCGGCGACATCTCGACCACGCTGGAATGCATCGTCGGCACGGAGCACGATGCCGAAGGCCGTCGCCTGACGATCCTCAACACCGGCACGGAAGACCGCTATATCGAGGTCACCTCCTACACCGAGCCGGTCCTCGCCTATGAAGATGGCGACAACGCCCATCCGCTCTTCTCGCGCATGTTCGTGAAGACCGAGTTCGGCCGCCGTCGCGACGTCATCCGCGCCGAGCGCAACAAGCGCAGCCCGTCCGATCCGGATATCTGCGTCGCCCATCTGGTCGTCGACAGTGCCGGCCAGGGCCGTCCGACCGAGTTCGAGACCGATCGTCGGAAGTTCCTGGGCCGTGGCCGCAGCCTCGGCGAGGCAGCCGCCTTCGATCCGGGCGCAACCTTGTCCGGCACGGAAGGCTTCACGCTTGACCCGATCCTGAGCCTGCGTCGCGTCGTGCGCGTGCCGGCCGGCAAGAAGGTCCAGGTGATCTTCTGGACAATGGCCGCCCCGAACCGCGAGGAAGTCGACAAGGCGATCGAACGCTATCGCCATCCGGATTCCTTCAGCCACGAGCTGATCCATGCCTGGACGCGTGCGCAGGTCGAGCTTCGCCACATCGGCATCACCTCGCAGCAGGCGGCCGCCTTCCAGCATCTCGGCCGCTACCTCACCTATCCGGACAACCATCTGCGCGCTGACCCGGAAACGGTCCGCAAGGGCCTGAAGTCGCAGTCGGCTCTCTGGCCCATGGCAATTTCGGGCGACTTCCCGATCTTTGCGCTGCGCATCAACGACGACATGGACATGGACATCGCCCGCGAAGCGATGAGCGCGCTGGAATATCTGCGCCGTCGCGGCGTCGTGGCCGATCTTGCCATCATCAACGAGCGCGCGACCTCCTACGCCCAGGACATGCAGCATGCGCTCGACCAGATGGCGGACAATCTGCGCCACCGCCTGCCGGGCGGTCGCCAGCATGTCTTCACCGTCCGTGACGATCTGCAGGACGAGGGCGCAACGCTTGCCGTTCTCGCGGCAGCCCGCGTCGTTCTCCATACCCGCAACGGCAAGATCGTCGACCAGGTGAACCGTGCCGTCTCGCTGTTTGCGACACCGCGCACCATCGACGGCGAAGCCGAATGGGCAGGCCTGCCCCCGTCGCTGCCCGCACCGGCCAAAACGGCTGAGAAGGCTGACGGCGCAGACCTCGACTTCTGGAACGGTTTCGGCGGCTTCTCGAAAGACGGCAAGGAATATGTCGTCCGTCTCGGTGGCACCGCCAGCACGCCGCATCCGTGGATCAACGTCATCGCCAACGAAAGCTTCGGCTTCCACGTCTCGGCAGAGGGCGCCGGTTTCAGCTGGAGCCAGAACTCCCGCGACTACCAGGTCACGCCCTGGACCAATGACCCCGTCATCAACCGCCCGGGTGAGGCCTTCTACGTCGCCGATCTCGTCAGCGGTCGCGCCTATGCGACGGTGAGCGCGCTGAACCTCGATCCGACAGCGAGTTTCGAGACGCGTCATGGTCTCGGCTACTCGACCTTTGTCAGCCGCCACGGCGATCTCGAAATCGAATTGACGCAGACGGTCGATCGCGAGCGTCCGGTGAAGCTCACGAAGATCCGTATCAAGAATGTCAGCGGCGAAGCACGTAAGTTCCGCATTTACGGCTATGCGGAATGGGTTTTGGGTAACAACCAGGCCCGGACCGCGCCCTTCGTTCTCTCGACCTTCGACGAGGAAACGGGCGCACTGCTTGCGTCGAACCCCTACGACATCAACTATCCCGGTCGTTTCGCCTTCCTGGCGGGTCCGGAGCAGCCGGATGGCTATACGGCAAGCCGCCGCGAATTCATCGGTCGCAACGGCACCATCAAGCTGCCACAGGCCGTTGCGCGAGCCTCCGGTCTGAGTGGATCGATCGAGAGCGAAAGCGACCCCTGCGCCGCAATCGCCTTCGATGTCGAGCTGGCACCCGGCCAGTCCCGCGACATGACCTTCCTGCTCGGCGAGACCGACACGGCGGAAAAAGCGATCGATCTGGTGAAGACGGTCCGTGGCTCCGGCTTCGAGACCATCCTGAAGATCAACAGCGATTTTTGGACGGGCTTCACCGGCAAGCTCTCGGTCGAGACCGGAGACAAGGGCTTCGACAACCTCGTCAATCGCTGGCTGCCCTATCAGGCGCTCGCCTGCCGCATCTTCGCGCGGGCAGGCTTCTATCAGGCGAGCGGTGCCTATGGCTTCCGTGACCAGTTGCAGGATACGCTGGCCTTCCTGACCGTCGAACCACAGCTTGCCCGCCGCCAGATCCTGAAGGCCGCAGCCCGCCAGTTCGTCGAAGGCGACGTCCAGCATTGGTGGCTGCCGCAGACGGGAGCGGGTGTCCGCACCATGATCTCCGACGACGTTGTCTGGCTCGCCTATGCGATCGACCAGTATGTCTCGGCCACGGGCGACGAAACCATCCTCACCGAACAGGTCCCCTTCCTGGACGGCCCGGACCTGAAGCAGGGGCAGCATGACAGCTTCTTCCTGCCGAACACGGCGGCAGAGACGGCAGATCTCTACGAGCATGCCGCCCGCGCTCTGGATCTGGCGATTGCCCGCACCGGCGAACACGGTCTGCCGCTGATCCTCGGCGGTGACTGGAACGACGGCATGAACCGTGTCGGCATTGAAGGCCGCGGCGAAAGCGTCTGGCTGGGCTGGCTTCTGGCGGCAACGCTGGAGCGCTTCAAGACCCAGGCCGACAAGCGCGGCGAACGGGACCGCAGCGCCCGCTGGAGCGACCATGTTGCAAAGCTCAAGACAGCGCTGGAAACGGCCGGCTGGGACGGTGACCACTATCGTCGCGGCTATTTCGATGACGGCTCGCCGCTGGGATCGAACCTATCCTTGCAGTGCCAGATCGACTCCATCGCCCAGTCCTGGAGCGTGCTCTCCGGTCTCGGAGATCCCGCGCATACCGCAAAGGCTCTCGAGTCCGCAGTCTCGAAACTGGTCGACACGGAGACGGGCATTGTCCGTCTGTTCACGCCGGCCTTCGAGAAGCCTGAGGTCGATCCGGGTTACATCGGCGCCTATCCGCCGGGTGTGCGTGAGAATGGTGGTCAGTACACCCACGCGGCGATCTGGCTCGGCCTCTCGCTGGTCAAGGCCGGACGCCTCTCCGACGCCTGGCGCGTCTTCGAACTCTTGAACCCGATCAACCATGCCCGCACGCCGGAAGAAGCCGAGCTGTACCGCGTCGAGCCTTACGTTGTGGCAGCCGATATCTATGGCGGCAGCGGTTATGCCGGTCGCGGTGGCTGGACCTGGTACACGGGCTCTGCCGGTTGGCTCTACCGCTTTGCGGTCGAAGGCTTCCTCGGCATTCGCCGCAAGGGCAGTGACATCGTCGTCAGCCCCGCTCTGCCCGAGCACTGGCAGGGCTTCAAGGCGACGGTGGAGATCGATGGACGCAAGGTCGACGTCGCCGTCTCACGCAATGCTGAAGGCTATGACGTGACCCTGGACGGCAAGGCGCAGGTGATCGGCCAGGATCTGCCAGAGCCCCCCGCCCCACCGCCAGCGAAAAAGCCGGCACGCAAGCCGAAGGCCAAGGCGACCGAGTAAGCCATCCAGCCAATCGAAGTGAAACAAAAGAGGCCCCGCCAGCGATGGCGGGGCCTCTTCTCTTTCAGGAGATCCTTGGTCGATCAGGCCGAATAGACGATCAGCAGATCCTTGGCGTCGATCTGATCACCGACGCGCACGAACACATCCGCAATCGTCCCGTCGCGGTCGGCATGCAGCGCCGTTTCCATCTTCATCGCCTCGATCGAGAGCAGCACGTCACCGGACTTGACCGCCTGGCCGGCAGAGACGGCAACCTGAGAGATGACGCCCGGCATCGGAGCGCCGAGATGAGCGGCATTGCCGTTCTCCGCCTTGCGGCGGATGGCGCTGCCAGACGCACCATGGGCGCGGTCCGGCACCTTGATGCGGCGCGGCTGACCGTTCAGCTCGAAGAAGACGGTGACCATGCCCTTGTCGTCGGTGTTGCCGATCGCCTGATTGACGATGACGAGCGTCTTGCCCTTTTCGAGATCGACGAACAGCTCTTCGCCGGCCGGCAGGCCGTAGAAATACTGCGGAGTCGGGATGACCGAGACAGGGCCGTACATGTCGGCGGCCAGCGCATAATCCGTGAAGACCTTCGGGTACATCAGATACGAGGCAAACTCGAAATCCGTGACTTCGCGGCCGAGCTTCTCTTCGATCGCCTTACGTTCGGCATCAAGGTCGGCTGACGGCAGCAGCGAACCGGGCACCTCCGTATAGGGCTGCTCGCCCTTCAGCACCTTCTTCTGCAGTGCTTCCGGCCAGCCGCCCGGGGGCTGACCGAGATCGCCCTTCAGCATCGAGACGACGGAGTCCGGGAAGGCGATATCCTTGTTCGGGTTCTCGACATCGGCAACGGAGAGATCCTGGCTCACCATCATCAGTGCCATGTCGCCGACGACCTTGGAGGACGGCGTCACCTTGACGATATCACCGAACATCTGGTTGGCATCGGCATAGGCCTGGGCCACTTCATGCCAGCGGGTTTCAAGCCCCAGCGAACGGGCCTGTTCCTTGAGATTGGTGAACTGGCCACCCGGCATTTCATGCAGGTAGACTTCCGAAGCCGGCCCCTTGAGGTCGCTTTCGAAGGCGGCGTACTGCGTGCGCACGGCCTCCCAGTAGAAGGAGATACGGCGGATCCAGTGCGGGTCGAGCCCCGGGTCACGCTCGGAGCCGCGCAGGGCCTCGACGATCGAGCCAAGGCAGGGCTGGGAGGTGTTGCCGGAGAAGGCATCCATCGCCGCATCGACCGCATCCACACCGGCTTCGACAGCCGCGAGAACCGTCGCAGCCGCAATGCCCGAGGTGTCGTGCGTGTGGAAGTGGATCGGCAGGCTGGTCGCTTCGCGCAGCGCCTTGAACAGCACCTTGGCGGCAGCCGGCTTCAGAAGGCCGGCCATGTCCTTGACGGCGATGATATGCGCACCGGCCTTTTCCAGCTCGGTGGCGAGCGTGGTGTAGTACTTCAGGTCATACTTCGGACGCGTCGAGTTCAGGAGATCGCCCGTGTAGCAGATGACCGCCTCGCAGAGCTTGTTCTCCTCGATCACGGCATCCATCGACACGCGCATGTTGTCGACCCAGTTCAGGCAGTCGAAGACGCGGAAGAGGTCGATACCGCCCTTTGCTGCCTGACGGACAAAATACTTCACGACATTGTCGGGATAGTTCTTGTAGCCGACGCCGTTGGCGCCCCGCAGCAGCATCTGCAACAGCAGGTTCGGCGCGCCTTCACGCACCAGCTGCAGCCGCTCCCACGGATCTTCCGTCAGGAAGCGCATGGAGACGTCGAAGGTCGCCCCGCCCCAGCACTCGAGCGAGAAGAGGTTCGGCAGCGCCCGCGCATAGGTATCGGCGATCCTCGCGATATCATGGGTGCGAACGCGGGTCGCCAGCAGCGACTGGTGACCGTCGCGCATCGTCGTATCGGTCATCAAGATGCGCTTTTCATTGCGCATCCAGTCGCCGAACTTCTTCGGACCGAGCTCGTCGAGCAGCTGCTTGGTGCCCGGCCTGATATCGGCATCGATATAGGGAACGACCGGCTCGGCCGCGTCCGCCGGCGGCTTCGGGCGGCCCTTCACTTCCGGATGCCCGTTGACGGTCACATCGGCGAGATAGGTCAACAGCTTGGTCGCACGGTCCTGGCGCTTCACCTGCTGGAAGAGCTCCGGCGTCGTGTCGATGAAGCGGGTCGTATAGGAATTGTCGCGGAACTTCGGATGACCGATGATCGCCTCGAGGAAGGTGAGGTTGGTCGCCACGCCGCGGATACGGAATTCGCGCAGGGCGCGGTCCATGCGGCTGATCGCCTCCTGCGGGGTGCTGCCCGACGCCGTCACCTTGACCAGGAGCGGGTCATAGTAGCGGGTGATAATCGCGCCCGAATAGGCGGTACCACCGTCGAGACGGATGCCGAAACCCGCCGCCGAACGATAGGCGGTGATGCGGCCATAATCCGGAATGAAGTTCTGCTCCGGATCTTCGGTGGTGATGCGGCACTGCAGGGCATGGCCATTGAGGCGGATATCCGCCTGCTTCGGCACGCCCGATTCCGGCGTACCGATCGCATGGCCGTCGAGAATGTGGATCTGCGCCTTGACGATATCGATGCCGGTCACGACTTCGGTGACGGTGTGCTCAACCTGAATGCGCGGGTTGACCTCGATGAAGTAGAATTTGCCCGTATCGGCATCCATCAGATACTCGACGGTGCCGGCACCGATATAGTTCGTCGCCTTGGCGATGCGGAGCGAATAGTCGGCCAGTTCCTGGCGCTGCGCTTCGTTCAGGTAAGGTGCCGGCGCACGCTCGACGACCTTCTGGTTGCGGCGCTGGATCGAGCAATCACGCTCGAAGAGATGCACGACATTGCCATGCGTATCGCCAAGCACCTGGCTCTCGACGTGGCGGGCGCGCTCGACGAGCTTTTCGAGATAGACCTCGTCCTTGCCGAACGCGGCCATTGCCTCGCGCTTGCCTTCCGTGACCTCACGCAGCAAGTCCTTCGGGTCGCGGATCGCGCGCATGCCGCGACCACCACCGCCCCAGGAGGCCTTGAGCATCACGGGATAGCCGATTTCGGCCGCCAGGCGGTGAATATCGGCTTCATCATCCGGCAACGGATCGGTGGCGGGCACGACCGGCACGCCGACGCTGATCGCCAGATTGCGGGCGGCGACCTTGTTGCCGAGCTGACGCATCGTGTCGCTTCGCGGACCGATGAAGATCAGACCTGCATCGTTACAGGCATCGACGAACTCAGGACTTTCCGACAGAAGTCCGTAGCCCGGGTGAATGGCATCGGCCCCGGAAAGCTTGGCAACGCGGATGATTTCATCGATCGACAGATAGCTTTCGATCGGTCCGAGATCCCTCGACAGGTGCGGGCCCCGACCAACCTGATAGCTTTCATCCGCCTTGAAACGGTGCAGCGCGAGTTTGTCTTCCTCGGCCCAGATGGCGACCGTTTTCAGACCGAGCTCGTTGGCGGCGCGAAAGACGCGGATCGCGATTTCCGAACGGTTGGCGACTAGGATCTTGGATATTGGCAATTCGATCTCCCCAAAACGATATGCCAGGGCATTGTGCACCTGCGAAGAAAACTCATAGCGCGTTGTTTTAGGAAGTTCAATTTGCCTTGGTGGCCGTCGAGAAGATTCCGCCGCGCCTTAGGTTACGAGGCCGAGGCGGAACGACAAGGCCACCACGTGCTGTCGGTTTTTCGCGTTTAGTTTGTCCTGAATACCATTCATGTACCAGTCGACGGTGTGATTGGAGATCTTCAGGATCTTGCTGATTTCGTTCGAGGTCAGTCCATCGGCAAGATAGTTCAGAACTTCCATTTCGCGTCGCGTCATCCGCGTGTCGATCACCTTGATGGCTTCGGTTTCATCGGCATATTTGAATTCCAAGAGACGCCAGTAGGCCTTCTTCGCAACCGCATCAAAAAGGGTGATTTCCGCTGGCGAGAGGTCGATCGGGCGACCGCCCACCGTCATGTTGCCGAGCAGACCCGTGCGACCGTGAACGGGGAAGATATAGCCGTCCATCAGTCCGAAGCGCATGCTGTCCCCCAGCATACGCTCCATGCGCTTGCGATGGGGATCATTCCGGAAGGCGTAGAGCGCATCTCGCCACCGGAAACCGCTTTGCGCCTGGCCGAGGTAGCGGATCGTCGGGTCCGTCAGGACATATTTCTTGGCGATGTAGAGTTGCGGCCAGCCTTCGGGCCAGTGTCCTGTCAGGACGAGATCCATGGGATTCTCGTCCGGCTTCGGTTGCCGCACCAGACCATGGTACTCGAAACCGTAGCTCCGCACGAGTTTTTCGAGCTCGGCAACGACCTCAGCTGCCGTCCGTAACTCGTCCACGACGACCAGAAAATGCAGCAACTGGTTGATATTCACAAATCTTCTCCAAAATCACCTTATAAAATACCATTAAAAAGCCACGAGCAGAGGCTTTTTCAACCACTCGAAGCAATTGAATGGTTATCGCCAATTTGCGTTATAGGAAACTTAAAGCGCAGACCGGGAATTCGCCTAACAGCTGCGCATCCCGCCTGATGGCAGCTTGTCGGCATCTTGCAGTCGACCGTTTGTGGCATTAGGCATCCTTCCGGGCTGGTCCAGGCGATCAGCGAAAAATCTGTGGCTCACGCCGCTTTGAAAAACAAAGGTGTAACAGCTTGTCTCTGCTCCAGGTTTATTTCAAGGCCCTGAAATACCTTGCGCGCTACAGGCTGCGAGTCTCCCTTGTGGTTGCAGCAAACATCGTCCTTGCTGTGATAACGATTCTCGAGCCGATTCTTTTCGGCCGCATCATCGATGCAATTTCGGAAAAGCAGGATGCGACGGGCATCCTGATCGCCTGGGGTTGCTTCGGCGTGTTCAACACCGTCGCCTATGTTCTTGTTGCGCGCCAGGCAGATCGACTGGCCCATGGCAGACGCGCGGATCTGCTCACTGAATCCTTCGAGAAGATCATCTCCATGCCGCTGAGCTGGCACCACCAGCGGGGCACGTCGAACGCACTGCACACGCTGCTGCGCGCAGGCGAGACCCTTTTCGGGCTCTGGCTGGAGTTCATGCGCACCCATCTGTCCACCGCCGTGGCTTTAGCGCTGCTGATCCCCACAGCCTTCTCGATGGATGTGCGCCTGACCTCAGTCCTGATCGTGCTCGCGGTGCTCTACGTGATCATCGGAAAGACGGTGATGAACCGGACGAAGGAAGGCCAGGCATCGGTCGAAGGGCACTATCACACCGTCTTTTCGCATGTCAGCGATTCGATCAGCAACGTCTCGGTGCTGCATAGCTACAACCGTATCGAAGCCGAAACCCGGGCGCTGAAGGAATACACGACAAAGCTTTTGTCCGCCCAGTATCCGGTTCTCGACTGGTGGGCGCTCGCCGGCGCCCTGAACCGCATTGCCTCGACCCTGTCGATGCTCGTCATCCTCGTAATCGGCACCCTGCTCGTCCAGCGCGGCGAGCTGAAGGTCGGCGACATCATCGCCTTTACCGGTTTTGCGACGCTGCTGATCTCGCGTCTGGACCAGATGATCTCCTTCGTGAACCAGATTTTCGAGGCCCGTTCGAAGCTCGAAGACTTCTACAAGCTGGAAGATGCCGTCCAGGAACGCGAGGAGCGTGTGGGCGCCGCCGAGCTGAAACAGGTTCGGGGCGATGTTGAGTTCAAGGGCGTCTCCTTCGACTTTGCCTCGACCACGCAAGGGGTGCGCGATATCTCCTTCAGCGTCCGCGCTGGCCAGACCGTGGCGATCGTCGGTCCGACGGGCGCCGGCAAGACGACGCTCATCAACCTTTTGCAGCGTGTCTATGATCCCCAGTCGGGTCAGATCCTGATCGACGGGCAGGATATTGCCAAGGTGACCCGCAAGTCGCTGCGTCATGCGATCGCGACCGTCTTCCAGGACGCCGGCCTGTTGAACCGCTCGATCAGAGACAATATCCGCCTGGGCCGCGAAGATGCGACCGAGGAGGAGATCATCCAGGCAGCCGAAGCGGCAGCCGCGACCGACTTCATCGAGAGCCGCATGATCGGCTACGACACCCATGTCGGCGAACGCGGCAACCGCCTGTCCGGCGGCGAGCGCCAGCGCATCGCGATCGCCCGCGCGATCCTCAAGAACGCCCCGATCCTCGTCCTCGACGAGGCAACGAGCGCGCTTGATGTCGAGACCGAGGCGCGCGTCAAGGAGGCCATCGACCGTCTGCGCCGCAATCGCACCACCTTCATTATCGCCCACCGCCTGTCGACGATCCGCGAGGCAGACCTGGTCGTCTTCCTCGACCACGGCCAGATCATCGAAATGGGCAATTACGACCAGCTGAGCGAGCTGGGCGGCCGCTTCAGCTCGCTGCTGCGGACCAGTGGCCTTCTCAAGGAAGAGCCGAGCCCGGCAATCTGAAGGCAACAGGAACGTTCAAAGCCTATCGAGCGTCTCAAGCACCTGGGACGCATGCTTGCGAATGGCATCCTGCTTGAACGGGTCCATCCGCCGCCAGGTCGCATACATGTTCGAAAGCCTGGGGTTTCGCGCCAGTTTTTCCGTGTTGCGATCGAGGAAGTCCCAATAGAGCGCGTTGAACGGACAGGCCTTCGGCCCCGTCGTCAGCTTCGGATCGTAGCGGCACCCGCCGCAGAAATCGCTCATCCGGTCGATATACTTGCCGCTCGCCGCATAGGGCTTGCTGGCCATCACGCCACCGTCGCCATAAAGAGCCATGCCAAGCGTGTTCGGCAATTCGACCCATTCATAGGCATCGGAATAGACGGCAAGATACCACTCGCAGACCTCGACCGGATCGATGCCGGCCAGCATGGCAAAGTTGCCGGTGACCATCAGCCGCTGGATATGATGCGAATAGGCATGCTCGATCGTGTCGCCGATCGCGCCGCGCATGCAGGCCATGTCGGTCTTTGCCGTCCAGTACATCTGCGGCAGCGGGCGGGAGGCGGAGAGATGGTTCAAGCCCGCATAACCAGGCATTTCCGTCCAGTAGATGCCACGCACATATTCGCGCCAGCCAAGGATCTGCCGGATGAAACCCTCGACGGCATTGAGCGGCGCCCGTCCCTCGAACCACGCGACCTCGGCCCGGCGGATGACATCGATCGGCAGAAGAAGACCGGCATTGATGTAGGAGGAGATGAGCGAATGGTAGAGATAGGGCTCGCCCTTCACCATCGCGTCCTGATAGTCGCCAAAATCCGGCAGGATCTCGTCGATGAACTGCTGCAGCTCCATCTCCGCCTGGGTAGCGGTGACCGCAAAATGGAAGCTGTCGAGTGATCCCATATGGCCGGCAAAGCGCTCCTCGACCAGCGCCAGCACCGATTTCGTGATGGCATCCTTGGCATGGCTGATCCGCTTGGGGCCCTTCAGCCCAGCGGCTGGAGGCTTGCGGTTCTCGGCGTCGAAATTCCACTTGCCGCCGACGGGCTCCTCACCCTCCAGCAGCACCCGGTGCCGCCGGCGCATGTCGCGATAGAAGTATTCCATGCGCAGCTGCTTGCGGCCCTTGCGCCAGGTGCGGAAGTCCTCGATCGAACAGAGAAAGCGGTTGTCTTCGCGGATCTCGACGGGCACGCCAAGGTCCGTTTCCCAGCCCCGCATCTCCTCGGCCAGACGCCATTCCCCGCATTCCGTGGTGATCACGGCGGAGGCGCCGCTCTCGGCAAGGGTCCGGGCCAGTTCGCCCTTGAGGCTCTGCGTATTCTGGGGATCATCCAGCGTCACATAGCGGACCCGGAAACCCTTCTCCCGCAACTCTTCGGCAAAGTGCCGCATGGCAGAAAACAGAAAGGCGATCTTCTTCTTGTGATGCTTCACATAGGTCGCCTCGCTCATGACTTCCGCCATCAGCACCAGCGAGGTTTCCGGATCGGCATCGGCAAGCGCAGACAGTGAATGAGTAAGCTGATCGCCGAGAACGAGATGGATGCGCTGCGCCTTCACCATTCGATCGGCTGGCCGTCATAGGCAAAGAAGCCACCGGTCTGCGCCGGCTCAAGGCCATCAAGCACCGAAAGCATCATGGCAACGCTCTCAGTCGGCTGGATCTTGTCATGCGTCTTCGAGAAGCCGCCGGAAAAGCCGGTATCGACGGAGCCGGGATGCAGGGCGACCACCACGCTCTTGGGTCGCAGACGGGCAATTTCGATCGCCGAGGTGCGGGTGATCTGGTTCAGAGCCGATTTCGCCGAGCGATAGGAGATCCAGCCGCCGAGCTTGTTGTCGCCGATGGAGCCGACCCGTGCCGACAGCGTGGCAAACACGCTCTTGCCCTCGTTGGAAAGAAGCGGTGCGAAGTGCTTCAGCGCCAGCGCCGGGCCGATTGCGTTGAGCGCAAACTGCGCCGCCATCACATCCGCCTGGATCGCCTTGATGGTCTTTTCCGGGCCATTGCCATTGATGACAAGCGCACCCGTCGCACAGAGAATGAGATCGAATTTCTGGCCCGCTTCCGAGAACCGGGCTGCTGCCGCACCGACAGAGGCATCATCCGTGATGTCGAACCCGTCGCGGCTGCGCGACAACTCGGTCACGCCACCACAGGCAGGATCGGCCTTGATCGCAGCGGCAAAGGCGGCGCCGATACCTCCGCTCGCCCCGAGGAGAAGCGCGCGGTAACCGGGATTGAGGGACGTCATTCCGGAAAAATCGGACATCTGGATCTCCTGCTGGTCTGTGCTACCCAATACGGCAGGCAGCCAAACCGGATCAGGCACAGATTGTCTCAGAGGCGCTCCACGGTGCCTTCGAAAGCCGGCATCTGACCCGGATCTATGTCCATCAGCCGGCAGACAAGGCCGGCAATCTGGATCTGCTGCAGCAGGGCCGCTTTCTCGATCCGGAAGCCCACCTTGTAGAAGGGCACTTCCGTTTCCTCCGGCGTCGGCCCTGCATGATTGCCGTCATCGCCCATGCCATGATCTGCCGTGACGATGACGCTGTAACCGGCCCCGACCCAACCCGGCACATGCCGCGCCAGCAGATCGCCCTGCATGCGCGCCGCATTGCGATAGCCGATGCTGTCGCCACCATGCTTGTGGCCTGCATCATCGACATTCATCGGGTGCAGCAGGAGAAAATCCGGTGCCTTGGAGCGGATAAGCCATTCGGCATCGGCAAAGAGATGGCTGTCGGGATAGGCATCGTCCCAGTAGAAGACGCCATGGGTGATATCGCCCGTGCCATCGACGAGAATGCGATCGCGATATCGGTCGAACGGGCAGGACACATAAAGCTCGGAAACCCAGTGATAGGCCGCGGCTGCCGTCACGCCGCCCTCTGCCCGAACCCGCGCGAAGAGATTGTCCCCCACCGAGCGACGCACCACGCCATTGCTGACGACGCCATGCTCCACGGGCTTGCGCCCGGTCAGCAAGGTCTCATAAAGCGGCCGTGACATAGCGGGCAGTTCGCAGGTCAGCTTGCGCACATCGGCCCGGCCTGCAGCCACGAGGCCTTCCATATAGCCGAGACAGGAACGGGCCACGTCGTAGCGCAGTCCATCGAGAACGATCAGGATCACTTTGTTCATGGCGCGCAACTTGCCACGAACAGCCCGAATGACAAGGCAGAAAAAAGGGGAGACCGAAGCCTCCCCTTGATCATGTGGTATAGCCTAGCGTCAGCGCCAGGCGGCGACCGCCTGCGGTTTCAGCACGCGCTCACCAAGCACCGGATCTGCACCTGCAGGCAGAGCCCAGTCTTCGCTTCCGTAGTTGAAGGCGAAGACGAGATCGCCGCGGCGACGGATGCGGATGAAGTCGGGCACGCGCAGCGTCGCAACGCCTGCCTTCTTGGTTGCCAGTTCCAGCACCTCGGCGAGAAGCCCGGCATCAGCCCAGCAGGCGAGATAGAGCACATTGCCCTTCTCGGTCAGTGCCGGATCGCCGTTATCGAAGGTCGCGAGCACCGAGGCCGAGGTCTCCAGATATTCGCGCCAGCGGATCGCATAACCCGAAACCGCGCCGGAAACGCCATCCGAGAGACCCGGACGCATGGAGGAGACCTGAATGACGCGATTGCCCGTGAGTGCGCCCAGCGGACCCGGCGGCAGGTTTTCCGGAATGCGGAAATTGCGGTCGCGCGAACCGGTGCGCGCACCGATCACCACGACACCCCCAGCCTTCTCAAGCTCGGCGCGTGCCGCTTCAGTGACTTCCGTCATGCAGGGCACGACAACAAGCGGATAACCCTCGAGCGATGCGCCCGGACGGACGAAATCGACATTGAGGCCGAGATGGCGCAGGGCCTCGTACCAGCGGAAGCACAGCTCCTCGTAACGGAAATCCTTGCCCTGCGGCTGGATCATCGTCGACCAGTAGCTCTGATAATCGAAGACCAGCGCGACAGGCGCCTGACCCGTTTCGGGAAGTGCGCCGAGGGCGGCCAGCTCCTCCGAGACCCGCATAGCTTCCTTGCCACCCGGCGACCATTCGTCGAGACCGGGAAGGTTCAGACCCGCATGCATCTGTTCCTGCGCAAAGGGCGCCTGACGCCAGCGGAAATAGCTGACGACATCGGCCCCATGCGCCAGCGCCTCCCAGGTCCACAGACGCACCATGCCGGGCTTCGGCACGGGGTTCCACGGCGCCCAGTTGACCGGACCCGGCTGCTGCTCCATCACCCAGAATCGACCCTTGCCGACGGCGCGGTAGAGATCGTGGTGATAGGGCGCGATATCGGGATGCGAAGTTTCGGCCCAGCGATTGCGCTCTTCTTCGGTGAAGGGGAACTTCTCGACGAAGCCGATCGGATAGCTGTCCCAGGAGGCGAGATCGAGATTGTCGCCGACCTTGAAGTGGTCGAAATCGGAGACGAAGCCCATGAAGTTATGCGTGATCCAGCGACCTGGCGAATGCTTGCGGATGATTTCGCACTGCATCTTGTCGTAAGCCGCGACCTGATCCGAATGGAAACGCCAGAAGTCGAGACGCGTCGCAGGGTTCGGCTCGGTCACCGTGAGGTTCGGCAGCACCACGTCGTCGAAGCTTGTGAGCTCCATCGACCAGAAGACCGAACCCCAAGCCTCGTTGAGCTGGTCGGTCGACTGGTAGCGCAGGCGAAGCCAGCGCTTGAAGCTCTTCAGATCTTCAGGACCCCAGGAAACCGTCGTATCGTGACAGCCATATTCATTGTCCGTCTGCCAGCCGACAATGCCGGGGTGCTCGCCATAGCGCTTGGCGACCACCTCGACGATGCGGGCGCTCTCCTTCCACCAGGTCTCCGACGAGAAGGTGTAGTGACGGCGCGAGCCGAAGCCGCGCGGGCGGCCCTGTTCGTCATAGGGAATGATATCGGGGCATTCGTCCACGAGCCACTTGGGCGGAGTTGCGGTCGGTGTGCCGAGCACGACCTTAAGGCCCGCTTCATGCAGCACGTCGATCGCCCGATCGAGCCATTCGAAGGTGAAATTGCCGCGCGAGGGCTCCAGACGAGACCAGGCAAACTCACCGATGCGCACGAAGGAGATGCCGAGTTCGCGCATCCGGCGCGCGTCGGTTTTCCACCGGCTTTCGTCCCAGTGTTCCGGATAGTAGCAGACGCCCAGCATTATCGTGTCAGATCCCCATTGATGACGGCCTTGCCGTCCTTGTCGAACAGATGGCAGGCCTTGGCATTGATGCCGAGGCGCAGCGTCTGGCCGGGCTTTTCGCTGGCCAGACCATCGGCCTTCACCGCAAGCTCAGAGCCGTCGGCAAGCGTGACGAAGAACAGCGTCTCAGACCCCAGATATTCGGCGAGCTTGACGGTCGCTTCGATGACGACATCGCCCTTGCCTGTTGCGTCGATATGCTCGGGACGCAGGCCGAAGGTCAGTTCGCCGGCCGGAACACTCGCCCCATGCGTCGGGATCGAGATCTCGGCCCCGGGCAGGCGCACCACGGCAACACCGTCGGCAGTCGAGGCCTGAACCTTGAGGAAATTCATCTTCGGCGAGCCGATGAAGCCTGCAACGAAGAGGTTGTTCGGGCGGTGGTAGAGCTCGAGCGGCGAACCGACCTGCTCGATCTGGCCGGCCGACAGCACGACGATCTTGTCGGCCATGGTCATGGCCTCGACCTGGTCATGCGTCACGTAGATCATCGTCGCCTTGAGGTCCTGATGCAGCTTGGAAAGCTCCGTGCGCATCTGGACGCGCAGTGCCGCATCGAGGTTCGACAGCGGCTCGTCGAACAGGAAGACTTCCGGATTGCGCACGATGGCACGGCCGATGGCGACGCGCTGGCGCTGGCCGCCGGAAAGCTGGCCGGGCTTGCGCTGCAGAAGCGGCTCGAGCTGCAGCATCTTCGCGGCAACCGCCGTGCGTTCCGCAATCAGAGCCTTGGAATGGCCGGTCATCTTGAGACCGAAGCCGATGTTTTCCGCGACGGTCATGTGCGGGTAGAGCGCATAGGACTGGAAGACCATGGCGACACCACGCTCGGACGGGCCGATGCTGGTCATGTCCTGGCCACCGATCGCAAGCGAACCGGAAGTGATCTCCTCGAGGCCCGCAATCATGCGCAGAAGCGTGGACTTGCCGCAGCCGGAGGGGCCGACGAAGACGCAGAACTCGCCGTCCTTGACGTCGAGATCCACACCCTTGATGACGCTGAGCGCGCCGAACTGTTTCTTGACGCCACGCAGGCTTACATCAGCCATGGGTCTTGCCTCCCTTGATCGGTTCGAGTTCGAGGAGAAGAGCGCTTTCGGGCGTCAGCATCGGCAGCGGCAGGCCGGCAAGTCCGGCACTGGAAAGCGCGAAGGTGACGGCACCGGAAAGCAGCGCTTTCTGGCCCTCGGAGATACGGATGAATTGCGGTTCTGCCGGCAACACGGTCTTGATCCGCCACTGACCACCGAACTGTGTGATCTGCTCTGGCAGGCGCAGAGGTGCTGGCTGTTCGCCCACCATCTGCGGTCCCTGGGCGACGATCACCACGATCTTCTCGGCGGAAGCCGCGCCCCACACATAGCGACCGTCGAGCGGCTCCATGCGGAAACTGGCGCCCGGCGCATGGAAGAGATCGCGCAGCCGCTTGTAGGTCTCGATATAGACCTTGAGTTCGTCGCGCTCCGCATCGGTGAGTTCGAGCGGGTTTAGCTCCACCCCGAGATGATAGGCGATGGCCACCAGCGCCCGGAAGGCAAGCGTGTGGCGACGACCTGTCTGATGGTTCGGCGAGGCCGAGATATGGCTGCCGAGGATTTCCGGCGGCACGAAGACCGAAGCGCCGCGCTGGATCTCCAGCCGCTCCAGCGCATCCGTGCAATCGGACGTCCAGACGCGATGGGTACGCTTCAAGGCACCGTAATCGATACGGCCGCCACCGGAGGCGCAGCTTTCGATTTCGACGTCGGGATGAGCGGCACGAATCCGGTCCATCAGCGCATAGACGGCACGGGTCTGGGCTGATGTTTTCGCCTTGCCGTCGCGACCGGCCGCATGCGTCAGATCGCGGTTCATGTCCCACTTGATGTAGGAGACGGCGTGGTTGGACAGCACCGCGTCGATCTTGCCGAAGAGATAGTCGGAGACCTCGGGACGCGTCAGATCCAGCACCAGCTGGGTGCGCGATTCGAGAATTGGACGCCCTTCGATCGTCAGTGCCCAGTCGGGATGCGCCTTGTAGAGCTCCGAAACCGGGTTCACCATCTCAGGCTCGAACCAGATGCCGAACTGCATGCCAAGCCCGGTGACATGATCGACCAGCGGCTTCAAGCCATCGGGATATTTGCGTGCATCGATATCCCAGTCGCCAAGGCTCGTCGTATCGTCATCACGCTTGCCGAACCAGCCGTCGTCGAGCACGAAGCGCTCGATGCCGAGTTCGGCGGCGGCTGTCGCCTGGGCTTTCAGCGAGTCCATCTGGTGGTCGAAGTAATTGCCTTCCCAGGTGTTCAGCGTCACCGGGCGCGGGCTCATCGTGCCGCCGGGCCATTGGGTCAGCTCGTCACGGACAAAGGCATGGAAGTCCTGGCTGTCGGCGCCGGCATAGGCGACCGGACTGCGATAGCTTTCACCCGGCTTCAGGACGATTTCACCGGGTTCGAAGAGTTCGCCGAGATGCACCAGCCGCTGACCGTCATCGGTGCGGTCGATGACCATCTGATGGTTGCCGCTGAAGCCCAGCGTCACGCCGAAGATCTGGGTCTCGCTTTCGATGAACAGCATCGGGAAGCGATCATGCGAGGTGCGCCCGCGCCGGCTTTCCTGGATCCAGGTACCGTTGCCGAGAAGCTCGCGCCGAGTCTGGAACTCGCGCCCCCAGATGCCGGTGAAGCTCATCACCTGCACATCGCCGGCTGGCGCCAGGAAGGTCGCCGCCATGCAGCGATCCAGCTGATAATCCGCGTCACCCAGATTGCTTAGCTCCGTCGCCATCGAAATGAGGCCTGACACATGCGCGGTGAGCGTAATGGCAATACCGAGCCGGGCGACGGAATCGACAGCTTTCAGCACCGTCTGATTGCCGTCGCGATGGACGGTCCAGCCGCCAAACTGCGCCACGAAGTCACGACCCCCGCGGTGACCTGCAATCGCCGGCCAGCCGAAGAAGCCCATGCCGCCCGTCGGCAGCAGCACATTCGAGGGCACGGCGATATCCATGCCGTTGACCCGGCTGGAACGCTCGATCTCGAACAGCGGATCGGCTTCGACGGGTTCAGAGCCGAAGGACAGGATCTCCGGCATGCCAAGCTCCGGCAGGCGCAGGCTCAGCGCCAGCTGGCCCGAATCGATGACGACGATTTCGCTCATCCCTTGGTCGCTCCGAGTGTGAGGCCGGCAATGAAGTGGCGCTGCATGAGGAAGAACATGGCGACCGGCGGCAGGGCCGCAACGATCGAACCGGCGGACACGAGATGCCAGGCGGCAACCCACTGGCCATTCAGCGAATAGAGACCCGCCGTCACCGGCATGGCATGCTGGCCCTGCACCAGAACGGTTGCCCAGAAGTAGTCGTTCCAGACAAAGGTGAAGATCAGCACAGACAAGGCAGCAATCGCCGGACGCATCAGCGGCAGCACGATATAGCGGAAGATCCGCCATTCGGAGACACCTTCAACGCGCGCCGATTCAATCAGCGCAAAGGGCAGGCCCTTGATGAAATTGCGCATGAACAGCGTGCAGAACCCGGTCTGGAAGGCGACATGGAAGAGCACGAGGCCCATGGTCGTGTCGTAAAGACCCGCGCGCAGCGTCATGTCGCGGACCGGAACCATCAGGATCTGGAACGGAATGAAGTTGCCGGCGACGAACATGAAGAACAGGATCAGATTGCCCTTGAACTTGTAGACCGCCAGCGCAAAGCCGGTGAGGCAGGACAGCGCCACCGCGCCGATCACCGTCGGGATCGTCACCTTGAACGAGTTCAGGATGTAGTAGCCGATCGGCGAGTTGTTGAAGACCGCCGAATAGTTCTCGAAACCGGCAAAACCGGAAGGGATGCCGAAATAGTTGCCGGCGGCGAGGTCACCGGCCGGGCGAACCGACGTGATGGCGACACCGATCAGTGGCAAAAGCCACAGGAAGAGCGAGATCGGCAGCAGGATCTTGTAGGCCGTCTGCGCAAAGGGCGAGGCCTTCTGGATCGGAGTGGGGAACATCAGGCGTTCCTTTCCTGAGCGAGCATGCGGACGATGAAGAGCGAGATGAAGACCATCATGATGAGGAACAGCACGACCGCGATCGATGCGCCGTAGCCCATGCGGAAGCCATATTCGGAGAGCGCCTGCTCATACATGAAGTAGGACAGAACCTGGCTCGATCCGTAGGGGCCGCCGGCGGTCATGATCGACACGAGATCGAAGGAGCGCAGCGAGCCGATGACCGTCACCACCATGGCAATGAAGGTTGCGGGTGCCAACTGCGGCAGGATCACATACCAGAGCAGCTTCAGGCCCTTGGCGCCATCCATGCGGGCGGCCTCGACCTGCTCCGGATTGATGTTGTTGAGACCGGTCAGGTAGAGGATCATGCAATAGGCCGTCTGCGGCCAGAGACCGGCCACGATGATCCCGTAGGTGACGAAGCGTTCGTCGGCGAGCACGGCGAACTGTTCGCCGGTGAGCATTTCGAGAAGCTTGGAGAACAGACCGAAGTCCGGCGCGTAGAACCAGGTGAACATCAGGCCGACAACGACCTGGCTGATCACGAAGGGGAAAAAGAACAGCGACTTGTAGAGCCGGATACCGGTGACCGTCTGATTGAGGAAGAGCGCGACGGCCAGACCCGCGGGGATCGCCAGAAGATAGAGAACCAGCCAGATCAGGTTGTTCTTAAGCGAGATGCAGAAGGAATCGTCGTCGAGCAGTTCGACATAATTGCCGAGCCCGATCCAGGTCATCGCGCCGAGGCCGTCCCAGTCGTGGAAGCTGATCCAGATCGACTGAAAGATCGGAACGAGCACGTAGATCACGAACATCAGCATGCCGGGCGCCAGGAAGAGCAAAGGCGCGAGCGTCTGCTGGTTGCGCTTCCAGAAGCTGGAAGTCGATGGAACGGTGTTGCTCATGGCGGCACCTCTGAGGGAACGGGAAACGGCAACCGGATGCCATGGGCCCAGGGAGACCCATAGCACCCGGCGCAGGGAGCTCTAAGACTTACTTGTGGATGCGGGCGCGCGTCTTTTCGAGACGCTCGAGGATCGCATCGAGACGGTCAGGCTTGACCATGAACTCCTGGAAGCCTTCCATGCCGGCCTTTGCCATTTCGGCATCGGCGTCACGATCGTAGAACTGTGCCAGCGCATAGGCGTTGGACAGCATCTCGAAACCGGCCTGCAGGAACGGATCAGCCGGCTTTTCCGACTGGTTGTTCACCGGCAGCTGGCCGAGCGTGGCGTTCATCTTCGACTGGGCAGCCGGCGAAGCAACGAAGGCGAGGAACTTCTTCGCATCTTCCTTGTTCTTCGCGCCCGACGGGATGTGGAAGGTGTCGGTCGGAGCTTCCTCGGCCATCGGGATGCCGGGGGTGATTTCCGGGAACTGCATGAAGCCGATCTGCTCTTCCTTCAGACCGCCATCCTTCATGGTTGCGACAGCGAAGTTGCCCATAAGATACATGGCTGCCTTGCCCTGCACCATCTGCGGGATGGCATCCTGCCAGTCGATCGCAGCATGGTTTTCATTGAAGTAGCCGGCCTTGACCAGCTCGCCCCACTTCTCGAACACGGCCTTTACACGCGGATCGGTGTAGGGAACCTTGCCCGAGGTCAGCTCCATGTGGAACTCGTAGCCATTGACGCGCAGGTTCAGATAGTCGAACCAGCCGCCCGTCGGCCACAGAGCCTTGGTACCGATGGTGATCGGGGTGATGCCAGCGGACTTCAGCTTTTCGCAGGCAGCGAGGAACTCGGCCCAGGTCTTCGGCGGCTCGATGCCCTGCTCGGCGAAGATGTCCTTACGGTAGTAGATGCCCCACTGGTAGTAGGTGTAGGGCACGCCCCACTTCTTGCCATCGATGGTCATCGAAGGTGCAGCAGACTTCAGCTGGTCGTTGAGGCCATTGGCTTCCCATACGTCGGTCACGTCCTCGAAGAGGCCAGCCTTGACGAAGGGCTCCATGCGGTTGCCGGCAAACCAGGCAACGACATCGGGCGCGTCAGCGGTCAGGAAGTTGCGGATGGCGGACTTGTAGCCTTCATGGTCGAAGTTGTTCCACTTGACCGTGATCCCCGGGTTGGCGGCCTGGAAGTCGGCGATCAGGTCCTCGATCGCCTTCTTCGGCGCCGGGTCGGAATGGTTCGAATTGAGAACGATCTCACCGGCAAATGCGGTGGACGACAGCAGGACAGCACCCAGAGCGATGGCGCTCAGGCTTTTGAAAAAGGTCATGTTTTCCTCCCTATGACCGGTATGCAACATATCTGCGGAGCCCTGACCCCGGATCCCGCCGGGGCAGATTTATCAGCTCGCCTTGATCATCCGATTCAAACCCGTAATAATCTACCGAGTTTTGCTGTAACTTTTCCGGGATCCTAAGATTTGGAATATGTGAAGCCCCTGCTGGCAGATGAATCCGTTCCGGTGCATCCCGATCACGACCCGCGACACCCGCTGGTCATCTTCGGCGATCACCGATTTTGTGCCGGCGAGAGCCTGACGGTTCACCGTATGGCCGGGCCACACATGCACAGCCAGATCGAGCTGAATTTCGTCCTGACGGGGCAGATGACCTACTGGTTCGATGGCCGCGAGCTGACCGTCGACGAGGGTCGCCTCTGCCTCTTCTGGGGCATGATCCCGCATCAGGTGATCGACCGCAGCGAAGGCACGCGCTTCGTCTGCCTCTATGTGCCGATGTCGGTCTTTCTTGGTCTCGCCAATCTCAGCCGTTTCCGCGATGCCGTGTTTCGTGGCGCCATGATCGAAGCGCTGGAGATCCGCTCCTGGGACCGCGACATCTTCCAGCGCTGGCGCGAGGAACTTCTGGCGGGCGACGAGAACCTGACGGAGATCGTCCGCAACGAGCTCACCGCACGGGTTCTCCGCATCGAGCGCGACGGCTGGCGGGATCTGCGCGAGGAAGGCTCGGCAATCGCGAGCTTCAGCGCCAATGATAGCGAACGCGTCGAACATATCGAACGCATGCTGCGCTTCATCGCCGAACACGCGCTTGAAAACATCTCGGCGGAGGATGTCGGTCGTGCCGTCGGCCTGCATCCCAACTACGCGATGTCGATCTTCAAGCGTGCCGTTGGCCACACCATCAACCAGGCGATCGTCCGCCATCGCCTCGACACGGCCCAGTCGCTGCTGATCTCGACCGATCTCTCGATCACCGATGTCGCCTTCGAAAGCGGCTTCGGATCGGTCTCGCGCTTCTACGAAGCCTTCAGCGAACGCTTTGTCGAGAAGCCGACCGCCTTCCGTCGTCGCATGCGTTCAAAAGGCCTGCCGCCGGCCTGAGCAACCACGCTGCTATCGAGCGGCGATCGCCGACAGTTTCGGCATGGCGACGGCGGGACACCAGTCCTGAAAACCGATGATACGCCGGACGATCTTTTCGGCATGGTTGCCGGCGATATCGCGCAGCCTGTGGTCGAGAGTGGGATTGAGAAAGCGCTCGAGTGTGGTCGCGACATAGGCCTCTGCCTCGTCGCCCAAGCCATGCTGGCGAAAGCCCGGAACGACCTCTTGCGTGTAGATCGCCTCAAGCTCCGCCCGGATCGTGGCATCCGCAAGGATGTCCTTGACGCATTCCGCCTCGGGTCTTGCGTCTTTCAGCCAACGATCGGCCAGCACCGTATGGCCGAGATTGAGGATATGCAGCTTCAGCCGCTCATAGGGCGTCAGATTGTCGACCACCTTGATTGAGGGATGCTCGCAAGGGATGGTGAGACCAGGCTGCCGCTCGATCGCCCAGATCGCATAGGGCTCGGCGATTGCCCCTGCCGGCTCGATCGGCTCGGAGACGATGCGATCGACCAGCGTATTGCCCCAGATGACCCGTTCGGAAAGCCAGGCGTCGAAGGCCGGGTCCGACACATGCTGTCTGGCAAGATCGGCGATCAGGCGTTTCAGCACATCGCCATTGCGGGAAATCAACTCGCAGGGAAGGATCGTTAGCGGCCCGCCGCTCGCCTCGTAGCGTGCCTTGAGCAGCGCCAGAAGCTTCATCGGGAAGGAGCGCGGAACACCGTCGAGGCTATCGCCGTCGGAAAGCGCATAGCCCTTGTCGCCGGTATTCGACAGAACGACACGCGTCTCGTCGACGAAGATCCTGGTCACCTCGGCCCAGTCCGTCGCCGTCGACAGCGATCGGGCAACCGAACGGACCCGAAGCGTCTGCTCGACAGCCACCCCGTTTTCCAGACCGCGAATGATGACGGGGAAGCCCTCTGGAGCCGACAAGGCCCCGATCCGCCCGGCGCGGGAGGCGTCACCGCTCGTCTGCACCACGGTGATCGCGCCCAGCGCCCTTCCCGCCTCCATGGCTTCGCTGACGAAGAGATCGGCATGCGCCTGGAGAAACCGGCTCGTGCCGAATTGCAGGATGGGCGTGTTCATGGATCAGGCGGTCTCCTGGATCGATTGCAGCAGCGTCTCGCGCGCGGATTTCAGATGCTGGCGGCAGGCTTTCTCGATCGCCGATGGATCACGGGAGAAAAGCGCCTTGATATAGTCGATATGCTCCTCGAGCGCCCGCTGGTTGCGCGCCCGTGCATTCGTCTTGTTCCACTGATAGTGGTAGTGAAAGACGATCGAGATGATGTCGTAGAAGTCGATGATGAAGCGGTTGCTCGACGCCTTCTGAACCAGCAGATGGAAGCGTTCGTCGAGCTCCGAAAACTCCATGTAGCGATTGTCGATATCGGCCAGCAGCGCGTGATGCTGTGCCTCGACCGCCTTGAGCTCCGCCCAGGCGGGATGCTCTTCCGCGAGATGCACGAAAGCCGCCGCCGAGCGCAACTCGAACATTTCGCGCACTTCCGTCAGCTCAAGCGCAAACTCGCGGGTAAAGCCTTTCAGCACCCAATGGCTGTTCGGACGCTTCTCGATCAGGCCGAAGCGGCTGAAACGAATGAGAAATTCCCGCACGCTGGTCGTGCCGATGCCGATCTCGCGCGCAAGCTCCAGCTCGTTGATCTGCATGCCAGGCTGCGCCCCGCCGGCGAGGATCCGGCGCATGAAGCTGCGCTCGATGATTTCCGAGAGCGAACTCGTCTCCTCGTCGGGAAAGTAATCGCTCTGCTGTGGCCTGCGCAGCACCGTCTTCGAACGCTTGTCCCAGGCCACCAGCCCGACTTCGCCAAGCCGTGTCAGAACCGCGCGCACCGTTGTCCGGCTGACGCTCAAGAGACCGCCAAGCTCCGGCTCCGAGGGAAGCGTATCCGTTTCCTCGATCAGCTTCAGCGTGCGGTTGTAGGCGTCCTTGAAGACGGTGTTCTGCTTGGCCATGGCTCTGCCTGGGTTGAAATGATGCGGGCGGGTCGATCTCTCGCCTCATGGCGCAAGACTCGGGTTCGCGCAACAGAAACCGCCGATTGCAGCGGTCCTGCCTCCTCTTGCTTTGGGTCCTGATCCTCCCGCCCCTGAATGGAGCAAATTGTTCTTTATCGATATCATACCCATTGACGAGCAACTGTCTATTGCCGATAAAAGACAAAACACAGGATCCGGTGCCACCGGACGCATGGGAGAAACATCGGGTGTCGAAACCAGCCTGCATCCTGCTTTCGCAGGACGATAATGTTGCCGTGACCACTGTTGCCATCGAACCTGGGCATGTACTCCCCGGCGGTGCGGCTGCAGCGGCAAAGATCGACCCCGGCCACAAGGTGGCGGTGCGCGCGATCCGCAAGGGCGAACCGGTCGTCAAATATGCCCAGGCCATCGGTCGCGCCACGACGGACATTGCGGCCGGCGACCACGTCCATTCCCACAATCTTGCCTTTGATGAAGACCGCCTCTCGGTCAGCGGACTTGCCCAGCCCGAAGCGGCAACGGCCGCAGACAAGGGCCGCACCTTCATGGGCTATCGTCGCGCCGACGGGCGTGCGGCCACCCGCAACTACATCGGCATCATTGCCAGCGTGAACTGTTCCACCACGGTCTGTCGCGCCATCGCGGATGCGGCCAACCGCACGATCCTGCCCAATTACGAGGGCATCGACGGCTTCGTGCCGATCGTCCACGACCAGGGCTGCGGCATGAGCTCGACCGGCGACGGCATGCGCACGCTGCACAGAACGATAGCCGGCTACACAAGGCATGTGAATTTTGGCGGCGTGCTGATGGTCGGTCTGGGCTGCGAAGTCAATCAGCTGACCCTGTATGGCCAGAGCGGCGCCGGCGCCTCCAAACGCCACTTCAACATCCAGGATGCCGGCGGCTCGCGCCGCGCGGTCGAAAACGCCCTTGCGATCCTCAAGGAGATCGCGGCCGAAGTCGGCACGCTGCGTCGTGAACCGATCTCCGTCAGCGAAATCATCGTCGGCCTGCAATGCGGCGGTTCCGACGGCCTTTCCGGCATCACCGCCAATCCGGCACTCGGCGTCGCCGTCGATATCCTGGCCGGTGCCGGTGGCACGGCCATCCTCTCCGAGACCTCGGAGATCTACGGCGCCGAACATCTCCTGCGCAGCCGCGCCATCAACGAGGACGTCGCCGTGAAGCTCGACGGGCTGATCTCCTGGTGGGAGGCCTATGTCGCCCAGCATGGCGCATCCCTCGACAACAATCCCTCGCCCGGCAACAAGAAGGGTGGCCTCACGACCATTCTCGAAAAGTCGCTCGGTGCCGTCGCCAAGGGCGGACGCTCGCCGCTGACAGCGGTCTACAACTATGCCGAACGCGTTACAGAACACGGCCTCGTCTTCATGGATACGCCCGGCTACGACCCGGTCTCGGCAACGGGACAGGTGGCAGGTGGCGCCAACGTGATTGCCTTCACCACCGGTCGCGGCTCCTGCTTCGGCTCCCGCCCGGTGCCCTCCATCAAGCTGACGAGCAACACAGCACTCTACAAGTCGATGGAAGAGGACATGGACATCGACTGCGGCGTGATCGCCACGGGGGATGCCAGCGTCTCCGGCCTTGGCCGGGACATCTTCGATCTGATCATCGAGACCGCCTCGGGCAAGAAGACCAAGAGCGAGCTCTTCGGCTACGGCGACAACGAATTCGTGCCGTGGCACCTCGGTGCCACGCTCTGACCTCGACAACAGGGATCCGGATATCAGCATGAAGACGAGACGCATCGGCAAGACCGCCCTGGAAGTGACCGAATACTCCTTCGGCACGGCCCCGCTCGGCGGCCTTTACCGGCCCTGCCCCCGCGATGTCGGGATCGCCACGCTGCAGGCGGCCTGGGATCACGGCATCCGCTATTTCGACACTGCCCCGCATTACGGCTTCGGTCAGGCCGAGCGTTATGTCGGCGACTTCCTGCGCGACAAGCCGGAAGACAGCTATGTGCTCTCGACCAAGGTCGGCCGCCTGCTGGCACCCGTGCCGAAGGATCAGATCCCGAATGTCGGCTTTGTCGATCCGCTGCCCTTCAAGCTGGTCTATGATTACAGCTATGACGGCATCATGCGTTCGGTCGACTTCAGCTATGCGCGCCTCGGCCTGAACCGCATCGACATCCTCTATATCCACGATATCGGCGTCTATACCCATGGCCGCGCGGTCAATGATCACTATGTGAAGCAGCTGCGCGACGGTGGCTACAAGGCGCTCGACCAGCTGAAGTCCTCCGGCGCCATCAAGGCCTTCGGTCTCGGTGTCAACGAAGTTCCGGCCTGCCTGGAGATGATGGCCGACATCGACATCGACGTCATCCTGATGGCCGGCCGCTATTCGCTGCTTGACCGCTCCGCCGTCGAAGAGCTGCTTCCGCTCTGCGAGAAGCGGGGCACATCGATCACCGCCGGCGGCGTCTTCAATTCCGGCATCCTGGCGACGGGCGCCGTTCCGGGCGCGCATTTCGACTACACGCCGGCAACAGACGAGGTGCTTGCCAAGGTGCGCGCTATGGAGGGGCTGGCGAAGCAGGCCGGCAAGCCGCTGGCGCAGTTTGCCCTGCAATTCCCGCTGCATCATCCGGCGGTCGCCTCCGTCATCATCGGTACGGCAAAACCGGAAAGCCTCGACCGCAACATGGCGCTGACATCTGAGGAGCTGCCGGCCTCGGCTTTCGTCCCCTTTGAGGCGCATACACTGGTCGCACCGCCGCTCGGCGATGACGCGGTCCGGGAATAGGAGCACACATGCTGAAAGGCATCCATCCCCTGCTCGGACCCGACCTCCTGCACGCCATCGCCACCATGGGCCACGGCGACGAGATCGTGATTGCCGATGGCAATTTCCCGGCCTCAACCATGGGTCCGCCAGTGATCCGCGCCGATGGCGTCGGCGCCGTCGAGATCCTTGAGGCGATCCTGGCGCATATGCCGCTCGACCAGTTCGTCGACGATGCGGCCTGGCGGATGCAGGTCGTCGGCGACCCGCATGCGGTCCCCGAGATCTGCGCGGAGTTCCAGGGGGTGATCACAAGGCTGGCTGGCGACTTCCAGCTCGAAAGTCTGGAACGCTTTGCCTTTTACGAGCGGGCACAGACGGCGGCCTATATCGTCGCAACCACGGAATTGCGGATTTACGGCAACGTCATCCTGAAGAAGGGCGTCGTTTATCCGGAAGAGGTTCACCGGGTCTGAAAAGGTCCGGAATGCCCTGAAAACAAGGGCGAAAGGGGTTTGGAGGAGACCGCTTTTGTCCGCTTGCAATCTCCAGGATGCTGGAGTAGCGTGCCTCGATAAAATGTTTTTTATCGATAAAGATCGACCTGGTTGCGTTCTGCGGGCCGATCTCACCGGAGGAACAGGACGCGTTGAGAGGAGAACCCACAATGACCATTCTGAAGAGCATGACTCGTCGCGCCCTCATGGGGATCGCAGGCGCTGCAATGATGACGTCGATGATGCCGGCCGCTTCCTTCGCCCAGGACGTGACCATTCCGATCATCGTCAAGGACACCACGTCCTTCTACTGGCAGATCGTGCTCGCCGGCGCCCGCCAGGCCGGCAAGGACCTCGGCGTGAACGTGCCGGAACTGGGCGCTCAATCCGAGTCCGACATCAACGGCCAGATCAGCATTCTTGAGAACGCCGTCGCCGGCAAGCCGGCCGCCGTCGTCATCTCGCCGACCGAGTTCAAGGCACTCGGCAAGCCGATCGATGAAGCCGCGAAGTCCGTTCCGATCATCGGCATCGACTCCGGCGCCGATTCCAAGGCCTTCACCTCGTTCCTGACCACCGACAACGTCCAGGGCGGACGCATCGCCGCTGACGGTCTCGTCGCCGCCATCAAGGCAGCAACGGGCAAGGAAGAAGGCGAAGTCGCCATCATCACCAGCCTTCCGGGCGTCGGCTCGCTCGACCAGCGCCGCGAAGGCTTCCTCGACCAGCTGAAGACCAAGTATCCGGGCATCAAGGTCACCGTCGACAAGTTTGCTGACGGCCAGGCCACCACCGGCCTCAACATCATGACCGACCTGATCACGGCGAACCCGAACCTCGTCGGCGTCTTCGCCTCCAACCTGATCATGGCGCAGGGCGTTGGCCAGGCGATCGCCGAAAACAAGCTCGGCGACAAGATCAAGGTCATCGGCTTCGACTCGGATGAAAAGACCGTCGGCTTCCTCAAGGAAGGCGTTCTCGCCGGCCTCGTCGTCCAGGATCCGTATCGCATGGGCTATGACGGCGTGAAGACCGCGCTCGCCGTGTCCAAGGGCGAGAAGGTCGAAACCTTCGTCGACACCGGTGCGAACCTGGTGACCCAGGCCAATATGGCCGACCCGAAGATCGATGCCCTTCTGAACCCGAAGGTCAACTGATCGAGACTTCGGCACGCGCGGCATCCGTCGCGCGTGCCGGACCGGAAACGGCAGACGCGGGAGGCGTCGGCCGCTTTCATAGACTGACGGGAGGAATGACATGACTTCGCTGCACGATGTGAGCCACCGGCATGACGACCAGCCGGAACTGCTGGAGACCGATCGCATCCCGCCGGGAACGCCGATCCTCGAGCTCGTCGGCCTGCAGAAGAAGTATGGCGCCGTCGAGGCCTTGAAGCCTGCGACCGTCACCTTCCTCGCCGGTGAAATCCACGCCATCGTCGGCGAAAACGGCGCCGGCAAATCCACCCTCATCAAGCTTCTGACCGGGGTCATTCCGCGCACATCGGGCGAGATCCGCTGGTGCGGCAAGCCGGTTGCGCTCGCCACGCCCAACGAGGCGATCCAGCGCGGCATCAATGCGGTGCACCAGGAAGTCGTTCTCTGCCCGCATCTCTCCGTCGCCGCCAACATGTTCCTCGGCGACGAGATGTCCTCAGGCGGCATCATGCGCCAGCGCGCCATGACGACAGCCGCGCAGAACGTCCTCGACGACCTCGGCTTCAATCTGCCGGCCGGCGAAATCCTCGGCAATCTGACGATCGGCCAGCAGCAGCTGGTGGCCACCGCCCGTGCGGCGATGCGTGGCATCCGCTTCCTCATCTTCGACGAGCCGACCGCCTATCTGACGCGCCAGGAATCCGCCCAGCTCTTCCGCCTCATCCGCCGCCTGCAGTCGGAAGGTGTCACCATCGTCTACATCAGCCACCGCATGGAAGAAGTCTTCGAGCTCGCCGACCGCGTCTCGGTCCTGCGCGACGGCACCCATGTCGGCACCCGCCTGATCGGTGAGACCAACGACGCCGAGCTCATATCGCTGATGATCAACCGCTCGATCGAGCAGATCTACCACAAGGAAAAACTGCCGATTGGCGCAACCATCCTGGAGACGAAAGGCCTGTCCGGCCCGGGCTTCTCGGATGTCTCGCTCACGGTCCGCTCGGGCGAGATCGTCGGACTCTATGGCCTGATCGGCGCCGGCCGCAGCGAATTCGCCCTCGGCCTCTATGGTCGCCACAAATGCAGCGCAGGCGATGTGTTCTGGGACGGCAAGAAGGTCGTCATCGACACCGAACGCAAGGCCATGGATTTGGGCATTGCGCTCGCCCCCGAAAGCCGCCGCGACCAGGGTCTCTGCCTCAACCTGCCGATCGGCCTCAATATCAACCTGCCGGTCTTCGGCCGCTTGAGCCGAGGTCTCACCATCAGCCCGAAGCTCGAAGCCGGAAACGCCGACAAGCAGATCAACGATCTGAAGATCAAGACTCCGACGCGTGCCGTGCTGGCCTCCGCCATGTCCGGCGGCAACCAGCAGAAGATCGTCATCGGCAAGTGGCTGAGCCATGGTGCACGCCTCTTCATCTTCGACGAACCGACCGTCGGCGTCGATGTCGGCACGAAGGCGGAAATCTACCGCCTGTTCGCCGAGCTCCTGAAGCAGGGCGCAGGCATCATCCTGATCTCATCCTATCTGCCCGAGGTCTACGAACTGTCGGACCGGCTGCATGTCTTCCGCCAGGGCAGACTGGTGGCGAGCCACGATTACCGGACGGCCTCGCATGAAGATGTGCTGACCGAGGCAATCGGCGTCTGAGACGAGATGCCCTCAAGAACAAACGACATGAAAAGACGACTGGGAGGACACCAATGAGCACCGACACCACCGAGACCAAGGTCGCGCCGAAGAGGGGCATGAGCATCCTCTTCAGCCTCACGCTGCTCGGCCTCTTGCTCTTCCTCTGGCTGCTGCTTGGTTTCGCCACCAACAGCTTCTGGACGCCCAACAACATCAGCAACCTGCTGCGTCAGGGCTCGATGACGGCAATCCTCGCCGTCGGCCAGACCTTCGTCATCATCACCGCCGGCATCGATCTTTCGGTCGGTGCCGTGGTCGGCTTTGCCAGCGTCATCATCGCCTGGTTGCTCGCAGCAGGCGTTCCGGTCTGGATCGCCATCATCCTGACGCTTCTGATGGGTGTCGCGATCGGCATGTTCCACGCCTTCGGCATCGTCCGCATGGGCCTGCCGCCCTTCATTATCACGCTTGCGACCCTCACATCCCTGCGCGGCATCGGTCTTCTGATCACCAATGGTTCGACGATCTCGATCTCCAACGAAGCCTTCACCAATTTCGCCCGCGCCGACTTCCTCGGGGTTCCGAGCCTGTTCTGGATGGTTATCGTGGTCGCCGTTCCCGCCTATATCTTCCTGCACCTGAGCCGCTGGGGCCGCTATCTCTTTGCGGTCGGCTCCAACAGCGAAGCGGCACGACTGTCGGGCGTCAACGTCAACCGCACCATCTACATGGCCTATATCCTGTCCTCGACTTGTGCTGCCTTCGTCGGCATCCTGCTCGCCTCGCGCATCGGGATCGGCAATGCCACTCAGGCCGAAGGCTGGGAACTGCAGGCAATCGCCTCCTCGGTCATCGGCGGCACCAGCCTCTTCGGCGCCGTCGGATCGGTGCAAGGCCCGCTGCTCGGCGCCTTCATTCTGGCGACCATCAACAACGGCGCCAATCTGATGAACGTGAACTCGTTCTGGCAGCGCATCATCACCGGCGCCCTGATCATCCTGATCGTCTATTTCGACCAGCTTCGCCGCCGCGGCAGCCGCTGATTTTTCCCAAGGTGGGGATGCCGCGAATGGCATCCCCTTTTTTTTGAAAACCTTGCCGGATCACCGAAAGGAACCAGCATGAAGGCCGCATTGTGTGTTGAACCGGGCCGGTTGGACATCATCGAGCGCGATCCCGCACCCAGACCCAGGCAGGGCGAAGCCCGTATCGCCATCAGCCATGTCGGGATCTGCGGGACCGACTACCATATCTTCGAAGGCAAGCACCCCTTCCTCGAATATCCCCGCGTCATGGGCCACGAGATCTCGGCGGTGGTCCGCGAAACCGGCGAAGGGGTCGACCTCGCCGTGGGCACGAAGGTCATCGTCAATCCCTACATCGCCTGCGGCACCTGCATCGCCTGCCGCAAGGACAAGCCCAACTGCTGCACCAATATCCGCGTGCTGGGCGTGCATACCGATGGCGCCATGTGCGAGGAAATCACCGTTCCCGCTGGCAATCTCTATCCGGCTGATGATCTTTCGCCGGAGGCGGCTGCTACCGTCGAATTCCTGGCCATCGGAGCCCATGCTGTCCGCCGCTCCATGGCACCCGCAGGTTCAAGAGCACTGGTCATCGGGGCAGGGCCCATCGGGCTCGGCACGGCGATCTTCGCGCGGATCGCCGGCCACGAGGTGACGTTGCTCGATACCAGTCCGGAACGGCTCTCCATGGCAGCGGACCGCCTCGGCTTCACCTCGGGTCTGCTTGCCGATGATCGCCTGGAAGCGGCAGTCGCCGAATTGACCGGGGGCGACGGCTTCGATGTGGTCTTCGACGCCACCGGCTACCGCGCCTCGATGGAACGCGCCTTCCGCTTTGTCGCCCATGGCGGTGCTCTCGTGCTTGTCAGCGTCGTGAAGGAGGACATCACCTTCTCCGATCCGGAGTTCCACAAGCGCGAGATGATGCTGATCGGCAGCCGCAACGCGACCCGTGTCGATTTCGATCATGTCCGCAAGTCGATTGCGGACGGTCTGGTGCCTATCGACCAGCTGATCACCCATCGCACGACGCTAGACGATCTGGCGGAAGACCTGCCGCGCTGGGCGCGCGAAAAGTCCGGCCTGATCAAGGCCCTCATCCGGATCGGCTGAGGACCCCGAAACGCCAAAGGCCCGAAGCTCTGCCTCGGGCCTTCTCAAGTGGATGAGCCTGATCTCAGGCCTTTTGCAGGAAGGCGGCGATCGCATCGACCTCGCCTTGCGACACCTCATGCCCGCCCTGATGCAGGAAGGTCTCGACGGATGCCCCCTGCGCCTCGAAGTAGGAGATCAGACGCTCGGTGAGCGGCAGCGGGCAGATCGGATCGCGCTGTCCGGCCGTGACCAGCACCGAAAGGCTGGAAAGCCCCGGCTGTGCCGGCGGATCGAAGGGGATCAGCGGATGCATCAGTACAACGCGATCGAAGAGATCGGGTGCCTCGAAAAGGACTGAAGCCAGGATATTGGCACCGTTCGAGTAACCGAGCCCATAGATCGGGCGATCCGGGTTCTGCGCCTTGTGAGCGCGGATGAATGCAGCCATCTTCGCCGTGCGCTCGGCGAGATCGGCCATGTCGTAAACGCCTTCGCCGGTGCGCTTGAAGAAGCGGGCTGCTCCGTATTCCGACACGTCGCCGCGTGGCGAGACGATACCCGCCTCGGGCAGGATCCGGTTCACCAGCCCCGGAAACTGATGTTCGTCTCCACCGGTCCCATGGAAGGTGAAGACCAGCGGTGCGGCACCCTGCGGTGCCTGGTGATGATGGATGTAGCTTTCGCTTGCCATGATGCTTTCCTCCGCAACAGGGACGGTGCCTGAGAGTTCAGGCACCATCCTCGCTGTGCGTTCAGTCCTTGATCGGGGTCAGATGGGCTTCGATCTGCGAGCGATACTGCTGGTAACGGGTCGGCAGCTTCAACGCTTCGCCGAGATGCGCGGTGTCTTCGTCGCGGTTGAAGCCCGGTTCGTTGGTGGCGATTTCAAACAGCACGCCACCCGGCGTGCGGAAATAGATCGCCCAGAAGTAATCGCGGTCGATAACCGGCGTAACCTGGTAACCCGTGTCGAGCAGTGCCTTGCGCACTTCGAGCTGGGCGGCCCGGTCTTCGACGGCAAAGGCCACGTGATGGACCGATCCGGCACCCTGCTGGGCACGCGATGCACCCGGCAGGACTTCGAGGTCGATATAATCGGCGCCATTGCCGCCGGGGACTGCGTAGCGCACGAAGTCACCCTGTTTGTCGACCGGCTGATAACCCATGAACTTCAGGAGTTCACCCGTGGCGCCTTCATCGCGCAGCCGCATGGTCACGCCCCGGAAGCCATGAATGCCTTCGGAAACACCGACCGGACCACCGGCAAACGGCACGCGGCTGTCGCCATCGACTTCGGCAAGGGCAAATCCATCGCCATCGGGACCGGCAAAGCGCAGGCGGTCTTCACCGAAGAGCGAATAGGAGCCAAGCTCCTTCACACCTTCCTTCGACAGGCGTTCCTGCCAGAAGCCGAGCGTGCCCTTCGGCACGGAGAACACGGTCTCCGACACTTCGCCGGCACCGCGACCACCCTTGCCCATGTTTGCAAAGGGGAAATAGGTCATGACCGAACCGGCATTGCCGACTTCGTCGCCATAATAGAGGTGATAGACATCGGGAGCGTCGAAGTTGACGGTCTTCTTGACCCGGCGCAGGCCGAGAGTCTTGGTGAAGAAGTCGTTGTTTTCCTGGGCATCCGCGGCCATGGAAGTCACGTGATGCAGGCCTTTGATCTGGGTAATCATGGCTTTGATCCTTTCCCGGCACTGGCGCCGGTCTTGTTATGTTGAACGGAATATGGGCCATGGCTTTTCTGTTGTGAACAGTTGTAATATTGCAGATATTATTTCACTGGGAGCAATAATCTGATGGGCGAGCTTGAAGCGATCAGAACCTTCCTGATGGTCGCGGACCAGAGCAGCTTCAGCGCCGCCGCCCGCCTCCTCGGCATGACGCCCGCCTCGGTCACCCGTACGGTTTCAGGTCTTGAGGAACAGCTCGGCGTCCAGCTTCTGTTGCGCACCACGCGCAAGGTCTCGCTCACCTCGGCGGGTGCTGCCTATGCCGCCCGTGTCGCCCCGCTGGTCGAGGGCCTTGCCCGCGCCACGGAAGAAACCCGCGACCTGCAGAAGGTGACCGCCGGTTCGCTGCGGGTCTCGGCCCCGATGTCGCTCGGCATGAAGGTCCTGCCGACGGTCCTGTCGCAGTTTGCGATCATCCATCCGCGCACCAGCGTGGCGATCGAACTCTCCGACCGCTTCATCGACATCGTTCAGGAGAATTACGACCTCGCGATCCGCATTTCCGGCCCGCCGACCGACAAGTCGACGATCTGGCGCAAGATCCGCCCCGTGCCCCGGCTGCTGGTCGCCTCACCGGCCTTCATCGCCCGCCATGGCATGCCTGTTATGCCCGAGGACCTCAGCGGGCTGGAATGCCTGAGCTATAACGATCAGCTGAAAACGGAGACCTGGGTGCTGAGCCGGCCCGGGCAGACCAGAACCATCGAAGCGAAGGGCCGTTTCTCGATCAACAACGGCGACTTCCTCTGTAAGCTCGCCGTTGCAGGCGAGGGCATCGCCCTTCTGCCGCATTTCATCGTCGAGGAGGATCTGCGTGCCGGCCGATTGGTCGAGGTGCTCCCCGACTGGAGCACGCCGGAAATCTGGCTCACCCTCTACTATCCGCCCTATGAACAGCTGCCGCTGAGGGTCGCGACCTTCTCGGATTTCTTCGAAGCCTTCATCAAGGAAAGCTGGGACGCTGGACGGAGCGCCTGACCAAGATCAGCGGTCGCGTCCGAGAAATTCGCCGATTTCCTGAGCGATACGGTCGGTCGCGATCGGTACGTCGACCTTCTTCACCTTCTCGAACAGGGTCTCGGGGATAGCCGCCTTACGGGCCTCTGCCAGACCCTCGAAGAAGCGCGGCGAAAACTCCGGATGCGGCTGATAGGAAAGACCCCAGTCACCGTAACGGATGACGGCATTCTCGCAGGTGTCGGTCTTGCCGACGACTTCGGCTCCCTCGGGCACCGAGATCACCTGGTCCTGATGCCAGGCGAGCAGCACCTGCTCTTCGCCCGTGTCCGAGCGCTTGTAGGTCACGGGCCCGGCAGACCAGCCGCCCTTGAACTTCTCGACATGACCGCCAAGCGCCTTGGCCATCACCTGATGGCCGAAACAGATGCCGACCATCGGCACCTTGGCCGCATGCACCTGGCGGATGAAATCCTCGAGTTTGCGGATCCATTCGTGGTCTTCATAGACGCCGAACTTCGATCCCGTCAGAAGCCAGCCGTCTACCTCGGTCGGACTCTGCGGAAACTCGCCGTCAACGACGAAGTAGCGCTTGAACGAGAAGTCGAAGCTGCCGAGAAGTGCTGCGAACATGTCGGCATAGTTGCCGTATTCGGACGTGAGTTCGGCGGGTGAATGACCCGTAACGAGAATGCCGATGGTCTTGGCGGTCATGTGATGTTCCTAGAGCACGCGAAAAGAGGCACTTCAGGCCTTGCGCTGTCGTCCTCTATACCAAATGTTAGTTTGATCAAATTTCAAGAGGGTGAACGCGCTTTGACAGAATTGTCCAGGCCGCGATCTCCAGCTGAACAGGGAGATGTCGGCTGAACGATGGCAAGCGACGAGCGTAAAGCTGAAGAATCGCTGAAACAGCGCGTTTACCGCACGATGCGCGCGCGCGTGATGTCAGGCGCCGTCGCTCCCGGCCTGCCGATCACCATCAACGGCGTCGCAGAAGACTTGGGCGTCAGTGCCATGCCTGTTCGAGAAGCCCTTCACCGTCTGGTTGCCGACGGCGCCCTGGAGTATCTCGACAACCGGCGCGTCCGCGTACCCGAAATGACACTCTCGAAGTTCGAGGAAATCATCGCGGCGCGAACGGCGTTGGAAACACTCGCGGCAGTCAGGGCCTTGCCACACATCGATGCCGAGCGTCTTGAGCGGTTGCAGGTCATCGATGGTCAGATCGACGATGCCTACGCGGCCGACGATCTGCTGCGCTCGACCGAACTCAACTTTCTCTTTCACCGCACCCTCTACGAGCCCGGTGCCAGCGGCGTCATTCTCGACCTGATGGAATCCGTCTGGCTGCGGCTTGGCCCCTTCATGCGGCTCGCAACCGCAAAACTCGAGGAGAGCTACCGCATCGACCGCCATGCCGAGGCCATGGATGCGATCCGCGCCAGGGATCCGATGGCCCTGTCGAAGGCAATCGAGGCCGATATCCAGGACGGTGTCGGCCACCTCGGTCGGCATTTTCTGCGCGAGGCTGCTCCCCCGCGGATCTGACCCGTTGAGAGACCCAGCCAAGCGGCTCAGAGCCGCTTTCGCAGGGCCAAACGCATCTGCTTCTCGACCTCGACCAGGGCGAAGAACACGACACCCAGTCCGACGATCAGCACTCCATCCTGCAGCGGAACGCTCTGCGTGCCGAACAAGGACTGCATGATCGGCAGATAGGTGACGGCAAACTGGGCAAGCGTTACCGAGATCACGCAGATCCAGACGGCCTTTGTTCCGCGAACGGCCCGCCATGTGAGCGATGTGCCATAGATGTTCCGGATGAAGAAGACATGGAAGATCTCCATGACCACCAGCGTATTCATCGCCATGGTGCGGGCAAGCTCGATGGAATGGCCCTTGTCCAGGGCATAGAAGAAGATGCCGAAGACGGCAGCGGCGAAAAGGGCGGATACGAGCAAGACATGCCAGATGAGGTCCGCAGTGAGCAATGGCTCATTCCGCAGACGCGGAGGCCGTCGCATCGTGCCCTCTTCGGAGGGCTCGAAGGCGAGCGCAAGTCCAAGGGTAATTGCCGTGACCAGGTTGACCCAGAGTATCTGGACGGCGGTGACCGGAAGAGCCAGTCCGGCAAACAGCGCGATGATGATCGTCGTCGCCTCCCCGGCATTGGTCGGCAAGGTCCAGCTGATCACCTTCTTGATGTTTTCATAGACAGTACGGCCCTCGCGTACCGCAGCCGCGATGGAGGCGAAGTTGTCATCCGCAAGGACAAGTTCGGCCGCTTCCTTGGCCGCCTCGCTGCCCTTCACGCCCATCGCGATCCCGGCATCTGCACGCTTGAGTGCCGGAGCATCATTCACGCCGTCGCCTGTCATCGCCACGGTCAGACCGCGTGACTGGAGCGCCATCACAAGACGGAGCTTGTGGGCCGGCGAAGTCCTGGCGAAGATGTCCGTCTCGGCGGCAGCCAGAGAAAGCGCGGCATCGTCCATCCGGTCGAGATCCGCTCCCGTCAGCACTTTCCCGGTGTTCTTCAGACCGATCAACCCGCCGATCGCCCGCGCGGTTGCGGCATGATCGCCGGTGATCATCTTCACGCGGATGCCTGCCTGATGACAATCCGCCACCGCGAGAATGGCTTCCGGGCGCGGCGGATCGATGAGCCCGACCAGACCGACCAGCGTCAAAGTGCCCGGGATGGTCTCCTGGCAAAGCGCTGTTTCACCATTTGGCGGGGCGCCCACTGCCACGGCGAGCACACGTTGGCCCTCCGCCGCCAGCGTCTCGACCATCCGGTCCCAATAGGGCATGTCCAGCTCGGCTGTCGTGCCGTCGGGCATGCGCTGCATGGCACAAAGACCAAACACGGCTTCGGGTGCGCCCTTCACATGGATATGATGCTGATGGTGCTCATCCACATGCAGCACCGCCATGTATCGATGCGCCGCATCGAACGGAATAGCATCCACGCGCCGCCATCCCTCTGTGAAAGGATCGTGCCCACGGCCGGTTATCTTGCCGGCAAGCGCCATCAAGGCCCCTTCCATGGGGTCGCCTTCCACGCGCCAGGCCCCATTCGCCGAGTGCAGAACCGCATCGTTGCAGAGCCCGGCGGCCCGGGCAAATTCGATGAGAACCGCATGGTCCTGAGGATTGGCGTCTGCATCGTTCCAACGCACGGCCCCGCGAGGTGCGTAGCCTTCACCGTCCACGGCATAGACATGCCGGGCCGACACGAGGCTCGCAACGACCATTTCATTGCGCGTCAGCGTGCCCGTCTTGTCCGTGCAGATCACGGACACCGATCCCAGCGTCTCGATCGCAGGCAGACGCCGCACGATCGCGTTGCGGCCCGCCATGGCCTGGACGCCGACAGCGAGCGTGATGGTCATCACCGCAGGCAACCCCTCGGGAATGGCCGCAACGGAGAGACCGACAATGGTCATGAACAGTTCACCAAACGGCAGATGCCCGACAACGAGACCGTAGACGAGCAGCAACCCCGCGATGATGAGGATGAAAAGGGTCAGCCAGCGGGCGAAGATATCCATCTGCCGAACGAGGGGCGTCGAGAGAGGCTCGACCGTCTCCAGCATGCCACTGATCCTGCCGATTTCCGTGGTCATGCCCGTGGCGACCACAACCCCGCGACCCGTTCCCGTGGACACCAGCGTACCGCTGAACAGCATGGAACTGCGATCGCCCAGAACGGCGTCGCCTGAAACAGGTTCATGGGACTTGTCCACCGGCACCGACTCGCCCGTCAGAGCCGCCTCCTCCACTTTCAGGCTCCGCGCCTCCAGGAGCCTCAGATCTGCCGGTATCCGGTCGCCGGCCTCGACCAGAACGATATCTCCAGGGACCAGATCGGACGCGTCAACGGATGTACGGCGCCCATCGCGCAGGACTGCCGCGTGCGGCGCCAGCATCACCCTGATCGCGTCCATCGCGTCCTCGGCCCGACCTTCTTGCAAATGGCCGACAATGGCATTGCCGATGACGACAGCAAGGATAACGCCTGTATCGACCCAATGCTGCAGGAAGCCGGTCACAGCCGCAGACGCAATCAGCGCATAGATCAGCACATTGTGGAACTGTGCCAGGAAACGCAGAACCGCGTTTCGCTTGGGCGCCGCAGGCAGTCGGTTGGCGCCATATAACTCCAACCGCCGCTTGACCTCTCCTGTCTCAAGTCCTTTGGCATCCGCCTCCATGGCCACCAGAACCTCCTGTGCCGGCAGCGCATAAGCCATCGAGGGCGCTTTACTGGGAGCCATTGCATGTCCTTTTCGCTCATCGTCTCTTCGCCGACTGACCGGCATTGGTCTCGGCAGCCCTCAACGGCCAAGGTCCGGCTGCCGATGAACAGCAGGATGCGGTCACGATCGGGCGCACACCTTGATCTAAGACAATTTTCCCACTCCCATCTCTGGCGCGGCCACCGCATGGCATCTCCAACCGGGGGGTGTGGAAGCACAGGCTCGGGCAAGCCTTGCAAACTAGAAACATGTCGTTCTGGGCGGTGTTCCTGTGACCCACCAGGCAAGACTTTGTGCCGGAAGGCGTTGGGAAGATCGAGACGCATCGTCGCGGTCAGCCGGATCCGCACCGGCCAACCCCTTTTGAGCACATTCGTTTCAAACTAGAGGCCGATAGACATGACGTCGCCGATTTCACTCCTCAGCCCCGCCCAGATCCGGACGCTTTCCAATTCTACGGTCAGCTCATGGTCCGACGATGAAGTCAGCCAACTCTCAAGCGCCCAGATCGGCGCCCTGACCTCGTCGCAGGTCGGAGCACTGCAGACAGAGGCGGTGGCCGGTCTGTCGACGTCCCAGCTGAGGGCTATCGCGCCGCGCTCTATCACCGGCCTGACGCTCGACCAGATCACGGCCCTGTCGACGGAAGACGTCTCGAGCCTTGCTTCTTCTCAGATCGCCGCGATGACCTCGACCCAGCTCGGCAGCCTCAGCACGGCCCAGTCGGAAGCGCTCACCTCCGGTCAGATCGCGCGTCTGACGGCGACCCAGCTTGCCGCCTTCAGCGCCGCAGATCTCGCAACCTTCTCCGAGGCCGACATTGCAGCCGTTAACACGGCGGCCCTGAGGAGCATATCGAACCAGGTGCTAGCGGGTCTTTCGACAACCCAGATCGCAGCACTCAGGACGAACCAGATCGCGGCCCTGACACCGACGCAGATTGCCGGGCTCACCACCCAGCAGGTTGCAGCTCTCTCAACGGCTCAGATCCAGACACTCAGCGCGACACAGGTTGCAGCCTTTTCGACCGAGCAGCTGGGCGCAATGTCGACCAGCCAGTTCGCTTCCATCAGTGCGCGTGGCATCGTCGGCTTGACGACCACGCAGATCACGTCGCTGGGCAACGACAAGGTCGCGGCCCTGACGACGGCACAGATGGGCGGGCTGACATCGAGACAGCTCGGATCGCTGAGTGTCGCACAGGTCGCAGGCTTCTCGACGGCACAGATCTCGGCGATCAACGCCCGCGCCATCTCCGGTCTGACATCCGACCAGATTGCGGGCATGAGCCCGACACAAACGGCCGCACTGACGGCGACCCAGATCGCTGCTTTGACCGGCAGCCAGATGGCGGCCTTCACCGAAGACCAGCTGGCTGCCCTGACGGTCACCCAGATCCGCGCCCTCGGCGCAACACAGATTGCAGCACTGCCGACGGCGACCGTCGCTGGCTTCTCCACGACACAGATCGCCGCGCTCGTACCGAGAGCAGTCGGGGGACTGACCCCCGGCCAGCTTCAGGCGATGAGCGTCGACCAGCTGAAGAGCCTCAGCACATCGCAGATTGCCGCCATGTCGGCGAATCAGGTGTCGAGCCTCTCGACCACGCAAATCGCGGCTCTCTCACCGGCACAGATCGGCGCATTCAGCTCGTCCGCCGTGACGGGACTGACGAACATACAGATCACGTCCCTAAGTCTGGCCCAGTTGGGCGCCATGACGACGACGCAGATTTCCGCGCTGAAGGCAACGCAGGTGGCCGCCCTCACGCCTGACCAGATCGCCGGGCTGACCACGACCCAGATTCGCGGTCTAACCGGCACGCAGGTCGCAGCCATGCCGGAGGATACGATTGCCAGCTTCTCCGAAGAGCAGGTCGCTGCATTGAGCGCACGAGCCGTGGCAGGACTGACGGCCAGTCAGATTGGAGCAATGTCAGCTGATCAACTGGACGCATTGTCGACAGGTCAGATTGGGGCACTGAACGCCGTACAGATCGCCGCGCTGCCTGCAGAGGCGATCACCTCCATGACGCCAACCAAGATCGCGGCGATAAGCGCCAAGGGTATCACCGGCCTTCCGGCAGAGCGCATGAGCGCTTTGGCGCCGGATCAGATCGCCGCGCTGACCACGACCCAGATCAGGGCACTGAAAGCCGAACAGGTTGCCGGTCTGACGGCGTTCCAGACGGAAGCCATGACCACCGGGCAGATCGCAGCCTTTAGTGCCGCGCAGCTGACGGCAATGTCCGTCACGGCGGTCAAGGCCTGGTCTCCCGCCCAGCTCGGGGCGATATCGCCAACGTCCATCACCGGTCTGACAACCGACCAGATCGAGGCGCTTGATGACAGCCAGATCGAAGGCCTGACATCGGCGCAGATTGCCAGGATGAGCGGCGCGCAGATCGGTGCCCTCTCCGAAGCGCAGCTCGCAGCCCTTTCCCCGGCCGAAATAGCCGCAATCTCGACCAGCGCGATCTCCTCGATCTCTGCCGGCAAGATCGACAGCCTGAGCCTCGAGCAGATCGCCCGCCTGACGACCGCGCAGATCGCAGCGATGAAGAATGAGCAGGTTGTTGCCTTCACACCGACCCAGCTTGCCTCGCTGAGCGCGACCCAGCTTCAGGCCGTAACGGCAGCCCAGATCGCCTCGCTGTCTCCGAGCAACATCGCCTCCCTGTCACGCGAGCAGATCGCCGGGCTTTCCGCGCGCACCATTTCGGCCCTGAGCACGGATCAGATTGCGGCCCTGTCATCCAGTCAGATTGAAGCGATGACGGCGACACAGATCTCCGGTCTCACCGCCGAACAGCTGAGCGTCATGCGCAACGCGGATATCCTGGCTTTCCAACCGACGGAAATCGCCGCAATCACAACCGGTGCTCTGAGCGGCCTCGACACCGAGACGATCGCAGCCCTGAACCTGGATCAGGTCGCAGCCCTGACGCCGGCCCAGCTGGGCGCCATGAGCGCTCAGCAGATCGGCGCACTGACCGCAACACAGGTTGACGCACTGAGCACCAAGCAGATCGCGGGCTTGGGTGCGACCCAGGCAGCGGCACTGACCACGGCGGCACTCGGCGTGATGTCGCAGGAGCAGATCGCAGCCCTGAGCACGACCGCCGTGGCAGCCCTGTCGACGACCCAGATCGCAGCACTGTCGACCAACCAGATTGAAGCCTTGACGACGGCGCAGATGGGCGCCCTGACCGCCACCCAGGTGGCGGCACTGACACCCACGCAGCTTTCCAACCTCCCGGCTGCCAAATTCGCGGCAATTGGCGCGGCCGGTATGGGCGGCCTGACACCCCAGCAGATCGCTGCCCTTGGCTCCGACCAGATCACCGCCATGACGGCCAGCCAGCTTGCAGCCTTGAGCGCAAGCCAGGTTGGCGCATTGACACCGCAGCAGGTAACGCTGCTGTCGACAACGCAGATCGGCGCCCTGACCGCGACGCAGGTGGCAGCCCTGTCGAACGACAGTCTGGCCACCCTGACGAGCGACAAGATTGCCGCTCTGAACGTCAAGACCATACCGGGTCTGACGGCATCGCAGATCGCATCCATGTCGACCACGCAGATCGAGAGCCTCAGCCAGGCACAGATAGGCGCACTCTCGGCAACCCAGATTGGCGCCCTCTCGGCAGCCCAGCTTGCGACACTCACGAATGCGGAGCTGGCGGCAATTGCCCCGACTGCGATCTCCGGCCTGTCGTCCGGCAATATTGCAGCGCTCAGCCAGGAACAGATCGGCGTGCTGACTGCAGCGCAGATCGGCGCATTGACCTTCGACCAGTTGAATGCGTTGCGGCCGGATCAGCTCGGCGTGATGACCGCCACGCAGATCGGCGCATTGACGGCCACCCAGGTCGCCTCCCTCAGTGCGGGGACGATCTCCGCACTGACGACGACACAGATCGCCGCCTTGTCTGCAAGAGCCATTCCCGGCCTGAGCACGGCGCAGATCGCCACCCTGACGCCCAGCCAGATCGACGCGATGACATCCGCGCAGTTTGGAGCACTGAGCGCAACCCAGCTCGCCGCCTTCAGCCAGACCGCCCTGGAAACCCTGACCTCGTCGGATATCGCGGCGCTCTCACCAAGCGCCATCGGCGGCCTGTCGCCCACCATCTTTGCGACATTGCAGCCTGAACAGATCTCTGCACTCACAACCGGCCAGGTCTCGGCTCTCACCTATCACCAGCTGAGGGCGATGACCCAGGCACAGTTCGGTGCCATGACGACCGCACAGATCGGCGCGATGAACGCCATCCAGCTGGCCACCCTCGGCACGGATCGGATGGGTTGGCTGAGCACGTCCCAGGTCGCAGCCATGGATCCCAAGGCCATCGGTGGCCTGACCGTGGCTCAGATTGGTGTCATGACGGCGGCCCAGGCGGAAGCATTCACGCCAGCCCAGGTGGCAGGGCTGAACTCGGCGCAGTTGACCGCGCTCGGCGCCAACAATCTGAGAACCTTCTCGACGGAAGATCTTGCGGCCTTGAGCCAGCAAGCAATGCCGGGCCTGACGGTAAGCCAGATCTCAAACATGACCACCTCGCAGCTACAGGCAATAACGGCCACCCAGTCGAACAACCTGAGCCCGGAACAGATCGCCGCGATCCTGGCCGCCTATCAGGCCGTTTGATCAACAAATCAGGAGGCTGGCATCCTGCCGACCTCCTGATTTCGCAGCCGTTTAGGTCGTCTGAATCAACACCGCGTCAACTCCGGATCGTGAACTGAACACGATCCGCCGGGAATCGCGTGATCGCGAACTGGATCGGGCGGCCCTCCGGGTCCGTATTGACGGCCCGCGTGACCAGAACAATGGCACCCGGGGTCAGTTCGAGATGTGCGACATCGTCCGGTTCAGCGTGAACAGCCGAGATCTCCGTCACGTCGCGCAGATAGTCGTCTACACCTGACAGCGAGAGGGCTCGGGTGATCGAGCCCGTCTCGGCAAAGGCCTTGTCGATGCCTTTGAAGCGCTCTGCAGGGAACCACATCGTGGACCGGGAGACGGCACGTCCGTCGGCCTTCCTGATCCCGTCCAGCCTCAGGACCTCGTCACCGGGATTAAGCTTCAGTCGCTCGATGATCTCGGGCGTCGCAACCTCACGAGATGACGACAGCAGGATACCCTTGAGGTCCCGCGCCTGCTCGCCGATGCCCTCGCTGAAGCGGGTGCGGCGTCCGATCGGAAAATCGAACTTGTCGCGCTGGGTAATCATCGTGCCGCGCCCCTGGGCTGCACGCACAATGCCTTCTTGAGCAAGAGCCGCCAGTGCCGCGCGCACGGTGTGACGGTTGACGCCGAACTCCTCCGCCAGCGCGGTTTCTGCCGGCACCATGCCCGTCTTGTCATAGAGACCTGCCAGAATATTGGCGCGGATCCGGTCGGAAATCTGGCGCCAGAGGGCGACGCCCTTCTGTCTCTGCATCACGGAAATACCGGCTCCCTGTCACAAGCTTGTCACGACCACGCGTTACTCATACAGTAACTTGTATGGTTGTCTATATTACTAGACATTTCGAGGACTGACAATGCACAGAGCCAACGAAATCGACCCCGGTGCACAGGCCAATCGAAAGCGGATCGTCGATCTGCTGGCCAAGGCCACGCTCGCCGAACTTCAAGATGCACTCTCCATGTTCGAACCGGCACCGGCTCACACGGCCCTGCGCGGCCCCGAGACCGGCCTCGTCATGGTCAAGGGCCGTATCGGCGGTGGCGGTGCGCCATTCAACCTCGGCGAGGCGACCGTTAGCCGGGCAAGCGTGCGGCTCGCCGACGGACGGATAGGCCACGGCTATCGCCTCGGAACCGACCGCAAGGCGGCCGAGCTCTCGGCCGTTCTCGATGCCGTGGCGCAGGACGAAACAGGCCGCGCCTTGCTTGAGACCCGCCTCCTGACGCCACTCGAAATACGCCTTGCGACCGAAGCCGAACGGCTCGAAGCCGAAACGGCCGCCACGAAGGTCGATTTCTTCACCATGGTTCGCGGAGAAGACTGATGCTCGACGTCATTGAAAGCCTGGACGGCGGTTTCCCGGATGCCGTCACCCATGCTCAAACCGTCTTCCGCAGCGTGATGGACGCCATGGCCCGTCCCGGCAGCATCGGTTTGGTCGACGTGGCCATCGCACCACCCGCACCGCTGGGCATTGCGGCAGGCGCCCTGCTGCTGACGCTCTGCGACCACGACACGCCGATCTGGGTAACGACCGTTCTCGCCAAATCCGCCCTGCCAGGCTGGATCGGCTTCCACACCGGCGCCAGCCTGACGCCCGCCAAGACCGATGCGAAATTCGCCTTCGTCGAAGCGGGAGCACCGTTCCCGTCGCTCGCACAATTTGCACTGGGAACCCAGGAATACCCGGACCGTTCGACAACACTGGTCGTTGAGGTCGCATCGCTCGAAGGTGGCCAGCCACTGCAACTTACCGGGCCAGGCATTCGCGACACCGCCACGATCGCCCCGAAGGGTCTGCCCGAAACCTTCCTGCGCCAATGGGCCGACAATCGCGCCCTGTTCCCGCGCGGCGTCGACCTGGTGCTGACGGCAGGTCGACGCTTCATCGCGCTGCCGCGCACGACCAAGATCCGCGAGATGGAGGCCTGAGCCATGTATGTTGCCGTCAAGGGTGGCGAGAAAGCCATCGCCAACGCCCACAAGCTCCTCGCAGACCGTCGCCGTGGCGACCGGTCGCTGCCATCGGTGACCATAGACCAGATCGTCGCCCAGCTGGGCCTCGCCGTCGACCGCGTCATGGCGGAAGCCTCGCTCTATGACTGCGCGCTCGCGGCGCTTGCCCTCAAGCAGTCGCGCGGCGATATGATCGAAGCGATCTTCCTGCTGCGCGCCTACCGCACCACGCTGCCGCGCTTCGGCACCTCCCGGCCGATCGAAACCGGCAGGATGCGCGTCGAGCGCCGCGTCTCCGCCACATACAAGGATCTGCCCGGCGGACAGCTGCTCGGCCCGACCTTCGACTACACCCACCGCCTGCTCGATCCCTCGCTGCTCGATGACGAGACGGTGGATAGGGGCGAGCAGCGCGAGGAAGGTCTGGAGCACGTCATGCGGGTCTCGGACATCCTCGACGGCGAAGGCCTGATCGAGCCGGATGGCGAGATGCCGGAGGATCACGTCGCCGGCGACATCACCCGCGAGCCGATGGAATTCCCGATGCCCCGCGATCTGCGCCTCCAGGCGCTGGCCCGTGGCGACGAAGGCTTCCTTCTGGCGCTCGGCTATTCGACCCAGCGCGGCTATGGCCGCACCCACCCCTTTGTCGGCGAAATCCGCATGGGTCTGGTCGAGGTCGAATTCGACGTGCCGGAGCTGGGTTTTGCCGTTTCTCTCGGTGAAATCCGCGTCACCGAATGCCAGATGGTCAACCAGTTCAAGGGTTCGGCCAAGGCCCCGCCGCAATTCACCCGCGGCTACGGCCTCGTCTTCGGCCAGAGCGAACGCAAGGCCATGTCCATGTCGCTGGTCGACCGGGCGCTCCGAACCCAGGAATTCGGCGAGGATGTTGTCGCCCCCGCCCAGGACGAGGAATTCGTCATTTCCCATTGCGACAACGTCCAAGCGACCGGCTTCGTCGAACACCTGAAGCTGCCGCATTACGTCGACTTCCAGGCCGAGCTCGATCTCGTCCGCCGCATGCGGGCCAAGCACGATGCCACAAGGCTGGAGCCGAGCGAGATGCAGGAGGCGGCCGAATGATGCGTCAATCCCCTCCGCCGTCTCCACCGCTGTCACCGCCGCAATCAGCGCTCCAGGGACTGCCACCGTCACCGTTCCCTGAGGTATCCCTTTTGACACGCCGGTCACGGCGGGCCCCCAGAAACAAGATGAACCCGACGACGGCGAATACCCCGACCAGCGCCACCGCCTCCATCCCGACAGTCGATCCGCTCGGGTCCATGTCACGCCTCCACGCTTGTAAGCCAGGCAAAGGGTAAGCCGCCATGCAGGAACTCGCCACCTACAATTTCGCCTATCTGGACGAACAGACCAAGCGCATGATCCGCCGCGCGATCCTGAAGGCGATCGCCATCCCCGGCTATCAGGTGCCGTTTGCAAGCCGCGAAATGCCGATGCCCTATGGCTGGGGCACGGGCGGCGTGCAGGTGACAGCCTCGATCATCGGACATGACGATACGCTGAAGGTCATCGACCAGGGCGCCGACGACACGACCAATGCCGTCTCCATCCGCGCCTTCTTCCAGAAGGTCGCCGAGGTCGCCGTCACCACCAAGACCAGCGAAGCAACGATCATCCAGACGCGCCACCGCATCCCGGAGGAGACGCTGAAAGAGGGCCAGGTTCTGGTCTATCAGGTGCCGATCCCCGAACCCCTGCGCTTCCTCGAACCGCGCGAGACCGAGACCCGCAAGATGCATGCGCTGGAAGAATACGGCCTCATGCATGTCAAGCTCTACGAAGACATCGCCAAGCATGGCCGCATCGCCACAACCTATGCCTATCCGGTGAAGGTCGAGGGCCGCTATGTGATGGATCCGTCGCCGACGCCGAAGTTCGACAATCCGAAGATGCACATGTCGCAAGCCCTGCAGCTCTTCGGCGCCGGCCGCGAAAAGCGCATCTATGCCGTTCCGCCCTATACCGACGTGGTCAGCCTCGACTTCGAGGATCACCCCTTCGAGATTCAGACCTTCGACAAACCCTGCGCGCTCTGCGGCGCCCACAACGTCTATCTCGACGAGGTCGTGCTCGACGACAAGGGCGGGCGGATGTTCGTCTGCTCCGACACCGACCATTGCGAGACGCGCCAGGCCGAAGGCCATGTCGGCGAGATGCTCGCCCAGAAAAAGGAGGCCGCAGAATGAGCGACCAGCCCCTTCTCAAGGTTCGCAACCTCTCGAAGTTCTACGGCAGTCGGATCGGCTGCTCGAATGTCTCCTTCGATCTCTGGCCGGGCGAAGTGCTCGCCATTGTCGGCGAAAGCGGCTCGGGCAAGACGACGCTTCTGAACTGCCTCTCGACCCGGCTGATGCCGACGACCGGCAGCGTCGACTACCACATGCGCGACGGCCAGTACCGCGAACTCTACCATATGGGCGAGGCCGAACGCCGCTTCCTGATGCGCACCGACTGGGGCTTCGTGCACCAGAACCCGGCTGACGGTCTGCGCATGACCGTCTCGGCCGGCGCCAATGTCGGCGAGCGACTGATGGCGATCGGTGACCGGCATTACGGAAAGATCCGACAGACGGCGAGCGAATGGCTGGAGCGTGTCGAGATCTCGACCGATCGCATCGACGACCAGCCGCGCGCCTTCTCGGGCGGCATGCGCCAGCGCCTTCAGATCGCCCGCAATCTCGTCACCGGCCCGCGCCTCGTCTTCATGGACGAGCCGACCGGCGGCCTCGATGTCTCGGTCCAGGCACGCCTGCTCGATCTCGTCCGCGGCCTCGTCAACGACCTCGGCCTCTCGGCCATCGTCGTCACCCACGACCTCGCTGTTGCCCGGCTGCTCTCGCACCGGATGATGGTGATGAAGGACGGCCATGTGATCGAACACGGGCTGACGGACCGCGTCCTCGACGATCCGCGCGAACCCTATACCCAGCTTCTCGTCTCCTCGATCCTCCAGGTCTGACCTCTAGGTCTGACGGACGTCGCGAAAGGAAAACACTATGCCGACCCCGCTCATCGTTTCGGAAGTCGCTAAAAGCTTCACCATGCACCTGCGCGGCGGGCTGGTCCTACCGGTCGTGGCCAATGTCTCCTTCTCGGTCGCGTCAGGCGAATGCGTCGTGCTCGGCGGACCCTCGGGCATCGGCAAGAGCTCGATCCTGAAGATGCTCTACGGCAACTATGCCGTCGACCAGGGCCAGATCCTCGTCAACCACGGCGGTCGCATCATCGACATCGCCTCGGCCGATCCCCGCACGGTGCTTGAAGTCCGGCGCGGCACGCTGGGTTATGTCAGCCAGTTCCTGCGCACCGTCCCGCGCGTCTCGACACTCGACGTGGTAGCCGAGCCGCTCGTCGCACGCGGTGTATCGGCGGACGAGGCCCGCGACCGCGCGGCGGAACTCCTAAGCCGGCTAAACTTGCCGCGCGATCTCTGGCAGCTGCCGCCGTCCACCTTCTCCGGCGGCGAGCAGCAGCGCGTCAACATCGCCCGTGGCTTCATCACCGACCATGCCGTGCTGTTGCTCGATGAGCCGACAGCCTCGCTCGATGCGGCCAACCGGGCCGTCGTGGTCTCAATGATCCGCGCCAAGAAGGAAGCCGGTGTTGCCCTGCTCGGCATCTTCCACGACGAGGAAGTGCGCGAAGCCGTTGCCGACCGCATTCTCGACGTCATGCAGTTTTCGCCGCGAAAGGTCGCGGCATGACGAAGAAGCTTGGGTTAGCGCCCCTCGTCCACGAGACCGCACGCGTCGTCAATTCGACCCTTGGCCGTTACACGGAAGTGGCCGATCGCTGCCGCCTCGATGAAGTCGAGATGGGCGATTACTCCTATATCATGCAGGACGGCGCAGTCTGGTGCGCGACGATCGGCAAGTTCGCCAATATCGCAGCCAGCGTCCGCATCAATGCCACCAATCACCCGACCTGGCGCCCGACGCTCCACCACTTCACCTACCGCGCCGCCGACTATTTCGATGGCGCGGAAAACGACCACGACTTCTTTGCCTGGCGCCGCGACAACCGGGTCGTCATCGGCCATGACGTCTGGATCGGCCATGGCGCAACCGTACTTCCTGGGGTGACCGTCGGGGATGGTGCGGTGATCGGCGCCGGCGCCGTCGTCTCGCGTGATGTCGCCCCCTACACGATTGTCGGCGGCGTGCCCGCCAAACTCATTCGCGAGCGCTTTCCACGTCCGGTGGCAGAGCGCATGCAGGCACTCGCCTGGTGGCACTGGGATCACGATCGCCTCTTCGCCGCGCTCGACGATTTCCGTCACATGGATGTCGAAGACTTCCTTCAAAAGCATGCCTAAGCCGAATATTTTCAGTGGCTTGGGTAATTTAACAAAACCTACACAAAACTGACATTCGCGTTTCACGAGCCACCGCTAATGCCTATCCCGCACCGCAATCAATGACGGCGAAGGAAAGACGATGCTCTTCAGGCTGGACAACCTCACACGCAAGTTCGGGACCAACAAGGCCGTGGACTCGGTGAGCCTTGAGATCCCTGCCGGCCAGATGGTCGGCGTGATCGGACGCTCCGGCGCCGGCAAGTCGACCCTCCTGCGCATGATCAACCGCCTGGTGGATCCGACCTCCGGCAGCATCCGTTTCGGCGATCTCGAAATCTCCAATCTTCATGGCACCGCCTTGCGCAACTGGCAGCGCGACTGCGCCATGATCTTCCAGCAGTTCAACCTGGTGCCGCGCCTCGACGTTCTCACCAATGTCCTGCTCGGTCGCCTGAACCATCGCTCGACGGCTCTTTCGATCCTCAACGTCTTCTCCCGCGAAGAGCGCCTGATGGCGATCGCTGCTCTCGAGCGCCTTGGCATCGAGCAGACCGCCCTCCAGGCAGCCGGAACGCTGTCGGGTGGCCAGCAGCAGCGCGTGGCCATCGCCCGCGCCCTGATGCAGTCGCCGAAGATGGTGCTCGCCGACGAACCGATCGCATCGCTCGATCCGCTCAACGCCAAGATCGTCATGGATGCCCTGCGTGACATCAACGAGCGCGAAGGCATCACCGTCATCACCAACCTGCACACGCTCGATACCGCCCGCAATTACTGCGAGCGCATCATCGGCATGGCCCGTGGCCGCGTCGTCTTCGACGGCACCCCGGCCGAGCTGACGGCGGAAGCCGTGCACGAGATCTACGGCGCCGATCAGCATGGTGCCGGCATCGACGAGACCATGACCTCGACCAGCATCACCCTTGCCGCGCAGGACAATGAGCCCGTGCGCAAGCCCCTATCCCCTGGCTTCAGGCCCCTGGCAGCTGCCGAGGCCTGACCGAGACGATCGCGAGCCCTGCGTCAAGGGCGACGATTTCAGACAGCACCACCCATCCTCAAACGGGAGATGAACCCATGTTGAAGAAGACCCTGCTTGCCACGGCCGCTCTGGTCGCCCTCGCTGCCTCCGCCCATGCCGAAGACCTGAAGGAATTCCGCATCGGCATCCTCGGCGGCGAAAACGAAGCCGACCGCCTGCGCAACTTCCAGTGCATGGTCGACAAGCTGCCGGCCGCCATCGGCGTTGAAAAGGTATCGCTGTTCCCGGCCGCCGACTATGACGGCGTTGTCCAGGGCCTGCTCGGTGGTACGCTCGACTACGCCGAACTCGGCGCCTCCGCCTTCGCCAAGGTCTACCTGGCCAAGGCTGATGCCGTTGAGCCGATCCTGACCACCGTTCAGACCGACGGCTCCAGCGGCTACTACTCGATCATGGTTGCCCGCAAGGATTCGGGCATCACCAAGATCGAAGACATCAAGGGCAAGAAGCTCGGCTATGCCGATCCGGACTCCACCTCCGGCTACCTCGTGCCCCTCGTCACCCTGCCGGAAGCTCTCGGCGCCCCGGTTGACCAGGTTGTAGCCTCCACCGGCTTCGGCGGCGGTCACGAGAACCTCGTCCTCGAAGTCGTCAAGGGCACCTTCGACGTCGGCACCACCTGGGGTTCGGGCGTCGGCGAGTTCAAGGACGGCTACACCTCGGGCAACCTGCGCAAGATGGTCGACAAGGGCATCCTGAACATGGACGACCTGGTTGAAGTCTGGAAGTCCCCGATGATCCCGAACGGCCCGGTCGTCGTCCGCACCTCGATGAACGAGGACATGAAGGCCAAGTTCAAGCAGTTCATGATGGACCTTCCGACCTCTGATCCGGCCTGCTTCCAGGCTGTCCAGGGCGGCGATTTCAAGGGCTTCACCGAAGTCAACGTCGACTTCTACAAGCCGATCATCGAAGCCCGCAAGGCCACCATCGGCGGCTGATCCTGACCCATTTCAGAAGACCGCCGGTCGGACTTGGCCGGCGGTCTTTCCTTTCCGTCTCTTCGAAGGACTCGGCGCTATGGCCATGACGGCAACCCAGCCCCCCTTGAGTGAACGCGGCGCCGTTGTCGAGCGCCACTGGCAGGAGCTTGCCGCAAAGCGGCGTATGTATACCGGCCTCAGCATCGTCATCCTGTTGCTTGCCGTGACAGGGTCGGTCTGGTTCGCCAACGAAACCAATGCCGGCAAATTCTTCGACCGACTGCCCCATCTCTTCGACTTCGTCGGTGAACTCGTCCCGCGCGACGGCTGGGAGATATGGCGCGCACTCTTCGACCTGCCATCGCCCTATGATGATGGAAGTCTGAAGTACAACTATCCGGAAGGCCGGTTCTATATCACCGATAGCCTCTACATTCCCGAATACATCCACAAGATGATCGAGACGGTGAACATCGCCCTGCTCTCGACCGTCATTGCCATGATCTTCGGCTATGCACTGGCATTCCTCGCGGCAAAAAACACCATGCCGAACGCATGGATCCGTTGGCCCGTGCGGCGTGTGATGGAAATCCTGCGCGCCTTTCCCGAAGTCGTCATTGCCGGCTTCTTCCTCGCGATCCTGTCGCTCGGGCCCATCCCGGCCATCATTGCCGTGACCATTCATACAATCGGCGCACTCGGAAAGCTCTTCTTTGAGGTCATCGAGAATGCCGACATGCGGCCTGAAGAAGGGCTGAGAGCCGTTGGGGCGAACTGGTTCGAGCGCGTCTGGTTCGGCATTACGCCGCAAGTCATGCCGAACTTCATGAGCTACTTCCTGCTGCGTCTCGAGATCAACGTGCGCGCGTCTACCATCATCGGCGCCGTCGGCGGCGGCGGGATAGGCGAAGCGCTCCGGCTTTCGATCGGCCAGGGCCATGAGGCCAAGACTCTCGCCATCATTCTCCTGCTTCTGTCGACGGTCATCGCTGTCGATCAATTCTCCGCCTGGCTGCGCCGCAAGCTTGTCGGCGATCAGGCCTTCCAGTCGGTCACGTGAGGTTTGCCATGTCGATGATCAACGCCGCCGAACTGAATCGTCTGGCCGAGCGCTATCCGCAAGTCCTGGAGCGCAGTCTCTGGCAACGCTACCGAATGCCTTTTTCGATTGGCATCCTTGCCTTCTATTTCCTGTTCTGCTGGTGGTTCTTTGCCATTGGCAAGACGCTCTCGGAAGCCAATTGGGGCATTGCCGGCAATTATCTTGCCGACTGGGTGTCTTACGAAATCCGTCCGGAATTCGACATTGACCGGGATGGCGCGCTGACGATCAGCTATCCCCGCTTCGATCCGATCGGTCCCAATCCGAACCCGGACTGGATTGAAACCACACGCGAAACGATAAACCGGTCGGAAACGCCTGGGCCGTCGGCTGCCGCCCCGGCTTTGGCTGCCCCGAAAGCCAGCTCCTCCTTCAGCTTCATGACATCCCCGACCCCGCAGGCACCGGCTGCGGCCACCGGAACGCAGCCAGCAACACCGGCGACAGCGGCGGAGGCGGCCTCGCAGGAGGTCATCACGGAAGCCCGTGTCGCATTGTCGGATAGCGCCTCACTCGATATCTCAGGAGATAGAGTGACCCTGACGCGGGGCGACGAGACGGTCACTCTGCTGCTTGATGCAGTCAAGGATACCGTCACCATAGAGGGCAGCAGTCCGGACTGGGTAGAGCAACGCCTTGAGGGCGGTCGTGTCGTCGCCTATTTCGGTTCCGCCGGCTGGATCGACGTTTCCTCTGACCGCGTCCGCGTCCGCAAGCGCTTCTTCGGCTGGGAAAACTTCATCTTCGATACCAACTCACCCTTCTTCGGCCTCTCCACCGGCGAAGTCTGGCAGAAGATCACCTCGGACGAACGCATCGACCCGAAGATGAGCAATCTGGCACTCGCCTGGAACAACATCCTCTACAACGCCTCCTGGCAGCATCTCGATGTCTGGACCAAGCTGCTTCAGACCATCGTCATGGCCTTCATGGGCACCCTGCTCGCGGTTCTCGTCGCCTTCCCGCTGTCCTTCATCGCGGCACGCAACATCACCCGAAACCGCCCCGTCAATCAACTGACCAAGCGCTTCTTCGACTTCGTCCGCTCGGTCGACATGCTGATCTGGGCGCTGTTCTTCACCCGCGCCTTTGGCCCCGGACCACTTGCCGGCATCTCGGCGATCTTCATCACCGATGCAGGTACGCTGGGGAAGCTCTACGCGGAAGCGCTTGAAAACATCGACGACAAGCAGCGCGAGGGCGTCAAATCCGTCGGCGCCCCGTCGGCCGCCGTGCAGCGCTTCGGGGTCCTGCCGCAAGTCATGCCGGTGTTCGCATCCCAGGCGCTCTATTTCTGGGAATCGAACACCCGTTCGGCCACCATCATCGGTGCCGTCGGTGCCGGCGGCATCGGTCTGAAGCTCTGGGAAGCCATGCGCACCAATTCCGACTGGGAAAATGTCGCCTACATGGTGCTCTTGATCCTGATCGTGGTGTTCCTCTTCGACGCCATCTCCAATAGCCTGCGCTCACGCCTGATCGGCAAGAGTCGCCACTGACATGCAAGGCGCGGGCATCAAAACCCGCGCCATCCGACACGAAAGACATCCACGTGCGTTACGCCCTCTACTTCGCCCCTTCCGCCGACGATCCGCTCAACCTGACGGCAGCGGAGTGGCTCGGGCGCGATGCCTACAACAATGTCGGCTATGCAAGGGCAGCGGAAGGCGGTCTTTCGCCCGAAGACCTGAATACGCTGACGGCCGATCCCAGGCGCTACGGTTTTCACGCGACGCTCAAGGCTCCCTTTCACTTGGCAGAAGGCCACAGTGAAAATGACCTCCTGGAAGCGATGCGAGCCTTTGCCGCTGATACCTCTGCCTTCGACATACCCTCCGTGATCGTCGGCCAGCTCGGTCATTTCTTCGCACTGGTTCCCGACAGCCTTTATCCGCCGCTGCAGCAATTTGCAGCCGATGTCGTCGAAACCTTCGAGCCCTTTCGCGCCCCGCTCTCCGAAGCGGATATCGCAAGGCGCAAGCCGGACACACTGCCGGAGCGTCAGCGCGAAAACCTGTTGCGCTGGGGTTATCCTTACGTCTTCGACGACTTCCGCTTCCACATGACGCTGACCGGACCCGTCCCGGAAGCCCAGGCGCCTGTCATGGCCAGCATCCTCGCCAACAGATTTGCATCTTTCATCGGACGCCCCCTGCGGATCGACGGCCTTGTCCTCTTCGTCGAGCCCGAGCGCGGCGCCCCTTTTCTCGTCCATTCATGGCTGCCGCTGAAGGCCGCCCAACAGAACGGCTGATCCCATGTCTGAACAGATCTTTTCCAATGCCCGCATCGTCCTTGAAGACCGGATCGTCGACGGCAGTGTCGTGGTCCGTGATGGCCTGATCGCCGCCATCGACGAGGGTTCTAGTCGCACCGGCGAAGACTTCGGAGGCGATTATCTCATCCCCGGCCTGGTCGAGCTGCACACCGATCACCTGGAGTCCCACTACTCGCCCCGCCCCGGCGTGCGCTGGCACATGACCTCGGCCATCCAGGCCCATGACGCGCAGATCGTCACCTCGGGAATCACCACCGTCTTCGATTGCCTGCGCATGGGCTCGGACGAGGACGGCGGCTTCGACAAGGGCGAGATGCGCGACATGGCCGATGCCATCCAGGCCGCCGAACGCGACGACCGGTTGCGCGCGGAACACCTGATCCACCTGCGCTGCGAAGTCGCCTCCGACAATGTGCTGGAGCACTTTGCCGACTTCGAAAACGACCCGCATGTGCGTCTCGTCTCGCTGATGGACCATTCCCCGGGCCAGCGCCAGTTCCAGACGATGGAGCAGTACACGCTCTACTACAAGACCAAGCGCGGCCTGACCGACGAACAGTTCGCCCGCTTCGTCGAAAGCCGCCTGCAGCTCTCCGCGCGCTTTTCGGCCCTGCATCGCGATACCCTCGCCAAGGCCTGCGCCGAGCGCGGCATCACGGTCGCAAGCCATGACGATGCGACGCTCGCCCATGTCGAGGAAGCGAAGGGCCATGGTGTGAAGCTCGCGGAATTTCCGACCAGCATCGAGGCTGCCGAAGCCTCGCACCAGTCGGGCATGAGCGTGCTGATGGGTGCACCGAACGTCGTGCGCGGCAAGTCGCATTCTGGAAACATTGCTGCCCGCGATCTCGCCAAGCGCGGCGTGCTCGACGTCCTCTCGTCCGACTACGTGCCTCTCAGCCTCCTGCATGCAAGCTTTGTGCTGGCCGACGAAATCGACGGCATATCGCTCCCTAAAGCCATCGCCATGGTCACCTCCACGCCCGCCCGCACCGTCAGCCTGTCCGACCGTGGCCGCATCGAAACCGGACTGCGCGCCGATCTCGTCCGTGTGCGCCGCGATGAAGGTGTACCGGTAATCCGCGCGGTCTGGCGGGAAGGGCGCCGGGTGGCCTGATGACGCAAGCAGCGACGGACCACGCGACAGAGCGGGACACGGCACGCGGCACGGTCATTGCCGTTGTCGGCCCAAGCGGCGTCGGCAAGGACAGCCTGATCGACTTCGCCCGTCAGCATTTTTCCGGCCGACCAGACATCCGCTTCGTCCGCCGGACGATCACACGGCCGCAGAATTCCATCGGCGAAGACCATCACGCCGTGACGGAAGACGCGTTCGACGCGCTCGTTCGATCAGGCGCATTCGCCGTCCACTGGAAGGCGCATGGCCTTGGCTATGGCATCCCCGCCGACATCTACGAGGACCTTACCGCCGGCCATATCGTCATCGCCAACGGCTCCCGCTCCGCCCTCGACGCCTTCCGGGCTGCCTTCCCCCGCCTGCTTGTTATCAACGTCACCGCCCGCCCGGACGTGTTGGCCAAACGCCTCGCCACACGCGGACGGGAGACGGCAGCCGACATCGAAGCAAGACTTGCCCGCGCGACGGACCCATTACCCGAAGACGTCAAGGTCGTGACCGTTGACAACAGCGGGCATCTTGCTGCGGCAGGCAGGAGACTGGTGGACCTGGTCGAAGGTTTGCAGAGCGAAGTTTGAGCAAAATTGCGCACGAAAATTGATCGTGGTGCCACACAGCCTGCTCTAACCGTTGTGCTCGCGGGCTTTTTCCAGCTTTCATCTTGACTCAGTGGGGCGCCTCACGTATGCGACGCTCGACTTAAAGCGTAGGCGAACTGCGTCTTTTGTTCTTCGCGATCCGCGAAGCTGAACCGGCGGGATCAAAGATCCCGCTCCTCCGACTGGCAAAAAGACGGCCCCTCGCAAGGGGAGAGCCGGAACGAACATGAAAGGATAAAAAATGTTCGCAGTCATCAAGACCGGCGGTAAGCAGTACCGCGTCAACGCCAACGACGTGCTGACCATCGAAAAGCTGGAAGCCGAAGCTGGTGCAACCATCGAATTCACCGAGATCCTGGTCGTCGGCGAAGGCGAAACCGCAACCATCGGCGCGCCCTTCGTGGCCGGCGCCAAGGTCAAGGCGGAAGTCGTCGAGCAGACCCGCGGCAAGAAGGTCATCGCCTTCAAGAAGCGTCGTCGCCAGAACTCGAAGCGTTCGCGCGGCCATCGTCAGCACCACACCGTGGTGCGCATCACCGACATCGTCGCTGCCTGAAGCGCGTCTAACTACAAGGTTTAAAGGAGAACTCCCATGGCACACAAAAAAGCTGGCGGTTCCTCGCGCAACGGTCGCGATTCCAATTCCAAGCGCCTCGGCGTGAAGAAGTTCGGTGGCGAAGTCGTCATTCCGGGCAACATCATCGTGCGTCAGCGCGGCACCCAGTGGCATCCGGGCGCAAACGTCGGCATGGGCAAGGACCATACCCTCTTTGCACTCACGGCGGGCAATGTGGACTACCGTACGAAGGCCAATGGCCGCGTATACGTGTCGATCATGCCGAAAGCCGAAGCAGCGGAATAAGCCGGTAGCGCTCTAAAACAGCCGGCGTCTCATCGACCCGGCTGGCCGCACCAGGTTCAGTTCAGACAAAAAGGGGAGATGGGGCGCCATCTCCCCTTTTTTCTTGTCCAACGAAGGAGACTGAACCATGCAAAGTCTGATGTTGAGGGATGACCAATCACGGTCGCCCGAAGAACAACCAAGGCCCGATCGGCCGAGGAGTGATTGCCCTGTCTTGTTGTCGCAAAGGCTCGTCCTGCGCGCACCCCACATCGAAGACATCGACGCCCTTGCCCATCTCGCCAACAACGCCGCCATCGCCACCATGGTGGCGCGCATGCCGCATCCCTACACGGCAAAAGACGCGGCCGACTTCGTGCGACGCACGAATATCGGCGAGATCGGCAAGTGCGTCTATGCCATCACGAAAGCGGACAATGGCGAATTCCTCGGTTGCTGCGCGCTGGAGCCCAATCCGGCCGACGATACCATCCTGGAAATGGGCTACTGGCTTGGCGAACCTTACTGGAACAGGGGTTACGCCACGGAAGCGGCCCATGCGCTGATCGACATGGCCTTCCGCACCCGCGAATGGGTGAGCCGCATCGATGCGCGCTGCCGGGTGACCAACATCGCCTCGCGCCGCGTCATCCAGAAGTGCGGCTTCCAGTTCCAGGGCACCGGTATGGTCGGGAACCTGGCCATGGGCGGCATGGTCCCGGTCGAGTGGTACCGGCTCGACCGCAAGACCTGGCTGTCCCTGAAGAGCTGGGGGGAAATGCGATGAGCGCGATGCTCGCCGAAAGACCGGCCGCGACACCCGTGATGCCGGGCCCCTGCCCGGTCATCGAAACCCAACGCCTCATCCTGCGTCCGCACAGGATGGAAGATGCGGACGCGATTGCGAACTCACTCAGTGATTTCGCCGTCGCCCGCATGTTGACCCGTGTGCCCGTCCCCTATGATCGGGAGGATGGGCGCGATTGGCTGAACATGGTGACGTCGGGCCTCAAGCCCGACTGGCACTTCGCAATCACCCTGGACGGAGTGCATGTCGGCGTCGTCTCGCTGGAGGTCCGCCATGGCCTCTGGCACATGGGCTACTGGCTGAACCGCTTCTATTGGGGCAAGGGCATCATGTCCGAAGCGGTCGAGGCGGTGCTCGAGCGCTTCTTCCGACGTTTGCCCGGGGTGGAGATCGCAAGCGGCGCCTTTGCCGACAACCCGGCCTCGCGCCGGGTGCTGGAAGGCCGCGGCTTCCGCATCATCGGGGTGCGCGACGTCTATTCGAAGTCGCGCGGGCAGATGGTGCCGCTCGTCGAAATGCGGCTCGGCCAGACCGATTTTGCCAGCCGCCAGCGCAAAGCATAGCCAGCAATACTCCGGGCGCCCGTCGCCCGGAGCTCATCCTCCCGAGAGCTCCACCCAGACCGGCAAATGGTCGGATCCCCGGGCCGACACATCCACCCGGCAGGTCTTGAGCCGGGAAACCAGACCACCACTGACAAAGCAGTAGTCGAGATGCATGCGCCGCGACCCGTCCTCGCTGATCCAGCTATAGCCGCCTTCGGGACGGGCCTTCAGATGCGCCTCGACATCCGTGGGCAGGCCAGCCCTCGGCGCGCGTCCGTAATAGGCGTCGTTTCGCCCGACCATGGCGATGTATTCTGGGCTCTCCGGCTCCATGTTGAAATCGCCCATGACAAGAAAGTCCTCCGGCAGTGGCGGATCGGACACGGCGAATTCGATGGCACCCGTGAGCGCCCCGCCCTCGGACAGGTAGCCAAAGACGCGATCTTTCAGAAAGGCGATCTGGGCGATGCGCTCGTCCGGCGAGACATGGTCGAGATGGACGGAATAGACGCGCAACGCACCGCCCGGGGCATCGATGACGGCCTCGAGCGCACCCCGCTGCAGATTGAGCTTGTCGAAGGTGCGGCTGCGCGGCAGAAGCAGGTTGCGGCTGGCAAGGATCGGATAGCGCGACAACACCATGTTGCCGAACTGGAAGCGCCGCTCGCGCAACCGGCCGTCGATCACGGAGTGATCCACCAGCACGTCGCAGGCCGGACCGAAAGCCACGAAGTAGTCGGGAAAGAGCGCCGAGAAGGTTTCGACCAGATCGGCATAACCGTTCCGGCTATAGCCGCGCGTCACCTCCTGAAGGGCGATCACGTCAGCATCGCGGATGCTGCCGGCAATGCGATCGGGGTCGAATCGTCCATCCTGACCGAACCCATACTGGATGTTGTAGCTCACGAACTTCACGATACTCTTTGACCTCCGCGCAAAGCGGCTATATCGATGGCCGCAACTCTCCGCGCAGACCCTGACAGAAGAATTGACGGCAGCAAGATGAAATTTCTCGACGAGGCTAAGGTATATATTCGCTCGGGCGACGGTGGCGCCGGCGCTGTATCGTTTCGGCGCGAAAAATTCATCGAATTCGGCGGACCTGACGGTGGCGACGGCGGCCGGGGCGGTGACGTCTGGGTGGAGGCCGTCAATGGCCTGAACACGCTGATCGACTTCCGCTTCCAGCAGCACTTCAAGGCCAAGACCGGCACGCATGGCATGGGCCGCAATCGCACGGGCGCCAATGGCGAAGACGTGACGCTGAAGGTTCCCGTCGGCACGCAGATCTTCGAGGAAGACAACGAGACCCTGATCGTCGACATGACGGTCGAGGGCCAGCGCTTCCGCATTGCCAAGGGTGGCAATGGCGGTTTCGGTAATGCCCATTTCAAGACATCGACCAACCAGGCGCCCGATTGGGCAAATCCTGGCCTCGAAGGCGAGGAAAAGACCGTCTGGCTGCGGCTCAAGCTGATTGCAGACGCCGGCCTCGTCGGCCTGCCCAATGCCGGCAAGTCCACGTTCCTGGCATCCGTCACGCGTGCCCGGCCGAAGATTGCCAACTATCCCTTCACCACGCTGCATCCGAACCTCGGCGTTGCCACCATCGACGACCGCGAATTCATCCTGGCCGACATTCCCGGTCTGATCGAAGGTGCCCATGAAGGTGTCGGCATCGGCGACCGCTTCCTCGGCCATGTCGAGCGGACCCGTGTCCTCCTGCACCTTGTCTCCGCCCAGGAAGAAAAGGTCGGTAAGGCCTACAAGACCGTACGTCATGAACTCGACGCCTATGGCGGCGGCCTTGAAGACAAGTCGGAGATCGTGGCCCTCTCGCAGATCGACGTGCTCGACGAAGCCGAACTGAAGAAGAAGGCGACGGAACTGAAAAAGGCCTGCGGCCAGACGCCCCTTCTTCTGTCGGCCATCACCAACAAGGGCATGACCGATGCGCTGCGCGCGCTCCGCGATGTCATCGTCGCCGCCCAGGGCAATCTGCCGCTGCCGGAAAAGCGCGAGAAGAACCGCCACAAGCGGGACGAAGACGGCAGCCTGGATGAAGGGCTCGACGGAGAAGGCGACGACTGATGGCTGCCAGGTTCCGTTCGCTCTCCCGCGTCAAGCGTGTCGTCATCAAGATCGGCTCCGCTTTGCTGGTCGATCGTGGCTCGGGCATTCGCAAGCCATGGCTCGACGCCATCTCCGATGACATCGCAGCCCTCAAGGCCCGCGGCACGGATGTGCTGGTCGTCTCCTCGGGCGCCATCGCGCTCGGCCGCACCGTCCTCGACATGCCCTCGGGCGCGCTGAAGCTCGAAGAAAGCCAGGCCTGCGCGGCCGTCGGCCAGATTGCGCTCGCCCGCCACTGGTCTGAAAGCCTGTCTCGCCACCAGATCGTCGCTGGCCAGATCCTGCTGACGCTCGGCGATACCGAGGAGCGCCGGCGCTATCTGAATGCCCGTGCCACCCTCAATCAACTCCTGAAGATCGGCGCCGTGCCGATCATCAACGAAAACGATACGGTAGCGACGACCGAGATCCGCTATGGCGACAATGATCGCCTGGCCGCCCGCGTTGCCACCATGGCCGGCGCCGACCTGCTCGTCCTGCTTTCCGATATCGACGGCCTTTACACCGCGCCTCCGCATCTCGACCCGAACGCGCAATTCCTCGACACGATCGAGGAGATCACGCCATCAATCGAAGCCATGGCCGGAGGGGCAGCGTCGGAACTGTCGCGCGGCGGCATGCGCACCAAGATCGATGCCGGCAAGATTGCAACCAGCGCCGGCTGCGCCATGATCATCGCCTCGGGCAAGACCATGAATCCGCTCTCAGCCATCGAGAACGGCGCGCGCCATTCCTGGTTCGCAGCCTCCAAGTCGCCGGTCACGGCGCGCAAGACCTGGATCGCCGGCCAGCTTCAGCCGGCCGGCACGCTTCAGGTCGACAACGGCGCTGAAGGGGCTCTCCGCTCCGGAAAAAGCCTCCTGCCGGCGGGTGTTCGGTCCGTCTCCGGCGCCTTTCATCGCGGCGATACCGTTTCGATCGTCACGATCGAAGGCCGCGAGATCGCCCGTGGTCTCGCCGGTTACGATGCCGACGAGGCGCGCCGCATCTGCGGACGCAAATCCAACGAGATCGAGAAGATCCTCGGCTATGCCGGGCGTGCCGCGATGATCCATCGCGACGACCTCGTCATGACAGAACTCGGCCAGCGGGACGCAAACGCCGGCGACCGGAAGGATGCAGCCCATGCTTGATACCGTGTCGAACCAGAATTCCGTCGATGGCCTGATGCTCGACATCGGTCGCCGCGCACGCGCTGCGGCCCGTCCGCTGGCGATCGCATCCACCGAGTCGAAGAACAAGGCGCTGCTTGCCATGGCCGATGCCCTGGTGAAGGCCGAGGCCGAAATCCTGGCCGCCAATGCGATAGACCTGAAGAACGCCGCAGAATCAGGCGTTGCCGCATCCTTCATCGATCGCCTGACCCTGAATTCCGCCCGCGTCGCAGCCATCGCCCAATCGATGCGGGAGATTGCCGAACTGCCGGATCCCGTCGGTACCGTCATCACCGAATGGGATCGCCCCAACGGCCTGCATATCGAACGCGTCCGCACGCCGCTCGGCGTCATCGGCGTCATCTATGAAAGCCGCCCGAACGTCACGGCCGATGCCGGCGCGCTCTGCCTCAAGGCCGGCAATGCCGTGATCCTGCGTGGTGGTTCTGATTCGGCCAATTCATCGCGCGCTATCCATGCCTGTCTGGTCAAGGGCCTCGTTTCCGCCGGCCTGCCCGCCGATGCGATACAGCTGGTGCCGACAACCGATCGTGCAGCCGTCGGCGCGCTGCTTTCGGGCCTTGAGGGCTCGATCGATGTGATCGTACCCCGTGGCGGCAAGAGCCTTGTGGCCCGCGTCCAGCAGGAAGCCCGCGTGCCGGTCTTTGCCCATCTCGAAGGCCTCTGCCACGTCTATGTCGACGGTTCCGCCGATCTCGACATGGCGAAGAAGATCGTCGTCAACGCCAAGATGCGCCGCACCGGCATCTGCGGTGCCGCCGAGACACTGCTGGTCGACAGCGCGGCGATTGGCAGCCATCTCCAGCCGCTGATCGAGGCGCTGACCGACGCCGGCTGCGAGATCCGCGCCTCCGCGACAGTGCTTCGGGTCATCCCGGGCCTGAAACCGGCCACGGAAGAGGACTGGCGTACCGAATATCTCGACGCGGTGATTTCGGTCGCCGTGGTCGACGGCATCGGTGGCGCCATCGATCATATCGCCCGCTATTCATCGAACCACACCGAAGCGGTGATCGCCGAAGATTCTCAAGTGGTCGAACGTTTCTTCAACGAGATCGACTCCGCGATCCTGCTGCACAATGCCTCGACCCAGTTTGCCGATGGCGGCGAATTCGGCATGGGTGCGGAAATCGGCATCGCGACCGGCAAGATGCATGCGCGCGGCCCCGTCGGCGTCGAGCAGCTGACATCCTTCAAGTACCGCGTCCGCGGCAACGGCCAGGTCCGTCCCTGACGTGGCGGACGAGGCGCTCGCCCATCGCCATCTCGTGATGCCGCATGTCGAGCGCGGCATGGTGGTCGGCCTCTTCGGCGGCTCCTTCAATCCGCCGCACCAGGGCCATGTGCTGGTCGCCGAGATCGCGCTTCGCCGCCTCGGTCTCGATCAACTCTGGTGGCTGGTGACTCCGGGCAACCCCCTGAAAAACCGCCGGGAACTCGCCCCGCTTTCAGAGCGCCTCGCGTCCTGCGAGACCATGGCTTCTGATCCCAGGATCAAGGTCACCGCCTTCGAAAAGACGCTCGGCACCAGCTACACCGCCCGCACGCTGGACTTCATCCGCGCCCGCAATCCGCATGTCCATTTCATCTGGATCATGGGTGCCGACAATCTCGCCGGCTTCCATCGCTGGCAGCGCTGGCAGAAGATCGCCACGACCTTCCCGATCGCCGTGATCGACCGCCCTGGCTCGACGCTCGCCTATCTCTCCTCGAAGATGGCGCGCACCTTCGACTATGCGCGCATCGACGAGGAGGATGCCGGCATTCTCTGGCAGAAACGGGCGCCGGCCTGGACCTTCATCCATGGCCCCCGCTCCACCTTGAGCTCGTCGGCGATCCGCGCCGCCGCCGCAACGAAAAAATCGTGAAGGCCCGATCCCGGCACCTTTTCGACCATGCCTTGAAACTTTTTCGGATCGATGCCACCTTTTGGTGGCGATCGAAGTTATGAGAATCGCAGACGTGCTGTTCTGTTATTCCAAGGAAAGGACGAACTCTGACAACAGTACACACCAAGGGACGCGCTTCCCGCGCAATCCCGAAGAGCATGGAACGTGGCGCCGATGCCGCAGCCCGTGCGCTTGAGCTGGTCCTCGCAAGCCTCGAGGACTCGAAGGCAGAAGATATTGTCTCCATCAACATTGCCGGTAAATCGGCGCTGGGCGACTACATGGTGGTCGTATCCGGACGCTCGAACCGTCATGTGACGGCGATCAGCGAACACCTGATGTCCGACCTGAAGGACGAAGGCCTGGGTTCCGCCCGCGTCGAAGGCCTTGAGACCGGCGACTGGGTGCTGATCGACACGGGAGACATCATCGTGCATGTGTTCCGACCCGAAATCCGCGAGTTCTACAACATCGAAAAGATGTGGGCCGCTCCGGACATCGAGGATCGCCTGCACTGAAAACGGCCGGCCGTCCGATGGACGGTCCCGAAGCCGGATTGACACGGCGGGTCTCTTCCTGCCGATAGAGATGGTTTTGTGACCTGAACCAGGGACTGCCCGCATGAAGATAGGCATCTATGCCGTGGGCCGGCTGAAAGCCGGGCCGGAGAAGGAACTCGCGTCCCGCTATCTGGACCGCTTCGCCAAGGCCGGACCGCAATGCGGCCTCGAATTCACGCGCTCCGTGGAGCTGAATGAAAGCCGCGCCGGCAATGCCGACACGAGAAAGCGCGAGGAAGCCCAGGAGCTTTCCCGCCAGATCCCCGACGGCGCGCTGATTGTCGTCCTCGACGAGCGCGGCAAGGCCTTTGACAGCGCCGAATTTGCGAAATTCGTCGGCGATGCCGCCGATAACGGCCAGCGTGACATGGCCTTCGTCATTGGTGGCGCCGATGGCATCGACCCGGAGCTGCGTGATCGCGCCCGCCTCGTCCTCAACCTCGGCAAGCTCACCTGGCCGCACCAGCTGGTCCGCATCCTGATCGCCGAGCAGCTTTACCGCGCCGTGACCATCCTGACGGGCCATCCCTATCACCGCGTTTGAGCGCATCGATGCCGATCGGCGAGCAATGCTTTGCCTTGTGCGCAAATCAGCGTATTTTCGCCGCCGAACCGGATAGAGCCATTGCCCACCCTTGTCCAAGACATTGCAGTCCCCCTGAAAGGCGGCCGCCGGAAGGCCGGCTTCGCCCTGGCCTGCGTCATGGCAGGGCTGCTCGCCCCGACAGTCCCGCTTTCGATCCATGCGCAGGAGGCGGAAGCGCCCCCGGCCCCCGGGACGAGCACGCCAGTCGGCGAAACGACCGGTGCGCTGCCCGCCGCTGCGATGGAGACCGGCGATCGACGCGTAGCCCAGGCTGCACCCGATCCGGCACTGGAGCTGCGCGCCAAGCGCGACCAGGTGAGTTCCGAACTGCAGGAAATCGCCGCCAGCATGAAGCTCTCGGAAGAAAAGGCGAGCGAGCTCGAAAAGAGCATCGCGGAGCTCGAAAAAACCTCGGAAAGCCTGAAGACGGCACTGATCGAGTCCGCCAAGCGTCGCAAGGACATCGAAAAGCAGATCAGTGAAGGCGAAAAGCGGCTCGCCGATATCGGCCTGCGTGAAGATCAGATCCGTGGCTCCTTCAGGGAACGCCGGGCCGTGCTTGCGGAAGTTCTGGCCGCTCTCCAGCGCATGGGGCGCAACCCGCCGCCGGCCCTGCTCGTCAGCCCCGAGGATGCGCTGGGCTCGGTCCGCACCGCCATTCTGCTCGGCGCCGTCGTGCCCGGCATCCGCCATGAGACGGACAAGCTGGCCGCCGATCTCGAAGAGTTGATAGCGCTCCGCGACGCCGGCAAGAAGGAAATGGATGGCCTGGTGGCAGCCATTGCCAACCGCCAGGAAGAAGAGCGGCGCATGGATCTGCTGGTGGCGGAAAACGAGCGTCTCGCCCGCACCAATTCCCTGCAGCTGCAGGCAGAACGCAAGCAATCGGAAGCACTTGCCGAACGCGCTTCGACCATGGAAGCGCTCATCCGTTCGCTTGAAAGCGAGATCACCTCGGTGCGCCAGGCAGCCGAACTTGCCCGTGCCGAAGAGGCCAAACGCAGCCAGATGAGCGAGGAGCAGAGGGCCCGCGCGCTGGAGCTTGCCCAGTCTGGACTGCCCGATAAAAACCGCATTGCGCCAGCATATCCTTTCTCTGAACTGAAGCAGAAACTGGACTTGCCGGTTGCCGGCGAAACCCTGCGTCAGTTCGGCGATCCGGACGGGACAGGCCACCAGGCACAGGGCATCGTGATTGCCTCTCAGCCCGGCGCGCTGGTCACCGCACCGGCCGATGCATGGGTGGTGTTTGCTGGAAATTTCCGAAGCTACGGCCAGATGATCATTCTGAACACGGGCGACGGCTATCATATGGTACTGTCCGGTATGGACCGGATCAGCACCAGCCAGGGCAAGTTTGTGCTCTCCGGGGAGCCGTTGGCGACCATGGGTGAGAAAAGAGTGGCAAGTGCGACAGCATTCGCGCTGGAAACCGATCGGCCAACTCTTTACATTGAACTTCGGAAAGACGGTAAACCGGTTGATTCCCGTCCCTGGTGGGTCGGAGGCGATTCTGGAAAGGCACAGAATGATACGTAGGGTCTCTCTTCTCCTCGTCGGCGCACTGATGGGCGCAACCGCGATGAGCGTCATCTATTCCGCAGGTGTCCCGGCCCAGGCGGCGGGTGCTTCCACCTACAAGGAATTGTCAATCTTCGGCGACGTCTTCGAGCGCATTCGCGCCCAGTACGTGACGCCGCCGGATGAGAACAAGCTGGTCGAAAGTGCCATCAACGGCATGCTGACCTCGCTCGATCCGCATTCGGTCTACATGAACGCCAAGGATGCGGCGGACATGCAGACCCAGACGCGCGGTGAATTCGGTGGCATCGGTATCGAAGTCACCATGGAAGAAGAGCTCGTCAAGGTTATCACCCCGATCGACGACACGCCGGGCGCCAAGGCCGGCATCCTGGCCGGCGACTTCATCTCCGAGATCAACGGCGAGTCGGTTCGCGGCCTGAAGCTCGAGGAAGCCGTCGAAAAGATGCGCGGCGCGGTCAACACGCCGATCAAGCTGACGATCCTGCGTGAGGGCGCCGACAAGCCGCTCGAAATCACCGTCGTTCGCGAAATCATCCCGATCCGCGCGGTCAAGTCCCGCGTCGAGGGCGATGTCGGTTACCTCCGCGTCATCTCTTTCACCGAAAAGACCTATGACGATCTGGAAGCTGCGATCGAGAAGATCAAGAAGGAAGTCCCTGAAGACAAGCTGAAGGGCTATGTTCTCGACCTTCGCCTCAATCCGGGCGGCCTGCTCGATCAGGCAATCTACGTCTCCGACGCCTTCCTGGAACGTGGCGAAGTGGTCTCGACCCGTTCGCGCGATCCGCAGGATACCCGCCGCTTCAACGCAACCGCAGGCGACATCACCGATGGCAAGCCGATCATCGTGCTGGTCAATGGCGGCTCGGCATCGGCATCGGAAATCGTCGCCGGCGCCCTGCAGGACCTGAAGCGCGCGACCGTGCTCGGCACCCGCTCCTTCGGCAAGGGCTCCGTCCAGACCATCATTCCGATGGGTGACAAGGGCGCGCTGCGACTGACGACGGCGCTCTACTACACGCCCTCGGGTAACTCGATCCAGGGCACGGGCATCGAGCCCGACATCAAGGTCGAGCAGCCGCTGCCGGAAGAGCTTCAGGGCAAGGTTCGCACCGAAGGTGAATCGGCACTGCCAGGTCACATCAAGGGCCAGAACGAAAACGAGGAAGGCTCCGGCTCCGTGGCTTACGTACCGCCGGAAGCCAAGGACGACGTGCAGCTCAACTATGCACTCGACCTGCTGCGCGGCGTGAAGACCGATCCGGCCTTCCCGGCCGATCCGCAGAAGGCTGCCTTGCAGTAATCATCTGATCCGACCGCCCGCGTATCCCTGATGCGTGGGCGGTCGTTTTGCATCCGCTTGGCGGCATCACTGGAAGTTTCGCATGGACCTGCATGCACCGCTCGGTCGGGAGCGAAAGGACAAACCCCAGGGCAAAAGTCGCTTTGGCCTGTCCACGGTCACCTCTGCCTTTGCCGTGCTCACACTGGTCGGCCTCTCCGCCTGGACCTCGCTTTCGCCCACCGCATTGCGCAGCGAACCGCCGATCAATCTCACCCCTCGTCCGCCGGAAACGGCTGTTGTCGCAGAGGACACGGCAGACCGCAGCCCAACCGATCCGCCGGCAGGCATTTCGACCAGCGGCCCGAACGATGGCGCCGTGCTCCGTCGCACCACCACGGCCGATGGCAATGTCGTCACCACCTTCAGCCCCAATGCCCGCACCGGTCCGGTCGTTATCGGAAACGCCCCGACGCAGGACCCGAGGCTTGCCGGCCAGCCCAATGAAGACCTGATCGAATTGACCGATGCGGGCGAGCTCCCGACGGTCTCCGCCTCGGGTCTGCGTCCGGTGGATTTTTACGCCCGCCCGTGGTCGGGTGCGCGAGGAACACGAATTGCCATCGTCATTGGCGGTATCGGCCTCAGCCAGACCGGCAGCCAGATGGCCATTCGCGACCTGCCCGAGGATATCACGCTTGCCTTCGCCGCAACCGGCAACAGCCTGCAGCGCTGGATGCAGGAGGCCCGCCGCAAGGGTCACGAGATCGTGCTTCAGGTGCCGATGGAGCCCTTCGACTTCCCGGCCAATGATCCCGGGCGCGGCACGCTGCTTGCGGAAAAGTCGGCGGCGACCAACATCGCCAATCTCCATCAGGCCATGGCGCAGATCACCAATTACACCGGCATCATGAACTATATGGGTGCCCGCTTCCTCTCCGACGACAAGGCGATGGATCCGGTCATGCGGGATATCGGAAAGCGCGGCCTGATGTTCCTCGACGACGGCTCGACGGCCCGCTCGCTCTCGGGCGATTTTGCCAAGGCCATCGGTTTTCCGCATGCCTTTGCCGACGTGATGATCGACACGCAGGTTGATCGCCAGGCGATTTTGGCCAAGCTGGACGAGCTGGAACGGATCGCAAGGCGCAACGGTCAGGCAATCGGTGTCGGCGCTGCCTTCGACGAAACCATTGCAGCGGTCGCCGAATGGCGTAATGAAGCGGTCGCCCGCGGCATCGAATTTGTCGGCGTCTCCGCGCTCGCCAACGACAACAGACCCTGAGGACATCATGACCGAGCCCCAATCGACCAAGCCCAAGGTGAAGGCCGAAGACCTGCCCTATCGCCCCTGTGTCGGGATCATGGTGCTGAACCGGGAGGGCCTTGTCTGGTCGGGCCGGCGTATTCCGGAAGGCAATTCCGAATATGACGGATCTCCGCAGCTTTGGCAGATGCCGCAGGGCGGGATCGATCCGGGCGAAGACCCATTGCCGGCCGCCATGCGCGAACTTTACGAGGAAACCGGCATCAGGACGGTGTCGCTGCTGGCCGAAGCCAGCCGGTGGATCAATTACGACCTGCCTGCCGAGCTGATCGGCATCGGCTTGAAGGGCAAGTTCCGCGGCCAGACCCAGCGCTGGTTCGCCTTCCGCTTCGAAGGCGACGAAAGCGAGATTGCAATCAACCCGCCGCCGGGCGGGCACGAAGCGGAATTCGACGCGTGGGCCTGGAAGGCGATGCAGGACCTGCCGGGTCTCATCGTGCCCTTCAAGCGCCGCGTCTACGAAGAGGTCGTCGCCGAGTTCGCCCATCTGGCAGGATGAGCGAACCGGTCGCCAGGATCAGGCCCCGCCGGCAATCTCGAACCCTTCATCGGCCCAGCCGGTCATCCCGCCGATCATCACCTTGACCCGACACCCGAGCCGAGCAAGCCTGAGCGCCGCCCGATCCGTGCCGTTGCAATGCGGCCCGGCGCAGTAGACCACGAACAGCGTATCCTCGGGCCATTCCGCCATCTTCCGCTCGGTCATCTTGCCATGCGGCAGGTTGATGGCGCCTGGCACATGCCCCCGTTCGTAAAGCTTCGGTCCGCGCACGTCGAGAAGCACGAAATCTGCCTCGCCGCGGCTCATCACCTCATGCACATCCCAGCAGTCCGTCTCGAAGGCGAGCCGCGCCTGATAGTGCTGCGCGACGAGGGCGGGATCGGCGGCGGGAATTTCACTGACAAGACTTGGCATAACAGGCTCCTTTCGATGTTTGATGAAGAGACCTTGCCTTTTCAGAGGATTTTGGAAAACTGGCGTGAATGACAACATGCGTAAAGATCACGCCAATGACGCCAGCATCGCCTTTCCCATCCTCACCGCTGACGGGACCCCGCGTCGTGACGCTCGCCTATGACGGCCTCTGCACCTTCGAATTCGGGGTTGCCGTGGAAGTCTTCGGCCTTGCGCGACCGGAAATGGGAGAGCGCTGGTATCGCCACGCGACAGCCGCGATCGAACCGGGGCCGCTGCGCGCCGCCGGCGGGCTGACGGTCAGCGCTTCCGGCGGGCTGGAACTCTTGGCAGAGGCGGATCTGATCGTCGTGCCCGGCTGGCGCGGGATCGACGAGCCCGTCCCAGCCTCGTTGATCGAGGCGCTGCGAGCGGCCCATGTCCGGGGCGCACGCCTGATGTCGCTATGCTCCGGCGTGGCGGTGCTGGCCGCGACCGGCCTCCTCGATGGTCGGAGAGCCACGACCCACTGGCGCTATGCCGACACGATTGCGCAAAGACATCCCGACATCCATCTCGATCCAGATGTGCTTTATGTCGACGAAGGCCAGATTCTGACGGCCGCCGGCAGTGCGGCCGGGATTGATCTCTGTCTCCATGTCGTCCGCCGCGATTTCGGCACCGAGGCCGCCAACAGCGTTGCCCGTCGTCTTGTGGTCCCGCCCCATCGGGAAGGCGGACAGGCGCAGTTCATCGTGAGGCCCGTGCCACAGGAGCGCGAAGGACAGCGGATAGGCCCGCTGATCGACTGGATCGAGGCCAATCTGCAGCGCGAGGTGACACTCGCCGAAATGGCCGCACGGGCGGGGATGAGCAGCCGGACCTTCCAGCGCCGCTTTCGCGACCTGACAGGCCAGAGCCCCGGTGAATTCCTCATGACCCGCCGGCTGCGCCACGCCTGTGACCTGCTGGAGCGCAAGGCAAGCCTGTCGCTCGACGACATCGCGATCGCTTCGGGCTTCGGCACACCGGCAACGCTCCGCCATCATTTCCGCACGCGGCTGCAAACCAGCCCCGCCGCCTACCGGGCACGGTTTGGACACTCGGGCTGAAATCCCTGGGATGATGGGCCGAAATCAGCGATCGGCAGCCGCGGCCTCTTCGGCGCTTTCCTCGATCCTCTCCATGTCGTCATCGGACAGACCGAAGTGGTGACCGATCTCGTGGATCAGCACATGGGTGATGATATCGCCCAGCGTCTCCTCGTTTTCGGCCCAGTAATCGAGGATCGGCCGGCGATAGAGGATGATGCGGTTCGGCATCATGCCGGTTTCCATCGAAAAACGCTCGGAAATCCCGCGTCCTTCGAACAGGCCGAGCAGGTCGAAAGGCGTCTCGAGCGCCATGTCTTCGAACACTTCATCGGTCGGGAAATCGGCGATCTCGATGATGAGATCGCGGCTCAGGTCGCGGAACTCCTGGGGCAGATGCCCGTAGGCCTCGATCGCCAGCGACTCGAATGTGCTGATCGTCGGGGCGTGCCGTTCGCGCCAATCCTCGCTCTGGTCTATGCGGGCCATGGATACTCCTTACTGCCGGCAGATATAGGATGTTTGCGAGCGTATTTCGAGAGTGAATTCAACCGAGGAATAAATTCTTATCTGAATCCGGTTGACTCTTTTAGAAAGCTCTGGAATCCATAAGGAACAAATAGAGAACATTTCATCAGGAGAGATCGTCATGGGCGAGAGCCCTCAGGCGCGCGAGACGCTTTTTGCCTTGCGGGAGGCGATTGCCCGGATCGAGGGAAAGCCGGACCATGCCGCACGCCTGACAGCCCAAGGCACGGCGGACGGATCGGCATCCGTCCATTCGGACGGACAGCGTGAAAAGCAGGATCTCTTCGACACACTGATGCGGGACATGCTGGCCAGCGGCACATTGCTGGAGCTGCGCGGGCAGAAGCTGCAGCAGGCGGGGAGCGTGACCGGTCTGGGTCTGGCCATGGCCCTGATGGCGGCGGAAACGAAAGGCGTCGGTCGGCAAAGGCTGCTCTTCATCGCTGATCACCAGGTGGTGCGCGAAGCCGGCCTTGCCTATGCCCCCGGCCTCCTGGATTTCGGCCTGACCTCCTGCGCCCTGGTGCATGCCCTGCCGCGCCGCATCGAGGATGCGCTCTGGCTCGCTGAGGCAGCCCTGGCCTCGCGCGCCTTTTCGACCGTGCTTCTCGAAGTGCACGGCAATCCGAAGAAATTCGGCCTCACCGAAAGTAGGCGCCTGAGCCTCAAGGCACGCGCCACCGGTGGCAGGCTGCTCACCCTCCGCCAGGCCGGCGAAGAGGAGGCCTCCAGCGCCCTTCTTCGCCTGTCTGTCGAACCCGCGCCAGCGGCGGCGCGGCATCTTGCCGACGGGTCCCTGCTGGGCGGCAGCATAGGATCCCCCGTCTTTCGCATCACCCTTGAAAAATCCCGCATCCCGGGCTCACCCGAACTCATTCTGGAGTGGAATTCCGATGACCGCCGCCTTCGCCTTTTCGAACAGCTCGCACCCTCAGGCCTCGGATCGCCGCATTCTGTCGCTGTTTTTCCCAAGGCTCCCGACCGATCGCATCGCTCGGCGTCGCTGGGGTCTCTCCTGGCGTTTACACCCCGGCTCGACCGCGCATCCTGAGCGCGCCCCGCTGGTCTGTGCCGGCCGTTCGGCCAATGCCATGCGCATCACGGCGCTGGATGAAAGCGCCGAAGGCTTCGGTCTGCGTGCCGGCCAGGGGCTGGCGGAAGCCCGCGCCATCTGTGCAAACCTCGACGTGGTCGAGGCTGATCCCGCCGCCGACCGCGCTCTGCTCGATGCCATCGCCGACTGGTGTGACCGCTATACGCCGCTGGTCGCCCTCGACGGCGACAATGGCCTGATGCTGGATATCACCGGCTGCGCCCATCTTTTTGGCGGAGAGGAAAAACTGATCGAGGATGTCGATCGACGCATGACGGCTTTCGGTCTTGCTGTCCGCATCGCGGTCGGCCCGACACCGGGTCTTGCCCGGGCCTGCAGCCGCTTTGACGGCCCTCGGCGCGTCACCCCCACGGAGGCAGTATCGGCGCTTTACCCCTTGCCGATCTCGGCTCTGAGGCTCGACCCGCAGACGGTGATGAACCTCGCCCGTGTCGGCCTGAAGACCATCGGTGACATCATCCCTGCCCCGCGCCCTCCGATCACGCGTCGCTTCGGCCCGGAACCCATGCTTCGTCTCGACCAGGCGCTCGGACGGGAAGGAGAGCCGATTTCGCCGAGGCGGCATGTCCCCATCTTGTCGGCCGAGCGACGGCTTGCAGATCCGATCATGACCGAGGATCAGATCCTCGATATAGCCGGCCGTCTCGCGGCAGGTTTGAAGACATCGCTCGAAGCCCGGGGGGAAGGCGGGCGCTTGTTCGAACTCCTGGTCTTCAGGGTCGATGGAAAGGTCTTTCGGATCGAGATCGGGGCCTCCGCACCCTTGCGCGATCCTGTCCGTATCAGGGCTTTGTTCCAGGAACGGCTTTCCGTCATCCACGATGATCTCGACGCAGGTTTTGGTTTCGAACTCGTCCGGTTGAATGTTCTCCTCAGCGAGCCTTTCGAAGTCCGCCAGGCAGCCCTCGAAAGCGAAGAGGATGGCCGGGAAGACCTCACACGCTTCCTCGACCAGGTGACGGCCAGGCTGGGCGAGCGGGCACTTCGCCTTCCCGTAGCGCTGGCCAGCCATTGGCCGGAGAGAGCATCGATCCACGCGCCGGCCACCGATGCACTCAAGACAACGGATCTTGCCGTTTCGTGGCCTCAGATATCCCTTAGGCCGGTGCGCGCCCTCCGGCCCTTGCGCCTGCTTCATCGACCGGAAGAGGTCGAGGTCATGTCCGTCGTGCCGGACGGCCCGCCGGCCAGCTTTCGCTGGCGCCGTGTGCAGCGTCGCGTCGTCAGGGCGGAAGGTCCCGAACGCCTGTCGCCGGAATGGTGGGTCGACGGCGAAGAGGCCCCGCCACGGGACTATTTTCGCATCGAGGACGCCGACGGCCAGCGCTTCTGGCTCTATCGCGAGGGTCTTTACGAACGACGCACGGTGACGCCGAACTGGTTCCTCCAGGGTTTCTTCGCGTGAGGCGCGGACCGTGACGATGAAACCGTTTTACGAGATCGGATTGCGCAGCAACTTCTCCTTTCTGGAGGGAGCCTCCCATGCCGAGGAACTGGTGGAACGAGCCCTTCTTCTCGGCCTCTCGGGTCTCGGCCTTGCCGATCGAAACACCGTGGCCGGGGTGGTGCGCCTACATGCGGCCGCCAAACTGAACGGCCTCGAATTCCGGCCCGGTGCCCGTCTTGCCTTCGACGACGGCACGCCCGAGCTTCTGGCCTATCCGATGAACCGCAGGGGATGGGGCAATCTGTGCCGCATGCTGAGCGAGGGTAATCTGCGGTCTAAGAAGGGGGTCTGCACGCTCTGGGAAAGGGATCTTCTGGCATGGGACAAGGAAATCCTGTTCGTCGCCATGCCGCCTTCCATGCCGGGGAAAGCCGATGTCGACGCCTTCGAGGCAAGCCTCTCGTCCATCCGTCATCGGTTGGGGGATCGTCTGTATCTGGCGCTCGTGCCCCGCCATGACGGTTTCGACGAAAAGACGTTTGCGGAACTCAACGGAATTTCCAGGCGGCTGCGGATCCCGCTGATTGCCACGAATGACGCGCTCTATCACGCCCCGGACCGAAAACCAGTAGCCGACGTGGTCGTCGCCATCCGCGAGCATGTCACGATCGCCGAAGCAGGGCTTCGCCTGCATGCCCATGCGGAGCGGCACCTGAAGAGCCCGGCCGAAATGGCCCGTCTGTTGCGCGCCTGGCCGGAAGCTCTCGACAACAACGTCAATTTCTTTAGCCGGCTTCAGTTTTCTCTGGATGAACTGTCACACCAGTATCCAGACGAGATCTTCGATGGCGAATCTCCAGCCCTGGCCTTGCGGCGGCTGACCTATGAAGGCGCCAGCAGACGCTATCCGGACGGCATTCCGCGCAAGGTGCTCGGCCTCCTCGATTACGAACTGAAGCTGATCGCCGAGAAGCGCTACGAACCCTATTTCCTCACCGTCTACCGCATCGTCTGCCATGCCCGAAAGGCAGGCATCCTCTGCCAGGGGCGCGGCTCGGCCGCCAATTCCGCCGTCTGCTTCTGCCTTGGCATCACCGAGGTCGACCCGCAGAAGACGACCCTTCTGTTCGACCGTTTCATCTCCACCGAACGCGACGAGCCACCGGATATCGACGTCGATTTCGAGCATGAGAAGCGCGAGGATGTGATCCGCTTCATCTATGACACCTATGGCAAGGAACATGCCGCCCTGACGGCGGCCGTGATCAGCTACCGCGCCCGCTCTGCCGGCCGCGAAGTCGCCAAGGCCTTCGGATTGTCGGAAGACGTACAATCGGCGCTGGCCGGATCGATCTGGGGCTGGTGGACGAGCGATTTCACCGAGGAACAGGCGAATGCCGCAGGCCTCGACCTCAAGGATCCGACGACCCGCCGGGTTCTGTCCTATGCCCAGGCCATGCAGGGTTTCCCACGCCATCTCTCACAGCATGTCGGCGGCTTCGTCATCACCCGCGACCGCCTGGACGAAGTCGTCCCGATCATGAACACGGCCGATGGGCGTTTCATGGTCGAATGGGACAAGGACGATCTCGACACGCTGAAGATTCTGAAGATCGATGTGCTGGCGCTCGGCATGCTCACCTGCCTTGCCAAGGCCTTCAAGCTCCTCTCCGCCCATTATGGCATCGAGGAAACCCTCGCCTCGATCAACGAAGACCAACGCCCCGAAGTCTACGACATGATCTGCCGTGCCGATACGATCGGCGTCTTCCAGATCGAAAGCCGGGCCCAGATGAGCATGCTGCCGCGATTGAAGCCCCGCGAATTCTATGATCTGGTGATCGAGGTGGCGATCGTCCGGCCCGGCCCCATCCAGGGCAACATGGTTCATCCCTATCTGAAGCGACGGGAGGACAAGCTCGCCGGTCGTCCGATCGACTATCCAAGCGATGAACTGCGCACGGTTCTCAAGCGCACGCTGGGTGTCCCCCTCTTCCAGGAGCAGGCGATGCAGATCGCCATCACGGCTGCCGGCTTCACCCCGGGAGAGGCCGACAAGCTGCGCCGTGCCATGGCCACCTTCCGCCGCACCGGCCAGGTCTCGAGCTTTCAGAAGCGCATGATCGAGGGCATGGTGGCCAATGGCTACGATCCGGATTTCGCCGCCCGCTGCTTCAGCCAGATCGAAGGCTTCGGCGAATACGGCTTCCCGGAAAGCCATGCCGCCTCCTTCGCCCTATTGGTTTATGTCTCCTGCTGGTTCAAGGCCTTCTATCCGGATGTCTTCTGTGCCGCGATCCTCAATTCCCAGCCCATGGGCTTTTATGCCCCGGCACAGCTTGTCCGCGATGCGCGCGAACACGGCGTCGATATCCGTCCCGTCGACGTCAACCATTCCGCCTGGGATTGTCTTCTGGAAGGAGACGAGCAGGAGAAAGGCGCCTTCGACCCTGCCCGCATCGCCAGCCGGCATCGATCCATGGCGTCAGTCATTCGCTCGACGAAAGCGGTCCGTCTCGGCTTCCGCCAGATCAAGGGCGTGCCGAAACAGGCCATGGATCATCTGGTTGAAAGACGCGGCGCCGGTTACGATTCCATCCGCGATCTCTGGCTGCGCACAAGGCTGCCACGCGCGGTCATCGAGAAACTCGCCGATGCGGATTGCTTTTCTTCGCTCGGCCTGAACCGCCGCGATGCCCTTTGGGCGGCCCAGGCGCTCGATGGGGATGCGGCGGTCGAAGTGCTGCCCCTCTTCGAAAGCAGCCCTGAGGACGATCTGCAGCGCGAAACGGAGATGGTCCTGCCACGCATGCTGCCCGGCGAAGAAGTGTTGAGCGATTACCGCAGCCTGACCTTCTCCCTGAAGGCCCATCCCGTCTCGTTTCTGCGTGAAGCCATGCAGCGGGCGGGGCTGAAATCGGCAGCCGATCTCGAGACCCTTCCCCATGGCGCCAAGGTGGCGATTGCCGGCCTGGTGCTTGTCCGCCAGAGGCCGGGTTCGGCCAAGGGGGTTATCTTCATGACACTCGAAGACGAAACCGGAACGGCCAATGTGATCGTCTGGCCGAAAGTCTTCGAGCGCTACCGCCCGATCGTCATGGGAGCCCGACTGGTCACCTTGCGCGGGCGTCTGCAAAAGGCGCACGAGGTCATTCATGTCGTCGCCGACCACCTGGTCGATGCAAGTTCCAGGCTCGGCCTGCTGCTCGAAGACTTGAAGAGCTTCGAAACGCTCGCCCATGCCGACGAGGTGCGCCGCCCGGGTGTGGATCAACGCCAGGCGAAACGGGAAAAGCCTGCCCGCACGCCTCTGCCCGCAGCCCCGCCGCCCGGCCATCCCCGCCGCAGCGCCATGGCGGATCTCATGCCGAAAGGACGGAATTTCCACTGACAGGCTTGATTTTCCGGCGATCACATCTGACGCGCCTGCGCGATTTTTCTTGACAAAGGGCATCTGGTTTAAGAGAAAGGCGACAGTGAATGTCATGTTTGACGAGTGCCCGACCATGCTGGTCTGCAGCTGCAATTACATCACCGACAAGGACATCAAGGCCGTCATCACCGAGATGCTCGATGAAGACTGTTGGCAGCTGATCGTCCCCGGCAAGGTCTACCATGCCATGGGCAAGCGCGGTCGCTGCTGCGGCTGCTTCCCCAATGTCGTCGATCTCATCATTCGCACCACCGAGGAATATCACGCCGCCCGTCAGACCGAGGAAACCAAGGTCATCAACTTCATGGAACGGCTGAAGCAGTTCCATGAAGAGCAGAAGGCCGCGCTCGCCGAGCGTCGTCAGGCGATGATGGTTGCAAAGCGCGCTGCAGGCTGACGCCTCACCTCAGAACAGACCGCCACTTATTCCAGCTCGAAATTGCGAAGCTTCGGCCATAGGCGCTGCAAAGACAGGGCCTGAACGCGTTGTGCACCCTGTCATGAATGTTTCACGCCATTCTCCAGAATTAGAATCCTTCTAAAAAAGGCTCGACAGGTCAGGGCACCGGCGCTAGAGTTGTATCATTGATTTCACACAAGGGACGAACATCATGAAGGGTGATCCGAAGGTCATTGAACGGCTCAACGAGGCGCTGTTCCTCGAACTCGGCGCGGTCAATCAGTACTGGCTGCACTACCGCCTGCTCAACGATTGGGGCTACACGAAGCTCGCCAAGAAGGAGCGGGCCGAATCGATCGAGGAAATGCAGCATGCTGACAAGATCATCGACCGGATCATCTTCCTCGAAGGCCATCCGAACCTCCAGACGGTAGCCCCGCTGCGCATCGGCCAGAACGTCAAGGAAGTGCTGGAAGCCGACCTCGCCGGCGAATACGACGCCCGCACCTCCTACAAGGCCTCGCGCGACATCTGTTATCAGGCCGGCGACTACGTCTCGATGAAGATCTTCGAACAGCTGCTGATCGACGAAGAAGGCCATATCGACTTCCTCGAGACCCAGCTGGAGCTTCTCTCCAAGATCGGCGAAGAGAAATACGGCCAGCTCAACGCCGACTCCGCCGATTCGGCAGAGTAATCTCCTCGAACGACCCCTATGGAAGCCCCGTTCGCGGGGCTTCTTTTTGATCTGCTCAGAGACTGATGCTGATTGCCCCGCCGGCGACGACGACACAGGCGAGAAGGCGTCGCAGGGTCAGCGGCTCGCCCAAGAGAAGCGCTCCGATCAGGACGGCAAAGACGACGCTCGTCTCCCGCACGGCCGTGACAAGACCTGCCGGCGCATGGGCATAGGCCACCACCACCAGGCCATAGGCCAGCATGGCCACCACGCCGCCACCGACGGCCTTCCAGGTCACCGACGACTTCAGATCGATGACAAGGCCCCGGCGGGTGATCACGAAGGCGATCGTGATCATCAGGCCGAAGAGAAAGAGAACCCAGAGCGCATAGGCCGCCGGTTGCTCGACCATTTTCACGCCGCGCGAATCCACCGTCGAATAGCAGGCAATGATCAGGCCTGTGGCGAGCGCAAACAGGATCGAGGATGTGGCGGCTCTCGTCTTGCCGAGCGACAGGCTCATGATGCCGGCCGCGATCATGACGACGCCCAGCGTCTGCCACGGCCCGAGAACCTCTCCGAAGAACAGGAAACCGCCAAGCGTCACCAGGAGCGGCACGGTGCCGCGCACGATCGGATAGACCTGGCCAAGCTCTCCATGGCGATAGGCAGCGACAAGAAACAGGCTATAACCCACCTGCAGGCCCGCCGAGACCAGAATATAGGGCCAGGCAGCCGCCCCCGGGACCGGCAGGATGAAGAGAAAGGGCAGGCAGATGATGCTGCCCGCAAGGCTCATCACCGTGATCGACCAGAGACGATCCGCACCTGTTCTCAAAAAAGCATTCCAGCTCGCATGCAGGATAGCGGCAAGCAGCGCGAGGCCGACGGCAACCGTACTCACGACCGCTGCCTGCGGGTCGAGAGGGGAAGTTCGTGGATGTTCATGAGAGACCTGTGCGCCGCATATGACAGTTTTGTGACAGCGCGACGATAGTCGCTTCACCTGTGTTTGCAACCGGCGGCCAAAAAGAAACCGCCCGCTGTGTCAGCGGGCGGTCGATCTCGGTTCAGGTCGGTCCTGTGACTTAGTGAAAGTCGCGGATATCGACGAAGTGGCCGGCCACCGCGGCAGCGGCTGCCATGGCAGGCGAGACAAGATGCGTGCGACCCTTGAAGCCCTGGCGGCCCTCGAAGTTGCGGTTCGAGGTCGAGGCGCAGCGCTCGCCCGGCTTCAGGCGGTCGTCGTTCATGGCAAGGCACATCGAGCAACCCGGCTCGCGCCAGTCGAAACCGGCTTCCTTGAAGATCTTGTCGAGGCCTTCGGCTTCCGCCTGTTCCTTCACGAGGCCGGAGCCCGGAACGATCATGGCGGAAACGGTGGAGGCCACCTTCTTGCCTTCGACAACCTTGGCGACGGCGCGCAGATCTTCGATACGGCCATTGGTGCAGGAGCCGATGAAGACTCGGTCGATCGCGATATCAGTGATCTTGGTGCCCGGCTTCAGGCCCATATAGTCGAGCGCACGCCACTTGGAAGCGCGCTTCGTCTCGTCCTGGATATCATCTGGGTTCGGAACGACGCCCTGAACCGAGACGACGTCTTCCGGCGACGATCCCCACGAGACGATCGGCGGCAGGTTGGCGGCATCGAGAACGACGACGCGATCGAAATGCGCGCCTTCGTCGGACTTCAGCGTCTTCCAATAGGCGATCGCCTGTTCGAGGGCTTCACCCTTCGGAGCGCGCGGCTTGCCCTTGATGTATTCGAAGGTCTTTTCATCCGGCGCGATCAGACCAGCGCGGGCGCCGCCTTCGATCGTCATGTTGCAGACGGTCATGCGGCCTTCCATCGACAGCGCCTCGATCGCTTCGCCGGCGAATTCGATGACATGGCCGGTACCGCCGGCCGTGCCGATCTCGCCGATAATGGCAAGGATGATGTCCTTTGCGGTGACGCCTTCGGGCAATTTCCCGTCGACGCGCACCAGCATGTTCTTTGCCTTCTTCTGGATCAGCGTCTGGGTCGCGAGCACGTGCTCGACTTCGGACGTGCCGATACCATGCGCCAGCGCGCCGAAAGCGCCATGCGTCGAGGTGTGGCTGTCGCCGCAGACGATGGTCATGCCCGGCAGCGTGAAGCCCTGTTCCGGACCAACGATATGCACGATGCCCTGACGCTTGTCGGAGGCCGAGTAGTATTCGACGCCGAATTCAGCCGCGTTGTTGGCGAGCGCCTCGACCTGGATGCGGCTTTCCTCGTTCTTGATGCCGAGGTGGCGATCCGGCGAAGTCGGCACGTTGTGGTCGACAACGGCCAGCGTCTTCTGCGGCGCGCGGACCTTGCGGCCGGCCATGCGCAGACCTTCGAAGGCCTGGGGGCTCGTCACTTCATGCACGAGGTGACGGTCGATGTAGAGGAGACAGGTGCCATCGTCCTGGCGATCGACGACGTGGTCGTCCCAGATCTTGTCGTAAAGGGTGCGAGGTGCGCTCATGGGTGAGTTCCATCCAGACTGAAGTAACGGGATTTCTTGAAGTGTGAGGTCTTATCGCGCCGGTTGTCCGGTCGCAGGAGCTCAGCCGCGAAGGCTCGCCAGGGCCCCTTGAACGCGCGCGAAAAAGCGTGCCGGCAGACGCTTGTGGTCCTGCAGCACGATAAACTGGTTCGCGAGGCATCCGAATTTCGATCCCATGCGCGCGGTCTTACCAGTTTTCGAGGATGTCGGCAATTGCTTCGCGCCGGCTCTGACATCCGCCTGTCATGAAGCAGTCGTGCAAGCATGCTTGATCGTCGTCAGAACCCGATCGCCTTGCTGGAACCCGCGCCATGAACGAAGACATCCATCGCATCAAGACCGAAATCCTCGACAGCTTCGACGAGGAACTGGAGCAGCAGCTGGACGAGGAGCGGCTCGATCAGCTCGTTGCCGACGGCATGGCGGAACAGACCATCGACCGGCGCGTCTACTTTCGCGAGCTCTTCCGCCTGCAGCACGAACTGGTGCGTCTGCAGGACTGGGTCCAATACAAGAAGCTCAAGATGGTCGTGCTCTTCGAAGGCCGCGATTCCGCCGGCAAGGGTGGGGCGATCAAGCGTGTCACCCAGCGGCTCAACCCGCGCGTCTGCCGCGTCGTGGCGCTACCCGCACCGACCGAGCGCGAGCGCAGCCAGTGGTATTTCCAGCGCTACGTCCAGCATCTGCCGACGGCTGGCGAAATGGTCCTCTTCGACCGCTCCTGGTACAACCGCGCCGGGGTCGAACGTGTCATGGGCTTCTGCACGCCGGATGAACTGGAGGAGTTCTTCCGCTCGGTCCCGGAATTCGAGCGCATGCTGGTCCGCTCCGGGATCATCCTCGTCAAATACTGGTTCTCGATCACCGACGAGGAGCAGGAATTCCGTTTCCGCATGCGCATCAACGATCCGCTGAAGCAGTGGAAGCTGTCACCCATGGACCTCGAAAGCCGGATTCACTGGGAAAGCTATACCCGCGCCAAGGAAGAGATGCTGGAGCGCACGCATATCCCGGAGGCCCCCTGGTGGGTGGTCCAGGCCGTCGACAAGAAGAAGGCGCGGCTGAACATGATCGCGCATCTGCTGAAGCAGGTGCCTTACGAGCACATACCGAAAGAGCAGGTCGAGCTCCCGGCCCGCGTGCGCAACGCGGACTACATCCGCCATCCGGTCCCGGCCGAAATGTATGTGCCCGACATCTATTGAGGCGTCATGAGGGGCGGGCTTCGCTCGGCTGCGCGAAGAAGAGGTGGCTGAAGGCGGACGGTGGAAGCTGTCCGGTTGCCTCGAAATATTTCTGCAGCACCAGCAGCGAGATCTTGCGCTCGGTTTTTCGGTCGCAGAACGAAGCCACATAGGCATTCGCATTGGCCACGATCTCCCGCGCCCATTGCGGATTGCTCTCGAGCCTTGCGATTTTCTCCTCGAGATCGCTGAAATCGGGGCGCAATTCGATGAAATGCCGGTCCGGTTCGAGAGCCCCCTCCATGAACCATGTCTCGTAACGCCCCTTCGGCATCAGGCATACACTGCCGGACGCCATGATCCATTTGAGGTTGGTTGCGACGTCGAACCCTTCGATCGAGATGATATAGCGATAGCCCATCTGCTCTCTCGGGCTGAGAAAACCTTTCGGCTCGAACCCCTCCTTGATCTCCCCGACATGCCCGACATCGGCGAGCATACTGTTCTGGTGGCGAGCGAGCAGTTCGGACCGCAGCGGGTTGTTGAGAGCACCGCGCCAGACGGCCATCGGTTTCTTGCTCTCCCAGGGCGTCTCATCCGCGCAAAGCCGGAAATGGCGAAGCTTGTCGAGATTGAGCAGGACCGAGTTTGCATTCCCCTCCTCAACCGGCCTGCTTTTGATCAGGCTTGGCGAGTTCGGGACCCAGGTCACGTCGCCGAAGAGATAGTTGACCCTCAGGTCCTTGGGAAAGTAGCGCAGATACTCATCGAGATCGAAGTAATAGCGGCTCCGGCCGCGGTCGACCGCATCGAGCCGCACACCGGGTTTCGCCGCCTCGCGTGCCAACTTGTTGTAGTAGTTCGCGCGCCGAACGAGCTCGTCGAGCTCCGGCGCGTTTTCCAGATCGCTGAGGATCGTCTTGCTTCGTTGTAAAAACCACTCCCTCGGCAGCGCGTGACGGCCAATCCCCGCCGCATAGTAGCGGACCCGATTGATGCTCGCCGCAGCACTGTCGAGAGAAGGAAGCCTCATCCGCGGCGCTCCCGCATGCGCTTCTCGAAGCCCCGCAGGAGAATGGAGAGGCCGATGGTCAGGACGAGATAGACATAGGCAACGATGGAATAGGTCTCAAAGAAACGGAATGAACCGGACGCGTAGACCTTGGCCATCTGGGTGATGTCGGCCACGCCAAGCACGGAGACCAGCGAGCTGTCCTTTACCATCGCGACAAAGTCGTTCGAGAGCGGCGGAAAGATGACCCTGATTGCCTGCGGGAAGACCACCAGTCGGAAACGCTGGCTGCGGCTCAAGCCGAGAGCCTTGGCAGCCTCGATCTGCCCCTTGTCGATGGACTGGATGCCGGCCCGGAAGATCTCGGCGATAAAGGCCGAATAGCCGATCATCAAGGCGATGATTGCGCGCCACATCAAGGAGACGTCGCGCACGACCATGGCATCGAACAGACCTGCAGAGATCAGCGGCGACATCACCAGATTGTAGAGCGCGACAAAGCCCGGCGCGCCGACAAACGCGATGTAGAAGAGCAGCACAATGATCGGAATGCCGCGAACGACCTCGACATAGAATCGGGCGATCTGGCGCAGGATCGCACTGTCGGACATGCCAAGCAGCGCAATCAGCAAACCGAGAGCCGTCGCAAGGGAAAAGCCCATGAGCGTGACGAAGATCGTCACCCAGAGACCTTTCACCACGGTATTGAAGACCTGAGCGTAGAGATCGCTGACGAAGATGACCCCGGCCAGCGCAACCGCCAGCAAGACGAAGGCGACCAGCCACCAAGGCCGGTCGCCCTTCTGATCACCCTGTGGAAGGGTCTGGAATGCCATCAGTCACCCGCCTTCAGGTCGCAGGGACGCCGCTGGCTCATTCGCCCATCTTGTAGTCGAGGAACCACTTCTTGTTCAGCGCATCGATCGTGCCTTCAGCCTTCATCGAGGCAATCGCCGCATTGACCGGAGCAACAAGATCCGAGCCCTTCGGGAAGATGAAACCGAAGTCTTCCGAGCCGAGCGCGCCACCGATCAGCTTCAGACCGCCATTCGAGGAATCGACGTAACCCTTGCCGGCCGTGCCATCGGTGAGCACGACATCGACGTCGCCCGTCTTCAGGGCCTGAACGGTGGCGCCGAAGGTTTCGAACAGCTTGATGCGCGGGTTCTGCTCGTTGCCATCAAGGATCTCGTAGACGGCCGTGTAGAAGGGGGTCGTACCCGGCTGCGCGCCGACGAGACCATCCTTGAATTCCGCGAAGGTCTTGGAATCGCTGAAGCGGCTTTCGTCGCCACGCACCAGCATGAACTGCTCGGAGCGCATGTAGGGATCGGAGAAATCAACCTTCTCCTTGCGGTCTTCCTTGATCGTGATGCCGGTCATGCCGATCTGATACTGGCCGTCGGAAACAGCCTGGATCATCGCATCCCACGACGTATTCTGATACTCGACCTTGAAGTTCAGCCGCTTGGCGATCTCGTTCATCGCATCATATTCCCAGCCGATCTGCTCGCCCGACTTGGGATCGACGAACTGCAGCGGCGGATAGGCGTTTTCCGTCACCACGACGACGGTCTTGCCGCCGAGATCCGGCAGGCCGGTCGCATGGGCGGAAAGTGGCAACAGAGCAAGGGCGGAGAGACCGGCAAGGACAGCGCGGCGAAACAGCATGGAATTCTCCCAAATTGTGGCAGGCTACAGTGTCACATCTTGTTCCCCGCTGGCAAGAAGCGGAGTTCCTGATGAAACAGGATGCAATTCTAGTGCGGAACTACGCCTGGTTGGTTCTATTTTACTGACCATATCCGAAAAAACTGCCTTCTTTCAGCAAGCCGGGTGGCTTCCTATTTCTGGGCTTCAGCTCTCAGGCTATCCGCCAACAAAAGGAATGATCATGCCCTTCAAACCTAAGCATGCCCTGCTTGCATTCGCCCTGATTACCGGGGCCATGACTCCGCTTGCCGCCTCGGCGCAGGAACCCGTCGTCGCGGCGGTCGATAAGGAAGCGCTCTTCACGAGCACCGACCCGCAGCTGCATGCCAATAAGCAGGTGGTTTACCACATCATGCGCGACTTGCTGGAAGCCGGCCATTGGGACAAAGCCGACCAGTTCCTCACCGAACGTTACATCCAGCACAACCCGAATGTCCCGTCGGGTCGCGATACCGTGGTCCAATTCTTCACGGAAGTGCTTCAGGTCGAGAAGAAGCCGATCCCCGACAAGCTATCGACGCCCGTCGCTTTCGTAACTGCCGAGGGAGATCTCGTTACTGTGGCGATTGTCAGAGAAGAGAAGGACCCGAAGGATCCGTCGAAGACCTACACCACGACATGGTATGACACTTGGCGCATTGTTGACGGTAAGGCCGACGAACATTGGGATTCGGCTGTCAAGGAGTAAACAGAAATCGGGCCGCTCTCCCTTGGAACGCGGCCCGTACTTCAAGTGAGCTTACTCAAAGCGGATCAGAAGGTCGCCGTCTTCGGATCCGGCCCGATGCGGGCCCCTGCTTCATCCAGACCATTCAGCTTGGCGAGATCCTCGCCCGACAGCTTGAAATCGAAGACCTGGAAGTTTTCGACGATGCGCGACGGCGTGACCGATTTCGGAATGACCACGAGACCATTGTCGATGTGCCACCGGATGATGACCTGCGCCGGGCTACGACCCAGTTTGTTGGCGATCTCGGCGATCACCGGATGACCGAGCAGCTTGCCCTGGCCGAGAGGGCTCCAGGACTGGGTCACGATGCGGTGCTTGTCGTGGAATGCGCGGGCTTCGCGCTGCTGGAAGTCCGGATGCAGCTCGATCTGGTTGATCACCGGAACGACACCGGTTTCGGCCACGATCTTCTCGATATGCTCCGGATAGAAATTCGAAACCCCGATCGATTTGACGCGGCCTTCTTCCTTCAGCTTCAGGAAGGCTTTCCAGGTGTCGACAAACAGGCCACGATGCGGTGACGGCCAATGGATCAGATAGAGATCGACATAGTCCGTGCCCAGGCGCTTCAGGCTGGCGTCGAACGCACGAAGGGTCTGGTCGTAGCCTTGTTCGGTGTTCCAGAGCTTGGTCGTGAGGTAAATCTCCGAACGGGAGATGCCAGACTGACGGATACCTTCGCCGACACCCTCCTCGTTTTCATAGACTGCCGCCGTATCGACATGCCGATAACCGGCGTGGAGAGCGGCCTTGACCGCAGGAGCGGCTTCATCATTGGGCGTCTGCCAGACGCCAAGCCCCACCTGGGGAATGCGAGCGCCATCATTCAGGGCAATATAAGTCTGTTCTGTCATCTGCTGATATCTCCGGATCGGAATGTGTCTGCGCTGAAGCGCGAAACCGGTGGCAGGGGCGAAGAGGAAAATGTGCCGTCCGCGTCCTCTATTTAGGCCGCCAGGGCATGGATGAAAGAGGACGGACGGTCAAAATGCCTGAAGTTGCGATCAGAGAACCTGAAGCAGGGTCCGTGAACTCAGATGCGGGAGCAGCCGTCGCATGTCGCGAAGGCTGATGGCCACGCACCCTTCTGTTGGGGTGTAGCCGGGTCTGGCAATGTGAAAGAAGATGGCGGAGCCGCATCTGCGCTTGCGACAGCGGAGATTCCAGTCGAGAACGAGGCAGACGTCGTAGAGCTCGTCGGCACGCGCGAGTTTTTCGTGGCTCGGGCCGAACGGCGCTCGCACGGGCCGATTATAGTTCGGGTCGCTGACCGCGTCACACCAGAGCATGTCGGTGCGCGATCGGCGCATGGCAAGCGGCGTTGCCGGCAGCGGTCCTCGATCGCCGCGCCGATAGCCGAACAGGATCGGCATGACGGCGATCGGGGTTGCGCCATCGCCCTCGCGCTTGCGGCTTGTGCGGCCGCTGCGCCCCAGAGCGGCGCGAAAGGTCAGCGAGCCCGCCTGAAGGATCGCCTGGCGTTGATTGCCGGGCCGAGGCCGAACCAGAAGCCGATTGACCGCCTTTCCAGCCTTTTCCACCGGAGCCCGCCTCTTGGTCACGACTTTTTGCCTTCTTCGTGAATATTGTTGTATTCATAGCCCTTAAACGGCTGCGAGTTAGGCTTACATGCGGTGTACTTGGGCAGCAAGACCCGAGGATGGGACCAACCTGGAAGGATGACGGATGACGACGCGGACCATTCTGCTGGTAGATGATGACGACGATCTGAGGCAGATCCTGGTCGAGCAGCTCTCGCTCTATGAAGAGTTCTCGCTCCTGCAGGAGAGCAACGCCACCCGTGCCATGCAGACAGCCAAGACGGCCCAGGTCGATCTGATGATCATGGATGTGGGCCTGCCCGACATGGATGGACGGGAAGCCGTGAAGCTGCTGCGCAAGGGCGGCTTCAAGTCTCCGGTGATCATGTTGACCGGGCACGACACGGATTCCGATACGATCCTCGGCCTTGAGGCAGGCGCCAACGACTACGTGACGAAGCCGTTCCGCTTCGCGGTTCTGTTGGCCCGTATCCGGGCGCAGCTGCGCCAGTTCGAGCAAAGCGAAGACGCGACGTTCGGGGTAGGCCCCTATCTCTTCAAGCCGAGCCAGAAGCTTCTGACCACGGAAGACGGCAAGAAGATCCGCCTGACCGAAAAGGAATCCGCGATCATCCGCTATCTCTACCGCGCTGGCCAGAAGGTGGTGACCCGCGACGTCCTGCTGGAAGAAGTGTGGGGCTACAATTCGGGCGTGACGACCCACACGCTGGAAACGCACGTTTACCGTCTGCGCCAGAAGATCGAGCGCGATCCGTCGAACGCCGAGATCCTGGTCACCGAAAACGGCGGCTACAAGATCGTTCCCTGAGCACAGGCGTGCATTGCTGCGGGGATGAGACGGGCCGACGGGTCGTCTTCATCCCCGTTTTGCGTTATGCACGGACCACGGCCGGAGCAGCGAAATCCGGCCGATCGGGAAAACGCCATGTCACTCAGCGACGATATCGAGCTTCTGTCGGCCCTGCCGCTCTTTTCCGGCCTGGACAAGGATCAGCTCCGGCTGATCGCTTTCGGCGCAGAACATCGCCAGGTGGCTGCAGGTCAGGCCCTGTTTCGCGAGAAGGCACCGGCCGAATGCGCCTATGTCGTATCGAAGGGCGACATCGAGCTTTACGTCATCGGACGCGACGGCAAGCCGCACTTGGAGGCCCGTGTCGGGCCAGGCGTGATGCTCTCCGAGCTCGCACTGATCACCATGGTCGAGCGCAAGTACACGGCAGTCGCTGTCGACGACGTCGATGTCATCAGGATCACGCGCGCCCTGTTCCACCGCCTGCTCGAGGAATATCCCCAGATGGCGCGCCAGGTCGAAGGCCGCATCAAGCAGTCGCTTGCCGCCCTGATCGACGGTGCCGAGGCACTGTCACCAAAATTCTCCTGAAAAGCCCGCTGTCTATCGCCGGCTATGGGGCCTTGAAGTAGGCCGTGACGGGCACATGATCCGAAGGCTGGTTCCAGCCTCTGGCTTCCTTGAGGACATCGACACGGGCAAGAAGCGGGGCAAGATCAGCCGACGACCAGATGTGGTCGAGACGCCGGCCGCGATCCGCCGCCGCCCAGTCCTTCGCCCTGTAGCTCCACCAGGTGTAGAGCTTCTCCGATGCCGGGACATGCTGACGCATGAGATCCACCCAATTGCCCTGCCGCATGATGTCGAGCAGGCCTTCGGTCTCGATCGGCGTGTGGCTGACGATCTTCAGCATCTGCTTGTGCGACCAGACATCATGCTCGAGCGGCGCGATGTTGAGATCGCCGACAAGGATCGAAGCGGTGTTCGGCTCGGCCTCGGCAGAAAGCGCCTTCATCTCCTCGACGAAATCCAGCTTGTGGCCGAATTTCGGGTTCACCTCGCGGTTCGGTTCATCGCCGCCGGCAGGGACGTAGAAATTGTGCAGCCGGATCCGCCGGCCCGCCCACTCGAAGATCGCCGAGATATGGCGGCTGTCGCCGACGCCACAATAGTCCTGGCGATGATCTTCCGCCAAGGGCAGCTTCGAGCAGATCGCCACACCGTGATAGCCCTTCTGGCCGTGGATGACGATGTTCGAGTAGCCGAGCTCGGCGATCTCCGCTGCCGGAAACTGATCGTTCTGGCACTTGATCTCCTGCAGGCACAGGATGTCAGGGTTCACCCGCTCGAGAAAGTCGACAACGATCGGCAGGCGCAGCCTGACCGAGTTGATGTTCCACGTGGAGATTGCAAGGCTCATGGGCGGTCCCTTCCTGTCCAGTTCCGCCTCTTAGGAGATTTGCGGCCTCCTGAACAGGAAAAGGCGGCGTGCCATCTTCAACACGCCACCTTCTCCACAATCAGACATCGAACCAGGATCAGCCGCGCTTCTGGCCGTGCACTTCCGCATAGGGAATTTCGAAGACGCTCGGGTCGAACTGCACGCCGCTCTGCACGTTGAAGATCATCACCGACGTATCCTTCTTCTGCACATCCGTGATCGTCCACTGGCGCAGCTCGAAGCTCTTGGGATCGAACATCAGGGTAATCGTCGAATCCCCGAAGATCGTCCGGTCTCCCAGCACGATCGTCGTCAGGTCCGCTTCCTGCTTCACATCGCGCACCATCTGATTGCCGAGATCGATGCGGTCGGCCAAGAGCAGGCTGAGCGGCGTCTTGTTGAGCGGATAGAGGTCCCAGGTCTTCAGCTTGGTATTGCCGATGACGACGTTCTTGCCGTCGGAAATCACGCGCATCGGCGACGGCTTCTCGTAGTTGAAACGCAGCTTGCCGGGCCGTTCGATAAAGAACTTGCCGCCCGTCTGTTCGCCGCGCGGACCGAACTGCACGAATTCGCCCATCATCGTCTTCACGCTCGAGAAGTGGTCGGCGATCTGCTGCGCCGCACCCGTTGCGGCCAGCACGGGAAACGGCATTGCCGCGCAGGCCATGACCGCAGCCGTCCCAAGCACGAACTGGCGACGGCTGGCCATCATCGACTGCTGGGCGTCGCGTTCTTTCATCTGTGTCATGGTATGCTCCTTCATATGCTTTCGGTTTCGCCGAAAAAGGCGGCGGCTTCATGGCCATCAACGCCCCTGCCGCTGCGGCAACTCGTCTTGAGGTCCTGTTGTTCCATCAACGGACCATGTGACGTTCACTCTTCCGTCGGCACAAGAATCTCACGCTTTCCGGCATGGTTTGCGGGGCCGATGATCCCCTCTTTCTCCATGCGCTCGATCAGCGAAGCGGCACGGTTATAGCCGATCCCGAGACGACGCTGCACATAGGAGGTGGACGCCTTCCCGTCGCGCAAGACGATCGCCACGGCCTGATCGTATGGATCATCTGATTCGCCGAGATTGCCGGTGCCAACAGGGCCGCCGCCATCTTCGCCATCCTCGTCGTCGTCGATGGTGATGGCTTCCAGATATTGCGGCGAGCCCTGGGTTTTCAGATAGGCCACGATTTCCTCGACCTCGTGGTCGGAGACAAACGGACCGTGGACACGCTGGATGCGCCCACCGCCGGCCATATAGAGCATGTCGCCCATGCCGAGCAGCTGCTCGGCGCCTTGTTCGCCCAGGATCGTACGGCTGTCGATCTTCGACGTGACCTGGAACGAAATACGCGTCGGAAAGTTGGCCTTGATCGTACCGGTGATGACGTCGACGGAGGGGCGCTGGGTCGCCATGATGACATGGATGCCCGCCGCACGCGCCATCTGCGCGAGACGTTGCACCGCACCTTCGATGTCCTTGCCGGCAACCATCATCAGGTCGGCCATTTCGTCGATGATCACGACGATATAGGGCAGCGGCTGCAGGTCGAATTCTTCCGTTTCGTAGATCGCTTCGCCCGTCTGGCGATCAAAGCCGGTCTGCACGGTGCGGGTCAGAACCTCGCCCTTTTCCAGGGCCTGAGCAACACGCGCATTGAAGCCATCGATGTTGCGCACGCCGATCTTCGACATCTTCTTGTAACGCTCTTCCATCTCGCGGACGGTCCATTTGAGCGCAACGACAGCCTTCTTCGGGTCGGTGACGACAGGCGAGAGCAGATGCGGGATACCGTCATAGACGGAGAGTTCCAGCATCTTCGGGTCGATCATGATCAGGCGGCACTGCTCCGGTGTCATCTTGTAGAGCAGCGACAGGATCATCGTGTTGATCGCGACAGACTTACCCGAACCCGTGGTACCGGCGACCAAGAGATGCGGCATCTTGGCGAGATCGGCGATCACGGGTTCGCCGCCGATCGTCTTGCCGAGTGCCATGGCAAGCTTGGCCTTGTTGCCGTCGAAGTCGCGGCTGCCGATCAACTCGCGCAGATAGACGGTCTCGCGCGTCTGGTTCGGCAATTCGATGCCGATCGCATTGCGGCCGGGCACAACGGCGACACGGGCGGCGATCGCGCTCATCGAACGGGCGATGTCATCGGCAAGACCGATGACGCGCGACGACTTGATGCCCGGTGCGGGCTCCAGTTCGTAAAGCGTGACGACGGGGCCAGGGCGGACATGGATGATCTCGCCCTTCACGCCGAAGTCGTCGAGCACACCTTCCAGAAGGCGGGCATTGTGTTCCAGAGCCTCTGCCGAGAGCGTCGCGTCGCGGGTCACGGCCCGCGGTTCGGCCAGGAGGTGGACGGACGGCAGCTGGAAACCATCCGGCCGCAGCAGCGACCCCTGGGCATCGCGGTCGACACGCGGGCCAGGCTTCGGCCGGGCGGCGGGTGAAGCAACGCGCGCCGAGGCGGCACCTGCCTTGGCCGGTGTCGACCGAATGCCATCACCGGACAGGATGCCGGCTGGCCGCGGAAGGTCGTCCAGATCGAAATCGTCGTCTTCGTCCTCGAAATTGCCGGCCGACATCGGCGGGGGCGAAACAATCGAACGGCCCGCCGGACGCAGCGGTGCGCCATCCAGCGACGGTTCGACGCGCGCATTGAGCGGCGGCACCTTGGCACGCACCGGCTCGTTCAGTGTCCCGAACTCGTCATCGTTGAAATCATAGGGCTGCTCGAAATCACGGTCGCGACGGTCGTTGGACGTCAGGCCGAACAGCCGCCGCACGCGCGCCCGCGTGGTGTACCAGTTGTGCGTGACCGCACCGATAACGACGGCGATCGGGCCTTCCCGTTCATCCTCTTCATCGTCATCATCGAAGACCGGGGTCTTCGGCTTGCTGCGGACAAGAGGCGCCACCGGCTCGTCATCCTCTGCTTCCTCGGCCGGCTTGCCGACGATGCCGGCGGCAAACAGCATCAGCCAGGTCGCCGGCAGGGCGAGCACGACACCAAGGATCATGGCAAAGGTCGAGGTCGGATAGGCGCCGATGAAAAGCGCCGGAAACCGCAGGATGAGATCGCCGAGCACGCCGCCTGTTCCGCTCGGCAGCGGCCAGGTAGTCGGCGGCGGAAAGCAGCCGACGGCGGCCGAAGCCACCAGGGCGCCGCCGATCCAGGCGCCGAGACGGGCAGGCACACGGTTCAGCTTGCGTCCGCCGATCAGCGCAAAGGACCATGCCAGAACCGGCAGCAGGGCCAGAAGGCTGCCAAGCCCGAAGAACTGCATCATCAGGTCCGCGAAGACGGCGCCTGAAAGCCCGAGAATATTGGTGGGCTCGTTTTCCGTCGCATAGGAAAGGCTCGGATCGGAAACGTTCCAAGTCGCAAGCGCCGCAACGGCAAGCACGAGCAGCAGGAAGAGCGCAAACCCTGTCAGGGCCAGAAACTGACGGAACAGGAACGCTGACAACGCGGAGCGGGTGGAATGCTCCGGAAGCGCTGCGGAATGGCCTCTGCTCATGGAATGTCTGTCCGTCCTGTTGCCGGTGGTGGTTGCAGATCCCCTGTCAGCACGGGGATATCCATCCGATACCCTACAGGATGGAGGGTTAATGGTGCATTAACCATGCAGCCGCGGCATATGCCGCGTCGGAAACAGAAAACGCCCGGGCGATGAGACCCGGGCGCTGCTGCATTTGAGAGGTTGAGATCCGTCAGGGATCTCAGTTGTGGTAGGCGGCTTCGCCGTGCGAGGCGAGGTCCAGACCTTCGCGTTCCGCTTCGACCGGTACGCGCAGGCCAACGATCATGTCGACGACCTTGAAGAGGATGATCGAGATGATACCGCACCACAGGACGGTGACGATGACGCCCTGGAGCTGACGCCAGACCTGGGTGGCCGTGCCGTCATAGATCGCGGCAAAGGTCGGGTCGGCATAGTTGACGATGCCAGCGCCGCCGAGGGCCGGGTTGACGAAAACGCCGACCAGAATCGCGCCCATGATGCCGCCAACGCCGTGGATGCCGAAGACGTCAGCCGTGTCGTCGTAGCCGAACTTGTTCTTCACGGTCGAGCAGAAGAAGTAGCAGACCGGGGAGACGACCAGACCCATGACGATCGCGCCCATCGGACCGGCAAAGCCGGCAGCCGGGGTGATCACGACGAGACCGGCGATCGCACCCGAGACGGCGCCGAGCATCGAAGCCTTGCCGCGGGAGAAGGTTTCGACCAGAGCCCAGGAGAGGATGGCAGCTGCGGTGGCCAGGAAGGTGTTGATCATGGCAAGCGCTGCATAACCATTGGCTTCCAGGTTGGAGCCGGCGTTGAAGCCGAACCAGCCCACCCAGAGAAGGCCAGCGCCGATCAGGGTCATGGTCATCGAGTGCGGAGCCATCATGTCCTTGCCGTAGCCGGTACGCTTGCCAACCATGATCGCGCCGATCAGGCCTGCAATACCAGCGTTGATGTGGACGACGGTGCCGCCTGCGAAGTCGATCGCGCCGAAGCCGAAGATCAGGCCGGTCGGATCAGAATAGGCGCTCGGGCCGCCCCAGAACCAGACCATGTGGGCGATCGGGAAGTAGACGAAGGTGAGCCACAGAGCCGAGAACAGGATCACGGCCGAGAACTTCACGCGCTCGGCAAAGGCGCCGACGATGAGGGCCGGCGTGATTGCCGCAAAGGTCATCTGGAAGCAGACGAAGACGAGTTCCGGAATGGCAACGCCCTTGGAGAAGCTTTCTGCCATCGTCGAGGTGTCGACGCCGGACAGGAACATCTTGGAGAAGCCGCCAACGAAGGAGTTGAGGCTGCCGCCATTGGTGAAGGCGAGCGAGTAGCCGTAGATCACCCAGAGGATCATCGCCATGGCAGCGATCGTGGTGACCTGCATCAGGACGGACAGCATGTTCTTGGCGCGAACGAGGCCACCATAGAACAGACCGAGACCCGGGATGGTCATCAGGAGAACCAGGACGACAGAAATCAGCATCCAGGTGGTGTCGCCCTTGTCGACTGTCATGGCGGGCGCCGCAGCAGCTGCCGCTTCGGCTGCTGCCGGAGCAGCTTCCTGTGCGAAGGCGACAACCGGCGCCAGCAGTGCTGCCGACGCGGCGCCAAGGCGCACGAGATTGGAATTCAACTTGGCAAATGACATCAGAAAAAACTCCCCTTACAGCCGTTCTTACAGAGCTTCGGTGTTGGTTTCGCCGGTGCGGATGCGCACGGCCTGATCGATCGCGTAGACAAAGATCTTGCCATCGCCGATCTGGCCGGTCTTGGCAGCGGAAGCGATGGCTTCAACGGCCTTGTCGGCGAGTTCGGACGAGACAGCGATCTCGATCTTCAGTTTCGGCAGAAAGCTGACGGCGTATTCGGTGCCGCGATAGATTTCAGTGTGCCCCTTCTGGCGTCCATAGCCCTTGACCTCGGTCACGGTCAGCCCCTGGATCCCCACAGCCGTCAAGGCCTCGCGTACCTCGTCCAGCTTGAACGGCTTGATGATAGCCATCACAATCTTCATCTGGTTTCCCATCCTTTGCTTGTCCTCGGCTCGGAGCCGACTCTCCTTGCCGCCGGCAGGAACTTTCGCGCAGCGACTGGCCTAAGACATTCAAAAGGCGTGCCAGATTCAAGAAGCCCAATAAGTTATTGAAATGTAAAGGTTCTGTCGCATTCACCCAAGAAACAGGCAAATGAATGCACAATGTGCGCACAAAAAAAGCGCAAAAAAACCCAATTGCCTAGGATTTAATCATTTGCCCGTTTGCGGATCAGGCCCTCCTGGGCCACCGACGCAATCAGCCGCCCATCCCGGGTGAAAATGCTGCCACGCGTCATGCCGCGGGCGCCGGCAGCACTTGGGCTGTCCTGGGTGTAGAGGATCCAGTCGTCCAGCCGGCAGGGACGGTGGAACCACATGGCGTGGTCAAGGCTCGCCACCTGCAGCTCCGGATCGAAGATCGAGGTGCCATGGGCGTAAAGCGAGGTATCGAGCAAGGTCATGTCCGAAAGATAGGCAAGGATCGCGGCCTGATAATGCCTGTCATCCGGAACGATGCCCGAGGCGCGAACCCAGATATGGGCTTCCGGCTCGAGTTTTTCGCGCGACAGATAATGCGTCAAAGACGTCGGGCGGATCTCGATCGGTCGTTCGCGTCCCCAGTACTTCTTCACCGTCTCCGGCGCCTGCGCGAGGAAGGCGGCGCGGAATTCCGCCTCTCCCATCAGGGATTCCGGTGCGGGCACATTCGGAATCGCCACCTGGTGATCGAAGCCCGGCTCTTCCACCTGGAACGAAGCCGACATCGAGAAGATGGCCTTGCCGTGCTGGATTGCCACCACCCGGCGCGTGGTGAAGGAGGAACCGTCCCGGATGCGTTCGACCTGGTAGATGATCGGGATCGAAGGGTCGCCTGGGCGCATGAAATAGGCATGCAGCGAATGCACGATGCGATCCGGATCGACGCAACGCTGCGCCGCCATCAGGGCCTGCGCGATGACGAGACCGCCGAACACGCGCTGCCATCCGTTCTGCGGACTGCTGCCGCGAAACAGATTTTCCTCCAGCTTTTCCAGATCGAGACGCTCGATCAGCTCTTGCATGGGTTTGGTCTGGCCTGATGGCTGCGACATAATGCATTGCTCCGCTTATAGGCACCCGTTCAAGGCTGATCTATATAGGTGACATCAGGTCTACAAGAACAAAGGAATTCGCCATGCTGGATGTGCTCGTCGTCGGCGGTGGCTATGTCGGTCTTTCCGCGGCGGTCGCCATGAAACAGGCAGCACCGCATCTTGCGATCGAAGTTGTCGAAGCAGCACCCGAAGAGGCCTGGAAAAAGGACCCCCGCGCCTCGGCAATCATCGCGGCCGCAACGAAGATGCTCGACGTCTTTGGTCTGTGGGACAGGATCGAGCCCGATGCGCAGCCGATTAACCGGATGATCGTCACCGATTCGAAGACCTCCGATCCGGTGCGCCCCGTTTTCCTGACCTTCGACGGTGCGGTCGAGGACGGACGTCCCTTCGCGCATATGATCCCGAATGTCAGCATGGTCGCAGCTTTGCGAGACGCCTGCGCCGAGCGCGGCATCGCCATCCGCCACGGCCTTCGGGCGACGGGCTTTCGCGATACCGGCCCGAGCGCCGAGCTGACGCTTTCGGATGGCAGCGTCGTTTCGACGCGGCTCGTTGTGGCCTGCGACGGTGTCCGCTCGAAACTTCGGGATCTCGCCGGCATCAAGACGGTGACCTGGCAATACGGGCAGTCGGGCATCGTCACGACGGTGGAACATGAGCGCCCGCACGAGGGCGTGGCCGAAGAGCATTTCCTGCCGGCTGGCCCCTTCGCCATTCTGCCGCTCAAGGGCAATCGCTCGTCGCTCGTCTGGACCGAACGCACGGAAGACGCGGACCGCCTCGTTGCGTCAGACGATCTGCTGTTCGAGGCGGAACTCGAGCGGCGCTTCGGCCATAAGCTCGGGACGATCCGGGCCACGGAAGATCGCCGGGCCTTCCCGCTCGGCCTGACACTTGCCCGCGCCTTTATCGCCCCGCGTCTCGCTCTCGCCGGCGACGCGGCCCACGGCATCCATCCGATCTCCGGTCAGGGCCTCAATCTCGGCTTCAAGGATGTCGCCGCTCTTGCCGAAACCGTGGTGGACGCAGATCGCCTCGGGCTCGACATCGGCTCGGTCAACGTCCTCGAGCGCTACCAGATCTGGCGGCGGTTCGACACCTTCCGCATGGGAGTCACCACCGATGTGCTCAACCGGCTGTTCTCCAACGACGTGACACCCGTTCGCGTGCTCCGAGACTTTGGCCTCGGCATCGTCGATCGCATTCCCGGACTGAAGAACTATTTCATTCGCGAGGCAGCGGGTTCTTCCGGACGCAATCATCCACGCCTGCTCGCCGGACAGAGCATCTGACCGCCCAGCCTATCATCCAGTCGTTGTGAAGCAGCCGTTCAGGCTGGCATGTCCAGCTTGCGCGCTTCTGACACCAGCATGATCGGGATCCCGTCGCGGATCGGATAGGCGAGCCTGGCTTTTTCGGAGATGAGCTCGTTCTTGTCCCGATCCCATTTCAGCGTTCCCTGGGTCAGCGGACAGACCAGAAGCTCGAGCATCTTCGGATCAATCAGGCTGGTCGGATTGTCGGCCATGGGTCACTGCAGCATGGTATCGGCATCACCAAAGGTCCGGGCTAGCACGATCTCGGTAATGGCGATCAGGGTTTCGGCACGGGTCTTGAGATCAGGCGCCTCGAGCAGGGCCTGCTTTTCCGGCGGGCCGAAGGGCGACATCATCGACAGGGAATTCACCAATGTCAGGTTCGAGGCGCGCTCGACGCTCTCCCAGTCCGCCTCCAGCTTGTTGGCCTCCAGATAGGCCTTGAACGCAGCCAGGAGCCCCGCACGATTGACCTGCGCCTCATCCTCCGCCGACGCAAGATCGGCAACGAAGGGCGCAATGTGGAAGCTGCGGAACGGCTTCGTCGTCGTCACCTCATCCAACAGCCGGAAGCGGCAGACACCGGCGAGCGAGACGATATAGCGGCCATCGCCGGTTTCGGTGAAGGACGTGATGCGGCCGAGGCAACCAACGGGCGCCAGGTTCGGGCGCTCCGGCAGGATATTGGCCTGCACTTCCGACATCGCCGGCTGGATCATGCCGATCAGGCGGTTGCCGGAGAGGGCCGCGTCGAACATCGCCAGATAACGCGGTTCGAACACGTTGAGCGGCAGCTGTCCGCCCGGCAAGAGCAGCACGCCGGAGATGGGGAAGACCGGGACCGTCTCCGGAAGGTCACCAGCCGTCAGATATCGGGCATTTCCCACTTGCATTGAAGCACATCCTGTCCGGAAAATTCCGGCGTTCATTCCTGGCTTCTATCTGGGTCGCGCCAGCCAAAACTCAAGGCCGACGGCGGCTCACGAAAAGAGGATCGACGAAAGCTTGCGCCGTGCCATGACGGTTGCGGGATCCTTGGGTCCCCAAACCTCGAAGAACTGCAGGAGCTGCTTGCGTGCGCCGTCATCCTCGTAAGTCCGGTCCCGCTTCATGATCAGCAGCAGATGTTCTGCCGCCTCTTCGCGACGTCCTTCGACATTGCGGATCTTGGCAAGCTTCATCCGAGCTTCGTGATCGTCCGGGTTCAGCGACAGCGTATGTTCGAGTGCCACGGGATCGCCGAGCTTCCGGGCCTCGTCGATCTGGTCCAGACGCTTGAGAACCGCCTGGATTTCGGCCGCCTTGGCCAGATCTTCCGGCAGCTGGCTCACGAGTTCGCGGGCCCTCTGGTGCTGGTTCGCCCCGATCATGCAATCGGCAAGCCCGGCAATCGCCTTGGTATTGTCGGGGTCCGCCTGCAGGATCGCCGCAAACAGCTGGGCAGCCCCATCGATATCGCCTGCGGCCAGCAGGCCGGCAGCCTCTTCCAGCACGGCAGCGATTTCAGCCGCCTGGTCCGCACCGGCCGGACCGGCAACCTTGTCTATGAAGGCCTTGACCTGGCTTTCGGGCAGTGCGCCCATGAACCCGTCGGCGGGGCGACCATTGACGAAGGCGACCACCGCCGGGATCGACTGGATGCCGAGCTGGCCGGCGACCGACGGATGGTCGTCGATGTTCATCTTGACGAGCTTGACGCGACCGCCGGCTTCCTTGACCGCCTTTTCGATGACAGGCGTCAACTGCTTGCAGGGACCACACCAGGGCGCCCAGAAATCGACGAGGACCGGCTGGTTGCGCGATTCGTCCATAACGTCGCGGGCGAAATTCGCCGTCGTCGTGTCCTTGATCAGCTCGCCGGTCGGAGCCTGCCCTTCGGGAGCGCCGCCGAACTGGGCCTTGGCCGTCATGGTCTGGTTGCCATAGCCGCCGTAAGGGTTGCCGTAGTCGCTCATCCTGTGCATCTCCCGCCTGTTTCGCAGCCCTTGCCGGGGCTGCCGTCCTTGCCGTTAAGATCGTATGTCAGGCCGTGACTTTCAAGACAAGCGGCGTATGCCCGGTCGCTTCCAGGAAGCGGATCAGGTCATCGCGGCCGATCGAGGTCGTCGCATCATTGGAGAGCGGATGGCAGTTGATGATCTCGTGCTCCATCAGATCCTTGTCGAGCACGAAGGTGACGTTCTTGCCGGTATCGTTGATCGCACCGAGTGCCGTCACGGAGCCAGGAACGACGCCCAGATATTCCATCAGCTTTTCCGGCTTGCCGAAGGACACCTTGCTCGCCGCACCGATGATCGTGTGCACGGTCTTCAGATCGACGGACGCATGTTCCTCGACCGTCAGCAGGAAGAAATTGTCCTTCTTGTCCTTCACGAACAGGTTCTTGGTATGGCCGCCGGGGATCTCGTCGCGCAGCGACACGGATTCGGCGACCGTGAAGACCGGAGGATGGCTCTTGGTCTTGTGGGCAATTCCCAGCTCGTCCAGAAAGCGGAAGAGATCGTCAGGCGTTTTCGGCGTCGTCATCATGGCCTCACTTGCAAAGTCGGTGTCTTCAGGCCCGTGCGTAACGGGATTTGTATCGAGGCATAGGCCCAAGACCGACATCCTGCAATCTTTCTTGCCGCCCAAAACCCCGCAAAAGCTGAGCTTTCTCAGCCTGTTGGAGCCATTCCAAATTTTTTTCGTGTCGATCCGTCATTTCCCTGTTGCATTTGAAAATCGGTTGGGCCATATAGCGCCCGTCGCCGCAAGACGGACGGCCCACGATCCAGACACTACCCCAGGATCGCGGTTGATGAGCGGGTGTAGCTCAGGGGTAGAGCACAACCTTGCCAAGGTTGGGGTCGAGCGTTCGAATCGCTTCACCCGCTCCATTCTTCCTCCAAACAGTTTTTGAATTTGCGGGATTGATGGCGAATTTGCGCGTCTTTCGTCGAAAAGCCTTGCCGGCCACAGATCACCCCGCAGCCGGCCCCCTCCTGACCTCAGCTCTTCGAGAAGACGTAATCGGTCTCCTGGCGCAGCACCTCGCCGGGCCGCAGCACTGCGTTCGGGAAGTTCGGATGGTTGATCGCATCCGGCCAGACCTGGGTCTCCATGCAGAAGCCGGCAAAGGCGCCGTAGCGGCGGCCTTCGAGGCCGGGAACGGCCGGCGAGACCTTGCCGCCCGCATAGAACTGCACGCCCGGCTCCGTCGTCAGGATCTCCATCGTCACGCCTGAATTGACGCTGCGAGCCAGAGACACGCTGCGCTTGGCAGCGCGGCTGCTCGAGAAGCAGAAATTGTGATCGTAGCCGAGCTGCACCCCATCGACTTCCAGGCGGATCGGTCGCATGTCGCGGAAGTCGAAGGCGGTGTTTTCGACAGGGCGGATTTCACCCGTCGGAATGAGGCGCTCGTCGACCGGCGTGTAGTGGTCGGCGGCAATCATCAGGTCGTGGCCGAGAATATCGGGGCGACCGTCAAGATTGAAATAGGCGTGGTGGCAGACATTGGCGATGGTCGGCTTGTCGGTCACCGTCTCATAGACCGCCGAGAAGACGCCGCCTGATTTGAGCGCGAAGCTCGCGCGGGTGCGCGTCGTCCCGGGATAGCCCGCCCGCCCCTCCGGATCTTCGATCTCCATCACGACGTGATCGGTCGAATGCTCCAGGATCGTCCAGTTGCGCCGGCCCATGCCGTCGGAGCCGCCATGCAGATGGGTGATGCCCTTCTCGTTGAGCTCCAGCTGGTAATCAACGCCGTCAAGCGTGAAGCGACCGCCGCCAATGCGATTGGCGCAGCGGCCAGGGGTCGCGCCGAAATAGGGGGAATGGTCGAGATAACCGGCAAGGTCTTCGAAGCCGAGCACCAGCGGCGCATCGTGGCCGTCGAGCCTGAGGTCCTGCAGGACCGCGCCCAAGGTGATGATCGAGGCCGTCAGGCCACCACCCGTCAGCACCACCTTCTCGACCGCCTCTCCCGTTGGCATCACGCCAAACACCGTCTTCGTCATCTTGTCGTTCCTCGCCTCAAATCTTCATCGTCTTGTGTCTCAGCGCGAAAGCTCGCGGGCTGCGGCCTCCAGACCGCCCAGCGTCAGCGGATACATCCGGTCACCGATCAGCCGACGAATCAGTCCGACCGACATCGTATAGTCCCAGTTCGCCTGCGGCAGGGGATTGATCCAGAGATGCCGCCGGAAATGGTCGGTCAGTCGTGTGAGCCAGGCCGCTCCGCTCTCGGTGTTCCAATGCTCGACCGAACCGCCGGGATGGGTGATCTCATAGGGGCTCATGGCCGCATCGCCGACAAAGATCAGCCGGTAGTCCGCGCCGAATGTCCTGATCACATCCACCGTCGCAATGGTATCGGCGTGACGGCGCTGATTGTCCTTCCAGACGCGCTCGTAAGGGCAATTGTGGAAGTAGAAATACTCCATGTGCCGGAATTCGGAGCGCGCCGCCGAAAACAGCTCCTCGACCTCGCGCACATGGTCGTCCATCGAGCCGCCGATATCGAAGAACATCAGCAGCTTCACGGCATTGCGCCGCTCGGCTTGCGTTTTCACATCCAGATAGCCGTGCTCGGCAGTCGATCGGATCGTGCCTGCGAGATCAAGCTCCTCGGCCGCACCTTCGCGCACGAAGCGGCGCAGCCGTCGAAGCGCCACCTTGATGTTGCGGGTGCCGAGTTCGACGCGGTCGTCGAGATTGCGAAATTCTCTGCTGTCCCAGACCTTGACCGCGCGTCGATGGCGGCTTTGCTCTTGGCCGATGCGCACGCCTTCGGGGTTGTAACCTTGGGCGCCGAAGGGCGAGGTTCCGGCCGTGCCGATCCACTTGTTGCCGCCCTGATGGCGCTCCTTCTGTTCGGCCAGCCGCTCTTTGAGCGTCTCCATCAACTTCTCGAAGCCGCCGAGCGATTCGATCAACTTCTTGTCCTCGTCAGACAGATGCTTTTCCGCGAGCTTGCGCAGCCAGTCTTCCGGGATCACTTGGCGATCGACATCATCCGCGGCCCCTTCGCCCAGGATGCCGCCAAAAATCTCGGAAAACACCCGGTCGAAGCGATCGATGAAGCGCTCGTCCTTCACCAGCGTGGTGCGGGCGAGATAATAGAAGCCCTCTGGGTCGAAATCGACGAGACCCGCTTCAAGACCTTCGAGCAAGGCCAGGTATTCCCGCAGGGTCACGGGAACCTTCTCTTCTCTCAGGCGCAGAAAAAACGGCAGGAACATCGGACGACTAGGGCTCGGTTCATCGGCGGCGGCATCCTGTCATAGAGCACCCCGCCTGTCCTCACAAAATCCGCGCCCGCCCCCGCGCCGCCGTCAGCCCGCCAGGTCCTTGCCGATCTCGTTCAGATCATAAGGCGTCATCTGGTAGATCTCGTTGATCCAGTTGCCGAACAGGAGATGCGCATGGCCGCGCCAGCGGTTGAGCGGTGTGAGCGTGTCGTCATTATGCGGGAAATAATTGTGCGGCAGCTTGATCGGGATCCCCGCCGACTTGTCACGAAAATACTCGTCCCCCAGCGAGGTCGAATCATATTCGACATGGTTGAACATGTAGAGCCGGTTGGCGCGCTTCTCCTGCACCAGGCAGACACCCATCTCGTCGGATTCGAGCAGGATCTTCAGCTCCGGCACCTTCTCGATGTCGCCGCGACGCACTTCCGTCCAGCGGGAAACCGGCACCTGGAAATCGTCGGAGAAGCCGTTGAGATAGACGGAGGACGGCGCAAGGTTGCGGTGGCGATAGACCCCGAAGGCCTTTTCCTTCAGCGCATGCTTCGGCACCCTGTGGAAGTGATAGATCGCCGCCATCGCTCCCCAGCAGACATTCATGGTCGAGTGAACATTGGTCTCCGTCCAATCAAGGATTTCCTCCAGCTCCGGCCAGTAAGTCACTTCCTCGAAGGGCAGCGTTTCCACCGGCGCGCCGGTGATGATGAAGCCGTCGAACTTGCGGTCCTTCACCTCGTCCCAGGTCTGGTAGAAGGAGAGGAGATGCTCCTCCGGCGTGTTCTTGGCCTTGTGGCCACCGACGCGCACCAGCGTCAGCTCCACCTGCAGCGGCGAGGCACCGATCAGCCGGGCAAACTGCACCTCGGTCTTGATCTTGTTGGGCATGAGATTGAGCAGGCCGATCTGCAGCGGGCGAATGTCCTGGCGAACGGCCACGGTTTCGGTCATCACCCGCACGCCCTCATGCACGAGGGTTTCAAAGGCGGGCAGCGTATCGGGGATCCTGATCGGCATATGACTCTCGACTTTCCTTGTCACGGCGGTTTCAGACCGCGGAAACAAAAACACCGGCAGCTTTTATATCGCCACCGGTCCTCGGAAAGTCTTCAAACTCGCCTCGGCCCTTTAGCGACTTATTTTACGTGGCTGCAAGCCGGCCGGCCAAATCACCACGGAACACGAGGCCTTTTACGCCTGTCGGGGACGCGAATCAATGGGCAAGAGGATGGGCATCGCGCCCCTCTCCCCCTTGCGGGAGAGGTTACAAAATCGAGGGCTTAGCCCGATCAGGGCTAAACCTCAGATTTTGTTGGTGAGGGGATAGGTTTCGTTGGCAGAAGCCTCACCGAGCCCCCCCTCTTGCGAAACGTCAAGGTTTGGCCCTGATCGGGCCAATTCCTCTCACAGCCTTGGCGCGGCATCGCGCGAGCCCCTCATCCTTGTACGTCGCCGAATGTGTATGATTGTCGCCAGCGACGAAGATGCGTGTCATCCTCGAACCTAGAGTTCGCACCTCAGCGAGTATCTTCGCCGCACCGGTTTTGCTCGAACGGTTGATCGGGTCTTGAACCCGCGTTG
>JAPZUE010000080.1 GCA_027533385.1 Rhizobium sp. | reverse complement strand
CATATCGGCCATTCGGCATGTCTTGTCGTTTGTCCGAAAACTGCCGCTCTGCTCTCGTAGTCTGCAAAGTACCAGAAGCGGATATGTTCTCCCTTTCCGTGTTCAGACATGTGTCCTCGTCGTGCTTTCCGGAGATCGGTGTAGCTGCTCCTACAAGTTAGTCAGGAACCGTACAGTCATGGCGTTCGACAAGCCTATCGAAAATGCCGCAGCTTATGGTGAAGCGTCACGATCTGTATCTAGGAATTTCCGCAACACTTCGAGATCGGGAAGCATGCGTGCAACGTGGTCGGGGGGAATGGCGGCTGCAATCCGTTTGAGATCGGGTGCGAGTGCGTCGATCGCATCCTGTCGGAACGTACGCCCTGCATCCGTGATATGAACCAGTTTTGATCGGCCATCCCCAGGGTTCTTGCGGATCTCGATCAGGCCCGCCTGTTCCAGAACGGCCAGCGAGTGAGTCATCGATGTCTTGGGCACCTGAAAGGCCCGCGCTATGGCAAGAGGCGTGCGGCCATCGCCTACGCGGATCAAATGGTTCAATACATAAAATTGCGCTGCAACGAAGCCCGGCGGCAACCGGGCTTCCAGCAGGCTGCGTGAAAGTTGCCCGATGATGCCGATTTCGTTGAAGAGCCGGAAGTAGTCGGGCGTTGCGCTTTCAGACATTCATGATCCTGCTTTCCAACGGCCACCGCGGGCTGTTTCCGACAACCGGACCATAACCGATGCGCGACAGCATTTGAACAGTACCGCCGTCCGGTGCAAGGCGTTCGTGCACTTGGCTATAGGGCCCTGCCATCTCCGGAAATTCCTGCAAGGCCTGACTGAGGGGCTGGAACCCAAGTCCCAAAGCCGTCGCAGCCAAGTTGACGCGCACCCAGTCCGCACCCGTCGCAATCTGCGTTTCGCGGCTGTTGTCGGCGGTGACCAGCCAGATATGTCCCATCGCGGTATCGGCATTTGCGTAGACCGCGTCCATGCCGGCCCTGAAGGCGAAGCTCGTTGGGTCGGCCGCCATTTCACGGCTGAACGTGCCTGTCAGGTGCATCGTTTCAAACATAGGTCCCGAAAAGTCGATGCCATCGGGGTTGGCATCCACTTCCCGGCGTCCGATACGGAATAGATCGACGCTCTCCTGAAAAGTATGGGGCGTCTCGACCTCAATGCGAAGCGCTTCGCGCGTCAATGCGCGCCATTTGACCGTTTCCGCCGGGTCGACAGTGCCGCCGAACCGCGTGCCGTTGCTGGCTGCCAAAGCCATCTGCATCAGCATGTCGGGTGCCAGAGGGCGGCTCGTGTCGAACGGTTCCTTGTTGGAGCGCCGGGCTGGTACCAGTGCGAACAGGGGATCGCGCGCAACCGCTGGATCGGCTGTGAAGGTGATGCGCGCGATGGGCCGTTGGTCGAGGGCCGTGGCGTTGCTGCCCTGCGGAAAAAGCGTCATGGCGGCGCGGTAGCCATCTTCTGCTGCGGCCATGCGCAGGACTTCCAGAAAACACCCGAGACCGATCACGATCTGTCGGTTGAAGGGGTCGGTGTGTGGCAACAGGCGGTCAGTGTCTACATGCAGCGTGATGACGCCGTCCTCGGACACATCCGCCAGCCATGGCTGGCGATTATGCGGGTTCGGGGCCAGAAGCGCCCACGACAGAGCCCGCATCCGCGGGTCCTCATAGCTGCCCGCGCGTTCCCACGGAAGGTAAGCCGTTTGCGGCATGCGTGTTGCCGCGTATCCGAAGGCACCGCCGGCTGCCAGAACAGCCCCGCCGCCAACAAGGAAAATCATCTTGCGCCGTGTCAGGTTCATCACCATCTCCTTTGGTTCGACGTCGAACTATATGGTGCGACATCGAACCAAAGTCAA
>JAPZUE010000134.1 GCA_027533385.1 Rhizobium sp. | reverse complement strand
CGACCTCGCGTTTCAGGAAAATCAGCCAAGGGGATTACCGTGCGACCGTTCACCTCCAGTCTGCTGCTCTGTCTTGCCATGGCTCCCGTCGCTCACGCCAATGATCGGCCACCTGCTCCTGCGATCGGACCCGATCAGTTGGCCTTTTCCCTTGAAAACATGGACAAGACATCCGACCCGGGCACCGATTTCTACCGCTTTGCACTCGGCGGCTGGATCGATCGTGTCGAGCGTCCGGCGGACCGGGCGATGATCGATGCCTTCGACTTCATGGGCCAACGGCTGACGGCGCAAATGGAAGAAACGCTGCTCGATGCCGCCGCAAAAGCCGGAACGGCGGAAAAGGGAACGCCGATCCAGCAGGTGGGGGCCTTCTATACCTCCTTCATGGATGTCGCGACACTCGATGCCAAAGGCATGACGCCTCTGGATCCTGAAATGGCCAGGATCGATGCGATCGCCGATCTGGGCGACCTCGCCAGCTATCTTGGCCACTACCTGCTGGTCGCCGAGGATCTGGCACTGGCGGGCTTCGTACCCACGACCGACATGGCCGATTCCACGCGCAATTCACTCTACTTTGTCGGCGCGTCCCTCGTGCTCGGCAAGCAGAACCTCTATGACGAGCCGGCCGGTTCCGCGCTCGACCTCGCCTTGCGCAAGAACCTGGCGGACATGCTGGTCGCAGCCGGCTATGACCCCGCGCGCGCGACGACGGTCGCGACGCTCGTCGCCGATATCGACCGCGAATTGCATGGTGGGATGCTCACGCCAGTGGAGGCGGCCAATCCGGCCAACACCTATCAGCCGATCACCTTCGCCGCCCTCCAGGCCGAAATCCCAGAGTTGGACCTGACCGCTCTGCTCGCCGGTCTCGGCATGACACCGCCGGAACGGATCATCAAGTCGGAGCCACGCTACCTTCCCGTCCTCGGCAAGCTGCTACGTGAACGCCCTATCGAAGACATCCGGGACTACCTCAAGGTCAAACTGATCAACCGCTTCAAGCTCTATCTTGGCAGCCGCTTCGAGCCAGTGATCGCCGAACAGCAGAAGATCCTGCTCGGCGTCGAAAAGCTGCCGCCCCGCGAGGAA
>JAPZUE010000018.1 GCA_027533385.1 Rhizobium sp. | reverse complement strand
CCGTGATGATACTTGACGGGAGGGATGAGGAAAAACAGGGGGTTAGGTCGGAAAGTGACGGTCATTTAACTATGATGTAGAACGATTATTTTTTATTGCCATCACCCTTTTGTGAGAGAAAAGGGGGCCTCGTGACGGGTGGAAACGGCTTCTGATCCGGCCTGAAGTTCCCGAAACCCAGAACCGCTTGCCCAATTTTGATCTGCGCCTGCGCGGCAAATGCCGTCTTTTTCTGCAGTTTCGATCTTGACCTTCTTGCGCCATCGCGACATAAAGCGTGCGAACCGTACCGTACGGTACCAGGAGGCGCTCATGTCCATCGACAGTCCGACATCGGAATTCACGCCGCGTCAGAATGCCGTTCTGGCTGAGGCGCTACGGCTGCTCGTGGAGGGTGGCGACAAGGCCGTGACGACTGCCGGTCTGGCGCGAGCCGCCAACTGCTCGAAGGAAAGCCTCTATAAATGGTTCGGAGACCGCGATGGTCTTCTGTCTGCGATGATTTCCTACCAGGCGAGCAAGGTCCGGACCTTCGAGCGTCCGGGCGAACGGCTGACGGTTGCGAGCCTCACGGATCATCTGGAAATCTTCGCGCGCGATCTGCTGGACGTTCTAGCCGGCGATGTCTCGCTCGCTCTCAATCGCCTTGCCATCGGCCAGTCGAGCCGCGACGGTTCAAAGCTCGGCACACTGCTGCTCGAGCGCGGTCGCCGACAGATCGATCGCCGGGCGCGGGCTTTGCTCGATGCGGGGCAGCGCGACGGCTTGCTGCGCTTTGGCGATGGCGAGGAAGCCTATCGCACTCTCTACGGCCTGATCGTCAGCGATCTGCATGTGCGCATGCTGCTCGGCGAGGCACCGCAGACGCACAAATTCGGCGCCCGCGCGACGAAGGCGGTCTCCGCTTTCCTCGCGCTCTACGGCACCGACCGCGTATTGGCTGGCCTCGACGGGGCATCCCGTTCCGGCTCGCCGACCAACAACATCCACCACAACTGACAAGCATAGGGAAGGACACTACAATGCGCGTCTATTACGATCGTGATGCCGACTTGAACCTGATCAAGTCGAAGAAGGTTGCCATCATCGGTTACGGTTCGCAGGGCCGCGCGCATGCGCTGAACCTGAAGGATTCTGGCGCCCAGAACCTCGTCATCGCTCTGAAGGCCGGTTCGCCGACCATCAAGAAGGCAGAAGCCGATGGCCTCAAGGTCATGACGGTTGCCGAAGCTGCCGCCTGGGCCGACCTGATGATGATGGCGACCCCAGACGAGCTGCAGGCCGACATCTACAAGGCCGACATCGCTCCGAACATCCGTGACGGTGCAGCGATTGCTTTCGCCCACGGCCTGAACGTGCATTTCGGCCTGATCGAGCCGAAGTCGACCGTCGACGTCGTCATGATTGCTCCGAAGGGCCCCGGCCACACGGTTCGCGGCGAATACCAGAAGGGCGGCGGCGTTCCCTGCCTCGTGGCCATCCATCACAATGCCTCGGGCAACGCCCTTGAACTCGCGCTCTCCTACGCCTGTGGCGTTGGTGGCGGCCGTTCGGGCATCATCGAAACCTCCTTCAAGGAAGAGTGCGAAACCGACCTCTTCGGCGAACAGGTCGTTCTCTGCGGCGGTCTCGTCGAGCTGATCCGCGCCGGTTTCGAAACCCTGGTCGAAGCCGGATACGCGCCGGAAATGGCCTATTTCGAGTGCCTGCACGAAGTGAAGCTGATCGTCGACCTGATCTATGAAGGCGGCATCGCCAACATGAACTACTCGATCTCGAACACCGCCGAGTGGGGCGAATACGTCACCGGTCCGCGCATCATCACGGCTGAAACCAAGGCTGAAATGAAGCGTGTCCTGCACGACATCCAGACCGGCAAGTTCACCTCGGACTGGATGCAGGAATACCGCGCCGGTGCTGCCCGCTTCAAGGGTATCCGCCGCATGAACGACGCCCACCAGATCGAAGAAGTCGGCGCCAAGCTGCGCGGCATGATGCCGTGGATCGGCAAGAACAAGCTGGTCGACAAGGCGCGCAACTAATCGACAGCTGTATCAGTCGTTGAGACTGATCATCATCGCCTGATAAAGAGATGGCCGGGAGGAGAGATCGTCCCGGCCATCTTGTCGTTTTCGATCTCGATTCTGTTGTCAGCCGTTTTCACGCAGTGCCGACCAATCGTTCGGACGGATCTGCGTCGCAGACCCGGTCCCGACCAGCCCCCTTGGCGTCATAGAGGCGGCGATCGGCACGCGCGATCAGGCCTCGTTCGTCGTCTGTCGGATGGGCGAGCGCGACGCCGATGCTGACCGTCAGGCGGGCCGTGCTGCCGTCGTCGAGAGGCAGCAGCAGGGTGGCGACGCGTTTGCGCAGATCCTCGGCGAACAGTCCAGCCGCATGTGCCGGCTCGCCCTGCAGCAGGACCGCAAATTCCTCGCCACCGTAGCGCGCCGCCAGGCCGTCGAGCGTCTGAACCTGGGAAAGCAGCAGATCGGCCAAACGCTGCAGGACACGGTCTCCGGCCTGGTGGCCATGGGTATCGTTGAACCGCTTGAAGTGGTCGACATCGATCAAGAGCAGCGCGAGCGGTCGTCCGGCATCGCGCATCTGGGCAAGGCGGCGGCGCAGTTCTTCGTCGAAGCTGCCGCGATTGTCGAGGCCCGTCAGCGCGTCGGTGCGGGCATGGCGGCGCAGCTGTTCGTTCGCATGCATGAGCTTCTCGTTGCTGTCCGCCAGCGCCTCGAGCAGGATCCTGGTCTTCTTCTCGGCCTCGATGCGTTTCTCATCCAGGGCGATCAGGCGGACCATGTAGGTGGCCAGAAATCCGACATAGGCGATGCAGATCGGCACCATGATCCAGTTGCCCTCGCGGATTGCCGCGACGTTGACGAAGGCCGTCACCAAGAGAATGACAAGCAGGGTCGAGCGCGGCGCCATATAGGCGCGGGCGGCGCTTGACTGGAGGATGCCGCATCCGATGGCGAGCACGACGACCTGGGTATCGGGACTGCCGCCGCTGTAGAGGATCGCGAGCGCGAGACCCCAGGCGACGCCAGACAGGGGCGATATGATGCTGAAGCGCCTCAGCCAGATCGACAGTGGGTCCGTGGGCGCGCGGCGGCGAAAACAGATGTCGGCAATGCCACGCATGCTCACCTGCAATGCGAGAATCAGGATGACGAGTGTGACCTTGCCCCGTTCGCCCTCCATGTATGGCAGCACCGCCGCAGACGAAATGGCCACGGCGGCCACCAGATGCGGCATGATGTTGAAGAGGGCTGTCAGATGATCCCAAGGCGGATCCGCCTCGTCGTCGGCGCGGATCATGGGCATTGTTAGCTTACGCATCAGCAAGTCTGGTGTCCTTCCGGTGTTCCCGACAACTATAGGGTAAATCACCTTAAAATTTAGGGGTGCATTAGAAGCTGCTTTGTCATGGTTTCTGAAAGATGAAACGCAGCGCCTGGCGATAGGTCAGTATTGTTGACCTATCGGCTTTTTCATGCTCTGCTGTCTGGACAAGGACAAAAAAGCGAGGAAACACCGTGATGAACTGGGATCATGTTTTTGCCACGCGCTCGTCGCGCATGCGCGCCTCCGAGATTCGAGAGCTTCTCAAGCTGCTCGACAAACCCGACATCATTTCCTTTGCCGGTGGCATTCCGGATCCTGCGGTTTTTCCGGAAGCTGAGTTCGGCAAGGCCTATGCCGCGCTTTTTGCCGAGGGCAAGGCGGGTGGGGCCCTGCAATACTCGGTTTCCGAAGGCTACCTGCCGCTGCGTGCCTGGCTGAAGGAGGAGATGGGGCGGCTTGGAATTGCCTGCGAACTGGACAACATCTTCATCACGTCCGGCTCGCAGCAGGCGCTCGACTATCTCGGGAAACTGTTCCTTTCGCCAGGGGACACGGCGCTCGTGACCTGGCCGACCTATCTTGGCGCGCTGCAGGCCTTCAACGCCTACGAGCCCCATTACGACCAGCTTTCCACCGGCAACCGGACGCCGGAGAGCTACAAGGCTGCGGCCAAGGCGCAGGGGAGCGCGGTGAAATTTGCCTATCTGTCCACCGACTTTGCCAATCCGACGGGACAGACGGTGAGCCTTGAGGAGCGGCAGCAGATCCTGGCGCTTGCCGACCAGCTCGATATCCCGGTCATTGAAGACGCTGCCTATCAGCATCTGCGATACGACGGCGACGCGATTCCCCCGATACTCTCGCTCGACATTGCCCGCGGCGGCGGGATCGATGCCTGCCGGACCATTTACTGCGGCAGCTTCTCCAAGACGCTCGCACCGGGACTGCGTGTCGGTTACGTCGTGGCCGCCAAACCGGTGATCCGCAAACTGGTGTTGATGAAGCAGGCTGCGGATCTGCATTCCTCAACGATCAACCAGATGGTGGTGGCTCAGGTGGCGGCCGACCACTTTCCGGCCCAGATTGCCAAGATCCGTTCGGCCTACGTCGCAAGGCGCGATGCGATGCTTGCCGCTCTTGAGAAGTATATGCCTGATGGGACCGATTGGACGCGTCCGGAAGGCGGGATGTTCGTCTGGGTGACGTTGCCTGAGGGCATGGACGGGGCGGACTTGCTGGCGCGATCCGTCGAGACCGAGAAGGTGGCTTTCGTCCCCGGCCAGGCCTTTTTTGCCGACCGATCGGGTGCGAACACCATTCGGCTCTCCTATTCCTGCGCCAATGAGGCGATGATCGAGGAAGGTATCCGCCGTCTTGGCCGCTTGGTCGGCTCGGCGCTGGCCCGCGCGGCGTAACGATCTGACGAAGCAGGCGCACTGTTGGGCAGACGGCATCGGGTTGCGGAGGCCGGACGGGCGTGATTGACTGCGCCTCATCCGCCTGCCACTTCGCTTCACATCCTTGGGTGTTCATGTCCATTCGCATCGCGACCTTCAACATCGAGAACCTGATCGCCCGCTTCGACTTCACCGGTTATCGCAACCAGCTGAAGTCCGATCGGGTGCTGAAGCTGTTCGAGATCAAATCGGAGGCTGATTACCAGCGGCTGGAGGCGGCGCGGATCGTGTCTGCCACCGACGACACGCGGCAGCTTTCGGCGCTGGCGATTGCCGATACCGATGCAGATATTCTGTGCCTGCAGGAAGTCGACAACATGGAGGCCTTGAAGGCCTTCGAATACGGGTATCTCTTCCGTATGATCGGCTCCGGTTATCGGCAGAAATATCTGGTCGAAGGCAATGACAGCCGCGGCATCGATGTGGCGGTGCTGATGCGCGAGGAAACGCGCGACGGCCAGCCCATCGAGCTGCGTGACGTGACCAGCCATGCCGCACTCACCTATCATGATCTCGGTCTCTATCATCCAGGTCTTGGCGAGCGCATTACGCCGGATGACCGGATCTTCAAGCGGGACTGCCTGGAACTGGACCTGAGGATCGGCGGGCGGCCGCTGACGGTTTACGTCGTGCATTTCAAGTCGATGACCAATGGTCGCGAGGGAATGGATGGTCGCTCTTCGACGATGCCGATCCGCGAGGCGGAGGTGAAGGCTGTCCGCCACATCATCGAAAACCGTTTCGGCCGCGAGCATGCCTCGAGCCGGAGTTTCGTCATTTGCGGTGACATGAACGATTATCAGGAGCGTGTGGACGTCGTCGGTGATCGCCGCCATGGCTACAACTATGTCTTCCGTCCTGATCTGCCGAGTGCGCTCGACATCTTCTCGCAAGACGGTTTTGCCGAAAACGCCATGCTGAGACGGGACGCCCTTGATCGCTGGACCCTTTACCATGCGCGCGGGCCCGAGGAGCAGCATCTCTGCCAGCTCGACTATATCTGGCTTTCCAAGGGGCTGGCCGAGGCCAATCCGAACGCGGTGCCCGACGTGATCCGCAATGGTCAGCCCTTTCGCACGCCATTTCCGCCGGGGCAGGAAGTCGAGCGCTATCCGCGCATCGGTTGGGACCGGCCCAAGGCCTCGGATCATTGCCCGGTAGCAATGACCCTGCACCTGCCATGAGTATATCCATGATTGATGATGAGGTGGGTCTGCCGGCTGACGGAAGTCTTGTTGAGGTTCGCTCGCTTGCGCTGCGCATATCGCCCGATCCGCACCCGCTCGATCTCACCCGGACCGATGCCATCGCCGAGAACTGGGCGAGGGAAGTCTCGGCCAATCCGGCCCTTTTCAACGGCCGGATGATCCTGCAGCGGGAGTTTCGCTATCGCAACGGTCATCTCGACGCGCTTGGTCATCTCACCGACTTCGCCACCTTCCTGTGGTGGCGCCGGCAGCCCGAACTGGCCGGTGCCAGCCACCTGTTCGGCTATCCTGTCATCGTCTCCTCTGACGGCGCGCTGGTTGCCGTGGAGATGGCGCCGCACACCGCCAATCCGGGCCAGGTCTACTTCGCGGCTGGCTCGCTCGACCTGTCCGATGTCATCGACGGCGCGTGCGATATCGAAGGCAATATGCGGCGTGAGGTGATGGAAGAGACCGGGCTCGACCTCAATACGGCTCGCGCCGACCCGGTGCTCTATGCCAGCTATCGGTCCCGGCGGCTGACCTTGTTGCGCATCTTCACCTTTGCCGAGACGGGCGCTGCGCTCGCCAAGAGGATCGACGCTTTCGCCCGTGATTGCCCCGAACCGGAAATCTCGCGCGCTGTTGTCATCCGCAGCGGCGATCCCAAGGCGCATCGCTACGGGCCCGCGATGCTGCCTATCCTTGCCTGGTACTTTCGAGACAGGGGCTGAGGGGGCTTCGGCTTGCCTTGCCGTTTCGCCTCGGGCAGTGTGTGCCGCGAGCGAGACCTTCAAGGGAGACGGGCCCGTGGCGAGACACTATGCCATCTACGACGTGTTCACCGACCGGAAGCTGGCGGGCAATCCGCTCGCGGTCATCTTCGACGGTGATGGCCTCTCCGACGAGATGATGCAGACTATCGCCGGGGAGATGAACCTGTCGGAAACGGTCTTCGTTCAGCCGGCCGACCACGCCGCCCATTCTGCCCGTATCCGTATCTTCACGCCGGCCCGTGAGCTTCCCTTTGCCGGCCATCCCACTGTCGGCACCGCGATAGCGCTGGCAGAGCGTGCCTATAGTGGCGACAGCGCGAGTATGGACCTGGTTTCGGTTCTTGAGGAGCAGGTCGGGCCAGTGCGTTGCGCGGTGCGGGTGCGTCCAGGCGAGGCGAGCTTTGCCGAATTCGACCTGCCGCGGATTTCGCGCCATCACGAGCATCAGCTGGATCGCCAGGGGCTTGCCGATGCGCTGTCGGTGAAGGCCACTGCCGTGGGCTTCGAGAACCACCTGCCCATGGTCTGGAGTGCGGGCGTGCCTTTCCTGCTCGTGCCTTTGCACGATCTTGCGACCGTCGAGAGCGTCGATTTCGATCCGCAGCTATGGGAGCGCGTTGCGCCGATGAGCGAGGGGCGACTGACATCGGCCTATGTCTATTGTCGTGGCGGCGTGCACCATGCTGCCAAGTTTCATGCGCGGATGTTTTCACCGGATATGGGGATCCACGAGGACCCCGCAACGGGCGCGGCGGTGGCGGCACTCTCCGGTGCCATCCACCACTTCGACGGTCTGCCGGATGGGTATCACCCGATGATGATCGAGCAGGGCGTGGAGATGGGACGCCCCTCCTATATCCACCTGCATATCGACGTGAAGGACGGTGCCGTGTCACGCGCACGGATCGGCGGTCAGGCTGTGCGGATTGCAAGCGGAATGCTGGACCTTTGAAAACACTGGCAAAAAACCGGTTCTTGAAATTTTTTTGACCAAAGGGCCAAGATTTTTTCCGGCAACGCTGGACAAGGTCGACGATCCTGTTTATACGCCCGGTCACGCCACCGGAAACGGGGCGGACGAGACCGGAAACGGTGTCAGGCGGGTGATTAGCTCAGTTGGTAGAGCAGCTGACTCTTAATCAGCGGGTCGTAGGTTCGAGCCCTACATCACCCACCAAATTCTCAAAAAATCCAAGAATTTATGATGAAGCGGCCGTTCGAAACCGGGCCGTTTGCCGGCAATGGTCTGGTCGATAAAGCTTTCCGCTCGCTTCGTGCTCTTGCAGCTTGGCTGCGCAGAATGGACGCGCGCATTCTGTTTGCCGGCTACGGATCGGCGGGCGCAATACTCTGTATGTTTGCTGGGGGCACGGAGCGTGCGTGTTCACGTCATGTTCGCTCCGCTGGTCGGTCGCATTCCTGTTTTGTAGCGGAATTTTCGACGAAATTGGGTGTCTTGCCCTGTGGATAACTGTGGACAACCCATGTAGCCGGCTCAGCGTGTCGCGCTGAACCGGGCCTGGGGCAGGACATAGGGGATCGTTGCGCTCGGCAGGCGTCCGACGCTGCCGGCGATGCCGTAGACATGGGCAATCGTCTCGTCGTCGATCGTATCCTTGGGATGCCCCTCACGGATCAGTTTGCCGTGGTGCAGAACGGCCAGATGATCGGCAAACTCGGCAGCAAGGTTGAGATCGTGCAGGATGGCGAGGACGGCGCCGCCGCGTCGGGCGAAGTCGCGGGCGAGTTCCAGAACCGAGATCTGATGACCGATATCGAGGCTTGCTGTCGGCTCGTCGAGGAAGATCGCGCGCGGGCGACCCTCAAGCACCGGATCCGGCATCTGTGCCAGCACACGCGCCAGCTGGACGCGCTGTTGCTCGCCGCCGGACAGTGCGTTGTAGCTGCGCCCTTCAAAACCCCCGAGGCCGACGCGGGCCAGGGCCTGACGTGCCGCAAAGTTGGGATCCCGGCTGCCATGTGCAACGGCGCCCATGCGCACCACTTCGAGCGCTGTGAACGGGAAGGAGAGGGCGGTGGATTGTGGCAGGACCGCCCGTTCGCGAGCGAGATCGAGGGGGCTGAGTGTCGCGATCCGCTGGTCGCGGTAAAGCACGTCGCCTGCATCGGCCCGCATCTCGCCGGAGAGTGTCTTCAGAAGAGTGGACTTGCCAGCGCCATTCGGGCCGATGATCACGGTGACCTTGCCGGCTTCAAGATGCAGGCTGACCTTGTCGACCAGAGTGCGCCCGCCGCGGCGGATGGTAATATCTTGCGCACGGATCATCACAAGCCCTCCATGGCCTGGCGGCCCTGTCTGCCGAGCAGCAGCATCAGGAAGACGGGTGCGCCGAGGATTGCGGTGATGATGCCGATCGGCAGCTCTGCCGGCGCAGCGATCGTACGGGCGACCGTGTCGGCGAGCAGAAGCAAGGCCGCTCCGCCCAGTGCCGAGGCAGGCAAGAGGAAACGGTGCGACGGGCCGATCGCCAGCCGCAACAGATGCGGCACGACGATCCCGATGAAACCGATCGAGCCGGCTGCGGCCACGGTTGCGCCGCAGGCGGCGGCCACGGCGAGGATGGTCAGGCGCTTCAGCCGCTGGACCGGCACGCCCATGTGGAATGCTGCGGCGTCACCCAGGATCAAGGCGTCGAGGCCGCGTGCGACGAAGGGGATGATGGCGAGCACGAAAAGCACGAAAGGCAGGATCGCCATGATCTTCGCCGTGGTCGCGCCGCTCAGCGACCCAAGGGACCAGAAGGTGATGTCGCGCAGGGCCCGATCGTCGGCGATGAAGATCAGGAGACCCGTGGCAGCCCCCGTCATCGCGGCAATCGCGATCCCGGAGAGGATCAGCGCCGTCGTCGATGTCTGGCCGTTTCGGGTTGCGATCACATAGAGAAGGAAGGTGTTTGCAAGGCCACCGAGGAAGGCCATCAGTGGCAGGAACTGTTCGCCGAACAGCGACTGAAGCGGAAAGAGCAGTGTCGGACCGAGAACGATGGCGATGACGGCGGCGAGCGCGGCACCCGAAGTGACGCCGACGATGCCGGGGTCGGCGAGCGGATTGCGGAACAGACCCTGCATCATGGCGCCGGAGACGCCGAGCGCGGCGCCGATCAACAGGCCCATGCCGGTGCGCGGCAGGCGCACGGCCTCGAGGATGATCAGGTTTTGCTGGTCCATGCTCGCCTGATCGCCGGTCAGATAGGCGATCAGATGCGGCAGGCCGACGCCCGTCGGGCCGACCACGATCGAAACGAAGACGGCAACCGCTAGGAGGACGGCCAGCAACACCAGAACGAGGAGACCGATCGCGGACCGGTCTCCGTTACGCCTGCCGAGGGTCGACATCAGGGCGAGCGTGTTCACGGTTACTGTCCTTCCGGATAGAGCATGCCGTGGAGGTCGCGGGCGGCGTCGGCCGCGCGCGGTCCGAGCCCGAGCAGATAGAGGCCGTCCATCGTCAAAAAGGCCTTGTTGCGGCCTGCCGGCGTTGCGGCAAGGGCGGGAAGTGCGAAGGCCTGATCGGCCGTCAGGTGCTGGGCCCCGCCGCTCATGACAAGCACGACATCCGGCGCTGCAGCGATCACGGCTTCATCCGTCAAAGGCTTGTAGCCGGAGATGGTCGATACCGCGTTTTCACCTCCTGCGAGGCGGATCATCGCGTCAGCCGAGCTCTGGCTGCCGGCGGCCATGACACGGCCATTGGCCAATGACAAAGCGAAGAGAACCTTCTTCTTCGGTCCGGTTGCGGCCTTCACCTTGTCTTCGACGGCCTTGAGGCTGGCCTCGACCGACTTTGCCAGTTCCTCTGCCTTTTCGGCGCGGCCGATGGCCTGGCCGACGGCGCGGATCTTGTCGGGGATTGCCGCTGTCTCGGGTGGCGACGGGATGCTGACGAAGGTCAGCCCGCTCGCTTTCAGGATATTGATCGAATCGACCGGGCCGGCGCCGGCTTCGGCGATAATGAGATCCGGTTTCTGCGACAGGACCCCCTCGGCGGAGACCTGCCGCACATAGCCGATATCTGGCTTGGATGTCGCTTCTGGCGGATAGAGGCTCGTCGTATCGACGGCGACGACCCTGTCACCCTCGCCGAGTGCATAGATGATCTCCGTGACGGTTCCGCCGATCGCCACGATGCGCTCGGCATCTTTCGCCGTTCCTGTTTCAGGCAGGAAGAGGGGCAGCGTGAGGGCAAGGGCAAGAGCAGGGAGCACCTGGCGGCGTGACGGGCGAATGGTCAACATGGATGTGTTCAAACCTATGATCCGGGCATCCGCAGGCGGGCGCGTATCCGCCTCCAGATCGCCAATTATGAGATTGTCATGTACGGGAAACTCCCGACAATTAACTTGACTGTGCTACACAAGTTTAAATAGGAAGGCAACAGAGCGTGGTCGTTCCAACGCGCCGGATTTCGCGGTAAACTCGTGAGCCGAGCGCATGCCCGACCGCGACGAACCGATCTTGCAAAGAGGGAAGCAGACCCATGTACATCGCCATGAACCGTTTTCGCGTCGTCCCGGGCTTCGAGGAAGCCTTCGAGAACCAGTGGAAGGCCCGTGAAGGCCGGCTCGCCGAGATGCCCGGTTACATCGAGTTCCACATGCTGAAGGGCCCCAAGGCCGAAGACCACACGCTCTACGCCTCGCACACCGTCTGGGAAACCCATGCCCATTTCGTCGCCTGGACGAAGTCGGAGCAGTTCCGCGCGGCGCACGCCCGCGCCGGTGAAAGCAAGGTGCAGTATCTCTCCGGCCCGCATTTCGAAGGCTTCGACGTCATCATCCACGAAGACCGCTCGGGCAAGCGCTCCGCGCCCGAAGCCGCGTGAGGTCGTGATGGACACGCTGACGCAAACCAGCAGTGAACGTCGCGAACGGGCACTCGCAGCGCTGGCCGAAAAGCCCGATGGCGTGATCGAGCAGATCGCTGCCAAGGCCGAGGTTACGCCGGCGGAGGTGCTCGCCATTCTTCCGGAAGGCGCTGCCGTGGTGGTTCCGGCCGAGACGTGGGAGTCGATCTGGAAGGACCTGACGTCCTGGGGCGAGATCCTGATGATCGTGCACACCGACGACATCGTGCTCGAGGTCGAGGGCAGCCTGCCCGAGGGCAGCGAAGGCCATGGCTGGTTCAACATCCATGGCGACAGCCCGATCGGCGGTCACATCCGGAAGGAACGCTGTGTCTCGATCGCCTTCGTCGATCGCGGTTTCCACGGTCGTCGTTCCTGTTCCGTATGGTTCATGAATGCGGACGGCAAGGCCATGTTCAAGGTGTTTGTCCGTCGCGACAAGGAACGCAACCTGCTGGAAGACCAGGTCGCGCGCTTCGAGGCGTTGCGCACGTCGATCGCCTGACAGTCCGATTATCGCCGCCGGTCCCGTGACCGGCGGTTTCTTCCTGTAAGCCGTTCTTTCTTTTGCCTTTAACTGGATCTAATGTCCCGCGGATTCCATCCACGCACTGGACGATGTTTTGATCCGATTCCGTTCGATATCCCTTGCCGTCGCCTTCAGCCTTGTTGCTGCCGGCTCCACGCTCCTCGTTGATCTGAACGCCAGCCGCGCGCAGGAGGCGGCGCCGGCGCAAGCCGCCGCACCCGCTGCTCCAGCACCCGTGCAGGCCGCCCCGGCTGAGCCGGCGGCACCGGCGACCGCAGCTCCGCAACGCGACGAACAGATCGTTGCCGCCGAGCAGCGGATCGAAGAGGCCCGTGGCCGCCTTGCAGGGCTTCGCGATCAGGTGGAGAAGAACCTTCAGGAAGACGCAGTTCTGGCCGAACTCAAGGTCAAGGTCGACGCTCTCGGACGGGAAGTTCTGGCGATCACGGTGGATCTGCGTCCGCGGATCGACAGCATCCAGGCGCGGTTGACGGAGCTCGGCGATCCACCGGGGGAAGGGCAACCGGCGGAAAGCGCCAGTGTGACGGATGAGCGGTCACGGCTCAATGCTGCCCGTGCCGAAGTCAATGCGCTCACAGGTCAGGCCGAGGATCTGTCGATCGAGGCGAAATCGCTGTCCGACCGGATCTCGAACACCCGTCGCGCGCTCTTCACCAGCCGGCTGTTCGAACACACCGATATCAATGGCGGCGTTCTCGAAGAAGCCTTGCAGTCCTTCTCAACCGATGCGGAGCGCGTCCAGCGCAGCATCATGAGCTGGCTGACCTTTGTCGTCAAATTCAAGGCAGTACCGCTGGCCATCGCCGTGCTTCTGTCGATGGCGCTGGCCTCGCTCATCCTGTTTGTCGAGTATCGCCTGTTCGGCAGGATCAACCGGCGTGATCCCACAATCGAGGACCCGTCCTATCTCAGCCGTTTCTCGGTGGCCTTCTTCTCGACGATCCTGCCGTCGCTGGCGCTGAGCTTTTTCCTGGCCTCGACCTACTTCCTTCTTGATACGTTCAACGTGCTGAGATCGGATATTTCGCCGATCATTGCCTCGGTCTTTGCGCTGATCGGTCTGGTCTTCTTCGTGACGGCGATTTCGCGTGCGGTCCTTGCACCGGCCGCACCGAACTGGCGCCTGGTCAGGCTGTCCAACAAGGGTGCGCGTGATCTCAGCATCGCCATCTTCCTGATGGCCCTGGTGAACGGGCTCGACTATGTGGTGTCCGTGATCAACGAGACCTACAGTTCGCCTGTCGTCTTGACCGTCATGAAGAGCTTCGCCTCGTCGGTCGTCGTCGGACTGCTGCTGTTCTTCGTCTCCTTCCTCAGGCCTGTCATCGCCGAGAGCGGTGACCCTGCGGCGCGGGGCAGGCCTTGGCCGCGTGCCGTCTCCATGACCCTGCGGATCGTCGGGGCGGTGCTTATTCTCGCGGCGGCGATCGGCTATGTCGGCCTTGCGCGGTTCCTCGCCACCCAGATCGTGCTGACCGGTGCGGTCATCGCGACCATGTATATCGGCATCCTCTCGGGCAAGGCGATCTCGGCGCCAAACCAGTTCGGTGAGACCCGTGTCGGCCAGTTCATCGGTCGGCGGTTGCGCCTTTCGGCTGTCGGCCTGGACCAGAGCGGCATCGCTGCGGGTCTGTTCATCTATGCCTTTGCGCTGGTGTGCGGCATTCCGCTGATCCTCATGTCCTGGGGCTTCCAGCCGCGGGATCTGCAGCTCTGGCTCTTCAATCTGTTCACCGAGATCAATATCGGCACAATCAGGATCTCGATATTCGGGATCCTCGGTGGCGTCCTCTTGTTTGCCGCAGGTCTCGTCGTAACCCGCTGGTTCCAGAAATGGCTCGACGGCAATGTCATGGCGCGCAGTCATGTCGATGGCGGGGTGCGCAACTCGGTGAAGACCGGTATCGGTTATCTCGGCACCGGCATCGCCGCCATCATCGGCATTTCCGCCGCCGGCATCGACCTTTCGAGCCTTGCGCTGGTGGCCGGTGCTCTGTCTCTCGGCATCGGTTTCGGCCTGCAGAACATCGTCTCGAACTTTGTCTCCGGCCTCATCCTTCTGGTCGAGCGTCCCTTCAAGGTCGGCGACCATGTGATCACCGGTGTCAACGAAGGGATCGTCAAGCGCATTTCGGTGCGTGCCACGGAGATCGAGACGTTTCGGCGCCAGTCCATCATCGTCCCGAATTCGGAGCTGATCAATTCGCCCCTGGGCAACTGGACCCACCGCAACAAGGTACAGCGCTCGGAAGTGCCCGTCAGTGTCGCCTATGACACCGATCCCCAGGAGGTCATCGATCTGCTGCTTGCCGTCGTCGACGAGCGTCAGGATGTGCTGCGCAATCCGGAGCCGCATGTCGAGTTCCTGCGTTTCGGTGCATCCTCGCTCGATTTCGAACTGCGGTTCCATCTGGCAGACATGGGCGAGGGGCTTCAGGTGCGCAACGAAGTGCGGATGGAGATCCTGCGTCGCTTCCGCGCCCGGGGTATCGTCATGCCTTATCCGCATCAGGACGTCATGCTGCATATCCAGGAGCATGATCGCCAGGCGCTCTTGCGACGTAGGGTCCGGGAAGCGCCGGCCCGGCCGGAGACAAGTGAGGAATTGTCACCGCTGCCGGATGATGACAAACTCCTGCCATGAACGCCGCATTCAGCCGCCATTCAGGCGAAATGCGGCATGGAGGGGGCAGAAGCGATCGGGAGTGTGCCGAGCGCGGTTGAGAGGACGGAGCCTTTGGCTCCGCTGTCGGCATGAAGCAGGTCTATGCGCAGCTGGTTGTCGTGGTGGGTAGTATCTTGGTGGCAGGACCAGGGCTTGCCGCCTCCGTTCTGAACACCGGCTCATCTGCCGTCACGCTCGTCGTGGTCGAGGATGGCAACCGCATGGAGATCTCGGTCGATGCCGGTGGTTCCGATACCATCTGCACATCCGGCTGCTTTCTGACGCTCCCCAACGGTGACCGCATCGGCCTCACCGGCGGTGAAACCGTCGAGATCAAGGACGGGGTTGCCACCATCAAGTGAGTGTGGTGCCTTTCCATTCGGATATTCTGATATTTCGAGTTGTTTAACTATAAGGCAGCGTGACGCCGCATGCGGCCTGTCGGTTAACGGTTCCGCAAAGGCCCGTTGATATGTGTGTTGCTTACGAACAAGACACACGTAAAGGCGAGCCATGGCTGTTCTCGGCGTTTCTGGAATGCAGTATTCGGGAGAGACCTTTCCGGACATCCGGATCATTCTCGGCGAGGACTCCAATGTCTTCACGCAGATGATCAGTCAGCGCCTGAAGGAATTGATGGGCGTCGACGTCGAAATCTGCCGGACGTTCGAGGATCTGCAGATGGCCAACGAGCTGTCGCAGGAACCGGTGAAACTGGCGATCTCGAACATCAACCTGCCGGGTGCCGAAAATGGCGAAGCGCTGGAATATCTGATCGACTGCAACATCCCGACGGTCGTTTTCACCGGCACGTTCCAGGACGAGATGCGCGAGAAGCTGCTCTCCAAGGACATCGTTGACTACATCCTCAAGGACAATGTCTTCGCCGTCGAAATGCTGGCCGAATCGGTCTACCGCTTCCTGACCAACCATCGTCATCACGTCCTGATCGTCGATGACAGCCCGACGGCGCGCGCGCTGCTGTCGAGCCGCCTGCGTCGCTATAATTTCCGCGTCAGCCTGGCCGAAAGCGGCGCCAAGGCAATCGAGATCCTGAAGGCGAACCCGGATATCGGTCTGGTCGTTACCGACTACAACATGCCCGACATCGACGGCTTCGAACTGACGCGCCGCATTCGTTCGGTCCGTGGTTCTCATGAGCTGAGAATCATCGGCGTCTCGTCCTCGACCAACCGCCTGCTTTCAGCTCGCTTCCTCAAGGTCGGCGGCAATGACTTCATGCTGCGCCCCTTCATCGATGAAGAGTTCTATTGCCGCGTGAACCAGAACCTCGATACCCTGGTTCAAATCAAGGCGGCCCAGGCACGCAAGAAATAGTCGGCCTTATATCACACGGCTTATGCGCCCTGCCCATCGGTAGGGCGTTTCCGTTTACCCTGGACAGTGGGCTGTGCAGGTTTCTGCGGCGACATCGCGTTCGGTGTGTGTCCAAATCCTCCGCTTGCATGCGGATGGACTTGTCTTCTCTGGTCCTGATGGCCGTGCTTGCCTATATAGGCATCATCCCCCGCAGCCGAGAAGTGTCCTCATGGCTCCCATTATCTCCATCAAATCCCTGTCGAAGACCTACGCCAATGGCTTCAAGGCGCTCGACACCGTCAGCTTCGACATCGAGGAGGGCGAGATCCTCGCATTGCTCGGTCCGAACGGTGCCGGCAAGACCACGCTCATTTCGATCATCTGCGGCATGACCAACCCCAGTAGCGGCCAGGTCACCGTCTCGGGGCATGATGTGGTCAAGGATTTTCGCCGGACCCGGGCGGAGATCGGGCTCGTGCCGCAGGAACTGACGACCGACATGTTCGAGACGGTCTTCAACACCGTAAGCTTTTCCCGGGGTCTGCACGGCAAGAGCCCAGATCCGGCCTATATCGAACAGGTGCTGAAGGATCTCAGCCTTTACGAGAAGCGCAACAATGCCTTGCGGGAACTGTCTGGTGGCATGAAGCGCCGCGTGCTGATCGCCAAGGCCCTGTCGCACGAGCCGCGCATTCTGTTTCTCGACGAGCCTACGGCCGGCGTGGATGTCGCGCTTCGCAAGGACATGTGGCAACTGGTGGAGCGTCTGAGAAAGACCGGCGTGACGATCATCCTGACGACGCATTACATCGAAGAGGCGCAGGAAATCGCCGATCGTGTCGGTGTCATCAATCGGGGCAAGCTGCTTCTGGTCGAGGAGAAGACAGCACTGATGCGCAAGCTCGGTCGCAAGCAGCTGACGATCACGCTCACGGCGCCAATTCAGGCGGTTCCCGAAAGTCTTGCCGGCTATGCAATGACGCTTGCAGAGGGCGGCCGCGAACTCGTCTACGACTATGAACTGGGAAGCGAAGACGGCGAGATTGCCCGGCTGCTGCTGGCGATCGACGCTGCGGGTTTGACGTTTGGCGATGTTTCCACGCGCCAGACCTCGCTCGAAGACATCTTTGTTTCGCTGATCGGAGAGGCCGCATGAATATCGAGGCGATCAAGTCCATCTATGTCTACGAGATGGCGCGCACCCGCCGCACTCTGCTGCAAAGCGTCATTTCGCCCGTCCTGTCCACGGCGCTCTACTTCATCGTTTTCGGCGCTGCCGTCGGCTCGCGCATGGAAGAGATCGGCGGGGTGTCCTACGGGGCGTTCATTACACCGGGCCTGATCATGCTGGCGCTGATCACCCAATGCATCTCGAACGGTTCGGCGGGTATCTACTTTCCGAAGTTCACCGGGACCATCTACGAGATCCTGTCGGCGCCGATTGCCATGACCGAGATCCTGATCGGGTATGTCGGGGCTGCTGCCACCAAGGGCATGATGATCGGGCTTATCATTCTCGCGACGGCAATGTTCTTCGTCGACTTGCACATCGCCCATCCGGTGTTGATGCTGTTCTTCATGGTGCTGACCTCGATCACCTTCAGCCTGGCCGGTTTCATCATCGGCATTCTGGCGAAGAATTTCGAACAGCTCAGCCTCGTGCCGTCCCTGGTCGTGCCGCCATTGACCTTTCTCGGCGGGACCTTCTACTCGATCGACATGCTGCCGCCCTTCTGGCAGGCGGTCAGCCATCTGAACCCGGTGCTCTATCTGGTCTCCGGTTTCCGCTGGAGCTTCTTCGAGGTTTCGGATGTGCACCCGCTGATCAGCCTCGCCATGATCGGGATCTTCCTTGGTGGCTGCCTGGGCTTCCTCGCCTGGATCTTCAAGACGGGTTACAAGCTGAGGCCCTGAGCCCAGTCGTTCAGTCGCGCAGCCGCAGCTCGTCGGTCTGCATCTGCATCGAGCTCAAGGTCGACAGGAAACTCATGCCCAGCAGGCTCTGGTCGAGGCGGCCCTCTTCCAGAACCACGGCATCGACATCGTAGCGGACGATCGGCCCAAGCCTGATTTCCGGAATGCGCAGCGGCGCGGCCGATCCCCGTCCATTGGCCGTCAGCACGGTGCGGGTGAAGCTGAGCTCGCCCGGGTCTATGCCGATGCGCATGGCATCCTCGTAGCGAAGAGCGACCGAGCTTGCACCGGTGTCGATGAGGACCGGGACGAAGACAGGACCGATGCCGACTTCGGTTTCGAAATGGCCGCCCAGAACCTTGTGCAGCACCACCTCGGCACGACCGTCGGCGGTCGAAACGGTCACCGCGCGTCCCGGCATCAATCCGGCAAGCACCCGTTCGCCAACACTGCGGAAATCGTTGCGGTAGAGATAGGCCGTCACGAGGGCAAGGGCGATCAGTACCCAGATCGCCATCTGGCGCATGCTCTGTCCGAGCTGTCGGCGGCCGAGCACGATGCCGGCGGATATCATCAGCAGGATCGGCAGCGTTACCACAAGCTGGCCGAAATCGTCATTGTCGATGCCGAAGCTCTGACCGCTGTCATGGTTGATGATCAGGACGACAAGCCCGATACCGAGAATGGCAAGGCCAATGATGAAGCGCATCAGCCGCCCTCGCGTTCACGGACCATGCGTGTCCGGCGCGTTTCCCGGCGCGGTCTGCGCTCGACATTTTCCAGGCGGGCGGGGAGCTCGGCCATGATCGTGCGACGCTCCAGGCTCGTGTAACTGGTCCAGAGACCAATCTCTTCGCGTGTGCGGCCGCAGCCGAAGCAGTAGCCGGTCTTGTCATCGATCGAACAGACGAGAATGCAGGGAGATTCCATCACGAGCCCTTTGGTTTCGCTCCTATATCGGGTTCCTAAACTATGATGGCAAGAGCCAGCAGGAAGGCGCTCTCGCAGAGTTGTTGGCTGGCGCCGATCGTGTCCCCCGTATGTCCGTCGAGCCGGTTTCTGACATGGCGGGTAAAGAGTGAAACGGTGGCGAGGGCCAGCAGAGCTGCCGGGAACCAGGCGTGAAAGGGCAGGGCGATCAGGCAGAGCGCTGCCGTCAGCACGGCGCCGAGTGCAAGGCCGGTGCGCGTGGCGTCTGCATCCGGTGTGCCTGCAGCTGCCGCAACGCCGTCCGTCCGCGCCGAGGGCAGGGACGACCAGTGCCATACCAGCAAGGTACGGCTCAAGACTGCGGTTGCGATGACAGCCAATGTGGCAGACGGCGCCGGCAGGGCGGCGATCAGAATTGTGAGCGAGGCCACGCGAAAGCCGACCGAGAGGATCAGGGCCAATGCGCCATAGGTGCCGATGCGGCTGTCCTTCATGATCGCGAGTGCCTTCTCGCGGCTGCGACCGCCACCGAGGCCATCGGCGGTATCCGAAAGACCATCTTCGTGCAGTGCACCCGTCAGCATGACCTGCAGGGCAATGGCAATCAGCGCGACCAGGACCGGTTCCACTCTTGCCGCAGACAGGAGACCGAGGAGCAGGGCCACCGGCAAGGCGATCACCAGGCCGGCAAGCGGAAAGGCTGCCACCGTGCGTCTCAGGCTGCCGTCATAGCCTGTAAAGAAGCGATCGGGCACCGGCAGGCGGCTCAGGAAGGAAATGGCACGCGCCGTTTCCGTGATGAGGTTCTCTAAGACCGGCATGGGTCCTTTCCGTTTCGTTCTCGACCACCTGCGTCGCTTTTTTAAGTTGAGCGGCACGGGTCCGGTCATTATGAGAGAGGCCACAAAGCCTGATTTGCTGGAAGAATACAAGGAAGCCCGATCCATGAGCGTTACCGGCCTGCCATTCGATGACTTTCGCGCCCTGTTGCGCGACCTGCCGGGCCCCCATACGGCGGCGCTGGTGGCGGCACGGGAACGCGACAAGCAGCTGACCAAGCCGCCGGGCGCGCTTGGGCGGCTCGAAGAGATCGCGATGTGGCTTGCTGCCTGGAGTGGACGTGCGCCGGCCGTCAACCGGCCGCTGGTCGCGATTTTCGCCGGCAATCACGGTGTCACCAAACACGGGATCACACCGTTTCCGCCTTCGGTGACCCAGCAGATGGTGGAAAACTTCGCTGCCGGTGGCGCTGCCATCAACCAGATCTGCGTGACCCATGATCTCGGCCTCAAGATCTTCGATCTCGCGCTCGATTACCCGACCGGCGACATCACCTGCGAGGCGGCCCTTTCCGAGCGCGATTGTGCGGCCACCATGGCGTTTGGTATGGAGGCGATTGCCGGCGGCACCGATCTGCTCTGCATCGGCGAGATGGGGATCGGCAACACGACAATCGCCGCTGCCATCAATCTGGCCCTTTATGGGGGTGAAGCGGAAGACTGGGTTGGTCCCGGCACGGGTTCCGAGGGAGATGTCCTCGCCCGCAAGATTGCAGCCGTGAAGCAGGCGGTCGCCTTCCATCGCGAGCACCTCTCTGATCCGCTGGAAGTGCTGCGCCGCCTCGGCGGTCGTGAAATCGCCGCGATGGCCGGCGCCATTCTGGCTGCCCGCATGGAAAAGATCCCGGTGCTGATCGACGGCTATGTCGCGACGGCTGCTGCCTCCATCCTGAAAGCTGCCAATCCATCGGCGCTCGATCATTGCCTGATCGGCCATGTCTCGGGCGAGCCCGGCCATCTCAGGGCGATCGAGCGGCTCGGCAAGACGCCGTTGCTTGCGCTCGGCATGCGTCTGGGTGAAGGCACCGGTGCCGCACTTGCTGCCGGGATCGTCAAGGCGGCCGCTGCCTGCCATTCAGGCATGGCGACCTTCGAACAGGCTGGGGTATCCAACAAGTCCCATGGCTGATCGCAAGAAGAAGAACGGCGGCAGCGAACCGCTCGCATCGACCGTCATCCAGAAGAAGACCGGTATCGCACATCTGTTTGCGGCCACCCAGTATTCGGCACAGGGTTTCAAACGCCTGATCCAGGAGGCAGCATTTCGGCACGAGCTTCTCGCCTTTGTTGCCGGCCTTGTCATCTTCGGTCTGGTCGGGGCGAGCCTTGTCGAATTTCTCGCCTTCATCGTGCTGATGATGTTGATGTTCTGTGTAGAGGCGCTGAACACCGCGATCGAGGAACTGGTCGACCGCATTTCGCCGGAGATTTCGACGGTTGGGCGCAATGCCAAGGATCTCGGATCCTTCGCCGTCTTCTGCCTGATTGTCGCCAATGGCGCCTTTGCGGCCTATGTGGTGGTCAGCCGGCTGTTCTTTACCTGATCAGGCGAATTGGCGGCGGCGCGGTTCCACCGCCTTGACTTCCGAAACAGCCGGCAGGCTTTCGAGCACGCGGCTCGATGGCAGGATGGCGATGACCTCAGTGCCTTCGCGCAGCTTGGATTTGAGCTTGAACTCGCCACCATGCTTGGCAAGGATCGCCTGGACGATCGGCAGGCCAAGGCCCGTGCCCTGTTCGGCACTCTTGATCGCGATCGAGCCCTGACCGAAGGCCGAGAGCACGACAGGGATTTCGTTTTCCGGAATGCCTGGGCCGTTATCGCGGATCGAGATGTATTGACCGCCGCCGGCCGTCCAGCCGGCCTTGACCATGATCTCGCCGCCCTGGGGCGTGAATTTCACGGCATTCGACAGCAGATTGAGTATCACCTGGCGCAGCGCCTTCTCGTCGGCCCAGAGCGAGGGTAGATCTCGCTCGAACTGCTGTTCGATGCGGATATTCTTCGATTTGGCGCGCAGCTGGATCATGCCGATGCAGTCCTCGGCGATCTCCAGCAGGGAGACGCTTTCCTCGCTCAGCTCGTATTTGCCGGCCTCGATGCGTGAGAGGTCGAGGATCTCGTTGATCAGTTCCAGCAGGTGGCTTCCCGATCGGTGAATGTCGCCCGCATATTCCTTGTAGAGCGGGTTGTTGAGCGGTCCGAGCACTTCTGTCGCCATGACCTCGGAGAAGCCGAGGATGGCGTTGAGCGGTGTGCGAAGCTCATGAGACATTGAGGCCAGGAAGCGTGACTTGGCCATGTTGGCCTCTTCCGCGCGGCGTCTTGCCTCGTCCGAAAGCGATTTCGCCACTTCGAGCTCGGCGATCAGATCGTCCTTTTCCGTCTGGAAGGACAGGAGCTTGACATTGGCCTGGTGCAGCCGGCTCGTGATGTAGATGAAGAAGATCAGGGCGGTGCTGAAGACGGCGGTCAGGCCGAGATCAAGAACGTTGCGGCTGCCGATCGACACGAATGTCAGCGTTGCGACGGTAGGCAGGAAACTGAAGAGGACGGCCTGGCGCAGCAGCATGCTGGCCATGGCGGAAATGGAGAGCGCGACGAGCAGAACGGCGCCCTTGTAAAAGGTGAAGGCCGTGGGATCGCAGGTCGCGCAGTCCTGCAGGGCGAAGATGGCCCAGGACAGCCCCATGGCCACTTGTGAGATAAGCAGGATCCTGCGCCACCGGAGCTGGTTTTCTGCGTTGATTTCGGTCCTGGAGGCGCGCTTGACGACGACGATGCCGATGGCATGCATGGTCAGCGCAAACAGGCCCCAGATGAGGAAGTGCGGCTGCGAGGTGAAATAGGCACCGGATGCGGCAATCAGCAGAATGATGATCGGAATGACTGCCGCGCCTTGAAGGCAGGCGGCGATGTGCATGGCGAGAATTTCGGCATCAAAGGCTGGCGAGGTGCCCTGGCCGGTTTGCAAGCGCTCACGGGTCGTTCGGACAGCGCGAGTCGTTGCCCTGTTGCGATGATTTCGCGTCAGGTCGAGAACGTTTTTGTCCGCCGATGTGTCTACGCCGTTACTCATTGCGTTGCAGTCTTCCGCGCCTTGGTGAACCCTAGCGGCGAATTCTTAAGAAGATCCTGTCTTGGAAGGATTTGTTTGCCATGTGTGAAAAGGATCTGTTGTTGAAATGGGTGGGAATGTGACCGGTGGCCTTCGGCGCCTGCGCGATCTGGGGCTTGGGCTGGCCATCCTGGCGCTGGCCCTGCTCATCATTGCAAAGCTAGAGAACGAACAGGCGTTGAGGTTTGCTGGTCCGTTTTGGGCAATTGACGGGGATACGCTTGGCGCGGAGGGTGAGAGGCTGCGCATCGAAGGCATCGATGCGCCCGAGCTTGCACAGATCTGTGAGCGGGCGGACGGCAGGCCGTATGCATGCGGCGAAGACGCGCGTCTTGGTCTCCGACGGGTCGTAGCCGAAGGCCGCTGGGAATGCAGCGGCACCCAGCGCGATCGCTATCAGCGTCTGCTGGTCGTCTGCAAGCGTGGCCTTGAGGACCTTGGCGAGAGGCTTGTGCGTACCGGCGCGGTGGTTGCCGACGGACGGTATCTGGCTGCAGAGGCCGAGGCGCGTTTGAAAGGCGAGGGGATCTGGAGTGGGACCTTCCAGCGTCCCTCCGATTGGCGGCGGCAAAGGCAGGTCGAGGAGGCGGAACTCGCCGGTTGGGGTAAGGCGTTACTGCCGAATTGGATGTCACACTGGTTTGAGGACTGACAAAGAGAATGAGTGCTGATCGGCCTTCGCCCGTTGTGATGCCGCGCGGTGAGCTGCCGCCGCGAATCGACGTGCTTTCGCAGGCGATTGCGGGCTGTCGCCTGTGCCGCGACTGTCCTGACGGTGGACCGGAGCGGCGCCTGCCGCACGAGCCGCGTCCGGTCGCCTGGCTCTCGCCAACCGCGCGGGTGTTGATCGCGGGGCAGGCCCCCGGCCTTCGTGTGCATGAAACGGGCATTCCGTTCAACGACGCATCCGGCGACCGGCTGAGGCAATGGCTTGGGGTGGATCGCGAGACCTTCTACGGCCGGAGCAGGCTGGCAATCGCTCCGATGGGCTTCTGTTTTCCAGGCTATGACGCGCATGGACACGATCTACCGCCGCGCCGGGAATGCGCTCCGCACTGGCGGCAATCGGTTATGGACGCCATGCCGCAGGTCGAACTGATCCTGGCAATCGGTCAGTATGCGCAGGCCTGGCATCTCGGCCGATTGCGGCGCAAGACCATGACTGAAACCGTCGCCCATTGGCGCGACTTCCTGCTCGCCAATCGCGAGGGGCCTCGGGTGCTGCCGCTTCCGCATCCCAGCTGGCGCAACACCGGCTGGCTCAAGCGCCATCCCTGGTTCGAGGCCGACGTGCTTCCGGTGCTCAGGCGGGAAGTTTCCTTGTTGATAGGTTGAAATGATTTTCCATAATTTTTACCAGATCGGCTATATCAAGAAAAATCAGTTTTAAGGGCTTCTCATGGACCGCCTCGACCGTAAAATTCTCCGCATCCTCCAGGAAGATTCGACACTTGCCGTCGCCGATCTCGCCAAGAAGGTCGGTCTCTCGACCACGCCTTGCTGGCGCCGCATCCAGAAGATGGAAGAGGATGGCGTGATCCGCCGGCGCGTCGCGCTTCTCGATCCCGCCAAGGTCAACACCAAGGTGACGGTGTTTGTCTCGATCCGCACGTCCAGCCACTCGATCGAATGGCTGAAGCGCTTTTCGGAGGTCGTTTCCGAGTTTCCGGAAGTGGTCGAGTTCTACCGCATGAGCGGCGACGTCGATTACCTGTTGCGCGTGGTGGTTCCCGACATCGCGGCCTATGACGCCTTCTACAAGCGGATGATCGCCAAGATCGAGATCCGCGACGTCTCCTCGGCCTTTGCCATGGAGCAGATCAAGTACACGACGGAGCTTCCGCTCGACTATATGGTGCTCGACAACCAGAAGTCCCAGGAAGACTGAGGGGCGCCGTAGCGCCCCTTCTCACTTTTACTTCTCAAGACGCGCCAGCAGGGACGATGTGTCCCAGCGGTTACCGCCGAGCTTCTGGACTTCGCCATAGAACTGATCGACCAGTGCGGTGACCGGCAGGTTGGCGCCGTTGCGGCGCGCCTCGGTCAGGACAATGTCGAGGTCCTTGCGCATCCAGTCGACTGCGAAGCCGAAATCGTATTTGCCCTGGTTCATGGTCTTGTGGCGGTTTTCCATTTGCCAGGAACCGGCGGCGCCCTTGGAGATCACTTCGATCACCTTCTCGATGTCCAGACCCGCCTTCTTGCCGAAATGCACGCCTTCGGCCAGCCCCTGGACGAGACCGGCGATGCAGATCTGGTTGACCATCTTGGTCAGCTGGCCGGCGCCGGCCGGGCCCATCAGGCCGACCATGCGGGCATAGGCGTCGATAACCGGGCGCGCCTTCTCGAAGGTGGCTTCGCCGCCGCCGCACATGACGGTCAGCACGCCGTTTTCGGCGCCCGCCTGTCCGCCGGAAACGGGGGCGTCGATGAAGCCGCAGCCCCGGGCGGCCGTTGCTTCGGCCAGTTCGCGCGCCACCTCGGCCGAAGCGGTGGTGTTGTCGATCAGGATCGCGCCGGCCTTCATGGAGGCAATCACGCCGTTTTCGCCGGTCGTTACCGAGCGCAGGTCGTCGTCGTTGCCGACGCAGGTGAAGACAAAATCAGCGCCTTCTGCGGCTTCGGCTGGGGTTACTCCATAAGATCCGCCGAACTTCTCTACCCAAGCTTCAGCCTTGGCCGTCGTCCGGTTATAGACCTTCACCTCATGGCCACCCTTGACCTTCAGGTGACCTGCCATGGGAAACCCCATAACGCCCAAACCGATGAATGCGACCTTTGCCATATGTCCTGCCTCTTAGGTTTTGCTGGAGGCAAAGGCATAAAGCAGGAATGGGCGGAGGAAAAGGCCAGGTTGAGCTCAGTCTCCCTGCTCTTTCGTCAGCCGGCGCCGATCGGCTTTTGCGCTTCTCCGTCAAGGCGTTTCGACCGCTCGCCCAAAGAGTCCGAAATTTCCTGCCAGATTCGTCGCAAGCGCCGGACATGCAGATCGTCCGCAATCCAGCCCATCATATGCTCAACCCGTGCCTTCACTTCCGCCGGCGTCATGCCGAGTTTCTCGCGGAACCAGCGGCAGAATTCATCGGGCGTGGGTGCCGGCTTGATCGCATTCTGGTCGACCATCAAGAGGTTCACGCCGCCGGTGGTGCAGACATCGCGCAGGTTCTGGGTCGGCGCGATCAGGACGCCTGCCAGGAGAAGGTCGAACTCCTCCGGACTGTCGCTCACCTCCGATCCGGTCTTGCGAAAATCGATCGCCCGCTCGAGATCGAAGATCGTGCGGATCTGGAGTTCGCGAAGAACCAGGAATTTTTCGAGCCCGACCAGGTGGCAGAGCTGGGCTTGGGCAATCCAGTCGACGGCCTGGTAGATGCCATAGGGCGTTTCGATATGCAGCATCACGGGATTGTAGGTGGCGAGGCCCTGGACATCGTAGATGCCCGATTCCTGCAACCGGAAGCGTGTGGCGTAGTCGATACCGTCGAGCGCATCGAGCGGCGTGATCCGGGTGATCTTGTTGAAGCGGTCATCATCCATCTTCACCCAAGAGATGAGTGATTGCAGGCGCAGGATCACGAACTTCGATGCGCTGTCGGGGAGATAGCCCAGGACTGGCGCGAGAATGAGCCAGATGCTCGATATCTCCGGAAGCTGCGTGGATGTCGATGAGGTGGGAGGTGCCGTATTGCCCGCCGTCTCGGTGACGATGCGTATGCCCAAAGTTGGATCCGGGATTGCGCGATAGGCAGCGACGATGAAGACCACCGATACAATCGTCTCAACGGTGTAACGCATGAACGTAATGGGTGAGAGGTCAAAGGCCGCCAGTCCGCGCATGTAGCCGCGAATGGCTGCGAGATAGGCTCCGGCAAAGGCCAGACCGGCGATGAGGTGCATATCGGCGGACAGGGTTGTGGAAGAGGCTGGGCCACACGGGGGCGAGCAGGCGGCAGAAAGCTTGGCCGACAGTCCTTCAAACAGCGCATCCATCCCGTAATAGGTGACGATCATCATGCCCGATGCGGAGACGAGCAAACGAAAATCGCCCCAATCGATCAGCCTGAGATCGGTGATGAATTCCTCGATTTCTTCGATCGGTGTCTGTTTGCTTCTGTTGGGGTCGCGCTTCTTGCGGCGGGACAGGCCCTGCACATACTTGGATCGAACGAATTCGACCGAGGGGTTGAGATAGCTGCTGTCCTCGGTCTTCTCCTGCGACGGCTTGGTGGTCGCAGGGTAGGATGTCAGGAAGTCCCTGATGACGAGCAGCCGTTTCTGCCGCATTTCGTTGCGTGCATAGATGAACAGAACGGGCGTCAGCACGGCCAGCGCCAGCGCATGCATGTTCATGTGCCACGGTTCTGCGAAGGTTGCTGCCAGCCAGTTAATTAGGCTATTGCCAAAATAGCTAATATCCATCGTCGTTCCCCTTGCCTTCGCTGAGGTAAGCAGGAGAACGACGCCATGGCTACAAATTGTATACTCGCATAGATTGCTTAATGCAATCTATGCGGTCATTTCTAGATCTTTTTTGCGACGACCAGATGTCCTGGGGACGGATTTCCATCCTGCATGCGGACATTGATGTCGGTGATCTCGACGAGTTCGAAACCCGTTGCGGTCAGGCGCTCACGCACATAAGCCTCGGAATGCACGAAGCGCTGATGCGGGCCGACGATGAAGGGGCGACCGTTCATGACCTCTTCCGCCATGGTCTCTGAAGAGAAGATGAAGATCCCGCCATCGGTCATGTTTTCGGCGGCACCGAAAAACAGCGGTTCGAGCGCGCCCAGATAGGGCAGCACGTCGGTTGCCGTGACAAGGTCGAAGGGCTCGTCGTCGTTGTCTTCCAGAAAGTCCTCGAGTTCGGCGACATAGAGGGTCTCATAGAGATCCTTCTCGTGGGCGATCTCGACCATCTTCTCGGATATGTCGATGCCGGTCATGTCGTCCACCACGTCGCGCAGCGCGCCGCCGGTCAGGCCCGTGCCGCAGCCGAGGTCGAGCAGGCGCTTGAAGGGACCGAGGCCAAGGGCCTGCAGTCGCTGGCGTACCATCATCGGCACGCTGTAGCCGAGCTGTTCGACGAGGATGTCCTCGAAAGCCTCGGCATGCTGGTCGAAGAGGGTCTCGACGTAAGCGTCGGGAGCCTTGGGCGGAGCCTCGCCGCGGCCAAGCGCCGCGATGCGGACGGTGGCGCCGCCGTGGTCGTCCGGATCGATCGCCAGCACTTCTTCATAGGCCTTCACGGCAGCGTCGATGTCGCCCCCCTTTTCCAGGGCAAGTGCGCGGTTATAGGCTTCCGCCAGGGCTTCTTCGTCGATCTTGGCCATCCGGGCCTCCTGTTCTTGCGGCCGGTCAAGCGGCCTTTGCCGGTCGTCTAGCGGGTCGGGCCCGGATTGGCAATGAAAAGGGGGCTGCCTCGTTCTGCAGTATGGCCGCGGAGCTTCGATTCTGGCGTGTTCCACGTCAGTGGAGGATGAATTCACCCTTCAGTGACCGCCATTCGCTGGCTGCGATCATCTTCTTGTGCACGTAGGTGACAGAGTGGATCGTGCCCTCGATCTTTTCCTGCCAGAAGCGCAGGAAGCCGCGCATCTCCGGAAATTCCGGCGCCAGATCGTAATGCTGCCAGATGTAGCTTTGCAGGAGAGATGGGTGGTCGGGCAGGCGGTAGAGGATCTGGGCGGTGGTCAGCCCGTAACCCTTCAGCATCAGTTCCATTTCGCTGTTCATGTGCCGGCGTTCCCCGTGTTCTCGTTGAAGACGGATCGACGCGGACGGTGTCATCGCTTCCGCGACCGACCGGGGCCGCGACCGACGCGGGCCCTGAGATGATGGAAACACCGTGTGGTAAAGGAAGTTCTAAAGAGGGGCGGAGCCGTGCAGCCGCCGCCCCAATTGTGATCACCGTTTCAGATGTCGGGTTAGGCGCGCTTCGATCGCTCCCCAAGTGTGGCGCAGCGCCTCGACGATGGCGAGGTAGAAAATCGCCGCCCAGAGATAGGTCTGGTAGTCGAAGGTGCGCGAGAAGGCGTAACGCGTCTGCCCCATGAGATCCAATACCGTCACGACGGCCACGACCGCCGAGCCCTTGATCATGAAGATGATCTCGTTGCCATAGGGACGCAGAGCGACGATCAGGGCCTGGGGCAGGATGATCTTCCAGAAGGTGACCGAGGCTGGCAGGCCAAGCGATTTTGCCCCTTCCGTCTGGCCGCGCGGGACGCTTTCGATCGCGCCGCGCAGAATCTCCGCCTGATAGGCCGCCGTATTGAGCGTCATGGCAAAGAGCGCGCAATACCAGGCTTCGCGGAAAAACCACCACAGTCCGACCGCCTCGATCTGCGGCCGGAACGAGCCGAGACCGTAATAGATCAGGAAGATCTGCAGCAGCATCGGCGTGCTGCGGAAGACATAGACATAGGCATAGGCGATCGCATTCAGGATCCTGTTCTTCGATATGCGTGCGAATGTCACGGGAAACGAAAGGACCGCGCCGAGCGTAATCGAGCCGAAGGTGAGGATCAGCGTTGTGGCAAGACCATCGAGATAGCGCCAGCCATAGCGCTCGATCTTCTCAGGGTCCCAGCTTGCCGCGAGGTACCAGACGAGAGCGAGGCCCAGGACCGCCCATAGGGCAAGGATGGCATAGCCTGCTACGCGTGCAAAAGTGATGCGGGTTGCTCTGGCCGGTGGGGCGGGACGGGCAGGGATCATCTCCAGCGCATGGCTCATCGGCTGGCCTCCGCGCGATTGGCCCAACGGGCGATGGCATTCAGACCGATCGAGGACAGGGTCGCGAGCAAGAGGTAGAGAAGGCACGCAATCCCATAGAACAGGAAGGCCTCCTTGGTGACACGGGCCGCAACACCGGTCTGACGCACGATATCAGCAAGCCCGATGACCGAGACGAGTGCGGTGTCCTTGAGGAGAACGAGCCAGAGGTTACTCAATCCAGGCAAAGCGATGCGGATCAGCTGCGGCACGATGATCAGCCACATCGTCTTGCGTCGGCTCAGACCAACTGCGCTGCCGGCCTCGTACTGGCCGCGTGGGATTGCCTGGAAGGCGGAGAGCAGCACTTCTGATGCATAGGAGGAAAAGACGACCGACAATGCGATCATGCCGGCGACAAAGGCGTTGATTTCGACGCGTTGCTCGATGCCGAACCAGGACAGAACGGCCTGCAACAGGATCTGGAAGCCGAAATAGACGATGAACAGCGTGAGGAGTTCCGGCAGGCCGCGGAAAATCGTGGTGTAGACGCCGGTTGCGGCCCGCAGGCTCCATTCGCCGGACTGGCGTGCCAGCGCGATCAGGAAGCCAAGCGCCAGTCCGACCGGCAGGGTGGCAATAGCCAGCGAGATCGTGACCTTCACTCCGAAAGCGATCTCGTCACCCCAGCCTTCATCGCCACAGCCAACCAGCGTGTCGGATGCGATCAGGCTGAAGATCCCGACCGGGCCACAGAATGGATCCAAGGTGTAACTGATCCAGGCCCAAAACGAGCCAAGTGCGGAAGAGAATCCGCCCATGCCATTCCCCCTTGGCGGTTTTCTCCGCCATTTTGATGTTCATGCCGTCCAAATGCAAAATGGCGGAAGTGTTCGACTTCCGCCACTCGGTTTCGTCAGGTTATCCCTGGATCAGTTGCCGTATACGTCGAAATCAAAATATTTCTTGTTGATTTCGGCATACTTGCCGTTGGCGCGGATGGCCTCGATGGCAGCGGAGAACTTGTCTGCGAGCGCGGTTTCACCCTTGCGCACAGCGATGCCTGCGCCCTCGCCATTGATTTCCGGATCGACCGGCAGCGGCGTCAGGATCTTGCAGCAGGCGCCGGCTTCGGTCTTCAGCCATTCGGAGAGAACGACGATGTCGTCGACCACGGCGTCAACGCGGCCGCCTTCGAGGTCGAGCTTGTATTCGTCAGCGGTCGGGTAAAGCTTCAGCTCGGACTCCGCCATGTGCTTTTCGGCATAGTTGGCATGGGTGGTCGAGGACTGCGCGCCGATGGTCTTGCCCTTGAGGCCAGCAACGTCGGTAATCGTCGAATCCTTCGGCACGGCAACGGCCGGCGGGGTGTTGTAGTACTTCTTCGAGAAGTCGACCTTCTCGAGGCGCTCCGGCGTGATCGACATGGAGGCGATGATGGCGTCGAACTTCTTGGCCTGCAGCGCCGGGATGATGCCGTCCCAGTCCTGGGTCACGAATTCGCAGGTCACCTTCATTTCTTCGCAAAGCGCCTTGGCGATGTCGATGTCGAACCCGACCAGGGAGCCGTCAGCTTCCAGGTTGTTGAAGGGCGGGTAAGCGCCTTCGGTGCCGATGATCAGCTTCTCTTGAGCCATGGCCGAGCCGGCAAAAAGCGACAGGGCAGCGATGGAAGCTGCGGCCAGAAAACGTGTCGGAATACGCATAGGATCCTCTCTGTTGGCGGACGCCGCTTTTTGTCTTGCCGCGGCTGTCCATGTTCGTGTGGCATGATCGTCCACACTTGGGCCCAATATTCGTCCGGATTTGAAACCGAAATCAACAACAAACCGCGAGATCGCCAAAATTTGCTTCACATAAGGGTGTCAGGGACGGGAAGACGTGATTCTGCACTTCGACACTGGTCGGGTGGAGCAAAAGACGTTTCAACTCGTTCAGGCACGGTTAATTATGTGGAACCTAGCTTGGCGGCAGTTCCGGTCCACGTAGTCGACCTGGCTATTCAACGACACCTCATGGCGGAACACGCCTGATCGGTGTGTAGGGAAGGAAACGCAAGGCATGTTCAAGAAGAGATTGCTCAATACGGTGGCAATCCCGGTCCTGTCTGTCGCGGTGCTGGCGAAGCCGGTCGCGGCTTCGGTCACCGGTCACCCCGAACGTCAGGTCCAGACCCAGCAGGCTGAGGAAAAGCTCATCCAGCTGGCACAGGCTGTGACCTGTAATGACGGGTCCGAGGCACCCGACGCCGAAACCTGTGCCGCTCGCGATGCCCAGGCAGCAGCTGAAGAAGAGCAGCGCCGTCTGGCGGAAGAGGAAGCTCAGCGTCAAGCTGAAGCCCAGGCTCAGGCCGAAGCTGAAGCTCAAGCCCAGGCGGAAGCCGAAGCGCAGGCCCAGGCCGAAGCCGAAGCACAACGTGCCGCTGAAGAAGAGGCCCAGCGCCAGGCAGAAGCCGAAGCGCAGCGCGCCGCCGAAGAAGAGGCCCAGCGCCAGGCGGAAGAAGAAGCCCAGCGCGCTGCCGAGGAAGAGGCTCAGCGTCAAGCTGAAGCCGAAGCTCAGGCCCAGGCAGAGGCCGAAGCCCAGGCCCAGGCCCAGGCTGAAGCGGAAGCGGAAGCTCAGCGCGCTGCTGAAGAAGCTCAGCAGGCAGCCGTGACGTGTGCCGACGGTTCCCAGGCCGCATCCGAAGACGAATGCCCCGTACCGGCAGCCCCGGAAGAACAGCCGGTCGAGGAGCCGCAGCCCCAGACCGAAGAGCAGCCGACCGAAGAGCAGCCGGTTGAAGAACAGGCGACTGAAGAACAGCCGGTCGAAGAACAGGCGACCGAGGAGCCTGCTGCATCCGAGCAGACCGAGGGACAGGCTCCGGCAACGGACGAAACGCAAGAAACGGAACAGCCTGCCGAAGAGCAGCCGGCTCAGACCGTAACCTGTGCCGATGGCTCGCAGGCCGCCTCCGAAGAGGAATGCGCTGTCGCTCCGCCGGCAGAGCAGCCGAGCGAAGAACAGCAGCAGACCGGCGAGCAGCCGACCGAGCAGCCGGCGACCGACGAGCAGGCGACCGGGGAAGAGGTTCCCGCCGATGGCCAGCAGCCGGAAGGCGAGCAAGTTCTCGTTCCCGCTGTCGAGCCGCCGGTCGATCAGCCCGTCGAGGAGATCCCCGATGCGCTGACCGTCGAGGAAAAGGAGACGATTGCCGAGGATCCGTCCCAGACATCCGAAACGGTCCTGCTGCCGGTCGATAACGGGGCTGCTGTCCTGGACAGCGACAAGGAGGCCGACAATGCCGGCGGCGAAACCGCGCGCGAGCAGCGTACCCAGCTGAGAGCGCGGGAAGACGTCGCCCCGCCACCGGCAAACGATGCCGAGGCGCAGGCCGATGCGGTTCAGGTTGATCCGCAGGTCATCCAGGCGACGATCGCCGAAGAGGGTACGACGCTCGACGCGGCGCCGACTTTCGACGTGCCGACGACTGTCACCAATGTCACCAACAGCAGCGTGACGAACAACGTCACCAATAACGTGACAAACAACAACGTGACGAACAATGTCACGAACAACACGATCATCCAGAACAACGTGGTCAACCAGGTCACGGAGATCCGGGTCATCGAGCAGATCGACAATCGTACCGTCATCAATGTCGGCAACCAGATCGTGGTTCGCAGCGATGATCGCGATCGCCTGCGTTACGATGAGGAAGAGACCTATTACGAGCAGCTCTCTCGTGGTCGTGTCCGCGAAACGATCGAACGCATTGATGGCAGCAAGCTGGTGACGGTCTACAACCGCTATGGCGATATCATCATCCGCTCGCGCATCTCTCCGCGCGGTCGCGAATATGTGCTGATGTATTCGCCGGAAGCGGATAGAGAGCGTCCGACCATCTTCGTTGACGTCGGTCTCTCACTGCCGCCGATGCGTCTGACCATTCCGGTCAGCGACTACATCGTCAGCACGACGCGTTCGCCGGATCGGGACTACTATGACTTCCTCGCTCAGCCGCCGGTGGAGCGTGTCGAACGGGTCTATTCGATCGATGAAGTGAAGTCGTCCGCCCGTATCCGCGACAAGGTTCGCCGTATCGATCTCGACACCATCACATTCCCCTCGGGCTCGGCTGAAGTGCCGCTCGAGCAGGCCCGGACCCTGCGCCGTGTTGCCCAGGCAATGGAGAAGCTGCTTGAGAAGGATCCTGGCGAAGTCTTCCTGATCGAAGGTCATACGGATGCGGTGGGTTCGGATCGCTCGAACCTGATCCTCTCGGACAAGCGTGCCGAGACCGTCGCCAACCTGCTGACCGAAGTCTATGGCATCCCGCCGGAAAACATGTCGGTCCAGGGTTACGGCGAGCGCTTCCTGAAGATCCGTACGGAAGCCGCGGAGCAGCAGAACCGCCGCGTGGCCATTCGCCGCGTGACGACGCTGGTCCGCCCGGCCGGTGTGTCGAGCAACGACTGATCGGCCGCGAAGCGAGAGAATAGGAAGGCCGCCGGAGTGATCCGGCGGCCTTTTTCCGTCATCTCGGAGCGGTCAGTTTTTTGATGGAAGGCCGGTTACGGTGGCGATGAAATCGGCGATCGCCGTGGTGTCGTCGAGATCAAAGACCGGCAGGTCGGTGTCCGATACGCTGTGGTCGGCCGCGATCGCGCGGATATGCGGGTCTGAGGGCGCCAGCGGTTCGCGCTTTGCGGCGGCTTGCCTGCGCGCCTCGATCTTCGGCACAGGCTCCCGTTTGTACCCCTCGATCAAGACGAGGTCGCAGGGACCGATGCGGGCCAGGATTTCCTCGAAACTCGGTTCTGGCGCGCCGCGCAATTCATGCATGATCGCATAGCGCGTACCCGAGACGATGACGACTTCGTGCGCGCCCGCTTCCCGGTGGCGATAGCTGTCGGCTCCCACCTTGTCGATGTCAAAGTCGTGGTGGGCGTGCTTGATCGTCGAAATCTTGTAACCGCGCCTGGTGAATTCCTCGACGAGCCGGACCGCAAGGCCCGTCTTGCCGGAATTCTTCCAGCCGGCGATTCCGAAGATGCGGGGGCTGCCCGTCATGCTGCACCCTGTCTGAGGATGTCTTCTGCAATGGCGACATCCTGCGGCGTGTTGATGTTGAAGAAAGGGTCGACCGGTCCAGAGGGACCTGCGAAGGTGGGGAATTCGACCTTCTGTGAGGGATGACGGGCGACAAAGTCAAAGACGCGACGGTGATCCGGGTGGTCGAGCCAATCCTCCAGGTCGTCCGCAAGGGCGATGGGCCAGAGCGCGGTGATCGGATGGGTGCGACTATTCGAGGCTGCCAGCACGATGGTTCCGCTGGCTGCCGTTTCGCAGAGGCGCATCACCAGATCGTTGGGCAGAAACGGCGTATCACAGGGTGTGGTCACGATGTGGGGCGGCCCGTTAGGTTGTTCGGCAAATAGCTTCAAGCCTGCCAGAATGCCGGCCAGCGGACCTGGGCGGTCCGGCCGCGTATCGGGTACCAGGGGCAGCGATTGGCCAAGCAGGTGTCCGCTTGGGGCATTTAGATAGACCTTCGATGCCTGGGGTCTCAGTCGTTCGGCAATGCAAAGGGCAAGCGGCGTCCCTGCGAGCTGAAGTGCGGCCTTGTCGGTACCCATTCTGCGTGAGCTGCCACCGGCAAGGATGAGTGCGGGTGGGCGGATCGCCTCTGTCATGCGCTCACCGTTCCTCCCCTGGCGTCAGCCGAAGGAAGGCGACCGCCACAAGTGCCAGCACGCAGCAGGCGAACATCACGAGCAGCAGCGGCATGGCGCCGGTTTCGATTGAAAGGATCCGGGTCGCGAGCCAGGAGACAAAAGCGCCGCCGCCCATGGAAATCGCGCCGCCGAGGCCTGAGGCTGAGCCTGCCAGCTCCGGACGGACGCTGACGATGCCGGCATTGGTGCTCGGCAAAGACAGACCATTGCCGAAACCGACCACGATCTGCGGGGCGAAGAAGGCGAGCGACGAAACATGGCCCTGGAGGAAGAGCAGGATCGGGATGGCTGCGCCGAGGAGGGCGACGATCCCGCCAACGAGCATCATCATGTCGATGCCGGCGCGCCGCGCAAAGCGGCCCGAAATGTAGTTGCCGGCGATATAGCCGACGGCGATGAAAATGAACTGCAGACCGAGCATGCTCGGTGTCAGTCCCATCAGCGTGCCGCCGACGAAGGGCGCGCCGCCGAGAAAGGCGAAGAATGCGCCCGAGGTGAAGGTGCCAGCCATGGTGTAGCCCCAGAAACGGGGTGAGGCGAGCAGGCGCGGCCAGGCGCGAAACTGCTCGGAAAAGCTATCGCTCTTCTGCCGGTTGGTTTCGCCGAGGTCCTTGTAGACGAGGATCAGAACGATGACGGCTGCAATCAGGATGGCGGCAAAGTTCGAACGCCAGCCGAAATGGTCGCTGAGTACGCCACCGAGCGTGGGGCCGATCATCGGGATCAACGTCATGCCCATGGTGACATAGCCGATCATCGAGGCGGCTTCGTCCATTGGAACCATGTCACGGATGATCGCGCGGGAGAGGACCAGTCCGGCCACGACCGCCGTCTGGATCATGCGCGCAATGGTCAGGATTTCGATGGAGCTTGCCACCGTGCAGACGAGCGACGAGCCGATCAGGATGAGCAAGGCACCGATCATCACCGGCCGCCGTCCGTAGCGGTCCGAAAGGGGGCCGATCAATAGCTGGACCAGGGCCGTCATCGCGATGTAGCCGGAAACGAGGACCTGGACCCTGTCGTAGTCGACATTGAGATTTGAGGCCATTTCGGGCAGCGCGGGCAGAAAGATGTTCATGGTCAGCGCCGACAGACCGGCGATCGCCACGAGACTGACGATATGCGGTGCGGTGGTTCTGTCCAGGAAACGAGGCTGCTGCTGCACGCTCAAATGTCCTTGCGCCAAAGGCGATTAGCCGGGAGAGGCGGGGTCCGCGCGGCGGGCAAGCGCCGCCTTGCGTTTGCTTTCACGGTAGAATGTGTAAAGGCCCGAGCCGATGACAATGGCCGAGCCAAGGATCATCCAGATGTCGGGTGTTTCGTTGAAGAAGATCATGCCGAGCAGAACCGCCCAGAGAAGGCTGGTATAGCGGAACGGGGCGATGAAGGAGATTTCGCCGGTGCGCATCGCCATGATGATTGCCTGGTAGCCAGCGAATAGAAAGATCGAAGCAAATGCGAGCCGACCGAGTGCGCTGCCAGAAAGCGGCTGCCAGCCGCCGAAGGCCGGGATCAACAGCAGGCCGGCGACTGAAATCGATGCTGCCGTAAAGAAGGTGACCGTCAGCGACGAGATGTTGGGATCGATCCGGCGCGTGACGAGATCGCGCCCGGCTGCCGTGATCACGCAGAAGACGATATAGAGAGAGGCCAGCGTGAACCCCTCAGGGCCAGGCTGGATGATGACGAGCACGCCGATGAAGCCGAGGCCAATGGCCGTCCAGCGGCGCCAGCCGACCGGCTCCTTGTAGAAGATCGCGGCGCCGAGCGTGACCGCAAGCGGCAGCGACTGCAGAATCGCCGAGGCATTGGCAAGCGGGACCTGGCCAAGGGCTGCCAGAAAGGCCACGGCTGCGACCGTTTCGAAGGCAATGCGCAGCAAGATGAGTGGCTGCAGGATGTTCTTGATGTGGTCGAGCGCCCCCATGCGCCGTGCCACCACATAGACGAGGGCTGCGGTAAAGGCACCTCGCACGAACATGATCTGTGCGACGGTCAGTTCCGATGTCACAGATTTCGTCAGAGCGTCGTTGAAGGTGAAGCCCGCCATCGAGATCGCCATCAGGAGGGCGCCTCGGGTGTTCTCGGATAATGCCATGCTCGATTCCCGTGCGTACCCGCAGGTTCTAAACCAAGCGGCTGCAGCGAGAAACCGGAATTGCGATGTTGCCTGCACCAATCGATACTGCAATGCGAAAAAGACTGATCGCGATTAACCATTGTTCAAACTGAACAGACCAATCTCGCGTCTGGCGCACATGAGGGCGCGCCGTCTTCTCGACCCTGCGCGATGATCTCGCAGGCTTTCGACCTCTTTGAGGGTCCCCATGAGTTTTATCGATCGCCTTCTGCAAAGTCGCAGGATCGTCACCAAGGTATTGCTGTTCGTTGTTCCTCTCGTTCTGCTGATGGCGGGCGTTGGCCTGCTGGGCTATTGGACTGCCACGACCTTGAACGGTCACATGACCGTCACGCGCGCGACCATTGGCAATATCAGCGACCTGGAGACGCTGCAGCAGGGGCTGCAGGAGTTCAGCCTTGATCCAACCGAAGACAGCAGGCAGGCGCTGCTCTCCGCCATAGACGGCCAGGAGAAGGGGCTCGATGTTCTGAATGGGGTCCTTGCGAAACAGGCGCAATCTGCGGATCTCTCCGCCCTGACGCAGCTTCCCTCGCAGATGCGGACGCAGACCGCAGCATTGTGGGACAACAAGACGAAGCGCGACGAGCTGGATGCGGGCCTCAATGCCGCGGTGGCCGCGCTGCAGGCTGAGAGCCAGCAGATCGTCAAGCAGGTCGATTTCGTCCGCGAGGATCTCTCAGGCAAGGAGCGCTTTGCCAAGGAACTGCTGTTCGATGCTTCGGCGTTCAAGTCGCTTCTCGATCGCCTCGGAAAGTTGCGAGTCGGCGTGCAGATGGCCTTCACGCCGGAAGAGCAGTTGGCCGAGGCCAAGCTCTATCTCGGACCGATGCAGAAGGATCTGGCCAAGGCCAACGAGATCGCATCCGAGAAGGGCAAGGTGCTGGTCGGCGAAGTTGCCGCCGCGATCGGCAAGATCGAGACGATCCTCGGGCAGTCGTCGCCGGACGACGCCAAGGCGCAGGAACTCGGACGTGTGCTCGCCGAACTGGTCGAGATCGAGCAGAAGATCACGCTGCAGGCGGCCAAGAACAGCGATGTTGCCGCCGACCGCTTCGTCAATCTGGACAAGCTTGTCGCCGAACAGAAGGAGCTGATGGCACTCGTCGATACGGCGGCGCTCAATGTTGCGACCATGGAATTGCGCGTGCAGCAGATGCTGGGGGCGCTGAGTGACGAAAGCCGCGCGGTTGTCGTGAAGGAGATCGAAGCCCTGCAGGCCATTGCAGCGCGCATTTCCGAGCTTGGCGCCAAGAACAGCGCGCTGCGGGACTTCCCGCAGAAGATTGCACCGCAGCTTGCAGCACTTGCCGACATGTCCCAAGCCCGCCTCGACGCAGGACGTGACTGGGAGGAAAAGCGTCTGGCCGCCAGTGCAGCCGTTTCGGCGGGGATGGGCTCGTTGCGCAATTTCGTCGCCCAGGCCCAGGAGATTGGCCGTGAAGACAGCGAGCGGTCGGCGACGATCTCGGTCATCACCATGGTCCTCGGGACGCTGCTTGCGATCATCGGCGGTCTGATGCTGGTCGAAACCTTGCGGGCGCCGCTGAAGCGGATCACCAGCGTCATGGCACGCCTTGCGAATGGCGATCTTTCCGTCCCGATCGAAGGCCGCAACCGCGGCGACGAAATCGGCGACATGGTGCGTTCCGTCACCGTGTTCCGCGATGCGGCGTTGGAAAACCGGCGTCTCGAGGAGGAAGCGGAAGCCGCGCGTGCGCGCTCCGAGCGGGAAAGCACACAGCGTGCCGAGGAACGTGCCCGCGTCGAGGCCGATCAGCGCTCGGCGCTGGAAGCCCTGTCGTCGGTGCTCGAAGCGCTCGCCAACGGTCAGCTCGACGTTTCCATGCGCGACGACCTGCCGGCCGATTTCGTCGCCATGGCCTCGACCTACAACCAGGCTGTCGAAGCGCTGAGGGCGACACTCGAAGAGGTGCGGGCGGCAAGCGTCGACATCAATGCCGGTTCGGAAAACCTTGCTGTTTCCGCCGATGATCTGGCCCGCCGCACCGAACAGCAGGCGGCAGCGCTTGAGGAGAGTGTTCGTGCGCTCTCGCATCTGAGCGATGTCGTTCGCTCGACGGCAGATGGGGCAGGGCGCACCGCCCAGTCCGTCCAGTCGGCCCGGGATCATGCCCGCCAGTCGGGTGTGGTGGTGAAGAAGGCGGTGGAGGCCATGGCCGAGATCAGCCGGTCCTCGGAAAAGATTTCGACGATCATTGGAGTGATCGACGAAATCGCATTCCAGACCAATCTGCTGGCGCTCAATGCCGGCGTCGAGGCCGCGCGCGCCGGGGAAGCCGGCCGTGGCTTTGCGGTGGTTGCCCAGGAAGTTCGTGATCTTGCGCAGCGCTGCGCCAACGCGGCCAAGGAGATCAAGACGCTGATCTCCGTCAGCGGCGGTCAGGTGCGTTCGGGCGTCGAGCTTGTCGAGAACACCGGTGTCGCGCTGCAGGCGATCATCGATCAGGTCGAAGAAGTGCAGTCGCTGGTCGAAGGCATTTCGGCAGCCACCCGCGAACAGTCGACGGGCATCAGCGAAGTGACGTCCGCCGTGCGCGATGTCGAGCTGATCACCCAGCAGAACGCGGCCATGGTCGAAGAGAACAATGCCGAGATCCAGGGGCTGCGGCAGCGCGTCGACAATCTGATGCACAAGATCTCGCGCTTCCGCACCGACAGCCAGCGGGCAGCTCCGCAGGTCTATCGCCGTTCGGCCTGAGGACTGAGAAGAAAGCCGGCGGCGTTCAGCCGCCGGTGACGCTCATGTGCCGCGCGACAGCCGGCTTGCGATGGGCGCGGTCTATGATGAAGTCGTGACCCTTTGGCTTGCGTGAAATCGCCTCGTCGATGGCCGCCGACAGATAGGCGTCGTCGTCAGATGCCCGAAGAGCGGTGCGCAGGTCGGCTGCATCATCCTGGCCAAGGCACATATAGAGCGTGCCCGTGCAGGTCAGGCGCACTCGATTGCAGCTTTCACAGAAATTATGGGTGAGGGGCGTGATGAAGCCCAGGCGACCGCCGGTTTCACGCACCTCGACATAGCGTGCCGGTCCACCGGTCCGGTAGGGGATGTCGTCGAGCATGAACTGCTCTTCGAGTGCCGCGCGGACTTTCGAGAGCGGGAGATACTGGTCCGTCCGGTCCTCGCCCGTCTCGCCCATCGGCATGGTCTCGATCAGGGTCAGGTCCATGCCCTCGCCATGGGCAAAGCGCAGGAGGTCCGGGATCTCGTGCTCGTTGAAATCCTTCAGCGCCACGGCGTTGAGCTTGATGTGGATACCGGCGGCCTGGGCTGCGCGAATGCCGTCCATGACCGTGCCGAATTCGCCCCAGCGGGTGATCGCCTTGAACTTGTCCGGGTCCAGCGTGTCGAGGGAGACGTTGATGCGTCTGACGCCGCAGTCGGCGAGTTCTTGGGCATGGCGGGCAAGCTGAGAGCCGTTGGTGGTCAGCGTCAGCTCATCCAGACCCTTGCTGATATGGCGCGACAGGGCGCGCACCAGATGCATGATATTCTTGCGGACCAGCGGCTCGCCGCCCGTCAGGCGCAGCTTGCGAACGCCCTTGGCAATGAAGGCGGAACAGAGCCGGTCGAGCTCCTCCAGCGTCAGAAGATCCTTCTTCGGCAGGAATGTCATGTTCTCCGCCATGCAATAGGTGCAGCGGAAGTCGCATCGGTCGGTAACGGAGACGCGCAGATAGGTCACGGCCCGTCCAAAGGGGTCGATCATCGGGTTCGCTCGTTCAACGAGCGGTTCTGCCTGGCGCCAATCGGCGGGGGTCTGGTCCAACAGATCTCTCCTGTCCGTTTCGTCCAATGTGGGGCCAAGCCCTTGAAGCGTCAAGCTGACAGGCGACGACTTCATCAAGACGGATTGCAAAGCTCAGCACTTGGTCCTAGGTCTGCAGCATCCGACAACAAAGCCCATCCGAGGATAACATGAGCGAGATCTGGCCGACCGAACTCAAGGTGTCGAAGGACAGACGTCTGTTGACCGTCAGTTTCAACGACGGTGTCGTTGCCGCGCTTCCGGCCGAAATGCTCAGGGTGTTGTCGCCATCGGCAGAGGTCCAGGGGCATGGGCCGGGCCAGAAGGTCACGGTGCCTGGCAAGAGGCATGTCACGATCCGGCAGATGGTGCCGACCGGCAATTACGCGGTGCGGATCGGCTTCGATGACGGACACGACACCGGGATCTTCACCTGGAACTACCTGCGCGAACTCGGCGAAAGCGGTGATGAGAAGTTTGCGGCCTATGAGGCGGAACTCGCTGAAAAGCGCCTCAGTCGCGATCCTCGCTGAGTTCAGGGTCCACCATCCCGTCGGCGACCAGCATGCGCTGGATCAGCAGGTCCATGTTTTCGGCGAGGCGCTGGCATTCGTCGATCGGCGTCGCGGAAAGCGTTCGCTCGATGAGATCTGTCTGAATCTGCATCGCCCTCTCACTCAGATCCCGACCCTCTGCGGTGAGGAACAGCCGCAATACGCGCTTGTCCCGCTGATCCGGTCGCCGCTCCAGAAGGCCGCGTTTTTCCATCTGCGGCAGCAGCATGCTCATATTGGAGCGGCCGACCAGCAGCTTGCGGGCCAGTTCCTGCTGGGAAATCCCTTCGAAACGATAGAGATTGACGAGGATATCGAGATGCGGCGGCTTGATGTCGAGCGGTGCCAGCGCACGAGCGAGGGCCTGCTGCATCAGCTGGCAGGCGCGGGCAACCGAAATCCAGCTGCGAAATCGAGGATGATCCCAGGGGAAGGCTTGCTTTTTGTTCATTCTTGTACTTTATTGTTCATCATTGAACAGTCTGGGGGATTCTGACTATGCCATCCTTTCCGCTCAAGGTCACCCGCCTGGCTTTCGCGCAGCTGGAAAAGCTCTCGCCCGGAGTGGCCGGGCGGATTGCGTTTGAACTCTTCTGCCGGACGCCGAGCCGGAAACCCAAGGGCGCCAAGGCGCGGCAGGTCTTCTTTGTCGGTCGCAATCGGCTCCGGCAGGCGACATTGGTGCGCCTAGCGCTGTCGCGCGGCATGGCAGCGGCGCATCATCTGCCGGCTGAGGGTAAAGCCGACAGGCGGCGGATCCTTGTGGTGCATGGCTGGGGCTCTCGCGCCGAGTATCTGTCCGATCTCGCCTGGGGACTTCGGCAGACCGGCGCAGACGTGATCGTGCTCGACCTGCCCGGGCATGGTGCCTCGAGTGGGCGGCGGCTCGATCTGAAGATCGCTGCAGAAGCCATCGTCGCGGCGGAACGGCATTTCGGTCGCTTCGATGGCGTGGTGGGACACTCCTTTGGCGGCGCCGCCGTGATGATGGCAGCAGGCGGCGTGTTTTCGGATCTGCAGACCTTGAATGCTACCCGGATCGCGCTGATCGGCTCGCCCTCCAGCATGGGCGAGGTGTTCAACGGCTTTGCTTCGATGGTCGGTCTCGGCCGAAGCAGTGTCGGCGCGATGCGCAGCCGGGCAGTGGAAATTGCCGGCGCGCGGGTCGAGGATCTCGACGGGGTCAGCGTTGCCCGCCGGATCGACTGGCCTCTGCTCGTCGTTCATGCGGAGGACGACAAGGAGGTGAATGTCGGCCATGCGCAGCGCTATATCGGTGTCTCGCCCCATGTCCGGCATCTCTGGGCCAATGGCCACGGGCATCGGCGCATTGTCAGCGCACCCGAAGTCATCGCTGCGGTCGCATCCTTCCTGACCGGAGCAGAGTTGTCGGGGCAGTCCGGTGAGCGCCGGGTGTCATAGTCGCGTCATCGCTCTTGCCTACCCCGCAGCGGCGTCTAGTGTCGGATGGATAAGCGGGAGCGAAAAGCATGACTATCATCACCACCGTTGAGGACCTCAAGGCGATCTATAGCGAGGTCTCCGAGGCATCGACGGCCAAGGTCACGACGTCGTTGACGCCCGCCTATCGGCAGATGATCGAAAAATCGCCGTTCGTGGCGCTGGCAACGGCCGGGCCAGAAGGGCTCGACTGTTCGCCGCGTGGCGATCGCGGGGCCGTTGTCCGGATTGAAAATGACAGAACGCTCGCGTTGCCGGATTGGCGCGGCAACAACCGGGTCGATTCGCTCGCCAACATCGTGCGTGATCCGCGTGTTGCCCTGATGTTTCTGATCCCCGGATCGAACAGCGTGATGCGGATCAACGGACGGGCCGTGATCTCCGTCGCGCCGGACTTGCTCGAGAGCTTCGAGATCGACGGGCGGCATCCGCGCAGCGTCATCATCATCTCTATCGAAGAGGCTTATTTCCAGTGCGCCCGGGCTGTCATGCGGGCCGAGTTGTGGAACGGCGAGCGGCATGTCGCTGCGGATGAACTGCCGACACCTGGTGAGATGCTGAAGGCCGCGAAAGAGAGTTTCGACCAGGAAAGCTATGACCGGGAATGGCCGGCGCGGGCGGCGAAGACGATGTGGTAAGCCCGAAAGCGATCAACGCTTGTAGATCAGCCAGCTCTTGGTGAAGTCCTTCTTCATGCCGTCTTCATAGGGCTTGGTCCTGTTTCGCCCGGCATTCTTGGCGCAATAGAGGGCGATATCGGACTTGGCGTAGAGTTCACCGGCATCTTCGGCATCGGCGGCCATGGCGAAGCCGAGCGAGATTGTGATCGGGCCATAGTTCACGCCGGTCTTGGAGTTCTTGAACGGTGTCGTTTCAAGCGCCGTGCGGGTGCGTTCGCAAATCTGGTAGATCTCTTCGGCCGTGTTGCCTTCGACAATGATCGCGAATTCCTCGCCACCGGTTCGGGCCACGAAGCAGTCTTTCCGGACATTGTTGCGAATGACGGTCGCAACGGTCGCGAGGATCTTGTCGCCGACAGGGTGGCCGTAGGCGTCATTGACCTTCTTGAAATTGTCGATGTCGGCCAGCACCAGTCCTGCAAGGGGCTTGGTGCCGCTGGTGTAGACGGCGGCGAGCTTCTCGTCGAAGGCCCGGCGGTTGGCAATGCGCGTCAGCGAGTCCGTATTGGCAATGCGCTTGTATTCATCCAGCTCGCGCCGAACCTCGTCCATCTCCTTGGAGCGTTCGGACATCTGGACGACCGTCTCTTCGCCATGTGCCATGGTAGAGCCCGTGGCTTCGGTCAGGATGTTGATGGCGCTGCGCAGGATGTCGGCGCTGTTTGTGCTCTTGGAATTGATCCGATGATAGGTTTCGCCGAGCAGCCTGTTGTAGCTCTGCAAGGAGGTCTGTTCCTGCTGCAGAAGGCGCAGGAGGCCGTCGAGCTCGCCAATCAGCTTGGCATGGGCGTTTTCAATGGCCTTGCTCTGGTGGCTGCCGAAATACTGTTCCCCGAGGGTATCCAGCTCGTCCTGGGTGGCGCGGCTGCCGAGCGCTGCCAGTTCCCGTGTCAGTGCCGGGTTGGATCCGATATAGGCTTCATAGAACAGCTCGTAATTGCGCGGGATCGGGGCGACCCCCATCGAGCGCATTGCGTAGGTGATCTGTGCCGCGACGTCAGGGCTCTGCGTCTTTGGCGGTGTCGCCGTGCTCATTCGGCCAACTCCAGTGGTCGTCACTCGGGACATTAAAGGTCCAAAGAATAATTAGCGGCAAATGATTGGAAAATGTTTAATAATCGCGCAACGAGAACTTAGGGGCGCAAAATGAGCAGTATTCGTTCATCTGCGTAACGTCTTGTAAAAGATATGATAAATTGCCGTTGCGAAAGTCGGCTTCCGCAACGGCACGCTGATTTTCACAGAAAAATGTCAACCCAGATTGAATTCCTGGAAAAAGTCGTTGCCCTTGTCGTCGGTGACGATGAAGGCCGGGAAGTCCTCGACTTCGATTTTCCAGACTGCTTCCATGCCGAGTTCCGGGTATTCCAGGACCTCGACCTTCTTGATGCAGTCCTGCGCGAGGCGTGCTGCCGGGCCGCCGATCGAGCCGAGATAGAAGCCGCCATGCTTCTTGCAGGCTTCGCGTACGGCGCGCGAGCGGTTGCCCTTGGCGAGCATCACCATCGAGCCGCCGAAGGACTGGAACTGGTCGACGTAGCTGTCCATGCGGCCGGCCGTGGTCGGACCGAAGGAGCCCGAGGCATAGCCGGTCGGGGTCTTGGCGGGGCCCGCGTAATAGACCGGATGGTTCTTCATGTAATCGGGCATGCCTTCGCCCTTTTCGAGGCGATCGCGGATCTTAGAGTGGGCGAGGTCGCGGGCAACGATGATCGTGCCGGTCAGCGACAGGCGGGTCTTGACCGGATGTTTGGTGAGCTCTGCCAGGATCGCGCTCATCGGCTGGTTGAGGTCGACCTTGACCACGGATGATGAGAGGGCCGTTTCGTCGATATCGGGCATGTATTTCGACGGATCGGTTTCCAGCTGTTCGATATAGATGCCGTCTCTGGTGATCTTGCCCTTGGCCTGGCGGTCGGCGGAACAGCTGACGCCGAGGCCGATCGGAAGCGATGCGCCGTGGCGGGGCAGGCGGATCACCCGCACGTCATGACAGAAATACTTGCCACCGAACTGGGCGCCGACACCCATCGACTGGGTAAGCTTGTGGATTTCCTTTTCCATCTCCAGATCGCGGAAGGCATGGCCACTCTCGGAGCCTTCGGTCGGCAGGTCATCAAGGTAACGTGCCGAAGCGAGCTTGACGGTCTTCAGCGTCATTTCGGCGGAAAGGCCGCCTATGACGATCGCCAGGTGGTAGGGGGGACAAGCTGCCGTACCCAGGGTCAGGATCTTCTCCTTGAGGAAGTCGATCATCCGGTCATGGGTCAGAAGCGAGGGCGTCCCCTGATAGAGGAAGGTCTTGTTGGCAGAACCGCCGCCCTTGGCCATGAAAAGGAACTTGTAAGCGTCCTCGCCCTCTTCATAGAGGTCGATCTGGGCCGGCAGGTTGGTCTTGGTGTTCTTTTCCTCGAACATCTTGATCGGCGCGAGCTGCGAGTAGCGCAGGTTGCGGCGCTCATAGGCGTCGCGCACGCCTTCGGCCAGCGCCGCGTAGTCATGGCCGTCGGTCCAGACGCGGCGGCCCTTCTTGCCCATCACGATCGCGGTGCCCGTGTCCTGGCACATCGGCAGGATGCCACCGGCGGCGATGTTGGCGTTCTTCAGGAGGTCGAAGGCAACGAAGCGGTCGTTGTCGGTGGCTTCGGGATCTTCGAGGATGGAGGCCAGCTGCTTCAGGTGCCCGGGGCGCAGGAGGTGGTTGATGTCCGAAAGCGCGGTTTCGGCCAGAAGACGGAGGCCTTCCGGTTCGACGGTTAGGATCTCCTGACCCTTGAAGGTCTCTACGGAGACGTAGTCGGACGTGATCTTGCGGTAGGGGGTCTTGTCCTCGCCGAGGGGGAACAGATCGTCAGCCATTGCAGCACCTTTTGAAGCCGGAACGAGAGGTCACTCGGCAGCCGGTCTAGTCGGGGTGTTCCAGTTTTGCAATGGTTCTAAAGACGAGTGTCGAAGGCGGCGTGGTGCCGCCTTCGGTCAAGGTTTCCGGAGGGTGTGCGCCTTGTTCCTCACTGTGGGCCGATCATCAGCTCCGGGCGGACATACTGGTCAAATTCCTCGTTGGTCAGATAGCCACCCCCCACGGCCTCCTCGCGCAGTGTCGTGCCGTTCTTGTGGGCGGTCTTGGCGATCTTGGCGCAAAGGTCGTAACCGAGCTTGCCGTTCAGCGCCGTCACCAGCATCAGCGAGTTCTCAACGCCCTTGCGGATATTGTCTTCGCGCGCCTCGATACCGACCACGCAATTGTCGGTAAAGGAGACGGCGGCGTCGCCGAGCAGCTGCACCGACTGCAGGAAATTGTAGGCCATCATCGGATTGTAGACGTTGAGTTCGAAATGGCCCTGGCTGCCGGCAAAGGTGATGGCGGCGTTGTTGCCGAAGATGTGGGCGCAGACCTGGGTCAGTGCTTCCGACTGGGTCGGGTTGACCTTGCCCGGCATGATCGACGAACCCGGCTCGTTTTCCGGCAGAGCGAGTTCGCCGAGCCCTGCGCGGGGGCCGGAGCCGAGGAAGCGGATGTCATTGGCGATCTTGAACAGGGCGGCAGCGGCGGCGTTGATCGCGCCATGGGCGAAGACCATGGCGTCATGGGCAGCCAGCGCCTCGAACTTGTTGGGTGCGGTGACGAAGGGCAGGCCGGTGATCTTGGCGATTTCCTCGGCGACTTTTTCGGCAAAACCGATCGGTGCATTGAGGCCCGTGCCGACGGCCGTGCCGCCCTGGGCGAGCTCGTAGAGGCCGGGCAGGGTGATCTCGATCCGCTTGATCGAGGACGCGACCTGGGCGGCATAGCCCGAGAATTCCTGACCCAGCGTCAGGGGAGTGGCATCCTGCGTATGGGTTCGGCCAATCTTGATGATATGCGCAAAGGCCTTGGCCTTGGCGTCGAGTGCCGCATGAAGATGTCCAAGCGCCGGCAGCAGGTGGTGGACCACATGCTCTGCGGCCGCGATATGCATGGCCGTCGGATAGGTGTCGTTGGACGACTGGCTCATGTTGACGTGGTCATTCGGATGAACCGGCTTCTTGGAGCCCATCACGCCGCCCAGCATCTCGATGGCGCGGTTGGAGATCACCTCATTGGCATTCATGTTTGACTGGGTGCCCGAACCCGTCTGCCAGACGACCAACGGGAAATGGTCGTTCAGCTTGCCCTCGATCACTTCCTGGGCGGCGGCGATGATCGCCTCACCAAGCTGCGGGTCGAGCTTGCCGAGGGCCATATTGGCGCGTGCAGCCGCCTGCTTGACAATGCCCAGAGCCCGCACAACCGGCAGAGGCTGCTTTTCCCAGCCGATCTTGAAGTTGCCGAGTGACCGTTCCGCCTGCGCGCCCCAATAGTGGTCGGAGGCAACATTGATCGGTCCGAAAGTGTCGGTTTCAGTGCGATAGGTCATGAAAAGTCCTGCCTTTTGCGACGCCGAGGCTCAGGTTGAAAGCTCACCTTAAATTAGGGAGGGGTGGGCACGATGCAAGCGAATGAGCATAAGATGATTTGTACAGTCAAGTATTTATGTTGGCTTGATGCGTTGGGCTCCTGTGTCCTTTGCGGCACGTCTCACGACTATTTGTGTGCGGCTTGAACGCGATCCTGGCCCAGGCCATTCCACGATTTGTTAACGTCAATCAAAATTTAACGAATGTTTCCATTTAGTTTGCGCGACGGACGGGCGGCGTTATGTCGTGTCGTCACGCAAAGGTGACGTCGCCAGACGGATCTGCGGGACGTCGTCCAACTTTTCAATGAAATGCCGATCCGCTAGTGATCCGCGAAAGACAAAACGTGCTGCGAGTCCGGGTCGGGCTCGGACCGGGAAATGGAACAGAGAATGACGAGAAACAGGAATTTCGTAGTCACTGCATTGCTTGCCGCGACTACTGCTGCCGGAACCCTGCCGGGCGAGGCTGCCGCGACCACGCTTCTCGATCTTCTCCGGGGCGGCCCGGGACGCCAGGTCAAGCAGGAGGCGGCTCCCGCTTCGCTTGAGAGCCAGGCGCAGGGTGGACTTGAAATGGGCGATCCGGAGCCGCTGCCGAAGATCAGCGGACCGCGCTACTACACTTACAAGCCCGAAGCGCAGCGAGCGATTTCGATCAAGCTGCCGGTATCGGAACCGGTGGCAGGATCTGCCGAGGGTCAGGCTTCGCCCGAGGTGCTCGGTGCACGGCGCTTCCTCTCCGAGGTAAGCGTGCGCGCCACCGACGAGGTCGCGAAGACGGTAGAGGGTTATTACGGCAATCCGAACAAGCCACTGATCTGGACCGATGACCAGGGCATTTCCGAGCGTGGGCGCGCAATGCTCTCGGCGCTGGCTGCGGCGGATACGGTCGGGCTTGCGCCCGATGACTACCTCGTGGCGATGCCGGCCGAAACGGCCGATCCCGCCGACCCGGAAAAGCGTCAGCGCGAGCTGATGACCTTCGAAGTCGCCCTGTCGGCCAAGGTTCTGACCTATGCGCAGGACACGGTGCGCGGGCGGATCGATCCCAACAGGATATCCGGATATTACGACTTCAAGCGCAAGAGCGTGAATATCGCCCCGGTGCTCGACATGCTGCGCATGAGCCCCGATGTTGCAGCGTATCTGCGCAATCGCGATCCGAAGAGCCCGCAGTTCGTGGCCCTCAGGGACGAGCTTGCGCGTCTGAAGGCCGAGGACGCGCAGTCCGAGACACAGACGATCACCATCACGCCCGGCACGCTGCTGAAGCCCGGCCAGAGCAAGCCCGAGGTGGCTCAGGTCATCGGTGCGCTGAAGCAAGTCGCATCGGAAGCGATCCTGACCCAGCATTCGGCAACGCTGGCCGCCTATACCGGAACGCCCGAGTACACACCCGAATTGGTCGCAGTTGTGGAAGCCTTCCAGACGGAAAAGGGGCTCAAGCCGGATGGCGTCGTCGGTCCGGCAACGATCCGCGCAATGACCGGCCACAGCAATGCCGAGAAGATCGCCAAGTTGCAGGTGGCCATGGAGGCCATCCGCTGGCTGCCGGCCGATCTCGGCCAGCGTTACGTCTTCATCAACCAGCCCGCCTACACGGCCTATTATTACAACGAAGGCAAGGAACAGCTTTCGATGCGCGTCGTGGTGGGCTCGAAGGCCAACCAGACCTATTTCTTCCAGGACCAGATCGAGACCGTCGAATTCAACCCCTACTGGGGCGTGCCGAAGTCGATCATCGTCAACGAGATGCTGCCGAAGCTCAGGGCCGATCCATCCTATCTCGATCGCCTTGGCTATGAAGTCTCCTATGGTGGCCGCAAGGTGGCCTCCAGCCAGGTCGATTGGAACGTCACGCATGCGGTCGATGTTCGCCAGCCGCCCGGTGGCGACAATGCGCTCGGCGAGTTGAAGATCATGTTCCCGAACGAGCACGCAATCTATATGCATGACACGCCGTCGAAGAGCTTCTTCAAGCGTGACATGCGAGCGCTGAGCCATGGCTGCGTGCGCCTGGCGGAGCCGCGTGTCATGGCGGCGGCTGTGATGGGCACGACGGTTGAAGACATCGGCAAGCAGATCGCGTCCGGCCAGAACCGTGCCGTGCAGGTGCCGCAGAAGCTGCCGGTCTACGTGTCCTATTTCACGGCCTGGCCGAACAAGGACGGCGTGGTCGAGTATTTCGATGATGTCTATGGCCGCGACGATCACACGGCCAAGGCCTTCAAGGCCACGACGGATGCCCGCGCGCCGCGCGTCTGAGTATCCTCAGTCGAGTTCTAAGATGAGAGATGGCGGGCCTTCGGTCCGCCATTTTGTTTTGGTGACTTCTTTTAGGCCAACAATCGCTCGACCAGTTCGACGGTCAATTCGTCGAAATGGCTGATGATATGCGAGGCGCCAAGTGTCTCGACGGGGACATCCGAATAGCCGAAGGGGACCGCGATCGAGGGAATGCTGCCGTTGCGGGCGGCCAGGATGTCGTTGATGCTGTCACCAATCATCAGGACCTTGTCCGACTTGCCGCCGGCGCGCTCGACGGTGGCAAGGATATGGGCGGGGTCCGGCTTGCGGAAGGCGAAGGTGTCGCCGCCGGCCACAGTGGCGAAGTAGGATGCAAGCTCCAGCCGGTCGATCAGCGGGATCGCGAGCCGCTCCATCTTGTTGGTGCAGACCGCAAGTCTGTAGCCGGCGGCCTTCAACCGGTCGAGTGCCTCGATCAGACCGGGATAGGGACGGCTCTTGCCGGGCATGCCGGCTTGGTAATGGTCGATGAAGCGGTCGAGCAGGGCAGGGATGTCGTCTTCTGCGAGCGGGGTATTGCGCAGGGCAAACGCCCGCTGGATCATCACGCGCGCTCCCTGGCCGACGAGATGGGTCAAATCCTCGTATCCGACCGGTGCGAGATCGCGTGCCGCGATCGTGTGGTTCAGGCTTTCAACAAGATCGGGTGCCGTGTCGATCAGGGTTCCGTCTAGGTCGAAGACGATGGTCGTGGCGGTCAAGACGGTTCTCCCGAGGCTGATCAGCGGTGTCGTCCGGTTATGGGAAATCCTCTGAAAAGGCAACGCTGCATGCCGGCGCGGGGCTTTTACTCGACCGAGGAGGCGTGTAAACAGCTTGCAACGAAACGGACGGGAGCATTCGGCGCATGGACGCCCGCGAAATGAAGATCAAGGCCGCAGCGGCGGCGCTGGAACATGTCGAAGACGGCATGCGTCTTGGGATCGGAACCGGATCGACGGCGGAAGAATTCGTCCGTCTCCTGGCGGAAAAAGTCGCAGGCGGACTGAAGGTTCAGGGTGTGCCGACCTCGGAGCGCACCGCGCGGCTGTGCCTGGAACTCGGTGTCCCCCTGAAGTCGCTCGACGAGCTGCCAGAACTCGACCTGACCATCGACGGCGCTGACGAAATCGATCCGGAATTCCGCCTGATCAAGGGCGGTGGCGGTGCGCTTCTGCGCGAAAAGATCGTCGCTGCGGCTTCGGAGCGCATGATCGTGATTGCCGACGAAACCAAGCTGGTCGACACCCTCGGCGCCTTCCCGCTGCCGATCGAAATCAACCCGTTCGGACAGGCATCGACGCGCATTGCCATCGAGCGGTTGGCGTCGGAGCTCGGTCTCACCGGCGCCATGAAGCTCAGGACCTATTCCGACGAGAGCCTCTACACGACGGATGGCGGACACCTGATCCTCGACGCATCTTTTGGCCGCATTCCTGATGCAGACGCTCTGGCAAGCCGGCTCAATCAAATCCCCGGCGTGGTGGAACACGGCCTTTTCATAAACTTGGCATCGCTTGCGATCATCGCCGGACCGGCGGGTGCGCGGGTGATGGAGCCGAAGAACTAACAGGAGCATAGAATTTCATGATCAGCTTTACGGGTATGGGCCGCTTCGCCTCGATCGCCGTCATCGCCGGTAGCGTCATGCTGGGTGCGGTCTCCGCCAAGGCTCAGGATGTGCCGGCCGAACATCTGCAGGCGGCGCGCGACGCGATTACGGCGCTTGGCGTGACCGACCGCTTCGATGCGATCCTGCCGAATATCATGGACCGTCTGACCGCCCAGCTCATCCAGGCCTATCCGAACCTGCAGGACAGCATCTCCGCCAAGGTCGAAGAAGAAGCCCTGAAGCTTGCGGCTCGCCGCGCCGATCTCGAGCGGGAAGCCGCCGTCGTCTACGCCAAGGCATTCACCGCCGAAGAACTGCAGCAGATCACCGCATTCTACACCAGCGAAACCGGCAAGAAGTTGCTGAAGGATGGTCCGATTGCCACCCGCGAACTGCTGAAGGCTGCCGACATCTGGACTGCCGGCATTGCGCGCGATCTGGAAAAGCAGGCCAATGACGCCCTGCTCGCCGAGGTCCAGCCGGCCGCTCCGGCCGAAGCGCCGAAGCCGTAAATCGATCCGTTTTGGATTGTTGAGCCCGGTCATCGTACCGGGCTTTTCTTTTGGTCCTTGCGCCACCTATATCAGGCGCAGTTTCAGCGAGAGCCCAACCGCGCAGGAGTTTGCCATGAGCCAGTTCGATTATGACCTTTTCGTCATCGGTGGCGGGTCCGGTGGGGTCCGCAGCGCGCGGGTCGCGGCGTCCCTCGGCAAGAAGGTGGCGATCGCCGAAGAGTATCGTTTCGGCGGGACCTGTGTCATCCGCGGTTGCGTGCCGAAGAAGCTCTTCGTCTACGCTTCTCAGTATCACGAGCATTTCGAGGACGCTGCCGGTTATGGCTGGACTGTCGGCGAAAGCCGGTTCGACTGGCCGTCGCTGATTGCGGCCAAGGACAAGGAAATTGCGCGGCTCGAGGGGCTCTATCGCAAGGGGCTGGAAAACGCCGGCGCCGAAATCCTCGAAACACGGGCCGTCCTGACCGGGCCGAACAGTGTGCGCCTTGTCGCCAGCGGCAAGGAAGTGACCGCCGAGCGGATCGTGGTGGCGGTCGGTGGCGCAGCCAATCCGCACGCCGCCCTGCCGGGCCATGAGCTCTGCATCTCCTCAAACGAGGCCTTCCATCTGGAAAGCCTTCCCCGCTCGATCCTGATCGCCGGCGGTGGCTATATCGCGGTGGAATTCGCCAATATCTTCCACGGGCTGGGTGTCGAGACGACGCTGATCTATCGCGGGGCGGAAATCCTCAGCCGCTTCGATCAGGACATGCGCCGTGGCCTGCATGAGGCGATGGAAGCCAAGGGCATCCGTATCCTCTGCCATGACCATATCCAGAAGGTCACCAAGTCGGCGGCCGGCAATCTTGACGTCGAGACCATGAACAATGGCCGCCTTGTCGTCGAGCAGGTGATGCTGGCACTCGGGCGCGACCCGAATACGACCGGGCTCGGTCTGGAAGCCGCCGGTGTTCAGACCAATGAGCGGGGCGCCATCATCGTCGATGAATATTCTCGCACGAATGTGCCGAGCATCTTCGCTCTGGGTGATGTGACCGACCGCGTGCAGCTGACACCGGTCGCGATCCATGAAGCGATGTGCTTTATCGAGACGGAGTACAAGAACAACCCGACCGCTCCGGATCACGACTTGATCGCCACGGCCGTATTCTCGCAGCCGGAAATCGGCACTGTGGGGCTATCAGAGGAGGCGGCGGCCAAGAAATTCGAGGAGATCGAGGTCTATCGAGCGCAGTTCCGCCCGATGAAGGCGACGCTGTCTGGCCGCCAGGAGAAGATGATCATGAAGCTGATCGTCAATGCCGCAGACCGCAAGGTGGTCGGTGCGCATATTCTCGGTCACGACGCAGGAGAAATGGCGCAGCTTCTCGGCATCACCCTGAAAGCCGGCTGCACCAAGGACGATTTCGACCGGACCATGGCCGTTCATCCGACGGCAGCGGAGGAACTCGTGACCATGTACAATCCGAGCTACAGGATCCGGAACGGCGAGCGGGTCTGATCCGCAGCCACGGCGCAGATCGCATATCGAAGGCGGGCCCATAGGGGCCCGCTGCGGCGGTCAGAACTTTGAGAGAAGGTCAAATCCCAGGACGGGTGCCGAAAGTGCGGCGAGGGTCATCAGGGATATCAGGGCAATCCGGAGCCTGCGGCTCCTGCGGGTTTGTACGCCAGTCCAATCATACGCCATCACACGATCCTCATGATCAACGCAGGAAGCCGGAGCTTCCCGAACACAAATCCACGCCCCCGGCTCTCCGGGTTAGAGGTCGAGGCTTGCGTGAAGCTTGCCGCAACCGGATCGATGAACGCCTTCTTCCACAACGGTGTTCGTCGGCAGTCCATGCTGCCACGCTGAAATGTCTTTGCAAGGAGTTGCTTAAAGACAGGTCGTTAACGACCTGTGAATCATGTGGGTAACCATGCTGCAGTGCGGTGGATCAGTCCTGCTTCAGCCATTCGATGGCCGGTTTCCAGAGCGTATCCTTGAAGGCCGAGCGGAAGAAGCCGAGGTGGCCGACTGGGGCTCCCGCCTCGTCGGGTGAAATCCAGCGGATCTCGGTCGGGGCGCGATTGTAGTATTTCAATAAGGCGTGCTGAGCCTTGGGTGTGCCCCAGGGATCGTCCGTCAGGCCGATGGCGAGGATCGGCGTCTCGACCTCGGCAAACCGCCGGGCGGCATCCATGGTGGGATCGGCGAAGAAGTATTCGGGGTGCCGACCCCAGCGGGCCCATTCGCGAAAGATGGTCCCGGGAAGTGTCTGTCCGAGCCCGATCTGTCCCGGTACCTTGCCGAGGAGGGCGGCGAGCGGCACGCCGACCAGGTTCATCTGGCCGAAGACGCGGTAGCGCGGCTTCGTGTTGCCCCAATAGCCGGTCATGGTGGCGATCATCAGATATCTGGTGAAGCGGGTGGAGCGGCCGCCGAGCGCCAGGACCTGTCCGCCAAAAGACTGACCGACGCCGACAATCGGGTGGTCGAGGCCTTCCTGTTCCAGGCGATGCAAGGCCGCCGGCATGTCGAAATGCGCCCAGTCGCGCATCAGCATCGGCCGCTTCCACGTTCTGGGCGCTTGCGACGAAGCCACACCGCGATAGTCGTAGGTGAGGGCGGCGCGAAACCCGTGATGGCTGACGAGGTGCTCTGCAAAGCGGGCATAGAAGCCGCGCGGGACGGCCGCCGCCGAGGATATCAGGGCCATCGGGCCGGACCCACTGCCGCGCAGAAGCGTTCCATGCAGGGGAAAGCGATCCGTCGTTTCGAACTGGATCTCCGATTTTTCGATCTCATGCAGTGCCAAGCCGAACCTCCCGTTCCGGATGCCAAATCAGATCTTACGTTTACGTGCAGGTCATATCAAGCATGGTGGTTGGCGCGTCCGTGGTGCAGGTGTCGATTGCGTGACGGAGCATGTTTGCCCCGTGTCCGTCGCACCTCCTAAAGTCCCTAAACTACGGCTTTCCAAGCGGTGATTAACCGTTTATAAGCCCCCATCCGATGCGGCCGGGAGGTTGCCGCAAGTAGTGTAAAACAGGTGACGACCATGGCGCAGAATTGGACCCCGAGCAGCTGGAGACAGAAGCCGATCAAGCAGGTTCCGGCGTATCCGGACCTCGACGCATTGAAGGCTGCCGAGCAGCAGCTTTCGACCTATCCGCCGCTGGTCTTTGCCGGTGAAGCCCGTCGCCTGAAGAAGTCGCTGGCGCAGGTCGCGGAAGGCAATGCCTTCCTGCTGCAGGGTGGCGATTGCGCCGAGAGCTTTGCCGAGCATGGCGCCGACAATATCCGCGACTTCTTCCGCGCCTTCCTGCAGATGGCCGTCGTATTGACCTTCGGTGCGCAGCTGCCGGTGGTCAAGGTCGGTCGTATCGCCGGCCAGTTCGCCAAGCCGCGTTCGTCAGACATCGAGAAGATCGGTGACGTCGAACTGCCGAGCTACCGCGGCGACATCATCAATGGCATCGAGTTCACCGAGGAAGCCCGCATTCCGAACCCGGAACGCCAGCTGATGGCCTATCGCCAGTCGGCTGCGACGCTCAACCTGCTGCGCGCCTTCGCGATGGGTGGCTATGCCAACCTCGAGAACGTGCACCAGTGGATGCTGGGCTTCGTCAAGGACAGCCCGCAGGCCGAGCGCTACCGCAAGCTCGCCGACCGCATTTCCGAAACCATGGACTTCATGAAGGCCGTGGGCATCACCTCGGAAAACAATCCGAGTCTGCGCGAGACCGATTTCTTCACCAGCCACGAAGCCCTGCTTCTCGGCTACGAAGAAGCGCTGACGCGCGTCGATTCCACCTCGGGCGATTGGTACGCGACGTCCGGCCACATGATCTGGATCGGCGACCGCACCCGTCAGGCCGACCATGCGCACCTCGAATACTGCCGTGGCATCAAGAACCCGATCGGCCTGAAGTGCGGCCCGTCGCTGCAGGCAGACGATCTGTTGAACCTGATCGACATCCTGAACCCGCAGAACGAGGCCGGTCGCCTGACGCTGATCTGCCGCTTCGGTCACGACAAGGTTGCCGAGCACCTGCCGCGTCTCGTGCGCGCCGTCGAGCGTGAAGGCCGCAAGGTCGTGTGGTCCTGCGATCCGATGCATGGCAACACGATCACGCTCAACAACTACAAGACCCGTCCCTTCGAGCGGATCCTGTCGGAAGTCGAAAGCTTCTTCCAGATCCACCGTGCGGAAGGCTCGCATCCGGGCGGCATCCATATCGAGATGACCGGCAAGGACGTGACCGAATGCACGGGCGGCGCGCGTGCGGTGACTGGCAACGATCTGGCCGATCGTTACCACACGCATTGTGACCCGCGTCTCAATGCCGACCAGGCGCTGGAACTTGCCTTCCTGCTGGCCGAGCGGATGAAGAGCGGCCGCGACGAGAAGCGGATGCTTGTTGCAAACGGCTGAAGCTTAAGTTTAGCTTTCCGAGTTTGACGACCGGGCGGGCCTCTGTGAGGCTCGCCCGGTTCTCGTTTCGGAGGTTGAGATGAACGACGATAAGACGGGGCACTGCCTGTGTGGGGCAGTACGCTTCAGAACGCGTGGCGAACTGCGCGAAGTGATTGCCTGTCATTGTTCGCAATGCCGCCGACAGACCGGGCTCTACTACGCGGCCACGAATGTGTCGCTCGATCGCCTCGAGGTGGAGGGCATGGACGATGTCAGCTGGTATCGCGCAAGCGATGCCGCGCGGCGCGGCTTCTGCCGAACATGCGGTTCGGCACTCTTCTGGCAGGCTGACGGCACGGATTACATGTCGATCATGGCCGGCGCATTCGACCAGCCCAGCGGGCTGGCGATCGGCTATCACATCTTTTGTGCTGACAAAGGCGATTTCTACGAGATCGACGATGACCGACCGCAGTATCCGGCGGGCAGGACCTGAGGCCGTTATGCGGCGGCCCAGTTTTCCGTCTTGATGCCCAACTCCTCCAGCGCCCGCTGATAGGAGAGGTCCACCGCAGCAAACTTCGCCGACTGCCAGGTGAAGTAGTCCTCCACGAACTGGCTCGTGAGCAACAGGTTTCCGCGGCGGCGCGGTTGTTCCCAATGCAGCAATCCGTCCGTTTCCGCCTTCTTGAACATCCGCTTCAGATTGGTGGTGGATGCCTGATAGGTTTCGCTCAAGTCAGTCAGGGAGACCGGCCCGCAGGAGTGCACGGGAGCCGAGCGATCCACATTGTCGAGCCTTGCGATCAGATCGTGCAGGATGATGCCGCCGAGGTCGGACCAGAGGAAGTGACCGATCGAGTCCGGAGGTTCACGCCAGGCCGGGTCGCCGATCATGATGTCGGCCCCAATGGGCTGGGCTATCAGGAAGATCCTCTCTTCCGCCAGCGAGGTCATTTCCCGGTTGCCCCCGTCGAGCCGGTCAAGGCAGGCGAGGTGGCCGTTGAACCAGCTTCTCAATCCGTTGAGGCTGAGCTCCGTCGGTTCGAGCACCCGGACCCGCTTGTCAGGCACGTCGGGAACGTCCTTCAGGAACTTGTAGGCGACCAGTTCTGCGAGATAGCCGGTTGCCGTGTTCCGGCTTGCCGCACCTAGTCGCATGACGGTGTCCACGAAACGTGTGGCCGTCAAACCGGAGAGCGGATCGTCTGGTCTGCGCCGCAATGCTAGCGCAAACAAAGACTGTGTCATCAGCCATTTGCGGTGCGAGGCCTTGAGACGAGACATGCGCGGCGTGCGCAGGTGAATGCCGATAAGATGTTGGGCAATCTGCTTTTCGATGGCCGGAAACAGTGGATGGGCAACAATTTCAGTGCACGTCATAAGCGGCATGGCAATGACTCGCCTCTAACCTAATCTTCATCGGAGCGATGCCCCGCGCGCAATCGGCAAAGAACAGTGACAGAAATACTGTCAAGCACTCCGGTTCGTCGAACAAAAAAAGTCTATGGCGGAAACCGCAGAGCTCTGCAATAGCATCGGCTCTGCAAAATGCCTTTATGGAAGATTGTGATCAGAAGTAACGGCCCGCTCAACTGCTGGGCTGAAGTCTATCCGCTTGCTCCGGGAAAAAGCGACCAAGCCCATAGCCTTCGCCAAACATGACGTCATGCTGCAGAAGGCGATAGTCGCGGATCAGCGGGTCGATGCGGCCCGACAGCGCCCAGTCGGGCTGTGCCCTGTTGTTGCGGCCGATCAAGAGATGACGATCAATCACGGAGTAGCGCTCCGAAACACGTCCCAGCATGCCCGTGTAGTAGGGATGGCGGTAGCCGGCCATGCGAACAATGTAATAGGGAAGCTGAGACGGACTGACCGAGCCGATATCCTTCTGGACACCGCGCTTGGACGACCAGACGACGAGCGGCGTCTCGTGCTCGCGCTTCATGGTCGTGACCGAGGCTTTGCGCGTGGCAACGACATTCGCCATGTAGCCGCTCTCGGTATACACCTCGTTCAGCGGCGGCAGGTGGTCGCCGAAAAGCACGATGATGGTTTCGCGACGTCGCTTCTTGGCCCAGTCCATCAGCGCCTTCAGGCTCTGATCCGCTTCCTTCACGCCCTGGGTATAGGTTGCGAGCGCGCTTGCGCTGGCATCCGACAGGGTCGGAGCGTCCACCCCGATCGTGTTCTTGACATAACGGTTGCGCTCGTAGGGGCCGTGGCCCTGCAGCGTGACGGCGAAGAAGAAGAAGGGCTTTTCGGTATTGTCGGCCTGCTTGATGATGTAGCGCGTCAGGGCCTCGTCGGAGGCGAAGATGCCGCGCTTGTCCATCACAGGCATATTCTCTTCCGAGTGGAACTGCTGGAAGCCGAGCGACTGGTAGACATTCTGTCGGTTCCAGAACCAGCTCTGGAAGGGATGGAAAGCCTTGGTGACATAGCCCTTGGATTCGAAGAAAGTCGCAAGCGAAGGCACCGGACGGCGGATATACTGCTGATAGGGAATGCTGCCATAGGGCAGGAAGGCATTGGTGAAGCCGGTCAGCGCTTCGAATTCAACATTGGCGGTCATGCCGCCGAATTCCGGCGAGAACACGTTGCCGGACTGGCTCGCCCGAATGACCGGCATCGGATCCGCCGAGTAGCGAACGCTGGTCATGCGGGTGGGATCCCAGAGGGACTCGCTCATCACGACGATGACGTCTGCCTGGCGACCGGAGAAGAAGGACGCAGGAAGCCGGTCCGTCTGGATGTCGGTGATCGCGACATTGCTGTAGCCATCGGGTGCCGCCACATTGGCCATCGGCACGTTGAATGCGAAGGCCAGCAGGAAGCCGTTATGGCGATAGTTTTCGGTCTGGTCCCACATCATGGGAACGATGTTCAGCCGATCACGAAAGGCGGAAAACGCCATCGGATCCATCAGCGAGATGAAGCCGGCAAGAAGCGGGAAGGATACAGCCAGCCGAACTCCGCGACCGGCGAGGTTGAGCCGCGGGAACACCTTGCGGCTTTTCCAGATGAGCGCAATGAAGGCAACCACGAAGGCGATGCCACCGATCGCAAGGCCGACGGCCTTCATCGGCTCTGCTGCGACCATGGCCGGCATGAGCTGCATGATCTGGCGACCGAAAAGCAGGTCGCTCGGAAACAGCGGGTCGGAGAGGAAGAGTTGCTTCTGGCCCGAGAAAAAGGCGGGCAGAAGCAAGAGCGGTCCGGCGACGAGTGTCGACTGATAGGCCTTGCCGATAATCGCATCGGCGAAGGCCAGAATGAGAAAGACGATGCCGACGGCCACAAGGCCGGGACGGCTCGTCGAGGTCATGTATTCCACGACATCGATCATGCTGCCGCGCGCCAGGACCTCGCTCAGCAGAACGATCGCCGCAGCAATCAGCGCCGTGTTGATAGACTGGACAACGAGCTGGACGATCCAGGACCCGCCGAGCTCACGCTCACGCACCGCACCGAAGGCGGTAAAGATGTTCGCGACTCGCGTTTTCGGGCTGGTCTGGACCACGTCGAACTCCAGGTCATGGGAGAGTGTCATGAAAGGTTCGCATAGGTGTCACATAAGTGTCATGAATGCTACATGAACCGAAAGCGAAGAACCTTTGTTCCCAGAAATTCCGGTGGTTTGGTTAGCGCCGGAGCACCATATGAAGGGTGGGTCTGCGAAGCGACGTTGCGATAGGGCGGGCGAGCGGCTAAATCGGTGTCATGAGCGAAGCAAAGAAGATCTCCGACGTCCTGCGCATTGCGGTGGCACAGTTCAATCCGACGGTGGGTGACGTCACCGGCAATCTCGCCAAGGCGCGTGCTGCGCGTGCCGAGGCTGCCGGGCAGGGGGCCGATCTCCTGCTCCTGACGGAGCTCTTCATTTCCGGCTATCCGCCGGAAGATCTGGTGCTGAAGCCCGCCTTTCTCAAAGCCTGCCTGCAGGCGGTGGAGGCGCTTGCCGCCGATACCGCCGATGGCGGGCCGGGGGTGATCGTCGGCTTCCCGCGTCAGGGCGATAAGGGCCGGCACAATTCCGTTGCGATCCTCGATGGCGGCAAGATCCTCGCCTTCCGCGACAAGATCGATCTGCCGAATTACGGCGAGTTCGATGAGAAGCGCGTCTTCGTCGAGGGCGAGATGCCGGGACCGGTGAACTTTCGGGGTGTTCGCATCGGCGTGCCGATCTGCGAGGAAATCTGGAACGATCTCGGCGTTTGCGAGACGCTGGCCGAGACGGGGGCCGAGATCCTGCTCGTGCCGAATGGCTCGCCCTATTATCGCGGCAAGGTGGATGTCCGCCATCAGGTGGCGCTGCGCCAGGTGATCGAGACGGGCTTGCCGCTGGTCTTCGCCAATCAGCTTGGCGGTCAGGACGAACTGGTCTTCGACGGCGCGAGCTTCGCCTTCAATGGTGACAAGTCGCTGGCCTTCCAGATGAGCCAGTTCGAGGAGACGCTGTCCGTCACGACCTGGCGACGCACGGCCGATGGCTGGCGCTGTGACGAAGGGCCGATGTCGCGCATCCCGGAAAAGGAAGAGGCAGATTACCGCGCCTGCGTGCTCGGTTTCCGCGATTACGTCAACAAGAACGGTTTCAAGAGCGTCGTGCTCGGTCTCTCGGGCGGTATCGATTCGGCTATCTGTGCGGCGATCGCGGTAGATGCGCTGGGCGAGGAGCGCGTTCGCACGATCATGCTGCCCTACCGCTACACCTCGCAGGAAAGCTTTGCCGATGCCGAGGCCTGCGCCAAGGCGCTCGGCTGCCACTATGACATCGTGCCGATCCAGGAACCGGTCGAGGGCTTCCTCTCGTCGCTGTCGGACATGTTCGAGGGCACCGAGAGCGGCATCACCGAGGAGAACCTGCAGAGCCGTACGCGCGGCACGATCCTCATGGCGATCTCCAACAAGTTCGGCTCGATGGTGGTGACCACCGGCAACAAGTCGGAAATGTCGGTCGGCTATGCGACGCTCTATGGTGACATGAACGGTGGCTTCAATCCGATCAAGGACCTCTACAAGATGCAGGTCTATGCGCTGTCGGCCTGGCGCAACGCCAATGTTCCGCCGGGTGCGCTTGGCCCCTCGGGCGAGGTGATCCCGGCCAACATCCTGTCGAAGGCCCCCTCTGCGGAGCTTCGGCCGAACCAGACCGACCAGGATTCGCTGCCGCCCTATCCGGTTCTCGACGACATTCTTGAATGCCTGGTCGAGAAGGAAATGGGTGTCGACGAGATCGTCGCTCGGGGCCACGACATCGCCACCGTACACCGGGTCGAGCACCTGCTTTATCTCGCCGAATACAAGCGCCGCCAGTCTGCACCGGGCGTGAAGATCACCAAGAAGAATTTCGGACGCGATCGTCGCTATCCGATCACGAACCGGTTCCGGGATCGCTGAGCGATCCGGGACGGCCGAGAGGAAGCAGCATGCGCAGTTCCGTCGAAATCTTTGACATCAACACCCGCGAATGCGAGGTCGTCTGGCAGACGGAAGACCTTATCGAGGCGCCGAACTGGTCGCGGGACGGCGAGTTTCTCGTCGTGAACGGTGATGGGCTTCTCTATGCGCTGCCACTCGACGAGGAAGATCCCGAGCCGGAACTGATCGACACCGGTTTTGCCGTTAGACTGAACAACGACCACGGCATTTCGCCTGACGGTGCCTCGATCGCCTTTTCGGACCATACGCTCTACGGCAAATCCTGCATTTATCTGCTGGGCGATGGCGACGACGAGCCGCGCCAGGTGACCGACAAGATGCCGTCCTATTGGCATGGCTGGTCGCCGGACGGAAAGGAACTTGCCTATTGTGGTGATCGCGGCGGTGTCTTCGACATTTACACGATCTCCACGAAAGGCGGGCCCGAGCGACGTCTGACGCATGGCGAAGGTCACAATGACGGTCCCGACTATTCGCCTGACGGTCAGTGGATCTATTTCAACTCCAGCCGTACCGGCACCATGCAGATATGGCGGATGCGCACGGATGGATCCGACCTGCAGCAGCTGACCTCGGACGGTCATAATGATTGGTTCCCACATCCGTCGCCTGATGGAAGCAAGGTGCTGTTCCTCTCCTATGACGCTGACGTGACAGGCCATCCGCGTGACAAGCAGGTAAGGCTTCGGCTGATGGATGCCGATGGCGGCAATGTCGAGACGCTTCTCGAGTTCTTCGGCGGGCAGGGCTCGATCAATGTGCCGAACTGGGCGCCGGACGGAACGGCCTTCGCCTTCGTGCGCTATTTCCCGCAGTCTGAGTGACGCTGTCGCTTTTGGTCTGTCCTCCGACATCTCCGTCAAGTAGAACATCTGTGTCAGGTGCCTGCCGCAAGGCGGGAGAATCGGGAAGCCGGTGAAAATCCGGCACGTGCCCAACGCTGTGAGGCGGACGTGACGTGTGAGGGGAAACCCAGCCACTGGAGCAATCCGGGAAGGTGCGCGTCGCGGATGAAGCCCAGTCAGAAGACCGGCCTGGCGAGATAGACCGAACCCGCGTGGACGGCGGGTGGTTGCGCATTGTGGGGATTACGATGCACGACAGACCGAACGAGTTTCTCGTCCGGACAGCGCCCTTTGCCGAGCCTGACAGGGACGCCGTCTACCGGGCCATTCACACGCGCCGCGACGTGCGCGACCAGTTCCTTGCCGATCCACTGCCGGACGATCTTTTGCGCCGGCTGCTTCAAGCCGCCCATGCGGCGCCATCCGTCGGCTTCATGCAGCCTTGGAGTTTCCTGCTGATCCGCAATGCCGAGACCCGCGAGGCGGTCTGGCAGGCGTTCAACCGGGCGAATGAGGAGGCTGAGGCGATGTTTCCGCAGGAGCGCCGCAGCGTCTATCGCTCGCTCAAACTCGAGGGCATTCGCAAGGCGCCGCTCAATATCTGCGTCACCTGCGATCCGGACCGTGCGGGGCCGGTCGTGCTCGGGCGGACCCATGATGTGCGAATGGATGCCTTTTCCACCGTTTGCGCCATCCAGAACCTCTGGCTGGCCGCCCGGGCTGAAGGGGTGGGCGTCGGCTGGGTCAGCATATTCCGCGAGGCGGAGGTGAAGGCGATCCTCGGGATACCGGATCGGGTCCAGATCATCGGTTATCTCTGCCTCGGTTATGTCGAAGAGCTCTATGCCGTACCGGAACTTGCGGTGAAGGGCTGGCGTCAGCGCCTGTCGCTCGACGATCTCGTCTTCGAAGACCGATGGGGCGAAAAGCCGGAGGAACCCGTCACTCCTGGAGCGGCTGAGGCCCGGGGGCCGCTGGGTTCTTGAGGTCGATCGTCCCCTTGTCCGACGGCAGGAAGGCGGGCCCCACCTGCCGTACATTGAGGCTTGCCTCGTCGAGCTCGCGCTCGATCACCGGCTGGTTCGCCGGCTCTGTCGGCTTGGTCTTCGGGGAGACTTCCAGGATCGAGGATTGATACTCTGGAACGGCGGGCCTCGGTGTCATTCGCTGATGGTATTGCCGAAGATTGCAGCTGCAGGACGGATCGGCATCCGTCCGGCGGTTCCGATAGACAAAGGCATTCGGCAGATCGCGATAAGGCATGCCTGTCATCGCCGACACCATGTCGACGGTCTCGCTGCGCTCCGGCGCGTGATAGAAGAGTTCAGTCTCCGTTCCCGGGCACATCTGCTGGCATTGGGCTGCATCGCGGGCGAAATTCATCGCCGATGTCTGCGATGAAATCGGAAAGAAACCGCCGTCACAGGTGCGCACGCAAAGCGTCCGGACATTGCCGCTGGGGAGCATGCTCATCTGTGGCGGTTGCGTCGCATAGGCTGCGGCCTCTGCCGCCCGGTCCGGACGATAGGGCTCGGCCAAGCTGTCGAGATAGGGGATGCGCTCTGCCTCTTCCGGCAACGCGGCTTCGTCCGGTCCGCAGCCATTGGCTTCAAGTGCGGTCACGAGCGCTTGCCGGGCATCGGCGACGCGGCTTGCCCGCAGGTCTGCCAGCCGTGCCGTCAGGATATCCCGATTGGCCTCCATGCGGGAGATCGCAGTCGCCAGATCGCTGCAATCATTGCCACCATCCGGGCGGATCTGGACGACGGATGACGTTAGGCAGCGCAGGCGGCGCTGATCCTGGCGGGCTTTGCGAAGTTCAAGGTTCTGCTGCGCTATGGCGCTGGCATAGCTGTTGATTTCCGGTGATCGTCCGCCTTGCTCGACCAGAACCAGCCGGTCGCGCAAGCGCTCGCAGAGGGCCGATGCTTTAGCCCCGCCCGGCAGCGTGCTGCCAAGCGCGATCAACAAAGCAATGGAACTGACTATCCTGTTCGGCACATCCGGATCCCAGTTGTCGTTTGCAAGGCATGAACGACCCTTGTGCGCTTAGGATAGCCGACAGTCCGTCAAATGAAAATGACGGATGACGTGGCGCTTGCATGCCACGGCATCCGCCACGTCGAGGATCACGCGGCCCGGGCTGCCGTCAACGTCATCGGTGTTTCCAGCACGCTGCCTTCGATCGCCGCCACTGCCTTCATCCGGTCGAGCAGGTCCTGGGATACCTCCCAGGATACCGCGACCGCCTGGACCACGCCGATCCGTCGGGGCTCGCCGATCCGGATACCAGGGCAGCCCATGCGCTTGAACATGCGCTCGAGGAAGACGTCGGTGACCGTGACGATATGGCTGAGGCCCGAGGCGAGACCGAGTTCACCCACTCCGCACATCAGTTCGGCAGCGGCGATCGTCACCTGATTGCTGGCGCGATCCTGCGAGATTTCGGGGTCGATGCAGAAACGGCTCGATTCCCAGATCGCTGCACTGCGGATCTCCGGGCCGCTTCCGAGAAGGATGGGAAAGGTGTCGTCCAGCATATTGGGACCAAGTGTCGGCAGGAGGCGCAGCGAACCGCGCAGCGTGCCCGTCTCGCCATAGGACAGGACATAGAGCGGGTTGGCACGGTCATAGTCGTCGATTTCCCAGGCATCGCGCACCTGGACTTCCCAGCCAAGCAGGTCGTGGAAGACCCGTTTGCGCAGCCTGTGCATGGCGTCGATGTCGGAGGGAAACTGGTTTCGGCGACTGCCGCTGATGATCCTGATCATGCTTTGCTCCTTCTTGCAGAACGGAAGGACCAGCATGCGTTTCCCGGGGATGTGCTGAAACTGACGGTGGCGCCAGCTTTCATGAATGCAATCTATGATATCGTGGGCGGATTTGTCCCCATCATGGCGACTTTGGCTCGACGAGCCGTGGAATGATTCCGCGCCAGACGGCTTCGGCGACGGCCTGGGCATTGTTGACGACATCGAGCTTCATGCGGGCATTGGCCATGAAGTGGCGAATGGTGCGCTCGGAAATGCCGAGAATGACTGCCGCCTCCCAATAGCTCTTGCCGGCGGCGATCCAGGCCAGCGTCTCGCGTTCGCGGCGTGTCAAAGGCAGGCGTCTGGCCTTCTCGCCATCATCGATGGCCGACATCCGTGCGAGCCTGGCGTTCAGCACGCTGCCGAGGCTTAGGAGATTGCGATCATGCATGCGGCGCCAGGCGGAGAGCTCGGCGCGGCCGGTGCGCAGCTCCACGAGCAGGCAGCTCTGCCGTCCTGGCAGGGGATAGCCGAGCATGACATGATCGCGCGCTGTTGTTCGCTTCCAGGAGTGCAGTTCGATGGGTTCCAGCGCTGCGAAGACCCGCAGTGATCTGATCACTCGCCTGCTTGCGGGCAAGGCTGCGTGCCAGCTGCTGCGTGTTGTGGCGATGGCTGTGATGGATGAGGCTGGGACGCAGATGGCCGCTGGAGACCATGGCGTTGAGGTAGATGACCGGTCCGGTATCGAAGGCAGCCTGCAGCCTTGCCAGAAACTCCGGCGGATCGAGCGTCTCCTGCTGTTCCAACCGATCCAGGAGGTCGAAATACGCGTCAGGTGAACCCATCCACTATGCCCCAAATTTCAAGGGGAGCAGTGTCAAGGCTACAGCTTGTGCTTGTCCAGATGGCAGATTTTGCAAAGGCGGGCGGCGAATGGTCTCGCCGCCCGTCGATATCGTGTTTAGCCGGCCGGCTGAGACGCTTCGACCACGGCCAGCGCTGCCATATTGACCACGCCACGCGAGGTGACCGAGGTCGACAGCACATGGGCGGGCAGGGCGGCACCCAGCAGGATCGGGCCGACATGCAGCGCATCCATCATCGTGCGCACGATGCCGAGCGAGATATTGGCGGCGTCGAGGTTCGGGAAGACCAGCAGGTTTGCCTCACCGGTCAGGGTGCTGTCCGGCATGGCGCGCTTGCGCAGCACTTCCGACAGGGCCGAACCACCTTGCATTTCGCCGTCGACTTCGAGGCTCGGCGCCTGCTCGCGCAGGATCTGCAGGGCCTGGCGCATTTTGGACGCACTTGCCGACGGGCGCGAACCGAAGTTCGAATGGGACAGCAGGGCCGCCTTCGGCGTGATGCCGAAACGACGGATTTCCTCGGCTGCCAGCATGGTCATTTCGGCGATTTCCTCGGCACTTGGATCGTCTGTGACGAAGGTGTCGGTGAAGAAGATCGCGCCGCGCTGGGAGATCAGCAGGCTCAGGCCCGAGAAATCGCGCACGCCCGCACGCTTGCCGATGATCTGGCGCACATCGCGGACATGGCGGTCGTATCGTCCTTCGACGCCGCAGATCAGCGCATCAGCCTCGCCACGCTTGACGGCGAGCGCACCGATCACCGTCGTATTGGTGCGGACGATGGTTTTGGCGGCTTCCGGATTGATGCCGGCGCGGCCGACAAGGGCGAAATAGTCATCGACATATTCGCGGTAGCGCGGATCGTCCTCTGGGTTCACAAGCTCAAAGTCGGTGCCCGGGCGGATGCGCAGGCCGTAGCGCTTGAGACGCGTCTCGATGATCTGCGGGCGGCCGATCAGGATCGGTTCGCCGATGCCGTCTTCGAGGAGGACCTGGGCGGCACGCAGCACGCGCTCGTCTTCGCCTTCGGAGAAGATGACGCGCTTCTTGGCGGCGATCTTCGCGGCGGCGAAGATCGGCTTCATGACGAAGCCGGAGCGGAAGACGAAGCGGTTGAGCTGATCGAGATAGGTGTCGAAGTCAGCGATCGGCCGGCGTGCGACACCGCTGTCAGCCGCCGCCTTCGCGACAGCCGGAGCGATGCGCAGGATAAGGCGCGGATCAAACGGTGAGGGGATGAGATAGTCCGGGCCGAAGGTCGGCGTTTCACCGGAATAGGCTTTTGCCGCGACTTCCGAGACTTCCTCGCGGGCGAGCGCAGCGATGGCGCGCACGGCGGCCATCTTCATCTCTTCGTTGATCGTGGTTGCGCCGCAGTCCAGCGCGCCGCGGAAGATATAGGGGAAGCAGAGGACGTTGTTCACCTGGTTCGGGAAATCCGAGCGGCCGGTGCAGATCATGGCGTCGGGGCGGGCGGCGCGCGCCTCTTCCGGCATGATCTCGGGCTTCGGATTGGCGAGCGCCATGATCAGCGGCTTCGGCGCCATGCGGGCGAGCAGTTCCGGCTTCAAAACGCCGGCTGCGGACAGGCCAAGGAAGACGTCGGCGTTGTCGATGCTTTCGGAAAGCGCACGCTTGTCGGTCTCCTGGGCGTAAACTTCCTTCCAGGGATCCATCAGTTCGTTGCGGCCCTTGAAGACGAGGCCCTCGATGTCGTGAACCCAGATGTTCTCGCGCTTGGCGCCAAGGATGACCAGGAGATTGAGGCAGGCCAATGCTGCCGCCCCGGCACCGGAGGCGACGATCTTGACGTTCTCGATGCTCTTGCCGGCGAGTTCCAGCCCGTTCAGGATGGCAGCCGCTACGATGATCGCCGTGCCATGCTGGTCGTCGTGGAAGACGGGAATGTTCATCTTAGCGCGGAGCTGGTCTTCCACCTGGAAGCATTCCGGTGCCTTGATGTCCTCGAGATTGATCCCGCCGAAGGTGGGCTCCAGTGCCGAGATGGTCGATACCATCTGGTCGACCGTCGGGGCGTCGATCTCGATGTCGAAAACGTCGATGCCGGCAAACTTCTTGAAGAGAACGGCCTTGCCTTCCATCACCGGCTTTGAAGCCAGCGGTCCGATATTGCCGAGGCCAAGAACGGCGGTACCATTCGAAATGACGGCGACGAGGTTGGAGCGTGCCGTGTAATCGTCGGCAGCAGCCGGGTCATCCTTGATTGCAAGGCACGGGGCGGCAACACCCGGTGAGTAGGCGAGCGCGAGGTCGCGCTGGTTGCCGAGCGGCTTGGTGGCCTGGATCTCCAGTTTCCCGGGACGGGGATAGCGGTGATAGAAGAGCGCCTGCTCGTCGAGATCGGCAGTCGGGTTGGCAATTTGCGGCTTGTTCTTGTCCTGAGAAGTCATTGGTTCACCGGCAATTCCTGTCGTCACACACTCATTCCCGTCATACACGAATTGGCTGTAAGTGGTAGACTTTAGTTCCGTGATCCCCTGCCTGCGTTGAATGCGCGCCAAAACCTCGCCTCTGCCGCAAATCTTCCGATGTCATCTTCCTGAAACACGAGTCTGGTTAAGCGCTTGGGAGACAGCGAAGAGGACCGTGCCGTGGAAGACGCCATCGAAACACGCCATTTCAGGACCCTGTTTATCTCGGACGTCCACCTGGGATCGAAGGCCGCCAAGACGGACTTCCTCCTCGATTTTCTGCGGACCCATGAAGCCGATACCATCATCCTGGTGGGCGACATCGTCGACGGCTGGCGTCTGAAGCGCAGCTGGTATTGGCCGCAGGCATGCAATGACGTGGTGCAGAAGCTGCTGCGCAAGGCGCGCAAGGGGACCAGGATCATCTACATCCCCGGCAATCACGATGAATTCATGCGTGACTTCCCGGGCATTCATTTTGGCGGCATCGAGGTGGAGCCGCGCATCGTGCATGAGATGGCGGACGGCAAGAAATATCTCGTGCTGCATGGCGACGAATTCGATGTCGTGGTGCGCAATGCCCGTTTGCTGGCCTATCTTGGCGACTGGGCCTACGACACGGCCATCGTCATCAACGTGATGCTTGCGGCCATCCGCCGTCGCCTCGGGATGCCCTACTGGTCCTTCTCGGCCTGGGCGAAGCTGCAGGTCAAGCATGCGGTGAACTTCATCGGTGAGTTTCAGCGGGTTGTGGCCGACGAGGCCCGCCGTGCCGAGGTGGATGGCGTCATCTGCGGTCATATCCACCACGCCGTGATGGAGGACATCGACGGGATCCATTACGTCAACACGGGCGACTGGGTGGAAAGCTGCACGGCCATCGCCGAACACCCGGATGGCCGTCTCGAGCTGATTTCCTGGGGACACAAGGTCAGCGAAGCCCCGGCCGGCAAGCGGGCCGGCAAGCTTGTTCCGATTCTCCTGCCGAAACCGCTATCCGAACCGTCCCAGGATGACGGCGTGCGGGCGGCCTGAGCTCACGGTTTGTTGCAAAGCAGTCATGGCGCACGTCATTCGGGCAGGAAAACCCGATTAACGGTTTGCAAAGGATTTGTTCGCGGGCGCCGATGATTATAGTGTGAAGCCATCTCTCACGTGATTTGCGGATCCGGATCGTCCCGGCGCGAATTTGGAAGTTGTCGCCACATTGAGTCCGGTCCAGTCCGAAAACGCCCGTATCGAAATCCAGGATCAGCCTGACGGCAAGGCTCGGCTGATCCGGCTTGTGGGCCGCTGGAAAAACAACAGCCTCAGCGACATGATCAAGTCCGCCGGCCCGCTGGTCGATACAACGGACGGGCGGCAGGAAACGATCGATATCGACGGCGTCTCCGGCATGGATACCGCCGGTGCCTGGTTGATCCGGCGATTCGTCGCCGAGCGACGTGCGCGTGGCGGGTCGATCGAGATCGTCGGCGGGACGGCGGAAATGCGCGAACTGATCAATGCGCTGCCCGAGGCCGTGACGCCCCCCGACAAACCCGTGGATCGGCGCAATCTTTTCGAACGTATCTTCGAGCCCGTCGGTCGCATGACCTTGAGCCTCTGGGACGATATCGTTGCGATGATGTTCGTGCTCGGTTCGGCGGTGCGTGGTGCCCAGACCAAGCTTGGCCGTGGCGCCGGTGTTTCGCCGGCTTCCGTCGTCAACCAGCTCGACCATATGGGCGTGCGTGCGGTGCCGATCATCGTGCTGATGTCCTTCCTGATCGGGGCGATCATTGCGCAGCAGGGCGCGTTCCAGCTGCGCTACTTCGGTGCCGAAGTCTTCGTCGTCGATCTCGTTGGCATTCTCCAGCTGCGCGAAATCGGCGTCCTGTTGACCGCGATCATGATCGCCGGTCGTTCCGGCAGTGCGATCACCGCTGAAATTGGGTCGATGAAGATGCGCGAAGAAATCGACGCGCTGAAGGTCATCGGCCTCAATCCGATCGGCGTTCTCGTCTTTCCTCGGCTCGTTGCGCTGACCATCGCCCTGCCGCTGCTGACCATCGTTGCCAATTTCTCGGCGCTCTATGGGGCGGCTGTCGTGGCCTGGGTTTATTCTGGCATCACCTTCGATGTCTTCATCACTCGCCTGCATGAAGCGGTCGATTATTCGACGCTTGCCACCGGCATGATCAAGGCGCCGTTCATGGCGCTGATCATCGGCATCATCGCGGCGGTCGAGGGCATGAAGGTCGGGGGCAGTGCCGAATCGCTCGGGCGCCATGTCACCGCATCGGTGGTCAAATCTATCTTTGTCGTCATCCTCGTGGACGGGCTGTTTGCCATGTTCTACGCAGCCATCGATTTCTGAGGAGGGACGCATGAACAAGACACCCTCCCAACGTGAAACCATTCTGTCGGTGAAGGATCTGACGGTCGGCTTTGGCGAGAAGATCGTTCTCGACAAGCTCAACCTCGATATCTATCGCGGAGAAATCCTCGGTTTCGTCGGCGCCTCGGGTGCTGGCAAGTCGGTCCTGATGCGCACGGTTCTCAGGCTTTTGCCGCGCCGATCCGGCAAGATCGAAATTCTCGGCGCGGACTATGATGCCGTCGATGATGCGCAGCGCATGGCGCTGGATACGCGCCTTGGGGTTCTTTTTCAGCACGGCGCCCTATTTTCTGCCTTGACCGTGAAGGAGAATATCCAGCTGCCGATGCGCGAATACCTGGATCTGCCGCAATGGCTGATGGACGAGCTCGCCTATCTGAAGATCGAGTTGGTGGGCCTGAAGCCTGATGCGGCTGACAAGTACCCGTCGGAACTGTCGGGTGGCATGATCAAGCGCGCGGCGCTCGCCCGTGCGCTGGCGCTCGATCCCGATCTCGTGTTTCTCGACGAACCGACATCCGGTCTCGATCCGATCGGCGCGGCGGAGTTTGATGAATTGATCGCGCAATTGCGCGATACCCTTGGATTGACCGTGTACATGGTCACCCACGATCTCGACAGTCTGTTCTCCGTCTGCGACCGTATTGCGGTTCTCGGGCAGAAACGCGTTCTGGTCGAGGGGACGCTGGATGACATGCTCGCCTTCGACGATCCATGGGTGCAAGCCTATTTCAGGGGCAAGCGTGCCCGTTCCATTCCCCGCGCGGAGCCTTCCGCCGGACATCCGGTAGAGTGAGCCATGGAAACCAAAGCCAATTACGCGATCGTCGGTTTTTTCACGATGCTGGTCATCGGGGCCGCGTTCGGTTTCGTCTATTGGATGGCCGAATATGGCCGTGGCGGACCGATGGCACCGCTTGCCATCCGTATTCCAGGCTCGGCCAATGGTCTCAGCATCGGCTCGCCCGTCCGCTTCAACGGCATCTCCGTCGGATCCGTCCGTAATCTCTATATCGACAATGAAGATCCGAACTTCTCCGTTGCCTTCACCGAGGTGCGCGCCGACGCACCGGTGACATCCGGCACCAAGGCCGTGCTGGAAATCCAGGGATTGACCGGTGCGGCCTACGTCGAGCTGTCCGGCGGCGGCCCCGGCTCCGGCGAACCGATCCTGGCACGCGCGATCGACACCGGCGAGCCGGCGATCCTGACGGCCGAGCAGTCGAGCGTGACCAACCTCTTGTCCACGGCAGACCGCATCCTGCAGCGTGCCGACGGCGCTGTGGCCGAGTTGCAGGGGTTCATCGCAGACGCGCGTCAGCCGCTCACCAACACGGTCCGCAATGCCGAGACCTTCTCCAAGTCGCTCGCAGACAATGCCGAGGGCATCGACCAGTTCCTGAAGAGCGTGAGCTCGTTGTCCGATTCCGTCGCCGGCCTCTCCGGCCGCCTGGATTCCACGCTGGCCGCCGCCGAGGACCTTTTCCGGGCGCTCAACTCGGAGAAAATCGACCAGATCCTTACGAATACCGAACGCGCGACCGCAAGCTTTGCCGATGCATCTGACAAGATCGGACCGGCCATCGACAGTTTCCGTGAAACCGCCACGACGTTCGAGCGTTTCGGCAACAATGCCGACCAGACGCTGCAGAAGGTCACAAGGCTGATCGATGCCGTGGACAGCCAGAAGATCGGTCAGGTGGTGGACAATGTCTCGGTAGCCTCGGCGGATGCGCGCGAGGCGATTGCCGGTTTCAAGGATCTTTCGACCAGCATAACCGGCCGCAAGGACGATATCGACAAGGCGATCGATGACTTCACCCAGATCGCCAACCGCCTGAACGCCTCGTCGCAGCAGGTCGACGGGATCCTCAAGAAGGTCGACGCCTTCCTCGGTTCGGGTGATGCCAATTCGCTCAGTGTCGAGGCGCGCAAGACGCTGGAGGCAATCCGCATCACGGCTGAGAACCTCAATGCGCAGATCGGTCCGATCGCGGCGAACTTGCAGCGCTTCTCGTCGACGGGCTTGCGTGACATCCAGACGCTGGTCAACGACACGCGCAACACCGTTCGCGGTTTGAACGATGCGATCACCAATTTCGACGAAGACCCGCAGCGCCTGCTCTTCGGCGGCGACACGGTCAAGGAATACGACGGACGGACCCGCCGATGACGCGAAGCTCCGGAAAGGACGACACGATGGACAGGTTCGGGGCGAGTGCTCTTCAAGCGCGGTTTCGCCGGTGGATGTCGGCGACGCTTCTGGTGCCGGCGCTTGCGGTTGGCCTCGTGGCCTGCGGCAGCAAGGCGGTCAACGACACCTTTGATCTGACCGCTTCGGTGAGCGAGGTGACGACCACCGCCAGCGCGCGAAATCGCCAGTTGCTTGTTGCAGATCCTTCGGCGCTCAAAGCGCTCGACAGCGAGCAGATCCTGGTCCGCGTTTCCGGCGCGGAGATCCGCTATCTGTCCCAGTCGCAATGGAGCGACCGCCTGACGCGGGTCGTGCAGTCCAAGCTGGTCGAGGCGTTCGAGAATACCGGTCGCCTTGGCGGTGTCGGCAAACCCGGGCAGGGGCTTGCGATCGACTTTCAGCTGATCACCGATGTCCGTGCCTTCGAAGTTGCCGCCGAAGGCGGAGACCGTGGTGTCGTGGAAATCTCGGCCAAGCTGCTCAACGATCGCAACGGCACCGTGAAAGCACAGCGCGTCTTCCGTGCCGAAGTGCCGTCTGCAGGCACCGACAACGCCGCCTATGTCGAAGCACTCGACCGTGCCTTTGCCCGCGTGACCGGTGATATCGTCGCCTGGACGCTGCAGTCGATCTGAGTTCGAAGTTTCCAACCAGTCCACCAACAGAAAAGCCCCGGATCGCTTTCGTGATCCGGGGCTTTTCCTTGTTCTAAACAGAGAGCCGGTCGATCCGCTCCAATTATCACATCAGCTGAACCGGCCTGCGGCGTGGGCGAGCATGGTGTAGACCTTGCCGGTATCCGACGTCAGGTAGGACTGGGTGATGGACTTGTCGCGGTCGGTGCGTGCCACATCCGACAGCAGCTTCTCGAAGTCGGCGATATAGCGATCGACGGCGACGCGGAATTCCGGTTCGCGGTCATACTTGCGCTTGATCTCATCGAAGGTCTGCTGACCTTTGAGCGTGTAGAGGCGGCGGGTGAAGATGTCGCGTTCGCCACGCTGATAGCGGCGCCACAGGTCCACCGAAGCGTCGTGATCGATGGCCCGGGCGATGTCGACCGAGAGCGAGTTCAGCGATTCGACCATATGGCGAGGATTGCGGGTGTCGCCCTGGCGCGCCGGCTGGCTTTCGGCGACCGGACGCTGCGGGGCAGGGGCCGGACGGGCAGGGGCTGCTTCCTGGGGCTCTTCGCGGGATGCGCCACGCAGGAGATCGCTGATCCAGCCGCCGCCTTCGGCACGCGTGGTCGGCGCCGTAGGCTGGCCGTAGGGCTCGGTTGCACCGAGGCTGCCGCGCAGGCCGAGGCTTTCGGTCGGCCGCGCCTGCGGCTGGGGCTGCGGAGCGGAGGCTGCTGGCTGGCGACGTACCGGCTCGGGCTGGGCTTCCGCCAGTCGACGTGCAACCGGCTCCGAGATTTCCAACGTCTGGCTGGTGCGGCCAACGAGCTGGGAGATGTCCTGCAGGGCCTTGATCTGCTCGGCCACCGCACGGCGCATCTGGGCCGCACTCTCCTTGGCTTCCTCGGGCAGGTCGAAGGCGCCGCGCTTCAGTTCGGTGCGGGTCAGGTCGAGTTCCTTGCGGATATCGACGGCGGAGCGGCGGATCTCGTCGGTGGCACCGGTGAAGCGGGCGACTGCCTCATTGACGGCAACCTGCATGGCTTCGCGGAGCGCTGCTGCAGCACCTTCCGACTTGCGGCCGGCTTCGCCCAGCAGACGATCGATGTCGCTCAGCGAAACCGCCAGACCGCCACGTAGGCGATTTGCCAGTTCGCCCGAGCGCTTCTCCGCCTCGCTCAGCGTCTTGTCGATGGAAACCTGGGCTTCCTGTTCGGCCGAGAGCAGGGCGTTGCGCATGTTGGCGGCGGTGATCTGCGCCTTCTTTTCGGTTTCGCCCAGCATCTGGCCGACATCGGAGAACGAGGCCTGGACGCTGTTGCGCATGTTTTCGGCGGTCGACTGGGCGCGCTTTTCGGTTTCGCCGAGGATCTGGCCGATATCCGAGAACGACGCCTGAACGCTCTGGCGCAGGTTGCCGGCCATCTGACCGGACCGCTGTTCGGCGCGGTCGAAAGCGGTCTCGACCATCTTGCCGAGTGCCTGCATGGTTGTTTCGATTTCTTCCGAGCGCTTGACGAGACCGATCGAGAGATCGCGCAGGGCCTGCTGGCGCTCTTCGAGCGTACCGACCAGGTTCGACTGGGCGGCGGACAGGAGTTCGGAGGCCTTGCCCAGAACCTGGGTGTGGTCGCCGAAGCGGCTGACGATCGAGGAGACCTGCTGCAGCGTCTCGCCGGAGACGGCGGTCAGGCGGCCAAGCTTGTCGTCGAGAAGGCGGTTGGAGGTCGACAGCATGTCGGTGGCCTGGTTTGCCGTCTCGCTGAAGCGGTTCGCCGTTGCGCCAAGGCGGCTGTCGAGCGAGCCGATGCTCTGGACGGCCTGGTCGATCATCGATGACAGTCCGACATTGCTGTCGCCGAGACGCTCGATGAGCTGCGAGGCGCTGGCCACGAGGCTCTGTTCGGCCATGCCGAGGGTTGCCACGGCGCGGTCGGTGCGCTGGCTGATGGCGTCAACCAGGGCTGCGTTTTCGTTGCGCAGCCGCTCGGCGCTCTGCTCGGCGGCAGCCGTGATCTGGTCGGCTGCGGCGCGACCGGTTTCGGCGTAGGCGGCAACCACGGGTGCTGCCTTTTCGTCGATCAGGCGCGACAGTTCGGCGGAGCGGCTCGAAAGCATGGAATTCAGCTCGCGGGTGCGGTCGTCGAGAACCGAGCGGATCGAGTTGCCACGCGCTTCGAGTGCCTTCTCGACCGCGTTCATGGTGCTCGCGAATTCCTGGGTGTTGCCGGAAATCGCATCGCGGATCGCAGCGGCGCGCTGTTCCAGCGTCGAGCTGACATCCGACAGCGTGCCGGAGAGATTGGCGACCTGGGCGCTGACCAGCGCTTCGGCCTGCGTCACCTTGTTGGTGATCACGTCGCCAGCCTGTGAGAAGGTCTGGGCGATGGAGGCGGCCTGACCGGCAAGACGGTTCTGCGTGTCGGTGATGCGCTTTGCCAGTTCCTCGGAGCGTTCCTCGACCGTGCGGTTGAGTTCGGCACTGCGCTCGCCGATCTGCTCGGCGAACTGCGCAGTGGTTTCCGTCAGGCGATCGACCGAGCGCTGGGCTTCAGCATCGAGATCGCGGGCGGCTTCTGTTACGGCGCTACGCAGGGCGGTCGCGAGACCTGCAGCCTTGCCTTCGATCGTGCGGTTGACGTTTTCAAGGCCGATATTGAGGGCGCGGTCCATGGTGGCGAGGCGCTCTTCGATGACCGGCGTGCGGGTGTCGAAGGTTTCGGCGACGCGGCTGGTCCCTTCGTCGATGACCTGGGCAACGCGCATGCTTGCCTCGTTTCCGACGCGCTCGATCGCGGCGACCTTGTCATCGAGGCGGGCCGCGAACTTCTCGCCGGCATCATTGACGCGGGCATCGACACCGTCGAGGCCATTGCGCAGGCGATCTTCCAGCGTGCCGAGGCTCTGTTCGATACGGGTGCTGGTTTCGTCGAGGCGGCTGGTCATGCCGGAGACCGACTGCTCCACGGTGCCCGAGAAGCCCTGTGCAGAACGGGTGATGTCGTCGGCTGCCTCGCGGATCTGTTCGGTCAGCGCGCCGGCGGTGCCGCGCAGACGTTCGTCCAGCGCACGGCTCGAATCGTCGATTGCCTTGCGCAGGCTGTCCTCGTGGTCTTCCAGGCTCATTTCGAGCATGCCGGCGCTGGCCGCCACGGATGCGCCGATGGAGGTTGCATGTTCCGAGAGGCTCGTGTCCAGGGCGTCGCGTGCATCGCCGATCGCGGCGGTGATCGCCTGTGTGCGGTCATCGAGGGTGGCGCGGATCCGCTCATGGGTGTTGACCAGACGATCATCGATGGCGCTGACGCCCTGATCGATGGTCTGGGCAATCCGCTCGGTGTTCTCGCCCAGCGTCGTTGCCAGCGCGCCGGTTGCGGCGTCAAGGCTGGAACGCAGATAAGCGCCCGTCTCGGCGATGCGCCCGTCGATGGCGTTGACGCCGGATTGCAGCGTTTCGGCAATCTGGTTTGCATTGCCTGCGACGGTGTTCGAAATCGTATTCGAGGCGTTGGTCAGGACGTTGTCCAGCAGCTGCTGGCTTGCACCCAGGCGCGTTTCGAGATCCGAAATGCCAGTGGCTACCGTTTCCGCAATTTTGCCGGAGTGCTGGCCAAGGCTGCGTTCGATATCGCCCGTCGCATCCTCCAGGGTCGACGAGAGATACGAGGTATGGCTGGCGAGAGACAGCTCCAGGCGCTCCTGATTGTCGCAATAGGCCGTGCGGATGGCTTCGGCCTTTTCGGCGAAAGCAGCATCGATGCGTCGGTCGGCATCGGCAACGGTCTCGATGATGGCGGATGCGCGCTGGCTCAGCGTCTCGTCGATGCGGCGCTGGCTGTCGTTCAAGGTTTCGGAGAGATCCTGGGTACGAGCCGTCAGCGTCAGGTCCAGTTCGAGGGTCTTGGTGTTGAGCGTATCGATCAACTGTTCGCTCTGACCTTCGACCAGGGTGGCGATGCCGCGTGCCTTCGAATCGAGGGTTTCGGCGAAACGATCCTGGTTGGCTTCCAGCGCATTGACGATGTGTTCTGCGCGGCTCGACAGCGTCTGCTCGAAGCGCAACTGGTTGTCCGTCAAGGCGTTGTAGAGCGAACCGCTGCGCTCTTCCATCACCTGGTCGATGCGCTTTTGTGCGTTTTCGAGGCTTTCGGTCAGGGCCGCTGCGCGCGCCGACATCGCATCTGCGATTTCCTGGGCGCGGTCGGACAGCGAGCTGTCCATCATTTCCTGGCTGGTGCTCAGCGTCATTGCCAGCGCAAGCGACTGGTCGGTGAGCGTCGAGCCCAGACGCTCGATGCTCGAATTCAGGATGCCGCTGATCGAGTCGGTGCCGCCGTTCACCGTCTCGTTGATGCGGGCTAGGCTCTCCATCAGCTTGGAATCCAGCGTGCCGGAGCGCTGATCGAAGGCGCTTGCGAATTCGGCCACGCGCTGGTCGAACGTCGCGTTGATTTGACCGATGGTCGTCTGGAAGCGATCTTCGAAGAGGCCGGAGCGCAGGTCGAGGTCGACGATTGCGTCATCCGCACTTGCCTGCAGGCTCTGACGGAAGCTGCGGCTGCGTTCGTCGAGAGAGCTGTTGAGGCGCGAGAGAACGTCGTCCAGCGACGAGGTGATGGCGTTTTCGCTGCCCTTGAGGGTTTCGGCAATGTTGCGAGTGCGCTCGACCAGGGTTTCGTTCAGCTGGCGGGCGCGCTCGTTAAGAGCAGCGTTCAGCTTTTCGGTATTGGCGTCGAGTGTCGAGGCGCGGGTTTCGAATTCGCCGAGCAGTTCGCGACCGCGCTTGCTGAGGGTCGACGTCAGGGATTGCAGCTGGGTGTCGAACTCGCTGGACAGGGACATGCCCGAGGCGGCCAGCGTCTGGACCATGCTCTCGGTCTTGTGGGCGAGCAGGGAGCCGAGTGCGGTCACGGCCGCATCCGATTTCTCCATGATCGTGGCCGCACGCATGTCGATCATCGAGGCAAAGGCTTCGCCCGAGGTCTGCAGGCGGACCAAGATTTCCTCGGTTGCGAGCGACAGTTCTTCCTTCAGCTGTTCATGGGCGCCAACGATCGAGGAGCGAATGCGTTCGGCATGGTTGACGATCGCATCGCGTTCGGCGCCGAGTTCGTGGACGAGGCCGCGAACGCGCAGTTCGTTGTCGGTGTAGCTGCGCTCAAGGGCGGTGACTTCGGAATGAACCAGCGTTTCGAGTTCTGTGGCACGCGCGATCGTGCGCTCGATGCCTTCGTTCATCGCAGAGACTTCACGGCGCACGGCCTGACCGACGGTCATGATGCGCTCGGAGGCGATGGTCTCGGGTTCGGCAAGGCGCAGTGCCACTTCCGCCATGGAGCGGGCTGCGTTGCGCAGGTCATGCGCGCGGGCCATCATGATCGCAAAGGCGAAGAAGAGCATGATCGGCAGGAAGGTGCCGACGACGATCGCGACGACGCCCGGCATGGCAACGATATCGGCGACCGAGGGCGCCTGCCAGATTGCACTGCCGTACAGAAGCTGTGCCAGACCGAGTGCGCCGAGAACCCAAAGCCCCGAGACAATGGCGGCATTGCGCAGAGCGGACGTCAGCGAGGCGCTGTCGAGTGACTTCAAAATGGCGGATGGGGTGCGGCGGGAGCCATCATTGGCAGGCGCGAAGGCGGGCGCCTTCGGGGCAGGCTCGGGATTGAGCTCGCCAGCACGTGCCGATCGACGTTCGATCGTCTTCTTAGAGGCAGAACGCGGGATACTATCTGACAAAGGAGCCTCCGGGGCGCGCGCTTGAGACCGGGCCTTGGCAGGCGCGGCGGCTTCATCACCGTCGAAATCGATGCTCAGGGCCGCCTCGAGAGCCTGGAACGCGTTCTCGTCTATCGAGTCGGTCTTCTTGTTCGCCATAGGGTTACGCCTCGTTACTGCTTACTCTCGGCGGGTCTGACTGACGCTGCTATGCCGCTCATTGCAACGCCTTACCGGAGCCCGCCGTTCACTTGAGATGCCGTCTGCCGCCACGCCAGCCGAAATCTCTTCTTCTTGCAGTTCGGCTGCTTGCGCTGCCGGCGTTCCCGCCGGAAGTTCTAGCACCGACTGGCTTCAAGACAAAGTTTACGCACCTTGCCCAATCAACCGTATCGTACTGACACATTTGGTCATCCGATACAATTAATGCGCTTCCGGAGCTCCCCGGGTCGCACCCCTTGTTAACAGTATTTCAATCAAGGTTTCGGTCGAAAAGCCAGTCTGTGCCGGGGTTTAATTCGCGTTAACCATAGTGTGAGCTTTTTCGCGCCAAGCCGGGCTATTTTAACGGGATGCCCACCGCAGGGCCGCAAACTGTCGGCACCAAGAATAAGAAAAGAAGGATCACAGTCATGGCAGCTGCAGTCAATATCGCATTCGAAGCACCCGATAACCTGAACGGTCTGACCCCGTCGCAGCAGCGGCCGATCGACCTCGTGCACCTTGCCACCCAGACGAAGGGCGACAAGGCCGTCGAAGTCGAGATCCTTCAGATGTTCGCCCGCCAGGCGCGTGGCTGTCTCGTGGCCCTGACCGGCGAGCGCAGCAAGGTGGAAGTCAAGGCTGCGGCCAATCGTCTGCGCAATGCTGCCATTGCAGTCGGCGCCCTGCGTGTTGCCTCTGCCGCCGATCTGATCGAGACCAAGGGCGCCAATGTCGACACGCTGGCCTCCGTCTCGGCAGCTGTGCTCGAAGCCGAGCACTTCATCCTGAAGCTCGCGCGCTGATCTTCTGCCCGGGCGCGTGCATGCGCCCGTTCCTCGCTTCGCCGTGAGTTGACTGACTATCCGATTTAGGGGATGACTTCGCCGGTTTTTCACATGGCGAAGTCTGGACAGGAACTCATGGCAAACATCAGCATCATTGCATTCGACGGCACTCGTTTCGATATCGCGGCAGCCGATGGCTCGACCGTCATGGAGAACGCCGTCCGCAACTCGGTCCCCGGGATCGACGCCGAATGTGGCGGTGCCTGCGCCTGTGCCACCTGTCATGTCTATGTTGACGATGCCTGGACCGGAAAGGTCGGGCAGCCGTCCCCGATGGAAGAAGACATGCTGGACTTCGCCGTTGATGTGCGCCCCACCTCGCGGCTCTCCTGTCAGATCAAGGTGACGGCAGCTCTGGAAGGGCTCGTCGTTCACGTACCCGAACGCCAGGGCTGATAGGGCTGTCAGCGCTACCCGCCAAAAAAGGCCCCGCTCTCGTTTTTAGCGAAAGCGGGGCAAGCGGGCGCATCGCCAAACAGGCGAGGGAGGAAGCACCTGTGGCACCAGGACGCGCCGGGAGAACGGGGAAATCGGGTACGCTCAATCAACGTATTCGATGACACTTATATTTCAGTTTTGTATCAAGAGCCACGCCGAGAAATTGCCGGTTATTCACAGGCGCGGCCGCAAGCCTCGGGCAAGCCGCAGCAATATGGCAACACGGACCCTTGAGTTTCAGGGGTGATTTCTACTGGTTTTCCTGGCTCTCGCGCCGGTATCTCAGGATCCTGAGCATGCGGTCCTGAAAGTTTCGCGACTCGATCATGTCGAATCGCATCTGCGCCTCGTCATGCGCCAGGGTCACCTCGTCGGTGACGGTCGCGACGCGATCCTGCAGGATCTCGCAGTCCCGTTCCGGGCGCAATTTCAGCAGTCTCTGTTCCAGCTGCTTGGCATGTTGGCGGGCGATCTCGGCATGGCGTTCTTCATGGCGCTTGATGTCGGCCGACAGCGCATCCCACAGAAGCGCCATCTCCCTGGAAGCCTGCTTGCGGTTTTTCCAGCGCGGCAAAATGAGTTTGGTCTCGACGGTGACGCGCACATCGTCGATTGCGCATCGGTTTCCGCGTCGGGTGTAGGTCAGATCGCCGCCGAAGCGGATCTGGGTGGCGCCCGGGTGGCGGCTACCGCTTGCCTGGGTGAACGGTCCCTTGCGGGCCAGCTCGGCATCGATATCTGCTGCGGTCCGGCCGCCGATCTGGAAGTAGGTGGTCGATTTTTCAACGACAACTTCGGCGCTTGCCGAAAGCGGCAGGGAGAGGCCGATCATGACCGCAAACACGACGGCGGTCCGAAGACGGCGGGTGTGCTTCATTCTTTTTTCCGCATGTTGTATTCGCCGCGCCCTTGGGGCATAGCCAGACCCGGTCTGCACTATCGCAGCTTCGCGGTTTTCCGTCGAGAGGATACAGGGGTCGGGTGACCAGAGTTGATCAGACAATTTGGCATGTGGGCCAGGGCCGCTCGCTCGATCTGACAGAGCGCGGTGCAATCATGGCGATCATCAATGTGACGCCGGATTCCTTCTCCGATGGCGGCCTGCACGAGACGGTCGATGCGGCCGTTCAGTACGCGCTGACCTTGGTCAACGAGGGGGCTGCCATTCTCGATATCGGCGGCGAGTCGACGCGGCCGGGCGCGGCGGAAGTCAGTGTTGATGAAGAAATCGGGCGCGTCGTGCCGGTCATTTCCCGGCTTCGACAGGAGACTGATGCGCTGATCTCGATCGATACCTATCGCGCTGCCACCGCAAGGGCGGCGGTCGAGGTGGGGGCCCACATCATCAACGACGTGCATGGCCTGCAGCGCGAGCCTGATATCGCCAGGGTTGCCGCGGACCATGGCGCGGGGCTCTGCATCATGCATACCGGTCGGGGTCGGGACAAGCTTGCCGATCCGATCGCCGACCAGAAGCACTTCCTCGACCTGTCGCTTGGTATTGCCGCCCGCGCCGGCGTTCGGCGTGAAACAATCATGCTCGATCCCGGTTTCGGTTTCGCCAAGGAAACAACCGAGGAGAATATGGATCTGATGGCGCGTTTCGACGAGCTTCACGGTTTTGGATTGCCGCTTCTTGTGGGCACGTCGCGCAAGCGCTTCCTTGGTGCATTGACAGGTCGCGATGCCCGGGACCGGGATGCCGCAACTGCCGCGACCACCGTTGCGCTGCGATTGAAGGGCGCCTCCGTTTTCCGCGTCCACAATGTCGCGATCAACCGCGACGCGCTGCTGGTCGCCGATGCTATGTTACTGGCCGAGCGGCGACATGCTGCGGCAAAGGGATCAATTGCATGAGCGGTGTATTCACCATCACCCTGAAAAACTGTGCCTTCTTCGCCCATCACGGCGTTTTCCCGGAAGAGGGCGTCCTCGGTCAGCGCTTCTTCGTCGATGCGGAATTCGATGTGGACGCCATTCAGGCTGCCGAGACCGACACGTTGGAAGGGACGGTGCATTACGGGATTGCCTTCGAGGTGATCCGCGACATCGTCACCGGCAGCCGCCGGCAGCTCATCGAAGCGCTGGCGCTTGCAATCGCCCGGGGGCTTCTCGATCGGTTTCCCGAAATTCTGCGCTGCCGGATCACCGTGCGCAAGCCGAGCGCTCCGATCGCCGGCATTCTCGACCATGTACAGGTGAGCGTTGAGCAATACCGGAATTAAGGGCTTTCAGGCGGCAACGCTTGGACTTGGCGGCAATATCGGTGATCCTGTCGCCGCCATGGCCGATGCGCTGCGGCGCCTTGATCAGCGGCATGACTGTCGCGTCACATCCGTATCCCGTCTCTACCGCACACCGCCCTGGGGCAAGACCGATCAGGCCGATTTCTACAATGCCTGTGCTGCTGTCGAGACGCTGCTCGAGCCGCAGGAATTGCTGGCGGCTTGTCTCGAGATCGAGCGGACGATGAAGCGCGTGCGTGTCGAACGCTGGGGCCCGCGCACCATCGATATCGACATCCTGACATTTGCCGACAGAACGATCGATGCCGAGCACCTGAAGGTTCCGCATCCGCGCATGACCGAACGTGCCTTCGTGCTTTTGCCGCTGGCCGATATTGATCCGGAACTGGTTGTGAAGGGAAAGTCCGTCTCGACATGGCTTGGTCTGGCTGACCAGACGGGGATTGCTGTCGCAAACGAAAACCGCGCCTGGTGGCGCCGTTGAATTCCAGGCGATCGGGGGTGTCGGCCTGTCAGTCGTTTTCGGCTGTTTCTGCCATGGCGGTTGCCTGGCGGTTCAGCTTGAGGCCGATGACCGGGATCATGCGATCCTCGACCTTCACCGAAATCGTGATGTTCATCGCATCGTCTTCTTCAAGACGAGCGACCATGGCGCCGTTCAGCTTGTTCCTGTTGATGCCCATGACTGCGCGGTTGCCGGTCACGCTGCCCGAAACGATGTCGAGACCCTTGCCCTCGGCGCCATCCAGGAACTGGCCCTTGTAGCTGCCGCCGGCCTGCGAGATCACCGCAGACATGGGCTGGCTGAACATGCCGACGCGGCAGGTGCCGTCGAGCTTCAGGCCGGTTTCCTTGCCCTCGGCCGGCAGGCCGGTGAGGTTGCAGGTAAACTTCGTGCCCTTGTATTTTCCTGCAACGATCTCGCCCGGACCTTTCCAGACCCCGGCAACGGATTCGAAGAAGCGCTTGTCGCGTGAAGCAGCATCGGCAACCGTCACCGGCATGAGTGCGGCAACGGCAAGGATGGCGGCGCAACGGCCGAATGTCGAGGAGCGAGAGAACATCGATTTGCCTTGGTACGAGAAACCAGAAACCCCGCGAAGACCCTAGCGGAAAAATGGTTAATGCATCATTGCCATTACCCTCAAATGCCGTTCTCGACAACCGGCAAAAGTCACGGGTCTCGCAATGTGCCGCGGCGATCTCAGCCCCTTCTGTCGCGATCCTTGCCCGTCATCGACGGGGTGAGGTCGCCGATGAAGTCGCCGATGCCGGGGCGTTTTGTTGCGCGGAAGGGCAAGGGGCGGCAGAGATCCATGGCGGCGATGCCGATGCGCGCGGTCATCAGGCCATTGATCACACCTTCGCCCAGGCGGGTCGAAAGGCGCGCCGCAAGGCCATGGCCGAGCACCTGCTGGGCAAGGCCGTCGCCGATGGCGATCGAGCCTGTTACCGCGAGATGGGCAAAGACGTCCCTCAAAAGTCTCAGCATGCCAAAGGAGCCGGGGCGGCCGCCATAGAGATCTGCCATGGCGCGCACGAGGCGCACGACCTCGAACAGGACATAGGCCAGATCGACCACGGCGCGCGGGCTGACCGCAGTCACCACCGAAACTCGCTTGGCTGAATTCAGAATCAGGGCGCGGGCCTTCAGATCGAGCGGCGCCAGAAGCTCGCGCTCGGCAAGCTCGATCAGATGCGGTGCGTCGATGATGTCGTCTTCGACGGCGGCGAGCGTTTTCTGGCCGCGCGCGGTTTCGGCGCGATGGGCAACAAGGCCAGTCAATTTCTTGACAACAGAGGCTGCCTGCTTGCGCTTTCCGCTCTCGGCTGCTGCTTCCGCCTCTGCCTTCAGATCCTGAACCTTGTCGAGGCGCCACAGGCCGACAAGCTCGCGTCCCACGGCGATCACGAGCGCGATCAGTCCAACGGCTAGCACCGTCAGTGCCACATATCCAAGCCAGTCGGCCCGGGCAAAGAGATCCGTCACCAGGCGATCGACCCAGAGGCCGAAGGCGAGCGACAGAAGGATGCCGAAGGCGCCTGTCGCCAGTTTGGCGAAGGAAAACCGTCTGTGCCGGGGTTCTGCGACGGGAACCGGCGGCATGTCCTCTGCGGCGGCGAGGAAGGGATCTTCTTCGTCGGGGACAATGACCACATCGCCGGCAAAGCTGCGCGGCGGGCGGTTCAGGGCTTCGGTCGGGCGGGTTGTGTCTTCATCCGGTTGAACGGTGAAGGCTGCGGGCCGCCGCTGGAGATCCGGTGTCGGCGTGCCGGCGGTACCGATCGGGGGAACTGTCGGTTTCTTCATGCGAGACGGTCTCCCAGCAGGAATTGCAGTGCCCGGTCGAGGCGGATATGCGGCACCGAGAGGGTCACGCCCTGCTTGTTGTCGAGCTGCGGTGGGCGGAAGCGCACGATGCTCAAGTCGGGCAGGGCGGCCGAGGCATCGCCCGCGTCCACGAAGCGGAAATAGGCTTCCGGATCGCGCGGCAGGTCGCCCGGGAAGACGGCTGTCTTGCGATTGCCGTCGAAGACTTCGTCACCGATGCGTTCGCCGGCCATCGGCGTTCCGACGATGACGGGAAGATCATGGCCGTCCTGCCTGACGTTGGCCTCGCGAGTCGCCCGCACAGAGGCGAGCGCCATGACCTCGATGCCGGCACCACTCATGCCGATCGTCTGGATGGCACGGTTGACGAGCCGGCGTGTCAGCACCTCGAGCCGGTCATGGCTTTCATGATGCAGGTGATCGGCCTTGGTGGCCGCGACCAGCACCCGGTCGATGCGACGACGGATGAGGGACGTCAGGATGTTGTTGGAGCCGGCGCGGAAGCAGGCGAGCACGTCGCCCAGCGCCCGTTCCAGGTCCTGTACGGCCTCCGGGCCGCGATTGATGGCCTGCAGCGCATCAACGAGCACGATCTGGCGATCGAGCCTTGCAAAGTGGTCGCGGAAGAAGGGCTTCACCACGACGTTCTTGTAGGCCTCGAAGCGGCGTTCCATCATCGCCCGCAGCGATCCCTTCGCTGCCCGTCCTTCCGGGATGACGGGCAGGGGCGCGAATGTGAGCGCTGGCGAACCTTCGAGATCGCCCGGCATGAGGAAACGCCCCGGCGGCAGGGTCGAGAGTGAGCGTTCGTCTGATTTGCAGCGCCTCAGATAGGTCGTGAAGGCTTCAGCCAGACGACGCGCGGTCATTTCATCCGCCGGACCGTCCGGATCGGCGGCGGCGGCAAGGTCCAGCCATTCCTGTGCGAGTTCGGCGCGCACACCGCTTTCAGCGAGCATCGCCGCATTGGCGGAAAAGGTCCGATAGTCCTGGGCGAGCAGGGGCAGGTCGAGCAGCCACTCGCCGGGATAATCGACGATGTCGATCGACAGCTTGCCGGATGAAAACATCCGGCTGAAGCTGCTGGCACTGTTGTATTCGATTGTCAGGCGAAGCTCGGAAATGGCGCGGGTCGAATCCGGCCAGACGCGCTCTTCGACGAGGGCACGGATATGATCCTCGTACTGAAAGCGCGGGACGGCATCGTCGGGTTGTTCCTGCAGGGTGGCCCCGGTCATCCGGCCCGAGCGCAGCGGTTCGAAGAGCGGCAGGCGACCGCCATGCAGAAGATTGTGCACCAGTGACGAGATGAAAACTGTCTTGCCCGCCCGCGACAGTCCGGTCACGCCGAGCCTTATCGTCGGGTTGACGAGGTGGGCCGCACGATCGGCGAGATTGTCTAGCGCGATCGCGGCTTCGTCGGTCAGGCTGGTCAGGGAAGGGGGCAAGGGCATGTCCTGCTGGCTGTGGCGGGCAAGGGCGCGACATCGGCACAAAACCGTGAGCGCCCTCTCTCCCACATATAGGCGGCGGTTGCGGCGCAAAAAAGAGGCAAGCAGCAGGCCGGCCTGGGCGGTTCAGCCGACAAGGAAATCGCGCAGGGCGTAAGTTTCGTCGCTTACCGCGTCGATGACGGCAAGCCCCGAGGTGGGATAGCCCTCTGGCACAGTGCGGGCCATGACGTCGTTGCCGCAGAGGCTCGCGAAGACCTCCTCGATTGCCGGGTTATGGCCGACAAGCATCAAGCCCTCGATGCCGTGCGTCGATCGCGCAATCTCGAGATAGACTTCGGCTGGTGCGTTGTAGAGCGCATCGACATAGCGAAACTCGACGAGGCCCGAGAAGACGCGATTGATGGCGTCGGCCGTCTGCCGGCAGCGTTTTGCGGTGGAACAGACAACAAGATCAGGACGATAGCCCCGATCTGCCGCAGTCTCGGCCAGTAGCTCGGCCTCGGCAAAGCCGGCATCGGAAAGGCTGCGATCGAAATCGCGACCACCGGGCTCGGCCCAACCGGATTTCGCGTGGCGCAGCAGATAGATGCGCTTGGGAAGCTGAATGGAGGGCGTCATCCGTTGGGTTTCCGCGTGCGATCATGCTCTCACCTGAAGTACCGGTTCTTTGCCCATGCCGTCAACCATCCGGAGGGCGAAGCTCAATCATCCTATCGCGATCTGCCGTCAGGTCGGCCTGTCATGCCTGGAAGAAAATTATGCTTAAAAAATAGAAATTTAGATGAAAAATGTAACAGATTTAAAAATGCCTCCGAAACAGTCTGGAGGCTTGAACCGGTTGCCTTGAGAGGATATACACCCGCTCATTGAGATGTTCTTCAGGAGAATCGCGTTGAGTGAGAAGATCAATCTTAGCAATTATGTCCTCTCGGAAGACGAAGAGTTCATGAACGCGAACCAGCGGGCCTATTTCAGGGCCAAGCTCATCGCCTGGAAAAATGACATCCTCCGAGAAGCGCGCGAGACACTCGACCACCTCGCCGAAGAAAGCGCCAATCACCCTGACCTCGCCGACAGGGCTTCCTCCGAAACCGACAGAGCCATCGAACTTCGCGCCCGCGACCGTCAGCGCAAGCTGATCTCCAAGATCGATGCCGCCCTGCAGCGTATCGAGGACGGGACCTACGGCTATTGCGAGGAGACCGGTGAGCCGATCGGCCTGAAGCGTCTCGACGCCCGTCCGATTGCAACGCTGTCGATCGAAGCCCAGGAGCGCCATGAGCGTCGCGAGAAGGTTTATCGCGACGAGTGAGGCCAGAATGCCCAAGTTGATAAGTATGATTTATAAGACCCGCCAATGGCGGGTCTTTTTGCGTTTTACGACCTGTCCACTGTGACACTGTGACTGGCCAGCTGTCACGGATTTCGGCGTTTACGTGTTTCGACTGGCCGACATCTCGCCAAAGATCCGGGCGATCTCGTTTTGAAGATTGGGTTCCTGGCCCTGCTGGGAGGCGTTGGGCGTTCCGTTTGGAGTGCGGCCCGCCTCCGGGATAATGGCCGCGACAGGCGGACGTGGCCTGTCGGCACGGGTCTCGGGCAGTATCGGCGGCAGGGACGGCGCCGGCGCGGGGGCCGGATCGGCTGCCAGATACAGCGCCATTTCTTCCTCGAGCACACGCTCGAAGTCGCTCATGTCACGAGGGGCCGGCTCGTTGGCCGCGATCGGCGGTTGGCGCTCGATTATGGGTTCGATCTGTTGCGGTTCGACCAGACGGGCCTGGACCGGCGCTGGGGCCGGGGCCGGGGCGAGGACCCGCTGGCGCGCGGCTTCCAGCAGGTCTTCTGCGACCGGTGCATCGATGACTGGCGGCAGCACGATCTCGGGCTCGACATGGTCTCGCCTGATGTCTTCGAAGGGGACAGGCTTCGGTGCCTCGGCCATCATCGGTTCGATCGCATCCAGCCGCAGTGGCTCGATCGGCGGCGCTAGTGCTGCCGTTTCGGGCTGCACGGTGGGAACAGTCTTCGGCTCTGGAGCCAAAGTCACCGTGTCGTTCACAGGAGCGATCGCGACAGGTTCAGCTTCGGCGGCAACCATCGGCTCGATCCTGGCTGCCGGTCGCATGGGCGATACTTCCGGCAGAGCGGGCGGCTCGACGGGTGCGGAAACCGCGGCTGGTCCAATCGCCGGCGCGTCCATCACCACGGAGCGTGACGGCTCTGCGACCGGGGCGGCGGCGGCAACCGCAATGGGTGTGGCCGCAGCAGCTGCGGTGACCAGCGGAAGCGCGTCTGTCGGCGGCTGACGTTGTGTCACGGGTTCCGCCGGGCGGACGGGCGCGGGCTGCGGGCGGCGCTCGGCGGCGACACTCTGAGACGGCGGCTGCGGTTGCGACTGCGACTGCGTTTGCGGGCGAACCGGTGCCTCGGCTGCGGCCGGTCGTACTGGCTCGGGCATGGGTGCACGCCTTGCCGGCGGCTCGATGGCGGCGGCTGCGGCTGCGGGCGCGGGCGCAGCAACGGGCTGTGCCGGGGCGTCGCTCGCTGCGAGTGCTCCCTGTTGGGCGGGTTTCGGAAGTTCCTGCTGTTCGGCTGCTGCCTGTTGCACAACCGTCTGCGCATTCAGATAGGGGCGCTCGTCGCCGATACCGCTTTCGATGACGATATCGGTCGGTCCACCGATCATCACGAGGTGTTCGACATTGTCACGCCGGATCAGAACGATGCGGCGGCGGGTGTCGACGGCGGCGGCATCCAGAACCTGAAGGCGCGGCTGGCGATTGCGACCGCCGCGCACGAAGGGCGAGGGGGCTCGGTTGCGCAGGATCCAGAGCACGATGAAGAGGCAGAGCAGGGCCAGACTGACACCGAGCGCTGCTACGAGAAAACGATCGCCATAGGCCGAGATCAAGTCATTCAGCATGTCGTGCTCCTTTTGACTGGCTTTCTGGCAGAAGACGGCCCCTTCCGCAATCTAACACAATGTCGGTGTGGATATCCCCAAAGGCCAAGGCAGCGTCAGGATCGATCATGAATGCGGCATTCCTGTGGGAGAGCGGGCACCGGACCCGATCTGGCCCTTTCTTTGCTTTTTGCGGTTACGGCAAATTGATAAACAGGTTGCAGCGCCGATTCTCGCTTGGTCGGATCGTCCGTGCGCTTAGGCAAGAGGCATCAATGACACGACAGCAGTACGATCGAGATGGAGACGGCCCTCTGGTCGATCGCCGTGGTGGCGTCGGCATGGCGCTGCGCATCCTGCTGCTGGCGCTTGCCCTGATTGCCGCATCCGCCGCCTTCATCGTCTTCCGCGACCAGCTGGACAACCAGGTGGTGCTGGGCGTGCTCGGCATTCTGGCGATGATGGGCATCTTCTTCATCGTCTCCGCCGTGATCGGCTTCGTCGAAGTGATGCCGCAGTCGAACAGCGATACGCTGGCCCGCCGCTTCCTCGCAAGCCAGCCCGAGGGAACGCTGATCACCGATCCGGAAGGCCGTATCGTCTTTGCCAATGCCGCCTATGGTTCGATGACGGGAGCCAGCAAGGCGACGGAAGTCCAGACGCTGGAGGCGCTGCTGTCGCGTTATCGCGAGTCAAGCGAGGCGCTCTACCGGCTGACGAACGGTCTGCGCGAGGGGCGCGACAGCTATGAGGAGTTCCGGCTGCTGAAGCCGCTTGGCAGCCAGACGGCAAATGGGTCCGGTGCGCACTGGTATCGCCTGAAGGCCCGCCTTCTGGCAGGGGAAGGGCGCGGCAAGCCGCTGCATGTCTGGCAGATCTCCGACATCACCGCCGAGCGCGATGATCAGGAGCGCTTCTTCAAGGAGCTGCAGCACGCGATCGACTATCTCGACCACGCGCCTGCCGGCTTCTTCTCGGCCGGGCGCAAGGGTGAGATCTATTATCTGAATGCCACGCTGGCCGAATGGCTGGGCGTCGATCTCACTCAGTTCAATCCGGGTTCGATGACGATTGCCGATCTCGTCGCGGGCGAGGGCATGGCGCTGATCAATTCCGTCCAGGCCGAGCCCGGCCAGGCGCGCACCGAAACGCTCGATCTTGATCTGCGCCGGGTCAACGGTCAGAGTCTGCCGGTGCGCCTCGTGCATCGCGTTCGGGCCGCGCGCGACGGTGCGCCGGGCGAAAGCCGGTCGATTGTTCTGGCGCGCAGTCAGGCCGAGGGCGGTGATCAATCCGATTCAGTCGCCTCAATGCGCTTCACCCGCTTCTTCAACAACACGCCGATGGCGATTGCTTCCGTTGACGGCGAGGGCCGGATCCTGCGGACAAATGCGCCGTTCATGAAGCTCTTTGCCGACATCATCTCGCGCGACGAGATCGAGCGGCATGGGCGGATCGAAGTCGTTCTACACGAGAACGAGCGCGACGGCTTCCGCCAGGCGCTGGCTGCGGCCATGGATCGTCAGGTCGATATCTCGCCGATCGACAGCCGCCATCCAACCAATGACAGCAGGCATTTCCGCTTCTATGTCAACGCCGTGATCGACCAGAGCGATGAAGCGCCGGAAGAGGCCGCCATCGTCTATGCCGTGGATGTCACCGATCAGAAGGCGCTTGAAGCGCAGATGGCGCAGACGCAGAAGATGAATGCGGTGGGAACGCTCGCCGGCGGTATCGCACACGACTTCAACAACGTGCTGACCGCGATCCTGCTCTCCTCCGATCACCTGCTGCTGCAGGCGCGTCCGTCGGATGCGAGCTTTGCCGACCTGATGGAGATCAAGCGCAATGCCAACCGTGCCGCAGTGCTGGTGCGCCAGCTGCTTGCCTTCTCGCGCAAGCAGACGATGCGGCCGAGTGTCCTCAATCTGACGGACGTCATCGGCGATCTCCGGATGCTCGTCGACCGGCTGATTTCTGGCACCAATGTCAAGCTCAAGGTCGAATATGGCCGCGACCTGTGGCCGGTGAAGACGGACCTGTCGCAGTTCGAGCAGGTGCTGATCAATCTCTGTGTCAATGCGCGCGACGCAATGCCCGAGGGTGGATCAATCACGGTGTCGACGCGCAACATCGATGCGGCGGAGGCGGGTGCCTTCGGCTATCGCGGCCTGCCGTCGGAAGACATGGTGCTGGTCGAAGTCGCCGATACCGGAACCGGGATTGCGCCCGAAATCATGGACAAGATCTTCGAGCCCTTCTTCACGACAAAGGAAGTCGGCAAGGGCACGGGCCTTGGGCTGGCGATGGTCTATGGCATCGTCAAGCAGTCCGGCGGCTACATCTATCCGGAATCGGAAGTCGGCAAGGGCACCACCTTCCGCATCTTCCTGCCGCGGCATGTACCCGAGGTGCAGCCGGTTGCTGAGGTGCAGCAGGCGACCGCCACCGTTGACGGAGACACGATTACCGTTAGCGCGCCGAAGGGGGCAGCCGACAACCAGGATACGCCGGATCTCACCGGGAAATCGGCCGTCGTCCTCCTCGTCGAGGACGAAGAGGCCGTGCGCCGCGGTGGCAAGCGGATGCTGGAAACGCGGGGCTATACGGTTCACGAGGCGGGGTCCGGTGTCGAGGCGCTCGACATCATGGAAGAGCTTGAGGGCGAGGTCGACATCGTCGTTTCTGACGTCGTCATGCCCGAGATGGACGGCCCCACCCTGCTCACCGAGCTGCGCAAGAAGTATCCGGACCTGAAGTTCATCTTCGTCTCGGGTTATGCCGAGGACGCCTTTGCCCGCAATCTGCCTGCTGATGCCAAGTTCGGCTTCCTGCCAAAGCCCTTCTCGCTGAAGCAACTGGCCGTTGCAGTGCGCGAGATGCTGGACGGCGAAGGCTGACGGGTTTTCACGGGCTGCATGAACGAAAGAACCCGCCGGAGCGATCCGGCGGGTTCTTTCGTTTCAGGGCCGTTAGGTCTGATCAGCCGTTCATGGCAACGGCGATTTCGGCGGCAAGCCGCGCATTGTTCTCGACCAGCGCGATGTTGGTCTTCAGCGAACGGCCACCGGTCAGGTGGAAGATGTTGTCGAGCAGGTAAGGGGTGACTGCCTTGCCGGCGATCTCGTCGCGTTCGGCATTGGCCAGCGCGCGGCTGATGTAGATTTCCATTTCCTCGCGCGGGATCTCGTCGGCTTCCGGCACCGGATTGGCGATCAGCATGCCGCCATCAATGCCGAGCTGGTCGCGCATCTTCTGGAAATTGGCGATTGCCGCCGGGCTCGGCAGGTTGAGCACGCTCTTGAGGCCGGAGCTGCGCGACCAGAAGGCCGGGAAGTCCTCGCTGTCATAGGTGACGACGGGCACGCCGCGGGTCTCCAGCACTTCCAGCGTCTTCGGGATGTCGAGGATCGCCTTCGGGCCGGCCGACACGACGATCACGGCGGTGCGGGCGAGTTCCTCAAGATCGGCGGAGATGTCGAAGCTTTCCTCGGCACCACGATGCACGCCGCCAATGCCGCCTGTGGCAAAGACAGAGATTCCGGCGCGGGAGGCGGCGATCATGGTCGCCGCGACGGTGGTGGCGCCGTTGCGGCGCTCGGCAATCGCAAAGGCCAAATCGGCGCGCGAGAGCTTCATGACGTTCTTCATCTGCGCCAGCGCCTCAAGCTCTGCCGGTTCGAGGCCGATATGCAGCACGCCCTTGATCACGGCGATGGTTGCCGGCACCGCACCCTGCTGGCGGACGATGTCCTCGACGCTGCGCGCCATCTGCAGATTGCCCGGATAGGGCATGCCATGGGTGATTATGGTGGATTCAAGTGCCACGATCGGGGCGCCGCGCTGCTTGGCGGCGTTCACTTCGCTCGAATAGGTGATGGGCAACAGGGGGGAGATGGAACGGGTCATGGGGATCTTCCGCTTATATTTTCAGGTTCTCATGACAGGAAACGGGCCGGCGGGACAAGAGCCAACTGGCTTTGCAGCTTCTCCTGCGAGAGATTTTCGTCAGTCGCATGGGGCGATTTCAGGGTAATGGCGGCGCTTGCCGTGCCATAACGCAGCGCCTCCGCCAGTGAGGCGCCGGAGAGGCGCGCGTTGAGGAAACCCGCTGCAAAGGCGTCGCCCGCGCCGGTGACATCGGCAATCTCGGCAATTGGTGCGGGCTCGATCAGGGCGATGCCCTTCTCGTCGAAGGCGATGGTCGGGCCGCTGCCGCTCGTCACGCTGCCGCCTTTCAGGCCTTTCGCACGCAACAGGTCGGGCCATTCCTCAGGTTGCTCGGCGCGCCTGCCGGCAATGGCTTCGGCTTCTGCACCATTCATGAAGAGATGGGTGAGGAAGGGCAGGGCCGCCTCGAACTTCACCACCTTGGCCGGGGAAATGGCAATCGCGGACAGGCCGAGCCCCGCTGCATGGCAGGCGCTGGCGAGAGCAGACAGCGTGTCGGCCCGCAGGTTCGCATCGGTCAGGACGTGGCCTGCTTTGGCAAGGCTGTCGCGCAGGGATCTCGCCTTGATGCGACGCGCGGAAAACGCATCGTAGAGCGCCATGTCTGCAAGCGCGATCACCAGATTGCCATCCCGTTCCAGGATGGCCGTATAGCTTGGCGTCGCGCGGTCGAGGAAAATGACCGGCTGGTCGTCGAGACCGGCTCGGGCTGCTGCTTCTGCCACGATCTGGCCGGCAGCATCGCCGCCGCGCGGGGCAATCAGCCGGACGGCGCGACCGAGCCGCGAGAGATTGCAGGCCGCGTTGAAGACGCCGCCGCCGGCTTCCTCGAACCACTGGCCGGGATTGCTGGCACCGGGTTTCGTATCGCCGAACAGGCGTCCGCGCCGATCGATATGGGCGCCGCCGATCGCTACAATCTCGACCGTCATGCTCTCGTCTCCGCGACCGTGAAAGGACGAATCGAAGCGCTGCGATCCGGACCGCGGCAGCCGATCAGCCCATTTGCCTGATCCGCCTTGGGAAGCGGCGGAACAGATTTCGAACACGCCTCAAAAAGCGATTTTATATCAATCGCTTCGCGTGCTCTTGCAAAATGAGAACAAAAAGAGTACATATTCCCCATCGGCGGCTTCATTGCCTATGCGGCCTCAATAACCTAAAGGTGGATCAAATGGCACAGAATTCTTTGCGGCTTGTAGAGGACAAATCGGTGGATAAAAGCAAGGCATTGGAAGCGGCGCTCTCGCAGATCGAACGCTCGTTCGGCAAGGGCTCGATCATGAAGCTCGGCGCGAACGAGAGCGTGGTCGAAGTCGAGACGGTCTCGACGGGGTCGCTCAGCCTCGACATTGCGCTGGGCATTGGCGGCCTGCCGAAGGGGCGCATCATTGAAGTTTACGGGCCGGAAAGCTCGGGTAAGACGACGCTGGCGCTGCAGACCATTGCAGAAGCCCAGAAGAAGGGCGGAATCTGCGCGTTTGTCGACGCCGAACATGCGCTCGACCCGGTCTATGCCCGCAAGCTCGGTGTCGACCTGCAGAACCTCCTGATCTCTCAGCCCGACACCGGCGAACAGGCGCTGGAAATCACCGACACGCTGGTTCGCTCCGGCGCCATCGATGTTCTCGTCGTCGACTCGGTTGCAGCGCTGACCCCGCGCGCCGAAATCGAAGGCGAGATGGGCGACAGCCTGCCGGGCATGCAGGCTCGCCTGATGAGCCAGGCGCTGCGCAAGCTGACCGCCTCGATCTCCAAGTCGAAGACGATGGTCATTTTCATCAACCAGATCCGTATGAAGATCGGCGTGATGTTCGGTTCGCCGGAAACGACGACTGGCGGTAACGCGCTGAAGTTCTACGCCTCTGTGCGTCTCGACATCCGCCGCATCGGCGCGGTCAAGGACCGCGAAGAGGTCGTAGGCAACCAGACCCGCGTGAAGGTCGTCAAGAACAAGATGGCGCCGCCGTTCAAGCAGGTCGAATTCGACATCATGTATGGCGAAGGCGTATCCAAGACCGGCGAGCTCGTCGATCTCGGCGTCAAGGCTGGAATCGTCGAGAAATCGGGGGCCTGGTTCTCCTACAACAGCCAGCGTCTCGGCCAGGGCCGTGAGAATGCCAAGCTCTTCCTGCGCGACAATCCCGCCGTCGCCCAGGAGATCGAAATGGCGCTGCGCCAGAACGCCGGCCTGATCGCGGAAAAATTCCTTCAGAACGGCGGGCCCGACGCCAATGACGGTGATGTTGCCGACGACGCGTAAACTGCTGTCCATCTTCGACTATTGTGTCGGCCGCGTTTCCTTCGAGACGCGGCCGGTTTTCGTTTCGGCTGCTGGACAGGGATGAAGCCGGGCGATAAAAGCCATTGATTTTGCAAATTGGCCGGCTTCCCGGCCTGAATGAAGGGCGTGACATGAGCGGTGTAAACGACATCCGGTCGACTTTTCTCGATTACTTCAAGACGAACGGTCACGAGGTCGTTTCCTCCAGCCCGCTGGTGCCGCGCAACGATCCGACGCTGATGTTCACCAATGCCGGTATGGTGCAGTTCAAGAACGTCTTTACCGGTCTCGAGCAGCGCCCCTATTCGACGGCTGCGACGGCGCAGAAATGCGTTCGCGCCGGCGGCAAGCACAACGACCTCGACAATGTCGGCTATACCGCGCGCCACCACACCTTCTTCGAAATGCTCGGCAACTTCTCCTTCGGCGACTATTTCAAGGAGCGCGCGATCGAGCTTGCCTGGAACCTGATCACCAAGGAATTCGGCATCGACCGCAATCGCCTGCTGGTCACCGTCTATCACACCGATGACGAGGCCCACGCCCTTTGGAAGAAGATCGCCGGGCTCTCGGACGACAAGATCATCCGCATCCCGACCAGCGACAATTTCTGGGCCATGGGTGACACCGGTCCCTGCGGTCCGTGCTCGGAGATCTTCTACGATCACGGCGATCATATCTGGGGTGGCCCTCCGGGCTCGCCGGAAGAGGATGGTGACCGCTTCATCGAGATCTGGAACCTCGTCTTCATGCAGTATGAGCAGGTGACGAAGGAAGAGCGGATCAACCTGCCGCGTCCGTCGATCGACACCGGCATGGGTCTGGAGCGCGTCGCCGCCGTGCTGCAGGGCCGCCACGACAACTACGAGATCGACCTGTTCCGCGCGCTCATCGACGCCTCCGTCGACCTCACCGGCGTCAAGGCCGAGGGCGAGCGTCGCGCAAGCCACCGCGTGATTGCCGACCACCTTCGTTCGTCTGCCTTCCTGATCGCCGACGGTGTTCTGCCGTCGAACGAGGGCCGCGGCTATGTACTTCGCCGCATCATGCGTCGCGCCATGCGCCATGCGCAGCTGCTCGGTGCCAAGGATCCGATCATCTACAAGCTGCTGCCGGTTCTCGTTCAGCAGATGGGCCGCGCCTATCCGGAACTGGTGCGCGCCGAAGCACTGATTTCCGAGACGCTGAAGCTTGAGGAAACCCGCTTCCGCAAGACGCTGGAGCGCGGCCTGACGCTGCTCTCCGATGCGACTGCGTCGCTGGACAAGGGCGACAGCCTGGATGGCGAGACCGCCTTCAAGCTCTACGATACCTATGGCTTCCCGCTCGACCTGACGCAGGACGCGCTTCGCGGCCGCGGCATCGGCGTCGATCTCACCGGCTTCAACGACGCCATGCAGCGCCAGAAGGCCGAGGCCCGCGCCAGCTGGGCCGGCTCTGGTGACAAGGCCCAGGAGACCGTCTGGTTTGAGCTCAAGGAAAAGTTCGGCGCGACCGAATTCCTTGGTTACAGCTCCGAAACCGCCGAAGGCCAGATCCTTGCGCTCGTCAAGGACGGCAAGGTCGTCGAGCAGGTGAGTGCCGGCGAGAGTGTCCAGGTCGTTGTCAACCAGACGCCGTTCTACGGTGAATCCGGCGGCCAGATGGGCGATACCGGCGAAATCGTCGGCGAGGGCTTCTCGCTTTCCGTCAGCGATACCCAGAAGAAGGGCGAGGGCGTGTTCGTCCATGTCGCCACGGTTCAGAACGGCGTCGTCAAGGCCGGCGGCGCGGTTCAGTTGAACGTCGACCATGCGCGTCGCTCGCGCCTGCGCTCGAACCATTCGGCGACCCATCTTCTGCATGAGGCGCTGCGCGAAGTGCTGGGCACCCATGTTGCCCAGAAGGGCTCGCTGGTCGCGCCCGAGCGCCTGCGCTTCGACATCTCCCATCCGAAGCCGATTTCGGCGGACGAGCTCAAGGTGGTCGAGGAGATGGCGAACGAAATCATCATCCAGAATTCGCCTGTTACCACCCGTCTGATGGCCGTTGATGACGCGATTGCGGAAGGCGCCATGGCGCTGTTCGGCGAGAAGTATGGCGATGAGGTCCGCGTTGTTTCGATGGGCACGGCCGTGCGCGGCGAAAAGGCCGGCAAGAGCTATTCGACGGAACTCTGCGGTGGCACGCATGTGTCGGCCACCGGCGATATCGGCCTCGTGCGTCTCGTCGGCGAAAGCGCCGTCGGTGCCGGTGTGCGCCGCATCGAGGCGCTGACGGGTGAGGCGGCGCGCGCCTATCTTGCCGAGCAGGACGAACGCGTGAAGACACTCGCTTCGACGCTGAAGGTTCAGCCGACCGATGTCGTCGCCCGTGTCGAGGCGCTGGTCGAAGAGCGCCGCAAGCTCGAAAAGGAACTGGCAGACGCCAAGCGCAAGCTCGCCATGGGCGGCGGTGCTTCCGGAGGCGCCGAAGCGCCGAAGCAGGTCAATGGCATCAACTTCGTTGGTCGCACCCTGAACGGTATCGACGCCAAGGACCTGAAGGGCATGGCGGACGAGGCGAAGGCCGGTCTGGCGACCGCTGTCGTCGTGCTGATCGCCGTCGCCGAAGATGGCAAGGCGAGTGCTGTGGTGTCGGTGACCCCTGATCTCACCGGTCGCTTCAGCGCTGTCGACCTCGTTCGTGTGGCCTCCGCTGCGCTTGGCGGCAAGGGTGGCGGCGGACGTCCCGACATGGCGCAGGCCGGTGGCCCGGATGGAGCCCAGGCGGAAGCAGCGATTGCGGCGGTCGAGGCAGCCCTCGGCTGAAGCCTGTAAATTGAAATCATCGGAGGCCGGGAATGTTCCCGGCCTTTTTTTATACATTCATATCCGGATTTACCGATCGTTTTTGAGGTTTCTTCAATCTTGTCGGCTAAAGCTGTGGCTTCATTGGGGTTTTCGACTTGGCCACAGTTTTTCACATCCCGACACTTACGCTGTGCCTTGCGGCAACGCTGATCATCGTGTCGGGTTTTCACATCCTGATCTGGGCCTATGAGCGCAGCAACCGCGCGCTTGGATTCTGGTCGCTTGGCTTTTCCAGCGGGGCGCTGGGCATGATCCTGGTCAGCCTTCGCGATATTGCGCCGCCTTTTCTGGCGCTCGGTTTCGGCAATGCCCTTGGCATCTATAGCCTTGGTCTGATCTGGATGGGATGTCTGGCATTCGAGGGTGAAACCCGCAAGGGTGCCGGTCCGATTGCTGCGGCCGGAGCGCTTGTCTGGCTTTGCCTCTTTGCCATCCCCGCCTTTGCAACAGATATGGGCACACGGGTTCTCGTTGCATCCGTGCTCTATGCTGCCTATTCGTTCCTCGCGGTAAGCGTCATGCTTCGAGGGCAGCGCCGCGAGCCTTTGCCGGCCCGCATCATCGCAATACTCGCGTTTTCCGCCCATGGTTTCAGCTATTTGGTCCGGCTGCCCTTGCAGATGATCGAGCCGGTTCATCTCGACGCCGGCCATGGACCGCTGTGGTATGGCGTCTTGACCTTCGGCTTCTTCGTCCAGGGGCTGATTGGCGGGCTTGCGGTCTTTGCCATGGTTCAAGAGCGTGCGACGCGCCGCTACAAGCGGGCGTCCGAGACCGATGTGCTGACATCGCTGCTGAACAGGCGTGCCTTCATGGATACGGTTGGCAGGAGACGTCTTGGCTTTGGTGGTTCTGGTCCAGGTGCTGTGCTCGCACTCATCGATGCCGATCATTTCAAGTCGATCAACGACACTCATGGTCATGGTGCCGGCGATGCCGTGCTGCAGGATCTGTCGCGGCTGTTGGTCCGCGATTTGCCTCCCGGCACGCTGGTCGGACGCCTTGGTGGGGAAGAATTCGGCATCTATTTGCCATCCGACGTGGCGCTGCGCCATCCGCATCTTCTGGAGGAGCTTCGTCTTGCTGTCAGCACCTTGACGATCCAGCATGATAGTCACCTCCTGGCTTTGACGGTCAGCATCGGTGCCGTTTCCCTGCCATCCGGCGTCCTGGATTTCTCCCGCGCTCTGGCTCGGGCTGACAAGGCTCTCTATCAGTCGAAGCGCGGCGGCCGCAACCGTGTCAGCTGGGCGAGCTTCGACACTGATCACGACGAGTTGCGCGATCCGGACAACGGGAGTGCGTTGCAGCAGGCTGAATCGGTGATCCCGCGGTCTGCGGCCTGATCACCTGCGATTCGGGTTTCCATCGCCTCGGTGGGCAAGGTCTGAACGCGCCTCGGGTAGTGATTTGACAAAGTGTACACCTTGCTCGGGCACTTCCTGATGGTGCAGCATGGTCTTGAGTTCGTTGCGCTCGGTTACGACATAAACCTCCACGCCCTGCCGAACGGCCTTGCGGATCACGCTCGCCAGCAGATTGACGCCTGACGTGTCGACGAAGCCTATCCCCGAACAGTCAAGCACGAGGTTGCGGTGGTCATCTCCGATGCGGTCGAGCACGGCTCCCGCCGCGGCGACGGCGCCAAAGAAGAAGGCCCCATCGAGGCGGTAGGTGACGGTGTCGGCATCCATCGCATCCAGAGGCCGCTCAGGTCCCTCGGTCGTGACACGGATGTTTTTCGACATGTGGTGGATGAACTGCAGGGCAGCCAGCGAAAAGCCAACCACGATGCCTTCTGTCAGGTCGCGGAAGATCACCAGCAGAAAGGTGACGGCCAGGATCAGCGTCTCGCCGCGCGAGGAGCGGATGAGGGCGGCAATCGCTGATTTCTCCACCATGTTCCAGGAGACGACGGCGAGCACGCCGGCGAGTGCTGCAAGCGGGATATAGGCGGCGAGCGGGGCCGCGACCAGCATAAAACCAAGCAAAAAGGCCGCATGCAGCATGCCCGAAACAGGGCTTGTGGCACCCGCCCGGACATTGGTCGCCGTGCGGGCAATCGTGCCGGTGACGCAGATGCCGCCGAAGAGGGCCGAGCCGATATTGGCGACCCCTTGCGCGACAAGTTCCGTGTTCGATCGATGGCGCCGACCGGTCATGCCGTCCGCCACGACGGCGGACAGGAGCGATTCGATGGCTCCCAGCAAAGCAAAGGCGATGGCATCGGGAAGAACGGCGATCGCCAGCTCCGGCGTAACGTCAGGCAGCGACGGCATTGGCAGGCCGGAGGGAATGCCGCCGAATTTCGAACCGATCGTGGCGACGGGCAGCTGCAGCAGGGCTGCCAGGGCGGAGGCAATCACAACGGCAATCAGAAGACCGGGCCATGATGGTCTTGTGCGGCGCAGGATCAGGATGATGGCGATGGTGAGGGCCGCAATCGCAGCAGCCGAAGGGGAAAATTCCGGCAGTGCTGCGGCTATCGCCGTCAGTTTTTCAGCCAGTGGTCCTGGTTCTCCTGCGGGGAAGTGCAAGCCGAGCAATTCACCGATCTGACTGGCGAAGATGATGACGGCAATGCCTGCCGTGAAGCCAACGGTGACCGGATAGGGGATGAACTTGATGTAGTCACCAAGGCGCAAGAAGCCGCAGGCAATCAGGATGAGCCCCGCCATTGCCGTCGCCAGGAGCAATCCGTCGATGCCATGGCGGGCCACCGTTGCGCTGACCAGAACGATGAAGGCCCCTGCCGGTCCACCGATCTGATGGCGGCTGCCACCGAGCAGCGACACGAGGAAGCCGCCGATGATCGCGGTGTAGAGGCCGCGATCCGGCGTGACGCCGGAGGCAATGGCAATTGCCATGGAGAGCGGCAGCGCGACGATGGCCACCGTCAGGCCTGCAAGCGCATCCGCCTTGAAGCGGGCCAGGCCATAGCCTTCGCGGAAGACACTTACGGTTTTGGGCAGGATGACATCGCTCATGTTGGTCGTGCTCGCCGGTGAGGACATGGCAGACACCGTCAGCCATTCCGTTACGTCATAGGACGCTGAGTCCCTGCTTTTGACAACATGGCCGAAGGGATACTGCCGATCTGGTGCAGGTCAGGCTGTTCCTGGCCGCTGATTTTGCCTATGCTGAGAGCGTATGAAGACCGAGACTAGCTATCCCACCCTGATCATCTATCCGCGCCGCGGCCTTGCCGTCCTTTGGGCTGCGGGATCTGCCATCCTCTTGTCGGTCGCTTTCGGCGGCCTGCTTGCCAGTCTGCTCTCGGGCGACTTGGCAAGCTTTCTGGTGCTCGTCTACCTCGTCCTTCTGGCGCTTGCCCTGTTCGGCCTGCGCAAGGGCTGGCGCGGGATTGCAGCGGCCATGAAGCCCGTCGTGGAACTCAACAATGAGGAACTGATCGACTACCGCACCGAGCGGCGGATCGCCTGGGCGTCGATCGTGGAACTTGCCCAGCGTCGTGTGGCGGGCCTTTGGGTGGTCGATATCGATTATCTGGATGAGGACGATCCCGACCGGATGGAGACCTATGCCTTGCCGCTGTCCGGCTATCACATCTCCGGTCGCAGACTGGGTGCGGAGATTCGCAAGCGATTTGCCGATGTGGATACAGATGTCGTGATCGAAGAGGACAAAGAAAACCCGGCCACGTTGCCGTGACCGGGTTCTGAATTTTGACTTTGCCGGCGGCCGATCAGGCGGCCATGGCCTTCTTCAGGTTTTCGTCGACCTTGTCGAGGAAGGCGGTCGTCGACAGCCACGGCTGATCCGGGCCGATGAGCAGCGCCAGGTCCTTGGTCATGTAACCGGCTTCGACGGTGTCGATGCAGACCTTCTCGAGTGTCGTTGCGAACTTCGCCAGTTCGGCATTGTCGTCGAGCTTGGCGCGGTGGGCGAGGCCACGCGTCCAGGCGAAGATCGAGGCGATCGAGTTGGTCGAGGTTTCCTGACCCTTCTGGTGCTGGCGGTAGTGGCGGGTCACCGTACCGTGGGCGGCTTCGGCTTCAACCGTGCGGCCATCGGGCGACAGAAGAACGGAGGTCATCAGGCCGAGCGAACCGAAGCCTTGCGCAACCGTGTCGGACTGTACGTCGCCGTCGTAGTTCTTGCAGGCCCAGACATAGCCGCCGGACCACTTCAGCGCGGAAGCAACCATGTCGTCGATCAGGCGGTGTTCGTAGACGATGCCGATCTCGTCGAACTTCGCCTTGAACTCGTTCTGGTAGACTTCTTCGAAGATGTCCTTGAAGCGGCCGTCATAGGCCTTGAGGATGGTGTTCTTCGTCGACAGGTAGACCGGCCACTTGCGCATCAGGCCGTACATCATCGAGGCGCGGGCGAATTCGCGGATCGATTCGTCGAGGTTGTACATGGCGAGAGCAACGCCAGCGCCCGGCGCGTTGTAGACTTCCTTCTCGATCACTTCGCCGTCTTCACCGACGAACTTGATCGTCAGCTTGCCCTTGCCGGGGAACTTGAAGTCGGTTGCCTTGTACTGGTCACCGAAAGCATGGCGACCGACAACGATCGGCTTGGTCCAGCCGGGAACGAGGCGCGGCACGTTCTTGCAGATGATCGGCTCGCGGAAGATGACGCCGCCCAAGATGTTGCGGATGGTGCCGTTCGGGCTCTTCCACATTTCCTTGAGGTTGAATTCCTTCACGCGGGCTTCGTCCGGGGTGATGGTCGCGCACTTGATGCCGACGCCGTGCTTCTTGATGGCGTGGGCGGCGTCGATCGTGACCTGGTCGTTGGTGGCGTCGCGGTTTTCAACCGAGAGGTCATAATATTCGATCTGGAGATCGAGGTAGGGCAGGATCAGCTTGTCCTTGATGAACTGCCAGATGATGCGGGTCATCTCGTCGCCGTCGAGATCGACGACCGGGTTGGCTACCTTGATCTTGGTCATGAATATCCTCACGGGTTTGGGCCTGTCTCGCAGGCGCGGGGAGGGCGCTCTGCCGAAGGCCTGCCTATAACATTCTCTCGTTGCAAGGCAAACAGCAGAGGGCCCGATCGCGGAAATTCTCGCTCAGACTTTCGGTGTGCATTTTCCTCCCAAACTTGGCCCTCTCGATTGCATGCTTTCCCGGTAAAACAGCGCAAAACGATTTGCTCACGAGGTCTTGATGAAAATCTTCTCTCCCGTCCTGTTTCTGGCTTTGTCCCTGGGCGCGCCGGCGGCGCTTCATGCCGCGTCCGACGTGACCACACCGGTCCGCGAGGTGATCGAGGCTGCGGCGCGTGGCTGGGATGAAACGGTCGACGAGCCGCCCGTCGAGGTCTTCAGCGCAGATCACCTCCAACGTCTGTTCTCGAAGGAGTTTGCCGAGGCATTCATGGCGGCTTCCAAGAACCCGCCTCACGATCCGCCAGAAGGCGAAACGACCGGCTTTCCCTTCGACTATGATCCCATCGCTCAAGGCCAGGATGGCTGCCCGTTCGAGAATATCCGCATCGAGGATGACGGTGACGGTCAGGTGACTGCCCTGTTCAATAACCGCAGCTGCTTCGGCGACGGTCCCGAGTACGAGGCTGATACCGTGCTGATCTTCCATGTCATCGAGGAAAGCGGACGTCCGGTGATCGATGATTTCTTCCCCGTGGTCGACGGGCAAACCGGCCGATCGATCAAGACGGATCTCCAGGATCAGGGCGGTCTTTGACGATCGCCGGGAGGCGTCTTTTCCCAAGTGTTGCCCGGCGGGTGACGCTTGGTCGCTTCCGCTGAGGTTTCGGCCCCTTTGCGCCCGGGCGATTTTGTGCCAATGGGTGCCCGAATTCTTCAGAAGGGCAGATCATGGCAGGAACGAACAGCGAGCGGGTCATGCTGGCCGAAGGGCCGGCGATCATTCTGATGGAGCCGCAGCTTGGCGAGAACATCGGCATGGTGGCGCGAGCCATGGCGAATTTTGGCCTGGTCGAGCTCAGACTGGTCAATCCACGTGACGGCTGGCCGTCCGAAAAGGCGCGCGCGGCTGCCGCCAAGGCCGATCACGTGATCGATGGCACGGTCGTTTTCGACACACTCGAAGAGGCCATTGCCGATCTGAACTTCGTCTATGCGACGACCGCGCGCCAGCGCGACGGCTTCAAACCAGTCCGTTCTCCGGTGACGGCGGCAGAAACGCTCCGGACGAAATTCCGTTCCGGCGAAAAGACCGGCATTCTCTTCGGCCGGGAAAAGTCGGGTCTGTCGAACGAAGAGGTGGCGCTCGCTGACGAAATCGTGACCTTCCCCGTCAACCCCGCCTTTGCCTCGCTGAACATCGCCCAGGCCGTGCTCCTGATGTCCTATGAATGGATGAAGTCGGGGATGGAAGACGTGCATGCGGTGCCCTTCGACGCACCCGAACAGCCGCCGGCCACCAAGGACGAGCTCATCGGGCTGTTCGACCACCTGGAAGAAGCGCTCGAAGCGCGCAACTATTTCCACCCGGCCCACAAAAAGCCCAAGATGATCGAAAATCTGCGGGCCGTGTTCAGCAGACGCGCTTTCACCGGTCCGGAAATCCATGTGGTTCGCGGTGTCATCAGCTCGCTCGACCGATTTGCACGCGCCGGGCAAAGGCTGCCTGCGGCGATGACTGGAAGCGAGGCTCAGGCCAGAGATGACGACAAACGGGACGCCTGATCTCAAGCCGATCCTGGTCTTCGATTCCGGCATCGGCGGTCTGACCGTCCTGCGCGAGGCGCGGCTTCTGATGCCGGAACGCGGTTTCATCTATGTCGCCGACGATGCCGGCTTTCCCTATGGTGGGTGGGAGGAAGAACCGCTCAAGGCCCGGATCGCCCGTTTGTTCGAAGAGCTCTTTACGCAGTATGATCCTGAAGCCGTGATTGTCGCCTGCAATACCGCCTTCACTCTGGCTGGTGCTGATCTCAGGCAACGGTTTCCCGACAGGCGGTTCATCGGCACAGTGCCTGCGATCAAGCCGGCGGCGGAGCGAACGCGGTCCGGTCTGGTCTCCGTGCTCGCGACGCCTGGTACCGTCAAACGCGCCTATACCCGCGATCTGATCCAGTCCTTTGCCTCGCAATGCCATGTGCGGCTCGTCGGATCGGAAAATCTGGCGCGCATGGCGGAGGCCTATATCCGCGGCGAGGTCCTCGACGATGCCGCAGTGCTGGCGGAAATCGCGCCCTGCTTCGTCGAGAAGGACGGCGCGCGGACCGACATCGTCGTCCTTGCCTGCACGCATTATCCCTTCCTCGCCAATGTCTTCCGCAGGCTGGCTCCCTGGCCGGTCGACTGGCTCGATCCGGCGGAGGCGATTGCAAGGCAGGCGCGTCGGCTGGTGCCACTCATCGAAGGGGCCGAACATCCTGACGATTTCGACTTTGCCGTCTTCACCTCGGGGACCCCGGATTTCTCCACCCGGCGCCTGATGCAGGGCATGGGATTGTCGGTCAAGGTCGCTTCCACACCCTATTTTGCCTGAACGGTCTTTTGACAATTGGCTAGCCGTGCTACCTATGCCCGGTTGCCGGACGCTCAGCCGGTGTAGAGGAGCTTTGCCCCCTTTCTTGTTTACCGAAATTGCGATTGTTCTTTTCCTGACCGTTCTCAACGGCGTTCTTGCCATGTCGGAGCTTGCGGTCGTCTCTGCTCGTCCGGCGCGTCTGAAGGTTCTTGCAGAGCAGGGAAGCCGGGGCGCTGAAACAGCCCTGAGGCTTGCGAGTGATCCTGGCCGCTTCCTGTCCACGGTGCAGATCGGCATCACGCTTGTCGGCGTTCTCTCCGGCGCTTTCTCGGGTGCCACGCTCGGCGCCCGGCTTTCGTCCTGGCTTGAAGTGCAAGGGTTTTCGGAAGCCGCAGCCGATGCGCTCGGCGTCGGTACCGTTGTCGTTCTCATTACCTATCTTTCGCTGATTGTCGGTGAGCTTGTGCCAAAGCAGGTCGCGCTGCGCAATGCCGAGGGCGTTGCCGCGCGTGTCGCCATTCCCATGGGCGTGCTTTCGAAGGTTGCTGCACCGCTGGTCTGGCTGCTCAACGGATCCGGCAAGCTGGTGCTTTCCCTGCTCGGACAAAGCGGTGACGGCGGTGGCAAGGTGACGGATGAGGAAATCCGCACGGTTCTCGCCGAAGCGCATAGCGCGGGTGTGATCGAGACCAGCGAGTCCGCCATGCTGTCCGGCGTCATGCGTCTCGCCGATCGCCAGGCGCGCGGTCTGATGACCCCGCGACGCGACGTGGAAATGCTCGAGCTTGACGATACGATCGATGAAATCCGGGAGAAGCTGCGCGAGATGCCGCATTCGCGCATTCCGGTTCGCAGCGGCGATTCCGACGAGATCCTCGGTGTCGTCCTGACCAAGAAGCTCTACGAACACATGGCCGAAGGTGGGCCGATCAATCTTGCCGACATGGTGAGCGACGTGCCCGTGGTCTCGGATCTCGCTAAGGCGACCGACATCATCGAATCCTTGCGCAAGACGTCGATGCACATGGTGCTCGTCTATGACGAATACGGCCATTTCGAAGGCATCGTCACGTCCGGCGATATCCTGGAAGCGATCACGGGCGCCTTCAGCCAGGACGAAACGGAAGAACAGGCGATGGTTCAGCGGCAGGACGGGTCCTATCTCGTCGCCGGCTGGACGCCGGTGGATGAATTCGTCGACATCATCCGCGTCCCGATCGATTCCGATCCGGATTATACCACCGTGGCCGGCTTCGTGCTGGACGAGCTCAAGCGCATCCCCGAACTTGGAGAAAGCTTCGTGAAGGGTGACTGGCGTTTCGAGGTGATCGACCTCGACGGCCGGCGCATCGACAAGCTGCTCGTCTCGCGCGTCGGAGCCTCCGAGGCCTGAGGGTCTCCGTCACAAGTCCTGCGACATTTTGTTGCATAAGTGCAACGGCGCGCCGCTAGTTCTGCAATCTCGAATTGCGGACTTGCGGCGTGCTTTTTTGCGTGCCATGGTCCCAGCATCCGCAACACAAACTACAGGAGGCGACCGATGACCCATATTTTCATGCGCATGCGCCTCTCTGGCGGATCGGTGAACTCTACGTGCGGTCGACTTTCCACGCGCGTTCAGTCCACCCGATGACTGTCTGATCAGTCAATTTACCTGCCTTTTCTGGCGTTTTTCACCATCCTGACGTGACTTGCCGTCTGCGCGTATCAACGCGTTCGTCTGTCTGGTTCACGTCGCTTTTCATCATCGAAAGGACCTGGGCGCTTGCGCGTTCCGGGACGGACAAGTCATGCACAATAGTCAATCTATAGTTGAAATGCCGCTCAACGAGCGGATGGACGATCTGCTCGAACACTTCGGCTCATGGAAGCTGCTTGTCGCACTCGTCCGCGCAAGCCGGAGACGGCGGCAGATCCGCCAGCTGGCGGAGCACCTGTCTCCGCAGCTGCGGCGCGACATCGGGCTGCCGGAGACCGAAGTCATCTTTCCGCGGCGGCTGTCGCTTTGGGACATCCGTCCGTGAGGGCCGTTGGCTTTGGCTCCACGCACACCCGAATCCCACTTTTTCTCGAGCAAGCAGACCACTCTCGCTGGTGGTCTGCTTGCTCGAGACGGCGGTGTTGCGGGACAGTCCGGAAGCGACGTGATTCCCCTCCCTGGTTTCCTCCGGATCCTTGATGTCTCCCAAATTCACAATCATGACAGCCTTCTTCCTGCAGCCGATCGCCTTCGGCAGCTGGCTTCCGCAAATTCCAGGCGTACAGGAGAGGCTATCGCTCGGTCCTGCCGAGCTTGCGATTGCCCTGCTTGGCCTGCCGACGGGCATCCTCTTGATGCTGCCATTTGCCGGCCAGCTCGTCGGGCGGATCGGCAGTCGCAACACGCTGATCTTCGGCTTCCCGATCTTTCTGGCGCTTGTGCCGCTTCCGGTCGCCGCACCGGACATCGTCTCGCTATTCCTCTTGCTTGCTTTGCTCGGGATCGGTCTGTCGACAATCGAGCTCGGGCTCAATGTCGAAGCCGATGTGATCGAGAAGCGCGGCACGGTGTCGATCATGAACCGCTGCCATGGCTTCTGGAGCCTCGGTATCATGACCGGCAGCCTTGTTGGTGCCGGGTTCCTCGTGCTGCATACATCGCCCTTCGTGGCGATCGGTCTCCTGTCGCTGGTTCTGATGCCGGTCTCGGTGATTGTCTGCCGGGCACTTCCCGTGCACGAGGCGCCGGTTACCGAAACCCAGCCCCGGTCATCCTGGCGTCTGCCGAGCCCCGGGATCCTTGGCATCAGTCTCTTCGTCTTCGGCATCACCATGACCGAAGGGGCAGTGGCCGATTGGTCCGCCGTCTATCTCAAGGATGTGTTTCAGACCTCGGGCATGGCGACCGGCATGGGCTATGTCGTCTTTGCGGCCATGGTCTCGGTGGGCCGCTTCCTTGGTGACGCTGCCAAGGAGCGGTTCGGTGCGGTTCTGCTCGCGCGGCTTTGCCTCATCTTTGCGCTTGGCGGCATGCTGCTCGTGGTCACCGCGCCGGTGACAGCGCTCGTCTATGTCGGGCTTGCCTCCGTCGGTCTCGGTGTCTCCGTCGGCTTCCCGCTGGCGGTCACGGCGTCTGCCGATCTGGGTGACAGGCCAGCGGCAGAGAATGTCGCGATCCTGAGCTTCATCGCGCTTCTCGGCTTCCTGATCGGTCCGCCGATGATCGGTTTCGTGGCGGAGGTGCTGGGATTGCGCAGCGGGCTTGCCACGCTTCTCCCGCCGCTTGTCCTCAGCATCCTGCTCGCCGGTCTGCTCGGGCGCCGCAAGCCGGCGTAAAGGCCGCACTTCCCTGTGGGTTTCGTGGATGCGGCGCACACGGGTGCCCCCAACTCTGTTAGTGACTACAGATCAACACATGATTTGAGGATGCCGGTATTGAAGGTCGGAATCGATATGGGAACGGTGCAGGGCGGTCAGCCTGCCAAGCTCGATATCGAGGAGCTTCTTGCGACCCGCCTCCTGGTGCAGGGCAATTCGGGTTCGGGCAAGTCGCATTTGCTCCGTCGCCTGCTGGAGCAGTCGGCCCAGTGGGTGCAGCAGGTGATCATCGACCCCGAAGGTGATTTCGTCACGCTCTCGGACAAGTATGGCCATGTCGTCGTCGACGGGGAACGTTCAGAAGCGGAACTGGCCGGCATTGCCGACCGCATCCGCCGCCACCGGGTGTCCTGCGTGCTGACGCTTGAGGGCCTCGATGTCGAGCAGCAGATGCGTGCCGCCGGCGCCTTCCTCAACGGTCTCTTCGATGCCGATCGTGAATTCTGGTATCCGGTGCTGGTCGTGGTCGACGAAGCGCAGATGTTCGCGCCTGCCGTCGGCGGCGACGTTTCTGAAGACGCCCGCAAGATGTCGCTCGGCGCCATGACCAACCTGATGTGCCGTGGCCGAAAGCGGGGACTTGCCGGCGTCATCGCCACGCAGCGTCTGGCAAAGCTTGCCAAGAACGTCGCGGCGGAAGCCTCCAACTTCCTGATGGGGCGAACCTTCCTCGATATCGACATGGCGCGTGCTGCCGACCTGCTCGGCATGGATCGCCGTCAGGCCGAGATGTTCCGCGACCTGCAGCGCGGCAATTTCGTCGCACTCGGCCCTGCCATGTCGCGCCGTCCGATGCCGATCGTCATCGGCGCGGTCGAGACTTCGGCCCGCTCGTCCTCGCCGAAGCTGATGCCGCTGCCGGATGCGCCTCAGGATGTCGAGGACCTGATCTTCACGCCGGACCCGGAGGAATTCACCCGGCCGATCGTGCGCCGTGCGCCGCCGGCACCGCGCCCGACGACCGATATTCTGGCCGAACTTTCCCGCTCGACGCCGGCTTCGCTTACGCCGTCGCCGAACGAGGCGCCGATGCGCGGTGCCGAGATGTCGGCGGAAGAGCGAGAGGAGCGCCTGTCTGCCGTACTCTCGGAAATCCTGGGTGACCCGCAGGCGGCCTATCGGACCGACAGCGTTCTCTATCAGGAGTTCCTGGTGCGCGCCCGCATGCGCCGCGTTTCCGGTCCGCCAATGCCGATGGGTGAGTTCCGCCGCCGGGTGGCGATTGCTAGGGCAGGGGTCGACGAGGAGACGGCTGCGAGCGAAGGCTGGCAGACGGCGCTATCGCTGTCCGTCCGTGTGTCCGACGATCTTCAGGGCGTGTTCCTGCTGCTCGCCAAGGCAGCACTCCGCAACGAGGAATGCCCATCCGATCAGCGCATCGCACGGGCCTATGGTACGCATTCGGCCCGCCGCGCCCGTCGCCTCCTCGGTTATTTCGAGGAGCAGGGACTGGTCGTGGTGCACACCGATTTCTCCGGCAAGCGTATCGTCGCCTTTCCGGATCTGGAAGCCGAGACGCAGCCCGGCGATCCCAACCAGGTGGATGCCGACGAGCAGACGCCTTCGGCTGCCGAGTAACGGTATAGCGGCTTCCTGCTGACGGCTTACGCCGCCCGCTCTTCCCAGACCTTCACCAGGGCGATGATCGTCTCGACGGCCTTCTCCATGTCCTGGACGCTCACCCATTCGAGCGGCGAGTGATAGGCATGACCGCCGGTATAGATGTTGGGGCAGGGCAGGCCCATGAAGGAGAGGCGCGAGCCGTCGGTACCGCCGCGAATGCTGTGGCGCACGGGTTCCAGACCGACGCGGCGCACGGCTTCCTCGAGATTGTCCATGATCTCCGGATGGCGATCGAGCACTTGCCGCATGTTGCGATACTGGTGCTTGACCGCGAAGATATGGCTCGAACCCGGATAGGTCGCCATGACTTCCTCGGTGATCTGTTGCAGCAGGTCTTCCTTCTCCTTCAGGCCGGCTTCGGTGAAGTCTCTGACGATGAGCTGAAGCTTTGCCGCTTCCATGCTGCCTGACATGTCGACCGGGTGGATGAAGCCTTCACGGCCCTCGGTGGTCTCCGGTGCGATGTCGCGGGGCAGGCGGGCGACGATGTCGCTTGCGGCCTTGATGGCATTCTCCATCTTGCCCTTGGCATAACCCGGATGCATGGCCACGCCGGTGATCTCGATCACAACGCCATCGGCGGAGAAAGTCTCGTTCTCGATCTCGCCGACCGTCGAGCCGTCGAGCGTATAGGCGAAGCGGGCGCCGAGCTTTGCGAGATCCACCTTGTCGGCGCCACGACCGATTTCCTCGTCGGTCGTGAAGAGGATCTTGATCGTGCCGTGCTTGATCTGAGGGTTCGCCATCAGCTGTGCCGCCGCCGTCATGATCTCGGCGACGCCTGCCTTGTCGTCGGCGCCGAGCAGCGTCGTGCCGTCGGTGGTGACGATGTCGTTGCCGATCTGCTTGTTGAGCTGCGGATGGGAGGCAACGCGGATCACCTGGCTCGTGTCACCGGTCAGCGTGATGTCTCCGCCCTGGTAGTTGTGCAGCAGCTGCGGCTTGACGTTCGTTCCGGTGAAATCCGGTGCCGTATCCATGTGGCTGCAGAAGCAGATGACCGGAACGTCTTTCTCGGTATTGGACGGGATCGTCGCATAGACATTGCCATGTTCATCGAGATGGGCGTCTTCAAGTCCCAGCGCCAGGAGTTCGGCGACGAGAACGCGCCCGAGATCCTTCTGCTTTTCCGTCGAAGGCTGGGTGTCGGAAGCCGGATCGGACTGCGTGTCGATGATGACGTAACGAAGGAAGCGGTCGAGAGCGGTGTCGGTCATGGCAAAACCTTTCCTGATCTTCCTGAGATCACTGGCTGACTTTTGTGCCCAAATGACGGTCGAAGAGGGTGATCATTTCCTGCGTGCGGGCATTGCCACTGTCGGCGCCTAGCACGACGCCGATCAGGCGGCGGTTACCGTTGCTGGCCGATGTCACGATGTTGTAGCCCGAGGCCTTGGTGTAGCCGGTCTTGATGCCTTCGGCGCCGGGATACTGGACCAGGAAGGCGTTGTGTCCACGAAACTTCATGCCGCGAAAGGTCATGCCGCGCGAGGCAAACAGCTTGTACTCCTCGGGGAAGTCGCGGAGCAGCGCGAGACCGAGGCGCGCCATGTCGGTGGCCGTCGTCACCTGACGGGGGTCGGGAAGGCCAGACGGGTTGGTGAAGACGGTGCTCGCCATGCCGAGCTCGCGGGCCTTTGAGGTCATCATCTGACCAAAGGCTTCCTCGGAGCCGGCCAGTTCCTCGGCAACGGCGGTTGCCGCGTCATTGGTCGACAGCACGACCATGCCCATCACGGCTTCCTTCACGCTGATCGTGTTGCCGGCACCGATCGCGAACTTGTAGGGCTCCTTGTCATTGGCATTCTTGGACATGGTGAGACGCTGCTCCCAGGTGAAGCGTCCCGAATGCAGTGCCTCGAAGGTGAGATAGAGCGTCATCATCTTCGTCAGCGATGCCGGGTAGAGCACCATGTCGGGGTTCTCCGCCTCCAGGATCGCGCCGGTTCCGGCATCGACCAGGATATGGGCGTGGCCGGGTTTCTGGGCTTCAGCCACCGCAGGGCTGATGGCCGTCAGAAGGCTGAGGAGGGCGAGGACGGGCAGGCGGAGAACGCGATTCATCATGAACGGGGAACGGCTTCTGTCATTGAGGATGATCCGGGATAGCGGAGTTGTCGGCTTCTGTCAGCCTTTGCGCCGGCTCAGGTGGTTCTTTCTGCTGGATAAAGTACCAGATCGTCAGTATTTTTGCGCTCGATGTCACCGTTCACGCGTGTCGTTGTTGACATTTCCCGTTCACCCCACTAATGACGCCCCCAACGCCGGGCCGAAACGCCCGGTGTTTGTTTTGACATGTCCCGTGGTTTTCTCCGTTCGCTGACGTGAGAATCCTGTCGGAGCCTCGGAAACGGAGGCTCAGAGGAGGGCGTGTTTCCTTAAAGCGGCTTGGCAACAAACCGCTGTAACCTGTTGAAAGGAAATACGGATGAGCAAGCGCGCATCTTCCAAGTACAAAATCGATCGCCGTATGGGCGAAAACATCTGGGGCCGTCCGAAGTCCCCGGTCAACCGCCGCGAATACGGCCCTGGCCAGCACGGCCAGCGCCGCAAGGGCAAGCTTTCCGACTTCGGCGTGCAGCTGCGCGCCAAGCAGAAGCTGAAGGGCTACTACGGCGACATCCGCGAGAAGCAGTTCCGCGCGATCTTCGAAGAAGCCAACCGCCGCAAGGGCGACACCGGCGAAAACCTGATCGGCCTGCTTGAGTCGCGTCTGGACGCCATCGTCTACCGCGCCAAGTTCGTACCGACGGTCTTTGCTGCCCGTCAGTTCGTCAACCACGGCCACGTCACGGTCAACGGCGTTCGCGTCAACATCGGTTCCTACCGTTGCAAGGCCGGCGACGTCATCGAAGTTCGTCAGAAGTCCAAGCAGCTCGTGACCGTTCTGGAATCGGCCCAGCTCGCCGAGCGCGACGTTCCTGATTACCTCGAAGTCGACCACAACAAGATGGTTGCCACCTTCGCTCGCGTTCCGGGCCTGTCGGATGTTCCGTATCCGGTCATCATGGAACCGAACCTGGTCGTCGAATTCTACTCGCGCTAATTGCTTGCGAGACGGATTTGTGGAAAGCCGCCCTCCGGGGCGGCTTTTTCTGTTTGCAGTGCAGCGTCGAGCGATGATGATGGCGCCGCAAGGGATCGGGTAAGGGGAACGAGATGGATCTGCAGCTGATCGCCGACGAGATCGTCACAGCACTTGAGCCTCGCCTCGGAGAGGGCAAGGTGGCCGACTATATCCCGGAGCTTGCCCGCGTCGATCCCAAGCAGTTCGGCATTGCGATCACCACCGTCGACGGTCAGACCTACAAGGCGGGCCATGCGGATACCGCATTTTCGATCCAGAGCATTTCCAAGGTCTTCATGCTGACGCTGGCGCTCGGCAAGGCCGGCGAATCGATCTGGAAGCGCGTCGGTCGCGAGCCGTCGGGCTCTTCCTTCAATTCGATCGTCCAGCTTGAGCACGAGCACGGCATTCCGCGCAACCCCTTCATCAATGCCGGCGCGATCGTCGTCACCGATATGGTTCTGGCGGGCCACGCGCCGCGCGAGGCGATCGGTGAATATCTGCGTTTCATGCGTTATCTCGCCGATGACGAGACGCTGTCGATCGACGAGAAGGTGGCGCAGTCGGAGCAGCGCACCGGCTACCGGAATTTCGCGCTCGCCAATTTCATGCGCGGCTTCGGCAATCTCGACCATCCGGTCGAGCACACGCTCGGCGTCTATTTCCACCAATGCGCGCTGGCGCTTTCCTGCGTGCAGCTCTCCCATGCCGGCCTGTTTCTCGCCAATCGTGGCACCAATCCGCTGACCGGCTTTTCCGTCGTTTCGCCGAAACGGGCGCGGCGTATCAATGCGCTGATGCTGATGTGCGGCCACTATGACGGCTCGGGAGATTTCGCCTATCATGTCGGCCTGCCGGGCAAGTCCGGCGTCGGTGGCGGCATCCTTGCGGTGGCGCCGGGCAAGGCCTCGATTGCGGTCTGGTCGCCGGGTCTCAACAAGGTCGGTAATTCCGCGCTCGGCTCGGCTGCGCTCGAAATGCTGGCCGCCCGCACTGGCTGGTCGGTGTTCGGGACTTGATCTTCAAGCCCCGAGCAGGCATTGCAGAGCCGAATTGCCGCTGAGGCTGGAGCCGAAGATGAACCTCGTGAACACGATCGACAGCCATGATGCCGCCGCGCTTGACGGCGAGGATGCGCTCGACCTGTCGCCCGTGCATCCGGTCTTTGCCAAGGCGCCGCGTTCGGTCTCGTTCAACAAGCTTCGCAAGCGTCTCATCCGCCAGGTGCGCCAGGCCATATCCGACTTCGACATGCTGAAGGGCCAGAAGCGCTGGCTGGTCGGTCTGTCGGGCGGCAAGGACAGCTATGGCCTGCTCGCAATCCTGCTCGACCTGCAATGGCGCGGGCTTCTGCCGGTCGAACTCATCGCCTGCAATCTCGATCAGGGGCAGCCGAATTTTCCGAAGCATATCCTGCCCGAATATCTGGCCTCGATCGGGGTCAAACACCGGATCGAGTATCGCGACACCTATTCGATCGTGAAGGAGAAGGTGCCGAGTGGCGGCACCTATTGCTCGCTCTGTTCGCGGCTCCGGCGCGGCAATCTCTACCGGATCGCCCGCGAAGAGGGCTGCGATGCGCTGGTGCTTGGCCATCACCGCGAGGATATCCTCGAAACCTTCTTCATGAACTTCTTTCATGGCGGTCGCCTCTCGGCCATGCCGGCAAAGCTCTTGAACGACGAGAAGGATCTCTTCGTGCTCCGTCCGCTGGCTTATGTTGCGGAAGAGGACATGGCGCGCTTTGCCCAGGCGATGGAGTTCCCGATCATCCCTTGCGACCTCTGCGGTTCGCAGGATGGCCTTCAGCGCAATGCGATGAAGGAGATGCTGGCCGGGATTGAGGCGAAGATGCCGGGCCGCAAGGATGCGATGCTGCGCGCGCTCGCGCATGTCGATCCCTCGCATCTGCTCGATCCGAAGCTCTTTGATTTTGCCGGGCTCGCTGTCACGACGCCGTCACAGACTGAGGGCTAATAACGACCGCATTTCGCTGGCCCCCCAAGGCAGGTCTTCATGCAGGAGCTCCAGGTAGCCCAAACAGGGATCCGAGGTGCTTGGCTGAAATCCGCCTTCGGGTCGTCCAGGCAGTTCAAGACGGGCCGAAGGCATGATTTTTCGCGACAATGATCTCATCGATGTCCTCGACCTGGTGAGGACGGCCGGGCAGAGGGAAATCCTCCCGAGGTTCCGCCGCTTCGATGCGCCCGATGTCGTCGAAAAGAAATCCTCGATCGATCTGGTGACCGATGCGGATCTCAAGACCGAGGCCTATCTGACGGCAGAGCTCCTGAAGCGATGGCCGCAGGCGCTGGTGGTCGGCGAGGAGGCCTCAGAAACCAATCCGGCGCTGGTGTCGGCCCTTGCCGAGGCGGAGCTTGCATTCGTCATCGATCCCGTGGACGGGACCTTTAATTTTCAGGCGGGATTGCCGGTCTTCGCAACCAACCTCGCCGTGGTCCGGCGTGGCGAGACGATTGCGGCATTGATCCATGACAGCGTCCTCGGCGATACGCTGATCGCGATCAAGGCTGCCGGCGCGCGCTGGCTGAAGGCCGACGGAAAGCAGGCGGCGATCCGCGTTGCGGCGGCGACCGAGCTGTCGATGATGGTGGGCACCATATCGATCAATGACACCGACCAGGAGGATCGTCGGCGGATCGCCGGCAATCTGGCGCAAACCAAAATGGCCTTTGCCTATAACTGCTCGGCCTATGAATACTGGCTTGTCGCGACTGGAAAGGTCCATTTCATCGGTCACCACAAGCTGATGCCCTGGGATCATCTCGCCGGCGTTCTCCTGCATGAAGAGGCCGGTGGTGTGACGCGAAAGTTCGATGGATCGCCCTATCTGCCCGGACAAACGACTGGCGGCATTCTCAGTGCACCGGATGCCAATAGCTGGGAGATGATCCTGTCGAGAGTGGTTCTGGCGCGCTGAAGGGTGAGTTGCCGGGGGCTGTGGGCTTGATCTGTCTCAGGGTGGCTCGACGTGCGGGCCTTCAACAAGTCACAGGAAATGTCAGTATTTCCGGAAGTGCTTGTGGCTTTGGCTGGACTGTGTCTGAGGCTTCTTGCACATTGCGGCCCAACGAAGACCCTTGAGCCGGGCTCAAGGTTTCGAGCAGCGCGTGGGAGTAGGAATGTCTGAGGTCGCTCAGCCTTCGGTGTCGAGGCGTGCCGTGTTTCTTGTCGGCGGATATGAACGCAACGACGCGAACGGCTTCTTCCGGCGGATCGGCCGCGAGATGGAGCGCTTTTGCAAGTGCTGGGCGGTCGATTCCAAGCTCGGCACACCGGTGGAAGCGACCGGCAGCATGGCCATGACTGCGGTGGCCGATTACCGGGGACCCGATGGTGTCTGCGAAACGGAGATCACCTTTCTGAGCTTCGATGACATTGTCAAACATGATGGCGCGCGCCCCTTCGTCATCCGTCTGCTTGCCTATCTCGTCGCCTTCTTCGACTATATCGCGAGCGGTACCATGGTCCGCTTCTTCGCGACCAACTGGCGGTTCGCCCTCTATTTCCTCTATCCCTTCGTGATGCTCTGCCTGCTCCTCTGGCTCGGCACGGTTGCCTATCGCTTCGTCGACTGGCTCGGGCTGCCAGGCGGATCGATCCTGCCTGCGCTGGCGGGCGTTGCCCTTGTCTATGGCGCGGGCCGCTTCGGTGGTCGCCGCTACTTCGTCTTTCATCTCATGGATCTCTGGTCCTTCAGCCGCGAACACCTGCGGTGCCGGCGTCCGGGCATGGATCAACGGATCGATAGCTGGGCTGCGTTGATTGCGGAACGCATGGCGGCCTCGACGCATGACGAAGTGCTGCTTGTCGGGCATTCGACGGGCGGTGCGCTGATCCTCGATGTCGCCCATCAGCTTGCGGAACGGTTGAAGGCCGAGGGGCGCAGCGTCAATTTCCAGCTGCTGACCGTCGGTTCGACCTCGCTCAAGGTCGCGCTGCATCCGGCGGCCAGGCGTGCCAGGCAGCGCCTTGAGGCGCTTGCGGGCTATCCCGATATCCGCTGGACCGAATTCCAGGCGCTGACCGACATCATCAACTTCTACAAATGCGACCCTTATGCCCGTGCGGGTCTGACCCATCAGCGCCCGGATGCATTCCCGCGGCAGTTTCAGGTCCGCATTCGCGACATGCTCGAACGCGACGCCTATAAGCGTGTGAAGAAGAGCTTCTTTCGCGTTCACTATCAGTTTATCTCGGCCAACAGCCGGCGGTATTTCTATGATTTCTTCATGATCTGCTGTGGCACGCGGCCGATCGACGCCGTAAGAGGCGACAGGCTGCCGCTCGCGGCAGAGACAGGCAAGACCGTAGAGGCGACTTCATGATCCGCATTTCCTTCATCCTCTGGGCCCTGATGCTGGTGACCTGGTGTGCCATGCGCTATCCGGCCATGCGTCGTGCGCGGCGACAGAAGACGGCGGTCGACAAGCGCACGCCGCTCGATATCTCGCTCCTGGTCTTCTGCACCTTCGGACTTGTCGTGATGCCGGTTCTGTGGCGGCTTGGCGTCTTCGGCGGCATGGCCGATCGCGGGCAGGGGGCGGTCACCCTTGTGCTCGGGACGCTGTCCGGGGTCGCCTTTCTCTGGCTCTTCCGTCGCAGCCACAAGGATCTCGGCAAGAACTGGTCCGTGACGCTGGAAGTCCGCGAAGGCCACCAGCTCGTTACCCAGGGTGTCTATGCCCATGTCCGGCATCCGATGTATGCCTCGTTCCTGCTCTGGGGTCTGACCCAGGCGCTGCTGATCCCGAACTGGATTGCGGGTCTTGCCGGGCTGGTCTCCGTGATCGCGCTCTATGCGGTTCGCCAGTCGCGTGAGGAAGCGATGATGCGGGAGACCTTCGGCGCCGAATACGACGCTTACTGCGCGCGCACCAAACGCCTGGTTCCCGGCGTCTTCTGACCGGCTCAGCGTCGCCGCAGCGCAAGCTTGATTTCTTTCATCGACCGCTCGTGCAGCTTCGGGTTCTTGTCGATGTTGAAATGGCCGATGCCCTTGATGGCAGTCTCGCCCTGGCGCAGGTTGATGTTGGCCAGTTCTCCCTTGAAACCGGGCGCCGGGAGAACCGGCGACCAGAGGTTTTCGCCGCCGGTGTAGAAGTTCAGCGTCTTCTTGACATTGCCAGGAACGGGACCCTTGCCGGTCGGGTCGAAGCTCAGGATCAGCGCGACGGGGATCTTCATTGGCTGGAGCGCGCTTGCCACGGAAAAGGTCATGTCGGCGCCGAGCGAGTGGCCGACCAGCACGACCGGGCGGGCATTTTTCGAGGCGCGATAGCGCTCGGCAATCCTGGCGGCGAAAGCCTGAGCATTGGGGAGCGACATGGCCTCGGCATTGATACCATCTGCCTTCAACTGCTGTGCCAGCGTGTTGAGGCCCGTTGAGAAGATGTCCGCGAAGCCTCTGAACAGATAGACCTGGCCATTCGGCGATTTCGGCTTTCGGGGTTTGGCCGCTTCTGCGGGAAGGACGGAGGCGGCGAGCAGGAGGGAGGCCTGGGAGAGGAGGGCGCGCCGGGAAATCATGCCGTAGGACTATCCTGCTGTCAGTGAGTTTTCGAAATCATGCATGATTTGCGGTGGGTGACAACAGACCTTCGCCACCATCAACCCTGTACTTCGACATTGTCGTCGCGCTAGAACGATCGCGCTCGGACGGCGCCTGAAGTCATGCGTTGGTCACGGAACAGAAAGGCCCTCCCATGACGACCCAGATCGATATTGCAGCGCTTGCCAATCTCCTGCAGGAGGCCGCCGTTCAGGAAATCCTGCCGCGCTTTCGCAATCTCGGTGATGGCGATGTGAGGATGAAGACCGAGGCGATCGATCTCGTGACCGAAGCCGACGAGGCAGCCGAGAAAGTGATCCGCAAGGGCATAGAAAGTCTGATACCTCAGGCGTTGTTCGTCGGTGAGGAATCGGTTGCGGCCGATCCTGCCCTGCTCGACCGGTTGAAGGATGCCGATCTTGCCGTTGTCGTCGATCCGATTGACGGGACTTTCAATTTTGCAGCCGGTCTGACGCTGTTCGGCATGATCCTCGCCGTCGTGTCGAAGGGCGAGACCGTCGCCGGTGTCATCTATGATCCCGTGGGCAATGACTGGGCGCTGGTCGAGAAGGGCTCCGGGGCCTGGATCTATCGACCGGATGGGTCGCAGGAGCAGATGCAGATGCGGCCGAGCGGCCCGCTCGAGCAGATGATCGGGATTGCCAATACGGGTTTCTTCGATATCGAGACCCGCCGGAAAATCCTCTCCAACCTGGCCGACGTGCGCCTCTTCACCAGCTATCGCTGTGCCGCGCATGAATACCGCCTGCTCGGTCAGGGGCATATGGATTTCGCCATGTACAACAAGCTGATGCCCTGGGATCATCTGGCCGGTGCCTTGATGATGCAGGAAGCCGGCGCCCATGTCGCGCGCTTCGACGGCTCGGCCTATCTGCCGCATCATACGACGGGCGGGCTACTCATCGCCTCCGATGCCGATGCCTGGCAGGAGTTGCGGGAGCGGATCTTCACCGTTGATTGAAAGACAAAAGGCCCGGATCGACCGGGCCTTTCGCATTTTTGGGGTGTCTGGTCGGCTCAGACCGGCTTGTTCTGCGCCTGGAACAGTCGGCCCTTTTCGCCGATCAGAACGAAGATAAGCCCGATGATCGAGACGACGAAAAAGCCTGTGACCATCGGAAGCGCCGTGCCGTTGAAGGCCTGGCCGATCACCGCGCCGATGATCGACCCGCCGATCGTGCCCATGAAGCCCAGCACCGAGGAGGCCGTGCCGGCGACATGGCCGAGCGGCTCCATGGCCAGCGAGTTGAAATTCGAGCCGATCCAGCCGAACTGGAACATCGCCAGCGAGAAGAAGGTGATGAACAGGAAGAAGGGCATCGGCTGCGGGCCCAGGACCTGAACCACCAGCCAGACGAAGTTGATGGCGATGAAGCCGATGAGCGAGCCATGCGACAGCTTGCGCATGCCGAAGCGGCCAACCAGCTTCGCATTGACGAAGGAGGAGAGCGCCATGAACAGGGCAACCGCCGCAAAGGCGACCGGGAACCAGACGCCAAGGCCATAGATGCCGACATAGACCTGCTGCGCCGAATTGATGAAGCCGAACAGGGCACCGAAGATGAAGGTGCTGGCGATCGTGTAGCAGAGCGCGACGCGATCGGTGAGCACGATGCGGAAGCCTTCTAGGATGACCTTCACGGTGAAGGGTCGCATATCCTCCGGTGCCAGCGTCTCGGGCAGGCGGATATACATCCACACACCGACGATCAGCGCGATGACCGCCATGAAGACGAAGATCCAGTGCCAGTCACCGAAGAGCATGATCACCTGGCCGGTGCCGGGCGCCACGACCGGGATCACCATGAAGACCATCATGATCAGCGACATGACTTCGGCCATCTGACGACCGCCAAAGACGTCCCGCACGATTGAAACGGTGATGACGCGGGTTGCCGCCGAGCCGATGCCCTGGATGAAACGCAGCAGCAGCAGCGATTCGAAGGATGGCACGAAGACAACGGCGAGCGACGACACGACGTAGATGCCAAGGCCGACGATCATCGGCATGCGTCGTCCGAAGCGGTCAGCGATCGGACCGTAGAAGAGCTGGGCGACGCCAAAACCGATCAGATAGGCCGAGACGACATATTGCCGGTGGTTTTCGTTTTCGACATTGAGGGCCGCGCCAATTTCCTGGAGGCCCGGCAGCATGATGTCGATGGCAAGCGCGTTGAGCGCCATCAGGAATGCCATCATGGCGATGAATTCGGCGCGTCCCATGCCCCCGAGTGTCCTGGGGGCGGACTGTAATGAATCTGACATGGAGTATGACCTTAGAACGGCATGAAGGCGTTGCTTGGGAACAACGCCTTCATCACCTTGAGATTATGCCGGCCTATCGGCCGAGGGGTCAGGCAGCGCCGCGAACGGCGATGCCCTGGTCTTCAAAATGCTTCTGCAGTTCGCCAGCCTGGAACATCTCGCGGACGATGTCACAACCGCCAACAAATTCGCCCTTGATGTAGAGCTGCGGAATGGTCGGCCAGTTGGAATACTGCTTGATTCCTTCACGGATTTCCATGTCGGCGAGCACGTTCACGCCCTTGTAGTTGACGCCGAGGTAGTCGAGGATCTGAACCACCTGGCCGGAGAAACCACACTGGGGGAACTGCGGGCTGCCCTTCATGAACAGGACGACATCGTTGGTCTTGACTTCGTTGTCGATGAATTCGTGGGCGCTCATGTCATTCTTCCTTTCACATGCCGTTCAAGGCGGCAGCTTCGATCTGCCGTAGAAATAGCAATATGGCTTGGCTTTTGCCAGTGGCGAGTTTGCGACTAAATCCCGATTTAGCGGCTGCGCTGACGACTGCGTTTTGCGGCCGTGCGGCGGCGGCTCACCTGCTTGCGGGCGGGTGCCTTGACGCGCTTGGTCGTATTGCGCACGAAGCGGCCCGTCGTTGCCGATCGCGTCTGGCGCTTGCGCCGCCTCGTCGTGCCGCTGCGGGTCGATTTCTTCAGGATTTCCTTCAGCACGCCCTTCACGACATTGCTGACGATGTCGCCGACCAGATCCGCCATCCCTTTTCCTCTTCCATCCCTCATTTGAAAGGGTTTTGTTCCATATGCTCTTTAAATCAGCGCAATTCTCGTCTAGCAAGCGCCACCTGCGGCGGGACGCCGCCGATTGAGTGACCGAATTCATGATCCAAAGCCGTATTGTCCTGCATTTTCCGGGTTTCGAGCCGCTCGATGCCGAAGCCCATCGCCAGCGCTATCGGCGTTCGGCAGCGCAGGCTTCTTCCGTCTGGAAGGCGAAGTTCGATGTCGGTGAACTGGTGGTCGATGCCGAGGGCGCGCATTTCGATGTCGAGGCGCAACGCGAGGGATGGACCGCACAGTCGCGCCTTTATGTTTTCGACCACAACAGGTTGATCACTGCGATGCGCTCGGAGCCGGTCTGGGTGCAGATTGCCCGTGGATTTGGGGCCGGTTTCCAGGTTGTCCGCCAGGGTGGCGCCTGGGCCTATCTGCGCCACGCATGGCGTTTCGGGCTGTTCTTCCTGTTTCCCTTTCTGTTCCTGGCAGCCGGTCTGGCGCTCGGCATCAATATCGCGGCTGTTCCGTCAACCTTCGAACTTGACGCCTGGTGGTTCCTCCTGACCCTGCCAGCCGGCTATTTGATCTTTCGCTATGGCGTATTGCCTTTCTCGGACCGCTACCACGTCATGCACTTGCTGGCAGATTGGCGACTTGCGGTCGCTGTGGCAGAAAACCGCCCCGAAGTGGACTTGCTGATCGAACAATCGGCGGATCAGGCGATCGCCGCCTTGCAAAGACCCGCTGACGAAATCCTCGTGACCTCGCACAGCATGGGGGCGAATTTCGCGATCTCGGTGATCGGACGCCTTCTGGAAAAGGCCCCTGATCTGCTGCAAGGGCGCCGGATTGTCTTCGTCACCCTTGGTGGAGCGGCTTTGCAGTGCAGCCTGTTGTGCTCCGCAGCGGTGTTGAGACGGCGGATCGGCATGCTTGCCCGTCATGCGGCCGTGGACTGGTTCGACATCCAGTGCCTGACGGACCCGATCCACCTCTACAAATGCCACACGGTTCATCTGTCCGGGCATCCCGACGCGCCGCAGCCGAAACTGGTCTTTGTCCGGTTCAAGCATGCACTGTCGGCTGAGCGTTACCGGAAAAACCGCCGTGATTTCCTCAGAATGCATCGCCAATATGTGTTGGGTCCGGATCAGCCGAGCGGCTTTGATTTCACGCTGATGACGGCGGGACCTCTGCCGGCAAAGTCCTTCGAGCAGCTTGAATCGGCCACGCCGCCGACTTTCCCTGTCGCGTCATGAAAAAAAGCCCGCCGCTGATTGCGGCAGGCTTGATGCATCGGCTCGTCAGGGTCTGAGACCGTCAGTCGGGAACGCTCGTCTGCAGCGCCAGCGCATGCAGCACGCCGCCCATATTGCCCTTCAGCGCTTCATAGACCATCTGGTGCTGCTGCACCCGGCTCTTGCCGCGAAAGGCTTCGGCGACGACCTCGGCGGCATAGTGATCTCCGTCACCGGCGAGGTCGCGGATGACGACCTTCGCTCCCGGAATGCCGGCCTTGATCATGTCTTCGATGTCGCCTGGTTTCATCGGCATGTAACGGGTCCCTCATGCAAATCAGCAATATGAGGACTATCTTCCATTCGCCGAAGTCTTTCAATGGGGTAGGCCACGCCTACCCCATGCTCCACAGGCATGTGATCGAATGGGTCAGGCGATCTCGCCGTCCATGAGGGCCGGGAACCAGGCCTCGTGGGCCTTCTTCAGTTCCTCGACCGCAACCGGCTTTGCATTGCCAAGCACGACGTTCGAGCCACCGGTGCGGCCGATCCACGGGCAGAAGACGCCAGCGGCTTCGGCACGGACCTGCACCTTCTCGACATCGGCTTCCTTGACGGTCAGCACGTAGCGGCCCTGGTCTTCGCCGTAGAAGACAGCGATGGGGTTTGCATCATTCAGGGCGTTGATATGCGCACCGATGCCGGAGGCCATGGCCATTTCCGCAACAGCAAGACCGAGGCCGCCCGACGAGCAGTCATGGACTGCGGTTGCAAGACCGTCCTGGATCAGGCTGCGGACAAAATCGCCGACCTTCTTTTCATGCGCGAGATCGACATGCGGGGCCGGACCATCGGTGCGGCCATGGATGTCGCGCAGGTAGCAGGACTGGCCGAGATGCGTGCCCCAGCTTGACGGAGCGCCTGCCAGCAGGATCGCTTCGCCCTGAGCGGCAAAGCGGATGCGGGCCATCTTCTTCCAGTCCTTCATCAGGCCAACGCCGGCAATGGTCGGGGTCGGCAGGATGGCCTGGCCATTGGTCTCGTTGTAGAGCGAGACATTGCCCGAGACGATCGGGAAGTCGAGCGCCTTGCAGGCTTCGCCGATGCCTTTGATCGCGAAGACGAACTGGCCCATGATTTCGGGGCGCTCGGGATTGCCGAAGTTCAGGTTGTCGGTCGCGGCGAGCGGAAGCGCACCGGTCGCGGTGATGTTGCGCCAGCATTCGGCAACCGCCTGCTTGCCACCTTCAAACGGGTCGGCCTCGACGTAACGCGGGGTGACGTCGGAGGAGAAGGCGAGCGCCTTGGTGGCGTGGCCTTCGACACGGATGACGCCGGCGTCGCCGCCCGGAAGCTGGAGCGAATTGCCCTGGATCAGCGTGTCATACTGCTCGTAGACCCAGCGGCGCGACGAGTTGTTGGCGGAACCGACCAGCTTCAGGAGCGCGTCTGCGACGTCGCCGGCCGGGATGTCGTTCTCGGCGAGCGGGGCATGGATCTTCGGCTCGATCCAGGGACGGTCGTATTCCGGGGCTTCGTCGCCGAGTTCCTTGATCGGGAGGTTCGCGACTTCCTCGCCCTGATGGATGACGCGGAAGCGCAGGTCGTCGGTGGTGTAGCCGACAATCGCAAAATCGAGGCCCCACTTGACGAAGATCGCCTTGGCAACTTCTTCCTTGGAGGGCTCGAGCACCATGAGCATGCGCTCCTGGCTTTCCGACAGCATCATTTCATAGGCCGTCATGCGCTCTTCGCGCACCGGCACCTTGTCGAGCTGCAGCTCGATGCCGAGGTCGCCCTTGGCGCCCATTTCGACAGCCGAGCAGGTGAGGCCGGCGGCACCCATGTCCTGGATGGCGATGACGGCGCCGGTCTTCATCAGCTCAAGGCAGGCTTCGAGCAGGCATTTTTCGGTGAAGGGGTCGCCGACCTGCACGGTCGGGCGCTTCTCCTCGATCGACTCGTCGAATTCGGCGGACGCCATGGTCGCGCCACCGACGCCGTCGCGGCCGGTCTTGGCACCGAGATAGACGACGGGAAGGCCAACGCCCTTGGCCTGCGACAGGAAGATGCCATCGGACTTGGCAAGACCTGCGGCAAATGCGTTGACGAGGATATTGCCGTTGTAGCGGGGGTCGAATTCGACTTCACCGCCAACTGTGGGAACACCGAAGGAATTGCCGTAGCCGCCGACACCGGCAACGACGCCAGCGACCAGATGCTTGGTCTTCGGATGGTCGGGCGCTCCGAAGCGCAGGGCGTTCATGGCTGCGACCGGACGGGCGCCCATTGTGAAGACGTCGCGCAGGATGCCGCCGACACCGGTTGCTGCACCCTGATAGGGCTCGATATAGGACGGGTGGTTGTGGCTTTCCATCTTAAAGACCACGACGTCGCCATCGTCGATGTCGACCACGCCAGCGTTTTCGCCTGGGCCCTGAATGACGCGCGGCCCCTTGGTCGGCAGTGTCTTCAGCCACTTCTTCGAAGACTTGTAGGAGCAGTGCTCGTTCCACATCGCCGAGAAGATGCCAAGCTCGGTGAAGGTCGGCTCGCGTCCGATCAGGTTCAGGATGCGATCGTATTCGTCCGGCTTCAGGCCATGGCTTGCGATCAATTCTGCGGTGATGGGACGGGAGTTGGAAACGGTCATCTGGCTCTCAGGGCAATGGGAGATCTGGGGGAGATCGGTTTCGAGGCAGGCTATAACCCAAGCACGCGCCCTGCGCACTTGAAAAATGCGCGCAATCAAGCCTTTCCTGCGGCTTTCCGGGAGGTGATGCGGTGACCCTGCGGGATGGTCAGACGATGGCGCTTGTGCCGAGCGGCGATTGGTCGAGAATTCGACGAACGGTCTTCAACCCCTCGGTCGAGATCGAGCGTTCGCGGCCCTCACTGAAGCCGACGCGGACATGGTGATAGACCCGCGAGGAGCGGGCCGGCTTGAACTCGTCCTCGTCATCAATCAAGACATCGGCATCGAGCACGGCCTGCTTGAAGGTGCCGGACAGCCAGGGTTCGGGAAGCTTCAGCCAGAAGAAGGGCAGGCGTGGATGGGAGCGGAATTCCTTTCCGGCGAAAAGCTGGCGAACCACGGCCTCTCGTTCACCAATTTCGGCCAAAACCTTGCTGCGGATTTCGCCGGCTGCACCGGAAAGCACAAGCCGCGCCGAGAGTTCGGCGAGCAGGAAGGGCAGGCCGCCGCTCACCATCTTCTGGGTGACGCGGACCCGCTGGCTCATATGCGGCGGGCAGGCGACCCAGCCGCCGCGCACACCGGCTGCGACCGACTTCGACAGGCCGTTGAGCAGGAAGGTGCGGTCCGGGGCAAGCTCTGCCAGCAGGGGGATACCGTCGTCGATCATGCCCCCATAGAGATAGTCCTCGATCAGCCAGACATTGTGCTTGCGGGCGATGTCGACAATCTCCTTGCGGCGGGAGAGCGGGATGGTGGCAAGCGTCGGATTCTGCCCCGACGACATGATGAAGGCGGCCTTGGGATGCTCGCGGGCGCAGACCCGTTCGAAATCCTCGGGCAGGATGCCGTCCTGGTCCGAATCAACAAGCGCGATCTGCCGACCCATCAGGTTGGCGCTGCGCGACACCTGGGAATAGGTGAGGTGTTCGCAGACGATCCGGTCGCCGGCGCCGCTGACGGCTGCGACGACGGCGTTGATGCCGGCATGCACGCCAAGCTGCGGCAGGACCTGCTCGGCATCCGGTCGCCAGTCACCACACGAGAGCCATTGGCGACCCGCTTCCAGCCAATCAGCGGAAAGGGTGCGCGTGTAGCTTGAGATCTCGCCCGGATGTGATGTTGCAATCTCGGCCATGATGCGGCCGACGATCTCTGCCTGGCCCACGTCAATCGCGGCCGTCGTGTCGAAACGCAGCTTGCCGGGTGGTGGTGTGATGGCACGCGTGCCGCCGAAATTGAGGCTTACCGGATCGCGTGCCGGCAGGGTTCCGTCACCGCTTGCCTGCACATAGGTGCCACGGCCCACTTCGCCCGTGACCAGGCCGCGCTCGCGCAACAAGGCGTATGCGCGTGATATTGTCCCGATTGTCACCCCAACGTCATAGGCCAGATCACGCTGCGGCGGCAGCTTTGCGCCATGGGGCAGGGCGCCTGATTTAATGGCGCTTTCTGCCTCATCCGCAATGCGGATGTAGAGTGGACCTGTTCCGGTATCGAGAGTGGGAAGCCAATTTGTCATGATGACAATTCTATAGATTGTCACCGCAATGGAGTCAATTCATAGACTGCTTGCACGAATGGATACATCAGGAGCAGTCGCCATGGTGACAATCGATACAATCGCGACCGATCATGCCATCGAGACTGTCGTGCCCGGGCGAGTTGGCGGGGTGTTCTCGCTGAAAGGTGTCAGGACACGGCTCAAACTCTGGTGGCGTCGGCGCAGGACGCGCGCTCATCTCTATCAGCTGACGGAGCTGGAGTTGCGGGATGTCGGTCTGACGCCTGAGATGGCCGAGCAGGAAATCAGGAAGTCGAAGCTGCTTTTGCTGGATCGGCCTTTTCAGCCGCCGTTCTGATCAGCAGTCGTTCCGGCCATTGGCCCAACGAACGACGTCCTGGCGAATCCGCGGTGCGATATCCTCGTTGAGAAGAGGGCCGAAAGCGTCGAGGCGCGGGGGCTTTCCCTCAGCCTGGACCACGAGAACGGGACGGTCGTCGCGTGAACCCTTGCGAACCAGGAGGATCCGTGGACGACCGGAGAAGGAACTGAGTTCCGGCGACAACTGGTAGGTCTTGAACGCGGCGTCTCCGGACTTGAACCAGCAACGGTTCGCGGCGACGGCGACCTTTTCCATGATGTCGAGGGCTGACTGACCGCTTGCCGGCGGGCGTGGCGCCTCGGGCTTGCAGGCGGCGAGGCCGGCTGCTGCAAGGAGTACGACGGAGAAGGCAAGGCGACGCATGGGCGATCTTTCGGCTGATGGCCGCCTTCCATATCGGTCGTTGGTTAAGCGAAGCTTACTTCAGGCCGCGATGACGTCGAGCGCCGAGGCGAAGATGCCGCGGCCATCATTGCCGCCATGGGCTGCTTCGATCAGGTTTTCCGGGTGCGGCATCATGCCGAGCACATTGCCCTTCGCGTTGATGACGCCGGCGATGTCGTTCATCGAGCCGTTCGGATTGGTGCTGTCTGCATAGCGGAAGACCACCTGGCCGTTGCCTTCGATCGCCTTCAGCGTTTCGGTATCGGCGAAGTAGTTGCCGTCGTGGTGGGCGACGGGGCAGCGGATGATCTGGCCCTTGGCATAGGCGCGGGTGAAGTCGGTATCCGCGTTGACGACCTCAAGCTTGATTTCCTTGCAGACGAATTTGAGCGAGGTGTTGCGCATCAGGGCGCCCGGCAGCATGCCGGCTTCGACCAGGATCTGGAAGCCGTTGCAAACACCGATGACCTTGACGCCCTGTTCGGCCTTTTCCTTGATCGCCTGCATGACCGGCATGCGGGCTGCGATCGCGCCGCAGCGCAGGTAGTCGCCATAGGAGAAGCCGCCGGGGATGACGATCAGGTCGACATCAGGGATCTCGGTTTCGGTCTGCCAGATCGTGACCGGTGCATTTCCGGAGATCTTTGTGAGGGCCGCGATCATATCACGGTCACGGTTGAGGCCTGGGAGCTGGACGACGGCTGATTTCATGGCTGTGGCTCAAACTTTGCTTGGGCTTCCTGGAACTCGCGCAGTTCCAGACGATTGTCGATCCGGTCTAACCGGCTTTCGAAGTGTCCGACTGTTGCGCGCAGGTTGTTCACGTCACCCTGCAGCGCATGCAGTTGCGCGCGCATTGTCTGATTATCCGCGCGCAACTCGCTGATGGCGAAGTCGACCCTGTCAAGTTTCTGATGGAGCTTCTTAAGAAGCTCGAACATCAACTCGCTGGTGATCTCGGCCATCGTGCATCTCCTTCAACCCTCAGGCGATGGAGATAGTATAATTCTCGATAACCGTGTTGGCGAGCAGCTTCTCGCACATCGCCTTCAGGTCGCTTTCCGCCTTGGCCTTGTCGTCGCCGGCAAGCTCGAGATCGAAGACCTTGCCTTGGCGGACCTGGCCGACGCCGTCGAAGCCGAGTGCGCCGAGCGCGCCTTCGATGGCCTTGCCCTGAGGGTCCAAAACGCCGTTCTTCAGGGTGACGGTGACGCGTGCCTTGATCACTGATCTCTTCTCCAAAGCTTACTTGACGAGAACCGGGCCAGTGCCGCGCACCGGTTCGTTTTCATTCATGATGCCCAGACGGCGGGCCACTTCCTGATAGGCCTCGAGCAGGCCGCCCATGTCATGGCGGAAGCGGTCCTTGTCGAGTTTCTCGCGGGTCTCGATGTCCCACAGACGGCAGCTGTCCGGCGAGATTTCGTCGGCGAGGATGATGCGCATCATGTCGCCTTCATAGAGGCGACCGCATTCGATCTTGAAGTCGACGAGCTGGATGCCGATGCCCAGGAACAGGCCGGAGAGGAAGTCGTTGACGCGGATGGCAAGCGCCATGATGTCATCGAGTTCGGCGGGGTTGGCCCAGCCGAAGGCGGTGATGTGTTCTTCGGAGACCATGGGGTCACCGAGTGCGTCGGACTTGTAGTAGAATTCGATGATCGAGCGCGGCAGGACGATGCCTTCCTCGATGCCGAGGCGGGTCGAGAGGGAGCCTGCGGCGACATTGCGCACGACGATCTCGAGCGGGATGATCTCGACTTCCTTGATCAGCTGCTCGCGCATGTTCATGCGGCGGATGAAGTGGGTCGGAATGCCGATCTTGTTCAGATGCGTGAAGACGTATTCAGAGATGCGGTTGTTCAGAACGCCTTTCCCGTCGATGACTTCATGCTTCTTCTTGTTGAATGCCGTGGCATCGTCCTTGAAGAACTGGATCAGCGTGCCGGGCTCGGGACCCTCATAGAGGATCTTTGCCTTGCCCTCGTAAACGCGGCGGCGACGGTTCATGGGTGGTTTTCTCTGTTGTTGGCATCCCGGCGCGAAAGCGCGGACGCAGTGGATCGGTATTTGAAGCGGTCCCTTAACGGAAAACCTCGGTTTTCACAATGCGCAGATCACCCCTTCCTGCCAAAACGTCGCGCCTTCAGGGACTCACCTGGAATCGCGGAAGTTTGCATTGCACTTTGTACTCCCTTTTGATTAATGGGGAAACCAAACCGCACAATGACGGCATAAAACGGGAGATCGATATGAGCGGCATCAGTGATCGCGAAAAGGCCTTCGAAAACAAGTTCGCCCACGACCAGGAACTGCGCTTCAAGGCAGAAGCTCGCCGCAACAAGCTTGTCGGTCTCTGGGCCGCCGGTCTGCTCGGCAAGGCTGATCCGGACGCCTATGCGAAAGAAGTCGTCGCTGCCGATTTCGAAGAGGCCGGTGACGAAGACGTGATCCGCAAGGTCAAGGCCGATCTGACCGCCGGTGGCATGTCGATCACCGACGAGGAACTGCGCGCCAAGATGGTCGAATTCCTCGGCCAGGCCATCGAGCAGATCCAGAAGGCCTGAACGGGCGTTCTGTCTTGCCCTGATCCGATCCGCCCGGGCTCAGCCCTGGGCGGATTTTTTGTTTCTGAGGAGCTTCGAGGTGTCCTCGAAGCTGGTTGGCCAGGCCAGGCCATAGCCCTGCAGGACGTCGCAGCCGAGCCGGCAGAGGATGCGGGCATGCTCCTCGGTCTCGACCCCTTCTGCCGTGACCTTGATCCCGAGAGATCGAGCGATCTGGATGATCGACTTGACCAGGATCCGCTGCTCCTGGCTGTGGGGCACATCCTCAATCAGTTGCCTGTCGATTTTCAATGTCGTCGGTTTGAGATTGAGCAGGCCGACAATTGAGGCGTGGCCGGTTCCGAAGTCGTCGATTTCGACGTCGATTGCCAGACGCCGCAGCATGTCCAGATTGCTCATCACGGCGGCGTCCTGGCGGTCGAGGAACACGCTTTCCAGGAGTTCGAAGGAGACGGTCCCCGGCTTGATGTCGAGGTCCTGCAGGCCGCGGGCGAGGTCCGGATCGGTCAGTCGCCGGGCTGAGACGTTGACGGAGAGTTTCGGCGGGGCAATTCCCGCTGCGCGCCAGGCTTCGTGGTCCGCGAGTGCCTTTTCCAGGATCAACCCGTCGATCTGGGCAAGTACCCCGTATTCCTCGGCAATCGTCAGAAATTTGTCCGGGCCAATGATGCCACGCGTCGGGTGGTTCCAGCGCGCCAGACACTCCGCGCCGACAACCGCACGGGTGCGTGCGTCGAACTGCAGCTGGTAATGGGGAAAGATCTCGTCGTTCTCAAGCGCGCGCAACAGCTCGCTGGAGAGGCGGCTGGCATCCGCGATCAGTGTGCGGCTTGCCGGAACGAAGAATTCATACCGGTTGCGGCCGAGATTCTTGGCCTTGTAGAGAGCGATATCGGCGTTTTGGAGCAGCTGTTTCGGGTCGATGTCGCGGGTCAGCGTGTGGGCAATCCCGACACTGGCGCCAAAGCGGCATTCCTGTCCGTTGTACCAGGCCGGCTGCCGCATCTGGGCGATGATGCGGCTGGCGATGGCTGCCAGCGCCGGGGTTGCTCCGTCGTGATCGATGAGGACGACGAATTCGTCTCCGCCGATTCGCGCTGCAAAATCGGTGGCGCGGATGTTTTCCTTCAGGATCTTTGCTGCCAGCGTCAGCATGGCATCGCCGGCGCCGTGGCCGAGCGTATCGTTGATTTGCTTGAAGCGGTCGAGGTCGATGTGGAGAATGGCGATACCTGAGCCGAGACTGCCTTTGCCTGCGCGCCATTCCTCGAGCTTTTCCTCCAGGAAGCGCCTGTTCGGCAATCCGGTCAGATGATCGTGCAGGGCGGCTTGTTCCGCTTCGATCCGGGTTCGCTCGAGCTCGGCATTACGCGCCTCGGCCAGTGTCTTCTGCTGCTCCAGTTCCCGTCTGAGACGCTGATCTTCCGTCACATCCCAGTTGACGCCGATCATCTTCAAACGGCCGTCGTGATCCATGTAGGGGAGGCTGTTGGAGCGGATGTAGCGCGTGCTGCCATCCTTGGCGATGATCCGGTAGTTGTCGGTGAAAGGTTTCAGCTCCGCAATCTTCGTGGCCACATAGGCCATGGTGCGGGCACGGTCTTCCGGATGCAGCTTGCTCTCCCAGAAGCCACCGATCTGCACCTCGCAATCGGTCTCGACTTCGAAGATGCGGCGCATGCCCTCGTCCCACTCGCTGGTCCCGGCTTCGAAATCCGTTTCGAAGATACCGATGCCCGAAATGTCGATGGCGAGCTTCAATCGCCGGGAGAGGCTGTCCAGCCATTCTTCCTGCTGCTTGCGCGCGGTGATGTCTGTGTCCGTCCCGATGATCCGAAGCGGCTTTCCCTGCTCATCGCGCTCCACGCTGGCGCCGCGGCACTCGATCCATACGTAATGGCCGTCACGGTGCAGTTCCCGGTACTGGAAGACCGCATAATCCGGGTCGCCGGCGTTCTGCCGTTCGATGCAGTGGAGAACGCGTTCACGGTCCTGGGGATGGACGAGCTTCAACCATTCCTCTGTGGTCGGCGGGAAGGGGTCATCCGGTCCCAGTCCCCGGATCTTGCGCCAGACTTCGGAGTAGTAGAGTTCGCCGGTGCTGCGCTGGTCCCAGACGCCCGAGATCGAGCCGACAAGCGCGTGGTTCCAGCGGCTTTCCCGCTCCTGCACTTCGTGCAGCTTGCGGCGGAGATCCGTCACGTCCGTCAATTGCAACAGGGCCGATGCGTCTTTGGCGCCGGATGCCGTGTGGCCTGCCAGCGTCGCGATAAAGTGTCTCTGTTCGCGGCCGGTTGTCGAAATTTCGATGGTCGAGGGGGTGCCGTCCATCAGCCTTGCGAGTGCGAGCAGCAGTTTCGGGCCGTCTGCGCCCTGAAGATAGGCGGCGAGGTTCTCCCCTGTCTTGATCGAAGGTCCGAGAGCCTCCTGCAAGGGCTGGTTCATCGCGGTGATCATGCCATCGGGAGCGAGCCAGACAGCCGGCCATGGAAGGCAGGAGATGTCGATTCCACCCGCGCCGGGAGTGGATACGGCGGCAGCTTTTGGGCGCAAAATCAGCTCCTCACTTCACAGGGTTGCAGCCGAGTCTATGAGCGCCTGCTTAAAAAGGGCTTAAACCTGTCCCCTGGAAATGGGTGTTAACGCCAAATTTGGACTTTCACCGATGCGCCGGTTCTGTCGCGTCAGGCCTGCAAGCGGCCCAGGAACTGCGCGAAGACCATCGTTCCCTCGGGCCAGGGCCCGTGACCGGATTCCGCATTGATGTGGCCGGATTCACCGGCGTCGATCAGGAATGAGCCCCAGGCATTGGCGATATCTTCGGCATGGGCATACTCGCCGAACGGGTCATTGCGGCTCGCGATCATGATCGAGGGGAAGGGCAGGGGCAGGCGTGGATAGGGCCCGAACGTCATGAGGTGCTTTGGGCGGATCTCCGGATTGGCGACATCCGGCGGGGCGACCAGAAAGGCGCCCGCGACCTTCTTCTTCATCTCCGGAACGGCATGCACGATGGCCGGCACGCCCAGGGAATGGCCAACCAGCACCACGGGTTTCGTGGCGGCGTTCACTTCCTCGGCGACGCGAGCGACCCAGTCCTCGCGCACGGGCTTGGACCATTCCGCCTGTTCGACGCGCCGCGCCGTCGACAGTTTCGCCTCCCAGCGGGACTGCCAGTGCTCGGGGCCGGAATTGGTGTAGCCGGGGACGATCAGGATTTCTGCTTCTGAGACCTTCATGGCCCCTATCTGCTGTCCCGCGCGGGCGGCGTCAAGATTTTGCGTTGATTGAAAGACCAGAAAATCTCTTGCTTCTCTCTCTGTCATCCTGGTGGAAGCCTGCTGGATCACGGGATCGTGCGCCAATGCCCCTGACATTGAGATCATTAGCTGATAAACTAATTAACTGTTCACGATGTCGCCCTCAGCGCGCCAGATGGCCATGCCGGACGTGACAGACGGCGCCCATTCGCGACCGCTTCCGGCCCCGATGGCGCCCGCGCATTTCACTTTGCAGCTTACAGACCCTGTTGCTCGAGGAGGAAGTGAGAATGTCGACCTTTCATGTGATGACCGGTGCGACCGGTGCAATTGTCAGACCCGCGGTCCGCCAGATCGCCATTTCCGATGTCTTCGCCGCGCTGCGGGAAGGTTATGAGGATTTTCGCGAAAAGCCTTCCCATTATGCCTTCGTGGCGCTCATCTATCCGATTGTCGGCGCCATAATGATCGGATGGAGTGCGGGCGTTGAGCTCTTGCCCATGGTTTACCCGCTGCTCACGGGCTTTACCCTGGTCGGACCGCTTCTGGCGCTGGGCCTGATGGAGATCAGCCGGCGACGCGAACTCGGACAGCCGGCCGATTGGTCGAACGTGCTTGATCTCGTCAAATCACCGGCCCTTCCGGCGCTGCTGATGATGAGCATCTATCTGTTGACGCTCTTCATGGTCTGGCTTGTCGTGTCGCGCGGGCTCTATCTCACCCTGATCGGTGACTATCCGTCGCCTGGCGTCTTCGCCTTTGCCAGCGGCGTTTTCGATCACCCGAATGCGCTTGCCTTCCTGTTCTGGAGCAATACTTTCGGCTTTGCGCTGGCGCTGATCGCGCTGGTCATCAGCATCGTCGCCTATCCGATGCTGCTCGATCGCGACTGCGGGGCGGCGGCGGCGGTTTCGACATCCGTGCGCGCCAGTCTCGCCAATCCGGTTCCTGTGGCCGTCTGGGGGCTGATGGTGGCGTGCCTGCTCGCCATCGGCATGGCAACCCTGATGGTGGGTCTGGTGATTATCGTCCCGGTGCTGGGCCACGCGTCCTGGCATTTCTATCGCCGGCTGGTGGCCTAAAGCATTTCCAGCCTAAGCCTAGCCGCTTCGGCGTTGGACAATGCGTAGAATCAAAAGCCTGGAACACTTCCGGTGATCCCCTGATCGCCGAAAGTGTTCTAGATCGTCGGCCACTATGGGCGGCTGAAGACATAGGCGGCGAGTGCCGCCAGCGACAGGACGAGAGGCAGGAGACGCTCGCCTCTCGTCCGTGCCTTGGTGAAGATCGCCAGCATCGCCGATGCCGCCAGAGCGGTCGCGAGCAGAAGCGTGCGAACCAGCGCACGGCTGCCATCCGTCTCGATGCCGGAGGGGTCGATGGTCGGATCAAGTCCCGGCATCCAGTCGTATCGGTCGCCGCTCAGCAGCAGAATGCCGGAGACGGCGATGACAGAGAGTGTCGAGAGAAAGAGGCGAGACGGGCTCGGCATGGATCAATCCTCTCCAATGAAAACGGGCGCGAATGTCTTCGCGCCCGTTGCGTGATGATCTGCCTGTGCGCGGGCTGTCAGCCGAAAACGCGGGCGAAGATCGTGTCGACATGCTTGGTATGATAACCGAGGTCGAATTTTTCGCGAATGTCGTCTTCCGAAAGGGCGGCACGCACCTCTTCGTCGGCCAGCAGCTCTTCCAGGAAGTCTGCCCCCTTTTCCCAGACCTTCATGGCGTTGCGCTGCACGAGGCGATAGCTGTCCTCGCGCGATACGCCGGCCTGGGTCAGTGCCAGGAGCACGCGCTGGCTCATGACCAGGCCCTTGAACTTGTTCATGTTCTTCAACATGTTCTCGGGGTAGATGACGAGCTTTTCGATGACGCCCGCCAGACGATTGAGGGCGAAGTCGAGGGTGATGGTCGTGTCCGGGCCGATCGCACGCTCGACGCTCGAATGGCTGATATCGCGCTCGTGCCAGAGGGCCACGTTTTCAAGCGCCGGGGTCACCGACATGCGCACCAGGCGGGCAAGGCCGGTCAGGTTTTCGGTCAGAACCGGATTGCGTTTGTGCGGCATGGCAGATGAGCCCTTCTGGCCCGGCGAGAAGAATTCTTCCGCTTCCAGCACTTCCGTGCGCTGCATGTGGCGGATTTCGATCGCGACGTTTTCGATCGACGAGGCGATGACGCCGAGCGTGGCGAAGAACATCGCATGACGGTCGCGCGGGATGACCTGCGTCGAAATCGGCTCCGGCACGAGGCCGAGCTTGGCGCAGACATGCTCTTCAACGCGCGGGTCGATATTGGCAAACGTGCCGACGGCGCCGGAGATCGCGCCGGTTGCGACTTCCGCACGGGCGTTGACGAGGCGGTCACGGTTGCGGGCCATTTCGGCATAGAAGCGGGCAAAGGTCAGACCCATCGTCGTCGGCTCGGCATGAATGCCGTGGCTGCGGCCGATGCGGACCGTATCCTTGTGTTCGAAGGCGCGGGCCTTCAGGGCTGCCAGCACGCGGTCCATGTCGGCAAGCAGGATGTCGGCGGCGCGCACCAGCTGGATGTTGAGCGTGGTGTCGAGCACGTCGGACGAGGTCATGCCCTGGTGGACGAAGCGAGAGTCAGGGCCGATGAATTCGGCGAGATGCGTCAGGAAGGCGATGACGTCATGCTTGGTGACGGCCTCGATCTCGTCGATGCGGGCGACGTCGAATTCGGCCGGGCCGCCCTTTTCCCAGATGGTGCGGGCGGATTCCTTGGGGATCACGCCGAGATCGGCGAGCGCGTCGCAGGCATGGGCTTCGATCTCGAACCAGATGCGGAACTTGGTTTCGGGGGACCAGATGGCGACCATTTCCGGCCGGGAGTAACGCGGGATCATCGGGCTCGTCTTTCGTTGGACTTCACAAAAAGCTGGCCCCCCTTAGCAAAGTGGGGCGGCAAGCTCAACGGCTGCGGCGGGCCATGAGGATGCTGAGCGCGAGAAGCAGGACGAGACCCGTCGGCATCAGGTGGCGCAGGCCAAGGACGGCGAACTGATAGAGCGCCGACGCGGTGGTGAAAATCTGCTGGTAGACCCAGATCCGCGACGGAAAGGGCGCGTGCCAATGGGCGTAGAGTGTTCGATATTGCAGGGCATAGACACCGGCGATCGCGCCAACGCTGACGACACCGAGCAGCAGCAGCCAGGCTGCGAGAACGGCTTGCGGGGCGGCCTTATATGTCACCGCCCGGATGCAGGGCAGCGCAACGAGCCATCCCAGCATGCCGCCAAAGCCATAGATCAGGGTCAGCGCCAGGTCATGGCTGCTGGTCGCGCGACCGAAGAGATGGATCGACAGCTGGAAGCTCAGCGCCATCGCAAGACCCCAGCCGATCGCGCCGCCGAGCCAGAAGCCTTTGGGCGGCCGCAGACGAGCGATGAAGCTCTCTGATCCCTCAGGCATGGGCTGCGTGGCTGTGGCGTTCAACTGTCCTGATCCCCTTCCGCCGTGCCCTGTAACCTGTCAGCTTCTTCCGGATTCGGCTGCCTTGCGCAGAGTGTCGACCGTCTTGCGGTAGTCGTCAACGCCCTTGCCCTTGAAGATCGCCGAGCCTGCGACGAGTGCGTTGGCGCCGGCCTTGGCGATCTCGGCGGCATTGTCCGCCGTCACGCCGCCATCGACTTCCAGATCGATCGGTCGGTTGCCGATCAGTGCCTTTGCCTTGGCGATCTTGTCGGTCATGGCGGGAATGTATTTCTGGCCGCCGAAGCCGGGATTGACGCTCATGATCAGGATCAGGTCGAGATCGTCCATCACATGCTCAAGCACCGAAAGCGGGGTCGCCGGATTGAGTGAAACCCCGGCCTTCTTGCCGAGCGCCCGGATGGTCTGCAGCGAGCGGTGCAGATGCGGACCGGCTTCCGCATGCACCGTGATGATGTCGCAGCCGGCATCGGCAAAGGCGGCGAGATAGGGATCGGCCGGTGCGATCATCAGGTGGCAGTCGAAGACCGCCTTGGTCCAGGGCCGCAGCGCCTTGATGACTGCGGGGCCGAAGGAGATGTTCGGCACGAAATGGCCATCCATCACGTCGAGATGCACCCATTCGGCGCCGGCCTCGACGACATCGCGCACTTCCTCGCCAAGGCGGGAGAAATCGGCGGCGAGAATGGAGGGCGAAATCAGGAGGCGGCGGGTCATCTGTGGCTCCTCGCAGGGCAGGATCAATGTTCGGCGTCCGCATAGCACCGGCCACCGCAAGCGGCAACCATGCCTTCGGATGAGACATCACCGTTGCCACGCCGTTACGCCCTTGACGATTGCCGAGCCGCACTTCATCCCTGCGACGAAAGCAAAGCAGTCTGGGAGGACGACATGGCCAAGTTCGCGATTATCACCGGCGGCAGTTCCGGCATTGGCCGGCACCTCGTCTCTGCCTTCGTGCGCGAAGGGTATGACGTCGCCTTCACCCATCTTTCCCAGCACGCTGCCGCGACCGAGGTCGAGGCCGAAGCGGCAGCGCTCGGCGGTCGGGCGATCGGCCGGGAATGCGAGGTGGCCAACAGTGCTGCCATCGAGAGTTTTCTCGACGAGGTGATCGCCTGGGCGGGACAGGTGCCCGATGTGCTGGTCAACAATGCCGGCATCCAGACCTGGGCCTCGATGCTCGAGCTCTCCGAGGAGCGCTGGGATGCCGTGATCAGCACCAATCTCAAGGGCACCTTCTTGAACACCCAGCGTGTCGCCCGCCGCATGGTCGAGGCGGGCAAGGGCGGATCGATCATCAATCTCGGTTCCGGCTGCAACAAACACGCCTTCCCGAAGCTGGTCGATTACACGGCCTCCAAGGGTGGCATCGAGCAGCTGACCAAGGTGTCTGCCGTCGAGCTTGGGCCGCACCAGATCCGGGTCAATTGCGTGGCACCGGGCGCCATCGAGACGGCCCGCACCCAGGCCGAGGCGCCTGACTATGGCAAGACCTGGGGTGACGTCACGCCGCTGCGCCGGGTCGGAACACCGGAGGATATCGCCGGTCCCATCCTCTTCCTCGCGGGATCGCAATCGGCCTTTATCACCGGCCAGACGATCTGGGTGGATGGCGGTGTGTTCAGCCAGGCCTTCTGGCCGTACCGGCACTGAGCGAGCTTACTGCGTCTTGTCAGCTACGGGCACAAACCGGCCGCCCTGCCATTCCAGCAGGCGATACGGGTTTTCCGTCAGTTCGTGATCGTCTCCGAAGGCAATCGGGCCGATCGCGGTCTCGAAGGTGGTGCCGACCAGCGCATCGCTCATCGGCGTTCCCATGGCGGTAGAAATGCCCCAGGCATCCGCCAGGATGGTGACGGCGGCATGTGCCGGCAGGACATAACCTTCCGGCGCTATTTTCGCGGCAGCGAAGTCTGCGGTGATGCCCGCAGCCGATGGTCCCTCTGGTGTTTCGACGAGCCCGACTGCCAGAAGCCCATCTTCCAGGGGAACGGGTTCGTCGGCGGCGCGCATGGCTTCGCCGCCAAGCAGCGTCAATGAGAGGCCTTCCGCCTTCGCGTCGCGGGCGATGATCGACACGTCATTGCGGTCGCCGCCGATAAAGGCATGGGTGATGCCTGTGGTTTTCAGCCGCCGGGCCAGCGTCAGCTGCTGTTCCTGGCCGGGGCGGAACGTATCGACGAAGGCCGGCTTCAGGCCCTTTTCCTCCAGGCTGATCCGGATCGCTTCGGTCAGTTCGCGGCCACGGATCGTCCCGTCTTCGAGAAGAGCCACGGGCTCGCCTGCCCAGTCTCGCAGGATGATCTCGGATAGTCTGGCCGCCTCCTGGTCGCCATTGGGTGCCAGGCGGAAGAGCGGCCAGCCTTCCTTCATTGCGTCTTCCATCACGCCTTTCCAGCGGACCGAGAGCGTGAAGGCGGGAACACTGGCCTCGGCAAGGCCGGGAAGGGCCTCTTTCAAGCTTTCGCTGCAGAGGAAGCCGATCGCCGCCTTGGCGCCTGAGGCAGTGACCGCATCGGCAAGCGCCTTGCCGCTTCCTTCGCTGCAGCTCTCGTCGATTTCGACGATGGCGATCGACAGCTTGCCAGCCGCCAGCGCTGCTCCCTGCCGCACCTGGTCGCCGAGAATGGCATAGGGGCCGGCCTTCGGCGCCACGACCGCAAGTTTGAGCTCGGCCGCCGCACTCGGACCTGCGCCCAGCGCCAAGAGAAGAGGGATCGAGAGCCAGGATGTCAGCGGTCGGCTTTGTGTCATGACGCGATCCTAGCCGAAAGCGCAGGCGATTGGAATTGCAGGCTTTCCGGTCATTCGCCAGCCAATCGAACGAAATCGTGATGGCGTTGTGGAAAAGATAAGACCCGCGGCCCATATTGCGGTGTCTTGAGGGGCAGATACCAAGGGGAGACGTGAGTTTGAGCATGCAAGGTGTGGATCCGGTCGTCTATCGCGAGGCCATGAGCCGGTATGCGGGGCATGTGCAGATCGTGACGACGGAGTATGACGGCATTCGACGCGGCGTGACCATCACCGCTGCCTGCTCGGTCTCCGACAGCCCGCCCATGGTGCTGGCCTGCCTCAACAACAGCAATCCGAACAATGCCGTGCTGTTCGAGAGCCCGCACTTCGTGCTGAACACGCTTTCCGCCCATCATCAGGATCTTGCCAATGCGTTTGCAGGCTTCGGCAAGCTGTCCTCCGAAGATCGTTTTGCGCTGGCCGAATGGCAGGTGCTGGAAACCGGCTCGCCTGTGCTTTCCGATGCGATCGCAGCCTTCGACTGCGTCGTCACCGATCGGAAGGTGACGAGTACCCATACGGTGCTGTTCGGCGAAGTCCGGGCCGTGCATTTCGGTCAGCGTGAGCCGTCGCTCATCTATCTGGACCGGGGCTATCGCACGCTATAGACTTCTCCCGAACATGGGAGGAGACATGGCAGAGACCTCGGGAAAGGCCCTGCCGGAGACGATCGATGGCATCATCGATCTGCTTGCGGCTGAGGATTATCTGGCGGCAAGGCCGCTCGCGACCGTTCTGTTTCTGGCGCTGAAGATGAAGCGCCCGCTCTTCCTCGAGGGCGAGGCGGGGGTCGGCAAGACCGAGGTCGCCAAGGTGCTGGCCAAGGCGCTCGACCGGCCGCTGATCCGCCTGCAATGTTACGAAGGCCTTGATGTCGCCTCCGCTGTCTATGAGTGGAACTATCCGGCGCAGATGCTGGAAATCCGCATGGCGGAAGCTTCGGGTGCGTCGGATCGCTCCAAGCTCGAACACGATATCTTTTCCGAACGCTATCTGATCCGCCGGCCCGTTCTTCAGGCCCTTCAAGGCGAAGCGGGCCGCGCGCCGGTCTTCCTGATCGACGAACTCGACCGGACTGACGAAGCCTTCGAGGCCTTTCTCCTGGAAGTGCTTTCGGATTTTCAGGTGACGATCCCGGAATTCGGAACGGTCAAGGCCGCCGAGCCACCGATTGTCATCGTCACCTCGAACCGCACCCGCGAGGTGCATGATGCCCTGAAGCGTCGCTGCCTCTATCACTGGGTCGATTATCCGGCAGCGCCTGAGGAACTGGCGATCATCCGCCGCAAGGTGAAGGGCTGCAACGAACAGCTTTCCCGGCAGGTCGTCGCCTATGTCCAGAAGCTCAGGACCATCGACCTTTTCAAGAACCCCGGCATTGCAGAGACGATCGACTGGGCAACGGCACTGACCGAGCTCGACCGCCTGGCGCTTGATCCCGAGACGATTGCCGACACGTTGGGCACGCTGTTGAAATATCAGGAGGACATTGCCCGTATCCAGGGCAGCGAAGGCGACAAGCTGTTGTCCGAGGTCAAGGCCGAACTCCTGGCGAAGGCCGGCTGAGATGGAGAGTTTCGGGCCGCGCCCTGCCAGCGGACGCGACGGCGTCGTGGTGCCACCGCCGGTGCAGGGTGACGGGCGGCTCGCGGACAACATCGTGCATTTCGCCCGGGTCCTGCGCAAGGCGGGTCTCAAGCCCGGGCCCGGTGCCGTGATCGACGCCATCGAGGCTATCGACGCTATCGGCATCGGTTCGCGCGTCGAATTTCACGCGGCGCTGTCGGCGATCTTCGTCAAGTGCCATGAAGACCAGCCGGTTTTCGACGAGGCCTTTTCAATCTTCTGGCGCTCGCGGGATCTCGTCGGCAAGATGATCGCGCTGATGTCGCCGGTGGCGGCAATCGGGGAACGGGAGAAGCCGAAGGCAGGTGGTGCGCGCGTCAGCGATGCGCTGTTTGCCGACCGCAAACGCGAGCCGAAGCCACGCGACGAGCCGGATGTCGAAGTCGATGCCCGCCTCACGGTTTCGGGTCAGGAGGTGTTTCGTCGGCTTGATTTCGGCCAGATGACGGCCAGCGAGTTGAAGGAGGCACGCCGCGCCATCGAGCGCCTCGCCATGCCGCTCGATCTCGTTCAAACGCGCCGCTACAGGGCTTCTCCCAAGGGGCGTCTCATCGATCCGCGTGCCAGCATGCGCCAGTCGCTGCGAACCGGTGGCGACCTGATGCTGCCGAAGTTTCGCCAGCGCCGGCAACAGCCGCCACCGCTCGTCATCCTCGCCGATATCTCCGGCTCGATGAGCCAGTATACCCGCATCTTCCTGCATTTCCTGCATGTTTTGACGGAGCGCCGCCGCCGGGTGCACACCTTCCTCTTCGGCACGCGGCTCACCAATGTCACGCGCCAGCTTCGCCATCGCGATCCCGACGAGGCGATTGCCCAGTGCACGGATGCCGTCGCCGACTGGTCGGGCGGCACCCGGATCGGTGAGACGCTGAAGCTGTTCAACCGGTATTGGGGCCGGCGCGTGCTCGGGCAGGGCGCCGTGGTGCTGCTGATCACTGACGGGTTGGAACGCGACGAGGTCGAGTTGCTTTCGCGCGAGACCGACCGTTTGCATCGCTCCTGCCGGCGACTGGTCTGGCTCAATCCGCTCTTGCGCTTTGCCGGTTTTGAGGCGCGTGCGCGGGGTGTTCGGGCCATGCTGCCGCATGTTGACGAACTCAGGTCCGTGCACAATCTGGAAGCCCTGTCGGATCTGGTGCAATCTCTCTCTGGCGCTCCGGATCGGGATTGTGATCCCAAGCATTATCTCAGGTCTCAAAGGAGCCTGTCATGAACAGCGAAACGTCCGCCCGCGACCCCCTGGTGATTGCCGAGGCCTGGCATGCCGCAGGGCGATCGGTGGCCATTGCGACCGTCATCGAAACCTGGGGATCGGCGCCGCGCCCGGTCGGCAGTCATCTTGTCATCGACGGCGAGGGCAATTTCGAGGGCTCGGTGTCCGGCGGCTGTGTCGAGGGTGCCGTCATCACCGAAGCGCTCGACGTCATCGAAAGCGGCAAGGCCAAGATGCTCGAATTCGGGGTTGCCGATGAGACCGCCTGGCGGGTGGGCCTCTCCTGTGGTGGTCGCATCCGCGTCCATGTCGAAAGGCTCGGCTGATGGATGTTGCAACGCTCAGGGCCCTGAATGCCGCGAAACGGGATCGGCGCGGTGCGATGCTGGTCAGTGATCTCGCCGCCGGGACATCGCACCTGGTGACCGAGGATCAGGTTGTCGCGGATGCACTCGGTGACGAAATCCGCGCGCGGCTTCTCTCCGGCAAGTCGGGGATCGTCGATGTCGATGGCAAGAGCCTGTTCCTCAACGTGCATCTGCCGCCGCCGAGAATTGTCGTCATTGGCGCGGTGCATATCACCCAGGCGCTGGCGCCTATGGCAGCGCTTGCCGGCTTTTCTGTCACCATCATCGATCCCCGCACGGCCTTTGCCACGCCGGACCGTTTTGCCGGCATCGATTTGCGCGCCGACTGGCCGGACGAGGTCTTCGCCAACCAGCCGCTCGACCGCTACAGCGCCATGGTCGCCGTCACCCATGATCCGAAGATTGACGATCCCGGCCTGATCGCGGCCCTGCAGGCGGGCTGCTTCTATGTGGGTGCGCTCGGATCGCGCAAGACACATGCAAAGCGTGTCGAACGGCTAACGTCGCTGGGTTTTGGTCCGTCCGCCATCGACAGCATTCGCGCGCCTATCGGCCTTGATATCGGGGCGGCAACGCCGGCGGAGATCGCGGTCGCCATTCTTGCTGAGATCATCCAGTCGCTGCGCCACCGCAGCCTGTCAGGTTCAGCCACATCCGCCGGGGCCGCGTCGTGAAGTTCGGACCGGTTGAGATCAGCGAGGCGGAGGGCACGATCCTCGCGCATTCCCAGTCACTCGCCTCAGGCAAGCTGCCGAAAGGCCATCGGCTTGAGCATACCGATCTCGTCCGCCTTAGGGAGGCCGGCATTGCAACGGTGATTGCCTGCCGGCTTGAGCCTGGCGATCTTGCCGAGGACGAGGCCGCGGAGATCCTGTCCTCTGCCATTGCACTGCAGGGTCTCTCCCGCAGTCCGGCCTCGACCGGCCGGGTGAATTTCTATGCCAGCGAAAATGGGTTGTTCCTCGCAGACAAGTCGCTGGTCGATCGTTTCAACAGTGTCGATCCCGCAATCACGCTCGCCTGCCTCTCAGACCGATCCGACGTGCGCGCCGGCGATCTGGTCGCAACGATCAAAATCATCCCGCTTGCGGTTGCCGGTCAGAGCGTCGAGGCAGCGGCCGCGATCCTCACTGCGGGTTTGGCGTTTCAAGTGGCAGGCTATCGGGCCCGGCGCGTGCATCTCATCGCCACGCAATTGCCGTCGCTCAAAGCCTCCGTCATGGACAAGACCGCGCGCGTGCTCGAGGCGCGACTTGGCGCCTCGCAAAGCCGGATCGTCTCGGAAGATCGGGTGGCGCATCGGGCCGAGGCGGTGGCGGAAGCCATCAAGGCGGCACTGGCCGAACCCAAGCGGGAGAGCGGTCAGCCGCCGCTCGTCATCGTCTTCGGTGCGTCCGCCGTGGCGGATGCCGATGACGTCATTCCCGCCGCCATCCGCCTTGCCGGAGGCGTGGTCGATCAGGTCGGTCTGCCTGTCGATCCCGGCAATCTCCTCGTTCTCGGGCATGTCGGTGACGTCGAGGTCATCGGTGCGCCCGGTTGCGCCCGCTCGCCGAAGGAAAACGGCTTCGACTGGGTGCTGAACCGGATACTGGCCGGTCATCCGCCGGATCGCGCCGAAATGACGGGCTGGGGTGTCGGTGGCCTCCTGATGGAGATCCCCAGCCGTCCGCTGCCGCGGCTTGCCGCGACCGCAGACGCCGACCCGACCGCCCTGGGGTTGGTGGTGCTCGCTGCCGGGCGTGCAAGCCGGATGGGTGAGGGCGGTCGGCACAAGCTGCTCGCGGAGTTCGACGGCGAAGCGCTTGTCAGGCGGTCGGTGCGTCAGGCGGTAGAGGCTGATGTTGGTCCCGTTACTGTCGTTACCGGTCATCGCAGCGACGAAGTCGCGGACGCCCTTTCCGGTCTCAAGGCCACGGTTCTCGAAAATCCGGACTTTGCCAGCGGCATGGCAAGTTCGCTGAAGGCCGGTCTGGCGGCGATCGAAGCCAAAGGGCTTCCGGGTATGATGGTTCTGCTCGCGGACATGCCGAATGTCTCCGCCTCCGACATCGCGGCACTTGCCCGTGCCTACGGGAAGTCGGGCGGTAAGGCGATTGTGCGCGCCGTGTCCGATGGCCAGCGCGGAAACCCGGTCATCCTGCCAGCCGCGACCTTCGAAGCCTTGAAGGCGCTCGAAGGCGATATTGGCGCCCGGCCCGTGATCGAAAGTTCGGGGCTTGCTGTGATCGATGTCGAAATCGGTCCGGCCGCGCGTCTTGATGTCGATACACCCGAGGCTATCCTTGCGGCAGGCGGGATCCTGAGGGGCTGACGATGGACAATGTGGTCATCGAGGAATTGTTCGAGGCGGTCGGGCCGGTGACGATCCGCCGGATGTTCGGCGGCAAGGGCATCTATGCCCGTGGTATCATCTTTGCGCTCGAACTGCGCGGTGAACTGATGCTGAAGGGCGATGAGGAGAGTGCGCCTCAGCTGGAAGAGGCGGGAGCGATCCGCTGGCGCTACGAGGGAAAGAGCGGCAAACCCGTCGCCATGCCTTACTGGACGATCCCCGACGAGGCGCTTGATGATCCCGACATGATGGCGAAATGGGCGCGGATCGCGCTCGATGCGGCAATCCGGGTCACCCAGCGTGAAGCTGCTCAGCGCAAATCGGTCAGGACAGTCTGGGTGAAGACCGACAGCGGCTGCGGCAGATCGTCGAGATCGAACCAGCCGATCTCGGACAGCTTGTCCGGTTCGGTCAGCTGCGGCTCTCCGGTCGTGTCGTCGGTCACGTAAAGCAGCGAGACCCAGTGCTGACGGTCTGCCTCGATCCGCTGCTCGGTCACGCCCAGATAGCGGATCGCACCGATTGTCAGCCCCGTTTCTTCCGCAGCCTCGCGGCGTGCGGCCAGTTCCGCCGGCTCCATATGGTCGACCTTGCCGCCGACGATGTTCCAGTGACCGGCTTCCGGTGCCTTCATGCGCCTGCATAAAAGCAGTTTGCCATCCCGAAGGATGGCAAGACCGACCCCGAGACCGGGGAAATCAAGACCGGGCTGACCCACTGGGATCAGGCCTTGGCGGCTGCAACGATCAACATGAAGGCCGGGATGTCGTCGCCGAAGCCAACCGGCGTCGGGCCGTCGTCATGATCGTGATGACGGTTGCGGCGGCGATCGCGGTTGTCGTCGTTGGCCGGATAGGGGTTGTTGCGGTTGTTGCGCGGGTTCTGGTCGCGGCGCTTGTCCGCCTTGCGTTCCGTTGCCACCGCTTCCACTTTTACCGCTTCCATCACCTGTTGTTCCTCTACCGGTTTGACTGGTTCGACGCGCGCCTCGGAAGGCTTTGCATACTCGCTGCGCGTATCGGATTTATGACCGCCGCGCCGCTCGCGACCCTTGTCGCGACCGCGTTTTCCACGGCTTTCGTCATGGCTTTCCGCCGGCGCCGGAAGCGCAGTCAGATCGCCGTTCAGCCATTCGATCTTCTGGTCGATCAGCTTTTCGATGGCATCGAGGAACTTGGTGTCGCTACGCGTCACCAGGGTAAAGGCTGCACCCGAGCGTCCGGCGCGGCCGGTACGGCCGATGCGGTGGACATAATCTTCGGCGTGGATCGGAACGTCAAAATTGAAGACGTGGCTGACATCAGGGATGTCGAGGCCGCGGGCCGCAACGTCGGAGGCGACGAGCAGCGTGATCGCATTGGCCTTGAAGTTCGCCAGCATGGTCGTGCGCGAGCGCTGGTCCATGTCGCCATGCAGCGCGCCGACGGAGAAGCCGTGGCGGTCGAGCGAACGGAACAGGTCGGCGACATCCTTCTTGCGATTGCAGAAGATGATCGCATTCTTCAGATCGTCCTGGGCGCGGATCAGGTCACGCAGCGTCGAACGCTTCTCGTAGTCCTTGTTGTGGCAGGCCACCAGGCGCTGGGTCACGGTCTTGGCCGTCGAGGACGGCGGGGCGACTTCGATGCGCTCGGGGTTCTGCAGGAACTGGTCAGCCAGCTTCTGGATTTCCGGCGGCATGGTCGCCGAGAAGAACAGGGTCTGGCGGGTGAAGGGGATCATCTTGGCGATGCGTTCGATGTCCGGGATGAAGCCCATGTCGAGCATGCGGTCGGCTTCGTCGATGACGAAGACTTCGACGCCGGTCATCAGCAGTTTGCCGCGCTCGCAATGGTCGAGCAGGCGGCCGGGCGTGCAGATCAGGACGTCTGCGCCACGCTCAAGCTTGCGGTCCTGCTCTTCGAAGGACACGCCGCCGATCAGAAGCGCCACGTTCAGCTTGTGATTCTTGCCGTATTTCTCGAAGTTCTCGGCGACCTGGGCCGCGAGTTCGCGTGTCGGCTCGAGGATCAGCGTGCGCGGCATGCGGGCGCGGGCACGGCCCTTTTCCAAGAGCGTCAGCATCGGGAGAACGAAAGATGCGGTCTTGCCGGTGCCTGTCTGCGCAATGCCGAGGATATCCCGCCGCTGCAGGGCCGGCGGGATCGCGCCTGCCTGGATCGGTGTCGGGATCGTGTAGCCGGCATCAGTGACGGCAGAAAGGACTTTTTGGCTCAGGCCAAGGTCAGCAAAAGTGGTCAAAGGGAAGTAGTTTCCGTTCCTGTTCTCGCGAACATCGCTCAAAAGCCCTTGAGATCGGGCGCCAATGGTTGCGGCGATAGTGGGAAACTGCCGGAAAGTCAAGGAAACGGGCGGATTTACCCCTACAAAGGCTTAATGAGCACGATTAATTCCATCGCTCGTTACAATGGATCTGAAAACCTGTTGTCGGGCATACCAAAATCCTGGGCCGAATCGGCTTGCTGCTCGCTCAATTGATCAGCGGCGTCAGCTTCATCCCGGCGTTGAGAAAGCGCATTGGATCGACCGGGTCGCCATTGCGGCGGACCTCATAGTGGAGATGGGGTCCCGTGGAGCGCCCGGTTGAGCCCGAGAGACCGAGGATCTGGCCCGGCTCGACCGTGTCGCCTTCGCTCACCAGGATGCGGGACATATGGCCGTAACGGGTCGACAGGCCGAGGCCATGGTCGATTTCGACCATATTGCCGTAACCACCGGAGAAGCTGGCCGTCACGACCTTGCCGGCGCCGGTGGAGCGGATTTCGGTTCCCGTCGGAGCGCGGAAGTCGATCCCGGCATGCATGGCAAGGCCACCGAAGAAGGGATCCGGGCGATTGCCGAATCGGCTGGTGATCTCCTGTCCTGGCGCGGGATTGGCAAAGGGAAGACGCTTGGCGGTATCGCGCACGGTCTCAAGGCGGGTGAGTGCCGCGTCGAGGGCATTCAGCGAAGCGTTGAAGTCGCGGTCGGCCTGCGGCGCAAGATAGGGGCCACCGATCGCATCCGCGACGGGCAGAGACGCCTGCTCGTCGACCGGAACGCCCTGACGCTTCAAAATGGCGGCGATCTCGTCTGCCGTCTGGGAGGCGCCGCTTGCCAGTTCCTCGATCCGCTGCAGCTGTTCGGCCTCTATTTCCTTGAGAGAGAGCGTCATATGGGAAAACAGTCTGTCGGCACGATCGGCGACATTGCCATCGGTCATCGGCACGTAGCCGAGCGCAAGCTCGGGCTTCTTGTCGCTTTCAGCAGTCGATGCCGGTCTTCCCTCACCAAGCAGGGCGGCAAAGGCCTCTGTTCCGCTGGACAGCGACGCGCGATCCTTGCTGTCGATCACTGGCTTGTCGGCCGGGACGGGGCCATCGCTCGGCAGGGCATCCGTGCTTTCGTCCGCCTGCAGCAGGGCGCCGATGCGGCCATGTCGCGAAGTCAGGGCCATCTGCTGTTCGAGGAGCTTTTCAACCTTTTCCTCGACAACCTGCTGGTCGAGAAGCTGGCGGGAGGTGACGCGGTCAAGCTGGGCACGCAGTGCCGCGATCCGGTCTTCATATTCGTGTTGCATGCGAGCCTGACGGGCCATGGTCGCGCCGATCAGGTTGTCGCGCAGGACCAGATAGGTGGTCGCGCCGAGATAGCCGATAGCCATGGTGCCAAGGAAGCAGATGCTGAGGGCAACCATCCAGGGGCGAATGGTCATGTGACGGATGCGGTCGCCGCTCGCCAGGATGACGATGTGCTGTTCCTTGCGCTTGCCGAAGACCTGGTTGTTCGAACCCGCCGTCACGCTGACCCCCATTCATCCCGAGCAGATCACTGCCGCGCACATGCATGCCACGGCGAGTCGCCTGTCCGATCCGCCGTCTGCAATTACGCATAATTAGGGTTAATGAAGCGTTAGGGGCTTGGAATTGCGCGCTAAACAGACGAGTTGTTCTTCGATGACAGCGAGCGGTAGAAGGAGGGCGTCAGGCCCGCTTCGGCACGCGCCACATCGTTGAAGGGCGCCTTCAGCTGGCCACGGAAATTGGCGCGCACCAGTTCCTGGAAGGCCCTGGCAGGATCGCGCTTTTCGCGGGCGCAGAGGAAGCGAAACCATTTCGCGCCGACGGCAACATGGCCCTTCTCATCTTCGTAGATGACCTTCAACACATCGGCGCTTTCGATGTCGCCGGTTTCGCGCATCTTTTCCTGCAGGGACGGGGTGACGTCGAGGCCGCGTGCTTCGAGAATCAGCGGCACCACGGCGAGGCGGGCGGTCAGGTCGTTCTTCGTCGAATGTGCCGCCTGCCAGAGCCCGTCATGGGCGGGCATGTCGCCGTAATCGGCGCCCAGCACCCTCAACCGGTTCCGCACCAGCCTGAAATGCTTGGCTTCCTCATAGGCCACCTTCATCCAGCCGTCGAAGAAGGAATGCGGCACCGGCTCGGTTGCGAAGCGGGCGACGATATCGAGCGCGAGGTCAACCGCATTGAGTTCGATATGGGCGAGCGCATGCAGCAGTGCGATTCGGCCGGGCAGTGTATGGAGCGAGCGCTTCTCGACTGCCTTGGGCGGGACCAGTTCCGGTTTTGCCGGCCGGCCCGGCCTGTCGGGCAAAGGCGGGTCGAGCGGCGAGCGCAGGGAGAGGCGTCGCTCCTGCCAGCGGAGTGCTGCGGTTTGAGCGAGCGCCGTCTTCTCGTCGAGGTCGGCGCTCAGGATTGCGAGAGTGGCAGCGCCGCGAAGGGAATGGAAAGCCGTCTCGGGCTGCATCGTTTCGGGCATGTCAGAGGGCCTGCGCCGCCTTCAGAACGGCTTCGGCGTGGCCGGGCACCTTCACCTTGCGCCAGACCTCGGCAACCTTGCCCGACTTGTCGATCAGGAAGGTCGAGCGCTCCACGCCCATGTAGGTCTTGCCGTACATGCTCTTTTCCTTCCAGACGCCATAGGCTTCGAGCGCCTTGTGCTCCTCGTCTGCGGCCAGCACTACGGAGAGGTTGTGCTTGGCGGCAAACTTGTCGTGGCTCTTCACCGAATCAGGGGAGACACCGATGACGGTCGCGCCGAGCTTTTCGAATTCGGCGGTCAGGCCTGAAAAGTCGACGGCTTCGGTGGTGCAGCCGCTCGTGTCGTCCTTCGGGTAGAAATACAGAACCACCGGTTTTCCGGCAAAATCGGAGAGCGAAACGGTGCCACCGCCATTGCGGGGCAGGGAGAAATCGGGGGCCTTTTCCCCGGCAGTCAAATCCGTCATGGGATAACCTTTCTTTTGCCCGTTTTGTGGGTGAATGTGGGCGACATCGATATATAGTCCGCTCCGCAGTCGTCCAGAGCGACTTGTTAGCGGCATCGATCGACGGAGACAATCACCAGGATATGTCGGAGATCCGGGGCGAAAAGCTACGGTTTCGCAAGCGGGACATCGTACCGCTGCATGCTCTTCCGTCTGCCCAGGCCGAGGATCCCTTGATCGTGCATTGTCCGCCGCCGAAACGCTCGCTGTTTCGGCGCTTTCTCCGGGTGCTGGCAGGCTTTGCCGGTCTCTGGCTCGTGGTCTTCTTCGGTGTCTATGCGGTGGTCGAAAGCGGCACGCTCGATGCCGCTCTCACGCAACGCGCCCAGACTGTGCTCAACCAGGCCCTCGGCCCGCAGTTCACCGCTGAAATCGGGGGCACCGAAGTGCGTTTCTCCGAAGGCATGGAGCTGACGGTCGAGGCGCGCAACGTCACGCTGCATGAACAGGCCGGTGGCCAGCAGGTGGCGCTGACGCATTCGGTGCGTTTCATCCTCGAGCCGCTCGCCCTGCTCGGCGGTCGCTTTTCTATACGGGAAGTGGTCAGTGAAGGCATCAATCTCGACGCGACCGTCTTGCCAGAGGGCGAGCCGGTCGATCTGTCCAGCTGGCGGGTTGACCAGGTGCCTGTCCGGCTGGCGGAGGCCTTTGCCGAGCTCGACCGGCTACAGGGTTTCATTTCCCGCGGCGGCCTCGACCGTATGCGCCTTGCAGGCCTGGAGATTGCCTCGAAAAGCGCAAGCGGACGTCCGCTCACCATCTCGATCGACGACATCGTGCTGGAGCGCGGTGACGATGGTTCCCTGTCGATTTTCGGAGCGGTTGCGGTCAATGGACAGCAGACAGAACTCACCGCGCTGACCACCAATGTCGACGGGCGGGCGACAGCCTTGACCATGCGGGTTGCCGATATCAGGGTCACCCCCTTCCTTCTGCGCCGGTCAAGCACGGGAGAGGCTCGTCAGGGGATCGATGGTTCGGCGGAGCTTCTGTTGAATGCGCGCCGGGCAGATCAGGGGCAGGCGCCCTATGCGTCGCTTGGCATCAACATGCGCAATGCGAGCTTCTACTCCGATGGCCAGAGGCAGGAGCTGAGCGATGCGCAGCTCAAGCTCTCCTATGATTTCGCCAAGGACACGATCGAACTTGCCGACTCGACGGCGCGCTTCGGCGAAACGGTCTTGCCGCTCTCGGGCGGCGTGATCGATCTTGACCGGCTGCCTGAGGGCGCAAACTTCGGCAAAGGCTTCGGCATTGATCTGGTGGTGGACGATGGGCGTGCAAACGTACCATCTGCAGGTGAGCTACCGTTTCCCTTCAATCTCAAGGGCTATGGTCGCTATCTCGTCGCCGAGAACCAGTTGCAGCTCGATACGCTCGACGTCTCCACGCCTTCCGGCAACATGCGGGGCAAGCTTGCCATCCGCTTCGGCGGAACCGGGCCGGAAATTCGCTTCAATGCAGAGGTGCAGAACATGCGCACCACTGTCGTGAAGCAGCTGTGGCCCTACTGGATCGCCTCGAAGCCCCGGCAATGGGTGCTTGAAAACATCTTTGGCGGCGTGATCCCCAGAGGCACGATTGACGTCTTCATTCCGCAGAACCGGCTCTCGATCGATCCGAAACCGGTCCGGCTGGATGCCAATGAGCTGAAGATCGGCTTTGATCTTGAGGACGCACGCCTCAACCTGACGGGCGATCTGCCGCCGCTGCGGGATGTCTTTGGTCGTTTCGACATGGTGGGGGAGCGTGTCGACGTGGATATCCGGTCGGCGGGGTCGTTCTTCCCGTCCGGACGCATGGTCAAGCTTGAGCGGGGGCGCTTCGTTCTGCAGAATGCCTATGAAAAGCCGTTGATGGCCGATCTCGAACTCGACGTCAGCGGGGCGGCCGATGCCGTTGCCGAACTGGTCTCGTTCAAGCCGATCGAGGCGCTGAAGGTCGTTGATTTTCAGCCTTCGGATTTTGCCGGACAGGTCCGTGGACAGGCGAAAATCCGCGTCGGCCTCGTGCCGGATCAGTCGCCGCCCGAGCCGAGCTGGAATGCCGAGGTCGCGCTTGATGACGTCGATGTGGCCAAGCCCTTCGACGGACGTAAGATCTCCGATGTCAAGGGAACGCTTGTGGTCGATCCCGACAAGGCGGTCCTGAAGGCCGCGGCGAAGATCGATGACGTGCCGATGGAGGTTGATCTGACCGAACCGGTTCGTCGCGGCGAGGGCGAAGTCAAGCGCGAACAGGTCGTGACGGCAACCCTCGACAATGCCGCCCGCGACAAGATCGCGCCGGGTCTTGGAGAGATCGTCAATGGCCCGATCAAGCTCGAGCTGCGGCGGCTCGACGAGAATTTGCAGGCGGTCTCCGTCGATCTGAGGTCCGCCACACTCACGATCCCCTGGGTCGGTTGGTCGAAGGGACAGGGGATCGGCGCAACTGCAACCTTCGAACTGGCGAAAGAGGGGCAGCAGTCGCTGATTCGCAGATTCACCCTCGACGGCGATGGCTTTGGTGCATCCGGCGAGATGACCGTTGACGACACGGGACTTGTCGCGGCCAATCTGTCGCGTGTGCGGCTGTCGCCGGATGACGAGTTGGCGCTGACCGTGCGGCTGAGCCGGGGTGTCTATTCGGTCGTAGCCAATGGCAGCGCCTTTGACGCCCGGTCACTGATCTCCACCCTGCAGCAACCTTCCGGTGACGCTGACGGTGGCGATGCCAAGGGCTCGCGGGCATCGCTGACGCTCGAAGGGCGGCTTGATCGGGTGATCGGTTTCGGTGGTGAACAGCTGGCGGGCGTGTCGATCGTCTACAGCTCGGCCAAGGGGCGCGTTACCGGTGTCGATTTCTCCGGTGTGACAGGCGGCGGCCAGGCGCTGGTTGCGAAGCTGCGCCAGCCTGAGGGGTTGCGCGAGCTGTCCGTGACCACCAGCGATGCCGGCGCGGTTTTGCGCTTCTTCGATACCTATAATCGCCTGGGGGGAGGGCTTGCCAATCTGCGCCTGACCGAAACCCGGGAAGGCGCCTGGAGCGGCAATCTCGATCTGCGCAATTTCCAGGTCGAAAACGAAGAGCGGCTGCAGACGATCGTGTCGGCGCCAACCGGAGCCGATGGACGCAGTCTGAACAATGCCGTTCGAAGCGATATCGACGTCAGCTCCGCCCGCTTCCAGCGTGCCTTTGCGCGTCTTTCCCTGGTCGACGGCACGCTGAGCGTTGAAAACGGCATCGTGCGTGGCGAGCAGGTGGGCGCAACCTTCCAGGGGATCGTGCGCGACAAGGCGGGCCTCATTGATCTCACCGGCACCTTCATGCCTGCCTATGGCCTGAACCGTCTGTTCGGCGAATTGCCGGTCATCGGGGCGATCCTTGGCAATGGTCGCGATCGCGGATTGCTCGGCATCACATTCAAGCTGACGGGTGCGACGTCAAAGCCCAATCTCGTCATCAACCCGCTGTCGATCATCGCACCGGGCGTCTTCCGGCAGATCTTCGAATTCCGCTGATCTGTCTAGCCGTCAATCCCGCTCGACCATGATCACCGGCAAGGCGAGCTTCCGCGCCGCGATGATCTTGGCGTAACCCGCCGGGCCGCCGGAGTTGCGGCAGACGAGATGCGTCACGCCATGGGCGGTGAAGAGATCAGCCTCCCGGTCGGGGTCACTGGAGGGCTTGCCGAGCACCGGGAGATGATCGGGAAAGGCAAGCCGTGTCTCCGGTGGATCGACCATCCGGATGATGAAGCGGCAATCGGATCGGCTGACGAATGCGTCGAGATATTGCCGCCCGAGTGCCAGGAAAACCGTCGATCCCGAGGACAGGGCGTCCGCTGCCGCGTCGAGCGAGGTTACCGATCTCCATCGGTCACCCGGCAGTTTCTGCCAGCGTGGCCGAAGCCTCTGCTCCAGTGGAACGCCCGAAATCGCGGCCGCCTTGATGGCGTTTTCGCTGATGCGCCGGGCAAAGGGATGCGTGGCGTCGATCATCCGCTCGAAGCCTTCATCGCGGAGATAGGCGGCAAGCCCGTCTGCGCCGCCGAAGCCGCCGATCCTGACCGCACCTTCCGGCAGGATCGGATCAACCGTCCGTCCGGCGAGCGAGGTGGTCACGGCATGGCCTTGCGCCATGAGCTCCGCGGCGAGTGTCCGCGCCTCCGCCGTACCGCCGAGGATCAGTATCTTCTGCGGCTTTGCCTTTGCCTTAGAGCGCATGGGCAATGATCGTTCCCTTGCGGTTGGTGACGATGATGTCGACGGTCACCCCACTGTCGCGCAGCACGCCTTCCGCCGTTGTCTTGGCGGCCTCCGCGACGGCTGCCGCGATATCAATCTTCTCTCTCGTCAGGACCTCGAGCACTTCAAGGGCCGTATTGGCGTTTTCGATTGTCAGACGCAGTTCCGGAGAAAGCGACTGCGTCTGAGGCAGCGCCAGATAGAAGGCGTTGTCGACCTGGCTGCGGGATGAATGCAGGTCGAGCGCGCCCTGGGCAAGCTTCGACAGTTTGGCAAAACCGCCTGCAATCGTCAGGCGCGGCACCGGGTGGGCCCTCAGATACTTGAGCAATCCGCCGGCGAAATCGCCCATGTCGATCAGCGCGCCATCGGGCAAGGCGTGAAAGTCCTGGGCCGCCTTTTCGGAGGTCGATCCCGTTGCCCCGAGGAGATGGGTAAGCCCCTCGGCGCGCGCCACGTCGATGCCGCGATGAATGGAATGGATCCAGGCTGCACAGGAAAAGGGATGCACCACGCCCGTCGTGCCGAGGATCGAGATGCCGCCGAGAATGCCGAGCCTTGGGTTCCAGGTCTTTTCGGCGATGACGGCACCGCCCGGCACCGAGATCCGGATTCCCACATCCGGTGACACCTGATGCGCCGCCGACAGGGCCTCGATCTCGGCCGTCATCATGGCGCGCGGCACCGGATTGATCGCGGGCTCGCCGACCGCGATCGGGAGACCCGCCTTGGTCACCGTGCCGACGCCGTCGCCGGCCACAAAGCGGATGCCGCTTCCGGGGGCTAGGCGGGTCACCTCTGCGATTACGGTGGCACCATGGGTCACATCCGGATCATCACCGGCATCCTTGACGATGCCCGCAAAGGCGCCGCCTGCGTTGAAGCCTTCGCGGGCCAGCGCGAAGGCGGGTGTTTCGCCCTTGGGAAGCGTGATCGAAACGGGATCCGGGAAATGCCCGGTCAGAAGCGCCGTATAAGCCGCTTTGGTCGCCGCCGTCGCGCAGGCGCCGGTCGTCCAGCCGGTGCGCAGCGGCGCACCCTCGGGCTTGTCCAGCCGCTGGCCTTCCTTTGCGTCATTTCGCTCGGCGTCACTCATGGCTCGCTTATAGGCGAGCCGACCGGATTGAGGAAGGCGGCAGACGGCAGCTTCGTTGCGGAAAGCGGCGTCACGGAATTGCAATTTCTTCGGACGGGGCCTAGACCATGACCATGAGTGACACGACGCGTCTTGCCCTGCCAACAAGCCTGCCGGCCATCGAGCCCGGTCATGTGTGGCTGGCAGGTGCCGGCCCCGGTGACCCCGGTCTTCTGACGCTGCTCGCGGCCAAGGGTCTGTCGGAAGCCGATATCATCGTGCACGACGCGCTCGTCAACGAAGACTGCCTCAAACTCGCGCGAACCGGCGCCGTGCTCGAATATGCCGGCAAGCGTGGCGGCAAGCCATCGGCCAAGCAGCGCGACATTTCGCTGCGTCTCGTCGAGCTTGCCAAGGCCGGCCATCGCGTGTTGCGGCTGAAGGGCGGCGACCCCTTTGTCTTCGGTCGCGGCGGCGAAGAGGCGTTGACCCTCATCGAACATGGCGTGCCCTTCCGGATCGTTCCCGGCATCACTGCCGGCATCGGCGGTCTCGCCTATGCCGGCATCCCGGTCACCCATCGCGAGGTGAACCACGCCGTCACCTTCCTGACCGGCCATGATTCCTCCGGGGTTGTGCCTGACAGGATCGACTGGGATGCGATCGGTCGCGGCTCGCCTGTTATCGTCATGTATATGGCGATGAAACACATGGGCCAGATCGCGGCCAATCTGATGACCGCTGGCCGTCATCCCGGCGAGGCCGTGGCCTTTGTCTGCAATGCGGCGACGCCGGAGCAGACCGTTCTTGAAACCACGCTCGGGCGGGCCGAGGCCGACATGCTGGCGGCCGGCATCGAGCCGCCGGCGATTGTCGTGATCGGCGAAGTCGTGCGCCTCAGGCCCTCGCTCGACTGGCTTGGAGCGTTGTCGGGACGCAAGCTGCTGCCCGATCCCTTTGCCGTGGAGCGGAAAGACACGGCATGAGCGGACTGCTGATCGCCGCACCGGCCTCCGGTTCGGGCAAGACGGTGGTAACGCTTGGCCTGATGCGGGCGCTTGCGCGGCGCGGGCATGCCGTCGCACCCGGCAAGGCTGGCCCTGACTACATCGATCCAGCCTTTCATGCCGCAGCCAGTGGCTCTTCCTGCTTCAACTTCGACCCCTGGGCGATGCGCCCGTCGTATCTCAAGGCGCAGGCAGCAAGATCAGCGGCGAGCGGCGCCCTGATCGTCGAGGCGATGATGGGTCTCTTTGATGGTGCCGCCGATGGTCGCGGCAGTGCTGCCGATCTTGCCGCTCTCCTGTCGCTGCCCGTCGTGCTCGTGATCGATTGCGCGCGCACCTCGCAATCCGTGGCAGCACTTGCCACCGGCTTTGCGCGGTTCCGCAGTGACGTGCAGGTGGCCGGGGTCATTCTCAATCGCGTCGGCAGCGACCGGCACGAGCGAATGCTGCGCACCGCCATGGCCGAAACACAGGTGCCGGTTCTCGGCAGTCTGCGATCCGATCCTCAGTTGGCGCTGCCCGAACGTCATCTTGGTCTCGTGCAGGCCGGCGAACATTCCGCACTCGAAAGCTTCATCGAGCGTGCCGCGGATGCCGTCGAAAGGGGTGTCGAGCTCGACCAGTTGATCACGCTGGCGGGGAGGGCCGCTCCACCGGCCGACACCCCCCCTGTCAAAGGCATTCCGCCGCTTGGCCAGCGCATAGCTGTCGCCCGCGACATAGCCTTTGCCTTCTCCTATCCGCATCTGCTTCAGGGCTGGCGCTCTGTGGGGGCGGCGCTCTCCTTCTTTTCACCGCTCGCAGATGAGCCGCCGGCAGACGACGCTGACGCGGTCTACCTGCCGGGCGGCTATCCCGAGCTGCATGCCGGCGTTCTCGCATCCGCCGGGAGGTTTCACTGGGGTATGGCGCAAGCCGCAGAACGTGGTGCCAGGATCTACGGCGAATGCGGGGGCTATATGGTGCTCGGCGAGGGCCTGATCGATGCCGGCGGAGACCGGCATGCCATGCTCGGCCTCCTGCCGCTGGTGACGAGTTATGCGGGGCGCAAACGCCATCTCGGCTATCGACGCCTGCGCTCGCTTGCGCCCGATTTTCTTGCCGGGCAGTTCACGGCGCACGAGTTTCACTATTCCTCGGTCATTTCCGAGGGCGAAGCGGATCGCCTGTTCGAAGCCGAGGACGCGCTTGGTGAAGCGCACGGATCCGTTGGCTTGAGACGTGGCACAATCGCCGGCTCCTACATGCATCTGATCGACGTCGCGGGAGAGATGCCATGAGCGGACCGATCCAGCATGGCGGGGGGCTTGCCGCCGCGGCTGCGGAATTCGGAGGGCGGATCGAGGACTGGCTCGATCTGTCGACCGGTATCAACCCGTGTCCGCCAGCCTTGCCGGAGATCCCGATGCGTGCCTGGCATCGTCTGCCGGACCAGGAGCGCGAGCTGGCGGCCCGGGAAGCCGCACGCCGCCACTATGGTTCCGGTTCCCGCCTGCCGCTTCCCGTTCCGGGCACGCAGTCGGTCATTCAGCTTCTGCCGCGACTGGTGCCGTCCGGCCGTCGTGTCGCGGTTTTCTCGCCGACCTATGGCGAATATGTCAGGGCCTTCACACTCGCGGGTCTTGCCGTCGATCAGATCATCGATCTCGACGCTGTCACCCGGGATCACCACCTCGTGGTCGTGGTCAATCCCAACAATCCCGATGGCCGCCTCTTTCCGCGCGAAACGCTCTGCCGACTTGCCGCCGATCTCGCCACGCGTGACGGCCTGCTCGTCGTCGATGAGGCCTTCGGCGACACGGAGCCAGGCGAAAGCCTTGCGGGTGAGGGGAGCCGCAACGTCATCGTCTTCCGCTCCTTCGGCAAGTTCTTTGGTCTGGCCGGCATCCGCCTTGGTTTCGTGATCGCCGAGGAGCAGCTTGCGGCGAAATTTGCCGAATGGCTCGGGCCCTGGGCCGTGTCGGGTCCGGCGCTTGTTCTGGCAGAGCAGCTGATGTCTTCCGATACCGGCCCGATCCGCGGGGACATTCACCGGCGATCCGAGGGGCTCACGGCGGTTCTGCGCCAGGCTGGTTTCACGGTTCGCGGCGGCACGCAGCTCTTCCAACTGGTGGAAGACGAGTATGCGGCAGCACTCCATCATCACCTGTGCCGCCATCATATTCTCACGCGCAAGTTCGATTACCGCAGCGACTGGCTTCGCTTTGGGCTCGCTCCCGACGCTCAGGGTGACCGGCGGCTTCTCGACGCACTTCAATCTTTCCGGAGGCCTGCGGCATGAGCCATTTCCTCGTTCTGCTTGCCGCCATCGCGCTTGACCGTATTGTCGGCGATCCACCCTCATTGTGGCGCCGGATCCCGCATCCGGTGGTGATCTTCGGCAAGGCGATCGATCTCTTCGAGACGCGACTGAACACAGCGAGTTTCACGGGCGAGGGCCGGCGTCTGAATGGCGTCGTGACGATCATCGCACTGCTCGTCGCTTCCGTCGTCGTCGGCCAGCTTTTGACCTCGATCTTCCAGCACCTCGGTTTCATCGGTCTGCTCCTCGAAATCGTCGTCGTCGCTGTCTTCCTGGCGCAAAAGAGTCTTGGCGATCATGTGCAGGCGGTGGCGGACGGGTTGTTTCAGGATGGTCTTGAAGGCGGTCGCCGGGCGGTTGCTATGATCGTCGGGCGCGATCCGAAGACGCTCGACGAATCCGGTGTTTCGCGCGCGGCAATCGAGAGCCTGTCGGAGAATTTTGCCGATGGCGTCGTGGCGCCGGCCCTGTGGTATGCGATTGCCGGTCTGCCCGGCATCCTCGCCTACAAGATGCTGAACACCGCCGATTCGATGATCGGCCACAAGAACGACCGTTTCCGCGATTTCGGCTGGGCCTCTGCGCGTCTCGACGATCTCGCAAACTGGCCTGCCGCGCGGGTTTCGGCCGTGTTCATTGCACTTGCTGCTGCGGTGAAGCTCGGCGTCCCGTCCGGTCGCCGGTCTCTCTCTGCCGCGCTGCGCGACAGCGGCCTGCATCGATCACCGAATTCGGGATGGCCTGAAGCTGCGATGGCGGGCGCACTCGACCTGCAACTGGCAGGCCCCCGTGTCTATGGCGGTGTTCGGGTCAGCGAGCCGATGATGCATGCAGCAGGCCGCAGCGATGCGGGTCCCCGGGATATCCTCGTGGGCATCGGGATATTCTACGCTGCCTGTTCGATCATGGCCGCGTTCGTCGCTGCGACATGGCTTGCCTTCCGGTTGCTGTGAACCGGTTCCAACGACGATCGAAGTCTTGAAATCAAGGCCGCGTTCGGGCCGTTGTGGATCGAATCAATCGATCCCGGCGGCATCGCGCAGGCGTTCGAGCTTCGGCACGATGACGTGGCGGTTGTTCTCGATCACGATGATCCCGTCCTTGCGGAGCTTGGTCATCTGGCGGCTGACCGTTTCGATCGTCAATCCGAGGAAGTCGGCGATATCGGCGCGCGACAGCGGAAGATCGAAGGTCTGGATGCCCTCGCTCTCCGGATCGATGTGAGTCGCGATCAGATAGAGGAAGCTCGCCACCTTTTCCTGGGCCGTCTTGCGGCCCAAGGTCAGCATCCAGTCGCGCGCTTCATCGAGTTCCTTCAGCGACTGGGCATGCAGCTTGCGCTCCATGTCCGGGACTTCACCGACCATGCGGTCAACGATGTTGCGCGGGAAGGTGCAGATTTCGGTATCTGTCGCGGCTTCTGCCGTGATCGTGCTCTCGCCGAGGAAGGGTCGCCCTAGAAAGTCCGGCGCGAATTGCAGGCCGACGATCTGCTGGCGGCCATCCGCCATCATCTTCGACAGCTTGATCACGCCCTTGAGAATATTGCTGTAGCTGCCGACCTGTTCACCCTGACCGATGACTTCATTGCCAGCGTCGATACGGCGGCGGATCGAGTGCTTGTTGAGTTCGGTCAACTGGGCTGACGTGAGGACCGAACACAGTCCACCATGGCGCGCCTCGCAGGAACGGCAAACGGCTGGAGCCTCACATTCCGGAAAGTGTTTTCTGTAGGTGTCCATGGTCTTTGCCATCCCGTCCAACCGGGCTCGGGCGCGTTGCGCCGCCTCCGGTCGATGGCCCATTCAGGGCCGCTGAGTTTCGATAAACTCTACGTGAGAAATGTATCAGCAAATTGATCGAAGTCAAAGGCCGCTGTGCATGACGACGCTATCTTTGGTCGTATCTCGACAGGTCTCAGGGAGCCGAAAAATCATGAATAATCCGCTTCTTGCCAAGTATTCCAGCGCCGTGCCAAGGTATACGAGCTACCCGACGGCGCCGCATTTTCACGATGGTGTCGACTGCGGCAAATATGCGCAGTGGCTTCAGGCGCTCTCTGGACGGGAGCGAATCTCTCTCTACATCCATGTGCCCTATTGCGACCGGCTCTGCTGGTTCTGTGCCTGCCATACGAAGCATACGCTGCGGTATGAGCCTATCGCGATCTATCTGGAATCGTTGAAAAAGGAGATTGCGGCCGTCGGCGCACTCGTCAGCCGTGATGCGGTCGTGACCGCTGTTCATTTCGGCGGAGGCTCGCCGACCATGGTGCAGCCGCAGGACATGATCGATCTGATGGCCGCATTGAGAGCCGCCTTCCGCTTTGCCGACGATGTCGAAATCAGCGTCGAGATGGACCCGAACGATCTCGACGAGCCGCGTTACGATGCGCTTGCTGAAATCGGAATGACGCGCGCCAGCCTTGGCGTTCAGGACTTCCACCCAGAGGTGCAGAAGGCGATCAACCGTATACAAACATTCGAACATACGAAATCAGTTGTCGACGCCGTCCGTGCGCGGGGCGTGCATTCCGTCAATTGCGACATACTCTACGGTCTGCCGCACCAGACGGAGGAGACCCTGACGGAGACGGTCAACGATATCCTGTCGCTCGCCCCGGATCGCATCGCGCTCTTTGGTTATGCGCATGTGCCGTGGATGAAGAAGCATCAGACGATGATCAAGGAAGAGGTTCTGCCGGGGCTTCAGGAGCGCTTCGCGCAGATGAACCTTGCCGCCTCCATGCTGATTGCCGCCGGTTACGAGCCCGTCGGCATCGACCATTTCGCGCTGCCCTCCGACCGGATGGCGATTGCCCAGAGGGAAGGGCGCCTCCGCCGCAATTTCCAGGGCTATACCGATGATGCGGCAGAAGCCCTTATCGGTCTTGGCGCCTCCTCGATCGGCCAGCTGCCGCAGGGTTATGTGCAAAACATGCCGGCCACCGGCGAATATCAGCGCATGGCGGATGCCGGTGGGCTGACGGCTGTGCGCGGCATTGAGGTCTCCGAAGACGACAAGCTGCGCCGCCGGGTGATCGAGGAGATCATGTGCCGCTTCGTCCTGTCCTTTGCCGATCTGCGTTTGGAATTCGGCGATGCGGTCGATGCCATCGTGTCGGAGGCGAAGGGCTTCGCCCAATCGAACCAGGACGGCCTGTGTCTGGTCGACGGCGATCGTTTCGTCATCACCGAGATCGGTCGACCGTTTGCGCGCACCATTGCTGCGGTGTTCGACAGCTATCTGTCGAACGGCAAGGGACGCCATTCGATTGCTGTTTAGGCAACACTAACGCCGCAAATTTCGCTGTCGCAAAAAACCACCATTGGCATTTGACAGTGTTTTCCTTATGTGGAACCCAGAATTTGAGACATATGAGGTACTGGCGTGACCGCTACATTCGACAAAGTTGCCGACATCATTGCTGAGACCAGCGAAATCGATCGCGAGACGATTACGCCGGAAAGCCACACGATTGATGACCTCGGCATCGACAGCCTCGACTTCCTCGACATCGTCTTTGCGATCGACAAGGAATTCGGCATCAAGATCCCGCTCGAGCAGTGGACGCAGGAAGTCAACGAAGGCAAGGTTTCGACCGAAGAATACTTCGTTCTGAAGAACCTCTGCGCCAAGATCGACGAACTTCGCGCCGCCAAGGGCTGACCCGTCTCCAAAGGAGCGGACATCGTCATGCTGCTTGAATATTTCCAGATGATTGACAAGGTCGAGAGCGTGGATCTCGGCCTTGGTCGTTTGAAGGCCACCTCGGTGGTGCCGATGGAAAGCCCTGTTTTCGAAGGGCATTTCCCCGGCATGCCGCTGGTGCCCGGCGTGCTCCTGATCGAGACCATGGCGCAGGCCTCCGGCATGCTGCTCTTGGCGGTCAAGGACTTCGAGGCCATGCCTTTCCTGATGTCCGTCGATGGCGCCAAGATGCGCACCTTCGTCGAGCCAGGTGCCGTCCTCGACATCGAGGCGGAACTCGAGCATGACGGATCGGGCTTTGCCGTCACCAAGGCGAAGATCACGAGCGGCGGCAAGAAGGTCTGCGATGCCCAGCTGAAGCTGCGCACCATGCCTTTCTCCGACGTGCCGCTCGCGCCGATCGTGCGCAAACGCGCCGAGGAAGTCGGCCTGATCGCCGCGATGGCGGCCCAGGCTTAAGGCGCATTCGGCCGCAAGCGCGCAATCTGCTATTGACCTTGGGGCCTTATTCGGGAAAACCCGCATTTTACGCTGGCCAGCCTGCCGGCGAGAGGATTGCATATGGTCAAGAAACCGAATGATGTGGTGATCACCGGTGTGGGGATCGTCACCTGCCACGGCACCGGCAAGGACGCGCATGTCGCGCTGCTCTCGGCCAAGACGGCGCCCGAACCGGTCCTGGAGACCGAAAAGTTCGCGCCTTATGTCGTGCACAAGTTGCCGGAAATCGACTGGTCGCAGCAGATCGCCAAGCGTGGCGACCAGCGCCAGATGGAAAACTGGCAGCGCCTCGGCGTGTTTGCGGCTGGCCTCGCCCTCGACGATGCCGGCATGAAGGACGATGCGGACGCCTGCGGGACCATGGACCTGATTGTGGCGGCCGGCGGTGGCGAGCGTGACATAGCCGTCGACAGCCTGATCGTCGACGAGGCTTTGCAGCGCAATGACCGCGAAAAATTCCTGATCGAGAAGCTGAAGACCGAGCTTCGTCCGACTCTTTTCCTGGCGCAGCTCTCCAATCTGCTCGCCGGCAATATCTCGATCGTCCACAAGGTCACCGGTTCCTCGCGCACCTTCATGGGTGAAGAGGCCGCCGGCATTTCGGCGATCGAAACCGCTTTTGCCCGTATCAAGGCCGGCCAGTCGACGCACACCCTCGTCGGTGGCGCCTTCGTGTCCGAGCGTCCTGATATCCTGCTGCTGGTCGAGGGCATTCGGGCCCATCAGACCGGTCCCTGGCAGCCGCTCTGGTCGCGCGATGGTTCCTCGGGCGGCGGCATGATCCTCGGCACGGTCGGCGCCTTCCTGGTGCTGGAATCGCGCGAACATGCCGAGGCGCGGGGCGCGCATATCTATGCCGTGCTCGACGCCGTCGAAGGCGATCGCGGCAATCGCGACGAGGGCAAGCTCGAAGCGCGTCTGGGCCGCATGGTGCCGGAAGCAGCCTCCCTGTCGGCTGCCGATACCGTCGTCTTCTCGGGCGCCTCCGGTCTGGCCGAACTCACGCAACGTGAGATGGCTCACCTTACGGAACGTTTCGCCGGCATGCCGGTGCGTGGCTATGCCGGCTCGATCGGTCATTCGGTCGAAGCGCAGTTCCCGGCGGGTCTCGCGCTTGCAGCGCTTGCCATCGATGCGGGTGCCACGGTGCCCGCCTTTGATCCGGCGAGCGAAGCTGCTCAGGGTGGCCCCGCCAAACATGCCATCATCTCCACCGTCGGCTATGTGCGAGGCGAAGGCCTTGCCGTGCTCTCGGCGAATGCGTGAGGAGGATAGATCCATGACCGACAGCCGTTTCAAGGATCATCTCGGACGCCCGATCATCGCCGTCACCGGCATGGGCGTCATCACCTCGCTCGGCCAGGGGCTTTCCGACAACTGGTCGAAGCTGACCTCGGGCAAGTCCGGCATCCATTACATCAAGCGTTTTGACACCGAGGGCATGTCGACCCGTATCGGTGGCACGGTCGATTTCATCGCCGTTCCCGCCAACAATGCCGTCGAGCGTTCCTATGCGCTGGCCCGCGAAACGACCATCGAGGCGCTGGCTCAGGCTGGCATCAATGGCGATTTCAACGGTCCGCTTTTCCTCGCTGCCCCGCCGGTCGAGCCGGAATGGCATGACCGCTTTGCGCTGGCCGAGCGGGCTCCGGCCTCGACCCAGCCGGGCGACGCCTATGACCGTTTTTTGGCAGCCATGCGTGAAAAGCCGGATCCGGTCTTCCTCGAAGCCGTGCAATTCGGTTCGATCTCGGAACGTCTCGCGGACAAGTTCGGCACGCGTGGTCTGCCTGTGACGCTGTCGACGGCCTGCGCGTCCGGTGCCACCGCCATCCAGCTCGGCGTCGAGGCGATCCGCCAGGGCCGCACCGAGCGGGCGCTGACGGTTGCGACCGACGGCTCGATCAGCCCGGAGGCGGTCATCCGCTTCTCGCTGCTCTCGGCGCTTTCGACCCAGAACGATCCGCCGGAAAAGGCATCCAAGCCGTTCAGCAAGGAACGCGATGGTTTCGTCATCGCCGAAGGGGCGGCAACGCTCGTGCTGGAATCGCTCGAAGCAGCGGTTGCCCGTGGCGCCAAGGTGCTCGGCATCATCAAGGGCTGCGGCGAAAAGGCCGACCATTTCCACCGGACGCGCTCTTCGCCGGACGGTGGTCCTGCGATCGCGACGATCAAGGCAGCGCTTGCGGATGCCGGTTTGTCGGAAGAGGCCATCGGCTATATCAATGCCCATGGCACCTCGACGCCCGAAAACGACAAGATGGAATATGGCGCCATGCTGTCCGTCTTCGGTGACCGGCTGAAGGACGCCATTCCGTGCTCGTCGAACAAGTCGATGATCGGCCACACGCTGACGGCTGCCGGTGCGGTCGAAGCGGTGTTCTCGATCCAGACCATGCTCACAGGCACGCTGCCGCCGACCATCAACCACACCAATCCCGATCCCTCGATCGTGCTTGATGTGGTGCCGAACGTGAAGCGGGAGGCCTCGGTTTCGGCGGTGCTGTCCAACTCCTTCGGCTTTGGTGGTCAGAACGCCAGCCTTGTCATGACGCGGGAACCGGCGTAATCGGCTCCGCAACATCGAACAGACCAGATTTGACGCCCGTTGGGCGGGGATAAGAACTCATGCGCGCATTGCAACTCGTCGAAGACCGCAAGCTTGAAATCGTCGATCTGCCGGAGCCGGATGCACCGGGCCCGGGTGAGGTGACGCTGCGCGTCAAGGCGGTTGCGCTGAACCATATCGACGTCTGGGGCTGGCGCGGCATGGCATTCGCCAAGCGCAAGATGCCGCTCGTCATCGGTGCGGAAGCGTCTGGCGTCGTCGAGGCAATTGGCCCCGGCGTCGGCAATATCCTGCCGGGTCAGCTGGCCGCCGTCTACGGTGCGCGCACCTGCGGTCTTTGCAAGCCCTGCCGCGAAGGCCGTGACAACCTCTGCGAACATGTCGGTGGCGTGCACGGCTTCCATCTCGACGGCTTCGCCCAGGAAAAGATCAACCTGCCGGCGCGTCTGCTGGTGCCGGCACCTCACGGCGTCGATGCGGTTGGCGCCGCTCTTGCTCCGGTGACCTTCGGCACCGTCGAGCACATGCTCTTCGACAATGCCAAGCTTGAGCCAGGTGAAACCATCCTCGTGCATGCCGGCGGTTCCGGCATCGGGACTGCGGCGATCCAGCTCGCCAAGAAGATCGGCTGCACCGTCATCACCACCGTCGGTTCCGACGACAAGATCGAGCCGGCCAAGGCGCTGGGTGCCGATCACGTCATCAACTACCGCACCGACCGCTTCGAAGGTGTCGTGCGCAAGCTCACCAAGAAGAAGGGCGTCGACGTCGTTTTCGAACATGTCGGCAAGGATACCTGGGCCGGCTCCATGCTCTGCCTGAAGCGCGGTGGCCGTCTGGTCACCTGCGGTTCGACCTCGGGCGTGTCGACCGACATGAATCTGATGATGCTCTTCCAGCAGCAGCTCAAGCTGCTCGGCTCCTTCGGCTGCCGCATGGAAAACATGGCGAACGCCATGCAGAAGATGGCGCGCGGCATCGTGCATCCGGTCATCGACACCGAAGTGACCTTCGACGATATCGACCGCGCTCTCGCCCGCATGGAAGGCCGCCAGGTCTTCGGCAAGATCATCCTGAAGATGGACTGACCGCGTGCGGATGCTCGTCACCCGCATCGTTCTGGCGCTGCGCAAGTTCTACCAGTGGTCCGTGGCGCAGGCGGCCTTCGGCTTCCTGACCGCGCTGAAGATCCTGCCGGCGGATGCCGCGATCAACTTCGCCGACCGGCTGATGCGCTGGGTCGGGCCGAAGACGAAGCGGCACCGGCTGATGCAGGTGAACCTTCGCAATGCTTTCCCGGAGAAGTCCGAGGCCGAACGCGAAGAGATCGCGCTGGCGAGCTGGGGCCATATGGGCCGGCTGGCTGCCGAATATGTCTTCCTCGACCGTCTGTTCGATTTCGATCCGGAGAAACCGGGCGAGGGCAGGGTAGAAGTGTCAGGTGTCGAGCAGTTCCTCGACCTGCGCGACAATCCGCGTCCGTTCATCGTCTTTACCGGCCATACCGCGAATTTCGAGCTCTTGCCGGTCGCGGGTGCTGCCTTCGGTCTCTATGTGACGGTGCTGTTTCGTCCGCCGAACAATCCCTATATCGCCGAGAAGGTCTTCGACTTCCGCCGCAAACGGATGGGCAAGCTAGTGCCATCGCATGCCGGCTCATCCTTTGCGCTGGCGCGGCAGCTGGAGCAGGGCGGCGGTGTCGGCGTGCTCGTCGACCAGAAATTCTGGAAGGGCGTCGAAACGCAGTTCTTCGGCCAGCCGGTCAAGACCAATCCGCTGCTTGCCAAGCTCACGCGGCAGTTCGACTGTGAAGTCTATCCGGCACGCTGCATCCGTCTGCCGGGCAACCGTTTCCGGCTGGAGATCGAGCCGCGTGTCGATATTCCCCGCAACGAGCGCGGCCAGGTGGATGTGAACGCCACCGCGCAATTGCTGAACGACAAGGTCGAAGCCTGGGTGCGGGAATATCCGGAGCAGTGGCTCTGGTATCACGACCGCTGGGCGATCAAAGACAAGATCTGATCGTCGGTTTCCGGGCGGGGGCCTGGCCGTGATTCGCCCGCGTGAGCCTTCCTTGGACGGCGGGTGTCATCCATTTTCATATTTTTCCATCATGTTATTCGGTTGATACGATAGATATTTTTTGGGCTGCGCCGTGCGCGGGTGCCCGTGCCGATTGAACGTGACGCAACCTCATGTTACCCACGCCGAAAGTATGTGACCTCGCAATTCATTGTGTCACATTCGAGGGGTGAGGTAGCGAATGTCCTTAGGCGAATTCCGTGATTCGAATCTGCGAGCAATGTTCGAAGCGGTTTCGTTGAAGAATCTTCAGTTGCAGCAGGCTGTGCGCAACGGGGACGACAATCTGGTGCGCATTCTCGATCGCGAGATCGACCCGTTGATCACAAGCTTGATCAGCTATCGTGCGTCCGATCTGGACGATATCTATCTGCAGTTGCGGCTTCTCACCAAGCTCCTGCGCGAGGACGCCGATGACGGATCCTGCGTGCTTCGTCATGCGTCCATGCTGTCCCTGCTTGTCGAGCGCTATTTCGGCCCGAAGCGCAGCCTGCAAAGCCCCGCGACGAATGCCTTCGATACCCGCCACTCGACGGAGGGGGACGATGAGCAACTGAACGAGGTGATCCTCAACAATCTGCCGGAGCGCGTAGCGGTCGTGACGCGCGATTATCGCTATCTCTTCGCCAATACGGCGATGGCACGCATGCTCGGCATGCGGCAGATCGAGGTCATCGGACGCAGCGTCTTCGACCTGGGCCTGGCGGCTGGCTGTCATGAATGGCTGCAGGATGTGCTTGATGCCGCCTTTGCCGGACGTTCCGGTTCATTCGTGGCGCGGATGTCGGCAGCGACCGTGACCGGTGAGATGCCTGCCCGTTTCAGCCCGCTTCGTGCCGGTGACGGCAGCATCAGCGGCGCAATCCTGACCTTGGGCGAGAGTGAGCCGGTCCTCGGAGGCGTTGCCGCCTGATCGGCCCGACGCTGCCCTGATCATGCCTTTCGGCTTGTTCAGCGGATGGCTACCTGCAGTTCTTCCTCGGTCACCCCCTGAAGCAGATGCTCACGCTCGAAGGCGATGTGGCGACGGATTCCTTCGAAGAAGCCGCGCAACATGTAGCCCACGGCCTCCATGTTCACACGATCGCCGGAACCGAGCTTCAAGAGCGCGTCGGTCAATTCCTCGGCAAAGCACTCGTCTTCGCAATGCTCGAATTTCAACCGTTCGAGCGTGGGCCCAAGGGCTTCCGTCGCGTCCGGGTTCGACTGCAGCTGCGGGAAGAGAACCGTTTCTTCGTAGTGATGAATGCCTTTGATCAGCGGTCCGAGGGCCTTGGCCGCATAGATGCATTTCTGCCGGTTGATGCTCGCCGGCAGTGAGTCGGCGATGTCCTCCAGCTCGCGGCAGAGCGCAAGTTGCTCGGTGTGTGCACGGTTGAGCCACGCGAGGTCACGCTTGCCGGCGTCCAACAGGCGGTTGCCCGTTCGTGTGACATCTGTGGTGTGCTTGCCGTCTCGAATGTTCGTCAGCATGTCCGCTTTCTCCAACGGGTGCTCCCCATCAGGGGCTCCCTCTGCTCCAAGACACGCGCAGCGGGCTCTGTACCCGACGACTTCAAGCCTTGGTGCCTGAGGGTTCGCCATCCCGATTGCTGATCTGGAGCCTCGTCAATTTTGCCGCCAACCGCATTGACCTGGATCAAGGTGGATTGGCTTCCCCGGTGCGATTGGTGCATTCGACGCGGGAGGAATCTCCAGATCAGGCGAAGGCCCCCGCGATGTGATCAGCAAGCGTTGGGGGATTCCAACAATGAACTACACGTTAGAGACACTGGTGATGGCGGTGCTCGCCTTCGCCGCGCTGCTCGGGGTGGCCTTCACCCAGGACAGCCTCTTTGCAGCCCATATGTGGGTTGCCTTCTTCGTGCTCACTGCGGGCACGATCGTCATGCTGCGCCGGATGCAGTTTGCACCGTCCACGGCATCCTCCTCCGCTCCGAAGGTTACGGCGCCGCAATCCGAGTATTTCGACGAAGTCGTTCGCTACGGTGTGATCGCAACCGTTTTCTGGGGCGTCGTCGGTTTCCTCGTCGGTGTGGTCGTGGCCCTGCAGCTCGCCTATCCCGATCTCAACATCGAGCCCTGGCTGAACTTCGGGCGCCTGCGTCCTTTGCATACGTCGGCTGTCATCTTCGCCTTCGGCGGCAATGCCCTTCTGGCGACCTCGTTCTACGTGGTCCAGCGCACCTCGCGCCAGCGCCTCTTCGGCGGCAACCTCGCCTGGTTCGTGTTCTGGGGCTACCAGTTCTTCATCGTCATGGCCGCCACCGGCTATCTGCTGGGAATCACCCAGGGCAAGGAATATGCCGAGCCGGAATGGTATGTGGATCTGTGGCTGACCGTGGTCTGGGTCGCCTATCTGATCACCTTCATGGGCACGATCATGACCCGGAAGGAAAGCCACATCTACGTGGCCAACTGGTTCTACCTGTCCTTCATCATCACCATTGCCATGCTGCACATCGTCAACAATCTGGCGATGCCGGTCTCCTTCCTCGGCACAAAGAGCTATTCCGCCTTTGCCGGTGTCCAGGATGCGCTGACTCAGTGGTGGTATGGCCATAACGCCGTCGGCTTCTTCCTGACCGCAGGCTTCCTCGGCATGATGTACTACTTCGTGCCCAAGCAGGCCGGCCGTCCGGTCTATTCCTACCGCCTGTCGATCATCCACTTCTGGGCCCTGATCTTCATGTATATCTGGGCCGGCCCCCACCACCTGCACTATACCGCTCTGCCGGACTGGGCGCAGACGCTCGGCATGGTGTTCTCGGTCATGCTGTGGATGCCGTCCTGGGGTGGCATGATCAATGGTCTGATGACGCTGTCCGGCGCCTGGGACAAGATCCGCACCGATCCTATCATCCGCATGATGGTCATCGCGATTGCCTTCTACGGCATGTCGACCTTCGAAGGCCCGATGATGTCGATCAAGGCCGTCAACTCGCTCAGCCACTACACCGAATGGACCATCGGTCACGTTCACTCGGGCGCTCTCGGCTGGGTCGGCATGATCTCCTTCGGCGCGATCTACTACCTGACGCCGAAGCTGTGGAACCGCAACCGCCTCTACTCGCTGCGCCTGGTCAACTGGCACTTCTGGCTCGCCACGCTCGGTATCGTGGTCTACGCGGCTGTCCTTTGGGTCGCCGGTATCCAGCAGGGTCTGATGTGGCGCGAATATGATGCGCAGGGCTTCCTGGTCTACTCCTTCGCAGAGTCGGTCGCTGCCATGTATCCCTACTACGTGCTGCGTGCCGTCGGCGGTGCCATGTATCTCGCAGGCAGTGTGATCATGGCCTACAACATCCTGATGACCATCCTCGGCTATGAGCGCCAGGAAGCCCCGATCCCCGGATCGGTCGCTCCCGCCGCCCTGCAGCCGGCTGAATGAGGAGGGCTCCCATGTCCATTCTTGATAAACACGCAATCCTCGAAAAGAACTCGAGCCTTCTCTTCCTCGGTTCGCTTCTGGTGGTCACCATCGGCGGCATTGTCGAGATCGCACCGCTCTTCTACCTTGAGAACACCATCGAAAAGGTGGAGGGCATGCGTCCCTACTCGCCGCTCGAACTGGCCGGTCGCAACATCTACATCCGTGAAGGCTGCTATGTCTGTCACAGCCAGATGATCCGCCCGTTCAAGGACGAGGTCGAGCGCTACGGTCACTATTCGCTGGCTGCGGAGTCGATGTACGACCATCCGTTCCAGTGGGGGTCGAAGCGCACCGGTCCGGATCTCGCCCGTGTCGGCGATCGCTATTCGAACGAATGGCATGTCCAGCACCTCACCGAGCCGCGCGACGTGGTGCCGGAATCGATCATGCCGAGCTACTCGTATCTGAAGACGACGCCGCTCAAGGTCGCCAATGTCACCATGGACCTGAAGGCCAACAGCCTTGTCGGTGTGCCCTATACGGAAGAGATGCTGGCACAGGCTGAGGCCGATCTCGCCGCCCAGGCCGATCCGAATGCCGATACGTCCGGTCTCCTGGAGCGCTATCCGAAGGCCAAGGTCGCCGATTTCGACGGCAATCCCGCGCAGATTTCGGAGATGGACGCGCTTGTCGCCTATCTGCAGATGCTCGGCACGCTGGTCGACTTCTCCACCTATGACGACGCAACCGGTTACCGCTGAGGAGGGCATCATGGAAACCTATACCGCCATGCGCCAATTCGCCGACAGCTGGGCTCTGCTTGCCATGACCCTGTTCTTCATCGGCGTCGTGCTCTTCACATTCCGCCCGGGCGGCAAGAAGCCTGCCGACGACGCGGCCAGCATCCCTCTCAAGGAGGATTGAACAATGGCAGACAAGAAACACATCGACGAGATCAGCGGCGTCGAGACCACCGGCCATGAGTGGGACGGCATTCGCGAGCTGAACAATCCGATGCCGCGCTGGTGGGTCTATACCTTCTACGCGACCATCGTCTGGGCAATCGGCTACACGATCATGTATCCGGCCTGGCCGCTCCTGACCGACAACACCAAGGGTCTGCTCGGCTATTCCAGCCGTGCGGAAGTCGCCGCAGAGCTGACGGCGGCGAAGTCCGCCCAGGCGGTCTATCTCGACAAGATCGCGGCCCTGCCTTTGGACCAGATCGTTGCCGACAAGGACCTGACCCAGTTCGCCGTTGCCGGCGGTGCAGCGGCCTTCAAGGTGAATTGCTCGCCCTGCCATGGTTCGGGTGCCGCCGGCGGTGCCGGCTACCCGAACCTCAACGACGACGACTGGCTGTGGGGCGGTGATCTCGAAGCGATCCACACCTCGATCGCGCATGGCATCCGCTACGACCAGGATCCGGACACCCGCGTCTCCGAAATGCCGGCCTTTGCCGACATTCTCGATGCCGAGCAGATCAAGCAGGTCGCAGCCTATGTCGTCAGCCTGACCGGCACGCCGAACGATGCCGCGATGGTCGAACCCGGCAAGCAGATCTATGCCGACAATTGTGCCTCCTGCCATGGCGACGACGCCAAGGGCAATCGCGATTTCGGCGCGCCGAATCTCGCCGATGCCATCTGGTTGAAGGTCAATGGCGAGGCCCAGATCGCAGCCCAGATCCGCCAGCCGCGCCATGGCGCCATGCCCGGCTGGGCCGCGCGTCTCGGCGATACCACCGTCAAGCAGCTGACCGTCTATGTGCATCAGCTGGGTGGCGGCGAATAAGCTTGCCCTTTCCTCCCAGAAGCCTTGGGCCGCATCCCGCGATGCGGCCCTTTTTTATTCATATAGAGAGAAGCCTATGCATTGCGACGCTTCGCCGCTGCTTGACTTAAGTCAAGGCGGGCTAGGCCGCGGGATGGGACAAAGCGAGCATCAGAAGAAGGTTCTCGTTCCATGAACATGCATGCCGATCAGACCCGTGCCGCTGAGGCGCCCGAGATCGAGAGACTCGATGCCGAAGCGGTGATGTCGGCCAAGAAGCGCGGTCCGCTCTATGAGGCCCGCAAGAAGATCTTTCCGAAGCGCGCCGAAGGCAGTTTCCGTCGGTTCAAGTGGATCGTCATGGCGATCACGCTCGGCATCTACTACCTGACGCCCTGGCTGCGTTGGGATCGTGGCGAATTCGCCCCTGATCAGGCGGTGCTGATCGACCTTGCGCATCGCCGCTTCTATTTCTTTTTCATCGAGATCTGGCCGCAGGAATTCTTCTTTGTCGCCGGCCTCCTGGTGATGGCCGGTTTTGGCCTCTTTCTCGTCACCTCCGCCGTGGGCCGCGCCTGGTGTGGCTATACCTGTCCGCAGACGGTCTGGGTGGATCTCTTCCTGGTCGTCGAGCGCTTCATCGAGGGGGACCGCAATGCGCGGATCAAGCTTGATTCGGCACCCTGGTCTTTCGACAAGGTCTGGAAGCGGGTCAGCAAACACGCGATCTGGATCCTGATCGGCGTGCTGACGGGTGGCGCCTGGATCTTCTATTTCGCCGATGCGCCGTCGCTCGCCATGGATTTCCTCACCGGTAATGCCGCGCCGGTGGCCTATATGACCGTCGCCATTCTGACCGCCACCACTTACGTTTTCGGCGGCCTGATGCGCGAGCAGGTCTGCATCTACATGTGTCCGTGGCCGCGTATCCAGGCCGCCATGCTCGATGAAAACTCGCTGGTCGTGACCTATAACGACTGGCGGGGCGAGCCGCGCACGCGCCATGCGAAGAAGGCGATCGCGGCGGGTGACTCCATCGGTGATTGCGTCGACTGCAATGCCTGCGTCGCCGTCTGTCCCATGGGCATCGACATCAGAGACGGCCAGCAGCTCGAATGCATTACCTGTGCGCTGTGCATCGACGCCTGTGACGGCGTCATGGACAAGATCGGCAAGCCGCGCGGGCTGATCGCCTATGCGACGCTCGACGAATACCAGTCGAACATGGCGCTCGCCACCGGCGGCGGCACCACCAGCATAGATCCCAACAAGGTTCGCAATGCCGATGGCAGCTTCTCCGACAAGATCCGCCACTTCGACTGGCGCGTGATCTTCCGCGCCCGCACGCTGCTCTACATGGGCGTGTGGATGGCCGTTGGTCTCGGGATGCTCGTTGCCCTGCTCGGACGCGACCGTCTCGAGGTCAATGTCCTGCATGACCGCAATCCCCAGTTCGTGCTCGAATCGGATGGCTCGATCCGCAACGGCTATACGGTCCGTATCCTCAACATGATCGCAGCACCACGCGAGATCGAGGTGTCGATCGAGGGGCTGCCGGACGCCATCATGAAGATCAACGGCATCAACCAGCCGCCGGCCCGTTCCTTCACCGTGTCGGTGGAGCCGGATGAGGCGACCACGCTCAAGGTCTTCGTCACACTCGCCGGTGACAAGGTCGAGGACGACAACCAGGAATTCCAGTTCATTGCACAGGACAAGGGCAGTGACGAACGCGATGTCTATGAAGCCGTCTTCATGGGACCGGGAGAAAAAGATGACGACTGACGCAAAAAAGCCCTTCACCTTTACCGGCTGGCACATGCTGGCGATCATGCTGGCCTTCTTCGGCACGATCATCACGGTCAATTTCACCATGGCCTATCTGGCGACGTCGAGCTGGAGCGGTCTCGTGGTGAAGAACACCTATGTCGCCAGCCAGCAGTTCAACGGCAAGACGGCTGCGATCCGCGAGATGCTGGCGACCGGCATCGCCGGCGATCTCTCGGTTGACGCCAAGGGCATTCGTTACCGGCTGACGCTGCCGGGCAACACGCCCGTCGTCGCCGATGCGGTGACTGCCCATTTCAAGCGCCCCGTCGGCATCGCCCAGGATTTCGAACTGCAACTGACGCCCGCCGGCGACGGTCTCTATCTTGCGGAAACTGTGGTTCTACCCGGCAGCTGGATCGTCGAGATGCAGGCGATCAAGGGCGGCAAGATGATCATGCACGAAGCGAAGCGGATCACCGTTTCGGGAGAATGACGATGAGTTGCTGTGCAGCGGGCACCGAAGGTGCACTGGATCTGGAGCGGGCAGGGGTCTCCCTGCCGTCTGCGGAAGAGCTGAAGCTCTCCAGCCGGGCGGTTGGGCCGGGCCTCTGGCAGGTCGACATGAGCGTGCCTGCGGTCCATTGCGGTACTTGCATCACCACGGTCGAAGGTGCGTTGAAAGCGTTGCCGGAAGTGGAGCGTGCGCGCGTCAACCTGTCGACGAAGCGCGTTTCGGTCGTATGGAAGGAGGCCGTGGATGGTGTCGAGACAGACCCGGTCAATCTGGCCCGGGCCATCGCCTCGACCGGTTACACCGCCCATCTGTTCACGGCAGCCGAAGAGGCCTCCGACGCGCTGCGCAACCAGCTGATCCGTGCAGTCGCGGTCTCCGGCTTTGCAGCCACCAACATCATGCTGCTCTCTGTCTCCGTCTGGTCCGGGGCGGATGCCTCGACACGCGATCTCTTCCACTGGATCTCGGCGATGATCGCCGCACCGGCGCTGATTTATGCCGGTCGCTTCTTCTACGAATCGGCCTGGAACGCGCTGAAACATGGCCGCACCAACATGGATGTGCCCATCGCCATCGGCATCACGCTCTCCTATTTCGCCTCTCTCTGGGAAACCATCCATCACGGCGAACATGCCTATTTCGACGCAACGGCCTCGCTGCTCTTCTTCCTTCTGATCGGTCGTACGCTGGATCACATAATGCGCGATCGGGCACGCTCCGCGATCAGCGGCCTTGCCCGCCTCAATCCGCGCGGTGCCATGGTGCTCGCCGAGGACGGCTCGCGCGAATATCGCGCCGTGGATGAGATCCGTGTCGGTGATCAGGTGGCCATTTCCGCAGGCGACCGCATTCCCGTCGATGGTGTCGTCGTCTTCGGTGAAAGCGATCTGGACATGTCGATCGTCAATGGCGAAAGCGCGCCGGTCTCTGTCCGTCCGGGCTCGGAAATCCAGGCAGGCACGCTCAGCCTGACGGGCTCGCTGACCGTCCGTGCGACCGCGACCGCCCAGAACTCTTTCCTCTCGGAAATCATCCATCTGATGGAAGCCGCCGAAGGGGGCAGGGCGCGGTACCGCCGCATCGCCGACCGCGCCGCCCAGTATTATTCGCCTGCCGTCCACCTCCTTGCGATCACCTCCTTCGTGGCCTGGGGGCTTTACGACGGCGACTGGAAGCATGCGATGATGGTGGCGATTGCGGTCCTGATCATCACCTGCCCCTGTGCGCTCGGTCTTGCGGTGCCGGTGGTCCAGGTTGTCGCCGCTGGCCGCCTGTTCAAGGCGGGCGTCATGGTCAAGGACGGATCCGCCATGGAGCGGTTGGCCGAGATCGAGGCCGTCGCCTTCGACAAGACCGGCACGCTGACACTCGGTCGTCCGCGTCTCGTCGATGCCGCCCGGCTTGAGCCTGTTGCCTTTGCCGTCGCCGCCGGTCTTGCCGCCCATTCCCGCCATCCGCTGTCGCGGGCACTCTGGGCTGCCTATGGCGGCCAGCCGCGCGCCTTCGAGACGGTGCGGGAAGTGCCCGGCGCCGGTGTCGAGGCGGAAACCGAGGCCGGCATCTGGCGTCTCGGCAACCGTCGCTTCGCCTGTGGTATTGACGCAGGCTCTACCGACGACAAGCCCTATTCCGAAGTCGTGCTGTCGCTCGATGGCACCGAACGCGCCACCTTCCTGTTCGAGGACATGCTGAGGCCGCGCGCGCGCGCTTCGATCCATGCCCTTCGGCAGGCGGGTCTCGACCTCGGCATTCTGTCGGGCGATCGCGCGCCCGTCGTTGCAAAGCTTGCTGCCGATCTTAACATCGACACATGGCGGGCGGGTCTTAGCCCCCGTGACAAGGCGGAAGCCTGCGCCGAGGCATCCGCTCGTGGCCGCCGCGTGCTGATGGTCGGCGACGGGATCAATGATGCGCCGGCGCTTTCGGCCGCGCATGTGTCGATGGCGCCAGCGACAGCCGCTGATGTCGGACGTCAGGCGGCCGACTTCGTCTTCATGCGCGACGGGCTCGAAGCCGTGCCCTTCGCGATCGAGGCCTCGCGCCGTGCGGGCCGGCTGATCCGCGAGAACTTTGCATTGGCCATCGGCTACAACGTGATTGCCGTGCCGATCGCGCTTCTCGGTTACGCCACCCCGCTGATTGCCGCTGTCGCCATGTCGACCTCGTCGATCATCGTCGTGGTGAACGCGCTCCGTCTCAACCGGCTGTCGCTCGATGAACGCGTCGCTAAAGAAGCTGCGTCCGATAACCTGTCTGCAGTGCGCCCTGACACAGGGAGGATTGCCGCATGAACATGCTCATTTTCCTCATCCCGATCGCGCTGTTTCTGGGCGGTCTCGGCCTCTTTGCCTTTCTCTGGTCGCTGAAGAGCGGCCAGTATGAGGACCTCGATGGTGCCGCCTGGCGGGCCATCACGGAAGATGAAGATCATCCCGCTGCGTGAGACAATCTGTTGACCAATTGATCAAGATTTTCGCTTGCCGCACCGCACCCATGATGCGACAAAGCGGCCTCCTAATCGATTTGCATGCGGAGGTCATGTCGTGCAGCAAGCGGAAATCGGACTGATCGGTCTCGGAGTCATGGGCTCCAATCTGGCGCTCAACATTGCCGAAAAGGGCAATCGCATCGCGGTCTTCAACCGCACGCCCGCGCGCACGGACGAATTCCTCGGCGAAGCCGGCGATCTTGCCGATCGCATCATTGGTTGCCACACGATCGAAGAGTTTGTTGCCGCCATCCGTCCGCCGCGCCCGATCATCATCATGATCAAGGCCGGTGACGCCGTCGACCAGCAGATTGCGGCCCTGATGCCGTATCTGTCGAAGAACGACATCATGATCGATGCCGGCAATGCGAACTTCCGCGATACGGTCGCCCGCTTCGAAAAGCTTGCCGGCAACGATTTCACCTTCATCGGCATGGGTGTATCCGGCGGTGAAGAGGGCGCCCGCCACGGTCCCTCGATCATGGTCGGCGGCACCGAGGAAAGCTGGAAGCGCGTCGAGCCCGTACTGACCTCGATCGCCGCCAAGTTCAACGACGAGCCCTGCGTTGCCTGGCTCGGCACCGATGGCGCCGGTCACTTCGTCAAGACGATCCACAACGGCATCGAATATGCCGACATGCAGATGATCGCCGAGATCTACGGCATCCTGCGCGACGGTCTGAAGATGTCGGCTGCCGAAATCGGCGAGATCTTCGGTCAGTGGAACAAGGGCCGCCTGAATTCCTATCTGATCGAGATCACCGAAAAGGTGCTGAAAGCAACCGATCCGGAAACCGGCATGCCGATGGTCGACGTGATCGTCGATTCCGCCGGCCAGAAGGGGACCGGCAAGTGGTCTGCCATCGAGGCGCAGAACCTCGCGGTCGCCGCCTCCGGCATTGAGGCCGCTGTTGCCGGCCGCGTGCTGTCCTCGCTGCGCGAAGAGCGTATCGCGGCCGAAAAGCTCTTCGGTCTGCCGGCGCTGTCCGACGCGCCGAAGGACAAGGCCGCCTTCATCGCCGATCTCGAGAACGCGCTGCTGGCCGCCAAGATTGCCGCCTATGCCCAGGGCTTTGCGGTCATGTCGTCGGCGTCTGAAGAGTTCCACTGGTCGCTGCCCATGCCGACGATCGCCCGCATATGGCGCGCCGGCTGCATCATCCGCTCGCAGTTCCTCGACGAGATCACCTCGGCCTTCACCAAGGATCCGAACGTTGCCAACCTCGTTGTGACCCCGGCTTTCGCCCAGATGGTCAAGGAAACCGATGGCGCGCTGCGTCGCGTCGTTGCCCATGCCGTCCTGTCCGGCCTGCCGGTTCCGGCGCTCGCTTCGGCGCTCTCCTACTTCGACACCTATCGTCGCGGTCGCGGTACGGCAAACCTCATCCAGGCGCAGCGTGACTTCTTCGGCGCGCATGGATTCGACCGTCTCGACGGCAAGGACATCCATCACGGCCCCTGGGCCGGCCAGTTCTGACCGGTCCTTTGCGACCCGTCACCTGATCGAGGCCCGATATCGGATGATGTCGGGCCTTTTTCGTCGGAGATCTGCCATGAAAGACATGCTCACACTTCTCGGCACCAAGGGTGGCCCGGCCATCCGCCCCGGCGGCCCCAATCCGACATCGATGCTGCTTGCGCTTTCGGGGCGCCGTATCGTGATCGATTGCGGGCTCGGGGTGTCGCGTGGTCTGGTCGAGAGCGGCATGTCGCTGAAAGAACTCGACCTGATCTTCATCACCCATCTGCATTCCGACCATGTGCTGGAGCTCGGTCCGCTGATCCACACCGCCTGGACCACGGGTCTTGACCATCCTGTCCGCGTTTACGGTCCGGCCGGGACTTCGGCGGTCTGGGCGGGTTTTCTCGCCTCGTTGGCCTATGACATCGAGACGCGCATCGCCGACGAGGGGCGTCCGGATCTTGCAAGCCTGGTGACGGTCATCGAATATGGGCCGGGCGAGATCTTCCGGGAGGGGGATCTGGTCGTGGAAGCCCTGCGCGTCGATCACCCGCCGGTGACCGAGTGTTTCGCGCTGAAGGTCTCCGGTGCGGACAAGACGCTCGTCTTTTCCGCCGACACAGCGCCGTTTCCGCCGCTTGCCGACTTCGCGCGCAATGCCGATGTTCTGGTCCATGAAGCGATGCTGCCGGAGGGGCTCGACAGCATTGTCAGGCGTACCGGAAACGGCGCGCGGCTGCGCGAACATCTCATCGCATCGCACAGTTTCGCGGCGGATGCGGGCCGGATTGCAAGCGATGCCGGTGTAAGGCTGCTCGTGCTCCATCATCTGATTCCGGCCGATGATCCCGCTTTCACCGAGCAGCATTGGCGTGATGCGGTTACGGCCCACTGGGCCGGACCGCTCGTCGTCGGACGCGATGGTTTGGCGATTGCGCTGTGAATTAAGGTTGCCCCGGGACGAAATGGTTAAATTCCTACCATTCCCTTTACCTTCGAGTTAACGCCTGTCGCCTAGCTTGACGATGCGGTTAAAAAATCCGTTCGAATTTCAGGCGTGTCATAATGGTCTCTGTTAACTTTTCCACACTCGCACTCGGCGCTTTCGCGCTTCTGTCGGTCTTTGCCATTCTCTATGGGCGGCATTGGCGGGAGGAACCAGGCCGAAACGAGTTCGCGCTCTTCTCGGGCGCGTCGGGGCTTGCGGCGCTTGGCGTGTTGCTCGCCGCGTTTTCGGATGGCAGTTATGGCATTGTCACGGTGGCGGTCGCCCAGACGCTCATTCTTTCGGGCGCGGCACTTGCCTGGCAGGGCATGCGCGCCTTCGATCAGCGTCGGCTTGACCTGACCCTTGCTACGGCCGGGCCGCTCGCCTTTCTGCTGCTGACGACATCGGCGCCCTTGCTGCAGGACAGTTTTACGGCCCGCTATCTGCTCGCCGCCGTGATCGGAGCGATCTATACCGGCCTTGCCGGCTGGGAGTTGAAGGCGTCGGAGACCGAAGAGCGGCTATCGAACCGCGCCTTTGCCTATCGCTGGTTCGCCGGCCTCTCGGCGGTTCTGCTGCTGTCGGGCGCCAGCGCCTATGTTTGGCCGCCAACGGCAACGGATCTTTCGGCTTCCGGTCCTCTCTGGCTGACCATCGCCATCTTCGCCATTTTCGTGCATGCGCTCATTGCGCCGCTCTCGGTCTTCCTTCTGGTTCGTGACCGGCTGCTCGTCGAACACCGCTGGTCTGCTGCCACCGACTCGTTGACGGGCCTTGCCAACCGCTTCACCTTTCTTGAAATGCTGCAGACGCTGTCGACCAAGGTGCGCGGGGAGGGCGCCTTCCTCTATGTCGACGTCGACCACGTCAAGCGCATCAACGACCACTATGGGCATTCCGGCGGTGACGAAGTGCTGAAGACCTGTGCCGAGATCATCTTGAGAGAACTGCCCGAACACGCCCTGCTCGGGCGTCTGGCCGGCGCGGAATTTGCCGCCTATGTTCCCTTCTGCAAGGTCGAGGACGCCGAAAAGCTCGGCCATATCATTCATGACAGTGTCGAGCAGCAGATGTTCTTCCTCGGCGGCGACCTCGTGCCCGTCACGGTCAGCGTCGGGGTTGCTCATGGAGCCATGCAGGTCACGGCGGATGAACTGCTGAAAAGGGCGGATGCGGCGCTGCATACCGCCAAGGTCAACGGCCGCAATTCCGTGGTCGTCTGGGCCGACGGTCAGCGTCCGTCCTATGCCTGATCGGGCAGGGCAGGCGCTGGCCTTGCTGTCGGATCGACGGCCTATTCCCAGCGGGGTTCGCTGATGCTCTGCAAGAGTTCCGGATCAACGCCGTCGATGCGGGCAATCACGGCCTTGGCCAGTTCGCGGCCTGATTGGCGCACATCCTCGTAGACGGCGATGATATCAGGGCGGATCCAGTTCAGGATTGGCGTTCCCTGCTTGGCAACCAGGTCGATCTCGACACCGACGCGCTTGCCCGCCGCCTCGATCCCGGCATTGGCGGCGATCGCGCTGCTGCCGGAGGATGAGATCAGACCATCGGGGGCATCGGGTCCGCGCATCAGCGCTTCGACGGCCGAACGGATCTGGGCCAGTGAGGCATCGATGTTGATGTGCAGCGGCACTTCCTCGGCGCCGAAGGCCTTCAGGCCGCGCATGAAGCCGTCGAAGGTATGCTGGTAATACGTGAGTTTGCTCGGCGGCGGCAGTAGTGCCAGTCGCTTGCGACCGCGCTTCACCAGCCGCTCGACTGCGCCAAAGGCGAATGCTTCGTTGTCGAAGTCGTGATACGGATGTTCGATGCCCATGTCGGTGCGCCCATGGGTGACGAAGGGCATGTTCTGATCGGTCAACAGGCGCACGCGGGCATCGTCCGGCTCGGTGCGCGAGATGATCACACCGTCCGCCGAGCCGGTCTCGAGGATGTAGCGTACCGGCAGCATCGGGTCCTTGGTATGCGCATGCGGCGTGACCACGATATGGTAGGGCGTGCCTGAGAGAACCTCCGAGATGCCCACGACCATCTGATTGGAAAAGCCCAGGATTTCCTCATCGATGCCAAGCACGAGTGCAATCACGTTGGTCTTGCCGGTTCTCAGGCGCACGCCGGCACGGTTCGGCTGATAGCCGAGTTGGCGCGCGACCATGCGCACCCGCTCCTTGGTTTCCGCGCCGATGTCCGGCGCGTCTTTCAGCGCCCGTGACACCGTGGTGATGCCGAGGCCGGTCATGAAGGCGATCGTCTTGAGCGTCGGCCGCTCCTTCGTCGCCACCAGGCGGTCCATCAATCCGCTGCCTTGCTGATCTGCCATGTCGTTCCCGCCACTTACAAAGTCCCGCTTATAGTGGGCTTTCGTACGCCTGCAAACAGTTTGCCCGGCACCCCCTCCCGAGGCTTGGAAGAGAAAATCTGAAACGATACAGTCGTTTTGTCGAGCCCCTTTCCATGCTGCGTTGCGAAGCAATGCAATTTATTGGGGAATATGTCCTTCTCCGTTGGGTGTTGCATTGCTCTGACTGGTCACACGTGCAGATGCAGCATGATTTTCCCTGAAATCTTCGAATATGCCGCGACTGCAACGATACTTCCTATGCTGCTGCGCAATATCTATCTCTCCCAAAGCGATTTGGAAGGCGCGTCGAATATACACGCAGACGCTGAAACGTGACTGTAATAGAAAATTTACAATCCAGCAGGTTGCGCTCCAAATCGCTTTGTCATAAGTTTTTCCGGCAACGTTTCAGTGAGGGAGGAGACTCATGAATTTTCGTAGCTTCGCGGCAGCTTTGGCCGCAACAGTCGCCATGCCGTTTGCAACGGCTCACGCAACCGAGCTTGAAGTAACCCATTGGTGGACGTCTGGCGGTGAAGCCGCTGCGGTCGCCGAGCTTGCCAAGGCCTTCGATGCCAGCGGCAACAAGTGGATCGACGGCGCTATCGCCGGTGGCGGTGGCACGGCTCGTCCGATCATGATCAGCCGCATCACCGGCGGCGATCCGATGGGTGCGACGCAGTTCAACCATGGTCAGCAGGCTCTCGAGCTTGTCGAGGCCGGTCTCATGCTGGATCTGACCGATGTCGCCGAGGCCGAAGGTTGGAAGGAAAAGATCTTCCCGCCGTCGCTGCTCGACGCCTGCACGGTCGATGGCAAGATCTATTGCGCGCCGGTGAACATCCACTCGCCGGAATGGCTGTGGCTGTCCAATAAGGCCTTTGAGGAAGCCGGCGTTCCGGTCCCGACCAATTGGGACGAGTTTGTCGCAGCGGCCCCGGCACTCGAAAAGGCAGGGAAGATCCCGCTGGCGCTCGGCAACCAGCCCTGGCAGTCCAACCTTGCCTTCGGCGCCATGACGGTTGCGGTCGCAGGCCTCGACGTCTGGAAGAAGGTCAATATCGACAAGGACATGGACGCTGCAGCCGGCCCGGAAATGGCCAAGGTCTTTGCGGCAGCAGCGGATGCGCGCAAGCTCGCCGCCAAGTCGACCGTTCAGGACTGGAACCAGGCAACCAACCTCGTCATCACCGATCAGGCCGGTGGTCAGATCATGGGTGACTGGGCGCAGGGCGAATTCGCCGTCGCCGGTGAAGTTGCCGGCAAGGACTATACCTGCCTGCCGGGTCTGGGCGTGAACCAGTATCTGTCGACCGGTGGTGACGCCTTCTACTTCCCGAAGCTGAATGATCCGGAAAAGGAGAAGGCCCAGAAGGCACTCGCAGCTCTGATCGTTTCGAAGGAAGTGCAGGTCGCATTCAACCTTAAGAAGGGTTCGCTGCCGATCCGTGGCGATGTCGACTTGGCTGCCGCCAACGATTGCATGAAGAAGGGTCTCCAGATCCTTGCCAGCGGCAATATCGTGCCGTCGGGTGACCAGGTTTGGTCGCCGGACGTTGTCAAGCAGAACGAAGACCTGATGGTCGAGTTCTGGAAGTCCGACATGTCGCCGGAAGATGCCCATCAGAAGTGGGTTCAGAATCTCAAGAGCGGTAGCTGAGGCCTCCTGGTCTTACGCCGACTGCCCGGCTTTGCCGGGCAGTCACCCCAATCTGGAGGTTTTGCCATGTCGCGCGTTGCACGGCCGTCTCGGCTGTTTCGCAATCTCAACGGCAAGATCGCGGCTTTGCCCATGATCTTTACAGCGCTGGTCGTCTTTGTTGGCGGCACGCTCTGGACCGTTGTCTACTCTTTTACAAATTCCAAGCTCCTGCCACGCGCCAACTTTGTCGGTCTTGAGCAGTATGAGCGTCTCTGGAGCACGAGCCGCTGGTGGGTGTCGATCGAGAACATCTTCATTTACGGCGTTCTATCATTGATCTTCACCATCGTGATCGGCTTTCTGCTGGCTGTCCTGCTGGATCAGAAGATCCGCTATGAGGATGCCTTCCGTACCGTTCTGCTCTATCCGTTTGCGCTGTCATTCATCGTGACCGGTCTCGTCTGGCAGTGGATCCTCAATCCCGAATTCGGCGTGCAGTCGATCGTGCGCGGTCTCGGCTGGGAAAGCTTCGAATTCGATCCGCTCTACAACCCCGATATTGTCATCTATGGCCTGCTGATTGCGGGGCTTTGGCAGGGCACGGGATTTGTGATGTGCATCATGCTGGCCGGCCTGCGCGGTATCGACGAGGATATCTGGAAGGCGGCGCGCGTTGACGGCATCCCCAAATGGCGGACCTACATTTTCATCGTCATTCCGATGATGCGCCCGGTCTTCATCACCTCTCTGGTTCTCATCGCGTCCGGCATCGTGCGCCTCTATGACCTGGTTGTCGCACAGACATCCGGCGGTCCGGGCAATGCTTCGGAAGTGCCTGCGAAATATGTCTATGACTACATGTTCCAGGCCCAAAATCTCGGCCAGGGTCTGGCTGCATCGACCATGATGCTGCTCACGGTTCTGATCGTCCTCATCCCTTGGGCCTATCTTGAATTCGGCGGGAGACGCAAACATGGTTGATCACGTCATGACCGGCCCGCGCGGCGCGCGGCCGAAGCGGATCTTCTCCAGCCGCAATATTATGCTCTACGGCATCTTGTTGCTCGTCAGCCTCTATTATCTGCTGCCGCTCTGGGTGATGGTAGTCACCTCGCTCAAGGGCATGCCGGAAATCCGGCTCGGCAATATTTTTGCCCCACCGGTCGAGGTGACGTTCGAACCCTGGGTCAAGGCCTGGGCCACGGCCTGCACCGGGTTGAACTGCGATGGTCTGTCCCGCGGTTTCTGGAATTCCGTGCAGATCCTGGTGCCGTCGGTCCTCGTTTCGATCCTGATTGCCTCGCTCAACGGCTATGCCTTGGTGAACTGGAAGTTCAAGGGCTCGGAAGTCTTCTTCACGATCCTGATTTTCGGGGCCTTCATTCCCTATCAGGTCATGCTTTACCCGCTGGTCATCCTGCTGCGTGAAATGGGGATCTACGGTAGCCTGACGGGGCTGGTGATCGTGCATACGATCTTCGGCATGCCGATCCTGACGCTGCTGTTCCGGAACTATTTCGTGTCTTTGCCGGAAGAGCTGTTCAAGGCGGCGCGCATTGACGGGGCCGGGTTCTGGCAGATCTATTTCCGCATCATGCTGCCGATGTCGCTGCCGATCTTTGTCGTCGCGATCATCCTGCAGGTCACGGGTATCTGGAACGACTTCCTGTTCGGTGTCGTCTACACCCGGCCCGATACCTATCCGATGACGGTTCAGCTGAACAATATCGTCAATTCGGTCCAGGGCGTGAAGGAATACAACGTCAACATGGCCGCCACACTGCTGACCGGCGCCGTGCCGCTCATCGTCTATTTCCTGTCCGGACGCCTCTTCGTCCGGGGTATCGCCGCCGGCGCAGTCAAGGGTTAAGCTCATGTCGCATAGTGTATCGATCAAGGACCTCTCGCTGAGCTTCGGCGCGGTCAAGGTGCTGGAAAACCTCAATCTGGACATTGTCGATGGGGAGTTCATCGTTCTCCTCGGCGCGTCCGGTTGCGGCAAGTCCACGCTTCTCAACTGCATCGCCGGTCTGCTGGAGCCGACCGATGGGCAGATCTTCATCAAGGGGCGAAACGTCACTTGGGAAGAGCCCAAGGACCGGGGCATCGGCATGGTGTTCCAGTCCTATGCGCTTTATCCGCAGATGACCGTGAAGAAGAACCTCTCCTTCGGCCTGCAAGTCGCGAAAATGCCGAAGGACGAGATCGATAAGCGCGTCCAGCGCGCCGCCGACATCCTGCAGATCGGGCCGCTGCTCGATCGCAAGCCGTCGGCACTCTCCGGTGGTCAGCGCCAGCGCGTGGCGATCGGCCGTGCGCTGGTGCGCGACGTCGATGTCTTCCTGTTCGACGAGCCGCTGTCCAACCTCGACGCCAAGCTGCGCTCAGAACTGCGTGTGGAGATCAAGCGCCTTCACCACAGCCTCAAGAATACGATGATTTACGTCACGCACGACCAGATCGAGGCGCTGACGCTGGCCGACCGTATCGCGATCATGAAGAGCGGCGTCATCCAGCAGCTTGCCGACCCGAACACGATCTACAACCGGCCGCGAAACCTTTTCGTTGCCGGCTTCATCGGTTCGCCGTCGATGAACTTCCTGCATGGGGATCTGATCAACGAGGGCGGCGAGGTGTTTTTCCGCACCCATGACGTGCTGTTTTCGATGAAGGGCTACCGCTCGCAGGAAACCCTGACGGCTGGCCGCAAGGTGGTGCTCGGCGTGCGTCCTGAACACATCAAGGTCGATGAAGAGAACGGCATCGGCGAGTTGCATGAGGCGATCGTCGACATCGAAGAGCCGATGGGCGCCGATAACCTGCTCTGGCTGAAGCATGCCGGTCACACCATGTCGGTTCGTATCGGCGGCACCCGCCGCTACGCACCGGGTGCCAAGGTTCGCCTGGGCTTCGACATGGACGTCGCCTCACTCTTCGATGCCGAGAGCGAAGAGCGCATCTGACACCTTCCCCCCTCGCGTCCCGGACTGTGACCGGGGCGCATTTTTTTTCTGCAGGACTGAAGTCATGAACCAGAGTGCGACCAGCGGCGTCATCGATCTTCACGGCGAGTGGCGCCTCTCTTGCGTCGACGCAGAGCACCAGGCGGCGATCACGCTGCCCGGCGACGTGCATTCTGCCCTGCATGCGGCCGGGCTGATCCCCGATCCGTATTTCGGCCGCAACGAGGAGGTCGCGCAATGGGTCGCCGAGCGCGACTGGGCGGTCGAGCGCAGCTTTGTCATCCCGGATATCTCCGGCAGCTGGTATCTCGACATCGACTATCTCGACACGGTCGCCGTGGTCTTCGTCAATGGCGTGCCGGTCCTCTCCGCCGACAACTGCTTCCGCCGCTATCGTCCCGATGTCAGCCATGCGCTTCAGCCGGGCGAGAACACTGTTCGTATCGTCTTTCATTCGAGCCTGACGGCCGGCGCCGAGCGCCAGGCGCGCCAGCCTTTCTATGTGCCCTATCACAAGGGCAATTCGCCGCTTCCGCATGGCAATATGCTGCGCAAGCCGCAATGCCATTTCGGCTGGGACTGGAACATCGCCATTGCGCCGCTCGGGCTCTACGGCACGCTGTCGCTGAGGAAACCCGACCCGGCGCGCATCGAGCATGTCGAGACTGAGCAGGTCCATCATGCCGATGGTCGCGTGGAGCTCAAGGTTACCGCTACCATCCATTCTGTCGAGCCCGCCGTCGTGCCTGTGCATTTCTCGCTCGATGGAGAACGCGTGCGGCTTGATGTCGGCATTTCTGCCGGTGAAACCAAGATTGTCCATGTCTTCGAAGTGGAAAAACCGCGCCTCTGGTGGCCGGCGGGGTCCGGCGATCAGGCGCTTTATGCGCTTTCCGTCGACCTACCGACCGAGACCGTCACCCGCCAGATCGGCCTGCGCACCGTCGAACTGCTGACCGACCCGGATGCCGCCGGCAGCCGCTTTGCGCTCAAGGTCAATGGCCGCGAGATCTTTTGCCGTGGCGCCAACTGGATCCCGGCGGATGCGCTGTTCTCACGCTCGTCCGAAGACAAGACCACCGATCTTCTGAATTCGGCGGTCGCAGCCCACATGAATATGATCCGCGTCTGGGGCGGCGGCTTCTACGAGCCGGACTGGTTCTACGACCTCTGCGACCGGCTCGGCCTGATGGTCTGGCAGGATTTCATGTTCTCCTGCAATCTCTACCCTTGCACCGAGGACTTCCTCGACAACGTCGCCCACGAGGTCGACTACCAGGTCCGGCGGCTCTCGAGCCACGCCTCGATCGTCCTCTGGTGCGGTGACAACGAGCTGGTCGGTGCGCTCACCTGGTTCCCGGAATCGATTGCCAATCGCGACCGCTATCTCGTTGCCTATGACCGCCTCAACCGTACTGTCGAGCAGGGCGTCAAGGGTGCCTTCCCGCAGGGCATCTGGTGGCCGTCGAGCCCGGCGTCGGGCTATCTCGACTATGGCGATGCCTGGCATGCCGATGGCTCCGGCGACATGCATTACTGGTCGGTCTGGCACGAGAACAAGAGTTTCGATAATTACCGAACTATCAAGCCACGCTTCTGCTCGGAATTCGGTTTCCAGTCCTATACCTCGCTGCCTGTCATCGAGACATTTGCCGACAAGAGCGACATGAATATCGCTTCGCCTGTCATCGAGCTGCATCAGAAGAATGCGGGCGGCAACGAGCGGATCGCGGGCACGATGTTCCGCTATTTCCGTTTTCCGAAGGATTTTGCCAATTTCGTCTATCTGAGCCAGATCCAGCAGGGCCTCGCCATCAAGACCGCCGTCGAATACTGGCGCTCGCTCAAGCCCCATTGCATGGGCACGATCTACTGGCAGCTCAACGACACCTGGCCGGTCGCCTCCTGGTCCAGCCTCGATTACGGCGGCAGTTGGAAGGCCATGCATTACATGGTGCGCCGCTTCTTCCAGCCGGTCGCGGTCGCCGCCATACCGTCCGAAGATGGCAGCACGATCGCGCTGTCGATGGTCAACGATACGCTCGATACGGTCACCATCGACGCCAATCTCTTCGTGCTGACTCTGTCGGGTGATCGCATTCCGCTGAAAAGCGTGCAGGGCGATTGCGGCCCGGATGCTGCCGACCTGCTTGTCGCGCTGGATGCCAGCGAGATCCCGGCCAACGGCCTTCTCGCCTGGAGCTTCATCGCCTCAAATGGCATGAGCGGGGAGGGGCATTTCCTCAACGGCACCTATAAGGCGCTCGATCTCGAACCGTCACGGCTTGAAACCTCGGTCACGCCGACCGGCGACGGTGCGTTCGAGGTGACGGTCGCGGCCAGAGGCCTTGCCCTCTTTGTCATGCTCGAAAGCGCAACGCCCGGGCGTTACTCCGACAATGCCTTCGACCTTTCGGCCGGCGAAAGCCGACGGATCATCTTCACGCCGGACACCGCTCTGCCCGCCGATACCGTGCCGGATTTCCGCATCTACGATCTCTACACCTGCCAGTCGGCGGACTGACAGGCCTTACGCGCATCCAAGCCCTGGGCGCCCGATCCAGGGAAACACGAGGAGGAATACCCCATGACCAAACTCGGCTTCCAGCTTTACAGCGCCCGCAATTTCCAGCCCTTCAGCGGCATCTATCCGAAGCTCAAGGCTGCCGGCTACAGTGAGGTCGAGGGCTATGGCGCCCTCTATGCGTCACTCGCCGATGGCGAGCTGGATGCTTTCCGCAATGAGCTCGACCAGAACCACTTGACCATGCCGACCGCGCATTTCGGCCTCGACATGATCGAGAACGACCCGGCCCGTGTCATCAAGATCGCCAAGACGCTCGGCATTGAAGCCGTCTATTGCCCCTATCTGATGCCCGATCAGCGCCCGACGGATGCGGCTGGCTGGTTTGCCTTCGGCCAGCGCCTGCAGGCCGCCGGCAAGCCGCTGCGTGATGCGGGTCTGGTCTTCGGCTGGCACAATCATGACTTTGAATTTGCGGCTCTGCCGGATGGATCGACCCCGCAGGAACAGATCTTCGCCGGCGGCCCCGAACTCGACTGGGAAGCCGATATCGCCTGGGTCATCCGCGGCAAGGCCGATCCCTTCGCCTGGATCGAAAGCTACGGCAAGCGCATCAGCGCCGTCCACGTCAAGGACATCGCGCCGGCGGGCGAAAACACAGACGAAGACGGCTGGGCCGATGTCGGCCATGGCACCGTTGACTGGAAGGGCCTGGTTGCGGCGCTGAAGAGCACCCGCGTCAAGCATTTCGTCGTCGAGCACGACAATCCCAAGGACATTGACCGGCTGATCACCCGCTCGATCGCTTCCTTCAACACCTATTGAACCCATCGCAGCAAGCAGGACATTTCCCATGGCACGCGAACTCGGCGTCGGCATCATCGGATGCGGCAATATCTCCACCACCTATTTTTCGCTCGCGCCGCTGTTTCGCGGCCTGAAGGTCGTCGCCTGCGCTGATATCAATCCCTCAGCGGCGGAAGCCCGTGCTGCGGAATACGGCGTCAAGGCCCAGACCATCGATGAGCTCCTCGCCAATCCCGAGGTCGATATCGTCGTCAATCTGACGATCCCGGACGCGCATTATCCGGTCTCCAAGCGCATTCTGGAGGCCGGCAAACACGTCTATTCGGAAAAGCCGCTGGTTTTGTCGCTCGAACAGGGCGAAGACCTGCGCGCGATTGCCAAGGCCAAGGGCCTGTCGGTCGGCTGCGCGCCCGACACCTTCCTTGGTGGTGCGCATCAGCTGGCGCGCGCTTACATCGACAAGGGCGGCATTGGCCGCGTCACCTCCGGTACCTGCCATGTGATGAGCCCCGGCATGGAGATGTGGCATCCGAACCCGGATTTCTTCTTCCTGCCCGGCGGCGGTCCCGTTCTCGACCTCGGCCCCTATTACATCGCTAACCTGATCAACCTGATCGGCCCGGTAAGGCGCGTTGCAGCGCTCACCTCGATGGCGAATGAGACCCGCACGATCACCAGCCAGCCGCGCAGTGGCGAGGTGATCCCGGTCAAGACCCCCACCAATATCCATGCGCTTTTGGAATTCCAGAACGGTGCGACGATCACGCTGTCGGCCAGCTGGGACGTCTGGAGCCACCGCCATGCGAATATGGAACTCTACGGCACCGAGGGCTCGCTCTATGTGCCGGATCCGAATTTCTTCGGCGGTGTGGTCGAGGCCTCCGGTCGCGACAAGAACATCCAGCCGCTCGAAGCCTGGGATCACCCTTTCGGTCGCAACAACCAGGAAAGCCCGCAAGGCGCGCGCGCCAACTACCGCACCGCCGGTCTCGCCGACATGGCGGTCGCCATCCTCGAAGGCCGCGATGCCCGCTGCTCGCTGGAGCGCACCCTGCATGGCGTCGATGTCATGGTGTCAATCCTGAAGTCCGGCGAGACGGGCGAATTCGTCACATTGTCGACAACCTGCACCCAACCGGCGGCTTTGGGTATCGACGAAGCGCAGGCTCTGCTTCGCTGATTTCCCCACCCCAACCCCTCCCCACAAGGGGGAGGGGCTTTTCCTTGCCCGCCTCTGGGATTTTGCTCCGTCTCCGCTAAGTTGCGGCTGGCGGAAACTGGGAGGCGTCCCCGATCAGTCTCCCCCCTTGTGGGGGAGATGGCTGGCAGGCCAGAGGGGGCTTCATATCCGCCGAGCACATGCATCCGGGAGAGAACCATCCATGACCTATACCCCCGCCGAAAACCGCTATGAGCGGATGACCTATAATCGCTGCGGCAAGAGCGGACTGAAGCTGCCGGCGATTTCGCTTGGTCTCTGGCACAATTTCGGCCAAGACACGCCGCATGCGACGAAGCGGGCGATTTGCCGTAGGGCCTTCGACCTGGGCATCACCCATTTCGACCTCGCCAACAATTACGGACCACCGGCCGGCACAGCTGAAGAAGCCTTCGGCGAAATCCTGCGCACCGATTTTCGGGGTTATCGCGACGAGCTGATCATCTCGTCCAAGGCCGGTTACAACATGTGGCCCGGTCCCTACGGCGAATGGGGCAGCCGTAAATATCTGATCGCCTCCTGCGATCAGAGCCTGAAGCGCCTGGGCCTCGACTATCTCGACATCTTCTATTCGCACCGCTTCGATCCCGACACGCCGCTCGAGGAAACCTGCGGCGCGCTCGACCACATCGTCCGGTCGGGCAGGGCGCAATATGTCGGCATTTCCTCCTACAATTCGAAGCGCACCCGCGAAGCCTACGAGATCCTCAAGAGCCTGGGCACGCCGCTCCTCATTCACCAGCCCAGCTATTCGATGATCAATCGCTGGATCGAGGAAGATGGGCTGATCGACACGCTGGAAGAACTCGGCGTCGGCTCGATCGTCTTCTCGCCGCTCGCCCAGGGCATGCTGACGTCGAAATACCTGAACGGCATCCCTGAGGGCACCCGCGCTACGCAGGACAAATCCCTCGATCCGGGCTTCCTCAACGAGCGCAATCTCGAAAACATCCGTGGCCTCAACCGCATTGCCGAAAAGCGCGGCCAGACGCTGGCGCAGATGGCGCTTGCCTGGGTGCTGCGCGGTAAGCGCATCACCACGGCGCTGATCGGCGCGTCCAAGCCCTCCCAGGTCGAGGATTGCGTCAAGGCAATCGAGACGCCCGATTTCACGGCGGAAGAGTTGGCCGAAATCGACGTCTTCGCCAAGGACGCCGACATCAACATCTGGGCCGCCTCTGCCGAGCGCAAGGGCCCGCCCAGGAAGAAGAAGTAAAGAGAAACACCCTCCCCTTGAGGGGGAGGGTCGGAGCGTAGCTCCGGGGTGGGGTGACGTGGAAGAGTTTAGCGTCGAATGCAGATGCCAAACTCGCATGTGTCACCCCCACCCGCCGCTTCGCGTCGACCTCCCCCCTCAAGGGGGAGGTGGGTAGCGGTCAGCGATTTATCTTCCCCCTTGCGGGGGAGAACGGGATTTCAGCAGCTTAGCGTCAGCTAAGTGCTAGAAATCCCAAGAGAGGGGCTTGTCAGTCAGGCAACGCCTCTCGTGAAAAATCTAGGGCTTGAGCCTTCGGCTAAGACCCTGATTTTTCTTAGTCTCCCGCAGGGGGAGAGGTAAGTGCGGAGGAGGAAACACGCCATGATCATCAACCCCATCCTGCCGGGTTTCAACCCGGACCCCTCGATCTGCCGCGTCGGCGAGGATTACTACATCGCCACCTCCACCTTCGAATGGTATCCCGGCGTCCAGATCCATCATTCACGCGATCTCGTGAACTGGGACTTAGTCACCCGCCCGCTCAACCGCGCAAGCCAACTCGACATGCGCGGCAATCCTGATAGCGGCGGCGTCTGGGCGCCGTGCCTGTCTTACGCCGACGGTCTGTTCTGGCTCGTCTATACCGACGTCAAGCACTTCGAAGGCTCGTTCAAGGACGCGCATAACTACATCGTCACGGCACCGTCCATCGAAGGCCCCTGGTCCGATCCCATCTATGTCAATTCCTCCGGCTTCGATCCCTCGCTCTTTCATGACGACGACGGCCGCAAGTGGTTCACCAACATGCAGTGGAACCACCGCCCCGAGGCGCGCAACACCATCGGCCATGCCAAGTTCGACGGCATCCTGCTGCAGGAATGGGACCCCAAGACGCAAAAGCTCATCGGCCCGATCAGGAACATCTTCGAGGGCAGCCAACAGGGCCTGGTCGAAGGTCCGCATCTCTTCAAGCGCAATGGCTGGTATTACCTGACGACCGCCGAGGGCGGCACCGGCTACGACCATGTCGTGACCATGGCGCGCTCCCGCTCGATCGACGGCCCCTACGAGATGCATCCGAACACGCATCTCATAACCTCAAAGGACAACCCGGAGGCGGAGCTGCAACGCGCCGGCCACGGGCAATATGTCGAGACCCCTGACGGTCAGGTCTACCACACCCATCTCTGCGGCCGCCCGATGGCGCCGAAGCGTCGCTGCACGCTCGGTCGCGAAACAGCCTTACAGAAATGCGTCTGGAAGGACGATGGCTGGCTCTATCTCGAACAGGGCGGCGTCGTGCCAGCCGTCGAGGTTCCGGCGCCTACTGGTGCGGTGAAGCGCGAGGAACCCGTCGATATCGTTAGAACGTTCGATAGCCCCGGCTTACCATCCGAATTCCAGTGGCTGCGCACGCCGCAGCCGGAGCGCCTGTTCAGCCTGAGCGAGCGGGCAGGGCGCTTGCGCCTCTTTGGCCGTGAAAGCATCGGTTCCTGGTTCGAACAGTCGCTGGTCGCCCGCCGCCAGGAGCATCACCGCTTCCGCGCCGAAACCCGTCTCGAATTCTCGCCCGAGACCTATCAGCAGGTCGCGGGCCTGACGCATTACTACAACCGCTACAAGTTCCACGCACTCGGCATCTCCACGGACGAAAAACTTGGCCGTTCGCTGATCATCCTCTCCTGCCCGGGCGACTATCCCTCCGGCAAATTGACCTTCCCGATCGGCATGGGCCAGTCGATCCCCGAGGGTGCCGTGGATCTCGCCATGGAGATCACCGACAACGACCTGCAATTCTTCTGGCGGGTCGCTGGCGAAGGCGCATGGCAGGCCATCGGCCCCGTCCTCGACGCCGGCGTCGTCTCCGATGAAGGCGGCTTCGGCGAACATGGCTCGTTTACCGGCGCCTTTGCCGGCATGTTCTGCTTCGACATAACGGGGCGCGGCAAACCGGCGGATTTCGAGCGGTTCGTCTATCGGCGGGGGTGAAGGGGCGCAAGCGTTTCCGTCGTCATCCTCGGCCCTGTGCCGAGGATCTGCTGACGTCGCAATCCACTCAACGGCAGCGGATGCTCGGGACAAGCCCGAGCATGACGGCGTCCAATGACAACCATCACACCGCCGCCACGATCCGAGCCAACCATGCGGTGACCCGACTATCAATGCTGAAGAGGGACTGTACGCGGCGGGCGTTCCCTGTAAGCTCCCGCCATGAACCAGCACCACCATTCCCATCTCTTTCCCGGCGTCCCGCTCGCCCTCGGCTCCGCCGTGCTCTTCGGTGCCTCCGCACCTCTGTCCAAATGGCTGCTCGGCAGCGTCGATCCCTGGCTTCTGGCGGGCATCCTTTATCTCGGTGCGGGGATCGGGCTGGCGCTCGTCCATTGGGGGCGGCCGCTGATCGGGCTTGAGCGGGTCGAGACGCCGCTGTCGCGGTCCGATCTTCCCTGGCTTGCGGCGGTCGTGGCCTTCGGTGGGGTGGTGGCACCGCTCTTCCTGATGCTCGGCCTGTCGCTGACGACAGCCTCCTCCGCCTCCCTGCTCCTCAATCTCGAGGGGCTGGCCACCATGCTGATCGCCTGGCTGGTGTTTCGTGAAAATGTCGATCGCCGCCTGGTGATCGGCGCTCTTGCCATCCTTCTCGGCGCCGTCGTCCTGTCATTCGATAGCGGCGGCTTTGAGCTTGCTCCCGGCGGTCTGTGGATTGCGGCAGCCTGCCTCTGCTGGGGCATCGACAACAATCTCACCCGCAAGCTCTCCTCTGCCGATCCCGTACAGATCGCGATGATCAAGGGTCTCGCTGCGGGAGGTACCAACGTGGTGCTGGCGCTTTTCCTCGGTGCGTCGCTGCCGTCGTTTTTTGTCATCGGCATTGGAGCCATCGTCGGCTTCCTCGGCATCGGCGTCAGCCTTGTCATGTTCATGCTGGGCCTGCGCCATCTCGGCACGGCGCGCACCGGCGCCTATTTCTCGCTCGCGCCCTTCATCGGCGCCCTGATCGCCGTCATTGGTTTCGGTGAGCCGGTGACCCTATCGCTCGTCGTCGCAGCACTGCTCATGGGCTTCGGCCTGTGGCTGCATCTGTCGGAACGCCACCAGCATGATCATCTGCATGATCCGATCGAGCACGATCATCTCCACAGCCATGACGATCACCACGACCACGACCATGACGGCCCCGTCACCGAACCGCATGCACACTGGCACCGCCACGCGCCGCTGCGCCACAAACACCCGCATTATCCGGACCTGCATCACCGGCATGGGCATGGATAACACGCCTCGGGAGGCGAACGAGCCAAACCGTCGTTATCCTCGGGTTTGTCCCGAGGATCTACTGACGTCTCGGGTAATTCAACGGCAGTGGATGCTCGGGACAAGCCCGAGCATGACGCGCCGATTGGCTTTCTCACCCCAACCGTTCCGCATGCCACTTCAGATGATCCTCCATGAAGGTCGAGATGAAGTAGTAGGAGTGGTCGTAGCGCTCATGCATGCGCAGCGTCAGGCCGATATCCGTGCCCTTGACTGCCTCCTCGAATTTCCAGGGGGCGAGACCCGTCTCGAGGAAACTGTCGGCCTTGCCCTGGTCGATGAGGAATTCCGGGAAACGGGCGCCGTCTTCCACCAGTGCGCAGGCGTCGTATTCGCGCCACTTGGCGCGGTCAGCACCGAGGTATTTCTCAAACGCGTCCTGCGTCCAGTCGGCGGTCAGCGGGTTGACGATCGGGGCGAAGGCCGAGCAGCTTTTGAAGCGCTCAGGGTTCTTCAGCGCGATCGTCATCGCGCCATGGCCGCCCATGGAATGGCCGAAAACGCCCTGGCGGCTCATGTCGGCGCGGAATTGTTCGGCGATCAGGCTGGGGAGCTCTTCCGTGATGTAGGAATACATCTGGTAATGCTCGGCCCAGGGCGTTTCCGTGGCATTCAGATACATGCCCGCGCCCTTGCCCATCTTCCAGTTGGTCAGCTCGTCGGCCACGTCGTTGCCGCGCGGGCTTGTATCCGGGCAAACCACGATCAGGCCGAGTTCGGCGGCCATGCGCCGGTATTCGCCCTTTTCCATGACGTTGGCATGGGTGCAGGTGAGGCCCGATAGATACCAAAGCACGGGCCGCTTTTCGGCGATCGCCTGCGGCGGCACGAAGACGGCGAAGGTCATTTCGGTGCCGGTTGCTTCCGACTGGTGCGAGAAGACGCCCTGCATGCCGCCGAAGGCGGTGTTCTGGGAGAGAATGTTCATAAGGTCAGGTCCTTGTCTGCAGAAGTTCAGCCGGCGAGAGAGACGGCCGCGTTGACGGCGGCCGCGATCAGCACGGTGTTGAAGAAGTAGGAGATCGTGGCATGCAGGAGGTTCAGTTTGCGCATCGCGGTCGAGGTGATCACCACGTCCGAGGTCTGTGCCGTCATGCCGATGACCAGCGAGAAATAGAGAAAGTCATGGCCGCAGGGGTCTGCGGTTCCGGGAAAGTCTAGCCCGCCGCGCCGACCGTTTTCGCTTGCGCGGGAGGGGCGCCAGTAGACATGGGCGTAGTGCATCGCCGCCATGGTGTGGATCGTCAGCCAGCCGAGCACGACGGCGGCAACGGCCAGGGCAAGCTCCGGTGCGCCTGCCTTCTGTTCGCGGTTCAGCGCGAGGAACAGCGCGCCGATCGCGGCCACGATTGCAAGGGTGGTGACACCGAGGATGACGAAGGCCGGCGCATCGGCGACCTCGGCCCGCTGCCTCAGATAGCTCGGGGTCAGGCGCCGAAGTCTGAGAAAGGAGAGGACCAGATAGACGGCGAAGAACAGGATCGCGGGCAGCTCAATGGTGACATCCGGTTCGACGAGGGCGACGACGGGCAGGGCGGTCAGCGCAATCACACCCGCCACGATGAACGAGCGATAGCGATGATCGAGCACGGAATTCATCAGATGTTTCAATGCGTCGCGCCGCCTGGTGCCGTTGAATGACGGCTCACTTCTTGATCCGCCGGCAGAGCCTGTCAAGCGTTTCCAGGACAGCCGAACGGTCTCGCGGCGAAAAGGCGGCATTGTAGCCCTTGCTCTCGCCGGTCTCGCGCAGATGGGCCCCGAGGTCGCGCATCGCCGTCGCCATGCCAATATTGGCCGTGTCGAAGATCCGGCCCGTCGGCCCGGTCACCAGCGCACCCGCCGCCACGCATCGACCGGCGAGCGGCACATCGGCGGTCACGACGATGTCACCCTCGCCACAGCGCTCGGCAATCCAGTCATCCGCCGCATCGAAGGCACCGGAGACGATGACGTTTTTCACCATCGGATCGCGCGAGGGGCGAAGGCCGGAATTGGCGACAAAGGTCACCGGCAGATCATGCCGCTCCGCGACTTTCAGGATCTCCGGCTTCACCGGACAGGCATCGGCATCAACATAGATTTCGGGCATCGGATCAGTCGTCAAAGAATTTGCGATAGTCCCGTGCCGCGTGCAGGAGACGGATCAGCTCGATCCCGTCTACGGTATCGAGCGGCTGGTAGATAGCCAGATAGCGGCGGAAGGGGAAGATGCAGACGCCCAAAAAGCCTCCGCTATTGGCGTTCCCGGAATGCCGCTAACAGTTCTTGTGCACTGTCCATCGGCGTTGCTGGACCGCTTCGCACGCCCGCCTCTGCCTGCCGGAGGACCGCGTTGCTCCAGAAATCGTCGTCTAGCTCTGGAATTTCACTCGTGTCGATGTCTTCGTCCGGTAGGTTTGCCAGTTCTTCTGGGCTGAGTTCCTTCTCGAATTTTTGGAGCATTCTTGTGCCTCCTGTCCGATACTGACGGAACCCAATTGTATCATTGTCCGGCTGCTGCAGGCCAGAGAACTCCCGGAAAACCTTGACTTCTGACCTTATCCCCGCCGCAGCATATCCACATGCGGAATCCCATCCTCCAGATACTCCTCCGAGATCACCTCGAAGCCCAGCGATCCATAGAATTTCTGCAGGTGGCTCTGCGCCGAGATCTCGATCGGTTCGCCGGGATGGCGCTTCTCCACCTCTGATATCGCCTCGCGCATCAAGGCTTCGCCCAGCCGCTTGCCGCGATGGTTTGGCGAGACCGCCACGCGTCCTATGCGGGGATGATGCTCCGGCGTGGGTCGCCACAGCCGTGCACAGGCCAACAATTCGCCATCCATCAGCAGCCGCAGGTGCAGGCAGTCCTTGTCGTTGCCGTCGAGCTCCGGATAGGGGCAGTGCTGCTCGACGACGAAGACGTCGACGCGCAGCTTCAGCATGTCGTAGAGGTCGGCTGCGGAGAACGCGTCGAGCCTCCGCACGTCGACAGTGTAAGGCACAGACATCAATAGACCACGACGCCGCGGATCGATTCGCCCTTGTGCATCAGGTCAAACCCCTTGTTGATGTCTTCGAGCGGCATTGTGTGGGTGATCATCGGGTCGATCTGGATCTTGCCCTCCATGTACCAGTCGACGATCTTCGGCACGTCGGTGCGGCCGCGCGCGCCGCCAAAGGCGGTGCCCATCCAGTTGCGGCCGGTGACCAGCTGGAAGGGACGCGTCGAGATCTCCTGGCCGGCACCGGCCACGCCGATGATGACGGACTTGCCCCAGCCGCGATGCGAGCTTTCCAGCGCCTGGCGCATCACCTTGGTATTGCCGGTGCAGTCGAAGGTGTAGTCCGCGCCGCCGATCAGGTCGTTGCCGCGCTTGGTCAGGTTGACGAGATAGGGCACGATGTCGTCGCCGACCTCCTTCGGGTTGACGAAATGCGTCATGCCGAATTTCTCGCCCCAGGCCTTGCGATCCGGGTTGATGTCGACGCCGATGATCATGTCGGCACCGGCAAGGCGAAGCCCCTGCAAGACGTTCAGACCAATGCCGCCGAGGCCGAAGACGATGGCCGTCGAGCCCATTTCGACCTTGGCCGTGTTGATGACGGCGCCGATTCCGGTCGTGACACCGCAGCCGATATAGCAGATCTTGTCGAAGGGCGCGTCGGGGTTGACCTTGGCGACGGCAATCTCCGGTAGAACGGTGAAGTTCGAAAAGGTCGAGCAGCCCATATAGTGGTGGATCTTGTCCTTGCCGATCGAGAATCGGCTCGTACCGTCCGGCATCAGACCCTGGCCCTGCGTGGCGCGGATCGAGGTGCAGAGATTGGTCTTGCGCGATGTGCAGGAATAGCATTCGCGGCATTCCGGCGTGTAGAGCGGAATGACATGGTCGCCCTTCTTGACCGAGGTCACGCCCGGCCCGACATCGACCACGATGCCTGCACCCTCGTGACCGAGGATCGCCGGAAACAGACCTTCCGGGTCGGCGCCGGAGAGCGTGAAATCATCGGTGTGACAGATCCCGGTGGCCTTCACCTCGATCAGCACTTCTCCGGCGCGTGGGCCTTCCAGCTGAACGGTCATGACCTCGAGCGGCTTTCCAGCCTGGGTGGCGACAGCGGCGCGAACATCCATGGTTTTTCTCCCTGACAAATCGTTGGCCGCGACTTTGGCACGGGTTCGCCATCCGGCTCAAGAGCAGATCCGGATTTTATCAATAGTCTGATTTTTAACGGCTATTCGGCCGAGATCACGGGGATATGCGAAGCCGCATCGGCTCTGAGTTTACCCGTCAGTCGGGGATCCTCGAAGAGCTCCACCATCCGCTTGTAGGCCTTGAAGCCTGAGCGCTGATAGAAGGCCAGCGCTGCCGGATGATCGAGATGGCAGGTATGGACCCAGAAGCGCGTAATCGGCTTCGACCAGGCGGTGTCGATGGCAGCGTTCATCAGGATACGACCGGCGCCCGATCCGATCAGGCTCTGGTCGAGGCCGAAAAAGGCAAGTTCGCATTGGCCCGGTTCGCGGAAGTCGAGTTCCAGAAGTCCGAGCCCTTCGCCGTCACGCGTCATGGCATAGATCTCGACCCGGGGATCCCAGATGATCGCGGCCAGTGCTTCATCCGCCATCACGACACGCGAAACCCAGAGCCAGTCCTCGCCAACCCTGCGATAAAGCGCCCGATAGTCGGCGATCGATGGCTTTTCCCAACGCTCCACTACAAGCCCGTCCGCCGGCGGATTTGGCCGCGACGCCGGTTTTGCCTTCATCTCCAGGCAGGTGACGATGGTTGCGAGCATGGTGTCCGGCACATCGAAATAGCCGGCGGCGAGGGAGGGGTTTTCTGTGTTCATGCTGCTTTTGGACCGCGAGGACGCGGTTCTGTCAAGCATGGGCGTAGGCATCGCTCACAGGAACAGCCGGTCGCAGGCGTAGATCACCGCATAGGCATGCATGGCAAGCGCCGCATAATAGCCGAAGCCGGTCATCAGGCGTTCCGGCGCTGTCATCGGCAGAAGGGCCTCGCGCGGCTTTACCGATTTTGTCCGGATCATGCTGAGCAGGATGAAGATCGCCAGACCGCCGATCAGCATCGGTGCGTTCAGCCCGATCCTCCAGCCAACCCAGAGGATCACGCCGGTGACGATGAAACTGGTGATCGCCAGGGCGCGCTGCCCCTCGAAGACCTGGCGCAGAACCTGCCCGCCATCGAAGCGGTAGGTCGGCAGCAGGTTCAGCAGATTGAAGGCGCCGAGTATCACCAGAAAGACAAGCGCCGGACCATCCATGCCGATCGGATGCGGAATGCCGGCCATCGACTGATGGGCCGCCACGAGGATCGGCACCAGGAGGGCCGAGAAGCCGGCGCCCATCAAGGCACAGGTCGCGACCTCGAAATGACTGTTATAGGGCCGTCCGCCGATCGCGATCCCGCCCAGGAGCGGCACGAAGATCATCCGCACACTTGCATGACCGAAGGCGCGGTAGGCAACCATATGGCCGAGTTCATGCAGCAAGATGACCAGGGTCAGAAAGACCGACATCATCAGGCCCGTCGCCGTCAGGCTGAAGAAGGGCCACAGCATGAGCGTCGAGACGATCACCAGAACCGTCTGCCATGCGGGATGCTCAAGATGCAGAACAGACGAGCTCGGACGCTCTTCGATGTGATTGCGCAGCGAGGACAGTTCGCGGGCAAGCGCCATGCGGCGCAGCAGGTAAAAGGCGAGCCCGCGATAATTGTCGGTCTGTTCGAAGGTTACCCGGCTTCCCATCGGTGCGCGCTCCACCGTCCGGCTTTCGCGGTAGCCCTCCCAGAACGAGGGGTCCAGCGTGCTGTCGCCGACGACCCTCAGGTCGCAGGAGAAGCTGCCGGCGGCCGTCATGGCCGTCCGGTCCACGATCATCGTGCGACGCGCCGGCTGTCCGTGGCGGTCCAGATGGCGATAGGCCAGTTCGATGAGATCAGGTTTGCCGTCCACCGGCTCGACGGCGATGACATTCGGGTGCCAGGCGGTCTGGTTGCCTGCGGGGCGGGCGATGTTCCAGACCTCTTCCGCGCGTTCGCGCACCAGCCGGCTGACGCGGATCGTTCTGCGTCCCAGCGGCGCCGCCATCAAGAGCCACAGCAGGCCAAGATTGAAGGCGGCCAGAAACACTGCGGCCTGATGCGTCGCCAAGAACACTCTCCCGAAGGTGCGGAAATACAAACCCAACCTAGGCGAGAGGCCTTAGAATTTCGTCGATGAAATCGCTAAAATGCCGTGTATCTTAAACTGGCGTCAGCCGGCTTCGACAATCTCAGGTTTCGGTGTGGCGCGTTTCTGTTCCCGCCACAGGATGAAGAGCCCGGAGCCGACGATGATCAGGATGCCGAGCCATTTCGAGGGCGTCGGAAACTCATCGAAGAGGAAATAGCCGAGCGCGACCGCCGCGATGATCTCGAAATACTGGAAGGGGGCCAGCACCGAGAGGGTTGCCATGCGAAAGGCACGCACGACCAGCAGGTGGATATAGCCCGAAATGCCCCCCAGCACGATCAGGAGGCCAAGACCGAGGCCCGATGTCGGCAGCGAGATCTCGAAATCCGCTTGCCCGGCGGCGGTTCCCAGAAGCAGGGCAGCGCCCATGAACAGCGTCCCGCCGATGCCGGCCATGGTCTGCATGGTCATCGGCGTGTCGGCCTCACCGATCGCCCGGTTCAGGAACATGTAGAGCGCGTAGAGAAAGGCGCAGGCGACCGGCAGCAATGCCTTGAGGCCGAAGACTTCGTAGCTCGGCTGGATGACGATCATCGCGCCACCGAAGCCGACGGCAATCGCCAGCCAGCGGCGCCAGCCGACCTTTTCCTTGAGGAAGACTGCCGACATCGCCGTCAGGATGAAGGGTTCGACGAAATAGATGGCAAAGACGTCGGCAAGCGGCATGTATTTGACGGCCATGAAGAACATCAGGCTTGCAGCGCCATGGATTGCGCCGCGAAGCAGGTTCATCCAGGGCCGCTTGGCCGAAAAGGCGCCCATGCCGTTCAGCGCAATCAGGACCGGCAGGACCGAGGCGAGCTGAAAGAAAAAGCGATAGAAGGTGACCTGACCCGGCGACATGCCTTCCACCGTCGCCATGTATTTGGCGATGGCATCCATCACCGGCAGCACCAGCATGCAGCCAGCCATCAGGACCATACCACGGAGGGGATTGGAGGACGTGTCGTTCATGGCGGCGAGACTCGCATACAGATCAGGGGCAGGGGCTTGCTTGACCATGCACGGCGCGCCGGCACGATCAAGCAAAAGAGAGACAGGGAGAGCGGGAACCTTCCTTTATCTTGCGCGTTATAGATGCGTTTGAGCGGCGCCTCATGCCTGGGCCTGCCGCCTGGGAAAGACGGCGGTTTCGCACCCATCGGTGGCGCCTGCAGAAAGACACCGGAACTCTGCGCTTGCTAATGTAGCAGTGCGAGATCGGAATAGACCCTTCCGCCGGCTTCAGGCCCGGCGGATCTGAACGATCAGGAGAGCGCGCATGCCAGCACGCAGACATATCCCCCGCATCACCGATTCGAGCGACGATACGCTGGGAGGGCGCCTGTCTGCGGCGCGCGATGCCTCGGGCCTGTCGCTGGCAGACGTCGCCAACCGGGTCGGCGTCAAGCGGGAAAGCCTGCTGGCCTGGGAGGCTGATCGCTCGGAGCCGCGCCCCTCGAACCTGATCGACCTTGCAGGTATTCTCGGTGTTTCCCCCATGTGGCTGATGACAGGGGTCGGTTCCGGGCCGGTGCTGGAAGCGGGTGATGTGCCGCTGGAAGCCCTGAAGCTCCAGCTGCAGCGCCTTACGGATGCGCATCGGGAGTGCGGGCGGTTGATCGAGACGATCGCACGGCAGATCGAAGTCTACGAATCGCGCCACGCGCCCGGCGGCGAGGCTGGCGATTTGGACGGGCCGGTGATGGGCCGCGCCTGACGGGACCGGATCAACAGTCCTGCACCGTCGGGCCGAACACGTCCTCGAAGGCTTCGCGCAGCCGCATGTCGACATCGGCCATCATTACGGGAAGCCCGAGGTCGACAAGGCTCGTCACGCCATAGGCCGATATCCCGCAGGGCACGATGCCGGTGAAGTGGCCAAGGTCCGGATCGACATTGATCGACAGGCCGTGAAAACTCACCCAGCGGCGCAGGCGGATGCCCAGTGCTGCAATCTTGTCTTCGCTCATCGTGCCGTCGGGCAGAACAGGCTTTTCCGGCCGGCGCACCCAGACACCGACACGGTCTTCACGGCGCTCGCCCTTGACGTTCATGCTGTCCAGCGTGCGGATCACCACTTCCTCGAGCGCTGCCACATAGGCGCGCACATCCTGGCGGCGGCGCTTGAGGTCGAGCATGACATAGGCAACCCGCTGGCCGGGCCCGTGATAGGTGTATTCGCCGCCGCGACCGGTGGCAAAGACAGGGAATCGGTTGGGTTCGATCAGGTCCTTGGCATCGGCGCTGGTGCCGGCCGTATAGAGGGGAGGGTGTTCCACCAGCCAGACCAGCTCATCGGCCTTTCCGTCGGCGATCAGGGCCACCTGGCGCTCCATTTCGGCGACTGCATCCTCATAGCCGACGAGCCCGTCAGAGACTCGCCAGCGCACCGGGTTTGCGCCTTCGCGGGCATGCATGGCGTGGTCGAGTTCGGTGCGGAGCATGAAATCTGCCTTCGGCTGTGGATTGGCGAAAAGCCTTGTTTTCCTTGTATTTGGCAAGAAAAGCCCCGGGTTTCAAGGGCCATGCCCACCCCCGTCCGGAGGGGTTTTCCACGGGCCGTGACGAATTTTCAAAAATCTGTCATGGCGGGCTTGTGGACCCGGAATGCTTTTGCTACATGCAGCCCCGCCGGAGCAATTCGGCGCCTACCACGATGCGGTCGTGGCGGAATTGGTAGACGCGCAGCGTTGAGGTCGCTGTGGGGCAACCCGTGGAAGTTCGAGTCTTCTCGACCGCACCAAAAAAGAACCCGGCCTTTGCGCCGGGTTTTTTGTTGCCGTGATTTCAGAGACTTGTCAGTCGCGGCTGGCGGGAATTTAGCTCGTGGCGCCCAGCGGTTTCATGACGTTCTTTACCTCAATCCCTCGGCGATCCAGGTCGGGTCCTCCGCCTTTCTCCCGCTTGTGCCGTCAGCGCGCTGTCTTTTCCCATTTCTTCAGAAGTCGATCGCGCTTCAGCCGAGACAACTTCTGGATCCAGAAGATGCCGTCCAGCTGGTCGATTTCGTGCTGCATGCAGATGGCGGCAAAACCCTCGAGATCCTCCTCGACGACCGCGCCATCCAGCGTCTGGTAGCGAACCCGGACCGCCTTCGGCCGCGTCACCTCCTCGGTCATGCCCGGCATCGAGACACTGCCTTCCGTGTGCGTCATCACGTCTTCAGAGGCATGCAGGATTTCCGGGTTCACGTAATCCCGCCGGCCGCCGAGCTCCGGCAGCTCGATCACCGTCAGCCGTTTCAGGATGCCGCAATGGGGAGCGGTAATGCCGATGCCGGGGGCGGCCTTCATGGTTTCGTAAAGATCCTCGGCAAGGGTAGCGAGGTCCGGCCCGAAATCGGTCACCGCTTCGGCGGGTGTTTTCAGGGCGGGATCGGGATAGCGGCGGATGGTCAGGCGGGTCACGACAGGCTCATTTCTTCGGGCTTAACCGCAGCGCGGATCCTTGCGGCGCAATCACGCTAGCAGGATGCGCAATGCTTTGCACAGGCCCGCGCAATTTTCCGCTATCTGCTTGTTGACTTGGAGCTTTTTGCGGCCATTCTCCGGGCGTCGCGGCAATGCGAGGAGGCGAGGTTCAGATGACTGAGAACGATGACGAACACCTCGACCGTCCGGTGGCCGACGAGCTTCATGACGACATCTATGACGAGGAAGGCTCGATCCGTCACGACTTCCTGACGATGGTGGGCGCGGCGATCGCCGATCGCGACGTGCTCTTCCTGCGCCAGAACGTTGCCAAGCTGCACGAATCGGAACTCGGTGACCTGATCGAGGCGATCCAGCCCGACCAGCGTCTGGCGATGATCCGCCTGCTCGGCGATGATTTCGACATGACGGCGCTGACGGAGGTCGACGAAGCGATCCGCATGCAGATCGTCGACCAGATGCCGAATGACCAGCTTGCCGCCGCCATCGGCGAGCTCGATTCGGACGACGCCGTCTACATTCTCGAAGATCTCGACGACGAAGACCGCGAGGAGATCCTCGCGCAGCTGCCGTTTACCGAGCGGGTGCGCCTGCGCCGCGCCCTCGATTATCCCGAAAGTTCGGCCGGTCGCCGCATGCAGACGGAATTCGTCGCCGTGCCGCCCTTCTGGACGGTCGGCCAGACGATCGACTACATGCGCGACGAGGAGGATCTGCCGGAAAGCTTTACCCAGATCTTCGTTATCGATCCGACCTTCAAGCTGCTTGGGGCCGTCAATCTCGATGCCATCCTGCGCACCAAGCGCGCGGTGAAGATCGAGACCATCATGCACGAGACCAACCACCCGATCCCGGCCGAGATGGACCAGGAAGAGGCGGCCCAGCTCTTCGAGCAATACGACCTTCTGTCGGCTGCCGTCGTCGACGAGAACGAGCGCCTGGTCGGCGTGCTGACCATCGATGACGTGGTCGACGTCATCCAGGAAGAGGCGGAGGAAGATCTGCTGCGCCTCGGCGGCGTCGGCGATGAAGAGCTCTCCGACAGCGTCGTCGAGACCTCGCGCTCGCGCGTGCCCTGGCTTGCCGTCAACCTGTTGACTGCCTTCATGGCGGCTTCGGTCATTTCGCTGTTTGAGGCGACCATCGAGCAGGTGGTGGCGCTTGCGATCCTCATGCCGATCGTCGCCGGCATGGGCGGCAATGCGGGATCGCAGACGATGACGGTCACCGTGCGGGCGCTTGCGACCCGCAATCTCGACATCCACAATGCCTTCCGGGTCGTGCGCCGCGAGGCGGGCGTCGGCCTCATCAATGGGGTTGTGTTCGGCTGTACGGTCGGCCTGGTCGCCGGCCTCTGGTTTCAGGATTATTCGATCGGTGGCCTGATCACCACGGCCATGCTGATCAACATGTTCGCAGCCGCCATGGCGGGAATCACCATCCCGATGATTCTGAACCGCGCCGGGGCGGACCCGGCGGTGTCCTCGGCTGTCTTCGTCACCGCGATCACCGATACGACGGGCTTCTTCTCGTTTCTGGGGCTTGCGACCTGGTGGTTCATGTGACGGACGGCACAGGGCACGCGCCTGCCAACCGCTGAAATCCACCGGTCCGGGGTCCAAAAAATTGACTTGTACGTAAAAGTCAATATCATGGCCTCCAGTACAGGATCGGATGACCGTGAAGAAATACTATAGCATAACAGAGCTCACGCGTGAATTCGGTGTTTCGACGCGCACCCTGCGCTTCTACGAGGACGAGGGTCTGCTGCATCCGGAACGTCGTGGCCGCACGCGCCTCTACCGCGCTGCCGACCGTCGTTTCCTGCAGGAAATCCTGCGCGGTCGCCGCATCGGCTTCACGATCGCCGAAATCCGTGAAATCGTTCACGTCTACAAGGAGCCGCCAGGCGAAGTCGGGCAGCTCAAGCTGATGATGAAGAAGATCGACGAGAAGCGCGACGAGCTTCGCCAGAAGCGCCGCGACATCGACGAGACCCTGTCGGAACTCGATCAGGCCGAAGAGGCATGTCTGACCCGCCTCGTCGAAATCGGCGTCGGCACCTGACGCCACGCCCGTTCTCCACCCGAATCAGATCCAACGCCGAGTCCGCCTGCGGTAGCTCTCATAGTCGAAGCCGAAGCGGGCTTCGAGATGCCGCTCCTCGCTCGGAATGGCGAGCAGCCGCGTGGCCGTGACCGAGACGATTGCCGCGACGAAAAACCAGCTGTTTCCGGAGATCAGGCCCAGCGCCAGCGTGAACAGGGTGTAGGCCAGATAGATCGGATTGCGACTGAAGCGGAAGGGGCCGCAGGTCACGAGGTGGCGGGCGCAGCCGCTGTCGAGCACCGGCGTCTGGCGCTCCATCAGCGTGCGCACCGCCCAGATGTCGAGGCTTACCGCAATCAGGCCGATGCTGAAGCCGATCACCGGCAGCAGGTAGGGATGGGGTGACGGTATCGGCTGAAGGGCCGCCATGCGGCCGGCAATGATCGCCGCCAGAATGCCCGTGAAATAGAGCAGGGGTGGCCAGGGATATCTCAGAGGCTTCGCACGGTAGGCATTCATTGAAGAACTCCCCCTATGCCAAATCTCGATCCTATGGGCTCCTGTCGTCGAGACTTGGTCCTACGGCGCTGACTGGCTCCTCAACGTGCACTCTTCCGCCAGCGTCTGTATGCGTTGATCCTGATCGCCCAAGATTGCGCCGGACTGGAGTGGTTCGAACAGGCTTTCCGCCTGGAGCCGCTCCAGCGTACAGGCACAGAAGCGTTCGCAGAGCCCGGCCTCGTTCCCCTGGTCGAGGCAGCTGGCCTGGCAGGTGCCGATATACTGCGCGACGGGATCGACCGCGGGTGGCGGCACGACCAGGCTGAACAGGTAGAGGCCGGCAATCAGGATCGGTTGATGCAGCAGGTAGACCGTCAGGGAATGGCGCCCGCCCCAGCGCAGCCAGCCGGGTCCCGCCGGCAGGCCATCGATCCATCCAAGGCGGTCCCGATCGACCAGGAAGCGCGCGATCGCGATGCCGGACAGCAGGGCGCCGATCCATGGGAGAAGCGGCACATAGTCATTCGAGCGCGGCAGGGTTTCCGAAAGGCCGAGGAACCAGAACAAGGGCGCATCAAAGGCCGGCGAGCGCAGCAGCTCGGGCATCATGATCGCAATGCCTGCCGCCACCAGCGTCAACAGCGGGGGCACGCGCAGAAAGAGAAGGCCGATCAGGCTCGACAGGGCGATGGCATGCAGAATGCCGAAGAAGATCCAGCTGTCCGGTGTGAACCAGTAGGTGGCTACGGAGATCGCAGCGGCTGCGGCGACAATAACGCCAAGCCGTCGCATGAAGGGTTGCAGTCTCAGTTTCGGATAATGGGCCAGCACGAGGCTGAAGCCGGCCAGGAACAGAAAGCTGGACGCGATCATCCGGGCATAGAGCTTCAGGAAACCCTGTGTCGATGTTCCCGGCGCCAGATAGCCGAAGAATTCCAGATCCCAGCTGAAATGATAGGTCGCCATGGCAATTAGCGCGAGGCCACGGGCCGCGTCGAGCGCGAGCAGGCGCGGTCTGGGCGAGGCGTTTGCGGGCTCGGTCGGATCTGCCACGTCGTCTTCCTTCAGCTCTTCAGCGGGGACTTGCCGCCGCCATCATGGTTTGGCGGGGTCTGAGCCAAAGACGGCGAATTCATGGCCTTGGTTCCGGCGCCCGTTCTCAGCTATCGCTCGTGTTGATGAGGGCAAGGCGCGCCTCGGAGAAAAATTGGCGACGGAGCAACACGATGAAAACCAGCACCGTCGAGAGCATGAAGACCCAGGGGCTGACGAACCAGCCGAGATAGCCGATCGAATAGAAGATTGCCCTCAGGCCCATGTTGAAATGGCTGGCCGCGATGATGTTCATCCGGATCGTGCGTTCCGCCGCCTCCATCGCCCGTTTCGGGTCCTTCTTTGCCTCCTCGGCCATCGGGATCGCGCCGAACAGGATGGTGCAATAGTTGAACAGGCGATAGGACCAGCCGAACTTGAAGAAGGAATAGGCGAAGAGCGCGATCAGTCCGCAGACCTTCAGTTCGAAGGTCGCGCGGCCACCCTGCACGATATAGGGGATGTCCTTGAGGATAGCATCGACCTGTTCGGTGGCGCCGAGCAGGGCGAAGCAGCCGCCGATGGCGAAGATCGTCGTCGAGGCGAAGAAGGCCGTGCCGTTCTGCAGGCCGCCCATGATCTGGGTATCGATCATCTTCAGATCGCGATTCATGGAATTCAGGATCCATTCACGCCGCCGCTCGGCCATGGCCTTGGTCAGGCTGGTGCGCTGCCAGATGACCTGCTCGCCCGTGATTCGCGCATAGGCGAGCCAAAGCAGGATGAAGAGCGCCATGGCGCAGTAGTCGACGATGGTCATGTCAGCGAATCCCTCAAGGTCCGATGGCGTGCGGCATTATCCCGTGGAGCGCATTCTCCACAATCAGAATTAACCACGGGAAAGATATTGGCCCGAATTGGGGCGAGGGCTCGCGAGGGGGCGTTCACGAATTCCCCTTCTATCCCATTGATATTTCGACAATCCATGCGCCGGGCGCATGCCTACTGCGCATTTTGCGCCTTCCTTTTGCCATTTTTGCAGTTGCGAAGACCCGGAGATTTTAATAGATGAATGCTCAGAAAGCGGTCGGGGGACGGCTTTCCTGTGAATGTGTTCTCACACGGAGTTTTCATGGAAGGCAGTTTCCAGAAGTCGTGCTGGGGTGTCACATTCCGTGCCTTGATGGGTTTTGCCGGCGTTATGTGCCTGGCCTACCTTTTCGGCACGATCTGACATCCGCCACAGGCGATTGAGCGAACAGCGCGGTCCTCACGGCCGCGCTGTTTGCGTTTCAGCCCATTCAACTGCATGTCCACCATGTCGCGGCCATGAAAGCCGATGTCGATTGCAAGGCGCATTCGTGCTAGGCGATGCACTAGCCTTTGCGCTTTCTTATCCCGCATGCGAGGAGCCCCATGTTTCTTTCGGTTTTCGACGTGTTCAAGATCGGCGTCGGCCCCTCGAGTTCCCACACCATGGGTCCGATGACGGCGGCCAACCGGTTTCTCGACCTCATTCTCTCCGACCAGTGGCCGCGTCCGGCGGGCGCGCATGTCGCTGCGCTCAAGGCCAGCCTGCACGGTTCGCTTGCCTATACCGGGATCGGTCACGGTACGGGCAATGCCGTCATCATCGGGCTGATGGGGGAGGCGCCCGACAGCGTCGATCCCGATCGCATGGAGGCGATCATCGCCGAGGTCGAACGAACTGGCCGTGTAACGCCGCCGGGCCATCCGGCCTACCACTTCCAGCCGAAGGACGATCTCGTCTACGACAAGAAGACGCCTCTGTCGGGCCATGCCAATGGCATGCGGCTGTCTGCGCTCGACAGGGACGGTCGGGTGCTGCTCACCCAGATCTATTATTCGATCGGCGGCGGTTTCGTGGTCACCGACACCGAGCTTCTCGCCATGCAGAAGCAGAAGAAGCAGGCATCGTCGCAAAAGGTGCCCTATCCCTTTTCCTCGGCGAAGGAAATGCTGGCGATGGCGGCGGCTTCAGGGCTTTCGATTGCCCAGATGAAGCGGGCCAACGAGGAGGTGGTGAGAAGCCGTGAAGATCTCGATGCCGGGCTCGACAGGCTCTGGGACGCGATGTCGAGCTGCATCGATCGTGGCCTGCGCCAGGAAGGCCAGCTGCCGGGTGGCTTGAAGGTGCGTCGTCGGGCCAAGTCGATCCACGACAAGCTGCAGGAAGAATGGCGCTCCAACCGGCTCAATCCGGTTCTCGCCAATGACTGGCTCTCCGTCTATGCCATGGCCGTCAACGAGGAAAACGCCGCCGGCGGTCGCGTCGTGACCTCGCCGACCAATGGGGCAGCCGGTGTCGTGCCTGCGACCATCCGCTACTACCTGCATTTCCACCCCGATGCCGACCAGGAAGGCATTCGCGACTATCTGCTGACGGCGGCGGCCATCGGCGGCATCATCAAGCACAATGCCTCGATCTCGGGCGCGGAAGTCGGCTGTCAGGGCGAGGTCGGCTCGGCCTCGGCCATGGCGGCCGCCGGTCTTGCTGCCGTCATGGGCGGCACGCCGGAGCAGATTGAAAACGCTGCCGAAATTGCACTCGAACACCATCTCGGCATGACCTGCGATCCTGTCGCCGGTCTCGTCCAGGTGCCGTGCATCGAGCGCAACGCGCTCGGCGCCGTCAAGGCCGTCACCGCCGCGTCACTGGCATTGAAGGGCGACGGCCAGCATTTCGTGCCGCTGGATGCCGCGATCGAAACCATGCGCCAGACCGGCAACGACATGAACGAGAAATACAAGGAAACCTCGCTCGGCGGCCTGGCTGTCAATGTCGTGGAATGTTGACGCGGGCAGGGGAGTAGTCCTGTCCTGATGTTATCTGCGGCGTCATCCTCCGGCTTGTCCCGAGGATCTATCTCCGTCAGCCGGGGCCTGGGCGGTAAAGGTCGCATATCCAGACCATCGTCGAGCGGAGGGCCACCCTTGGGAGATCCTCGGGACAAGCCCGAGGATGACGACGCGTCCAGAAAAACACCGAAACTGTTGAGCACATCACCACTGCGACACCCCAGCCCTTGACCCGCCGCCGGGACAGGCTATCTCGGGTGGCATGGCACTGCATCTCCTCAAGCTCTGCGTCGGAGCCGACTCCATCGACGATCTGCGCGACTGGGTCGCCGAACGCTGCCTCGTGGCGGTCGCGGCGGGGCTTGAGCCGCATTCCTCGCATGTGACGCGGATGGTGCCGAAGCGCACGGAAGAACTGCTCGACGGCGGTTCGCTCTACTGGATCATCAAGGGTCAGTTGTCGGCCCGGCAGAAGCTTTTGGACATCAAGACCTTCACCGGCGGCGACGGAATAACGCGCTGCGAGCTGATCCTCGGACCTGAAGTCATCGAAGTGGCACCGGCGCCGCGTCGTCCGTTCCAGGGCTGGCGCTATCTGGAGGCGGATGCGGCCCCGCGCGACCTGTCAGCCTCCGGGGCCAATATCGAGGACATGCCCGACGATCTGAAGCGGGAACTCGCGGAACTCGGCCTGCTCTGAAGCTGACACGCGCGCAGGCTGCTTGTGCAAATCAGGCTCGCCCGCTAGCCTTGCCCCTGTCGATCGCCGTGCCGCTGGGGCCAGACGGCTGATCCGGGATCCGGGGGGATCATGAAATTTCTGTCGTTGCCGTGCCTGGCGTTTTCGCTTCTGGCGACCGCTGCTTCTTCCGTTGTCGCAGAGGAACCGTCCATCGATCTGAAGCTTTTTGGAAAACACGAGATCGAAGGTGGCTTGAGCACCTGTCATCTCGCGTTCTGGCAGAGCAACAAGGATCCCGATACCGACAAATATGCCTATCTGATCTACATGCCCTACGACAAGGATGGCGTGCAGCTGCAGGCCGTCGTCGAAATCGGCAAGGAGAAGATCGCGCTCAATGAAAGCGCGCGCGGCGATTTCGACCCTCCGTCGCGGCTGGGTTACCGGCTCTATTCCAGCGCCGACCATGCGACGCATGTGCTTGTCAGGATCGAGGAGGCCGTCGTCACCGGCTCGCTGCAGACGGTGAGCCAGGCGACGGTGACCGTGGTGCGGCCGGACCTTCCACCGTTTGTCGCGGGCGCCAAGGGGGTGATCGGTTGCCCCGGCGAACCTGCAACCGAGACGGCGGCAGCTGCGCCCGAGCAAGTCTCGGACGAGGGGGCTGCGGCCGGTGGACCATCGCCCTACACCGGTCCGGTCGGACTGGCTCTCACTCCACCGGTGGTGCTCTCGGCTGCGAGCGAAGTCCCGGCAGCCATCCGTCGCGAGATCGCAACCTATGCGCCGGATGAATGCAGCGATCCGGAGACGCTCGCCTATCCCGGCCAGCGCTATGCCGTGAACGAGAACTTCATTCTCTGGGAAGTGCCGTGTTTCCTCGGCGCCTATCAGGGCACGAGCATCTTCGCGATCACGCAAAACCCGCCTGCCGACTGGGCTGCGATGCTGAGCCTGCCCAATCCGCCGGCACTGGAAGGCGAGAACAATGCGCAGATGATGAACCCGGAGGTCTTTGCCGAAAAGGGTGTCTTCATCTCGACCTCACTGGGGCGCGGCCAGGGGGATTGCGGCACCTATCAGGTCTTCCGCCTGATGGATGCGCCGGGCGAGACCTTCGAATTCCAGCTGATGGAGTATCGCGAGAAGGTCAATTGCGACGGCGTGCAGAGCGAGCCATCCGAATGGCCGCTGCAGTTCCAGGCGGGGGAGTGAGGCTGCGTTCGGCGTGGTGATGCGCTCAGCTGGCTGAATTGTTCTGAGCTGAGGCGTCGCGGGTCGATGGTGTCCTTTCGTGGCAAAGCATGCTATGGGCGCCGCCATGACGATAGAAACCGACTTCCTGACCCGCGCCATTCCCGGTCCCGCCCCCTATGGGCGACCGGTGTTTGCGGTTGCGCCGATGATCGACTGGACGGACCGGCATTGCCGGTTTTTCCATCGGCAGCTGTCGGCCCGGGCGCTGCTCTATACCGAGATGGTGGTGGCCGACGCGATCATTCATGGGCCACGCGAGAAACTCTTGTCGTTCAGCGATGCCGAACATCCGGTGGCGCTGCAGCTTGGCGGGTCGGATCCGGGCAAGCTCGTCGAGGCGGTGAGGATCGCGGCCGATTACGGCTATGACGAGATCAACCTCAATGTCGGCTGCCCCTCGGACCGGGTGCAGTCGGGGACCTTCGGGGCTTGTCTGATGCAGACGCCCGAGGTGGTCGAGGCCTGTGTTGCGGCCATGAAACAGGTGGCGAGGGTGCCTGTCACCGTCAAGTGCCGGATCGGGGTGGACGAGCAGGAGCCGGCTGAGGTGCTTCCCGATTTTCTCGCCCGGATGATCGGAGCGGGGGCGGATGCGGTCTGGATCCATGCCCGCAAGGCCTGGCTGAAGGGTCTGTCGCCGAAGGAGAACCGGGAAATTCCGCCGCTCGATTACGAGCTCGTCTACCGGATGAAGCGGGAAAACCCTCATGTTTTCATCGGCATCAATGGCGGGATCAGCGATCTCGATCAGGCGGTGCAACATCTCTCCGTCATGGACGGGGTGATGCTCGGGCGGGCGAGCTATCACAATGCGACGCTTTTGACCGAGGTCGATGCCCGGATCTATGGCGCGCCGGTGGTTTCGGTCGACTGGGACCGGGTGCGTGATGTGATGATCGGCTATGCGGAGCGGGTGATCGCGTCTGGCGGGCGGCTCAACCATGTCACGCGGCATATGGTCGGGCTGTTCCAGGGCTATGCGGGCGCGCGGCGCTACCGGCAGATCCTGTCCTCCGAGGCGACCAGGCCGGGCGTTTCGCCTGACCTGATTGCCGAGGCCTTTGCGGCGGTCGATATAGCGGGCGGGCCGAAGATACAGGGTGCTTCGAACAGCTCTGCCGCTGCGGAATAATCTTTAGCGCGACATTTCGGCGTTTTTCAGATCCCGGATGCGAAAATGGCGTCCCGGGGGACGCCATTTGAAATCTTGATCAGGCAGCCTGGATGTTGACGGCCTTGGGGCCCTTGCCCATGCGGTCCGGCTCGGTGTCGAAGGTGACCTGCTGGCCGTCCTTGAGGGTCTGGAGACCCGATGCCTGGAGTGCGGAGATGTGGACGAAAACGTCCTTTGCGCCGCCTTCCGGGGTGATGAAGCCGAAGCCCTTGTCCTGGTTGAAGAATTTAACGGTGCCCTTGGTGGCCATGGGAGAGTTCCTTATTCCCGTGTTGTCGTCTGCGCCACCGCCGGCTGACCGGAAGCGGCAAGGTAAAGCTCCGCCGAAACGGAACCGTCGAGGGATCGCGATAACGGGGAAAGAACGTCTACCGGCGGGAGAAAGCCCCCAGGACCGCGCGGGCGGTCAATACAAGTCAGTCCAGTCTCCGGGATCATTGGTGCCCGAACAGCCCAAGAGGTAGGGGCATTTCCGAACCTTGGCAAGTATGAAAAGTCACAGTCTGGCCGGCAAAATCGCCTCAACGGGCTGAAATCCTTGAGATTTGAGGGGTGGTAGCGTTGCCATGGCCGCCGAGCACGGCCCGCAGCGCGCATCCGGTATCCGCCCTCGTGACCGGGGACAGAGACGTGTTGCGTCTTGATGCAGCCGCCATCCGGGTTTAGGGGAGAGGTGGCTGGGCGCGGGAGTGGATGAGTATGGCGAAGACGGGTGCCGCAGTGATCGACCCTTACGAGCTCCTGGGCGTGGCCCGCGATGCCGACGAGGCCGCCATCAAGGCCGCCTATCGCAAGGTGGTGAAGACCGCCCATCCGGATGCCGGTGGCGATACGGAAGCCTTCGCGAAAATCTCCGCCTGTTACGAGCTGCTCAAGGATCCCGTGCGCCGCCGCGTCTTCGACGATACCGGCTATGATCCGCAGCTGGCCGAGCCCGCCGACCTCAAGGGGTTGATGGTGCTGGAAACGCTGATCAACGACATGATCCTCGACGAGCGCGAGCCTGGCAGTTTCGATCCGGTCGCCGGGCTGCGCCGCAAGCTCACCGACGATATCCTCAAATGCCGCTTCCACATTCTCGAGTTGGAGCGCCACCGGGCCCGCGTGCGCAAGCATCTCGACCGGCTCGGCCGCCGGCCGGAGACCGACGTGCTCGGCTCGATGCTGCGGGCGCGGGCGCAATCGATCACCGACGCCATCAAGGCCTCCGAGGTGCAGATCGCCGCGATCGAGCGGGCCTATTCCATGCTCGAGGGCTATTCCTACGAGATGGAGCCGCTGCCTGCCGAGGTCGGGGGCGAGGTCGAGGCCGAGGATCTGCCAAAGGCGGCGGAGTAGGGTTTTCATCGGCTTTCCCCTCCCAAGCCCTCTCCACGCAAAACCTCCCCACAAAGTGGAGGGCTCAAGCCGCCAGCGCTGATCGCGGCTGTGCTTGCCTGCGGCATACCCCCCTCTGTCGGCTGCGCCGACATCTCCCCCACAGGTGGGGAGAGTGGAGGCCTCGTGCTTCGAGGGGCGCTGCGGCACCCGCCTTGGCATGAGGGGCTCGGCGGCGGGGTGCCACCCTCCCCTTGTGGGGGGGGGTCGGACCGGAGGTCCGGGGTGGGGTGAGCACTTGTCCGTAGATTTGCTGTCATCCGGCGCTGTGTCACCCCCACCCGCCGCTTGCGGCGACCTCCCCCCTCTAGGGGGAGGTGGGTGGCCGGCCTCATGCCGCCGTGCCCGTGGCAGCCTGCGTCGCCGCATCCTGGGGCACGGGCTGGATAGCGGCGCCAGAATGTCCGCGCCGGTGCTTGTCCACCCTGGTGTGGCGCCAGATGCGGCGGCAGAGGGCGGTGAGTTCGGGGGCGGGGTCGGTGGCATACCAGGCGGCAAGCGCCGTGCGTTCGCTCTGCGGATGCGGGCCAGGGCGGGTGTGGATCTGCTCGACGATCGCCAGCGCCTGGCGAAGGTGGTTGGCCGCCTCTCTGTCGTCAGGCCATGTGCCGGGGGCGGTGCTGTCGTTGAGCGGCGGTAGCAGGTCTGCTGCCATGGCCAGGAACTGCCGGCGCGCCTCGGGTTTGGCCTGGAGGGCGCAGGGCGGCAGTGCTTCGCCCGGGTTGAGCGGCTGCGCCGGGCGAAGGGCCGGGCCGCTGCAGTATCGGCTGCGCCGGCATTGGCGTCTTGGGCAGCGCAGCGGCAGGCCACGTTGATCGAATGTGTCGCGCAGCAGGCGAATCTCCAGCGGTTCGGGGAGGGGGGTATCTCGGGTTTGTCGGTCTGGCATGTCGGGCTCCTTTCGGTGGTGAGGGAATTGGCGAAATAGGGAAACAAGGAAGGGGCGGGGCGCGGGGTGGCCTATCTCCCCCCTTGCGGGGGAGAACGGAAAATCGAAGGCTTAGGCGAGCGCAAGCCGCCTAAACTTCAGATTTTCCAAGAGAGGGGCAGCGTTCCGTTGGTGCCCAGCTTACCGAGCCCCCCTCTTGCGAAATCTGAGGTTTGGCCCTGATCGGGCCAATTCCTCGATTTCGCTTTCTCCCCCTCAAGGGGGGAGAGGTGGCTCGGTTTGTCTGAACAGTTTCGGGCGTTTTGCTAAGTGGATTTCCGCCTCGATTATGCCGCCACCATCATGGGTGCCAGCGTGTTGAAGTAGGCCTTATCCGGCGTCTGCCGGTCAAGGGATGAATGTGG